>NZ_LQPZ01000030.1 GCF_002102395.1 Mycolicibacillus trivialis
GACTGGAGGGCCGCGGGCGGGGTGGGCCCGCGGCCCTCCAGTCCGCGCCTGCGCACCCCGCCGGAGCCGACGGTGGGCCCCTTCTTGGTGCCGGCCTTGCGGACCGCGCCGCGGCGCCGCGAGTTGCCCGCCATCAGTGCGCGCCCCGTTCGCTCAGCGACCAGGCCGGCCCGTCCCCGGTGTCGGTGACCTCGATGCCCGCCTCCTTGAGCCGGTCGCGGATCTCGTCGGCCAGCGCCCAGTCCCGGTCGCCGCGGGCCTCTTCCCGGCGGGCGAGTTCCGCGCGGGCCAGCACGTCGACGGCGGCCAGCGCCGCGGAGGTCTCGTCGCGCGACTCCCAGCGCTCGTCGAGCGGGTCGCAGCCGAGGATGCCCATCATGGCCCGGATGCTGCCGGCGTGGGTGCGGGCGGCGGCGGTGTCGCCGGCGTCGAGCGCCCGGTTGCCCTCGGCCCGGACGTGGTGCACCTCGGCCAGCGCGATCGGGACCGCCAGGTCGTCGTCGAGCGCGGCGGCGAACCGCGGTGTCCACTCGCCGACCTCGACGCTGCCGGCGCGGTGGCGCACCCGGTGCAGGAAGTCCTCGACGCCGCAGTAGGCGCGCACCGCGTCCTGCAGGGCGGTCTCGGAGAACTCCAGCATCGACCGGTAGTGGGCGCTGCCCAGGTAGTAGCGCAGTTCGGCGGGCCGGACCCGGGCCAGCACCGCGGGCATCGACAGCACGTTGCCCAGCGACTTGCTCATCTTCTCCCCGCCCATGGTCACCCAGCCGTTGTGCAGCCAGTACCGGGCGAAGCCGTCGCCGGCGGCGCGGCTCTGGGCGATCTCGTTCTCGTGGTGCGGGAAGACCAGATCCATGCCGCCGCAGTGGATGTCAAACTCGGGGCCGAGGTAGGCGCGGGCCATCGCCGAGCACTCCAGGTGCCAGCCGGGCCTGCCGCGGCCCCATGGGGTGGGCCAGGACGGCTCGCCGGGCTTGGCCGACTTCCACAGCGTGAAGTCGCGCTGGTCGCGTTTGCCGGTCGCCACGCCCTCGCCCTGGTGGACGTCGTCGATCTTGTGGCCGGACAGTTGCCCGTAGTCGGGGAAGCTGAGCACGTCGAAGTAGACGTCGCCGCCGCCTTCGCGCAGGTCGGTGTAGGCGTGGCCGGTGTCGATGAGCCGGGTGATCAGTTCGACCATCTCGGTGATGTGCCCGGTGGCGCGCGGCTCGGCCGACGGCGGCAGCACCCCGAGCGCGTCGTAGGCGGCGCTGAAGGCCCGTTCGTGGGTGGCGGCCCACTCCCACCAGGGCCGGCCGGCCGCGGCGGCCTTGGTCAGGATCTTGTCGTCGATGTCGGTGACGTTACGGATGAACGCGACGTCGTAACCGCGGGCGGTCAGCCAGCGGCGCAGGATGTCGAAGGCGACGCCGCTGCGCACATGACCGATGTGCGGCATGCCCTGAACGGTGGCGCCGCACAGGTAGATCGAGGCGTGGCCGGGCCGCAGCGGGACGAAGTCGCGCACGGCGCCGGTCGCCGTGTCATGGAGCCGCAGGCGGGCGGGATCGGTCACGACGTGCCAGCTTACCGGGCGTTCCGACGGCTATGCGGGCCCTACCACCAGGGCGGTGGCGATCGCGGCCATCCCCTCGCCGCGGCCGGTGAGGCCCAGCCCGTCGGTGGTGGTGCCGGAGACCGACACCGGGGCGCCCAGCAGGCCGGTGAGCAGCCGCTGCGCCTCCTCCCGGCGCGGGCCGATCCTGGGCCGGTTGGTGATCACCTGGACCGCGACGTTGCCGATCCCGAACCCGTCGGCGGTGAGCAGGTCCCGCACGTGGCCGAGCATCTGCGCGCCGGTCACCCCCGCCCAGCGCGGATCGCCGACGCCGAAGACCGTCCCGACGTCGCCGCGGCCGGCCGCCGACAGCAGCGCGTCGCAGATGGCGTGGGCGGCCACGTCGCCGTCGGAGTGCCCGGCGCAGCCGTCGGCGTCGTCGAAGTGCAGCCCGAGCAGCCGGCACGGCCGGCCGGCCTCGATCGGGTGCACGTCGGTGCCCAGCCCCACCCGGGGCAGGGCGCTCACCGGTCCACCAGCGCCTGGGCCAGCGTCAGGTCCAGCGGGTTGGTGATCTTGAAGGCCAGCGGATCGCCGTCGACGGTCTGGACCTGCCCGCCGATGTTCTCCACCATCGCCGAGTCGTCGGTGAACGCGGCGTCACCGGCGCGTTCATAGGCGCGCAGCAGCAGATCGGTGGCGAAGCCCTGCGGGGTCTGCACGGCCCGCAACCCGGCCCGCTCCGGGGTGCCCAACACCGCGCCGTTGGCGTCGACGGCCTTGATGGTGTCGGTGACCGGCAGCGCGGGCACCACCGCGGAATGGCCGGCGTGCAGCGCTTCGACGACCCGCACGATCAGCGCCGGCGGGGTCAGCGGCCGCGCCGCGTCGTGAACCAGCACGAACCGCGGGTCGCCGACGGCGGCCAACGCCAGACGTACCGACTCGGTGCGGCTGGCACCCCCGGCCACCACCTCGACGTCCTCGCCGCCCAGGATCAGTTTCGCCTGGTCGGTGCGGTCCGCCGGGACGGCGATCACCACCCGGTCGATCACCCCGGATTCCTGCATACCGGTGACCGCCCGCTCCACCAGCGTGCGGCCCGCCAGCTGGAAGAATGCCTTGGGCACCCCGGCTTTGAGACGCTTTCCGGCTCCGGCGGCAGGCACCACCGCCACGGTCACCGGATTGTCACGAGGCGGCAGCGAGCACCTCGTCGAGGATGGTGTTGGCCTTGTCGTCGTCGGTGTTCTCGGCCAGCGCGAGTTCGCCGACCAGGATCTGGCGGGCCTTGGCCAGCATCCGCTTCTCCCCCGCGGACAGGCCACGCTCCTGGTCCCGGCGCCACAGGTCCCGAACCACCTCGGCGACCTTGTTGACGTCGCCGGAGGCGAGCTTCTCCAGGTTCGCCTTGTAGCGACGCGACCAGTTCGTCGGCTCCTCGGTGTGTGGCGCACGCAGCACCTGGAAGACCTTGTCGAGACCCTCCTGCCCCACGACGTCCCGCACACCCACGTACTCGGCGTTCTCGGCGGGCACCCGTACGGTGAGATCGCCCTGCGCCACCTTCAGGACGAGGTATTCCTTCTGCTCGCCCTTGATGGTCCGGGTTTCAATCGCTTCGATCAGCGCAGCACCGTGGTGGGGATAGACAACCGTGTCTCCGACCTTAAAAATCATCTGAATTGAGCCCCTTTCGCTCCTCCATGCTAGCACGCGGCCCCGACGCACCTTTCCCAACGGTGCAGGTCAGGGGCACAGTCGGGCCGAACCGGGGGTTGACAGACCGCTGAATACATGCAACAGAGACGCTGATCCGGGGCGGTCGCCGAGGTGGCGTGGGTCACCGCGAGCCGGTCCACCGCACCCGCCCGCCCACCCGGATGGCCCCTCCGCTACCACGGCGCGGACCCGACCCATTACTGTGCATAGCCAAGGTGCACAGCCGGATGCGCACCGGTGCGGCATCGCCGACCCCACGACGGGCCGATCCCACAACTGCATGTCCCAACCGCCGAGCAGGAGGCTTTGAGTGAAACCGATCCGCAACCGCCTGTCGGTCGTTTCCGCCGGGTTCGCCGCCGGCGCCCTGATGCTCGGCACCGTGCTGACCGGGTGCGGCACCGGCCAGCACTCCCAGTCCGCCGACCAGCTTCCGGCCGTCAACGGCGCCGAGGCCACGCTGCAACAGGTGGCGTTGCGCGACATCTACATCCAGGCCGTGCAGAGCACCGATTACCTGCAGGCCGGCCGCACGGTGAAGCTGGTGTTGGCCATCGCCAACGAGTCGCTGGAGACCAACGAGCACCTGGTGTCGATCACCACCGACATCGGCGACGTGACGCTCAACCCGACCAAGCCGGAAATCCCGGTCGGCGGGCGGCTGTTGGTCGGCACCCCGGTGGGTCAGACCGCCAGCCCCAAGCAGGAGAACGTCAACACCGCCGAGGCCACCGTGGAGTTGAGCGAGCCGATCACCAACGGCATCGACTACGACTTCACCTTCACCTTCGAGAAGGCCGGCTCCACCACCGTCGCGGTGCCCATCTCGGCCGGCCTCGCACCGCAGCCGGTCCCGGCGGACTGACCGCGGCGACTGTCGGACCCGACCGATACGGTCGCCGGGTGGCCAAGGCACGTTCGCAGTACCGCTGCTCGGAGTGTGGGCACCTCACCGCCAAGTGGGTGGGGCGCTGCCCCGAATGCGGGACCTGGGGCACCGTCGACGAGGTCGCGCCGCTCGCCGCGGCGGCCGGACCGCGGCCGGTCACCCCGATGCGCCCGGCGGTGTCGATCAGCACGATCGAACCGGCCCACACCCGCCACCATCCCACCGGGGTCGATGAACTGGACCGGGTGCTCGGCGGCGGGGTCGTCCCCGGATCGGTGACGTTGCTGGCCGGGGATCCCGGCGTCGGGAAATCCACGCTGCTGCTTCAGGTCGCGCACCGCTGGGCGGCGGGTGGCCGACGCGCGCTGTACATCTCCGGTGAGGAGACCGCCGGGCAGGTCCGGATGCGCGCGGAACGCACCGGCTGCGCCCACCCGGAGGTCTACCTCTCCGCCGAGAACGACCTGCACACCGTGCTCGGCCACCTCGACGCGGTGGCGCCGTCCCTGATGATCGTCGACTCGGTCCAGACCGTCACCGCCGCCGACACCGACGGGGTCAGCGGCGGGGTCACCCAGGTGCGCGCGGTCACCACCGCGCTGACCGCCGCCGTCAAGGCTTCCGGGGTGGCGCTGGTGCTGGTCGGCCACGTCACCAAGGACGGCGCCATCGCCGGGCCCCGCTCGCTGGAGCACCTGGTCGACGTGGTGCTGCACTTCGAGGGCGATCGGGATTCCGCGCTGCGGATGGTGCGCGGGGTCAAGAACCGCTTCGGCGGTGCCGATGAGGTCGGCTGCTTCCTGTTGCGCGACAACGGGATCGAGGGGGTCGCCGACCCGTCCGGGCTGTTCTTGGACCGGCGCGGTGAACCGGTCCCCGGCACCGCGATCACGGTCACGCTGGACGGCAAACGGCCGCTGGTCGGCGAGGTGCAGGCGCTGCTGACCACCCCGGCCGGCGGCCCGCCGCGCCGCGCGGTCAGCGGCATCGACCACGCCCGCACCGCGATGATCACCGCGGTACTCGAAAAGCACGCCGGGCTGCCGGTCAGCAGGCGGGACATCTACCTGTCCACGGTCGGCGGCATGCGGCTCACCGACGCGTCGGCGGATCTGGCGGTCGCGATGGCGTTGGCCTCCGCGCTTGCCGACCTGCCGTTGCCGGCAGGCACCGTCAGCATCGGCGAGGTGGGCCTGGCCGGTGACCTGCGACCGGTGGTGGGGATGGAGCGCCGGCTGGCCGAGGCCGCCCGGCTGGGTTTCACCACCGCCCTGGTGCCGCCCGGCACCGGCGCCGCACCGCCGGGGCTTCGGGTTATCGAGTCGGCCACCATCGTCGACGCCCTGCAGCACCTGGCCGACATCGCGGTGCGCCCACGGCCGCGCCGCCCGGCGCTGCGTCTGCTCGATGCGCCACCACCGGATCCCGGCGCAGAGCAGAATGGGTGAGCGTGAGACCCGACACCCCGCCCACCCTGCGTGACACCGTCGCCCGACTGGCCCCCGGCACCGGCCTGCGCGACGGCCTGGAACGCATCCTGCGCGGCCGCACCGGCGCGATCATCGTGCTCGGCCACGACGAGAGTGTGGAAGCGGTCTGCGACGGCGGGTTCTCCCTCGACGTCCGCTACGCGCCGACCCGGCTGCGGGAACTGTCGAAGATGGACGGCGCGGTGGTGCTGTCCACCGACGGCGCCCGCATCCTGCGCGCCAACGTGCAGCTGGTGCCCGACCCGTCCATCCCGACCGACGAGTCCGGCACCCGGCACCGCTCGGCGGAGCGCACCGCCATCCAGACCGGCGTCCCGGTCGTCTCGGTCAGCCACTCGATGAACATCGTCACGGTCTACGTCAACGGCGAACGGCACGTGCTGGCCGACTCGGCGACCATCCTGTCGCGGGCCAACCAGGCCATCGCCACCCTCGAACGGTTCCGGGCCCGGCTCAACGAGGTCAGCAGGCAGCTCTCCCGCGCCGAGATCGAGGACTTCGCGACGCTGCGCGACGCCATGACCGTGGTGCAGCGCCTCGAACTGGTCCGCCGGATCGGGCTGGAGATCGACGACGACGCGGTCGAGCTGGGCACCGACGGCCGCCAGCTGCGGCTGCAGCTGGAAGAGCTGCTGGGCGGCAACGACTCGGCGCGGGAACTGTTCGTCCGCGACTACCACGCCAACCCCGAGCCGCTGACCAAGACGCAGGTCGCCGCGGTGCTCGATGAGCTCGACACGCTCTCCGACAGTGAACTGCTGGACTTCACCATGCTGGCCAAGGTGTTCGGCTACCCCTCCACCGACGAAGCCCAGGACTCGGCGGTCAGCCCGCGCGGCTACCGGGCGCTGGCCGGCATCCCGCGGCTGCAGTTCGCCCACGCCGACCTGCTGGTCCGCGCGTTCGGGTCACTGCAGGGGCTGCTGGCGGCCAGTGCCGGGGACCTGCAGTCGGTGGAGGGCATCGGCACGATGTGGTCGCGCCATGTCCGCGAAGGACTTTCGCAGCTCGCCGAGTCGACGATCACCGACCGGTTGAGCTGAGGCGACCGTCAGTTACCCGGGCCGTGCGGCACCTCTTCGACCGGGCCCGGCGGCGGACCGGTGGGCGCCTGCGGCTGCTGCTCGTCGGGCTGCTGCTCCCCCGGCTGTTGCTCGGGCGGTGGCGCCTCCCCGGGCTGGGCGGCATCGGCGAGGATGAACGGCACCGAAGCGGACCGCAGATTGCCCAGCTGGACCACCAGGTTGTAGGTGCCCGGGCCGATCGGCTTGCGCGGCAACGGGCACTGCGGCGCCGACCCGGTGCCGGTCCAGGTCACCGTGGTGACCACCTGCTCACCGGGTTTGAAGTCCTTGACCAGGGTCTCGTTGGACGGCGCGCAGTCCAGGTTGGACCACAACCGCTGGTTGTCCAGGGAGTAGACGTAGGCGGCGAGCACCGCGGCGCCGACGTCACGCTTGCAGGTGACCAGCCCGATGTTGGTCACCACCATGGTGAATTTGGGCTGCTCGCCCACCGTGTAGCGGGGCTGGTTGGTCAGGCCCTTGACCGCCAGCACCGAATCGGGGCAGTCGTCGCCCTCGTTGAGCACCGGCGGCGGCGTCACCGCCTCGGTGGGCGTCGGGGTGGGCGGCGGGCTCTCCTCGGCGGGCGGCACCACCGGAGTCTTGCCCTCCGGCTGTTCCGGGCCGGCCTGCTGCCCGGTCGCGGTGGTGTCGGTGTTCTCCTCGGCGGAACCGTCGCGGGTGACCGCCACGATGATCGCGATCACGATCGCGATCACCACCGCGGCTACCCCGAGCGCCAGCCCCCGGCGTCGCCAATAGATTTTGGGTGGGAGCGGGCCCTGCGGTTCCAAATCCAACACATCATCACGGTAAGCCCAGGTCAGCACAACACGTCCGATCGATCTCGGCGTGTCGCGACCGCGTTGTGACCTTCCGCGACTATCCGCGCGAATCGGGCGTCGGCGTCACTCGCCGATGTCGCCGAGGTGGTCGCGCAGTTCCACCTCGCCGTCGGCCAGGTGGTAGGTGGCACCGACGATCGCCAGGGTGCCCGCCGCGACCCGTTCGGCGATCACCGAGGAGCGTTCCCGCAACTGCACGACGGTCTCGTTGACGTGGCGGGTCTCGAACTCGTCGATGGTGGTCAGCCCCTCGCGCCGGCCCAGCAGGATCGAGGTGGTCACCGGCTCCACCACGTCGCGCAGGTAGCCGCCGGGGATCGCGCCGTCGTCGAGTGCCGCCTTGCCCGCCTTGACCGCGCCGCAGCTGTCGTGGCCGAGCACCACGATCAGCGGCACGTCGAGTACCAGCACCGCGAACTCGATCGAGCCGAGCACCGAGGTGTCGATGACGTGGCCGGCGGTGCGCACCACGAACATGTCGCCGAGGCCCTGGTCGAAGATGATCTCCGCGGCCACCCGGCTGTCCCCGCAGCCGAACACCACCGCGGTGGGGGCCTGCCCGTCGGCCAGGCTGGTGCGCCGCTCGATGCTCTGGCTGGGATGGGCCGGGGCACCGGCGACGAACCGCTGGTTACCCTCCCTCAGTGACCTCCATGCGGATATCGGATTCGTATTCGGCATACCCGGTATTCTGCACCGCCGCACACCGCCGACCGTCATGAGTATCCGTTCGACGGAGTTGCTGGACTGGTACGACCGCGCCGGGCGCGATCTGCCGTGGCGCGACCCGTCGGTCAACGCGTGGCAGATCCTGGTCAGCGAGATCATGTTGCAGCAGACCCCGGTCGCGCGGGTCCTGCCGGTGTGGACCGCCTGGGTGGCGCGCTGGCCGACCGCGTCGGCGACCGCGGCGGCCGGCCCCGCCGAGGTGCTGCGCGCCTGGGGCAAGCTGGGCTACCCGCGGCGGGCCAAACGGCTGCACGAATGCGCCGTCGTGGTCGCCCGCGACCACGGCGACACGGTCCCCGCGGACGTGGAGACCCTGCTCGAACTGCCCGGGGTGGGCGCCTACACCGCGCGGGCGGTGGCCTGCTTCGCCTACCGGCAGCCGGTGCCGGTGGTCGACACCAACGTGCGGCGGGTGGTGGCCCGCGCGGTGCACGGCCGGGCCGAGGCCGGCGCCCCGGCGGCCACCCGCGACCACGCCGACGTGAGCGTGCTGCTGCCCGATGACGCTGTGGCACCACGGTTCTCGGCGGCGCTGATGGAGCTGGGCGCGCTGGTGTGCACCGCGCGCAGCCCGGACTGCGGGCAGTGCCCGCTGAGTTCCTGCGCGTGGCGGGACGCCGGCTACCCGCCGTCCACGGCCCCACCGCGGCGGGTGCAGCGCTACGCCGGGACCGACCGGCAGGTGCGCGGCCGGCTGCTCGACGTGTTGCGTGCCGCCGACTCCGCGGTGCCCGGCACGGCGTTGGACGCCGCCTGGACCGTCGATGCGGCCCAACGAGACCGGGCGCTGGCCTCGCTGCTCGCCGACGGCCTGGTGGAGCGCACCCGCACCGGGTGGTACGCGCTGCCCGGGGAAGGCTGAGCGTTCCGGCGGGCTCAGCCCCGGCCGTGCAGGAAATCCGCGACTGCCCGGCGGTAGAGGTCCGGCGCCTCGTCGTGGATGAGATGGCCGGCCTGCGGAGCCGCCAGATAGCTGCTGCGCGCGCCCGTTTCGGCCATGCGGCGCATCTGGCCGGCCGGGGTGACCGAGTTGCCCGCCTCGATCAGCAGGGTCGGGGCACGCACCGCCCGCCATTGCGCCCAGTAATCGCGGGTGCCCCACTCGGCGGCGATCTCAATCCAGCGGGCGGTGTGTCCGTGCAGCCGCCACCCGGTCGCGGTCCGGTCGAACGCCTCCAGGAAGTACCGGCCGGCGACCGGGCCGAATTCGGCGAACACCTGCTCGGCGGTGTCGAATTCGGCCGGCAGGGCGTGCAGCCACGGCTCCCACGGCCCGGTGGTGCGGCCCCGGAAATCCGGTGCCATGTCCTCGACCACCACCGCGGTGACCAGTTCCGGGCGGCCGGCGGCCAGGCACCAGGAGTGCAACGCACCCATCGAATGCCCGATCAGGGTGACCGGCTCCCCGAGCGCGGCGACCGCGTCGCCCAGGTCGGCGACGAACCGCTCGGTGCTGATCGGATACGGGTCGGCGACGTCACGGCCCCGATGCCACGGCGCGTCGTAGGTGTACACCGCCCCGCACTCGGTCAGCCACGGCAGCTGCCGCCCCCAGGTGCTGCCGCGGCCCATCAGCCCGTGGACCAGCACCAGCGGCGCACCGCGACCGCCGCGGCGGTGGAGCGATCCGCCGCCGGGCGTCGGCTCGACAGCCATCCCGATCCCCTCCCGACCGAAGTTGCGTGCCGGTTCGACCGGCCTGGCAGGCACGGTAGCCTTGCCGCATGCCAGTGGTGAAGATCAACGCTATCGACGTCCCGCCGGGCGCCGGCCCCGAACTGGAGAAGCGGTTCGCCAACCGGGCACACACGGTGGAGAAGTCACCCGGCTTCCTCGGGTTTCAGCTGCTGCGCCCGACCAAGGGCGAGGACCGCTACTTCGTGGTGACCCAGTGGGAATCCGACGAGGCGTTCCAGGCCTGGGTGGACGGCCGCGGCGCCGAGGCCCACGCCGGGTCCCGCGCCCCGGTGGCCAGCGGCGCATCGTTGTTGGAGTTCGAGGTTGTCCTGGACGTTGCCCCCGACGCCGCCCGCAGCTGACCGGATCCGCCGGCGGCTGGCGCTGGTCACCGCGGTCGGGATGAGCGTCGCACTGGTCGGCGGGTGCAGCCCGTCGGCGTCGCCGGCCACCGACACCCGCGACCCCGGGACCCGGATCAACACCCAGACCCCGCCGGGCCTGCGCGCCCAGCAGACCCTGGACATGCTCAACTCGGAATGGCCGATCGGGCCGGTGTCGGTGAGCACCCTGGCCGCCCCGGACAAGGTCGACGAGGTCGTCGAGAAGATGGACTCGCTGTGGTGGGACCGGCCCTACACCCTCAATGAGGCCGACGTGCACGCCAACTCGGCCACCCTGCGGCTGACCGCCTCCTACGGCGCCCGCCAGGACGTCGACCTGCGCCTCGACGACGCCGGGCGGGTGAGCCGGTTCGAGGTCACCACCCACAAACCCGTCGTGACGTCCTGGCGCGACGTCGAGGAGACCCTGGCGCGCACCGGGGCGCGGTTCTCCTACCAGGCGGCCCGGGTGGTCGACGGGCGCTGCGAACCGGTGGCCGGCGCCAACACCGGCGAGTCGCTGCCGCTGGCGTCGATCTTCAAGCTGTACGTCCTCTACGCGGTCGCCGACGCGGTGCAGGCCGGCACCCTGTCCTGGCAGGACCCGCTGACGGTGACCGCCCGCGCCAAGGCCGTCGGCTCCTCCGGGCTGGAGGAGTTGCCGCCCGGGGCGCAGGTCTCGGTGCGCACCGCGGCCGAGAAGATGATCGCCACCAGCGACAACATGGCCACCGACCTGCTGATCGAGAAGGTCGGCACCACCGCGGTGGAGCGGGCGCTGGTGGCCACCGGCCACCACGACCCGGCCAGCATGACCCCGTTCCCGACCATGTACGAGTTGTTCTCGGTCGGCTGGGGCACCCCGGACCTGCGGGAACAGTGGCAGCACGGCACCCCCGCCGATCGGGCGCAGCTGCTGGCCGACGCCAAGTCGCGGCCGTACCGGCCCGACCCCGTCCGCGCCCACACCCCGGCCTCGAGCTACGGCGCGGAGTGGTACGGCAGCGCGGAGGACATCTGCCGAGTGCATGCGGCGCTGCAGCGGCAGGCGGTCGGTGCGGCCGCCCCGGTCACCGACATCCTCGCCGCGGTGGCCGGCATCGACCTGAACCGCAACGACTGGCCCTACATCGGCGCCAAGGCCGGCGGGCTGCCCGGCGACCTGACATTCAGCTGGTATGCGGTCGATCGCGGCGGGCAGCCGTGGGTGGTCAGTTTCCAGCTGAACTGGCCGCACGACCACGGTCCGCGGGTCGCCGGCTGGGTGCTACAGATCGCCAAGCAGGTCTTCGCGATGCTGCCCACCGAGGGCTGAGGCTCGACGGACAAGGCGGCCGGCTCCGGGCCGACCGCCCCGACGTCCGCCGAGCGGTTCTACTCCGACGGGGTCGAGCCGGCGGCCGCGTCGGCCAATTCGGCCGAGCCGACCGGTTTCGGACCGCCGGTGAAGGTGAACACCGCCTCTTCGCCGGAGCTCTCGCCGTCCCAGTTGTCCACGTCGACGGTGACCAGCTGGCCCGGCCGCAGCTCCTCGAACAGGATTTTCTCGCTCAACTGGTCCTCGATCTCGCGCTGAATGGTGCGCCGCAGCGGCCGCGCCCCCAGCACCGGGTCGAAGCCCCGCTTGGCCAGCAGCGAGCGGGCCTTGTCGGTGAGCTCCATCGCCATGTCCTTGGCCTTCAGCTGCTCGCCCACCCGGGCGATCAGCAAGTCGACCATCTGGATGATCTCCTCGCGGGTCAACTGGTGGAAGACGATGATGTCGTCGATGCGGTTGAGGAACTCCGGCCGGAAGTGCTTCTTGAGCTCGTCGTTGACCTTGAGCTTCATCCGCTCGTAGTTGTTCTCCCCGCCGCCCTGGGTGAAGCCCAGACCGACCGCCTTGGAGATGTCGGAGGTCCCCAGGTTGGAGGTGAAGATCAACACGGTGTTCTTGAAGTCGACCGTGCGGCCCTGCCCGTCGGTGAGCCGGCCGTCCTCGAGCACCTGCAACAGCGAGTTGTAGATCTCCTGGTGGGCCTTCTCGATCTCGTCGAACAGCACCACCGAGAACGGCTTGCGCCGCACCTTCTCGGTGAGCTGGCCGCCCTCCTCGTAGCCGACGTACCCCGGCGGGGCGCCGAACAGCCGCGAGGCGGTGAACCGGTCGTGGAACTCGCCCATGTCGATCTGGATCAGCGCGTCGTCGTCACCGAACAGGAACTCCGCGAGCGCCTTGGACAGCTCGGTCTTGCCGACCCCGGAGGGCCCGGCGAAGATGAACGACCCCGACGGCCGCTTCGGGTCCTTCAGCCCGGCCCGGGTGCGCCGGATCGCCTTGGAGACCGCGTTGACCGCGTCGTCCTGGCCGATGATCCGCTTGTGCAGCTCATCCTCCATGCGCAGCAGCCGGGTGGTCTCGGCCTCGGTGAGCTTGAACACCGGGATACCGGTCCAGTTGCCCAGCACCTCGGCGATCTGCTCATCGTCGACCTCGGCGACCACGTCGAGGTCGCCGGAGCGCCACTGCTTCTCCCGCTCGGTGCGCTGGGCGACCAGTTGCTTCTCCTGGTCGCGCAGGCTCGCGGCCTTCTCGAAGTCCTGCGCGTCGATCGCCGATTCCTTCTCCCGGCGGGCGTCGGCGATCTTCTCGTCGAACTCCCGCAGGTCCGGTGGCGCGGTCATCCGGCGGATCCGCATCCGGGCGCCGGCCTCATCGATCAGGTCGATGGCCTTGTCCGGCAGGAACCGGTCGTTGATGTAGCGGTCGGCCAGGGTGGCCGCGGCCACCAGCGCCGGGTCGGTGATCGACACCCGGTGGTGCGCCTCGTAGCGGTCCCGCAGGCCCTTGAGGATCTCGATGGTGTGCTCCACCGACGGCTCGCCGACCTGCACCGGCTGGAAGCGGCGCTCCAGGGCGGCGTCCTTCTCGATGTACTTGCGGTACTCGTCGAGGGTGGTGGCGCCGATGGTCTGCAGCTCACCGCGGGCCAGCTTGGGCTTGAGGATCGACGCGGCGTCGATCGCGCCCTCGGCGGCGCCGGCCCCGACCAGCGTGTGCAGCTCGTCGATGAACAGGATGATGTCGCCGCGGGTGTTGATCTCCTTGAGGACCTTCTTCAGCCGTTCCTCGAAGTCACCGCGGTAGCGGCTGCCCGCGACCAGCGAACCCAGGTCGAGGGTGTAGAGCTGTTTGTCCTTGAGCGTCTCGGGCACCTCGCCGTTGACGATGGCCTGCGCCAGCCCCTCGACGACCGCGGTCTTGCCGACGCCGGGCTCACCGATCAGCACCGGGTTGTTCTTGGTTCGCCGGGAGAGCACCTGCATCACCCGCTCGATCTCCTTCTCGCGGCCGATGACCGGATCGAGCTTGCCGTCGGCCGCCGCGGCGGTCAGGTTGCGCCCGAACTGGTCGAGCACCAGCGACGTCGACGGGCTGCCGGACTCGCCGCCGCGCCCGCCGGTGCCGGCCTCGGCGGTCTCCTTGCCCTGGTATCCGGAGAGCAGCTGGATGACCTGCTGACGCACCCGGGTTAGTTCCGCGCCGAGCTTGACCAGCACCTGAGCGGCGACGCCCTCGCCCTCCCGGATCAAGCCGAGCAGAATGTGCTCGGTGCCGATGTAGTTGTGGCCGAGTTGCAGCGCTTCACGCAGCGACAGTTCCAGGACCTTCTTGGCCCGCGGCGTGAACGGGATGTGCCCGGAGGGCGCCTGCTGGCCTTGGCCGATGATCTCCTCGACCTGGCTGCGCACCCCCTCCAGGGAGATCCCCAGCGACTCCAGTGACTTGGCGGCGACCCCTTCACCCTCGTGAATGAGGCCGAGCAGGATGTGCTCGGTGCCGATGTAGTTGTGGTTGAGCATCCTGGCCTCTTCCTGCGCCAAGACCACAACCCGACGTGCCCGGTCGGTAAATCTCTCGAACATCGGTGGTTACCTTCTCCCTACACATCGGCACGATGATCGGCGGTTCGCGCCTGCCGTCCACTGTAGTGGCGGCACGCCTGCCTTCCCACCGCACGGTGGCTCCCCGGCAGCGATCCGGGTACCGATTCACCCGGCCGTTCTCCGGCCATACGTGGGCAACGCCGGGATCAGCGGAAACGTTTCGACAATCGGTTCGCCGGCAGCGAACGCGCCGGCCGGCTCAGGTGGCGGCGTGGAACGCCTCGATCACGTCGGCCGGGATCCGGCCGCGGGTGGAGACGTTGTGGCCGTTGCGGCGCGCCCACTCCCGGATCGCGGCGCTCTGCTCCCGGTCGATCGCGCCGCGGCGACCGGTGCTGCTGCGGCCGCGCTTGCGGCCACCGACCCGACGGCCGGCCTCGACCCAGCGTTTGAGGTCGCCACGCAATTTCTCCGCGTTCTTGGTCGACAGGTCGATCTCGTAGGTCACCCCGTCGAGGCCGAATTCGACGGTTTCATCCGCCTTCGCAGTGCCGTCCAAATCGTCTACCAGCGTCACCGTAACCTTTTTCGCCATTTCCCGACCACTCACCTTCCGTTTGCACTGCGATACGCGATTACCGCACGGTTCAGCACCGCGCCATAACAGGGTAAACCATTCGGTGCGGCGATTATGACTGCGGTTATTCCGCGAAGGATCAGCCGTCGTGACGACGAACAATGGGGAACAGGACCGTCTCCCTAATTGACAATCCCGTCAATGCCATCAGGAGCCGGTCCACTCCCATTCCGGTGCCGGTGCACGGCGGCATCGCGTATTCGATGGCGGTCAGGAAATCCTCGTCGAGCGCCATCGCCTCGTCGTCACCGGCCGCGGCGGCGCGGGCCTGCGCGACGAACCGCTCGCGCTGGACCACCGGGTCGATCAGCTCCGAATATCCGGTGGCCAGCTCGAATCCGCGCAGATAGAGATCCCATTTCTCGGTGACGCCCGGGATGCTGCGGTGCTGTCGGGTCAGCGGGGTGGTCTCGACCGGGAAATCCCGTACGAACGTGGGGGCATAGAGGGCGTTGCCGACGGTGTGTTCCCACAGTTCCTCGACGAGTTTGCCGTGCCCGTAACCGCGGTCCTCGGGCACTTCCACACCCAGTTTGTCGGCGATGCGGCGCAGCACCGGCACCGGCGTTTCCGGGGTGATCTGCTCACCGAGCGCCTCGGACAGCGAGGGATACATTTCAATCGACGCCCACTCCCCGTCGACGTCGTAGGTGCTGCCGTCGGGCAGCGGGACCTGCCGGGTTCCGATCGCTTCGTCGGCGACCTCTTGAATTAGCTGGCGGGTGACGATCTCGGAGTCGTCGTAGGTGCCATACGCCTGATAGGTTTCCAGCATGGAAAATTCCGGTGAATGAGTGGAGTCAATTCCTTCATTCCGGAATACCCGGTTCAACTCGAATACTTTGTCGAATCCACCGACCACGCAGCGTTTCAGGAACAGTTCCGGCGCGATCCGCAGATACAGGTCGGTGTCCAGCGCGTTGGAGCGGGTGACGAACGGGCGGGCCGCCGCGCCGCCGGCCAGCACCTGCAGCATCGGGGTCTCGACCTCGAGGAACCCGCGCCGCTCCAGCGCGTTGCGCAGCGCGCGGACCACCGCGATGCGCTGGCGGGCCACGGTCCGCGCCTCCGGGCGCACGATCAGGTCGACGTAGCGCTGCCGCACCCGCGCCTCGTCGCTCATCTCCTTGTGCGCGACCGGCAGCGGCCGCAACGCCTTGGCGGCCATCTCCCAGGTGTCGCCGAGCACCGACAACTCGCCGCGCCGGGAGCTGATCACCTCGCCGTGGACGTAGACGATGTCACCGAGGTCGACGTCGCTCTTCCACAGGTCGAGCAGCTCCTGGCCGACCCCGGCGAGGCTGATCATCACCTGCAACTGGGTGCCGTCCCCCTCCTGGAGCGTGGCGAAGCACAGCTTGCCGGAGTTGCGGGCGAACACCACCCGCCCGGACACCCCGACGATCTGACCGGTGGCGGCGTCGGCGGGCAGGTCGGGGTGCGCGGCGCGGATCTCGGCCAGGGTGTGGGTGCGCTCGACGTTGACCGGGTAGGGCTCACGGCCCTCGGCCAACAGGCGTTCCCGCTTGGCCCGGCGGATCCGGAACTGCTCGGGTAGGGCGGATTCGTCGGAGGTCACGACCCGCGAGCTTACTGGGCTGCTCACCCTCGCCGAGCCGCCCCCGACCGGCGGCCCGCCGCGGCCGGGTCAGCGCGCGGTCTTGAGCCGCCCGCGGGAGCCGTCCCGGTTGCGTTCGAAGACCAGCTGCAGTCCGTGCAGCGTCAGGTGCGGGTCGCAGTGGTCGACGGTGTGCAGTTCGGGCAGCAGCAGCGGGGCGGTGTGCCCGGTGGCGACCACGGCGACCGCATCGCCGGCGAACCCGTCGACCTCTGTGCGGATGCGCTGCACCAGCCCGTCGACCAATCCGGCGAAGCCGAAGATCGCGCCGGCCTGCATGCATTCCACGGTGTTCTTGCCGATGATCGAGCGCGGCCGGGTCAGCTCGATGCGGCGCAGCCCGGCCGAACGAGCCGCCGAGGCGTCGGAGGACACTTGGATGCCGGGCGCTATCGCGCCGCCGAGGAACTCCCCCTTGGCCGAGACCGCGTCGACGCAGATGGCGGAGCTGAAGTCGACGACGATGGCCGCGGTGCCGAACTTGCGGTAGGCGGCCAGGCAGTTGACGATGCGGTCGGCGCCGACTTCCTTGGGGTTGTCCACCAGCAGCGGGATTCCGGTGCGCACTCCCGGCTCGATGAGCACCTGCGGCACGGCCGGCCAGTACTGGTCGAGCATGATGCGGACCTCGTGCAGCACCGAAGGGACGGTGGACAGCGCCGCGGCGCCGGTGAGCCGCTCCCCGTCGTCACCGATCAGGCCGTCGATGGTCAGCGCCAGTTCGTCGGCGGTGATCTCCGTTTCGGTGCGGATCCGCCACCGCTGCACCACCTTGGCGTGCTCGCCGGGCCCGGCGAGCAGCCCCACCACGGTGTGGGTGTTGCGGACATCGATGGCGAGGAGCACGGCTACCGTGCGCTCGCGCGCGGGGAGAGCAGCTCGGCGGTCTCGGGGATGTCGAAGTCCGGCACGAACGCCGGGTCGTCGCCGAGGTCGACCTGCTTGTTGGCGGCGTCGACGAACACCACGCGGGGGCGGAACCGGCGCGCCTCCTCGTCGCTCATGGTCGCGTAGGCGATCAGGATGACCAGGTCGTCGGGGTGCACCAGATGTGCTGCGGCACCGTTGATCCCGATGACTCCGCTACCGCGCTCGCCGGTGATGGCGTAGGTGACCAGGCGCGCCCCGTTGTCGATGTCGACGATCGTGACCTGTTCGCCTTCGAGGAGGTCGGCGGCCTCCATCAGGTCGGCGTCGATGGTCACCGAGCCGACGTAGTGCAGGTCCGCCTGGGTGACGGTGGCCCGGTGGATCTTCGACTTCATCATCGTCCGTAGCATGAGTTCCTCCAACGTGTTCGGCGGCGGGTTCGGTCGGTCAGGTGTAGGGTCCGGCGGCGATGTCGACGGCGGCGTTGTCCAGCAGTCGGGTGTCGCCGACCTTGGCCGCCACCAGGATTCGTCCCGGGCCGAACGGCGGGGCCGGCCCCAGATCCGGGTCGCGAACCTCCAGGTAGTCCACCTCGATCGCCGGGATCGGGTCCAGCACGGCGCGGGCGGCGGCCACGGCCTGATCGGGTCCGCCTCCGGCGGCGCGCGCCGCGGCCAGCAGCGCGGCCGACAACGCGGTCGCCTGCTCACGCTGCCCGTCGTCGAGGTAGCGGTTGCGCGATGACAAGGCCAGGCCGTCGGGGTCGCGCACGATCGGCACGCCGGCGATCTCGGTGTCGATGTCGAGGTCTTCGACCATCTGGCGCACCAGCACCAGCTGCTGGTAGTCCTTCTCGCCGAAGAACGCCCGGTCCGGGCCGACGATCTGCAGCAGCTTGAGCACGACGGTGAGCATGCCCGCGAAGTGGTCGGGGCGGGCGGCGCCCTCGAGTTCGGCGCCCAGCGGGCCCGGCCGCACCACGGTGCGTCGGCCGTGCGGGTACATCTCGGCTTCGGTCGGGGTGAACGCGATGTCGACGCGTTCCTCGCGCAGCAGCGCCAGGTCGTCCTCCAGCGTGCGCGGGTAGGTGGCCAGGTCCTCACCGGCGCCGAACTGCAGGGGGTTGACGAAGATCGAGACCACCACCGCCGCGCCGGGCACCCGCCGGGCCGCGCGAACCAGGGTCAGGTGCCCGTCGTGCAGTGCGCCCATGGTCGGGACCAGCACGATCCGGCGGCCGGTGCCGCGCAGGGCCCGGCAGACCGCCGCGACATCGCGGGGCTCGCTGTAGCGGTTGAGTTCACCGGCGGTGAACTTCGGGCTGCCCGGCCTCATCGGGTCAGCACCTCCAGGACGTCGGCGGCGGCATCGGCCCGCCGGGCGGTGCGCAGCGAGTTGGTGCGGTAGGCCTCGGCCAGGCCGGCGTCCAGGGCGGCGAGCGCGTCGAGGTGGGCGGCGACCGCGGCGGCGTCGCCGCGGGCGACCGGGCCGGTCAGGGCGGCGCGGCCGCGGTGCAGGGTGTTCTCCAGGGCGGCCCGGGCCAGCGGGCCGACGACCCGTTCGGCGATGCCGCCGGGCTCGTCCTCGACCCACTGCTGGCCGAGCAGTTCCTGGCCGCGCAGCGCCGCGCGGAGCATCTCCACGGCGTCGGCGACCACGGTGACCAGGTGGTTGGCGGCGTGGGAGAGGGCAGCGTGATACAGCGTGCGGGACTGCTCGCGGACCCGCACCGGTTCGCCGCCGATCTCCAGGACCAGCGACTGGGCGATCGCATACCCGACCTCGTCGGCCGCGGTGATCCCGAAGCAGGCGTCCGGGAGTCGGGCGATGTCCTCGTCGGAGCCGGTGAACGTCATCGCCGGGTGGATGGCCAGCGGCACGCAGTCCCGCCCGGTCAGCGGGGCCAGCACGTCCACCCCGTGCGCACCGGAGGTGTGCGCCACGATGGTGCCGGGGCGCACCGCGGCGGTGGCGGCCAGCCCGGCGACCAGGCCGGGCAGTTCGGTGTCGGGTACCGCCAGCAGCAGCAGTTCGGCGGCCCCGGCCACCTGCGGCACCGCCGTCACCGGGGTGTCGGGCAGCCGCCGCTCGGCGCGCCTGCGGGAGGCCGCGGAGATGGCGCTGCAGGCCACCACCACGTGCTCGGCGCGCTCCAGCGCCACACCCAGGGCGGTGCCCACCCGGCCGGCCGCGATGACGCCCACCTTGAGTCGAGCGGGACGCAAGCCGTCGAACTGCGCCATGCAGACGACCTCACAAGTCCTGTTGGTTCGTTCCAGTCCCGCGTGGCGGGTACCGGACGGTCGGGACAGATTTTAGCCGGAAGCGGCCGGGCCGCGCAGCACGCCCCCGCCGGTCAGTCCTCCCGACGGCGCCTGCGGCCGCCGGCGCTGGGGCTGACCTCGAACCGGGCCAGCAGATCGGCCACCGACTGGCCGCTGCTGCGTCGTCCGCCGGACTCCTCGGGTTCGGACGCCGGGGCCGGCTCCGGCGCCGGCTCGAACGACCGCGGCGGTTCCTCGGGTTCCGCGGCGCGGCGGCGGTGCCGGGCGGCGGGTTCCGGGCGGGTCGGCATCGGCGGCGTGTAGCCGGCCGCGGGCGGGGCGTGGCGCGGCTGGTGGCGGTCGGGCTCCGGCCAGGCCGGCTCCGGTTCGGCCGGTTCGAACCCGCCCGGTGGCTGTGCGTGCGGGGTGGGCTCGGCGGGGGCCGCGGGCGTGTCGCCGCCGCGGTAGTGGCGGCCCCGACGCGGCTCGGGTTGCTCGTCAGCCGGCGCCCAGTGGCTTCCCGGACTGCCGGGCGGGAGCCACTGCCCCTCACCGCCGAGCGGCTGCCAGCCGGTGTCGGCGGCGGGCGCCGATCGCGCCGGTGCGGGCGGAACCGGCGGGACCGGGCCGGTCTGCCAACTCGCCGCGGCCGGGGCGGGCTCGGGTCGTGGCGGCCAGGCCGGCGGTTCCTGGCGCGGCGGGGCCGGGTCCGGTTCGGCGGCGCGGCGGCGATGCGATCCGCGCTGCTCCTCCGGTGCGGGCCGGGCGCCGTAGGACCGCGGGTCGTAGCCGGGCTGGCGGTGGCTCGCGGCGTCGCGGCGCGGGCCTTCCCGCCCGTCCTGGCGCCCGTCCTGGCGTCCGTCGTGGCGTCCCTCGTGGCGCCCATCGTGTTGCGGCCATTCGGCGGCCGGCTCGGGGGTTTCCGGCGGCGCTTCGGCGGCCGGCGGCACCGGGACCTCGGGCACGTCGATGATCGGGTTCTCGGTGGTCGGGCTGGCCGCCTCGTCGGGCATGACGGTCGAAACCCGCGCCGCCGCAGCCCAATCCGGGCCGGCGCCGGCTTCGTGGGCGCGATCACTGTAGGCCCGTACGGTGCTGCGCTCGGTCTCCAGGGCCGGACGGTGCTCGAATTCGGCGTCGAAGAGCATCTCGAGGTTGGCGCGCAGAGCCACCAGTTCGCTACGCAGCATGGCGATCTCGTCGGCGGCCTCGGCCCGCAACTCCGAGGCCAGCTCGCGGCGCAGCTGCGACTCCACGTTCAGTTCGTACTCGCGCCGGGCAGCGATCTCCCGGTCGAGTTGGAGGTCATAGACCAGTTTCATATCCCGGGCCCGGGCCTCGGCGACATCGCTTTGGCGACGGTAGATCACCGAAACGAACGCACCGACCACCGCGGCCCACAGCGCCAGAACGACCGCCAGCTTGAGCAATTCGATCCGGTCGGTGAACACCAGCGCCGAACTCGCCACCAAAGCGAGCACCAGCAACGTGGTCAGCAGCGTCCAGCCCGGCCTGCGGACGCCGCGCCGGACCCGAGCGCCGCCGGGCAGAACGGTCATGGCCTGACTGTACCGGCCCGAGGTCAGTCCGCGTGTCGGCGCGCTGCGGCGATTCTCAACAGGCCTGTTTCTCGGTGTCCTCGTCGCCCTCCGGGCCGATGCCCGGCGATTTGCAGCAATGCTGCAGCCACAGCGCGGCGACCACCAGGGCCAGCGCGCTCACCGCCGCCACCACCGTGCCCGCGGTGTCCTGCTCCGCGGCGTGCAGCCAGGAGCGCCGCGGCAGCAGGTAGGCCAGCACCGCGAGCCACCAGCCGAGCACCACCGCGCCCACCCACGCCGAAGCCTTGGCGACGACCAGGCTGCGCGCAGCGGCCAGCGGGTGCAACCGGCCCGGGCCGACACCGATCTCGGCGGCGTTGATCTTGGCGCGCAACTGAAAACCCCAGCCGGCCTCCACCGCGGCGACCACCAGCAGCGACAGCCCGGTCCACACCGTGATCGGCGGAAACAGCCGATACAACGGCCCGACCAGCAGGTAGCAGAGCAGGCCGGTGCCGACGACGGCAGCGATCAGTTCACGTTTGCGGGTGGGCCCCATCACCGGTCCGTCCCACCGGTGGCGCGCAACGTCAACCCGGTCAGCCGCACCGCGACCCGGTCGGCGGGGTCCAGCTCGGTCACCAGCGTGCTCACCGGCCGCGACTGCCCGGCCACCGGCAGTTCCGCGTCGGGCTCCACCTCCAGCCACGGGATCAGCACGAACGCGCGCAGATGCGCCAGCGGGTGCGGCAGGGTCAGCCCGTCGTCGCGGGACACCACCAGGGTGTCCCCGGCCGGGGAGGTCTGGTGGCACGTCACCAGGTCGACATCCAGCGTGCGCGGCCCCCAGCGCTCCCCCCGCACCCGGTCGGCGGCGTCCTCAAGTTCGTGCGCCCGGCGCAGCCAGCCCTGACCGTCGTAGTCCGGGTCCTCGGCGATCAGCGCGGCGTTGAGGAACCGGCCCTGCTCCAGCCCGCCCCACGGGTCGGTTTCGTACACGCCGGAGACGGCGCGCACCGCCGGCCCCAGCCCGTCGAGCACCGATTGGAGCCGGGCCAGCCGGTCCCCCAGGTTGCTGCCGATCGACAGCACCACCCGCGTCATGCCGGCACCACCCGGCCACGCCCGCCGCGCCGGGAGCGGCGGATGACCACCGCGACGTCGGCGAAGTCCTGCTGGATGGGCGCCTGCGGCTTGTGCACGGTGACCTCGACCGCCTCGACCCGCGGATCGCCGATCACCTCGTCGGCGATCTCGGCGGCCACCGTCTCGATGAGGTTGCGGGCCGGTCCGGCGACGACGGCGGCGGCCCGGTCGGCCAGCAGCCCGTAGTCGTAGGTCTCGGCGAGGTCGTCGCCGGCCGCGGCGGCGGTCAGGTCCAGCCACACCGTGATGTCCACGACGAAGTCCTGCCCGTCGGCGCGTTCGTGGTCGAACACCCCGTGGTGGCCGCGAACGGTCAGCCCGCGCAACTCGATCCGGTCAGTCATCGCGCTCCCCACCGAGAGCCCACGCGTCGACCACCTTCAGGGCGTCCACCGAGGCCCGCACATCGTGGACACGCACCCCCCACGCCCCGTGCAGTGCGGCCAGCGCCGAGATCACCGCGGTCGCCGTCTCCCGGCCGTCGGGCGGCCGCACGGCCCCGTCCGGGCCGGCCAGCAGCGCACCGAGGAATCGTTTGCGCGACGCCCCGACCAGCACCGGCACCCCGGTGGCGACCAGTTCCGGCAGCGCGTGCAGCAGCGTCCAGTTGTGCAGGCCGGTCTTGGCGAAGCCCAGGCCCGGATCGATGACGACCTTGTCCGGGGCGACACCGGCGGCCACCACGGTGTCCACCGCGGTAAGCAATTCGGCCCGCACGTCGGCCACCACGTCGCGGTAGCGGGGCACCCGGTGCGGGTGCTGCGCGGCGACCGGCCGCCAGTGCATCAGCACGCACCGCACCCCGCTCTCGGCGAGCAGGGGCGCCATGTCCGGGTCGGCGCGGCCACCGGAGACGTCGTTGACCATGCTCGCCCCGGCGTCGAGGGCGGCCGCGGCGACCGCGGCGTGCATGGTGTCGATGCTGACCGTGAGGCCGTGCGCGGCCAGCGCCGAGACGACCGGCACCACCCGGGCGACCTCCACCGCGGTGTCGACGCCCTGGGCGCCCGGCCGGGTGGACTCCCCGCCGACGTCGATGATCGCCGCGCCCGCGGCGGCCAGCGCCAACCCGTGTTCGACGGCGCGGCCGGTCTCCAGGTAGCGCCCGCCGTCGGAGAACGAGTCGGTGGTGACGTTGACCACCCCCATGACCTGCACATCGGTGGATCTCACTTGTGCAGGATCAGATTCAACGCTTCCGCGCGCAGCGCCGTGTCGGTCTTGAACTGGCCGCGCACCGCCGAAGTGGTGGTGACCGCACCGGGTTTGCGGACCCCGCGCATCGACATGCACATGTGCTCGGCCTCGACGACCACGATCACGCCCCGCGGCTTGAGGCGGTTCATCATCGCGTCGGCGATCTGAGCGGTCAGCCGTTCCTGCACCTGGGGGCGCCGGGCGTACAGGTCGACGACCCGGGCGATCTTCGACAGGCCGGTCACCCTGCCGTCCTCACCCGGGATGTAGCCGACGTGCGCCGATCCGCGGAACGACACCAGATGGTGTTCGCACATCGAGTACATCGGGATGTCTTTGACCATCACCAGTTCGTCGTGCTGCTCGTCGAAGGTCGTGTTGAGGACGTCGTCGGGGTCGGTGTAGAGCCCGGCGAACATCTCCTGGTAGGCCCGCGCGACCCGCGCCGGGGTGTCGCGCAGCCCGCAGCGTTCCGGGTCCTCGCCGATCGCGAGGAGCAACTCCCGGACCGCGGCCTCGGCGCGGGCCTGGTCGAAGACCGGTCGCTCCGACGGCGCCGGTCGGGCGTCGAACTGCGCATCGATCCCGGTGTCGAACCGAGTCATCGAACCTCCATGGGTTAGCCGCGCGCCGGCGGGGTCTGCCGGCTCTCCTCACCGTGTTGCCCCGGCTGGCTGCCCGGTTCGCCCTGCCCGGGGACCGGGTAGGGCTGGCGGGGCGGGTAGCCCTGGTTCGGGTCCTGCCCGTGGCGCGGACCGGGGTGCGGCGGGTACCACGGTCCGGGCGGGCCGGGCTGCTGCGGGTAACTCGGATGCTGCGGTGGCGGCGGCCAGCCCGGCGCGTACCAGCCGGCCGGCGCGCCGTAATCGGGCTGGGTCGGCTGGGGTTGCTGGGAGCCGCCATTGTGCGGTGGGTGCGGTGGGTGCGGTGGGTGCTCCGGGGTGCCGTTGGCCTCGCGGCGGGCCCGTTCGGCCTCGGCGCTGGCCTCGGCGATGGCGGCTTTGAAGGCCGGCTCGGCGACCGGCTGGGGCCATTCCTCACCGCGCTCGATCGCCAACTCCCCGGGGGTCTTGATCGGCGGCTTGTCCGACGGGGTGCGGCCCCCGAAGTCGTCGAACAGGGTCATCCGCGGCCGCTTCTCGACCCGGGCGAACAGTTCCTCCAGTTCGGCGCGGTGCAGGGTCTCCTTCTCCAGCAGCTCACCGGCGAGGGTGTCCAGGACGTCGCGGTGCTCGGTGAGGATCGCCCAGGCCTCGGTGTGGGCGGCCTCGATGAGCTTGCGGACCTCCTCGTCGATCTCCCGGGCCACCTCGTGGGAGTAGTCCGGGGCGCTGCCCATGGTGCGGCCCAGGAACGGGTCGCCGTGGTCGGTGCCGTAGCGCACCGCGCCCAGCTTGGCGCTCATGCCGTACTCGGTGACCATCGCCCGGGCGATCTTGGTGGCCTGCTCGATGTCGGAGACCGCGCCGGTGGTCGGCTCGTGGAAGACCAGCTCCTCGGCGGCGCGGCCGCCCATCGCGAACACCAGCTGCGAGATCATCTCCGACCGGGTGCGGAGGCTCTTGTCCTCCTCCGGCACCGCGACCGCATGCCCGCCGGTGCGCCCGCGCGCCAGGATCGTGACCTTGTAGATGGGGTCGATGTCGGGCATCGCCCACGCGGCCAGGGTGTGTCCGCCCTCGTGGTAGGCGGTGATCTTCTTCTCGTGCTCGCTGATGATGCGGCTCTTGCGGCGCGGCCCGCCGATCACCCGGTCCACCGCCTCCTCCAGCGCCGGGCCGGTGATCACGGTGCCGTTCTCCCGGGCGGTCAACAGCGCCGCCTCGTTGATGACGTTCTCCAGGTCGGCGCCGGACATCCCGACGGTGCGTTTGGCCAGGCTCTCCAGGTCGACGTCGGGGGCCATCGGCTTGCCCTGGGAGTGCACCCGCAGCACCGCGCGCCGCCCGGCGATGTCGGGGTTGGAGACCGGGATCTGCCGGTCGAAGCGGCCCGGACGCAGCAGCGCCGGGTCGAGGATGTCGGGGCGGTTGGTCGCCGCGATCAGGATGACCCCGGCCCGGTCGCCGAACCCGTCCATCTCCACCAGCAGCTGGTTGAGGGTCTGTTCGCGTTCGTCGTGGCCGCCACCGAGGCCGGCGCCGCGCTGCCTGCCGACCGCGTCGATCTCGTCGACGAAGATGATGCACGGGCTGTTCTGCTTGGCCTGCTCGAACAGGTCGCGCACCCGCGAGGCGCCCACCCCGACGAACATCTCGACGAAGTCCGAGCCGGAGATGGTGAAGAACGGCACCTCGGCTTCGCCGGCCACCGCCCGGGCCAGCAGCGTCTTACCGGTCCCCGGCGGGCCGAACAGCAGCACGCCCTTGGGGATCTTGGCGCCCAGGGCCTGGTACCGGCTCGGGTTCTGCAGGAAGTCCTTGATCTCGTAGAGCTCCTCGACCGCTTCGTCGACCCCGGCGACGTCGGCGAAGGTGGTCTTCGGCATGTCCTTGGAGAGCTGTTTGGCGCGGGACTTGCCGAACCCGAAGCCCATCCGGGCCCCGCCCTGCATGCGGGAGAACATCACGAACAACGCCACCAGCAGCAGCAGCGGCAGCATGTAGATCAGCAGCGTGCCCAGGATGCTGCCCTGGTTGACGGTGGTGTTGACGTCCGCCTTCTTGGCGATCAGGGAGTCATAGAGGGTGACCGCGTAGCCGGACGGGTATTTGGTGATGACCTGGTCGGCGCCCTCGGTGGCGTCGTTGCCCGCCTTGAGGGTCAGCCGTAGCTGTTGTTCACGGTCGTCGATCTGGGCGCTTTCGACGTTGTCGTCGGCGATCTGGGCGACGGCCACCGAGGTGTCCACCGGCTTGAACTTGCGGGTGTCGTCGCTGAGGTAGAACAACGACCAACCCACCAGCACCACCACGGCGATCACGGTGACGGTACGGATCACGTTTTTGCGGTTCATCAAATTCCGACCGTGGTCGGCCCGATCCTTCCAGTACAGGCAGCTGCAGTCCTCAAGGCTACCGCGACGGTCTGCACCGATCGTCGCGAAGCCGGACGGCCGGCTGTGCTTGGGTGGGGACATGGCTGGCAGCGTGGACACGGCGACCGAACGCTTCATCGACACCAACGGGGTGCGACTGCGGGTGCTGGAGGCCGGCGAACCCGGTGCGCCGGTGGTGCTGCTCGCGCACGGTTTCCCCGAGTTGGCCTACTCCTGGCGGCATCAGATCCCGGCGCTGGCCGCCGCCGGTTACCACGTGCTCGCCCCCGACCAGCGCGGCTACGGCGGCTCGTCGGCGCCCGCCGAGATCGAGGCCTACGACATCCACGCCCTCACCGCCGACCTGGTCGGCGTGCTCGACGCGGTCGGCGCCGAGCGCGCGGTCTGGATCGGCCACGACTGGGGCGCGCCGGTGGTGTGGAACGCCGCGCTGCTGCACCCCCACCGGGTGGCCGCGGTGGCCGGGCTGAGTGTGCCGCCCACCCCGCGCCCGCAGGAGGCGCCGACCGCGGCGTGGCGGCGGCTCTTCGGGGACCGCTTCTTCTACATCCTGTACTTCCAGCAGCCCGGGGTGGCCGACGCCGAACTCGACGCCGACCCCGAGCGCACCATGCGGTCGATGTTCGGCGGGCTGACCGCCCCCGGCGACGCGGCCGCCGCGGCCGTCATGCTCGATCCCGGCCCGGCCGGTTTCCTGGACCGGATACCCGAGCCGGATGCCCTGCCGGACTGGATCACCGCTGACGAATTCGCCTACTACGTCGCCGAATTCGGCCGCACCGGGTTCACCGGCGGGCTGAACTGGTACCGCAACTTCGACCGTAACTGGTCGACCACCCCGCAGCTGGCCGACGCGAGCACCGATGTCCCCGCGCTGTTCCTGGCCGGCGCGGCCGACCCGGTGCTCGGCTTCACCCGCCGGGACCGGGCCCGGGAGGTCGCGGCCGGGCCGTACCGGGAACTGCTCATCGAGGACGCCGGGCACTGGCTGCAGCAGGAGCGTCCCGACCAGGTCAACGCCGCGCTGCTGGAGTTCCTCGCCGAGCTGCGCTGAACGCCGCCGCTGCCGGGGTGGCGCGGCGGGCGGTCCACCCGGCGGGCACGTAAGGTGCCAGGCATGCCGATCGCAGCACACCCCCGCAGATCGCTCCGCTGGATGATCGCCCCGGCGGTGGCCGCGGTGACCATCGGCGGGCTCGCCGGATGCGACGCCGACAGCCCCGCCGACGGCTCCCCGCGCGAGGTCACCGTCGTCGGCAGCGGGGAGGTGCAGGGCAGCCCGGACACCCTGACCGCCGAGGTGGGCATCGAGTTCACCGCCGCGGACGCCTCGACGGTGATGAACCAGACCAGCGAGCGCCAACACGAGCTGATCACCGCGCTCACCGACGCCGGGGTCGACGAGCGCGACATCGCCACGGCCCGGGTCAGCCTGCAGCCGCAGTACGCCAACGACCCGGCCGGGGCGTCGGTGATCACCGGCTACCGCGCCACCAACTCGATCCGGGTCACGATCCGCGAACTCGACTCCGCCTCCGAGGCGCTGTCGCTGATCGTCAGCACCGGCGGCGACGCCACCCGCATCGACTCGGTCAGCTACTCCATCGACAACGACTCCGACCTGGTGCGCGACGCCCGGGAGCGGGCCTTCAACGACGCGAAGGACCGCGCCGACCAGTACGCCGAGCTGGCCGGGCTGCGGCTGGGCAAGGTGCTGTCGATCTCGGAGTCCGGCGGCGACGACGCGCAGCGCCCGATGCCGGCGCAGCGCGCGATGGCCGATGTGCCGCTGGAGCCCGGCGAGCAGACCGTGAGCTTCTCGGTGACCGCGGTCTGGGAGCTGAAGTAGCCGGCCTCGGCTACTGGCCCTGGTAGATCCGCGGGTCCAGGGTGCCGATGTAGGGCAGGTCGCGGTAGCGCTCCAGGTAGTCCAGGCCGTACCCGACGACGAATTCGTTGGGGATGTCGAAGCCGACGTAGCCGATCTGCACCCCGGTGCGCATCGCGTCGAGCTTGCGCAGCAGGGTGCACACCCGCAGCGATCGGGGCTGGCGCGCCGCCAGGTTGCGCAGCAGCCACGACAGCGTCAGCCCGGAGTCCACGACGTCCTCCACGATCAGCACGTCGCGGTCGCTGATGTCGCGGTCGAGGTCTTTGAGGATGCGCACCACCCCCGACGAGGAGGTGGACGAGCCGTAGGAGGAGACCGCCATGAACTCGAACTGGGTGGGCAGCGGGATCGCCCGGGCCAGGTCGGTGACGAACATGACCGCGCCCTTGAGCACCGTCACCAGCAGCAGGTCGCGGCCGTCGGCCGCGGCGAGCTCGGCGTAGTCGCGACCGATCTGGGCCCCCAACTCGGCGGTGCGCTCCTGGATCTGGTCCTCGCTCAGCAGCACCGATTTGATGTCGCCCGGGTACAGCGGCCCTGTCACGCCCACAGCGTGCCATGCCGCCGGGTCAACGACCAAGGTCGGGTCGCGCGGCGACCGGCTCGGTGCGCAACACCAGCCGCCCACCGGTGCGCGCGGCGACCAGCCGCTGCCGCGGCAGTGCGGACGGGACGGCCACCGCGCCCTGGCCGCGCCAGGCGGTGACCAGCGCGTCGACCCGGCGGATCTGCTCGTCGGTGAGGCCGGTGGCGCCGCCGGCCAGCAGCCAGGCCCGCAGCACCCGCCGCCGGATCGGCGCGGGCAGCGCGCCCAGGCCCGCCGAATCGAGGGCCCGCGGATCGGCGGTGTCGCGAAGCCGGGCCTCGGCCAGGCCGTCGAGGTAGTCGGTGTCCTCGCCGACGGCCGCGGCGGTGCGGGCCAGTGCCTCGGCGACCCCGCCGCCGAGCACCTCCTCGAGCAGGGGCAGCACCTCGCGGCGCAGCCGCACCCGGGTGAAGCGGTGGTCGCTGTTGTGCGGGTCGTGCCAGGGGGTCAGGCCCAGTTCGGTGCAGGCCGCCGCGGTGAGCCGGCGGCGCACCCCCAGCAGCGGGCGGCCCCACGGCGCGACGTAGGGGCGCATGCCGGCGATCGAGCGCGGCCCCGAACCGCGGCCCAGCCCGAGCAGCACGGTCTCGGCCTGGTCGTCGAGGGTGTGGCCGAGCAGCACCGGCCGCCCGGCGTGCGCGTCGCGCAGCGCGGCGTAGCGCGCCGTGCGGGCCGCGGCCTCCGGTCCGCCCGCCCCGGCCACCGTCACCCGCAGGATGCGGGCGTCGACGCAGCCCAGGTCGACCGCGTGGGCGCGAGCCGCCTCGGCCACCGCCGCCGAGCCGTCCTGCAGTCCGTGGTCGACGATCAGCGCCACCGTGTCCGCCAGCCCGGCCGCCGCGGCGGTCAGCGCCAGCGAGTCCGGTCCGCCGGACAGCGCCACACACCACCGGTCGGCGTCGGGCAGGTGGGCGGCGCGGAAGCCGGTGACCGCGGCGCGCAGCCGGTCTAGAGCACCCGGGCGATCCACTGCTCGGGGTTCTCGATCTCGGCGGGCAGCGGCAGGGTCTGCGGACCCGACCACACCGTGTTGAACCGGTCCATGCCCACCCGCTGCACGACGTGGTCGACGAACGCTTTGCCGCGGGTGTACTGGCTGAGTTTGGCGTCGATGCCCAGCAGGGCGCGCAGCAGCCGTTGCAGCGGCGGCTGCTTGCGTTTGCGCCGGTCGTCGAAGCGGCGGCGGATGGTGGCCACCGACGGCACCGCGTCCGGGCCGACCCCGTCCATCACGTGGTCGGCGTGGCCTTCGAGCAGGGTGCCCAGCACCAGCAGCTGGTCGAGGGCCTCGCGCTGCGGGGCGGACTGCAGCGCGCGGACCATGCCCAGGATGCCGGTGGTGGCGGGGTCCGGGTCGCGGCGGCTGCGGGCGAACTCGGCGAGCCGGCCCACCACGTCGGTGAAGTCGTCGCCGGCGTCGCTGGTCAACACCGCCAGTGCGCCGGCCATGTGGTCGGGCAGCCACGGGTTGGCGGTGAACTGCACCCGGTGGGTGACCTCGTGCAGGCAGACCCAGAGCCGGAAGTCGGCGGGTTCCACCCGCAGCTGGCGTTCGACGGCGATGACGTTCGGTGAGACCAGCAGCAGCGCGCCTGCGCCGTCGTCGGCGAACGGGTCGTACTGGCCGAGGATGCTCGAGGAGATGAACGCCAGCACCGCGCCGGTCTGCGCGCCGGCGAGGCGGCTGCTGATGAAGCCGCGCGGCTTGTCGGTGCCGCCGGTCATCACCCGCATCGACTCGGCGGCCGCGGCGATCCAGCCGGGCCGGTCCACGACCCGGGTCGCCGGGGTCACCGCACTGCGCACCGACAGCCCGGTCACCTCCGCCACCAGCGGCAGCGCCGTCTGGGCGGCGGTGTGCAGTTCCTCAACGGCCTGGCGGCGGGTGTAGTCGGTCGACGGCGGCGCCGGGCGGGCCAGCCGGGCGCCGACCGTGGTGGCGAAGCGCCAGTCGACGGCGCGGCCGACGGTGAGCTCGGGGGTGCCGGTCACGACCCGCACCCGCAGGACCGCAGCGTCGCCGCGACCGCGTCGATCGCCGTGCGTCCGGTGGGCCCGGCGTCGTTGGAGATCAGGGCGAAGGTCAGCACCCGGCCGCGGCGGTCGGTGACCACCCCGGCCAGGGCGTTGGTCGCGGTCAGCGACCCGGTCTTGGCGCGCAGCCACCCTGCCGCGTTGCGGTCGGCGTCGGGGTCGAGGAACCGGTCGGAGAGGGTGCCGCTGCCGCCGGCGACCGGGAGCAGGTCCAGCAGCGGCCGCAGCCGTGGCTCGCCGGGTCCGGCGGCGCGCTGCACCACCCCGTCGAGGGTGCGGACGGTCAACCGGTCGTCCAGGGACAGCCCGCTGGAGTCGACCAGGACCGACCCGGCGGTGTCGATGCCCGCGGTGTGCAGCACGGCCAGCACCGCCTCGACACCGCCGGTGAAGGACTGCGGGTGGTTGGCGGCGGCGGCGACCTCGCGGGCGATGCACTCGGCCATCACGTTGTCGGAGGCGGCCATCATCTGCCGCAGCCGCAGAATCAGTGGCGCGGATTCGACCGCGCCGAGCTGGCGGGCCCCGGCGGGTGCGGCGCCGACGGTGACCGCGGCGGGGTCCAGGCCGAGCGCGGCGGCCAGTGCCCGGCCGGCGTCGAGCGCCGGGGTGGTGGAGCGTTTGGATTCCACCGTGGTGGGCTGGATGCGGCCGGCGTCGACCATCACCGCCTCGATCGGGGCGATGTCCCCGCCGTCGATGTCCAGCGGGTCCCAGCCGGGGGCCATGGTGGGTCCGCTGAAGGCGCCGACGTCGACGCGCACCCGGGTCGGGGTCACGCCGCTGACGCGGACCTGGTCGGCGAGGTCACTGATCCGGGCGGCCCCGGCGTACCAGGTGTCCTGGCCGGGCCCGGCCGCCGACAGCACCGGGTCACCACCGCCGATCAGCACCACCGCGCCGGGATCGCGGTCGTCGGCGACCACCCGGGTGGTCAGCCGGGCCTCGCGGTCCAGGCTGAGCAGCGCCGCCGCGGCGGTGAGGACCTTGTTGGTGGAGGCGGGCAGCATCGGGATGTCGTCGTGCTGGGCCCACAGTTCGGTGGCGGTCGCCGCGTCGGTGACCCGGCCGCCCAGGAAGCCCAGGTCGGGGTCGGCCAGCGCGGCGGTCAGGGCGGCCGCGAGCCCCGCGGCGGTGGGCGCGGGCGCGCTGTCGGAAACCGGGACCACCCCGGGCCCCGCGACGGCCGCCGGCGGCGGTGCGGCCTGCGCGCCGGGGCCGCGGCCGCTCTCGGTGAGCACGACCATCCACGTGAGCAGCGCGACGACGACCAGCAGGACGGTCACCCCGATCGCCACGTGGGTCGACCGGCGCCAGTGCGTGGGACGCATAACTCTCCTGACTGTCTGGTGCAATTCTGCCCGAGCGGCCCGCGCCGGCCCGGGTGCGGTCGCCAACCGCGGACGGCGAGCCTTAAACTCAGCCGGACTCAACCCGGACTCAGCGCAGGCAAGGAGCCAGCACCGTGCAATTCGACGTGACCATCGAGATCCCGAAGGGGCAGCGCAACAAGTACGAGATCGACCACGAGACCGGGCGGGTGCGGCTGGACCGCTACCTGTACACGCCGATGGCCTACCCGGCCGACTACGGGTTCATCGACAACACCCTCGGTGAGGACGGCGACCCCCTCGACGTGCTGGTGTTGCTGCCGCAGTCGGTGTTCCCCGGGGTGCTCATCGAGGTGCGCCCGGTGGCGATGTTCCAGATGACCGACGAGGCCGGCGGTGACGACAAGGTGCTGTGCGTGCCGGCCGGGGACCACCGCTGGGACCACATCAACGACCTCGCCGATGTGCCGGCCGACGAGCTCGACGCGATCAAGCACTTCTTCATGCACTACAAGGACCTGGAGCCGGGCAAGTTCGTCAAGGGCGCCGACTGGGTGGGCCGCGCTGAGGCCGAAGCCGAGGTGCAGCGTTCCTTCGAGCGATTCGAGAAGGCCGGGCACTGACCGGCACCCCGCCGCGGCACACCGCCGCATCGTGCGGGGAGCCGGCGCGCGCGTGAAGTGTCAGGGCGGAAATCCGTTGCCCGGATCGCCCTGCAGCTTCACTCGGCGTCGAGACGGCGGGGCGCGCTCAGCGCACAGCCGGGCTGCGCGCCGACTCGCCGTCGACCACCCGGCTCTTGTACAAGCTGGCGACGGTGGTGATGATGATCGTCGCCGCGATCACCGCCAGGCTCACCCAGGTGCGGATCTCCGGTATCGCCAACGCGATCGGGCGGCCGCCGTTGAGGAACGGCACGTCGTTGGAGTGCAACGCCTGCAGCAGCATCTTCACCGCGATGAAGCACAGGATGAAGGTCAGCCCTTGGCGCAGGTACACCAGCCGCTGCAGCAGCTTGCCGAGCAGGAAGTACAGCTGACGTAAGCCCATCAACGCCAGGGCGTTCGCCGTGAAGACCAGATACGGCTCCCGGGTGAGACCGTAGACGGCCGGGATCGAGTCCAACGCGAAGATCACGTCGGTGGTGCCCAGCGCCAGAACAACCAGGAACATCGGTGTGATGACCCGCTTGCCGCCCTGCTTGACGTACAACTTCAGACCGCTCCAGTCGTCGGTGGCCTTGAAGTGGGTCCGGGCGAATCGCACCACCTTGTTCTCGGCGTCCTCGTCGGAGGGCGGGCGGCGGGCCATCGTGATCCCGGTGTAGAGCAGGAACGCGCCGAAGATGTAGAAGATCCAGGAGAACTGCTGGATCGCGACGGCGCCCAGCGCGATGAACACGCCGCGGAGCAGCAGCGCCAACACGATGCCGACGAACAGCGCCTCCTGTTCGTATCGTTTGGGCACCTTGAAGCTGGCGATGATGAGCACGAAGACGAACAGGTTGTCGACCGACAGGCTGTACTCGGTGATCCACCCCGCGAAGAACTGCATCCCGTACGTTCTGTCGTGGCCGAACCACACCCACAGGCCGAACGCCACCGCGAGCAGCAGGTAGCCGGTGAGCGCGATCGCGCATTCCCGCGTCGAAGGCTCGTGGGGCCGGCGGGCGATGATCGCCACGTCGAACAGCAAAATGGTGGCCGCCACCGTCAACGTGACGATCCACTCCAGCGTCGATACCTGCAACGGCCGGGCCTCCGGTCAGCGGGAGGGGTACGAGGTTGTCCGCCCCGTGGTCCGCCACCGTGGCGGACCGAACCCTTCCCTTCAGTGCCCAGTGTGGCAGGTCGGCGCGGTTCCGGTCCCGCTCCGGGCGCCGGTTTCCCCAGTGTTCGCCCGCAGGTAACGGCGCGGGCGCCTGCCGGTCGCGTGCGATCCGCCGCACCGCCGAGCCATCCGGGCGGTGGTCAATTCCGCGGGCCGACCAACTCCCGCGCCGCGCCGGCCGACGACCGGGCCGGCCCCGGCCCGTGGCGCGGTGTCCCGGTACGCCGTCCCGGCCCCGGCCGCGCGGACCCGGCATCCGGCTGGGCTTCCGCGGTCGGCTGCTCCTCCGTGGCCTGCGCCGCGGCGCGCTGCCGTGCGGCGGACACCCCGCCGGCGACCGCGACGGCGGCGGTCGCCGCCCCGGCGGTACTCAGCGCCTGCGCCCAGCCGAGCGGGCCGACCGGCGTGCAGCCGAGCAACTGGCTGACGCCCGGCGTGCTGACCATGAGCGCGAACGCGGCGAATGAGCCGGCGGCGGTGAGCAGGACCAGCGGAGCCTGCGAGTCCACCACGGTTTGGCCCAGCTCGGTGGTGACCAGGCTGATCAAGGCCACCGTCGATGCCCGTTGCGGCGTTCCGGTCGGCGCGGCCATCGCCCAGGCGGTGGTGCCGGCGGCGGCCGTGACCGCGCCCCGGAACGCCACCGCGCGCCACAGTGCCCGTTCGTCCATACCGAACGCGACGCGCTGCACGGGCCCGGCCGGCGTGCTCACGGCGACCGCGGTGGCGGGCAGTGCGTCGGTCAGGGTGTTCATCAGCAGTAGCTGGCGGGTGTTCAGCGGCGAGTTGCCGGTCAGTGCGGTGCCGATGATGGAGAAGATCACCTCACCCGCGTTGCCGCCGAGCAGCCCGGAGACCGCGGTCTGCACTCCGCGCCACAGCCGTCGGCCCTCGTCGACGGCGGCCACCAGCGCCTCGATCCGGCCGTCGGTCAACACGAGATCGGCCGTGGCGTGCGCGGCGTCGCTGCCCCGGGCCACCACACCGATCCCGACGGTGGCGGCGCGGATGGCTGCGGCGTCGTTGGCGCCGTCGCCGACCATGGCGCATACCTTGCCGGTCCGCTCCAAGGTTTGCACGATCTGCACCTTGTTCTCCGGCGACATCCGGGCGAACACGATCCGGTCGACGGCCGCCCGCTCTTGTTCCTTGCGCGACAACGCGTTCCATTCCGATCCGGTGATCACCTGGTCGGCGCTGACCCGCACGCCCAGCTCGCCGGCGATCGCGGTCGCGGTGACCGGGTGGTCACCGGTGATCATCCGGACACTGACGCCCCGGTCGGCCAGGTCGGCCAGCAGCCGCGGCGACTGCGGCCGCGGGGTGTCCGCCAGCCCGAGGAACCCGATCAGGCTCAACCCGGCGCCGCTGACATCGGCGATGGCGTCCGGGTCGTCCTGCAGCGTCGCCACCTGCCGGGCGCTGAGCTCGCGTTGAGCGACGGCGATCACCCGCAGGCCTTGAGTGGCCATCCCGGTCACGGTGTCGTCGATGTCTTCCGGGAGCCCCGAACAGGCCGCCAAGACCACTTCGGGAGCACCCTTGACGGTCAGGTGCGCACCGCAGACCGACGCCGAGAAGGCCCGTCCGGAGCGGAACGGCAGGTGCACGTCGGGTTCGCGCCACGGTGGTGCATCCTCGACGCCGGCTGCGCCCTCGATGATGGCCTGATCGGTGGCGTGCGCATGCTGCGCCTCCTCCGGCGCGGGCGCGGCCTGCATCGCGGCTACCAAGACGTCGTCGGAGGCGTGACCGGGCAGTGGCTGAACTGCGGTGACCCGCAACCGGTTCTCGCTGAGGGTTCCGGTCTTGTCGAAGCAGACCACGTTGAGCCGCCCGAGCGCCTCGACCGAGCGCGGCACCCGCACCAGGGCACCGGACCCGCTCAGTCGCCGGGCCGAGGCGTGCTGCGCCAGGGTGGCCATCAATGGCATCCCCTCCGGAACCGCGGCGATGGCCACCGCGATGGTGTTGCCGAGCGCCTGGCGCAGCCCGCCGCCGCGCAGCAGGCCGAGCGCACCGACCAGCACACCGCCGCCGGCGCTGACCGGGAACGCCCGGGCCATCAGCTGGCTGAGCTGGTGCTGCAGGCCCACTTCGGGCAGCTCGCCGGAGGCCAGTTCGGTGGCCCGCCGGGCCTGCGTACCCGCCCCAACGGCGGTCACCATGGCGGTCGCCGTTCCCGTCACCACCGTGGTCCCGGCGTAGAGCATGCAGCGCCGCTCGGCCAGCTCGGCGCCCGGAGTGGCCGCCACCTGCTTGTTCACCGACAGGGATTCCCCGGTCAGGGACGACTCGTCGACCTCGAGATCGGACTCGGTGATCACCCGCGCGTCCGCCGGCACCACTTCGTTACTGCGCACTTCGATCACATCGCCGGGCTGCAGCTGATCGGCCGGCACGTCGCGATAGGCCTGCCCATCACCGTTGGCAACCACCTGCCGGGCCGGCGGAGCCTGCTGGGCCAGAAGGAGATTCAGTCGGCTCTCGGCGCGCAACCGCTGGCCGGCGGCGAGCATGGCGTTGCCGGTCAACACCGTGCCGACCATCATCGCGTCGATCGGCGACCCCAACACCGCGGTGGCCGCCGAACACAGCGCCAGCACCGGGGTGAGCGGATCGGCCAATTCGGTGCGCACCGCGCGGGCGAATTGCACCACCGGGTGCGACGGTTCGGGTTCGGGCGGGGTGACGAATGCGGCCGCCACACCGTTCTCCTCGCCGTCGGGCATCAGCACATCGCGCACCTGCTCCACCGACATGGCGTGCCAGTCGTAACTGGGCGCCGGGGTCGGCGGGCGGACACCGAGGGTGCGGCGGGCCAACAGGTGACCGGAGATCAGGCCGGCCGCGGCGCCGAGGGTGACCGGCCCGGGGCCGCGGCCACGGGGCCGACGCACGCCGGGCACCATGAACAGCGCGCCCATCGATGAGGCTCCGATGGAAATCGAGATGCCTTGCTGTGCCGCTTCTTTAGCAGCAGGAAGGGCATGCAACACATGCCAGGCGGCGGCCAGGCTCGGCAGCAGAAGGTCTGCCTGCCAAGGCGGTTCGCAATCGGCCGCTATGAGGCCCAATCCGAGATCCGCCGAACACAGCGCCTGCCCGGCGGATGCGGAGAGCACGGCGACGGTGTGTCCGGCGCGCTGCAGTTCGACGAGGGTCTCGGCGATGGCGGCATCGATGGCTTCGTCGTCGATAACTTCGTCGTCGACGGCTTCGTCGATGGCGTCATCGCCCCCGTCGGCCCGGCCCACCATCGGAATCTCATCGAAAGCGGTACGAAGCCGGCCCAGAATGCCGATGTCGACCGACGCCAGAATGAGTTCCTCGATGGCGCGCGCGTCGGACACCACAGCGTTGGCCAGGGGATGCAACGCGGGAAGGACCTGCGCCTCGATACGGCCGGAGCGTCCGGTCCGGGGCACCCCGGCGACCGGGTGCCAGCCCGGACGCAGGTCGGGGTCGTCGAGCAACCGCTGCGCCTCGGCCCACGCGGCGGGCAGCTGTGCCGGCGCGGCGCCACGGACCTGCACCACCCGCAGCTTTGTCTGGCACAGCACGCGGGGGTCGATCAACAAGGCATCGACCTGGTGCAGTCGACGCAGGCTTGCCGGCTGCAACGCCAGCACCTCATGCTGATCCGCCAGGCCGCGCCCCAGGGTCGCGGCGAACGCCTCGTTGGTGGTGCGCATCGCCTTCGGCGCCGCCACCACCGCCGCGTTCGCCGTCGTGACGGCGTTGCGGCTCAGGGCCCCGACCAGACCGGCTCCCAGGGCCTGTACCCAGGCGACACGCCTGCCGTGCCGCTCAAGCGGGCCGTCCGGCGCGGGAACCGGCCGGGTCGGCCGGTAGACGGTGTCCTGGCTGGAGTGGCGGGCCAGGGTCGGCTCATGCCGGATCCAGGCCTGCTCGCCGGCGCGGCTTTCCGCCGCTCGCAGTCCCTGTACCACCAGATCCACCGTCAGCGTTGCCGGGGACAGCGTGACGACGTGGGCGACGGTGGAAGTCAGCGACAGCACGGTGTCGGTCGCGCCGGACCCGATCCGCGGGGCCAGAAGACCACGGACCCACGGCTGGTAGTTCGCCAGCGATGCGACCGCGTCGACGGCCACCGGGCCCCGCGGCCAGCGCAGCGCCCGGCCGGCAACCGCGATCGCCAGCCCGGCGGCGTTGGCGCCGACCATTGCGCCCCGGACCGCCAGCAGCAGCCCATCGCCGGGCAGCGCGTCGGCCCGGCCCGGGGTGTCCCCACCGGCGGCCGGGTGACGCTGCTCCGCGTCGGCCACCGCGGTGCACAGCCGGTCCAGGTCGGCCCCGGTGCCGTCGACATCGACCACGGCGCGGGCCAGCGGCCGGTTCAGCCGCACCGCAGTGACCCCGGGCTGCCCCTGCAGGGCGTCGAGCACCGCTGCCCCCAACTCGGAGCCGGTGGGGCCATTGAGGCCGCGCACCTCGATCCAAATCCGGTTGTCGCCTTGCCAGCTGCGTCGGGTCGCCGTCGCGACCGAGGTTCGGCCCGCGAGCACCTTGCCGACTTCCCGGGCTGGGCGGGCTGCCAGATCGAGGGCGGCCGAGGTCACCGAGCCGGCGGTGTCGACGGCGGCGGTCGCCGCTTGGCCGGCGGCGCCAACGGCCGCCTCGATCGCCGTGGCGGTGGCGCGGATGCCCAGCGGGACGGCATGCAGCGGTAGGAATTTCTTCATGTCGAATCGACCTAACGTGGTTCGGGAGCGGTAGCGGCGGTGCCGTCGGTCAGCGCCTGGTCGTCCTGGAGCGGGCCGGCCGTCCGGGGGTGGGCCGGGATGACTTCTTCGCCGGCGTCTTCGTCCCCGTCTTCACCGAGGCCAACTTCGGGGCCTCGTCGGCCGGTTCGGTCGCGGCCTGCGGCGACCGGCGGTTCAGCTGCTGCACCACCAGCGCACCGCCGCCGACGGCGGCGACCACCGGCCAGGCCACCAGTCCGCTGGCGCCCAGCGCGCCCAACGTCAGCGCGGCCGCCGGCGTCGAGTGGCTGCCGGAGCGGACCCCGCGCCGCACCCCGTTGACTGTCCCGGTCACGCCGCCGGCCGCCCCGCTGACGACCGCGCCTCCGACGGCCCCGGCGGCCGCGGTGGTTGCGCCGGCCGCCCAGCCGATCGTGTCAGTTGCTTTGCGGACAGCGCCGCCGATGAGACTCATAGGGACTCCTTGCGCGTAGGGAAACGGGTCGGACATCCACAGCGACGCTGTGGAACCGGCATGCGACGGCACGCCACCCTGCTGTCGGGTGACGCTTCGAATGCGAATACGCGCATCGAGACCTCCGGCCATCACACACCGCCAGAGGTCTCTCCCACCGAAAAAACGGCCCGCGGTGCCGGTCGACCGAGACCGGTCAACGTGATGACGACACCGCCGCGAAGGAATACTCCCCTCTAACCGCGAAACGGTACCAGAACCGGCGGCGCCACGGCGGTCGTTCTCGGCAGCAACCCGGCGCTTGAGTAGCTTCTACAGGTGTGCCGGTACCACCGATCACCGCCCGAGGCGCCGGCCGTGCCGGGCCGGTCGCCCGCGGCAGCGTGGCCCGGGTGGGGACCGCGACCGCGCTGTCGGCGCTCTGCGGCTACCTGGTGCTGTATCTGGCCGCCCGGGATCTCGATCCGGCCGGCTTCGCCGTGTTCGCGGTGTTCTGGGGGGCGTTCGGGCTGGTCAACGGCGCCGCCAACGGCCTGCTTCAGGAATCCACCCGCGAAGTGCGCACGGCCCGCCGCACCACCGAGTCGGCCGGGCCGTGGACCCGACCGCTGCGGGTGGCCGCCGGGCTGGGGACGGCGGCCGCCCTGGTCGCGGTCGCGACCGCGCCGCTGTGGTCCGGCCGGGTGTTCGCCGACGAGCGGGTGTTGAGCATCCTGCTGCTCGCCGCGGGGGTGGCGGGGTTCTGTATGCACGCGACCGTGTTGGGGATGCTGGCCGGGGTGGACCGCTGGAGCGCCTACGGCGCGCTGATGGTCACCGACGCGGCGATGCGGGTCGCGGTGGCCACCGCCGGGTTCGTGATCGGCTGGGGGCTGGGCGGCTACCTGTGGGCCACCGTCGCCGGATCGGTGGCCTGGCTGCTGGTGCTGCTGGTCTCGCCGGGGGCGCGGGCCGCCGCGCTGCTGCGCACCCCGGGCACCGCCGGATCGTTCCTGCGCGGGGCGGCGCATTCGATCACCGCGGCCGGAGCCAGCGCAGTCCTGGTGATGGGCTTTCCGGTGCTGCTGAAGGCGACCGCCGGTGATCTCGGCGCGGCGGGCGGAGTGCTCATTCTGGCGGTGACCGCCACCCGTGCGCCGCTGCTGGTGCCGCTGACCGCGCTGCAGGGCAACCTGGTGGCGCACTTCGTCGACCAGCGGGCGCGGCGACTGGCCGCGCTGGTGGCGCCGGCCCTGGTGGTGGCGGCCGCGGGTGGGCTCGGCGTGGTGGCGGCCCGCCTGGTCGGGCCGTGGCTGCTGACGACGCTGTTCGGACCCGACTATCACGCCGACGGGATGCTGCTGGCCTGGCTGACGGTGGCCGCGGTGGTGATCGCGATGCTGACCCTGACCGGCGCGGCGACGGTGGCCGCGGCGGCGCACCGCGCGTACGCGCTCGGGTGGGTGACGGCGACGGCGGTCGCCGCCGTCGTGCTGCTGCTGCCGTGGGAGTTGCAGACCCGCACGGTGGCGGCCCTGCTGTGCGGTCCGCTGCTGGGCATCGGTGTGCACCTGGCGGCGTTGCGCCGCGCCTGAGTCCCGCCGGTCAGCGGGTGGTGTGCCGGAAGAAGTCCACGGTGCGCGCCAAACCCTGCTCCAGCGGGACCTGCGGGCGCCAGTCCAGCACCGCCGCGGCCCGGGAGATGTCCAGGCAGGATCGGGTGAGATCGCCGAGGCGCGGCGGGTGGAACTCCGGGTCGTCGGGGGCGCCGACGGCGGCCGCGACCGCGGTGTGCAGCGCCCGGTCGGAGGTCTCCACACCGGTGCCGATGTTGAACCGCTGCCCGCCGCCGGCCGGGCCGGCCGCCTTGACGAAGGCGTCGACGACGTCGTCGACGAACACGTAGTCGCGGGTGTTGCTGCCGTCGCCGAAGACCTTGGTGGGGCTCCCGGACAGCAGCGCCTGGGCGAAGATCGCCACCACCCCGGCTTCGCCGTGCGGGTCCTGACGGGGTCCGTAGACGTTGGCCGGGGCGATGTGGGAGCACTCCATGCCGTAGAGGTGCCGGAAGGTGTTCAGGTAGATCTCGCCGGCGACCTTGCCCGCCGCGTACGGCGAGGCCGGGTCGGTGGGTACGTCCTCGCCGGTCGGGTAGCTCGGCGGGGTGCCGTAGATCGACCCGCCCGAGGAGGTGTGCACGATCTTGCGGACTCCGGCGCGGCGGGCCGCCTCGGCCAGTCGCACGGTGCCGACCACGTTGACCTCGGCGTCGTGCTGCGGGTCGGCGACCGAGTGGCGCACGTCGATCTGGGCGGCCAGGTGGAACACCACTTCGGGGCGGTGCTCGGCCAGGATCGCGGTCAGGTCGGCGGTGACGATGTCGGCCTCCACGAAGAAGAACTCCGCGGCCTCGGTGAGATGCTCGAGGTTGGTGGCCCGGCCGGTGGCGAAGTCGTCCAGGCCGACCACCCGGTGGCCGTCGTCGAGCAGCCGGTCGACCAGGGTCGACCCGATGAACCCGGCCGCGCCGGTGACCAGTGCACGCACCGGGCAACCATACCGACCGGTAAGAAAGGAACCCATGATCACCCGCCGCACGCGACCGCCCGTCGTCGCGGTCGTCGCGGTGGTGCTGGTCGTCGCGCACCTGGCGGTGCGGGCGGTGCTGGCCTTCGGCGGCTACTTCTACTGGGACGACCTGATCCTGGTGAGCCGGGCGGGAACCCAGCCGCTGCTGTCGCCGTCGTTTCTGTTCACCGACCACGACGGGCACGTGATGCCCGCGGCGTTCCTGCTGTCCGGGACGATCACCCGGCTGGCGCCGCTGAACTGGGCCGGGCCGGCGCTGAGCCTGGTGGTGTTGGCGGCGCTGGCGGCACTCTCGCTGCTGCGCACCCTGCACATCATCCTGGGGTGGCGGCCGGTGCTGCTGGTGCCGCTGACGTTCGCGTTGTTCACCCCGCTGGCGGTGCCCGGGTTCGCCTGGTGGGCCGCGGCGCTGAACTCGCTACCGATGCTGGCGGCGCTGAGTTGGGTGTGCGGGGACGCGGTCCTGCTGGTGCGGACCGGCCGGCGCCGCTACGCGGTGACCGGCACGCTGGCGTACCTGGGCGGGCTGTTGTTCTTCGAGAAGGCCGGCGTGATCCCGGTGGTCGCGGCGGTGCTGGTGGGCCTGCTGGCCCACGTGCGGGGCGAGCCGCTGCGCGACGTGTGGCGGCGCGGCCGGCCGCTGTGGCTGGCGTCGGCGGCGGTGACCGCGGGCTGGGTGGTGCTGTACCTGACGGTGGTCAACCAGCAGCGGTGGAGTCTCGACCTGCCCATGACGTGGGATCTGCTGCGCCGCTCGATCACCCACGGGGTCGTGCCCGGTTTGGTGGGCGGCCCGTGGGACTGGCAGCGCTGGGCGCCGGCGTCGCCGTGGGCCACCCCGGGCACGACGGTGATGGTCCTCGGCTGGCTGGCGCTGGGCGCGACGGTGGCGGTGTCACTGCTGCGCAAGCGGCGCATCGGCGCGGTGTGGGCGACCGCGGTCGGCTACGCGATCGCCTGCCAGATCCCGATCTATCTGATGCGGTCCTCGGCGTTCACCGCGCTGGAACTGGCCCAGGCGCTGCGGTATCTGCCCGACCTGGTCGTGGTGCTGGCGCTGCTGGCCGCGGTCGGGTTCTGCGCCCCGAACCGGGCCGGGATGCGGTGGCTGGACGCCTCGGCACGGCGCACCGCGGTGAGCGTGACGTTGGCGGCGGCGTTCGTGGCCAGCAGCCTGTATTCGACCGCGACGTTCCTGACGGTGTGGCGCGACAACCCGGCGCAGCCGTATCTGCACAACGCGCTGCGCGGGCTGGCCGACGCGGCCGCCGATTCCGATGCGCCGCTGCTGGACCAGGAGGTCGACCCGCTGGTGCTGCAGCGGATCATGGCGCCCAGCAACCTGGCCAGCAACATCTTCGCGCTGGTGCGGGAGCGGCCCGAGTTCGCCTCGGCAACAACCGATCTGCGGATGCTGGACAGCGCCGGGCGATTGATCGACGCGCGAGTCACCTGGGTGCGCACGATCGTTGCCGGCCCGGTGGCCGGCTGCGGCTACTTCGTGCAGCCGGATCTGCCTGCCCGCCTCGACCTCGACGGCCCACTGCTGCCCGCGGATTGGACCGCGGAGATCAACTACCTGGCCAACGCCGACGGGACGATGACCCTGACGCTTTCCGAGGGCCGGCCGGTCAAGGTGCCGGTGCACCCCGGCCTCAACCGGGTGTACGTGCGGCTACCCGGTGCGGGCACGGCGATCACGGTGCGCGCCGACACCGCGGCGCTGTCACTGTGTATCGCGTCCGGCCCGGTCGGGTATCTGGCGCCGGAATAACGAGCAGGCACGCGGCCCCGACGTCACCTCGAGTGAAGTTCAGCGGCGGAAAATCGGCGATTTTTCCGCCATGACACTGCACTCGCGGGCGATACCGCCACTCGCGGGCGATACCGCCGGGTTTCGCGTATGGAGCCGCCTAGGAGAATCGAACTCCTGACCTATTCATTACGAGTGAATCGCTCTGCCGACTGAGCTAAGGCGGCCTGCCTGCTGGGCGCGGTCGAGTTTACAGGTCCTCAGCGCAGCGCCTGCCCGATGGTGGCCACCATGGCGTCGACGGCGAACTTGGGCTTGACGTTGGCGGCCAGGGCCTCGCGGCAGTCCAGCACCGCCTCGATGCACCGCAGCAGCCGGTCGGGGGCGGCGTGGGCGGCCAGCGCCGCGACCTTCTCGGCCATGTCGGGATGGTTGGCGCGGCTCTCCCCCGCGCCGGAGGCCACCAGCAGCGCATCCCGGAAGTAGGTGGCCAGGTCGATCAGGGCGCGGTCCAGGGCATCCCGGGAGGCGCGGGTGTGACGGGACTTCTGCCGGCGCTCCAGGTCTTTGAGCGCCCCGGCAGCCCCGCGCAGCGCCCCGGCGGTGCCGCGTCCGGTGCCGCCCGCCCCGAGCGCGGTGCGCAGTTCCTCGGTCTCGCTTTCGGCCCGGTCGGCGGTCAGCGCCACCGCCTCGGCCTCCGCGGCGGCCACCAGATCCTCCGCCGCGGCATAGGCGCGCGCCGGGGTGGCCGCGTCGCGGGCCAGACCGAGCGCACGCCGGCGGCGGCTGCGGGCCTCGGGATCGGTGGCCAGCCGGCGGGCCCGGCCCACATGCCCACCGCTGATCGAGGCGGCCCAGTTCGCCTCGTCGGCGGGCAGGCCGTCGGTGTCGACGAGCACCTGGGCGATGGCCGCCGTCGACGGCGTGACCAGCGCGACGTGCCGGCAGCGGGAGCGCAGCGTGATCGTGATGTCCTCGGGATCGGTCGAGGGCGCACACAGCAGGAACACCGTTGACGGCGGTGGTTCCTCGACCACCTTCAGCAGCACGTTGGCTGCGCCCTCGGTGAGCCGGTCGGCGTCCTCGACCAGCACCACCTGCCAGCGCCCGGTGCTGGGCCGCCGGGACGCCACCTGCACGATCGAGCGCATCTCGTCGACCCCGATGGACAGTCCCTCCGGGACGATGCGGCGCACGTCCGCGTGGGTGCCGGCCAGCGTGGTGGTGCAGGCGCGGCAGCCGCCGCAGCCGGGGGCGTCGGGGTCGGTGCATTGCAGCGCCGCGGCGAAGCACAGCGCGGCCACCGATCGTCCCGAGCCGGGCGGGCCGGTGATCAGCCAGGCGTGGGTCATCGCCGACCCGGACTGCGCCACCTCGCCGCGGGCGGCCTTCGCCGCGGCCACCAACTCGGCTTCCACCGCGTCCTGGCCGACCAGCCGCGAAAACACCCCGGACATCCTGGCCACAGTACTGGCCGGACCCGACACGACACCGCGGCCGGGACGCACGCGTGTTCTACCGCCGCTGCCCTGCCGATACGGTGGGTTGGTGAACAGCACACCGACGCTGATCGGGCGGGCCGATGCCTTCCTGCGTTGGCTGGTGCGCACGCCGTGGCCGCTGTTCGCGTTGAGCATGCTGCAGGCCGACATCATCGGCGGTCTGTTCGTGCTGGGGTTCCTGCGGTTCGGGCTACCCGCCGAGGACCGGGTGCAGCTGCAGGACATGCCGCGGTCCAACCTGGTGCTGCTCGCGGTGGTGCTGGCCACGCTGTTCGTCCTCGAGTTGGCGGCGAGCATGCGGATGTTGCTGCCGGTGTTCCGGTGGCAGCGCCGCGACGCCCTGCTCACCGACGTCGACCCGGCCATCACCGAGCTGGCCCGGACCCGCGCCCTGCGGATGCCGTTCTACCGCTCGCTGCTCAGTTGGGCCAACTGGGCGGTCGGCGGAGTAGTGTTCATCGTCACCAGCTGGCCGGTGGCCAGCCGTGCCGCGCCGGTGGTGGCGATCGCCATCGGGTTGGGCGCGGCCGCCACCTCGATCATCGGCTATCTGCAGTCCGAGCGGGTGCTGCGTCCGGTGGCCGTCGCCGCGTTGCGCGCCGGGGTCCCGGAGAACCTGGGGGCGCCCGGGGTGCTGCTGCGCCAGATCCTGACCTGGACGCTGTCCACCGGGGTGCCGCTGCTGGCGATCGTGCTGTCGGTGGTGGCCAGCCAGTTCTCGCTGTTGCATGCCCCACCCGAGCAGATGACCGCACCGATCCTGCTGATGGCGGTCTCGGCGCTGGTGATCGGGTTCGTCGGGACGGTGCTGGTCGCGATGTCGATCGCCGACCCGCTGCGTCAGCTGCGGTGGGCGCTCGGGGAGGTGCAGCGCGGTAACTACAACGCGCACATGCAGATCTACGACGCCAGCGAACTGGGCCTGCTGCAGGCCGGATTCAACGACATGGTGCGCGACCTGGCCGAGCGGCAGCGGCTGCGCGACCTGTTCGGCCGCTACGTCGGCGAGGATGTGGCGCGCCGGGCGCTGGAGCGCGGCACCGAACTGGGCGGGCAGGAGCGCGAGGTGGCGGTGCTGTTCGTCGACATGGTCGGCTCGACGCACCTGGCGGCCACCCGCCCGCCGGCCGAGGTGGTCGGCCTGCTCAACGAGTTCTTCCGGGTGGTGGTGCACACCGTCGACCGGCACGGCGGGTTCGTCAACAAGTTCCAGGGCGACGCGGCCCTGGCGGTCTTCGGCGCGCCGATCGAGCATCCCGACGCCGCCGGGGCGGCGCTGGCGGCCGCCCGCGAACTGCACGACCGGCTGCTGACGGTGCTCGGTGACACCGAGTTCGGCATCGGGGTGTCGGCCGGGGTGGCGCTGGCCGGGCACATCGGCGCGCAGGCCCGCTTCGAATACACCGTGATCGGCGACCCGGTCAATGAGGCGGCGCGGCTCACCGAACTGGCCAAGCTCGAGGAGGGCCATGTGCTGGCGGCGGCCACCGCGGTGCGCGACGCACCCGACGCCGAGGCGCTGAGCTGGGATGTCGGCGAGGTGGTGCAGTTGCGCGGGCGGACCACCTCGACGCAGCTGGCGCGCCCGATGACGATCGCGACGCGTGCCGAGGCCGCCGACGCGGGAGTCGCGGACGGCGCCGAAACCTGAACCGGCGCTAGGCCTGCGGCTCGTCGGTGAGGAACGCGGCGAACCCGTCGATGTCGAGGGTCACCGGGGCCGAGTCGTGGGCGCTCGGCTGCAAGAAGGTGTGGGACAGGTCGAGCTCGTTCAGTTCGCTCAGGCTGGGCGCCGGGCCGGTCTCACCGGTGACGATCTGCCACCACTGCAGGTACTGCTGATCGATCTTCGGGCTGGAATCGGAGGACAGTTCGATCGCCGGGGCCTGCACGTTGGGCAGTGGGCGGGTCACCGGGGCGGCCAGAACCAGGCCGGCTCCCGCGACCGCCACGGCCGCCGAGACACCGAAGTACACACCACGTCGCATGGCGCCTCCTTCGGCCAGCGTCGGGAACGGTTCCACAACGTTCCGCTCAGCATACCTGAGAGCCAACTGAATAACAACACTTATAGTGGCTCACCACCGCGTCACGCTGCGATAACGCTCGAGACGGTACTGAGATCGGCCTGAGCCGCGGCTAGTCGGCGCTCTTCTTCGCGGCGGTCTTGCGGGCCGTTTTCTTCGCCGGAGCCTTCTTGGCGGCCGTCTTCTTCGCGGCCGTCTTCTTCGCGGCCGTCTTCTTCGCCGGCGCCTTCCGGGTCTTCTTGACCGGCCCCCGGGCACGACGGTCGGCCAGCAGTTCGGCGGCACGCTCGTCGGTCAGGGTCGCGACGTCGTCGCCCTTGCGCAGGCTGGCGTTGGTCTCCCCGTCGGTGACGTAGGGCCCGAACCGGCCGTCTTTGACCACCATCGGCTTGCCCGACGCCGGGTCAGCGCCCAGTTCCCGCAGCGGCGGGGCCGCCGCGGCCTGCCTGCCGCGCCGCTTGGGTTCGGCGTACAGCTTCAACGCCTCCTCGAGGGTGACGGTGAACAGCTGCTCCTCGGTCGCCAGCGACCGCGAGTCGGTGCCGCGCTTGAGGTAGGGACCGTAGCGTCCGTTCTGCGCGGTGATCTCCTCGCCCGATTCGGGGTCCACGCCGACCACCCGCGGCAGCGACAGCAGTTTCAGCGCGTCCTCGAGCGTCACGGTCTCCAGCGACATGCTGCGCAGCAGTGAGCCGGTGCGCGGCTTGGGCCCGGTCGGTTTCTTGCCCTTCTTGGCCGGAGCGCCGTCCTCGTCGTCGGGTTTGGGCAGCACCTCGGAGACATACGGGCCGTACCGGCCGTCCTTGGCGACGATCTCGTGGCCGGTGGCCGGGTCGGTGCCCAGCACGCGGCCCTCCTGCGGGGTGGCGAACAGCTTCTCCGCGAGTGCCAGGGTCAGTTCGTCGGGGGTCAGCGCGACGTGCAGGTTGGCCCGCTGCGGGGTCGGTTCGCCGTCGTCACCGGTGACCATGCGTTCCAGGTAGGGCCCGTTCTTGCCGACCCGGACGTAGATCGTGCGGCCCTGCTCGTCGTCGAAGAGCGCGATGGAGTTGATCCGGCGGGCGTCGATCTCCTCCAGGTTCACCCCCACCAGCGTCTTGAGGCCGCCGGCTCGGGAGACCGATCCGTCGCCGCCGCGGTCCCCGCCGAAGTAGAAGTTGGTCAGCCAGTCGGTGCGCCGCTCGTGCCCGGCGGCGATCTCGTCGAGGTCGTCCTCCATCGCGGCGGTGAAGTCGTAGTCGACCAGCCGAGCGAAGTGCTGCTCAAGCAGACCGATCACCGCGAACGCCACCCAGGACGGCACCAGCGCACTGCCCTTCTTATGCACGTAACCGCGGTCCTGGATGGTCTTGATGATCGAGGAGTAGGTGGAGGGCCGGCCGATCCCCAGCTCCTCGAGCGCCTTGACCAGCGAGGCCTCGGTGTAGCGGGCCGGCGGGTTGGTGGCGTGACCGTCCGGGGTCGCCTCCACCGCGGCGACCTGCTGCCCCTGGGTCAGGTTGGGCAGCCGCCGCTCGGCGTCGTCGGCCTCACCACCGGCCAGCTCGTCGACCGTCTCCACGTAGGCCTTCAGGAAGCCGGCGAAGGTGATGGTCCGACCGCTCGCGGCGAACACCACGTCACGGTCACCGGAGGTCCCGCCGATGCGCAGGCTGAGCGTGGTGCCGCGGGCGTCGGCCATCTGCGAGGCGACGGTGCGCTGCCAGATCAGCTCGTAGAGCCGGAACTCATCGCCGTCGAGCTCATTGCGCACGGCGTCGGGGGTCGCGAAGGTGTCGCCGGCCGGCCGGATGGCCTCGTGCGCTTCCTGAGCGTTCTTCACCTTGCGGGTGTACTGGCGCGGGGACGGCGAGACGTAGTCGTCACCGTAGAGCTGACGGGCCTGGGTGCGGGCCGCCTCGATCGCCGACGCCGACAGCGTCGTCGAGTCGGTACGCATATAGGTGATGTAGCCGTTCTCGTAGAGCCGCTGGGCGATGCCCATGGTCCGCTCCGAGGAGAACCGCAGCTTGCGGCCGGCCTCCTGCTGCAGCGTCGAGGTCATGAACGGCGCGTAGGGCCTGCGGGTGTAGGGCTTCTCCTCCACCGAGGCCACCGACAGCGACGCGTTACGCAGGCCGTCGGCGAGCGACGCGGCGGCCGCCTCATCGAGCACGACCACCTCGGCGGGCTTGCGCACCTCACCCAGCGAGTCGAAGTCGCGGCCGGTGGCCACCCGCTGCCCGTCGACGTTGACCAGCCGCGCGGTGAACGTGGGCGGGGTGGCGCCGGGGTCGGAGACGCTGGCGTCGAGGTCGGCGACGACGTCCCAGTAGGCGGCGCTGCGGAACGCCATCCGGTCGCGTTCGCGGGCCACGATGATGCGGGTCGCCACCGACTGCACCCGGCCCGCCGACAGCTTCGGCGCGACCTTCTTCCACAGCACCGGGCTGACCTCGTAGCCGTAGAGCCGGTCCAGGATGCGGCGGGTCTCCTGCGCGTCGACCAGGTCGCTGTCGAGGTCGCGGGGGTTTTCCGCGGCGGCCCGGATCGCCGGCTCGGTGATCTCGTGGAACACCATCCGCTTGACCGGGATCCGCGGCTTGAGGGTCTCCAGGAGGTGCCAGGCGATCGCCTCACCCTCCCGGTCACCATCCGTGGCCAGGTAGAGCTCGTCGACGCCTTTCAGCAGGTCCTTCAGCTCGCGGACCGTGCTCTTCTTGTCCGGGCTGACGATGTAGAGCGGCTCGAACCCGTGGTCGACGTTGACGCCCAGCCGCGCCCACGACTCGGTTTTGTACTTCGCCGGGATGTCGGCGGCGGTACGGGGCAGATCCCGGATATGGCCGCGCGAGGACTCGACGACATAGTCGCTACCGAGGTAGCCGGCAATCTTGCGCGCCTTGGTGGGGGATTCGACGATGACTAGTCGCCGCACCCCCGTCTTTCCACCGCCGCCTGCGTCAGCCAACGCCCCTACACTCCACTTCCGTCCAGGTCAGTGCAGGTCGAACACCGCCTGCAAACCAGTGACAATTTCGCACCCCCGAGTATGCCGACGCAAACCGGCCCCGCCGCGCCGATCCGTGCACCGATCGACGCCGGCGGGCTAAACCCTGGGCCACTGCGACAACGCCTCCTCGCCGTCAGGGTGTTCCCCCACGTTCTCTACCAGCCGCGATAGCCGTCTGCGGCCGCTGATCCGCAGTGCCGGCCGCCACCCGCGGGTGCCGATCAGGGTGGGTGCGATGCCCACCCGCATCAGCGCCGAAGCCAGCGGCGCGTGGGTGTCCGGTGCGTGCGGATCCAGCCCCAGCAGGTAGCGGTCGCCGTCCGGGCTGCCTGCGGCCAGCGTCCAGACCCGCAGTTCGCGGGCGGTGGGCTGCCAGTCCGCAGGCACGGTCTTGACCGCGCCGCGGGTCCAGGCCGCCGCGGTGGCGCGCAATCGGGGGTCCACGGCGGTCCGCAGCAGCGGGGTGTCCTCCTCGGTGCGGCCGATCTCGGCCTGCAGGCCGGCCGCTGCCGCCATCTCCGCCAGCGCGGCGGCGCGCCACGGCCGGTCGACCACCACCGAGATGCGGGCGCCGTCGCCGACGACGACGATCTGGCCGTTGGCCGCCAGCAGCCCGGCGAAGTCGGTCACCGCGGGCGGCACCGACTCCGCCGAGAAGAACGACAGCTGGCTCACGTCACCGACAGTAGGGCACTGTCGCGGCGGCGGTCCGTCGCAAAACGAAACCCCCCGGGCCGGGCCCGGGGGGTCGTCGTCAGCCGGTTGCTCAGATGGAGCGCACGCCGGTGGCCTGCGGCCCTTTGGGGCTCTGACCGACCTCGAACTCGACCCGCTGGTTCTCCTCGAGGGTACGGAAGCCTGATCCCTGGATCTCCGTGTAGTGGACGAACACATCAGCGGAGCCATCCTCGGGGGCGATGAAGCCGAACCCCTTCTCCGCGTTGAACCACTTCACAGTTCCCTGTGGCATTTCTCGATCTTTCCTTCTCTACTTATTTCCCCGGTGCGGTGCACCGTTGCTCAGCGCACCGTTTTTCGGGGCGCTGGGTCCGCCACGACCACGTTGCCTGGGGGTGTCGCCGGAACCTTCACCCGGCCTCCGACCTCGCAGGAACGCAGCCGCAGCGAAAGTCCTGCGAAGTTTTGACACGAACACAGAAGCTACGACCGTCCATAAGTCAACCACGTTCCGGCCCGCAGCGACAGAGTTGGTCGGATCAGTTGGCGACAATGGGACTGCCCACCCTCCCTGCGGACTCCGGAAAGGCCTGCGATGGCGAACTTCGGCAGCGCACTGCTGGCCGCCGCGGTCGCCGGCACCGCACCCGACGAGGACCCGGTGCGCCACGTCGCCGAACTGCCGGCCCAGCGCGGTGAGCCGGTCGACTGGCCGGATTGGGCGCATCCGGCGGTGGTACGCACCTTCACCGAGCGCGGCATCCGGGCCCCGTGGTCGCATCAGCGGCGCGCCGCGGACCTGGCCCACGACGGCCGGCACGTCGTCGTGAGCACCGGCACCGCGTCGGGCAAGTCGCTGGCCTATCAGCTGCCGATCCTCGACCTGCTGGCCGCCGAGCCGCAGGCCCGGGCGCTGTATCTGTCCCCGACCAAAGCGCTCGGTCACGACCAGTTGCAGACCGCGCGGGCGCTGACCGCGACCGACTCACCGGTGCGGGGGGTGCCCGGGTTCGCCGAGATCGCCCCGCTGGCCTACGACGGTGACAGTCCCACCGAGGTGCGCCGCTTCGCCCGCGAGCACAGCCGGTGGCTGTTCACCAACCCCGACATGCTGCATGTATCGCTGCTGCTCAACCACGCCCGCTGGGCGGTGTTCCTGCGCCGGCTGCGATTCATCGTCGTCGACGAATGTCACTACTACCGCGGAATTTTCGGCTCGAACGTGGCGATGGTGCTGCGGCGGCTGTTGCGGCTCTGCGCTCGCTACGCCGGACCGAACCGGCCGGCCCCGACGGTCGTGCTGGCCAGCGCCACCACCGACCGACCCGGGGTGACCGCCACCGACCTGATCGGCGCTCCGGTGGTCGAGGTCACCGAGGACGGCTCCCCGCACGGCGCGCGCACCGTCGCCCTGTGGGAGCCGGCGCTGGGACAGACGCCGGCCGGGGAGAACGGCGCCCCGGTGCGCCGCTCGGCGGGCGCGGAGGCCGCCCGGGTGATGGCCGACCTGGTCGCCGAGGGCGCCTCGGTGTTGACGTTCGTACGGTCGCGTCGCGGCGCCGAGCTGACCGCACTCGGCGCCCGGGCCCGGCTTTCCGACGTCGCGCCGGAGTTGGCGTCGCGGGTGGCCTCCTATCGGGCGGGCTATCTGGCTGAGGACCGCCGCGCCCTCGAGCGGGCGCTGGCCGACGGCGAACTGCGCGGATTGGCGGCGACCAACGCGCTGGAACTCGGGGTCGACATCGCCGGGTTGGACGCGGTGGTGCTGGCCGGCTTTCCCGGCACCATCGCCTCGTTCTGGCAGCAGGCCGGCCGCTCCGGCCGGCGCGGGCAGGGCGCGCTGATCGTGCTGGTGGCCCGCGACGACCCGCTGGACACCTACCTGGTGCACCACCCCGCGGCGCTGCTGGACAAGCCGATCGAGCGGGTCGTCATCGACCACACCAACCCCTATGTGCTCGGACCGCAGTTGCTCTGCGCGGCCACCGAGCACCCGCTGACACCGGCCGAGGTGACCGCCCTCGGCGCCCAACCGGTGGTCGACGACCTGGTCGCCGAGGGGGCGCTGCGGCACCGCGGCGGGCGCTACTACCCGGCGCCGGGTATCGACCCGCATCCGCAGGTGAGCATCCGCGGCGGCAGCGGCCGCCAGACGGTGATCGTCGAGGCCGACACCGGGCGACTGCTGGGCAATGTGGGCGCCGGCCAGGCCGCCTTGGCGGTGCACCCGGGCGCGGTGTACCTGCACCAGGGCGAGAGCTATCTGGTCGACACGTTGGACCGCGGCGACGAGCAGACGATCGCCTTCGTTCACGCCGCGGATCCGGGCTATTCGACGCACCCGCGGACCCTCACCGACATCACGCTGACCGGGGCCGGTGAGCGCGCCCACTACGGGCCGGTGACCCTGGGCTTGGTCCCGGTGCGGGTGACCAACCAGGTGACCGGATACCTGCGGCGCCGGCTGACCGGCGAGGTGATCGACTTCGTCGAGTTGGACATGCCGGCCCAGACGCTGGACACCGTGGCGGTGATGTACACCGTGACCGAGGCAGCGTTGGCCGCCGCCGGGGTCGACGACCTCGCGGTCCCCGGCGCGCTGCACGCCGCCGAACATGCGGCCATCGGGCTGCTGCCGCTGGTGGCCAGTTGTGACCGCGGTGACATCGGCGGCCTGTCCACCGCGCTGGACTCCGAGACGGGCCTGCCCACCGTGTTCGTCTACGACGGCCATCCCGGCGGTGCGGGCTTCGCCGAACGCGGCTTTCGGCAGGCCGCGACCTGGCTCGGGGCGACCGCGGCGGCGATCGGCGCCTGCGAGTGCCCGCACGGTTGCCCGTCGTGTGTGCAGTCCCCCAAATGCGGGAACGGTAACGATCCGCTGGACAAGGCCGGCGCGATACGGGTGTTGCGGCTGGTGCTCGACGCGCTTGCCGGCTGAGCTGCCGGCCCGGGCGACCGGCCGCCGCAGACCGACGACAGCCGGGCCGAGCCGGTAAAATTTGCGCCATGCCCCAGTCCTGGCTGCTCGTGGAGACACTGGGCGCCGAACCATTGGTGGTCGCCGAGGGATCCCAGCCACAGAACCTGGTGCCGTTGGACGCCTTCCTGCGGCGCAACCCGCGACGGGCGGCGATCACGACCGCGATCGCCGAATCGGTCCGGACCGGTGAGCCGCTGGCGAGCATCACCCCGAAGCGGGCCCGGGTGATCCGCACCGAACCGGTCCGGATGTCCGACGGACGAATTCACGGGGTGCAGGTCTGGAGCGGACCGATCGACACCGACCCACCCGAGCGGATGATGCCCGGGGCGGTGATGTGGGATCTGACATCGAATTCCGTGACCGACACACCTGAGTCGTTCGCCAACCTCGGCCAGGGCGACGGCCACGAAGCGGGCTATAGCCGTGCGTTCGGCGACGAACAGCCGACCCGCGAGTTGCGTCCCGCGGAAGCCCAGGTCGTGGCGCTGGCGATCAAGGCGGAGCCCGGTCAACTTCTTTGCAGCAGTTGGGATCTCACCGATGCCGATGGCGAGCCGATTCGGGTCGGTTTCGTCGCGCGCACGGCCCTGGAGTCCGGCCCGGACGGTCGTGACCATGTGATCTCCCGCGGGATGAACTGGCGCGTGGAGAACACCGAGGCGTCGCTGCCACCAAAGCGATTGGCCGAGCAGGTTCTCGACGCCCTGGCGCAGCCGGGCGTATATCGCGCCCTGATCGACCTCGATACCTGGGCGCTGCTGCGCTGGCTGGACGAGCCGTGCCCCTTCTACAACTGGCGCTCACCCGAGATCGGTGCCGGACGGGTGCACCCGGACGACACGGCGCTCTTCGACGGGATGCGCGCGGAGTTCGCCACCGGTCCGAGCGCCCGGGTGCTGCGCATGCAGGACGTAGACGACGGTTGGGTTCCGGTGCACATCACCGTCAATCGGGTAGAGATGGATGACGAGGTCTTCGCCGGACTGGTCGCGATGCGACTGCCCACCGAGGAGGAACTCGCCGAGGCGGGGCTGCGCTAGCCTCCGGCTGTCGCAGGCTGCCGCTGGACCGGCCCGGCTCGCGCCGTGGCCTCGGTGTCGAGGCTCCCGACACCGAAGACAACCGGGATACGCGCCGTGACAACGACATCGAGGTTCTCGACCACGCACCCGGTAGGCGTCGCACGCATCCGGTCGATCAGCACTGCGGCGGTCCGGCATGCCGCCGCCGGGCCAGCCGGTAGTGCGGCGGCACCGGCAAGCGCAGCCAGGTCGGCGGCGGCCTGGGCACGATGGCGCGCGGCGATCACCGAGCCGAGACAGCCCACGCCGCCGGTCACGGTCAGCAGCACCGCCACCATCGCCGCAGCGGCGACGGTAGCCGAGCCGCGTTCAGACGCCGGGTTCGGCGACCGCGATCCCGGTTGCCGAAATCGCCAGGCCCGGAAGATGGTCGGCCCTCGCGGTGACAGTGGCCGCGACGGTGCGCCCCTCTCGACGCAACCGGACCACCGCGCCGGCGGGCGCGAGTCGGTGCGCGGCCGCCACTGCGGCACGCTCGTCACCGCGTGCGGCCAGGCGTGCGGCTTCGCGTGCGGCGTCGACGCAGCGGACCTGCGCCGCCATCGCCGCGAGCGCGGCCAGGCAGACCACCAAGACGGCCACCAGGGTGACCAGCGCCAGGGCGGCTTCCACAGTGCTCGACCCGGTCGCATCGGTCAGACCTTGGTGTTGAGGGCCCTGGCGATGACGCGGGTCAGCGCGGAGACCACCGAGTCGCCGGTGACCACCGTGTAGAGGATGGCGCCGAAGGCCGCCGCCGCGATCGTGCCGATCGCGTATTCGACGGTGGACATGCCGGATTCGTCTGCCATCAGCAGGATCAGGCGGGTTTTCACGGTGCGCAGTGCGGTCATGGTTGTTCCCTTCTCGGCGGGTGGGCCCCGGGGCGTTCACAGCAGCCCCGGTGACAGGACATCGCCGGCCAGGCCGATCACCATCGGTATGACACCCAGACAGACGAAGGCGGGTAGGAAGCAGAGCCCGAGCGGACCCGCGATGAGCACCCCGGCGCGTTCGGCGGCGGCGGTGGCCGCGTCGGCGGCCTCCCGGCGGAACTGCGCCGCGAGGTCGACGACCGCGTCGGCCATCGCCGTGCCGGAGGTCGCGGACCGGCGCGCGCAGCGAACCAGCGCCTCGATCTGGGTGTTCGCCGACGGCGGCGCCGACCAGGCGATCTCGGGCGCCGCGCCCAGGGCGAGTAGGCCCGCCGCCCGCTGCAGCACTCCCGCGAGCACGGCCGGGGCGGTCGGCGCCGTCGCGGCGGCGGCGTCGGCGACCGTCATTCCGGCGGTCAGGCAGGCGCCCAGCACGTCGAGTCCGGCCGCGACCGCGAGCGGATCCGGGCCGGTCCGGCCCGGCCCGTCGCGCCGCGGACCCACCGCGGCGGGCCACCTGGCCCGGACGGCCGCCCGGCGGGGCACGACCAGCATAGCGGCCGCGAGCAGCAACGCCGCGGTCATCCGATGACCCCGGCGACGATGCGGTCCGTCCACAACAGACCGAGACATCCCAGCGAGACCCCGATGAGCAGCAGCGTCGCCCCGGCCGGGCTGTGGGTCAGCACCCGCAGCGGTTCGGCGCCCATCGACTGGCCCAACCCCAGGCCCAGAAGGGGCAACCCGGCGAGGATGACCGCGGTGGCGCGCGTTCCGGCCAGCGCCGCCGACACCCGCCCCGCGAACTGGCGGCGCTCGCCGATATCGCGTTGCGCGGCACGCATCAACGCCGCCACCGGCAGGCCGTGCCGCCCGGCCAGTCGCCAGCAGACCGCCAGCCGTTCCCAGGACCTGGCGAGCAGGGCCGAACCGCCGGCCTCCAGCAGCCCGGCGCTGACATCGGCGCCCAGCGACGCCCGTGCTGCCACCGACCCCAGCCCGCGCGCCACCACCGGGACCGCACTGTCGGCGGCAGCCGCCGAGAAGGCCGCGACCGGGGACGCGCCGACCCGCAGCTCGGCGGCGACGATGTCCAACCCGGCGGTCAACGCCCACCCGGCCGCGAGGTCCGCCGCACGCCTACTGCGCCGTCGCCACCGCAGTACCCCCGTTGCCGCGGCGGCTACCGCCGCCACCACCGCCGGCCAGGGCAGGCACAGGCATGCGATCGCGGTCGCGGTCGCGGCCCCCGATCCCAGGCAGACCGGGCTCGCGCGCTGAATTCTGCGGTGGCTCAAACCCAACCGGCGTTGCGCGCGGGCCGGCCACAACAGCACACTCGCAGCCAGCAGCATCATCGCGCCACTCATGCCGGCGCCCGGCCGTCCAGCAGGCGGCGCAGCTCACCGGCCGCCGGACCCGCTCCGTGGTCGGCGTGCCAGCAGGTTCGCGCGGTGACCAGGCCGGAATCAGCGCGGCCCAGCACCGCGATCTCGGCCAATCGCCGGCGCCCACCGGTGCAGCGCTGCATGTGCAGCACCAACCGGACGGCGGCGGCCAGCTGGCTGTGCAGGGCGTGCCGGGACAATCCCCCCAGCACCCCCAGCGCCTCGAGGCGGGCGGGCACCTCGGCGGGGCGGTTGGCGTGCACCGTGCCTGCGCCGCCGTCGTGGCCGGTGTTGAGAGCGGTGAGCAGGTCCACCACTTCGGCACCGCGGACCTCGCCGACCACGATGCGGTCCGGACGCATGCGCAGGGCCTGACGCACCAGGTCCCGCAGGGTGACCTCGCCGGCTCCTTCGACGTTCGGGTGCCGGGCGACGAGGGTGACGAGATGTGGGTGCGGTGGCGCCAATTCGGCCACGTCCTCGACGCAGACGATGCGCTCGGCGGCAGGCACCTCACCCAGGAGCGCCGCGAGCAGCGTGGTCTTGCCCGCGCCGGTGCCCCCGGAGACGAGGAAGGCCAGCCGGGCGGCGAGGACACCGCGCAGTGTCGCCGCGGTGTCGGGCGCCAGAGCACCGGTGTCGACCAACGCGGTCAGTCCCTGCGTCGCCGGGCGCAGCACCCGTAGCGACAGGCTGGTGCAGCCGCGCGCGATCGGCGGCAGTACCGCGTGCAGGCGGACGGTGACCCCTCGCGGTCCGAGTGCGTCGAGTTGGCCGTCCACCCACGGTTGGGCGTCGTCGAGGCGGCGGCCGGCGGCGTGGGCCAGCCGCTGGGCAAGCCGCCGGACGGCGTCCGCATCCGGGAATCGGACCGCACTGCGGCGCAAGCCGATTCCGTCGTCCACCCAGACCGCGTCCGGCGCCGTGACCAGGACATCGGTCACGCCCTCAGCGGCCAATAACGGCTCAAGCGGCCCGGCCCCGGCCAATTCGGTCTCGACCGTCCGCAGACTGGTCAACACCTCGCCGTGGCTGAGCATGCCGTGGGATTCGGCCCGGATCGCCGCGGCCATGGCCGCCGGACGTAGCGGAATACGCTGTTCAGACAACCGTTCCCGAACCCGGTCGACCAATTCGTCGCTCACGCCGCCGACTCCGCGATCCGTCCGGAGCCCAGCACGTCGAGCACCCGCCGCGCCGCTGCGGCGAGCCCGGAACGACGACGCACCCGCAGTCCGGCACCGTCGATCTGGTCGTCGACGCCCGGGTCGGCCCGCATGGCGGCGAGCAACGGTACGGCGACAAGCTCGGCGATCTCGCCGGCGCGCAGCCCGCCCGGGGCGGGGCCGCGCACCACCAGTCCCGCGGTGGGGTTGATCGCCGTCACGACCGGAGTGAACGCCGCGGTCGCGGCGGCCGCCCGCACGTCGCAACGGCTCACCACGACCACCAGGTCGGCGGCCGCCACCGCGGCCTCGGTGGCGTCGGTCATCCGGCGCGCCACGTCGCAGATGACCGTGGCGCCGCCACGCCTTCCGGCGTCGAGCACCGCCTGCACCGGTCCGACCTCCAGATCGTGGTAGTGCCGCGGCGCCGATAGCACCACAGCCCCGCGCATCACCGGCAGCGCGTCACGCACCGCGGTCCAGGTCAGCCGCCCGCCGCGCAGGGTCAGATCCGTCCAGCGCAGTCCGGGCGCCGGGCCGCCGGCCATCAGGAGATCGATGCCGCCGCCGCACGGGTCGAGGTCGACCAGCAGCGCGTCGGCGGCGCACTGGGCGAGCGCGGCGGCCAGCACCGAGGCTCCGGCTCCGCCGCATCCGCCGACGACCGCGACGATCCGGCCGCCGCGGTCGACGCCGCGCGAGGTCTCCTCCGCCTCGGCGAGCACGGCGATCGCTTCGGTCTCCTGATCGGGCAGCCGCAGGACGCGCTGCGCGCCCACCGCGACCGCAGCCGCCCATGTCGCCGCGGTGGGGTCCGCGGCGGTGAGGACGCTGACGTGGTCTCGGCGAGGATGGCCCCGTCGCGCGCAGTCCCGCGCCCCGGCGTCGTCGAGCAGGACGGCGGTGGCCGCCAACCAGGTCTTGCGGTGCAGCGGGGCGCCCGGATCGCCGTGGATGACCCGCAGCCCGACCGCGGCCGCGATGCGGTCGACTTCCTCGGCCAGCACCGGGTCCGACAGCAGGCTCAACATCCCGCCGGTACCCGTCATGGACCCACGGTGCGCGCGCCGGGCGCTTCGGCGCCAGCGTTCCGCAGCCGATTGTGCACCGGTGGCAGACTGTGGATGACTGCGCCGGATAACTGCGCACCAGGAGATCGAAAGGTGCGCGACCGCAGCGCATCCCGGCCCGCATGCGGGAGGCGGGTTGAAAAGGCGGGGCGGGTTCGAAAAGGTGGGACCGAGCTCGAAAAGGGGACGACCCCCGCCAGGGGGGGAGGAGGCGAGGGTCGTCGTGTATCAGCCCCGGGGGGTCGGGCTGATACAACCTCGGACATAAGCCGAGTGATGCTCACTATACACATGAGTACGGAGCCGTCCGCAAGAGTTGACGGAATTGCAACCGATGGTGTCGACCCCCGCCAGCGGCGATGCGCGGGACCCTATGCTGGGCCGGTGACCGTCAGCGATACCACCACCGGCCCCGTGCCGCACGGCGCGCGTTCGGCGGCGTTCTTCGACCTGGACAAAACGGTCATCGCCAAATCCAGTGCGCTGGCGTTCAATAAGCCGTTCTTCGCCCAAGGGCTGCTGAATCGGCGATCGGTACTCAAGGGCACCTACGCGCAGTTCCTGTTCCAGCTCTCCGGCGCCGATCATGACCAGATGGACCGGATGCGGGCGCATCTCACCGACATGTGCACCGGATGGGATGTCGAACAGGTCAAGTCCATCGTCGGCGAGACCTTGCATGACATCGTGACCCCGCTGGTCTTCGCCGAAGCGGCCGATCTGATCGCCAGCCACAAACTGTGCGGCCGCGACGTGGTGATCGTGTCCGCCTCGGGCGCGGAGATCGTCGGCCCCATCGCGCGCGCGTTGGGCGCGACGCACGCGATGGCCACCCAGATGGTCGTCGAGGACGGCCGGTACACCGGCGAGGTGGCGTTCTACTGCTTCGCCGACGGCAAGGCCGCGGCGATCCGGGAACTGGCCCGGCGCGAGGGCTACGCGCTGGAACACTGCTACGCCTACTCCGACTCGATCACCGACCTGCCGATGCTGGAGACCGTCGGCCATCCCAGCGTGGTCAACCCCGATCGCGCGCTGCGCAAGGAGGCGGCGGCCCGCGACTGGCCGGTGCTGACCTTCTCCCGCCCGGTCTCGTTGCGGGACCGCATTCCGGCGCCGTCGGGCGCCGCGCTGGCGACCACGACCGCGGTCGCGGTGACCGCGCTGGCGGCCGGCGCGCTGAGCTACGCGCTGCTGCGCCGGTTCGTCTTCTGACACCGCCGTGCGGTTTCAGCAAACTCGGTCCGGTACCGATCCGGTCACCGGGCCAAGTTACCGGCGGTTAGCCCTTGATGTGACGAGCGCCACGTAGTACAAAGGAGTCACGGAAGCCCGGAGCGGCCAAGGTCCAGCCGGAAGAGAAGGCTCGATCTCCCAAACCGGGCGACCCAGCACGGACCCCGGTACCCACGGGGAGCCACAGCCGCGATAATGGCAGAAGTGTTGCGGGCCTGCGTTATTGCGAAAAGCGGTCGGTGCCGAGACCCTTTGGGTGGGGTCGCAGCCGAAGCGCATCGCGAGACCGCCGAGGCCACCCACGCAGCCCACGTGTCGCACGCCTGGTAACCGGGTTCCGTGCTAGCGGGCGGCGAGTCGCGATCAGCGAGGAGCCGCCCGCTTCATTTGGTCGACCACCGCGTGCGCCGACCCATCGGCGACCTTCCCGGCCGACTCAGCAATCGACACCGCTTCCCCGGCACCGGACTGCAGCGCCTTCGCGCACAGCACCAGCCAGGTGGCCAGCCCCTCCGGTGTGCCGGTGGCGAAACCCTGCGCGCCCTGCCGGTACTTCCCGACCGCCCGCATCCAACTCAACTCCGGAACCCCCAGACCGTGCGGGTCCAGGCCGCTGGAGATCGTGATCAGCCGGGAGACCGCGCGGGCCACCACCCCGTCGGCGGTGCCGAACGGCGCCAACGTCAGCAACTCGCCGTGCGCCACCGCGGCCAGCACCGGTGCCGGCGCGTCGGTTCCGCCGGTGACCAGATCGGCCAGCATCCCCAGCCGACGACCCACCTGCTCGTCGAGTCGCGGGCGGCCCAGCTGGTCGTCGTCGTCGACCAGGTCGGCCGCCGCCAGCATGTGCAGCTTCGCGATCGCCTGCAACGGTGCGCGGCGCCACACCTCCACCAGCGTGGTCTCCCCACCCTCGAGGGCCTGGGTGACCCGCAGGGACCCGGCGAACACCGGGTTGGTCGGCGCGGTCTCGTCGACCTGGGTCGGACCGCCGTCGAGCACCGCGGACGCCCGCGCTGATCGCAACGACGCCTCGGCGGCGCTGACCGGCCAGCCACGACGGTTGGTTTTGTGCTGGTGTGCCTTGGCGAGGGCCTGGCGCGCCAGCGTGGACGCTTCGGCCACGCCGGGCAGGTCGAGCAGCGGAGCGAGCGGGTCGGCGGTCACGGTGTCCGACGATACCGCCACCGTCGGCCCGGCGAGCCCGGCGATCCGGCTCGGCGGCCGGTCCTCCGGTGACTACGCTGGGACGTCGTGACCGATCGTTCGTCGTATCCGCCGTCGGCGCAGTTCGCCGCGCAAGCCAACGCCGGCCCCGAGCTGTACCGGGACGCCGAAACCGACCGCCTGGCGTTCTGGGCCGAGCAGGCCCGCCGGCTGGACTGGGAGACCCCGTTCACCGAGGTCCTGGACTGGTCGCAGGCGCCGTTCGCCACCTGGTTCGCCGACGGGAAACTCAACGTCGCGCACAACTGCGTGGACCGCCACGTCGAGGCCGGACACGGCGATCGGGTCGCCATTCACTGGGAGGGCGAGCCGGTCGGGGACAGCCGCAGTCTGACCTACGCCGAACTGCGCGACGAGGTGTGCCGGGCCGCCAACGCGCTGACCGAGTTGGGGCTGGGTGCCGGCGACCGGGTCGCCATCTACCTGCCGATGATCCCCGAGGCGGTGGTGGCGATGCTGGCCTGCGCCCGCCTCGGGGTGATGCACACCGTGGTCTTCGGCGGCTTCTCGGCGCACGCGTTGCGGGCGCGCATCCAGGACGCCGAGGCCAAGGTCGTGATCACCGCCGACGGGCAGTTCCGCCGTGGCGCGCCCGCGCCGCTGAAGAAGGCCGCCGATGACGCGGTCGCCGAATGCCCCAGCGTCGAGCACGTGCTGGTGGTGCGCCGCACCGGCGCCGAGGTGGCCTGGACCGAGGGGCGCGACCTGTGGTGGCACGACGTGGTCGCGGCCGCTTCCGCCGAGCACACCCCGGAGGCCTTCGACGCCGAGCACCCGTTGTTCCTGCTGTACACCTCGGGCACCACCGGCACGCCGAAGGGGATCGTGCACACCAGCGGCGGCTACCTGACGCAGTGCGCCTACACCCACCACTACGTCTTCGACATCAAGCCGGAGACCGACGTGTTCTGGTGCACCGCGGACATCGGCTGGGTCACCGGCCACACCTACGGTGTCTACGGACCGCTGGCCAACGGGGTCACCGAGGTGCTCTACGAGGGCACTCCCGACACCCCGGACCGGCATCGACACTTCTCGATCATCGAGAAATACGGCGTCACCATCTATTACACCGCGCCCACCCTGATCCGCAGCTTCATGAAGTGGGGGCGGGAGATCCCCGACGCCCACGACCTGTCCAGCCTGCGGCTGCTCGGTTCGGTCGGCGAGCCGATCAACCCGGAGGCGTGGCGGTGGTACCGGAGGGTGATCGGCGCCGACGCCCTGCCGATCGTCGACACCTGGTGGCAGACCGAGACCGGTGCGACGATGATCTCGCCGCTGCCCGGGGTGGCGGCGACCAAGCCCGGTTCGGCGATGCGGACGCTGCCGGGCATCTCCGCCCGCATCGTCGACGACCACGGTGAGTTGTTGCAGCCCGGTTCCGGCGACGGCGAACAGCCCAGCGGCTACCTGGTGATCGACCAACCGTGGCCGGGGATGCTGCGCGGCATCTGGGGCAACCCGGAGCGTTACGTCGAGGCCTACTGGTCCCGGTTCGCCGAGCAGGGCTGGTACTTCGCCGGCGACGGTGCCCGCTACGACGCCGACGGCGACATCTGGGTGTTGGGCCGGGTCGACGACATCATGAACGTGTCCGGGCACCGGATCTCCACCGCGGAGGTGGAGTCGGTGCTGGTGGGTCACTCCGGGGTCGCCGAAGCAGCCGTCGTCGGGGCCACCGACGAGGCGACCGGTCAGTCGATCTGTGCGTTCGTGGTGGCCGCAGGCGACACCGGCCTGGCCGAGGAGGCGATCGCCGAGTTGCGGTCGCTGGTCGCCGAGGAGATCTCCCCGATCGCCCGGCCCCGCGACGTCCACGTGGTGCCCGAGTTGCCGAAGACCCGCAGCGGCAAGATCATGCGCCGGCTCCTGCGCGACGTCGCCGACGGCCGCGAGTTGGGCGACACCTCCACCCTGGTCGACCCGGACGTGTTCGAGGCGATCCGCGCCGCCCGCTGACCGGTCAGGCCGGGATCGGGACTCAGACAGGGATCGGGACTCAGGCAGGGATCGGGACATAGCCCGCCCCGGCCCGGTTCTTGGCGGTGACGTCGTCGATGACGGCGTTGATCGAGACCACCACCGCGGGCGTGTGCAGCGGGATGTACTTGACCACGCAGGTCGGCAGCGCATCGGAGAACGCGCCGTGGATCATCCCGACCAGCATGTTGTTGACCGTGACCGGTCCGCCGGAGTCCCCGGGCCGCCCACAGACCTGCATCACGATGGTGCCGGGGTCCTGCCCGCGACCCCAGGTGACCCCGCACGAGTTGCCGGTGGTGCGACCCTGCTTGCAGGCCACCGCCCCGAACGCCGGATCCGGCGCGATCCCGGTGATGAGGAACCCGTCGTAGTTGGCGACCGGCAACACCTTCTCCGGGTCGAACCGGATCACCGCGTAATCGAGCGCGTCGTTGCCTGCGACCATCTCCCCGACCGTGCCCGCCCCCTCGGCGGCCTCGGAGGCGACCTGCGCGCCCGGACCGCCGCAGTGCGCGGAAGTGAAGCCGATCAGGTCCCCGGTGCGGTCGTGCCCGATCGTGGTCAGCGTGCACAGCGTCTCGCCGTCGACCACCAGGCCGGCACCACCGCCGAGCGGTACCTTGTCGTCGGCGGATGCCGTCGCGCTACCGAAACCGGGGGTGAGCAGCGCTGCGAGCAGGACCGCGGCCACCGCGACCCGCAGCAACCTGCTGTGGATGGTCTGCAAAGAACGCTCCCGTCGGCCCAGCCGTGTCGTGAAAGGTAATGAGTCAGTCTAACGTGACCGCGGGCGTCGGCAGCGTCCTCGACCGGGCGGCCGCAACAGTCCGCGGTGCGCGGTTGCCTTCATCCGGCGGTGCGGTACATGGCAACATGAACCGCGACGACCGCGACCCGGAGGAGCGTCTGTGAGCAAGGCCGACCGCACCAGCACCCGAAACGCCAAGGGCGGCGCCCCCGTGCCCGCCACGGTGACCTCGATCCCCCTGGTCGACCCGCACGAGCTGGGCCCCGACCCGTCGATCGGCGCACTGGTCAAGGACGCGACCGCGCAGGTCTCCACGCTGGTGCGCGCGGAGGTCGAGTTGGCCCGCGCGGAGATCACCCGGGACGTCAAAAAGGGCCTCACCGGCAGCGTCGCGTTCATCGCGGCGCTGGTGGTGCTGTTCTACTCCACGTTCTTCTTCTTTTTCTTCATCGCCGAACTGCTCGATACCTGGCTGTGGCGGTGGGTGGCCTACCTGATCGTGTTCGGGGTCATGGTGTTCACCGCGCTGGCGCTGGCCCTGGTCGGCTGGCTCAAGGTGCGTCGCATCCGCGGCCCGCGCCAGACCATCGACTCGGTCAAGGAGACCCGGTCAGCACTCATTCCGGGCCAGAAGCCCGCCGAACCGGCCGCCGCGCCCACTGATCCCTCGGGCTGGTAGTGGCTCCCCCCGACCCGTCGATCACCCGCATCGACGGGCCGTGGCGGCATCGGGACGTCCACGCCAACGGGATCCGGTTCCAGGTCGCGGAGGCGGAGGGCGCCGAGACCGACCGGGCCGGCGGCGTTGAGCGGCCACTGGTGCTGCTGCTGCACGGGTTCGGGTCATTCTGGTGGTCGTGGCGTCATCAGTTGCGCGGCCTCACCGGCGCCCGGGTGGTGGCGGTGGACCTGCGCGGGTACGGCGGCAGCGACAAACCGCCCCGCGGCTACGACGGGTGGACGCTCGCCGGTGATGTGACCGGGCTGATCCGGGCGCTGGGGCACCCGTCGGCGACCCTGGTCGGGCACGCCGACGGTGGGTTGATCTGCTGGGCCACCGCGGTGTTGCACCGGCGGCTGGTGGACGCGATCGCGGTGATCAGCTCGCCGCATCCGTCGGCCCTACGCCAATCGGTGCTGGCGCGCGGCGACCAGCGCCGCGCGCTGCTGTCCTCACTGCTGCGCTACCAGGTGCCGTTGTGGCCCGAGCATGTGCTGACCCGCCAGGACGGCGCCGAGATCGAACGGTTGGTGCGCAGTCGGGCCGGCAGCGCCTGGCTGGGCACCGCCGACTGCGCGGAGACGATCGGCCACCTGCGCCGGGCGATCCAGATTCCGTCGGCGGCGCACTCGGCGCTGGAGTATCAGCGCTGGGCGGTACGCACCCAGCTGCGCGAGGAGGGGCGGCGGTTCCTGCGGGCGATGAGCGATCAGATCGCGATCCCGATGCTGCACCTGCGCGGCGACGCCGACCCCTATGTGCTGGCCGATCCGGTCGAGCGGTCGCGCCGCCACGCGCCGCACGGCCATTACGTCTCGGTCGCCGGAGCCGGGCATTTCGCCCATGAGGAGGCACCCGCCGACGTCAACCGGCACCTGACGCGGTTTCTGGCGCAGACCTACGGATCCCGCGTCAGCTGACGCACTTGTCGGTGTTCACCGGCTGGCTGTCGCCGATCTTGGCCAGCTGCTGGGACACCTCGTTGGCAGTGAGCACGAAACCGGTGTCGGCGTCGTCGACCGCCGCGCCGAACACCACGCCGAGCACCCGGCCTTCCGCGTTGATCAACGGTCCGCCCGAATTGCCTTGGCGCACCGTGCCTCTGATCGTGTACACCTCGCGGGTGACCGTGGTGGTCTGATAGATGTCCGGACCGTTGAGCTCGATGATCTCCCGGATACGGGCCGGTGTCGCGCTGAAGACCCCGCCGCCGGGATAGCCGAGGACGATGGCGTCGGTGCCCGAGGTGGCCGGTTTGTCGACGAACGCGAGCGGCGCCGAGGGCAGGTCCGGCACCGCCAGCAGCGAGATGTCGTGGTTGGGGTCGAAGGAGATGACGCTGGCGTCGTAGGGGTTACCGTCCACCTCGACGGTGACGCCGCTGGAGCCGGCCACCACGTGGGCGTTGGTCATCACCCGCTGCGGGGCGACCACGAAACCGGTGCCCTCCAGCACCTTCTGGCAACTGGTCGCCACCGCCCGGATCTTCAGCACGCTGGGCTGGGCGCCGACGACCACCGGGCTGGTCGCCAGGGCGCTGTCCGGGGCGGCGACGTTGGCGATCGGGGTGCGACTGAACGGCTCGAGCACGGTCGGCAACCCGGAGGTGTCCAGCAGCGCCGACAGCCTCTTGGGCACCACCTTCAGCCAGCCGGGGGCGGCGTCGTTGACCTGGGAGAGCACCCGGGACCCGTTGATCGCCGCGGCCAGGTTCGGCTGGTCGGAGGAGGTGAGCGGGGTGGCCAGCAGCCAGGCCGCCACCAGCACCACCAGCAACTGGACCGCGACGCCGATGATCGAGTCGACGCCGCGCACCACCGGATTGCGGATCGCGCCGCGCACCGCCCGGCCCAGTACCACCCCGGCGACCTCGCCGACGACCACCAGCAGCAGGATCAGGAACAGCGCCGCGAACAGTTTCGGGCGGGAGCCGCTGATGTGGCTGACCAGATGGGGCGCCATCAGCACGCCTGCGACACCGCCGAGCAGCACCCCGATGAACGACAGGATCGAGCCGAGCGCGCCGGAACGCCAGCCGGAGAGCGCCGCGATGAACGCCACCGCCACGATCGCGATGTCCAGCCACTGTGAGGAACTCACCGCGCCACCCCGCCCTCACCGACCAGTGCCATCGCTTCATCGAGGCCCCGCACGTCGTGGGTGTCCCACGGCTCGGCCCAGCCGGCGACGTCGAGCATCGCCGAGATCACCTGTCCGGTGAAACCCCAGACCAGCATCTCGTTGAGCAGGAACGCCGGCCCGGCCCAGCGGCGGCTGCGCTCGTCGCGGTAGACCATCAGGCGATTCTCCGGGTTGACGAAGGCGCGCAGCGGCACCCGGCTGACCACCGCGGTCTCGCCCTCGTCGACCACGCTCACCGGGCCGGGGTCGGCGGAGTAGGCCAGCACCGGCACGACATGGAAGCCCGACGGGGCGATGAACAGCCGGTCCATGGTGGCCAGCGGATGCAGCCGGGTGGTGTCGAGGCCGGTTTCCTCGCGAGCCTCGCGCAGCGCGGTGGCCACCGGGCCGGCGTCATCGGCGTCGGTCGCCCCGCCCGGGAAGGCGGCCTGCCCGGCGTGGTGGCGCAGGGTGTCGGCGCGCACCGTCACCAGCAGGTCGGCGTCGGCCGGTGGGCCGTCGGCGGGAGCGGGCTCCTGCGAGCCGGAGAACAACACCAATACGGCGGCGTCGCGGCCCCGGCCGGTCAGCCGCGCGCCGGCGTCGGCGGCGGCCATCATGGCCAACGCGTCGGCGGGCAGCCGGCTGCGGAAGGCACCGCGCACCTGCGACAGGTTGTCCACCAGCGGCTTCAGCCATGCCGGACCGACGTCGGGGGTGAGCCCGACCGCGTCACGCGTGTCCCCCGCGCTCACCGACGCACCTCTACTCCTGTGTCCGACCGCCCACCCGGTGCCCCATCACATCGGGTCCCCGACCGCGGCGGCGATATCGTCAGCGCTCTCGAACGGCCGCGGCAGGATCTGTGCCACGCTACCGTCTGGGTTCAGCACCACTGTCGCGGGCATCACATTGGGTACCCGGAGTGCCGCGGCTATCCGGCGACGCCCGTCTTGCAGGGTGGGCAGCTTCACGCCGAGTTCGGCCAGGCGGGCCAGCGCGGCGGCCTCGTTCTCATCCTGGTGCACGGTCACCACCGAGACCCGCGGCCCGGCCCGCCGCTGATATTCGGCCAGCGCGGGCAGTTCGACCGCGCACGGTCCGCACCAGTAGGCCCACAGGTTCAGCACGGTGACGGTGCCGCTCAATGCCGGGCCCACCGCCACCGGGCTACCGTCGCCCGCGCACTCCACGACGATGTCGCGCAACGCCGCGGCACCTGTCCCGCCGTCCCCGGTGGGGCAGGCGAGCAGGTCTGCCCGGCGGCGCGGTTGGGCCAACGCCTCGGGGGTGTCGGCGGCGCGATGGTCCCGGGCGATCCCGGTCGGCCCGGGCCCGCTCGCGGTGTCCGACGGGGTCCGGTCACGAAGCTCCAGCGCCAACGCCACGATCAACGCGACGACCACCACCAGCCCGGCGATGGTCCACCGCAGCGAACGGTTCACCCGGCCACCCGCCTACCGGCCCGCCAGTGCCAGCAGATGCTCGGCCTCGGGTCCTTTGACCAGAGCCGCCGCGGTCTCCGGGTCGGTGGGCCCGGCGCCGAACGACGGGCAGTCCTTGGCCAGCAGGCAGACCCCGCAAGCGGGTTTGCGGGCATGGCAGACCCGGCGGCCGTGAAAGATGACCCGGTGACTGAGCAGCGTCCATTCCTTGCGTTCGATCAGTTCGCCGACCGCGTGCTCGACCTTGACCGGGTCCTGTTCGCTGGTCCAGCCCCAGCGTCGCACCAGTCGGCCGAAGTGGGTGTCGACGGTGATGCCGGGGACGTCGAAGGCGTTGCCGAGGATGACGTTGGCGGTTTTGCGGCCCACCCCGGGCAGACTCACCAGTTCGGCCATCGTCGCGGGGACCTCACCGTCGAACCGTTCGACGAGTTCCTGGCCGAGCCGGATCAGCGAATCGGTCTTGTTGCGGTAGAAGCCGGTGGGCCGCACGATGCCCTCCAGTTCGGCACGGTTCGCTTGCGCGTAGTCACGGGCGCTGCGGTAGCGGGCGAACAGCGCCGGGGTGGTGAGGTTGACCCGTTTGTCGGTGCTCTGCGCCGACAGGATGGTGGCCACGGTCAACTCCAGTGGCGTGGTGAAGTCCAGTTCGCAGTGCGCGTCGGGGAAGGCCCGGGCGAGCGTGCGGTTCATCCGGCGGGCCCGGCGCACCAGTCCGAGGGGGGTTTCGGTGGCGAAACGTTTGGCCGACGGCCCGCGCGCACCTTTGCCCACACTCACCCCCACAGGGTACTGATTCGTGATCCCGACGAGACTTTGCGCGTGTTTACTTCTTCCCCATGGCGTGGTGGCTGCCGGCATTGGTGCCGACGTTGCTGATGGCGGCGACGGTCGGCCTCGACCGGCTCGAGACCGGGCTCGGCGGGCCGGCGGCGCGGAGTCACGAACCGGCCGAGCCGGGAGATCCGGATGTGCCACGCTGCGCCTGCGGTGCCCGCAATTCGCGGTTTCAGCCCCCCGGGCACGGCAATCCTGTGTAGCGTGAGCACGTCGAAAACGACGTAGCTCTAGACTCATCACCACTACTGGATAGATGATGGTCTGCGCTTGTCGCATGATCCGAGATTCGTGAGATTCGTAAGGGGCAACGTGGACGAGATCCTGGCGCGGGCCGGAATCTTCCAGGGTGTGCAGCCCAGCGCTGTGGCTGCGCTGACGAAACAGCTGCAGCCGGTCGATTTCCCCCGCGGGCACACGGTGTTCGCCGAGGGCGAGCCCGGCGATCGGCTGTACATCATCTTGTCCGGCAAGGTGAAGATCGGCCGCCGGTCCCCCGACGGGCGGGAGAACCTGCTGACGATCATGGGCCCGTCGGACATGTTCGGTGAGTTGTCGATCTTCGACCCGGGTCCGCGGACCTCGAGCGCGACGACGATCACCGAGGTTCGCGCGGTGTCGATGGACCGGGATGCACTGCGCGCCTGGATCGCCGACCGCCCCGAGATCGCCGAGCAGTTGCTGCGGGTGTTGGCGCGCAGGCTGCGTCGCACCAACAACAACCTGGCCGACCTGATCTTCACCGACGTGCCCGGCCGAGTGGCCAAGCAACTGCTGCAGTTGGCGCAGCGGTTCGGCACCCAGGAGGGTGGCGCGTTGCGGGTCACCCACGACCTGACCCAGGAGGAGATCGCCCAACTGGTGGGAGCGTCGCGGGAGACGGTGAACAAGGCGCTGGCCGACTTCGCCCACCGCGGCTGGATCCGGCTGGAGGGCAAGAGCGTCCTGATCTCGGACTCCGAACGCCTGGCGCGCCGAGCGAGGTAAGCCGCGCACAGCGCGGCGACGCCGAGCGAGAAACAAGCCACGAGCGAGGTGAGCGCGGGCGTCAGCCCGAGCGAACCGCAGCGAGAAACACACCGCCGGCGAGGTGAGCGCGGGACCTCAGCGCCCCCGCAGGTAGTCCAGCTGCGCCTGCACCGACCACTCCGCGACATCCCAGAGTTTGGCGTCGACGTCGATGTAGACGTGTTCGACGACCTGGCGCACGGTGGCGTCGTCCCCGAGCTCGGTCAGCGCGGCGCGGATCTGGTCCAGCCGCTGCTCGCGGTGGTCCAAGTACTCCGCCGCGACGGCGGCCAGGCTGGGCAGTTCCGGGCCGTGCCCGGGCAGGACCGTGCGTTCCCCCAGCCCGCCGAGTCGGCGCAGCGAATCCAGGTAGGCGCCCAGGTCACCGTCTTCGGGGTCGATGACGGTGGTGCCCCGGCCCAGCACGGTGTCGGCGGTGAGCACGGCGTCGTCCAGCACGAACGACAGCGAGTCGGCGGTGTGGCCGGGGGTGGCCAGCACCGTGATCCGCAGCCCGGCCGCGTCGATGACCTCGCCGTCGGTGAGCGGCCCGCCCATGCCGCGCAGGAAGCCGCTGCCCACCGACCGGACCGTGGCTCCGGTGCGTTCGACCAACTGGTCGATGCCGTCGGTGTGGTCGCCGTGGCGGTGGCTGATCAGGATCAGTGCGACGCGACCCAGCCCGGCGACCCGTTCGAGGTGCTCGACGTCCTCGGGGCCGGGGTCGACGACCACACATTCGTCGCTGTGCGGCGCGCGCAGCACCCAGGTGTTGGTGCCCTCCAGGGTCATCATCCCCGGGTTGTCGGCGAGCAACACCGACGCGGTCGCGGTGACCGGCCGCAGCACACCGTAGGCCGGATGCCGGGCGGGGTCGGTCACCGCGCTACCTAACCTCGACGACGAGTTCGACTTCCACCGGCGTGTCCATCGGCAACTCCGACACCCCGACCGCGGAGCGAGCGTGGGAGCCGGCGTCACCGAAGATCTCGGCGAGCAGTTCGGAGGCGCCGTTGACGACGCCGGGCTGGCCGTGGAAGCCGGGCGCGGACGCGACGAAGCCGACGACCTTGACCACCCGGGTCACCGAGTCGATGCCGACCAGGGCGTCGACCGCGGCCAGCGCGTTGAGGACACAGACCCGCGTCAGCGCGTAGCCCTCCTGCGGGTCGACCTCGGCGCCGACCTTGCCGACGCCGGCGAGCCGGCCGTCGACCAGGGGCAGCTGACCCGAGGTGAACACCAGGTCGCCGGTGCGTACGGCCGGGACATAGGAGGCGAGCGGCGCGGCAACCGGAGGCAGTTCCAGCCCGAGCTCGGCGAGTCGCGCCGCCCAGCCCGCGGTCATTTCGGGCGTTTCATGTACGCAACGAGTTGCTCCCCGGTCGGCCCGGGCAGCACCGCCACCAGCTCCCAGCCGTCCTCGCCCCACTGGTCGAGGATCTGTTTGGTCGCGTGGGTGATCAACGGAACGGTCGAGTACTCCCACTTCGTCGGTTCGCTCATACCGCGAGCCTATCGGTTGGCCCGCCGGGGCCCCCGGCCCCGTGAGCACCGCGGGCGAACGACCAGCGACGGCGCAAAGCTATGCCCACCCCGGCAGGCAAAACCACCGCGCGACGCCCCCGGCCGCCCGTGGCGACCAGCGTACAAACCGGGTTCGTTAGCATGCATTGGTGTCCACCACACCTATCGGCTGGCCCTCGCGGCTGTCCAAAGCCCGTCTGCATTTCGTCACCGGGAAGGGGGGCACCGGCAAAACCACCGCCGCGGCTGCCCTGGCCCTGAGCCTGGCCGCCGGAGGGCGCCGTGTCCTGCTCGTGGAAGTCGAAGGCCGCCAAGGCATCGCGCAGCTCTTCGACGTGCCGCCGCTGCCCTATGAAGAGGTGAAGATCGCCACCGCGGAGGGCGGCGGGCAGGTCAACGCGCTGGCCATCGACATCGAGGAAGCCTTCCTGGAGTACCTCGACCTGTTCTACAACCTCGGTATCGCCACCAAGGCGATGCGGCGGGTCGGCGCGGTCGACTTCGTGACCACGATCGCGCCGGGTCTGCGGGACGTGATCCTCACCGGCAAGATCAAGTACGTCGTCGGCGGCGTCGACAAGAACAACCAACCCGACTACGACGCGCTGGTGGTCGACGCACCGCCGACCGGCCGCATCGCCCGGTTCCTCGACGTCACCAAGGCGGTCTCGGAACTGGCCAAGGGTGGGCCGGTGCACTCGCAGGCCGACGGGGTGGTCAAGCTGCTGCACTCCGATCTGACCGCGATCCACCTGGTCACCCTGTTGGAGTCGCTGCCGATGCAGGAGACCATCGAGGCGATCGACGAGCTCAAGGAGTTGGAGCTGCCGATCGGCAGCGTCATCGTCAACCGCAACATTCCCGCCTACCTCGGCGCCGACGATCTGGCGAAGGCCGCCGAGGGCGTGATCGATGTCGACACCCTCAAGGCCGGGCTCGGCAAGGCCGGGATCAGCCTCGACGACGAGCAACTGGCCGGGCTGCTGACCGAGACCATCCAGCACGCCACCCGCATCACCGCCCGGGCCGAGACCGCGGCCCGGCTCGATGAACTCGACGTGCCGCGGCTGGAGCTACCGACGATCAACGATGGCGTCGACCTCGGCAGCCTGTACGAACTCTCCGAAATTCTCGCCCAACAGGGGGTCCGATGAGTCCCAACCCATCCCGGCAGCCACCGCGTCTGGACGCCGCCGCGTTGCTCTCCGACACCGCCAACCGGGTCGTGGTGTGTACCGGCGCGGGCGGGGTCGGCAAGACCACCACGGCCGCGGCGATGGCGCTGCGGGCCGCCGAGTACGGGCGCACCGTCGTGGTGTTGACCATCGACCCGGCGCGGCGGCTGGCGCAGTCGCTGGGCATCGACGAGCTCGGCAACACCCCGCAGCGGGTGCCGTTGCCCGACGACGTACCGGGCGAACTGCACGCGATGATGCTGGACATGCGTCGCACCTTCGACGAGATGGTGCTGCAGTACTCCGGCCCCGATCGCGCCCAGCAGATCCTGGACAACACCTTCTACCAGACGGTGGCCACCTCCCTCGCCGGCACGCAGGAGTACATGGCGATGGAGAAGCTGGGCCAACTGCTGGCCGAGGACCGCTGGGACCTGGTGGTCGTCGACACCCCGCCGTCGCGCAACGCGCTGGACTTCCTCGACGCGCCGAAGCGGCTGGGCACCTTCATGGACAGCCGGCTGTGGAAGCTGCTGCTGGGCCCGGGGCGCGGGATCGGCAAGCTGGTGACCGGCATGGTCGGGCTGGCGATGAAGGGCATGTCGACGATCCTGGGGTCGCAGATGCTCTCCGACGCCGCCACCTTCGTGCAGTCGCTGGATGCGACGTTCGGCGGCTTCCGGGAGAAGGCCGACCGCACCTACGAGCTGCTGAAGCGGCGCGGCACCCAGTTCGTGGTGGTCTCCGCGCCCGAGCCCGACGCGCTGCGCGAGGCGGCGTTCTTCGTGGACCGGCTGTCCAACGAGAAGATGCCGCTGGCCGGGCTGATCGCCAACCGCACCAACCCGATGCTGTGTTCGCTGCCCGCCGAGCGCGCAGTGGACGCGGTGGCGACGCTGACCGAACAGCCCGAGTCGTCCCGGACACCCGGCGACGACCTGGCGACCGCGGTGCTGCAGATCCACGCCAACCGGGCGCAGACCTCCAAGCGGGAGTTGCGACTGCTGTCCCGGTTCACCGGCGCCCACCCCCAGGTCGCGATCGTGGGGGTGCCGTCGTTGCCGTTCGACGTCTCCGATCTGGAGGCGTTGCGGGCGATCGCCGACCAGCTGACCGGCGCGGGCGACGAAGCGGAGAGCGCAGCGAACCGCTGAGACAGCCGCGCATCAAACCCGCGGGCGACGAGGCGGGGAGCGCAGCGAACCGCGGAGGCAGCCGCGGCGCCCACCCCGGCTGAGGGGTCACTGAGGCGCCATCAGGAAAAAGCCGACGGCCCGGGACGCCTGGTGGCGCCGCGGGCCGTCGCGGGTGACGAGTTAGCCAGCGCTGCGGCGCTTGCGCTGCGCAGCGAAGAAATCCGCCCATGAAGTGACCTCGGGGTGCTGCTTGAGCAGGGCCCGGCGCTGCCGCTCGGTCAGACCGCCCCACACCCCGAACTCCACCCGGTTGTCCAAGGCGTCGGCGGCGCACTCGAGCACGACCGGACAGTGTCGACAGATGACCGCGGCTTTGCGCTGGGCGGCGCCGCGCACGAAGAGTTCATCGGGATCGACGGTGCGGCAGGCGGCCTTGGCCACCCAGGTCAGCCGATCCTCGGCGGCCGCGCCCTGAACCGCGGAATGCGCCGATGGTGTATTCGTCCTGCGTGCCCCCGACCGAGTAACCGACACCTGCATCCCCTTCGTTCCGGCCGTCGCGACGACGGCTGCACTCCTCGGTGCAGATCTCCCGATCGCACCCACCGGGTCCGATCAGATCGATGAGACCTACGCCACATTGTGCTGTTCAGTGTTATCTGAATCGCACTGTGGTTCCAAGTTAGGTGGTCAGGTCGCGTTTACGCAACAGTTAGATACCGGATTTTTGGGACAACCGTGCAGTCTGAGCCTTCCGGCCCCTACGGTGGGAGGTTTTCCGACGCCACGCGACCCGAGCGGTGCGACACGTTTCGGCAGGAGAAAACGGTCGACATGAGACCGGTCCTGCGGTCACTCGTGGTGACGCCGCTAGTCTAGTACCCATGTCCGAGACCCCACCAGCCGGTGTCACGGTAGCCAAACTCATCGGCTGCTGCATGCTCGCCGGCACGATCGTCGCGGCGCTGCTCTTCCCGGTGGTGGGCGGATTCGGGCTGCTGTCCAACCGTGCCTCCGACGTCGCCGCCAACGGCTCCGCCCAGCTGCTCGAGGGCGACGTGCCCGCGGTGTCGACGATGCTGGACGCTGACGGCAACGTGATCGCCTGGCTGTACTCGCAGCGCCGCTTCGAGGTGCCCAGCGACAAGATCGCCAACACCATGAAGCTGGCAATCGTTTCGATCGAGGACCGACGGTTTGCCGAACACAACGGGGTGGACTGGAAGGGGACGTTGACCGGGCTGGCCGGCTACGCCTCCGGCGATCTGGACACCCGCGGCGGATCGACCATCGAGCAGCAGTATGTGAAGAACTATCAGCTGCTGGTGCTGGCCCAGACCGACGCCGAGAAGCGTGCCGCGGTGGAGACCACCCCCGCGCGCAAGCTACGTGAAATCCGGATGGCGCTCACCCTGGACAAGACGTTCACCAAGTCGGCGATCCTCACCCGGTATCTGAACCTGGTGTCGTTCGGCAACAACGCGTTCGGTGTGCAGGATGCCGCCCAGACCTACTTCGGTGTGGACGCGGCCGACCTGAACTGGCAGCAGGCCGCCCTGCTGGCCGGGCTCGTGCAGTCCACCAGTTCGCTGAACCCCTACACCAACCCCGAGGGCGCGCTGGCGCGCCGCAACGTCGTGCTGGACACGATGATCGAGAACGGGGCGGCCGACGCCGAGGTTCTGCGGGCCGCGAAGGCCGAGCCGCTGGGTATCCTGCCGCAGCCCAACGAGCTGCCGCGCGGCTGCATCGCCGCAGGCGACCGGGCGTTCTTCTGCGACTACGTGCAGGAGTACCTGACCCGCGCCGGGATCAGCGCCGAGAAGGTGGCCCGCGGCGGCTATCAGATCCACACCACGCTGGACCCGAAGGTTCAGGACACGGTGAAAAGCTCGATCACCCAGTTCGCCAGCCCGGACCTGGCCGGAGTGGCCAGCGTGATGAGCGTGATCAAGCCCGGCAAGGAGTCCCACCCGGTGCTGGCGATGGCCAGCAACCGCACCTATGGGCTGAACTCCGATGCCGGCGAGACCATGCGTCCGCAACCGTTCTCCCTGGTCGGCGACGGTGCCGGCTCGGTGTTCAAGATCTTCACCACCGCCGCCGCCCTCGACATGGGGCTGGGCATCAACGCCGAACTCGACGTGCCCTACCGGTTCGACGCCAAGGGACTCGGCAGCGGTGGGGCGAAGGGCTGCCCGGCGGCGACCTGGTGTGTGGTCAACGTGGCGCCGTACCGCTCGCCGATGACGGTGACCGACGCGCTGGCAACCTCCCCCAACACCGCGTTCGCCAAACTGATCTCGCAGGTCGGCGTCGCGCGCACGGTGGACATGGCGGTGCGGCTGGGCCTGCGCTCCTACGCCGACGCCGGCACCGCACGCGCCTACGACCCGACCAGCAACGAAAGTCTGGCCGACTTCGTCAAGCGGCAGAACCTCGGTTCGTTCACGCTCGGCCCGATCCAGGTCAACGCGCTCGAACTGTCCAATGTGGCCGCGACCCTGGCCTCCGGCGGGGTGTGGTGCCCGCCGAACCCGATCGACAAGGTGATCGACCGGGACGGCAACGAGGTCCCGGTCACCTCCGAGCCGTGCGAGGAGGCTGTGCCCGAGGGGTTGGCCAACACGCTGGCCAACGCGATGGGCGAGGACGCCCACGGCGGGGGAACGGCCGCCGGCTCGGCCGGTTCGGTGGGCTGGGACCTGCCGGTGTCGGGTAAGACCGGGACCACCGAAGCGCACCGTTCGGCCGGGTTCGTCGGCTTCACCAACCAGTACGCGGCGGCCAACTACATCTTCGACGACTCCAGCACCCCCACCGACCTGTGCTCGTTCCCGCTGCGGCACTGCGGCGACGGCGACCTCTACGGCGGCAACGAGCCGTCGCGCACCTGGTTCACCGCGATGAAGCCGGTCGCGAACGACTTCGGTGAAGTGCACATGCCACCCACCGACCCCCGCTACGTCGAGGGTGCGCCGGGCTCACAGGTACCCAACGTCAACGGCCTGGACGAGGACATGGCCCGCAAACGCATCAAGGACGCCGGGTTCCAGGTGGCCGACGGAGCGACCGCGGTCAACAGCAGCGCCAAGTACGGTACCGTGGTGGGCACCTCACCGGCCGGGCAGACCCTGCCGGGCTCGATCATCACCATCCAGATCAGCAACGGGGTGCCGCCGGCTCCCCCGCCGCCGCCGGCGGGCGCGCCACCACCACCGGGCGGGCCACCGCCGGCGACGACGGTGGTCGAGATCCCCGGCCTGCCGCCGATCACCATCCCGGTCGCGCCGCCACCGCCGTGACCACCAGCGTGATCGGCACCTACCGAACGGATGCTGGGCAGTAGGCTGGCCTGCATGCACGCAGCATCCGTTCTGACCCGCACCGGCGCCGCCGTCGCCGGTGCCACCCTCGCCGGGATCGGCTATGCCGCACTGATCGAACGCAACGCGTTCGTGTTACGGGAACTGACCATGCCGGTGCTGGCGCCGGGATCCTCGCCGCTGCGGGTGCTGCACATCAGCGACCTCCACATGCGGCCCGGGCAGCGCCGCAAGCAGGCGTGGGTCCGCGAGTTGGCCGGGCTGGAACCGGATCTGGTGGTCAACACCGGCGACAACCTGGCCCACCCCAAGGCGGTGCCCGCCGTCGTGCAGGCCCTCGGCGATCTGCTGTCGGTGCCCGGCGTGTTCGTGTTCGGCTCCAACGACTACTTCGGGCCGACGATGAAGAATCCGGCGCTGTATCTGGCTAAGCCGGGGCACCGCGTGTACGGCGAGCCGCTGCCGTGGCAGGACTTGCGGGCGGCGTTCACCGAGCGCGGCTGGCTCGACCTGACCCACACCCGCCGCGAACTGGACGCCGGCGGTCTGCGGATCGCCGCTGCCGGCGTCGACGACCCGCACATCGACCGGGACCGCTATGAAACCGTCGCCGGCCCCGCCGGAGCGGCCGCGGACCTGCGGCTGGGCTTGACCCATTCGCCGGAGCCGCGGGTGCTCGACCGGTTCGCCGCCGACGGCTACGACCTGGTGATGGCCGGCCACACCCACGGCGGGCAACTGTGCCTGCCGTTCTACGGCGCATTGGTGACCAACTGCGGCCTGGACCGCTCCCGTGCCAAGGGTGCGTCGCGGTGGGGCGGAACCATGCAACTGCACGTGTCGGCCGGGCTGGGCACCTCGCCGTACGCGCCGGTGCGGTTCTGCTGCCGCCCCGAGGCGACGCTGTTGACGCTGATCGCCGCCCCCACCGGTGACGCCGACGCGGTGACCACCCGCGGCCGGTCGCAGCCCACCGTCTCGGCGCGGTGATCCCGCCGACCCGGTCGGCGACCCACCCCTGCTCGCGCGCCTGGGTGGACAACGCGATCCGGTTGATCGAGGCCGACACCCGCCGCAGCGCAGACACCCACCTGTTGCGCTATCCGCTGCCGTCGGCGTGGGCCCGTGACGCGGATGTGGCGCTCTACCTCAAGGACGAGACCACCCATATCACCGGCAGCCTCAAGCACCGGCTGGCCCGGTCGCTGTTCCTCTACGCGCTGTGCAATGGGCTGATCGACGAGGGCACCACGGTGGTGGAGGCGTCGTCGGGCTCCACGGCGATCTCGGAGGCCTACTTCGCCAAGCTGCTGGGCCTGCCGTTCGTGGCGGTGATGACCGAGTCCACCAGCGCTTCGAAGGTGGCGCTGATCGAGGCGCAGGGCGGCCGTTGTCACTTCGTGCAGGAGTCCGGGCAGGTCTACGCCGAGGCGGAACGCATCGCGGCCGAGACCGGCGGGCACTACCTGGATCAGTTCACCAACGCCGAGCGCGCCACCGACTGGCGCGGCAACAACAACATCGCCGAGTCGATCTTCCAGCAACTGGGTGAGGAGACGCATCCGGTGCCGGAGTGGATCGTCGTCGGCGCCGGCACCGGGGGCACCAGCGCGACGATCGGGCGCTACATCCGCTACCGCAGGCACGCCACCAGGTTGTGCGTGGTCGACCCGGAGGACTCGGTGTTCTTCCCGGCCTACGCCGAATCCCGCTACGACATGGTCATCGACGCGTCCTCACGCATCGAGGGGATCGGCCGGCCCCGGGTGGAGCCGTCGTTCCTGCCCGGGGTCGTCGACCGGATGATCGCGGTGCCCGACGCCGCGTCGGTGGCGGCGGCACGGCACGCCAGCCTGGCCCTGGGGCGACGGGTGGGCGCCTCTACCGGAACCAACCTGTGGGGTGCGTTCGGGCTGCTGGCCGAGATGGTGGCCGAGGGACGCGGCGGTTCGGTGGTCACCCTGCTCGCCGACGGCGGGGAACGCTACGCCGACACCTACTTCAGCGACGAATGGCTGGCTCAGCAGGGCATCGACCCGGCACAGCCGGCGGCCACGCTCGCAGAGTTCGACCGCTCCGGGTCCTGGGTCTGAACGTCGGCCTCGACGGGCTCGTCACGCTCGCCGGTCATCGCCAGCCAGACCGCGGCCAGCCCGAAGAATCCGGCGTAGATGGCACCACCAAGCAGGGTCATGATCGCGGTACTCCTTCCGGCCCCCGGGGTCGACACGACGCAGTGGATACTGCGCAGTAATTAGTGTGCATAACGGCATCGGACCTCGCATCTCTTCCCGATGTGAGTTATCTCGCCACGGCCGAAAGGTGTGACGCGGTCGGCCGGATAGGCCGGGTTTGGAGGCCCGCCGGGGTGGTGCGATAGGCTGTCGTGGCTTCACACGGGGTGTGGCGCAGCTTGGTAGCGTGCTTCGTTCGGGACGAAGAGGTCGTGGGTTCGAATCCCGCCACCCCGACTCAGGTTGTTGCAGGCAGAAGGTTCCGGCCGTCGACCCGATCGGGGTCTTTTTCCGTTCTGGTCCACAGCAGAACTCAGGACTTCCCGCGACTCGGGCCGAGAGTGACCGACGTCTGCGCCAGATCATCGCGAACGGCATCCCGCCGGCCGGTCCTCCCCCGCAACCCGCTACGTCCGGGTCGCGTAGGTTCTTGGAGAATCAGATCCACGAACTCCACGCACCATAAAAACGAAAGTCATCATGCCCGAGGATCAGAGCACAGACGTTCCGCCCAAACACCTCTCCATCGATCCGCGCAGCACCTTCTACGACGAGGAGACACTCCGCCGCGGCGTGGGCATCCTCTTGAACGGTGCCGAGAAAATCAATGTGCACGAATACAACGTGGACGAGGGCTGGGTTCGGGTGGAAGTCCCCACCGCCAAGGATCGGCGCGGAAATCCGATGGTCGTCAAACTCAACGGCACGGTCGAACCCTTTTTCCGCACAGCGGACTAACCGCAGCCTCGGTTCGGACGCCACGAGTCACGGTTGGGCAGGCCGCGCCGCGGTCGCCGCGGCCTCTCACCTCTCGGCGACCAGATACACCAGCAAGAGCGCGACGACAAGGTAATTGTTCACGGCATGAGCCGCAGCGGATTTCACCGCCGCAGCGACCCCCGCGGCGTTGCGGGATGAACGGGTGGCCGGGGCCAACGGGTCACCGTCCGCAGCTTTTCGAAAGTGGTGCTGGTACACCGCGAGGAAGTAGAGCCCGCTGATGGTCAACGCCAAGCCGAACGCCAATGGAACCCCGGCGAACAGCGAATGCAGCAGCCCGAATTTGAGTTGCGTGCCGAACTTCCCGGCAACCGAACGCCGTTCACATCCCTGACGGAACATCCACTCCTCGTACAGCGCCAGGGTCGGGATCACCAGGAGAATCCCGACCGGCAACGCAAGGGAGACGACGGCCCACACCGGCCCGGAGAACGCCGTTTGGCCGAGTGCCACGTTGCCGCCCTGGCCGGACAGGAACTTCCACCAGGAGAAATCCAGGAGCGGAACCCGCATGAGCCAGGAGCCGACCGTGACCACCACCGCCAGGTTCAGCAGGCAGGCGGGCGCCATCCACCAGCGGACGGCTTTGAGCACGGCCACATAGTTCCGCCGCTCGGCCGGGCGCAACTGGTGGGTGCCTGTCTTCACCACGGCCGCCGCCATCAGCGAAACGACGCCGAAGGAGACGACCTGCGCGGCTGCCACGTCGAGGGGGGCGTTCTACTTCGGACCGCACGCCACGCCTGAGGCGAGGACCGGCGGGGCGGCAGGCGCTTCGGTCAGCGCGTCGAGGTCGATGTCGAAGGCCTCGGCGAAGCCCCGCAGCGCGGCCGTCGCCCTGAACTCGTTGCGCCGGCCGTCGGTGCCCCCGCTTCGGGAGCGCGAACCGGGGTGCCGCCCGGTCAGCGACGGCAGCACCGCGAGCGCCACGCCCGCGGAGGTCAACGCGGTCCCCAGCGCGAAGGTGGTGGGTCGATTCATGACACCTCCCCGTTCTTTCGTAGCAATATTTCAACTGTGTCGAGCTTAAACCGTAGCGCTACGATTATGCAACGGTTAGATCAGAGCGCGGGTGGGCCTGATGCCAGCCTCGAGAGTTAATCGGGGCAGACCCGATCAGCACGGCGGTCCCCTACGAATTCTGTCTCCTCGGTGTGGGCGATCACCCGTTCCGCGGTAAGCGCCGCGCTACCCTTGCTGGTGGCAGAGCACAGCCCCCGTTCGATGACGACACAGGCCAACAACGCTGACGGAGGAGGGCCGGTGGGTGGGACGAGTTGGCGATTTCGACTTGCGAGGCTAGCGGCCGCCGGCGCCCTGCTGGCCTTGCCGGCGCTGGGGCCGGTCGCAGTGTCCGGCGCCGACCCCGACGATCCTGCCTGCACACAGGTCCCCGCCGGCGAACCGTGCGATCCGACACGGCCCACCATGCCCGGCGATCCCGGCTGTCTCCAGCCGGAATGGCAGGCGGACCTGATCACCCGGCAGATCTGCCAACAAGGCCCGTTTGCAGTCAACGATGAGGGGATGCCCTGTAGCGCGTTTCCCGGCCCGGGGTGCCCGGGATGGATTCCCACGCCCGCACCGCTGCCCTCGCCGATCGACACCCCCGAACCACTCCCGGCGCCGATCGACACCCCCGAGCCACTGCCGGCGCCGATCGACACCCCTGAGCCGGCCCCGGCTCCAATCGAGATGCCGACACCGGATCCGTCGTCACCGGCGGGGATGGCACCGACGCTTCCCTAAACCACGCGCCGGTGTGGCAGCGTCCTTCGCGCCCATCACGGTGCGCAAGCGGCCTCCGCCACGGCGCGCGCCCGGACCCGCTTGAACCCGGCCCGCTTAAACCATCGACCGGCGCCCGGCGAACGCCCGGCCCAGCGTCATCTCGTCGGCGAACTCCAGGTCGCCGCCCATCGGCAGGCCCGAGGCCAGCCGGGTGACCGTAAGGTCGGGGATGTCGCGCATGATGCGCACCAGGTAGGTGGCGGTGGCCTCGCCCTCGGTGTTCGGGTCGGTGGCGATGATCACCTCGGTGACGTCCACCCCGTCGACCCGTTCACCGAGACGGTTGAGCAACTCCCGGATGCGCAGCTGCTCGGGCCCGATGCCCGACAGCGGGTCCAGCGCACCGCCGAGCACGTGGTAGCGACCGCGGAACTCCCGGGTGCGTTCGACGGCCTGCACGTCGCGGGGCTCCTCGACCACACAGATCTGACTGGCGTCGCGGCGCGGGTCGCCGCAGATCCGGCAGCGCTCCGCGTCGGAGACGTTGCCGCACACCTCGCAGAACTGCACCCCGTCGCGCACCCGGGTCAACACGGCGGTGAGCCGGTCGATCTCCGGGGGCTCCACGGTCAGCAGGTGGAACGCGATGCGCTGGGCGCTCTTGGGCCCGATACCGGGCAGTTTGCCCAGCTCGTCGATCAGGTCCTGGACCGGCCCCTCAAACATGCCGGCTCACATCAGGGCTTCGGCATGCCCAGCGCGTCGCCCATGCCGCCGGCCAGCGGGCCGAGCCGCTGCTGGGCCAGGGCGGTCACCTTGGCCGACGCGTCGGCCAGTGCCCCGACGATCAGATCCTGCAACGTCTCGATGTCCTCGGGGTCGACGACCTTGGGGTCGATGGTGACCGCGACGACCTCGCCGCTGCCCTTGACCGTGGCCTGCACCAGCCCACCGCCGGCCTGGCCGTGGACATCGGTGTTGGCCAGCTCCTGTTGCGCGGCGATGAGCTGCTGCTGCATCTGCTGCGCCTGGGCGAGCAACGCCGACATGTCGGGTTGGCTTCCGGGTTGCATGACGGTCCCCTTGCGTCTTGGTCTCGACTTGGTTTCGCCTTGGAATCAAGGTCGGTTCGAAGCCTCCAGCCTAGACGGCGGCGGGCTACCGTGGCGCCGTGCGTGCACCAGTCCTCCCGCGTGTCGGAGTCGCGATCCTCTCCGGTCTGCTCGCCGCCGCCACGGTGGTGATGCCGGCGCCGGCCGTCGCCGCGCCCAACGTGGCGGGCAAGATCGTGTTCCTCGACCCCGGCCACAACGGCGCCAACGACGCCTCGATCAACCGGCAGGTCCCCACCGGCCGCGGCGGAACCAAGGACTGCCAGACCAGCGGCACCAGCACCGACGACGGCTACCCCGAGCACACCTTCACCTGGGAGACCACCCTGCTGATCCGGCAGATGCTCACCCAGCAGGGCGTGCGCACCGCGCTGTCCCGCGGCAACGACAACGCCGTGGGCGCCTGCGTCGATGAGCGCGCCGCCATGGCCAACCGGCTGCGGCCCAACGCGATCGTCTCGATCCACGCCGACGGGGGCCCCAGCACCGGGCGCGGCTTCCACGTCAACTACTCCGCGCCGCCGCTCAACCAGGCCCAGGCCGGCCCGTCGGTCCAGTTCGCCCGGGTCATGCGCGAACAGTTGGCCGCCTCGGGCATCCCCCCGGCCACCTACATCGGCGAGAACGGCCTCAAGGGCCGCGCGGATCTGGCCGGGCTGAACCTGGCGCAGTATCCGTCGATCCTCGTCGAGCTGGGCAACATGAAGAATCCCGCGGACGCAGCGTTGATGAAGACCCCGGCCGGCCGGCAGAAGTTCGCCGAGGCGGTCACCCGCGGCATCATCAGCTACCTGAGCGCGCAGTCCGCCTGATCCGGCTCCGGCGCTAGGCCTCGACTTCCTTCTTGAGGTTGTCCAACAGCTCGCCCTGGATCCGTTTGAGGCCGAGCGGGGCGAAGATGCCCTCAAAAAAGCCCTTGACGCCGCCGGCACCGGTCCACGTGGTGGTGAGGGTGACGCTGCAGCCCGGCCCGGCCGGGGCGACGGTCCAGTTCATCACCATGGTGGAGTTGGCGTCCTTCTCGATGACGGCGTGGCCGGCCACGTCGACGTCGACCTTGACCTCACGCACCCGGGACTTGGTGGCCTGCAGCCGCCACGCGGCGACCGTGCCCTGCCCCTGACCGCCCTCGATCACCCGGTAGTCGCTGTAGGCGGCGGGCAGGATCCGCGGCCGGACCTTCTGGTAGTCGGCGACCGCGGCGAGTACCGGCGCCACCTCGGCGTTGATCAACACGGTGCTGGCGGCACTGACCTGTCCCATCGGGTGAATCTCCTGTCGTCACGGTGGGCGACGGCGCCACGGCCGGTCGCGGGCGGCGGGATCCGTGCACAGTCCGCCACCCGCGGCTAGCGTATATGTGGTGGGGAACGGGGTCGGCGCGGGCGAGGCGGCGCACGCCGCGGGCGTGCAGCGCCTACTCGACAGCTATCGCGCCATCCCCACGTCCGCCCCGGTTCGGCTGGCCAAACCCACCTCCAACCTGTTCCGCCATCGCGCGAAGAACACCGCGCCCGGCCTGGACACCTCCGGGCTGACCGGGGTGGTGGCGGTCGACCCGGCGACCCGCACCGCCGACGTGGCCGGGATGTGCACCTACGAGGATCTGGTCGCCGCCACCTTGCCCTACGGGTTGTCGCCGCTGGTGGTTCCGCAGCTGAAGACCATCACCCTCGGCGGTGCCGTCACCGGGCTGGGGATCGAGTCGGCGTCGTTCCGCAACGGGTTGCCCCACGAATCGGTACGGGAGATGGACGTGCTGACCGGCGCCGGGGAACTGCTGACGATCTCCCCCGACGCCCACCCCGACCTGTTCCGGGCCTTCCCCAACTCCTACGGCACCCTCGGCTATGCCACCCGACTGCGCATCGAGTTGGAAAGCGTCGAACCGTTCGTGGCGCTGCACCACATCCGGTTCCACTCCCTGACCGAACTGATCGCGGCGGCCGAGCGGGTCATCGACACCGGCGGGTTCGATGGGCGCCGCGTCGACTACCTCGACGGGGTGGTGTTCGGCGCAACGGAGAGCTATCTGTGCCTGGGGGTGCGGACCGCCACGCCCGGCCCGGTCAGCGACTACACCGGTCAGAGGGTCTACTACCGGTCGATCCAACACCCCGAGGGCGTGCTCGACGACCGGTTGACCATCCACGACTACTTCTGGCGGTGGGACACCGACTGGTTCTGGTGCTCCCGCGCCTTCGGGGCGCAGAATCCTCGGCTGCGACGCTGGTGGCCGCGCCGCCTGCGACGCAGCAGCTTCTACTGGAAGCTGATCGGCTACGACCAGCGGTTCGGCGTCGCCGACCGCATCGAACGGCTCAACGGTCGCTCGCCTCGGGAGCGAGTGGTGCAGGACATCGAGGTGCCCATCGAGCGGTGCGCGGAGTTCCTGGACTGGTTTCTCGGCACCATCCCGATCGAGCCGCTGTGGATCTGTCCGCTGCGACTGCGGGACGCCGCCGCCTGGCCGCTGTATCCGATTCGGCCACAACGAAGTTACGTCAACGTCGGGTTCTGGTCTTCGGTGCCGGCCGGCGAGGAGCCCGGCGCCACCAACCGGCTCATCGAGGAGAAGGTGAGCGAACTCGGCGGCCACAAATCGTTGTACTCCGAATCCTTCTACGACCGCGAGGAATTCGACGACCTCTACGGCGGCGAGACCTACCGGACGGTGAAGAAGACCTACGATCCCAACGGGCGACTGCTCGATCTCTACGCCAAGGCGGTGCAGCGACGGTGACGACGTTCCAACAGCGGCCCGCCGGTTCCGGCGGCCGGTTGAGCCTCGCCGAGATCGTGGAGATCTTCGCCCAGGGCGGTCGACTGCCGTTGAAGTTCACCGCCTACGACGGCAGCGTCGCAGGCCCCGACGACGCCGAGTTGGGCCTGGATCTGCTGACCCCCCGCGGCGTCACCTATCTGGCCACCGCCCCCGGCGACCTGGGACTGGCGCGCGCCTACATCGCCGGCGATTTGCAGACCCACGGCGTGCACCCCGGCGATCCGTATCGCCTGCTGCATGCCCTGGCCGACAGGCTGGAGTTCAACCGGCCGCCGGCGCTGGTGATGGCCAACATCATCCGCTCCATCGGGCTGGAACGGCTGATCCCGGTCCCCCCGCCGCCGCAGGAGGCGCGGCCCCGGTGGCGGCGCGTCGTCGACGGGTTGCGGCGCCCCAAAGCGCGCGACGCCGAGGCCATCCACCACCACTACGACGTCTCCAACACCTTCTACGACTGGGTGCTGGGTCCGTCGATGACCTACACCTGCGCGCTCTACCCGCATCCCGAGGCCACCTTGGAGGAGGCGCAGGAGAACAAGTACCGGTTGATCTTCGACAAGCTGCGCCTGCAGCCCGGCGACCGACTGCTCGACGTCGGCTGCGGTTGGGGCGGGATGGTCCGTTACGCCGCACGCCGCGGCGTCCGCACGATCGGCGCGACCCTCTCCGCCGAGCAGGCCGACTGGGCGCGCTGCGCCATCGAGGCCGAGGGTCTTGGCGGGTTGGCCGAGGTGCGGCACTGCGATTACCGCGACGTGACCGAATCCGGGTTCGACGCGGTCTCCTCGATCGGGCTGACCGAACACATCGGGGTGGCGAACTATCCGGCCTATTTCGGCTTCCTGCAGGCCAAGCTGCGCACCGGCGGCTTGCTGCTCAACCACTGCATCACCCGCCGCGACAACACCCACACGTTCACCGCAGGCGGGTTCATCGACCGCTATGTGTTCCCGGACGGCGAACTCACCGGCTCCGGGCGCATCATCAGCGCGGTCCAAGACGTCGGCTTGGAAGTCCTGCATGAGGAGAACCTTCGTCACCACTACGCGTTGACGCTGCGCGACTGGTGTTCAAACCTGGTGGCGCACTGGGACGACGCGGTCGCCGAGGTGGGACTGGCCACCGCCAAGGTATGGGGGCTGTACATGGCCGGCTCTCGGGTCGGGTTCGAGCACAACGCTATTCAGCTCCATCACGTCCTGGCTGTCAAGGCCGACGAACGCGGCAACGACGGCGGCCTGCCGCTGCGCCCCTGGTGGCAACCGTAGCCGACGGGTCCGTGAGGCCGTCTCGGTGACCTGAGCGAACACCCGGGACTGCTGCACGGATAGGTGACATCTGATCTGTGGTGCCGAGAGGGTGCCACTGGAAGGATGAGTCCCATGCCT
>NZ_LQPZ01000031.1 GCF_002102395.1 Mycolicibacillus trivialis
TGAATCCCCCCGGCGTGTCCGGAGACTCCGTTCCTTGGGAAGGATGGAGTCATGTCAGGGAGTTCATCGAGGAGGTATCCGGCGGAATTGCGTGGGCGGGCGGTGCGGATGGTCGCCGAGATTCGGGAGCAGCATCGTTCGGAGTGGGCGGCGATGCGCAAGGTGGCCGAGTTGCTGGGTGTTGGAACGCCGGAGACCGTGCGCCAGTGGTGTCGGCAAGCTGAGATCGATGCCGGTCAGCGTCCAGGCGTGACCAGTGAGGAATCAGCAGAGCTCAAGCGGCTCAAACGTGAGAATGCCGAGTTGAAGCGGGCCAACGCAATCTTGAAGAGTGCGTCAGCTTTCTTCGCGGCCGAACTCGACCGGCCACTGCGCTGATCGTGGCCTACATCAACGAGCACGTCGGTGTCCGTCGCACCGATGCCGACGGGCCGGGGCTGCGCTGGGGTGTCGAGTCGATCTGCACTGTGCTTACTGAGCTCGGTGTCAAGATCGCCCCTGCGACCTACTACGAACACCGTGGCCGTACACCCACCAAGCGGGAGCTTCGCGACGAGGATCTGAAGACGAAGATCGCCGAGGTTCACGCGGCGAACTACGGCGTCTACGGTGCCCGCAAGGTGTGGCTGACACTGAACCGCGAACGCGCCGACGGGGCGCCACCGGTCGCTCGCTGCACCGTGGAGCGGCTCATGGGCGAACTCGGCCTGGCCGGTGCGGTGCGCGGCAACGTCAAGCGCACCACGATCGCTGATCCACGCACCCCGAAACCGCTGGATCTGGTGGATCGCAATTTCCGGCCACCAGCACCAAACCGCTTGTGGGTGGCCGACTTCACGTATGTGTCCACATGGTCGGGCTGGTGCTACACCGCGTTCGTCATCGACGCCTACGCCCGCCGCATCCTGGGCTGGTCGGTGGCGACCACCATGACCAGCCAACTGGTCGTCGACGCCGTCGACCAGGCGATCTGGACCCGACAACGCGACGGCCACGACCTGGCCGGGCTCATTGCCCACCACGACCACGGCAGCCAATACCTGTCGGTGGCCTACAGCGAGCACCTGGCTGTAGCCGGAATCAAGCCCTCCACCGGTGCTGTCGGGTCGTCGCACGACAACGCGCTGGCTGAATCGGTGATCGGGCTCTACAAAACCGAACTGGTCAAAGCACGCCGGCCCTGGAAGGGCTTCGATGATCTGGAGATCGCCACCGCAGAATGGGTCGATTGGTTCAACCGCCGCCGCCTGCTGCAGTACTGCGATGACCGCACACCCGTCGAAGCCGAAAACGCGCACTACGCTCACCACCAGACCCCGGCAGCCGCCGGAGTCTCAACCTAGAAAGTCTCCGGACACGCCGGGGGGATTCA
>NZ_LQPZ01000032.1 GCF_002102395.1 Mycolicibacillus trivialis
GGGTGGGCCCGCGGCCCTCCAGTCCGCCCACAAGCGCCCCTACCACCCGGCCGCCAAGCGCGCCAAGGCCAAAGCCGCCCGCCAGACCCAACGCCGCGGCGACGACACCGAGACCGTGCTGGGCCGCAACCCGGTGGTGGAGTGCCTGCGCGCCGGCGTCCCGGCCAGCGCGCTGTACGTGGCGCTGGGCGCCGACGCCGACGAGCGGCTCACCGAGAGCGTGCGCCGCGCCGCCGACACCGGCATCCCGATCCTGGAGGTGCCGCGCAGCGACCTGGACAAGATCGCCGCCAACGGGCTGCACCAGGGCGTCGCACTGCAGGTGCCGCCGTATGACTACGCCCACCCCGACGACCTGCTGGCCGCCGCGGACTCCGACGCTCAGCCCGCGCTGATGGTCGCGCTGGACAACATCTCCGACCCGCGCAACCTGGGCGCCATCGTCCGGTCGGTGGCCGCGTTCGGCGGGCACGGCGTGCTGATCCCGCAGCGGCGCTCCGCGGCGGTCACCGCGGTCGCCTGGCGCACCAGCGCGGGCGCGGCCGCCCGGCTGCCGGTGGCCCGCGCCGCCAACCTCACCCGCGCGCTGGTCGATTGGGCCGGCCGCGGGCTGCAGGTGATCGGCCTGGACGCCGAGGGGGACACCACCGTCGACGAACTCGACGGCACCGGACCGCTGGTGCTGGTCGTCGGCTCGGAGGGCAAGGGTCTGTCCCGGCTGGTCCGGGAGAAATGCGACCGGATCGTGTCGATCCCGATGGCCGGGGACACCGAGTCGCTGAACGCCTCGGTCGCCGCCGGGGTGGTGCTGGCCGAGATCGCCCGCCAGCGCCGCCGCTGATGACCGCGCCGCCCCGCGGCGCACCGGTGGCGGTGCTGGTCGTGGTGCTGCTGCTCGGCGCGCTGCTGGCCGCGCCGGTGCGCGCCGAGCCTGCGACGTTCGACCTGCAGGCCCACCGCGGCGGGCGCGGCGAGACCACCGAATCCTCGCCGGCGGCGTTCGCCCATGCCCTGCGGGTCGGCGTGGACACCCTGGAACTGGATGTGGTGCTCACCGCCGACCGCCGCCCGCTGGTCTGGCACGATCCGGTCATCGAGGCGGCGAAATGCCGCGACACCGCGCCGGCGGTGCCCGCCGACCCGGCGTTCCCCTACGTCGGCAAGCGGGTGCATGACCTGACCCTGGCCCAGGTGCGCACCCTGGACTGCGGGATCCGGCTGCCGGAGTTCCCCGCCGCCACCGCACTCCCCGGGACCCGGCTCGCCACCCTGCCGGAAGTGTTCGACCTGGTGGCCGCGGCCGGCGCCGACGTCGGCTTCAACATCGAGACCAAGGTGGAGGCCGACGACCCGGCCGCCTCGGCGTCCCCGGCGGAGTTCGTCGAGGTGATCCTGGCCGCGGTCCGGGCCGCCGGGCTGACCGACCGGGTCATCATCCAGAGCTTCGACTGGCGCACGCTTCCGCTGGTCCGCCGCGCCGAACCGGCGATCCGGCTGGCCGCGCTGTGGGAGGAGCACACCTGGCGGCCCGGCTCGCCGTGGTTGGCCGGCGTCGACCCGGCCGACGGGACCGACCCGCTCACCGCGGTTCGGGGCATCGGCGCCGACATCGCCTCCCCGCCCCACCAGGCGGTCGACGCCGTGTTCGTGCAGCGGGCGCACGCGCTGGGGCTGGCGGTGATCCCCTGGACGGTCAACGACGCCGCCACGCTGCGCGCCCAGATCGACGCCGGGGTCGACGGGGTGATCACCGACTATCCGAGCATGGCGCGCGAGGTACTCGCCGGGCTCGGCATGCCGCTGCCGCGCGCCTACCCGGGCTGAGTCGGCCGGGGCCGGCACCGGGTCAGGCCCAGGGATCCTCGGGCCGCCACAACCGCGGCATGGACAGCGTCACGCCGTCACGCTCGGCGAGCTCGGCGAGCACCCGCACCGAGAAGTCCACGTCGTCGACGGCATACGGCAAGGCCCGCAACGGTTTCGACAGCGAGTAGAAGAAGTCGTCCCAGTGCACCAGCACCACGGTCGACCCGCTCACTGCGCGTACCGTCTCGGCCCAGTAGTCGACCAGGTAGGACCGTGGTTGCCGGCCCAGCTGCCCGATCCCCAGGTAGACCACCTCGGCGCGGTGGCCGGCCAGCGCGCCCGGGATGAACCCCGCGCTGCCCTGCACCAGCAGCCGCTGCCCGGACGGCCGGTGTCCGATCAGCGCCGACCAGGTCTCCCCGCAGCGGTAGGCCGAGGCGCGCACCGGCGGTACCACCGGCGCGGTGATCGCCCCGGGGAACCGGTCCGGCGGGCAGTGCCGCGATTCGACCAGGGTCAGCTCGAAGGACCCGAACGTCAGCGGTTCGCCCGGCTCGGCGACCACCACGTCGTCGGCGGGCAGGCCGTGCCCGGCGCCGAGTTGGGCCGCCGACCGCCCGCCGACCAGGGCCGCGCCGGTCTTCTCGGCCACCACCGCGCTGTCCAGCGCGTGGTCGATATGGGTGTGCACCGGGATGACAGCGGCCAGCCGCCGCACCCCGAGCCGGACCAGGCAGCCGTCGATGCGGGCCGGGTCGGGTGCCACCCGGCCGAGTGCGACCCGGGCCAGGCCGGGCCGGGAGAAGTAGCCGTCGGTGAGCACCGCGGTGCTGCCGTCGTCGATCAGCAGGGTGCTCACCCCGGCCCAGGTCACCGCGACCCGCGACTGCGGCCCGACCGCCGCGACGTCGAACCGCCTGGCATGCCGGGTCAGGTCGGGGCGACCGGGCTTGAGGCGCATCGCAACCGCCCGCCTAGACCTTCGGATGCTCACCGTCGCCGACCAGCAGGCGCACCGCCAGGTCCAGCCGCTTGCTGACGTCGGCGGCCGAGGCACGCCGGGTCAGCCAGGCCAGCAGGTTCGACAGCCAGACGTCGGAGATCACCCGGGCGATGTGGTACTGGTCCTCGGTGGGTTCGCCGGTGCTCATCGCCCGGGCGAACATCGAGTCGATGATCTTCTCCACGTGGTCGACCTCGGTGGCCGCCGACGCGTCGGCGAACACATAGGCCCGGGTCATCGCCTCGGTGAGTAGCGGGTTGCGCTGGTTGGCCCGGTTGAGCCGGTTGATCAGCGAGCTCAGCCGCTGATACGGGGTGTCACCGGACAGCGACGCCCGGTCGGTCTTGCCGTCGATGCGCTCGAACTCCCGGCCCAGCGCCGACACCAGCAGGTGAACCTTGGACGGGAAGTAGCGGTAGAGGGTGCCGACGGCCACGTCGGCCCGGTCGGCCACCGCACGCATCTGCACGGCCTCGTAGCCGCCCTTGGAGGCGATCGCCATCGTCGCGTCCAGGATCCGCTTGCGGCGTTCCCGCTGCGCCTCGGAACCCAACGTGGATTCGGCCATGGTCGCCACGAATCAACCCCCCACCGGTCCGGCCGCCGACGGCGGCACCGCGCCGTGCCCGACGATACCGTTGCGCAGGTGACGATGCCCACGATGGATCCCGATCGCTCGCCTCCCTGTCCTCGGGCCGCCGACCGGCCCGTTATCGGGGCCGCGGTCGACGTGACGGCCGTCTACTGGCACCATTAGAACACGTTCTAGTCTGGCCACAAGGTAGGTTCCGCGCAACCCCGTCGCGGTTCGCATCCACCCCGAGCACTCCGAGGAGCCCAGCGTGTCCCCAACGATCACCGACGAGCAGTCCGCCGCGCGGGAGCTGGTGCGGGATTGGGCGGCCGGCGTGGCCGCCGGCGACGTGGTCCGGGCCGTCGAGGCCGGCGACGCCGACGCCTGGCGCCCGGTCTTCGCCGCGCTGGGCCAACTCGGCCTGTTCGGCGTCGCGGTCGCTGAGGAGCACGGCGGCGCCGACGGCAGCGTCGCCGACCTGTGCGCCATGGTCGACGAGGCCGCCGCGGCGATCGTGCCCGGCCCGATCGCCACCACCGCGCTGGCCACCCTCTGCGTCGACGACCCAGCGCTGCTGGCGGCGCTGGCCGCCGGGCAGCGCACCGCGGGTGCCGCGCTGGCCGCCGACCTGCGCGTCGACGGTAATCGCGCCTCCGGCACCGCCGAGTACGTCCTGGGCGCCGAGGCCGACCAGCTGCTGCTGCTCCCGGCCGGGAACGGCTGGCTGCTGGTCGACGCCGCCGCCGACGGGGCGTGCGTCGAACCGCTGCCGGCCACCGACTTCTCCCGGCCGCTGGCGCGGGTGACGCTGGACGGGGCCGCCGTCACCGAGCTGACCGCCCCCGCCCAGCGGGTCGCGGACCTGGCCGCCACGGTGGCCGCCGCCGAGGCCGCCGGGCTCGCCCGGTGGGCGCTGCGCACCGCCACCGACTACGCCAAGGTGCGCGAGCAGTTCGGTCGCCCGATCGGCAGCTTCCAGGCCGTCAAACACCTGTGCGCGGAGATGCTGCTGCGTTCCGAGCAGGCCTCGATCGCCGCCGCGGACGCGGCCGTCGCCGCCGCCGAGGACGACGACGGGCAGCTGTCGATCGCCGCGGCCATGGCCGCCGCGGTCGCGGTGGAGGCCGCCAAGGCCAACGTGCGGGACTGCATCCAGGTGCTCGGCGGCATCGGCATCACCTGGGAGCACGACGCGCACCTGTACCTGCGCCGCGCCTACGGCATCGAGCGGTTCCTCGGCGGGCAGCCGGCCTGGCTACGCCGGGTTGCGGCGCTGACCCGGCAGGGGGTGCGCCGCGAGCTGCGCATCGACCTCGCCTCGGTGGAGGAACTGCGTCCGCAGATCACCGCCGCGGTGGCCGAGGTCGCCGCCCGGCCGGCCGAGGATCGCCAGCGCGCCCTGGCCGAGGCCGGCCTGCAGGCCCCGCACTGGCCCAAGCCCTACGGGCGCAATGCGTCGCCGGCCGAGCAGCTGCTGATCGACCAGGAGCTGGCCGCCGCCGGGGTGGAGCGACCGGACCTGGTCATCGGTTGGTGGGCGGCGCCGACCATCCTCGAACACGGCACCCCCGAACAGATCGAGCGGTTCATCCCCGCCACCCTCAACGGTGAGATCTTCTGGTGCCAGATGTTCTCCGAGCCGGGCGCCGGATCCGACCTGGCCTCGCTGCGCACCAAGGCGGTGCGCGCCGAGGGCGGCTGGCGGCTGACCGGACAGAAGGTGTGGACCTCGGCGGCGCACCGCGCCCAGTGGGGGGTGTGTCTGGCCCGCACCGACCCGGAGGCGCCCAAACACAAGGGCATCACCTACTTCCTCATCGACATGGCCGCCCCGGGTATCGAGATCCGACCGCTGCGGGAGATCACCGGCGACGACCTGTTCAACGAGGTCTTCCTCGACGACGTGTTCGTGCCTGACGAGATGGTGGTCGGCGCGGTCAACGACGGCTGGCGGTTGGCGCGCACCACGCTGTCCAACGAGCGGGTCGCGATGGCGGCGGGCACCGCGCTGGACAACCCGATGGAGGAGCTGCTGCGCACCGTCGCCGAGCTCGACCTCGACGCGGCCCAGCAGGACCGGCTGGGCCGGCTGCTGCTGTCCGCGCAGGTCGGTGCGCTGCTCGATCAGCGCATCGCCCAGCTGGCGGTCGGCGGTGCGGACCCCGGCGCGGAGTCCAGCGCCCGCAAGCTGATCGGGGTGCGTTACCGGCAGGCGCTCTCGGAGTTCCGCATGGAGCTCTCCGCGGGCGCCGGGGTCGTGGTCGACGACACCGTCTTCGATTTCCTCAACACCCGCTGCCTGACGATCGCCGGCGGCACCGAGCAGATCCTGCTCACCGTGGCCGCCGAGCGGCTGCTCGGCCTGCCCCGCGGGTAGCCGGTCAGTCGAACACGGTCTGCGCACAGGTGGGCGGACCGGTGATGTTCACCCCGGTGTAGACCACCTGGATGTGGGTGCACAGGATCACGGTGGCGCCCACCTTGGGCTGACCGGTGGTCAGCTCGGTGACGTTGATGCTGCCGTGGGTCTGGTACTTCTCCGGCGGCCCCGCCCCGCTGTACAGCGAGGTGATCTCGGACGGTCCGCCGTCCTTGAACACCTTGGTCCCCGGCCCGCCGCGGTCGCCCCACGGGCCCTCGCCGCCGTCGGTGTGCACGTCGAAGTAGGTGGTGCGCTGGGTGGAGCGGATCACGGTGCTCTGCCGCGACCACAGGTCGGCGGGGAACCCGGTCACCCCGGCGGGGGTGTGCAGGCTGGCCCCGACGGTGAACCGGCACTCGCCGGCCGGGGCCGGGCAGTCCAGCGTGGCGTGGGTCTCCAGCTGGTCGGCTCCGCCGACCGGGAACAGCGTGCTCGCGCTGTTGGAGCCGGCCGCGGCCACCGCGGGCTGCAGCCCCGCCACGACGATCCCGGTGCCCGCCAGCACCGCCGCCAGCCGTCTCATCGCTCTCCCTCGTCCACGCCGGTCGTTCTCGCCCGCCTCACGGCGAACCTAACCGTTCCGGCTAGTCGTCGTAGGTCACTTCCACCGAACCGGTGGTCGGGCGGGACTGACAGGCCAGGATCAGGCCCTCGTCGAGGTCCTGCTGGTCGAGCACGTCGTTGACCTCCATCGCGACCTTGCCGTCCTTGAGGGTGCAGGCGCAGGCCGCGCAGTGCCCCTCCCGGCAGGAGAACGGGGCGTCCAGGCCGGCGTCGAGCAGCAGGTCGAGCAGTTTGACGTGCCGCGGCCACGGCAGGGTCTGGGTCTCGCCGTCCAACTCCACGGTGACGCTGGCGGGCGGCTCGGCCCCCTCGGGCGCCTCCTCGATCGTGACCGCGGCGAACGGGTCGCTCTCCAGGGACTTGAACACCTCGATGTGGATCTGCTGGGCGGGCACCTCGAGCTGCTCGAGGGCGTCGCTGGCGGCCTGCATGAACGGTCCCGGCCCGCAGATGAACACCTGCCGGTCGGTGTAGCCGGCGGCCAGCCGCGCCAGCGCCGCCGGATTGGGCCGGCCCTGCACCGATTCCAGCCAGTGCACGACGCTGAACCGGTCGGGGTGGGCGGCGGCCAGCTCGCGCAGCGCCGCGGCGAAGATCACCGAGTTCTCGTTGCGGTTGGCGTAGAGCAGCGTCACCTGCCCGCTGCCCTCCGACAGCGCCGACTTGCAGATCGCCATCATCGGGGTGATGCCGCTGCCCGCCGCGATCAGCAGGAAGTCGTCGTCGAGGGTCTTGGGCACGAAGGTGCCCGACGGGGCCAGCACATGCACCCGCATGCCGGGTCGGGCGTTGTCGCACAGCCAGTTCGAGGCGTAGCCGTCGCCGTCGCGTTTGACGGTGACGGTCAGCCGGTCGTCGGTGAACGGGGAGCTGCACAGCGAATAGCAGCGCGCCACCGAGCCGGTCTGCTCGCTGGGCACCCGCAGGGTCAGGAACTGCCCCGGCGAGTAGCGCAGCCGGTCGGCGGGGATGTCGGCGTCCGCAGGCACGGTGAACACCAGCGAACGCGCCTCGTCGGTCTCGTCGACGACGGCGTCGATCTCCAATTCCAGGACGTGGCTTCCCAGCGGTTCGTCCGGGGTGGACTCGGTCACGGATTGCGCCACGATCAGCCCTTCTTCTCCGTCATAACTAGAACAGGTTACAGAAAGCCACCCGCCCGCCGCCACCTGCTGAAGCGGCACCCTGCTCGACACAAATCGGAACGTGTTCTAGTCTCTTCCTGTATCCGAGGCCCGACTCCCGGGAGGCAATAGCAGTGACGTCCATTCAACAGCGCGACGCGCAGGCGGTACTAGCCGGTATCGATGACCTGCTGCCGCAGCTCCGCGAGCGCGCCCAGGCCACCGAGGACCTGCGCCGCCTGCCCGCCGAGAACGTCCAGGCCCTGGAGGACATCGGCTTTTTCACCCTGCTTCAGCCCGAGCAGTGGGGTGGCCTGCAGTGCGACCCGGCGGTGTTCTTCGAGGCGGTGCGTCGGCTGGCCAGCGCCTGCGGCTCCACCGGCTGGGTGGCCTCGATCATCGGCGTGCACAACTGGCACCTGGCGCTGTTCGACCAGAAGGCCCAGCAGGAGGTGTGGGGCGAGGACCACAACGTGCGGATCTCCTCGTCGTACGCCCCGATGGGTGCCGGGGTGGTCACCGAGAACGCCGACGGCTACATCCTCAACGGGTCCTGGAACTGGTCGTCGGGCTGTGACCACGCCACCTGGGCGTTCCTGGGCGGCCCGGTCATCAAAAACGGCAAGCCGGTCGACTTCGGCAGCTTCCTGATCCCGATCAGCGACTACCGCATCGACGACGTCTGGCACGTGGTCGGGCTGCGCGGCACCGGCAGCAACACCATCGTGGTCAAGGATGTGTTCGTGCCGCGGCACCGCTTCTTGTCCTACAAGGCGATGAACGACCACACCGCCGGCGGCTACGAGACCAACACCGCCGCGGTGTACAAGATGCCGTGGGGCACCATGCACCCCACCACGATCTCGGCGCCGATCGTCGGGATGGCCTACGGCGCCTACGACGCCCACGTCGAGCACCAGGGCAAGCGGGTGCGGGCCGCGTTCGCCGGCGAGAAGGCCAAGGACGACCCGTTCGCCAAGGTCCGCATCGCCGAGGCGGCCAGCGACATCGACGCCGCCTGGCGCCAGCTGATCGGAAACGTCTCCGACGAGTACGCGCTGCTGCAGGCCGGCGAGGAGATCCCGTTCGACCTGCGGGCCCGGGCCCGCCGCGACCAGGTGCGCGCCACCGGCCGGGCGATCGCCTCGATCGACCGGCTCTTCGAGGCGTCCGGTGCGACCGCGCTGGCCAACGACGCTCCGGTGCAGCGCTTCTGGCGTGACGCCCACGCCGGCCGGGTGCACGCCGCCAACGACCCGGAGCGCGCGTACGTCATCTTCGGTAACCACGAGTTCGGTCTGCCCCCCGGCGACACCATGGTGTGACACCGGCGCCCGGGAGGGTTCCGGCGGCACGGCCACGAGTTTTCGGGCAGGGTGGACGGTGAACCGCGGTGGAAGGCCCGACACGGTCACCCAGCCGACCACCGATTTCTGAGGAGGTGCGGGATGAGCATCCGGTCCCTGGGGTACCTGCGCATCGAGGCGACCGACATCGCCAAGTGGCGGGAGTACGGCCTGAAGGTGCTCGGTATGATCGAGGGCAAGGGCAGCACCGAGGGCGCCCTGTATCTGCGGATGGACGAGTTCCCCGCCCGCTTGGTGATCGTGCCCGGTGAGCACGACCGGCTCTCGGTCGCGGGCTGGGAGTGCGCCAACGCCGCGGGCGTGCAGGAGATCCGCAACCGGCTGGACGCCGCGGGCGTGCCCTACAAGGAGGCCACCGCCGAACAGCTGGCCGAGCGTCGCGTCGACGAGATGATCGCCTTCGAGGACCCGTCGGGCAACAACCTGGAGGTCTTCCACGGCGCGGCCCTGGAGCACCGCCGGCTGGTCAGCCCCTACGGGCACCGGTTCGTCACCGAGGAGCAGGGCCTGGGGCATGTGGTGCTGTCCACCAAGGACGACGCAGAGGCGTTGCACTTCTACCGTGACGTGCTGGGCTTCCGGCTGCGCGACTCGATGCGGCTGCCCCCGCAGCTGGTGGGCCGGCCCGCCGACGGGGACCCGGCCTGGCTGCGCTTCTTCGGCTGCAACCCGCGCCACCACAGCCTGGCGTTCCTGCCGATGCCGACCCCGAGTGGCATCGTGCACCTGATGGTCGAGGTCGAGGAGGCCGACGACGTCGGCCTGTGCCTGGACCGGGCACTGCGCCGCAAGGTGCCGATGTCGGCGACACTGGGCCGCCACGTCAACGACAAGATGCTGTCGTTCTACATGAAGACCCCGAGTGGCTTCGACGTCGAATTCGGTTGCGAGGGGCTCGAGGTCGACGACGACGACTGGATCGCCCGGGAGTCCACCGCGGTCAGCCTGTGGGGTCACGACTTCACCGTGGGTATGCAGAACCAGTGACCGCGGCAGCCATCGACCCCCGCGCGTTCCGCAACGTCCTGGGCCAGTTCTGCACCGGGGTCACGATCATCACGACCGTCCACGAGGACGCCCCGGTCGGGTTCGCCTGCCAGTCGTTCGCCGCGCTGTCCCTGGAGCCGCCGCTGGTGCTGTTCTGCCCGACCAAGGTGTCGCGGTCCTGGCAGGCGATCGAGGCGTCCGGCACGTTCTGCGTCAACGTGCTGACCGAGTCGCAGAAGCACGTCTCGGCGCGGTTCGGCTCGCGCGAACCGGACAAGTTCGCCGGGATCGACTGGACCCCGTCGCCGCTGGGCTCGCCGATCATCGACGGCTCACTGGCCTACATCGACTGCACCGTCGACTCGGTGCACGACGGCGGCGACCACTTCGTGGTGTTCGGCGCGGTCTCCTCGCTGTCCGAGGTGCCCAAGATCAAGCCGCGCCCGCTGCTGTTCTACCGCGGCGACTACACCGGCATCGAACCGGAGAAGACCACCCCGGCGCAGTGGCGGGACGACCTGGAGGCGTTTTTGACCGCCACCACCGACGACACCTGGCTGTAGCCCCCTGCGTCCGGCGCTCGAACGACTCCGCGCGCACCGCGGCGGCGGTGCGCTGCTGGTCGCCGCGGTGGTGCTGGTCGCGCTGAACCTGCGACCGGCGATCACCAGCGTCGGCCCGGTGCTCGGCGAGATCCGGCGCACCTTCGGTCAGTCCGCGGCCTGGGCCGGGGTGCTGACCACCCTTCCGGTGCTGTGCTTCGCCGCGGCCGGGCTGGCCGCGCCGTGGCTGTCCCGCCGGATCGGGCTGGCCCGGGCGATCTCATGGGCGCTGAGCACCCTGGCCGCCGGGCTGGTGCTGCGCGTTCCGGCCGGTCCGGCGATCATGCTCGGTGGCACCCTGGTCGCCACCGCGGGCATCGCGCTGATCAACGTCCTGATCCCGGTCGTGGTCAAGGGCGCCTTCCCGGCCCGCATCGGGCTGATGACCGGGCTGTACACCGCGGCGCTGCAGGGCGGCGGGGCGCTGGGCTTCGCCCTCACCCCGCCGCTGACCGCGGCGCTGGGCGGGTGGCGTCCGGCGCTGGCGAGCTGGGCGGTGCTGGCCGGCGGGGCGCTGGCGGTGTGGCTGATCGCCGCCCGCGGCCACAACCGGCTGTGGGCGCCCGCCGGCACCCCGGCGCCGGGGCGCGGCGCCGGCCTGCTGCGCAACCGGCTGGCGTGGACGGTCACGGTGTTCTTCGGCAGCCAGGCGTTCCTGGCCTACGTGGTGATGGGCTGGCTGCCGGAGGTGTTCATCGAACGCGGGGTCAGCAAGGGCCAGGCCGGGCTGCTGCTGGGCCTGGTCTCGCTGATCGCGGTGCCGATCAGCCTGTTCCTGTCCCCGCTGGCCGCCCGCCAGGACAGCCAGGCCGGCTGGATCCTGGGGCTGGGGCTGCCCGGGCTGGTCGGAGTGCTCGGGCTGCTGCTCGCGCCGGGGGCGGCCCCGCTGCTGTGGAGCGTGCTGGTCGGGCTGGGGATGAGCGTGTTCTCCCTGGCTCTCACCGTGATCGCGCTGCGCACCCGTACCGCCGAGCAGACCGCCCGGCTGTCCGGGATGGCGCAGGGCCTGGGCTACCTGCTTGCCGCATCGGGTCCGCTGCTGTTCGGGCTGTTGCGCGAGCACACCGGCGGCTGGACGGTGCCGTGGCTGGTGGTCACCGTGGTCTACGTGGTGCAGCTGGTGGCCGGGACGCTGGCCGGGCGGCACCGCTACGTGTGAGGCGGCGCGCTCAGCGGCGGCGCAGATCGGCCAGCGCGGTCTCGGCGGCGTGGAAACCGTTCATGCCGTGCACCCCGGCGCCCGGCGGGGTGGCCGAGGAACACAGGTACAGCCCGCCGGCCAGCCGGTAGGGGTTGGCCGCGAACCGGGGCCGGAACAGCAACTGGGTGACGGAGTTGGCGCCGGCGCAGATGTCCCCGCCGACGTAGTTGGCGTTGTGCCGCTCCAGCTCGGCCGGGCCGCGGCTGGCGGTGGCCAGGATGCGGTCGGTGAAGCCGGGCGCGAACCGTTCGATCTGGGCGATCACCGCGCCGGTGGCGTCACCGGAATAGCCGTGTGGCACATGGGCGTAGGCGTAGATCGGGTTGACCGTGCCCTGCGACCGGGACGGGTCGCACAGATACTGCTGACCGAGCAGCACGAACGGCCGCTCGGGCATCACCCCGCGGGCGGTCTGCGCCTCGGCGGCGGCGATCTGCGCCGCGGTGCCGCCGAGGTGCACGGTGCCGGCCCGCCGGCACTGCGGGTTGGTCCACGGGATGTCCCCGTCGATGGCGAAGTCGACCTTGAATGCGGCCGGCCCGTAGGTGAACCGGTCCAGCGCCCGGCGCAGCCGCGGCGGCAGCCGGCCCCCGGCGATGCGCAGCGCCCCGCGTGCGGCGGTGTCGAACATGACCACCGCCGGTGTGGCGCCGGCGATCTCGGTGAGCTCGCCGAGATCGTGCACCGTCGTTGCGGTGACGACCCGGCCGCCGTGGGCGGTCAACTCTGCGACCAGCGCGTCGGTGATCGCGCCGCTGCCACCGGCCGCGACCGGCCACCCGACCGTGTGGGCCGTGCCGACGAATATCGCGCCCACCGCCGTGCTCAGCGGGGTGTCCAGCCGGCCGAACTTGTGCGCCGCCAAGCCGATGAACAGCGCGCGGGCCGGCTCGTCGGCGAACAGCCGCGCCACCCAGGTCGCCGGCAACGCGGCGCGCAGCCCGAACCGGGCCAGCGCCAGCGGGTGCCGCGGCAGGTGCAGCGGCGGGCCCAGCACTTCGCCGATCACCTGCTCGAAATCGGCGAGCACCGGCGCGAACAGCCGCCGCCAGCGGCGATGGTCGGCGCCCAGCGACTCCGCCGTCGCGTCCGGGTCGCGGGCGGCGACCCCGGCCCGGCCGTCGTCGAGCGGGTGCGCGAGATCGACGTCGGGCCAGCACCACCGCAGGCCGTGCCGCCCCAGGTCCAGCGCCGCGAAGTACGGGGAGGCCACCGCGGTCGGGTGGACCGCCGAGCACTCGTCGTGGCGCAGCCCGGGCAGGGTCAGTTTGGCGGTGCGGGCGCCCCCGCCGGGCCGGTCGGCGGCTTCCACCACGGTGACCCGCAGCCCGGCGTGGGCCAGCCGGATCGCGGCGGCCAGCCCGTTGGGGCCGCTGCCGACGACGACCGCTGCGCTCATACCGCCGGTTCCGGCGCGCGGGTCAGGGTGTGCTTGCGGGTGTAGCCGGCCGCGGCCCAGGTGACGGTCAGCGGCACCGGGCCGTCGGGCAGCCACGGCTGGCGGGCCACGCAGTCCGCGGTGCGCCAGGTGCCCCGTTCGACCACCCCGAGCGCGGCGTCGATCACCTTGTAGTCCTGGGTCTTGCGGAACAGCGGCTGCCCCTCGGCGTAGATCACCACGAAGTCACCGGGCGCGAAGTTCAGCCGTTTCTGCAGGGCGGCGATGAGAGTTTCGCCGTGCAGATGCCCGTCACCGAAGTTCCACCCGGTGATGGTGTTGCACGCCACCTCGCCTTCCCGCACCGTGCGGGCGTCGATGTCGTCGAGGTGTTCCCAGGCCACCGACAGCAGGCCGCGGCCCTGGCCGTGCAGGCTGCGCCAGCCGACCACCCGCTGCACCATCATCTCGGCCTGATCCGGCTCGTAGCCCATCGCGACCAGTTGGTCGACCTGCCGCACCGTGCCGGGCAGGGCGTTGAGCCGCTCCTCGACCCCGGGCCGCATCGCCCAGATCCCGGTGGCCCAGTTGCCCGAGTACTGCCGCATGCCGGGCAGGAACGACACCAGATCCGGGCGCAGTTCACCGAGCACCGGGAAGAAGAACGCCAGGACGAACATCGGGATCAGCAGCCACGCCGGCTCGAACCGGAAGATCGAGAACACCGCCGGGTCGTGGCCGATCCACAGGTTGATCGCCGCGTACCCGAAGAAGATGTTCCACTCCAGCGGCACCGCCAGCGGGAACGTCGAGGTGATGAACACGTGGAAGGCGACCATGACCGCCGCGCCGATCAGCGCCACGGTGGCGTTGGTGGTCAGCAACAACACGATGGGCACCGCGATCTCCACCGTCGTGCCCAGCAGGTGCGCGGCCAGCCAGGCCACCCGGGAGGGCCGCAGGTCGTGCGGCGCGTCCCGGTACTGCAGCCGCTTGAGGAACTTGACCGGGATGGCGGGGCTGTTGGAGATCATCGGCGGCACCACCATCGCGAAGTGCTCGGTGAACTTCGACACCCCGGCGGCCACCCAGACGCAGACGATGACGATCTTGAACGCCACCACCATCGACACGAAGTCCCCGGCGATGCCGAACACCGCCGCCCACAACATGATCGGCAGGTACTGCTCGGAGCGGCCAGCCAAAAAGATCACCTTGTCGCGTAGACCCATCAGCGGCATGACCACGAGCACCGGCAGGAACGCCCAGCCGGGCACGATCTGCTGTCCGCCGAACCCGGCGACGTCGACGGCCGGGGTGGCCAGCGGCAGCACCAGCGCGGCCAGCACCGCGAGGTAGCCGGCGACGTCGCCGCCGGTGCGGGTGTCCCCGCCGGTGCCCGGGACCATGCCGGGCCAGGGCGCCAGCCGGATGGTGCCCGGCCGCAGCCAGAACCGCCAGCCGCCGGTCATCGGTTTGAAATGCCCGCACAGCGGCCCCCAGGCGCCGCCGAGGCCGAGCACCTCCAGCAGCATCAGCCAGACGGCCAGCTTCTGGTAGGTGACGATGTTGGCCCACCACGAGCCGACGTCGGTGACGCTCACCGAGCTGCTGGTCAGCGCGGTGATCACGATGCCAAGCGCCAGGTACAGGCCGAGCATCTTGGCGATGTAGACCAGGTTGAGCACCTTGGGGGTGCCGAACCCCTCATACAGCCAGTCCTGGGCGGCGATCCGCACCCGCTCGCGCAGCGGCAGCGTCAGGTAGTGCGCCGGTCCGACCGGTGGTTCGGACGGTGTCAGAAAGCCCATCTCAGGCCCTTTCGTCGGCGGTGGCGGGGGTGGACAGGGTGCGCAGCGCCGGCTTGTCGATCTTGCCGACGGGGTTTTTGGGCAGCGCGTCGAGGACGGTGATCGCCGCCGGGACCTTGAACCGGGTGAGCCGGCGGGTACAGGCCTGCCGCAGCGCCTCGACGTCGACGGCGTGCCGCGGGCGGGGCGCGACGTAGCCGACCGGCACTTCGCCGTAGACCGGGTCGGGCTGGCCCACCACGGCGGCCTCCAGCACCGCCGGGTCGGCCAGCAGCACGTTCTCGATCTCCTTGGGGGAGATGTTCTCGCCGCCGCGGATGATCATGTCCTTGATCCGGTCGACCAGCCGCAGGTAACCGTCCTCGTCGAGGACGCCGACGTCGCCGGTGTGCAGCCAGCCGTCGCGCAGCGCCGCCGCGGTCGACTCGGGCAGGTTGTGGTAGCCGGCCATCACCTCGGGGCCGCGGATGACGACCTCACCGGCCTCGCCCGGTGGGAGCAGCCGCCCGTCGGGGGCCATGACGGCCACCGTCTGACCCGGCAGCGCGGGCCCGACGGTGCCCGGCTTGCGCAGGCCGTCCGGCGGGTTGCAGGTGCTGCCGCAGGTGGCTTCGGTCAGCCCGTAGCCCTCGACGACCGGGAACCCGAACCGCTGCTCGACGGCGTCGAGCAGCGCCGCGGGCGCCGGGGCGGCGCCGCAGACCGCGAACCGCACCGAGGAGGTGTCGGCGGTGACGGCGTCGGGCAGCGACACCAGATGCGAGTAGATGGTGGGCACCGCGGAGAAGTAGGTGGGCCGCAGCCGGTCGACGGCCGCCAGGAACTCCACCGGGTGGAACCGGCGCAGCACCGACAGCTGGCCGCCGGCGCGGATGGTGGACAGGAAGCTGACGCACAGCGCGTTGGCGTGGAACAGCGGCAGCACCAGCAGGCAGTGGTCGGCGGCGGTGAGGCTCATCGCCTCGACCATCGCGGCGGTCATCGCGTCGAGGTGGGAGTGGTGCAGCCGCACCCCCTTGGGCCGGCCGGTGGAGCCGCTGGTGTAGATCAGGAACGCCAGATCGTCGGGGCGGGTCGCCGGCTCGGGCAGCGCCGGGCCGGCCGGAGCCGGGGCGTGCCGCAGCTGCTCGGCGGTGAGGGTGGGGCGGTCGGCGGCCGGGCCGGGCGCCGCCTCGGCGACGATCAGCGCGGCGCCGGCGTCGGCGACCTGGTAGCCGGCCTCCTCGGCGGTCAGCGCCGGGTTGATCGGGGTGGCCGCGGCGCCCAGTCGCCACGCCGCGACGATCGCGATCAGCAGTTCGACCCGGTTGGGCAGCAGCACCGCCACCACCGAACCGGCGCGCACCCCGGCCTCGGCGAACTGGCCGGCCGCCGCCTCGACCCGCTCGGCGAACTCGGCGGCCGTCAACTCGGTGGTCTCGTTACGTACGCAGGGCCGGTCGCCGCCGCCGGCCGGGCGGCCGGGCGGGCGGGCCCACGGCAGGTAGTCCAATGCCACGGTCGGGTCGCTCCTCGGGGTCGTCGGCGGTCGGGTCTGCGTCTCGCTAGCAATGTCTCGCTAGCAATGTAATGTGCCTCACAGGAACGGTCATTGGTCTTGACGCACAAACATCGCCCGATCCTTGTGCGCTCGTGCCAGGAGAAGCCGATCGCGGTTGGATTACCGGACCAAGGCCGCGGGAGGGGGTGCGCGCCGGTGAACGCACCCGATGCCGCCGCGCTCGAGGCGCGGGCGGCGACGCTGGCCGCCGAGGCCGCCGCCGCCCTCGGGGCGGAGCTGCCCACGGTCGGGCCGACGCTGCACGCCCGGCTGGTCGAGCTCATCCCCGAACTACGCGGCGATCAGCCGATCATCGATCTGCTGCAGGACAGCCTGGAGAGCAACATCGCCTTGTTCGTCGACTCCGCCGTGCAGGCCCGCCCCGTCGAGGAACTCGCCCTGCCCGCAGCCGCGGTGGAATACGCCCGCCGGCTCGCGCAGTGCGGGATCTCCTCCAATGCGCTGGCCCGGGCCTACCGGCTGGGTCAGCGCTGGCTGCTGGACTGGTTCACCGTCGAGCTCGGCCGGGTCGAGCCCGACGCCCGGGTGGCCTACCTGGCGGCCGCCCGGCTGCAGACCTGGTCGTTCGCCTACATCGACTGGGTCTCCGAACGCGTCGTCGCCGAATACGAACACGAACGCGAGCAGTGGCTGGCCAACCAGAACCGGGTCCGGACGACGATGCTGACCGACCTGCTCGCCGGCACGGTCGCGGACACCGCCGCCGCGGAACGCGCGCTGGGCTACCGGCTGCGCGGACATCACCTGGCCGTGGTCGTCTGGACCGCCGACACCGAGTCGCCGGCTCAGCGGCTGCACCGCCTTGAGCGGCTCGTCACCCGGGTGGCCGAGACTCTCGGGGCCACCGGGGCGCCGTTCTTCCTGGCCCAGGACCGGGCCCGCGGCTGGGGCTGGCTGCCGCTGGGGCCCGGCCGGACCGGCCCCGACACCGCGGGGCTGCCCCGCCTCGTCGAGGCCGAAGAGCCGGCGGCGCGGCTGGCCCTGGGCGCCCCCGGCGCCGGGACCGCCGGGTTCGTCGCCAGCCACCGCGGCGCGCTGCGCGCCTACACCGTGGCGGTCACCGCGGGCGTCCGGGCCGGCCGGGTGACCTCCTATGCCGACCCGGGGGTGCGGGCGGCGGCGCTGCTCACCGCCGATCTGGCCGCGACCCGCGAGCTGGTGGCCGCGGCGTTGGGGCCGCTGGGCGCCGACGACCCGGCCGCGGCGGTGCTGCGCGAGACGCTGCTGGAATTCCTGACCGCGCAGTGCAGCTACGTCGGCGCCGCGGGACGGCTGCACGTGCACAAGAACACCGTCAAATACCGGCTGGAGAAGGCGACCGGCATCCTCGGTCGCCCGGTCGAGAACGACCCGCTCGGGCTGGAGTTGGCGCTGACCGCCTGCCGCTGGCTGGGGCCCGCCGTCCTGTCCGGGCGGTGACGGTCACCGGCTGTGCCAGCGCGCCTGGTGCTCGGCGTGACTGGGCAGGTAGGCGCCGGGGGCGAAGAACTCGTCGTAGAAGTCGGTGTCGAGGTGCTGGGCCTGCAGGTACATCAACACGTGCACGGTGGGCACGGTGCCGGGCAGCTTGCCGAACGTGTCGTGAATGTAGGTGGCCTGCAGCGTCACCAACTCGGCGATGCCCTCGGCGGGCAGCGCCGAGGAGCGCACCGCGACGCTGTCCGACCACGGGCCCGCGGTGTCGGGATGGAACGGGCCGCCGGGCCCGAACTTGCGGGCCACCAGTTTGTCCACCCCGGCGGCCACCGTCGGCACGTGCGGCGGGCTCAGCGTCTCGAACACCCCGGGCAGGCCGGTGGCGTTGGGGAACGGCCACCGCGGGTCGTGGTCGGCGCGGAACCCCAGCCCGGGGGCGCGCGGATCCCCGGAGCCGCCCAGCACCGACAGCCGGTCCAGACCGTCGAAGGTCCACCCGCCGAGTCCCATCGCCTGCAGCGCCAGCACCCCGTTGTTGGCGGCGATCGACAACTCCGCGCTGGCCTCGGTCAGGGTGTACTGCTCGACGAACGACAGCGGGATCGGGTCGTCGGCGTGCGGCAGCGCACCGAACCCGTCGACGCCGGGGATGGCGCGGCCGTGGACGTCGTCGAAGACCGGGTAGCCGTTGGCGGCGAAGAACCACAGGTTCTCCATCAGGTGCTCGGCCAGGTCGGCGACCGGGAACGCCAGCAGACTGCCGGGGTGGTTGGCGATCCAGGTGTTGTGGCCCTCCATGTAGGGCTCCTCGCGCGGTAGCTCCAGCCGCCGCGGGGAGAGCCGCCGGTAGCCGGCGACGGTGCCGGCCAGCCAGTCCTCGACACTCCCGGTGCCGCGGTGTGCCCCATCGCGGGTGTCCAACAGGTAGGTGCCGGTGTCGTCGGTGAAGAACAGCCGGCTGGTGTGGAACCCGGCCGCGCTGGGGAACGTGCGCCCGGTGGCGCTGCCCGGATAGTTGGGCAGCGCCGGGGCGTAGCGCGGGTGGTGGGTGATGCCGTCGTGCCAGCCGGTGACCCCGGCCAGGAACGACAGCACCACCGCCCGCTCCACCTCCGACAGCGGCTGCACCGGTCGCCGGCTGGTGAACGCCAATGCGCCCGAGGGGATCCGGCCGCCGACCGGGAAACGCCGGGACCGCCGGCCGGTGATCGCCGACAGCAGCGGGAACCGGGCCAGCTCGGCCAGCGCGGCCCGTTCCCGGTCGGTGATCGCCAGGTTCACGGCGCGCCGGGCGGGCCCGCTGCCCGGATCACTCGGTGATCGTGTCGATCAGGGTGGCCAGGTGGCCGGGGGAGAGCTCCACCCCGCACTCGTTGCGCATGTCGGTCAGCGGCCGGGCGATGTCCTGCAACTCCAGCAGTTCACCGGGGTGGGCGGTGAAGTAGCCGCGCACCGAGTCGCGGGCCTCCTGCGGGGGCTGCTTGGCCGCGGCGGTGATCACGTCGTTGGCCTCAGGGTGGGCGTCGAAGAACCCGCCGGCGCGGGCCAGCACCCCGCTGGCGGTGGTCGACAGCGCTCCCGCGGTGCACGGCGGGGCCGCGGCGGCGGTGCCCGCCGGCCCGGCGACGGCCAGCGCACCGGCCAGGCCGATCGCCGCCGTCCCGGCGACGAGACGGTGGGTGCGGGTCCGGCGGATGCGCGCCATCGAGAAGTCCTTCCGACAGGGGGCGGGGAGCCCTCGCCAACCTACCCGAGCCTGCTCAGCGCCGCAGCCAGTCGCCGAGGCGGTGCAGGCCGGCCTCGATGTCGGCGGTGGGCCCGGCGAACGACAGCCGCACGTGGCGCGGGCCGCGCACGGTGTCGAAGTCGATGCCGGGAGCGAGTGCGACCCCGGTGGCGGCCAGCAGGTCGGCGCAGAACACCTGCGAGTCGTCGGTGAACTCGCCGACGTCGGCGTAGACGTAGAACGCGCCGTCGGCCGGGGCCAGCCGGGTCAGTCCCAGGGCGCGCAGCCCGTCGAGCAGCAGGGTCCGGTTGGCGGTGTAGTGGCGCAGGTGCCCGTCGGCCTCGGCGAGGGCGTCGGCGCCGAACGCGGCGACCGCGGCGTGCTGGGCCAGCGCGGGCGGGCAGATGGTGAGGTTGCCGGTCAGCCGGTCGACGGCGCGGCGCAGCTGCTCGGGAACCAGCAGCCAGCCGAGCCGCCAGCCGGTCATCGCGAAGTACTTGGAGAAGCTGTTGGCGACCACCGCGTTGCGGGAGCTCTGCCAGGCGCAGCTGGTCGTCGGGGCGCCGGGGTAGACCAGACCGTGGTAGACCTCGTCGCTGATCAGCCGGGCGCCGGTCTCGTCGCACCAGGCGGCGATCGAGGCCAGTTCGGCCGGCTCGATCACGGTGCCGGTGGGGTTGGCCGGGCTGGCCACGATCACCCCGGCCACCGGCGGGTCGAGGGCGGCGAGCATCGCCGCGGTCGGCTGGTAGCGGGTGTCGGGCCCGCAGTCCAGTTCGACGACCTCGCAGCCCAGCGCGGTGAGGATGTTGCGGTAGCAGGGGTAGCCCGGGCTGGCGATCGCCACCCGGTCGCCGGGGTCGAAGCACGCCAGGAACGCCAACACGAACCCGCCCGAGGAGCCGGTGGTGATGACCACGTCGTCGGCGTCGACGGTCAGCCCGTGGTTGCGCCGGTAGGAGTCGGCGATGGCGGCGCGCAGCTCCGGGATGCCCAGCGCCACGGTGTAACCCAGCCGGTCGGTGGCCAGGGCGTCGGCGGCGGCGGCCCGCACCGCCGCCGGTGCGCCCGCACTCGGCTGGCCGGCCGACAGGTTCACCAGGTCGCCGTGGCTGAGCTGGCGTTCCGCGGCGGCCAGCCACACGTCCATCACGTGGAACGGCGGGATGCCCGCCCGCGCGGCGACCCGCGCCACCCGCTCGTCGCCTGCTCCGGTCACCGCATGACCCGCTGCAGGAAGGCGGTCGAGTCCGGCATCGACGCCAGGACGGTGCCGGAGTGGTCCTCCTCGGGGTAGATGTGCAGTTCCACCTCCTGACCGCGGGCGACCAGCTGCTCGTTGAGCCACAGGGTGGACTCCGGGGGGACGTCGACGTCCCGCAGGCCCGCACCCAGGAAGATAGGGCGGTCGTAGCCGTCGACCGGGGTGCCCATGAACTGCTCGAGCACCGCGTCGATGCCGGGCAGTGACGCGACCGGCGCGCTGAACAGCTCGTTGAGTGTGGTGCCTGCGACCCGGGTATCCAGGTCGGGTTTGCAGACCGTCTCGGCCAGGTCGGCCAGTTCCTTGCCGCGCGGAGTCAGCACGCTGTCGACCGGCAGCTCGGGGTGCGCCTCGCGCAGCGCGGCCATGATGAACGCGGTGTAGCTGATGGCCGCGGGCGGCACCGGCTGGGCGGGCATGTCGGGGCCGGCGCGCAGGACGGTCTGCTCGATGTTGGCCGGGGTACCGGTCGCCACCACGCCGCGGTAGTCCAGCCCGCTGCCCGCGGTGAACTCGGTGGCGCGGCGCGCGCTGTTGATCGCCGCCCCGCCGCCCTGGGACTGGCCGACGATCGCCCACTTCGGCGAGAGCGGCAGGTCCATGGCGTGGGCGGCGCGCACCGAGTCGACCACCGAGTGCGCCTCGGCGACACTGTTGAGGTAACTCATCAGCCCCGGTGTGCCCAGCCCGACGTAGTCGGTGCCGACCACCGCGTAGCCCTGATCGAGCCAGTGCGACAGGTATTGGTTGTCGCGGGCGCTGCGCGGGTGGGCCGACGGGGTGCAGTCGTCGCCGAGCCCGACGGTGCCGTGCGCCCAGGCGATCACCGGCCAGCCGCCGGGCGGTGGTGTGCCGTGCGGCACGAACACCGCCGCGGTGCTCACCGCGGGCCGGTCGTGCTGATCGGGGGTGGAGTACAGGATCCGCCACGCCTGCCCGGCGCCGGCCACTGACAGCGCCGGGTCCAGCGGCACCGCGGTGATCAGCTCCCCGGCCGGCGGGATCGGGCCGGCGTAGTCGCGGGCGTCCAGCCCCGACCAGGCCGGCGCGGCGGCCACCGCGACGGCCGGGGCGGCCGCAGCCGCGATCAGCACGGCCGCCAGCGCGACGAGCAGTCGCCTCACGCGCCGATCCCCAGGAACGCGAACGGCTCGGCGGCGACGAACTCCGCCGAGCTCTCCCCGGCGAACGTGTTGGATTCGTTGGCGCCCAGATCCAGTTTCAGCACCGGTGAGCCCTCGGCGAGGTCGAGTTTGTTCAGATCCACCCAGAACACGTTGGGGGTGAGGGCCGATTCGAAGAAGTACAGCTTGCGGGTGTGGTGGGCGACGGTGCGCCAGCGGGTCGAGGAGATGTTCGGCTCGTCGGCGGTGGCGATGCCGAACGGCACCGACACGTTGCGCACCACGCTGAACACCGACGCCAGCGCGGTGCGCGGGTCCTCCGGTTTGGGTACCGCGTTGACGTAGAAGGACGCGCGGGCGAACCGGTCGGCGGCCCGGTTGGTCCCGGGCAGCATCACGGTCCCGCCGAGCTGCTCCCAGTAGGCGTTGACCGCCAGCTGTTCGGCGAAGATCGGCGAGTTCGTCATGACCTGGTAGGCCCGGTCGTGGTGGATGGTCTGCACGCCGTCGATGTACTCCACGATCGCGCTGTCGCCGGTGGCGTCCGACAGGGACAGGTGCAGCGTGGCCAGCCGGTCCTGGCCGGGCACCCCGTCGGTGACCACGTCGAACGGGGCCGCGGTGAGCGCCTCGACGGCCTCGGCCACGGTGGCGAAGTTGTCCAGCATGTACTGCGCCCACGCGGCGATGGTCAGCCCGGGCCGGCTGCCGTCATGGGCCGGGTACGTCGACTCGGCCAGCCACAGCAGGTTGGCCGACAGCCCGGCCTCGTTGAGCCCATCGGTGGTGCACACGTCGTAGGCGGTGGCCACCACACTGCCGTACTTGGCGGTCCAGGACACCGAGTTCGGGCCGACCTTGCCGGTGCGGGCGATGCCGCGCGGCAGCGCCCACAGGTTGGTGGCCAGGTCCAGCTTCCAGTCCATCGACCGGCCGGTGATGATGTTGCCCGCCGTGCCCAGATACACCAGTCGGGTGCACATGTGTCCGTCCTCCAGGGTTTTTCCGGAGGCTACCCGACGGGCTGGGTGAGCACCTCCGATTGCAGGCCGCGCAACACATCTGCGGGTGACTGGAGAAGATGTGAACTTCCGTGTGCTCGTTTGAAATACAGCTGGATGTCACTTTCCCAGGTGATCGCGATGCCGCCGTGCAGCTGGACGGCCTCGGCGGCCACGGTGTTGAACGCCTCGCTGGCGTTGACCCGGGCCAGGGCCGCCGAGGTGGGCGACGGGTCGGCGATCGCCTCGGTGACCACCGCGCGCGCGGTCTGCACCGCGACGTACAGGTCGGCCATCCGGTGCTTGAGCGCCTGGAAGCTGCCGATCGGCCGGCCGAACTGCACCCGGCTCTTGGTGTACTCCACGGTCAGGTCCAGGCAGCGGCCGGCCGCGCCCACCTGTTCGGCGGCCAGCAGCAGCGCCGCGTAGTCCGCGATCCCCGGGTCGGCGGCCAGCGGCGCGGTGGTGCCCGCGGTGATCCGCCCGAGCCGGCGGGTGGGGTCCATGGTCGCCAGCGCGGTGGTCTCGAAGGTCTCCCAGCGGACGAGCCGGTCGCGGTCGACGCCGATCACCACGTCGTCGGGGCCGACCAGGTCGCCGTTGAGGGCGTAGCCGGGGTCCAGGGCCACCGTGCCGACGGCCTCACCGGCGGCCAAACGCTCCAGCGCGTCGGCGTCGGGGCTGTCGGCGGCCAGCAGCGCCAGCTCGGCGAGGATGGTGCCCAGCAGCGGGGTGGGGACCAGGGCCTTGCCCAGTTCCTCGAGCACCACCGCGGCGTCGGCCAGTTCGCCACCGGCACCGCCGAACTCCTCGGGCACCACCAGCGCGGCCGCACCGACCTGTTCGCACAGCAGCCGCCACAGCTGCTCGTCGTAGCCGCGCGGTGACTCCATCGCCGCGCGGACCGCCTCACCGGAGGCGTGTTTGTCGACCAGCGCGGCCACGGTCTGCCGCAGGAGATTTCGTTCGTCGCTCATCTGCGGCTCCTCTACAGCGCTTCCAGGACTCGGCGGCGGTGGGTCGCCGGGTCGCCCCAGGCCGAGCGCAGCGCCTGCACCCGCAGCAGCCACAGCGACAGATCGTGTTCGGCGGTGAAGCCGATCGCGCCGTGGGTCTGCAGCGAGGACTGCGCGGCCAGCAGCGCGGCGTCGGAGGCGGCCGCCTTGGCGGCGCTGACGTCGCGGGCGGTGTCGGCGGAGATCGGTCCGGTCGGGGAGTCGGCCAGCGCCAGCGCCGCGCCGTACAGCAGCGGCCGGGCCAGTTCCAGGGCGATGTGGATGTCGGCGAGCTTGTGCTTGATCGCCTGGTAGGAGCCGATCACCCGGCCGAACTGGGTGCGTTGTTTGGCGTAGTCCACCGAGGCGTCCAGCATCGCCTGCCCGGCGCCGACGAGGTGCGCGGCGGTGGCCAGTGCGCCGAACTCGTAGGCGCGGGCCACATCCGCCGCCCAGGACGAGGTTCCGGCGGCGGTGTCGAAGAGCCGCCTGCCGGGGTCGACCGAGTCGTGCCGGTCGCCGACGACGGCTTCGCTGACCGTGCCGTCGGCGGCGTGCAGCACCAGCCCGGCGGTGTCGGCGTCCACCGCGCGCGGCACCGCCGGCGGCAGTGCTGCGGTGGCGATCAGTTCACCGCCCGCCAGCGCAGCCAGCCGGCTCGCGGCGTCGGGAGAGCCGGCCAACAGGATCGGCGCCACCGCAACCGATTCCACCACCGGTCCGGGGACACACCAGCGGCCCAGCCGTTCCATCGCCACCACCAGGTCGACCGGATGGGCGTCCATCCCGTCGTGTTCCTCGGGGATCATCAGGGCGGTCACGCCCAGTTCGGCGAGCCGCTCCCACACCGCCAGGCCCGGCGCGGTGTCGCCCTCGCCCCAGGCGCGGACCGCGGTGGGGACGTCGGCGGCGCCGAGGGCGGCGTCGATGCTGGCGGCGAAGTCGCGCTGGTGCGCGTCAAGGTCGAATTTCACTTCTTCTCCCGGGGCAGGCCCAACAGGCGCTCGGCGATGATGTTGCGTTGGATCTCGTTGGTGCCGGCGTAGATCGGCCCGCCCAGGGCGAACAGGTAGCCGTGCATCCAGGAATCGGCGAGTTCGCCGTCGGCGCCGCGCAGGTCCAGCGCGGTCTGGTGCAGCGCGACGTCCAGGTCCGACCAGAACACCTTGGTCACCGAGGACTCCGCGCCCAGTTCGCCGCCTGCGGCCAGTCGGGTCACGGTGCCGAAAGTGTGCAGCCGGTAGGCCTGCGCCTTGATCCAGGCGTCGGCGACCCGGTCACCGAAGGCGGCGTCGGGGTTGGCCTTCCACGATTCGGCGAGTTTCTCGGCACCGACCAGGAACCGGGCCGGGCTGCGCAGTGACATGCCGCGCTCGTTGCTGGAGGTGCTCATCGCCGCGCGCCAGCCCTCGCCGGGGGTGCCGATCACGTCGTTGTCGGGCACGAACACGTCGTCGAGGAAGATCTCGCCGAACCCGGTGTCGCCGCCCAGCTGCGAGATCGGCCGCACCGTGATGCCGTCGGTCTTGAGGTCGAACATGAAGTAGGTCAGTCCGCGATGGCGCTGCTCGGACGGGTCGGAGCGGAACAGCCCGAACGCCTTCTCCCCGAACGGGGCCCGCGAGCTCCAGATCTTCTGCCCGTTGAGTTTCCAGCCGCCGTCGACCTTGGTCGCCGTCGAGCGCAGCGACGCCAGGTCACTGCCGGACTCCGGTTCCGACCAGGCCTGCGCCCAGATCTCCTCGCCGCTGGCCATCTTGGGCAGGATCCGGTCGAGCTGCTCCTCGGTGCCGTGCGCGAACAGGGTGGGCGCCAGCATCGAGGTGCCGTTGGCGCTGGCCCGGGCCGGCGCGCCGGAGGCGAAGTACTCCTCCTCGAACACCACCCACTGCAGCAGGGTGGCGTCGCGGCCGCCGTAGCGCTTCGGCCAGGCGATCACCGACAGTCCGGCGTCGAACAGGATCTTGTCCCACCGGCGGTGCTGCTCGAAGCCCTCGGCGGTGTCGTAGGACTTCGTCGGGAACGACGCGGTGTTGGCGGCCAGGAACTCGCGCACCTCGGCGCGGAAGGCCCCCGTCTCCTCATCGAATGTCAGGTCCATCAGGCCCACTCTCTCAATTCATGTTTGACCACCTTGCCGCCCGGGTTGCGCGGCAGGGAGTCCACAAAGGCCACCGATCGTGGCGTTTTGAAGTTCGCCAGATGCTCTTTGGCGTAGCCGATCACCTGCGCCTCATCGAGGCCGGCGTCGGGCCGGGCGACGACGAACGCCTTGCCGACCTCGCCGAGACGCTCGTCGGGCACCCCGATGACCGCGACGTCGGCCACTCCGGCCAGCCGGTTGAGCACCTGCTCGATCTCGGCGGGGTAGACGTTGAAGCCGCCGCAGATGTACATGTCCTTGAGCCGGTCGGTGATCCGCAGGTTGCCCGCCGCGTCGAGGGTGCCGACGTCGCCGGTGTGCAGCCAGCCGGCGTCGTCGATCGCGTCGGCGGTCGCGTTCGGGTCGTCGAGGTAGCCCAGCATCACGTTGGGGCCGCGCAGCAGCACCTCGCCGGCCGCACCGGGGGCGGTCGCGGCGCCGTCGGCGCCGGCGACGCGCAGCTCGAAGTCGGCGATCGGGCGCCCGCAGGTGGTGGCCACCGTCACCGCGTCGTCCTCGGCGCGGCACATGGTGCCGAACCCGCTGGCCTCGGTGAGCCCGTAGGCGGTGAGCACGATGTCGATGTCGAGTTCGGACTGCATCCGCTCGATGAGCACCACCGGCACGGTGGCCGCGCCGGTCACCGCGAACCGCAGTGAGCCCAGGTCGAACTCGCCGCGGCGGGGGTGGTCGAGCAGCGTCTGGTAGATCGTCGGCGGGCCGGGCAGCACCGTGATCCGGTGCTGCTGCACCGCGGCCATCGCGGCGGCCGGGTCGAAGGTGAGCTGCGGGACCAGGGTGGCGCCGGTCTGCAGGCAGGCCAGGATGCCGGCCTTGTAACCGAAGTTGTGGAAGAACGGGTTGATGCACAGGTAGCGGTCGTCGGCGCTGAGTTGCCCGCAGGCCGCCCAGGCGGCCGAGCCGGCCAGCGACTGCCGGTGTGCGCAGAGCACGCCTTTGCTGCGTCCGGTGGTGCCGGAGGTGAACAGGATGTCGGAGACGTCGTCGGGGCTCAGCGCGGCCGCCCGCACGTCGACCTCGGCCGGCGCCACGCCCGCGCCCGCGGCGACGAACTCGTCCCAGGTGCCGTCGTCGGCGTCGATCGGCACCCGCACCACCTCGCGCAGCGCGGGCAGCGCGGCGCGGTCCAGTTCGCCGGCCCGGTCGTGGCCGAGGAACTCGCCCATCGCGATCAGCAGCGGCGCCTGGGTGCGGGCCAGGATGTCGGTGGCCTCGGCGGCGGTGTAGCGGGTGTTCAACGGCACCAGGACCGCGCCGGCGTAGTGGGTGGCCAGGCACGCCACCACCCAGTGCCAGGTGTTCGGCGACCAGATCGCCACCCGGTCGCCGGCGCCGACCCCGCGGGCCAGCATCGCCGCGGCGGTGCGGCGCACCTCCGCGCGCAGCTCGGCGTAGGAGAACCGGCGCTCCTCGGTGAGCAGGGCCGGGTGGTCGGGAAGGTCAGCGGCGATCCGGTCCAACACCGCAGGCGTGGTCCGCGGATCGCTCGTCATGGACGCTCCTCTGGGCTGCTCGACGGGGCGGGCACGGCCACAACCGCGGTTGCGGGTGACAAAGTCGAGTAACAAAGCAAGTGCTTGGTAGGTTAGCCTACAAGGGTGCAAGAGGTCGAGGAGTTCCGGGCCGAGGTCCGCGCATGGCTGGCCGACAACCTCGTCGGCGAGTTCGCCGAGCTCAAGGGGCTGGGCGGCCCGGGACGCGAACACGAGGCGTTCCAGGAACGGCTGGCGTGGAACCGGCACCTGGCGGCCGCAGGGCTGACCTGCCTGGGCTGGCCGGTCGAACACGGCGGCCGCGGCATGTCGGTGGCCCACCGGGTGGCGTTCTACGAGGAATACGCCCGCGCCGACGCCCCGGACAAGGTCAACCACCTGGGCGAGGAGCTGCTCGGCCCGACCCTGATCGCGTTCGGCACCCCCGAACAGCAGCAGCGGTTCCTGCCCGGCATCCGCGACGTCACCGAACTGTGGTGCCAGGGCTACTCCGAACCCGGTGCGGGCAGCGACCTGGCCAACGTGGCCACCACCGCCGTCCTGGACGGGGCGGGTGAGCAGTGGCATATCAATGGCCAGAAGGTGTGGACCTCACTGGCCCACCTGTCGCAGTGGTGCTTCGTGGTGGCCCGCACCGAGAAGGGCTCCAAGCGCCACCACGGGTTGTCCTACCTGCTGGTGCCGCTGGACCAGCCCGGCGTCCAGATCCGCCCGATCAACCAGCTGACCGGCACCTCGGAGTTCAACGAGGTGTTCTTCGACGACGCGGTCACCGACGCCGACCTGGTGGTCGGCGAGCCCGGCGACGGCTGGCGGGTCGCGATGGGCACCCTGACCTTCGAGCGCGGCGTGTCCACCCTGGGCCAGCAGATCCGCTACGCCCGGGAGCTGGCCGCACTCGCCGAGCTGGCGCAGCGCACGGGCGCCGCCGACGACCCGCTGATCGCCGAGCGGCTCACCCGCTCCTGGGTCGGTTTGCGCGCCATGCGCTCCTACGCGTTGGCCACCATGGACGTCGAGCAGCCGGGGCAAGATAACGTTTCCAAGCTGCTGTGGGCCAACTGGCATCGCGACCTGGGGGAGCTGGCGATGGACGTCATCGGCAAACCCGGGCTGGTGCTCGGCGAGGCCGACGGTGCGGCCGACTTCGACGAGTGGCAGCGGCTGTACCTGTTCACCCGCTCGGACACCATCTACGGCGGCTCCAACGAGATCCAGCGCAACATCATCGCCGAGCGTGTCCTCGGCCTACCCCGGGAGGCGAAGGGATGAGCCCGTCCTCTGACCTGACGAAGGCACCCGAAGAGATCGGCGGCCACGGGCTGCTCACCGGCAAGGTGGTGGTCGTCACCGCGGCCGCCGGCACCGGGATCGGCTCGGCGGTGGCCCGCCGAGCGCTCGCCGAGGGCGCCGACGTGATGGTCTCCGACCACCACGAGCGCCGGCTCGGCGAGACCCGCGACCAGCTGGCCGCGCTCGGCCAGGGCCGGGTGGAGTCGGTCGTCTGCGACGTCACCTCCACCGCGCAGGTCGACGCGTTGATCGCCTCCACCACCGCCCGGCTGGGCCGGATGGACGTGCTGGTCAACAATGCCGGCCTCGGCGGGCAGACCCCGGTGATCGACATGACCGACGAGGAATGGGACCGGGTGCTCAACGTCAGCCTCACCTCGGTGATGCGGGCCACCCGCGCGGCGCTGCGCTACTTCCGGGAGGCCGGGCACGGCGGCGCGATCGTCAACAACGCCAGCGTGCTGGGCTGGCGCGCCCAGCACTCCCAGTCGCACTACGCCGCCGCCAAGGCCGGGGTGATGGCCCTGACCCGCTGCAGCGCCATCGAGGCCGTCGAGCAGGGGGTGCGGATCAACGCGGTCTCCCCGTCGATCGCCCGGCACAAGTTCCTGGAGAAGACCAGTTCGGCCGACCTGCTCGACCGGCTGGCCGGCGGCGAGGCGTTCGGCCGGGCCGCCGAACCCTGGGAGGTGGCCGCCACCATCGCCTTCCTGGCCAGCGACTACGCCAGTTACCTGACCGGCGAAGTGATCTCGGTGTCCTCCCAGCACCCGTGACCCAGATGACCCGCCGCGACGAACTACTCGATCTGGCGGCAGCCATGTTCGCCGAACGGGGGCTGCGCGCCACCACCGTGCGCGACATCGCCGACGGTGCGGGCATCCTCTCCGGCAGCCTCTACCACCACTTCTCGTCCAAGGAGCAGATGGTCGACGAGGTGCTGCGCACCTTCCTGGACTGGCTGTTCGACCGCTACCGGCAGATCGTCGAGGCCGAGCCCAACCCGCTGGAGCGGCTGCGCGGGCTGTTCATGACGTCGTTCGAGGCGATCGAGCACCGCCACGCCCAGGTGGTCATCTACCAGGACGAGGCCAAGCGGCTGTCCAGCCAGCCGCGCTTCGCCTACATCGACGAGCGCAACAAAGAGCAGCGCAAAATGTGGGTCGACGTGCTACAGCAGGGGATCCGGGAGGCCTACTTCCGCCCCGATGTCGACGTCGACCTGGTTTACCGTTTCATCCGTGACACCACCTGGGGGTCGGTGCGCTGGTACCAACCCGGCGGACCGTTGACCGCCGAACAGGTGGGCCGGCAATACCTCGCCATCGTGCTGGGCGGAATCACCGCAGAAGAAGGAGACTGACCATGTCCACTGCCGTTTCTGAGGCATATGTGATCGACGCGGCGCGCACCGCCGTCGGCAAACGCAACGGCTCGCTGGCCGGTGTGCACCCGATCGACCTGGGCGCCACCGCATTCCGTGGTCTGCTCGACCGGGTCGGGGTCGACCCGGCCGCGGTCGATGACGTCATCGCCGGCTGCGTGGATGCCGTCGGCGGGCAGGCCGGCAACATCGGCCGGCTGGCCTGGCTGGCCGCCGGCTACCCCGAGGGTGTGCCCGGGGTGACTGTCGACCGGCAGTGCGGGTCCAGTCAGCAGGCGATCTCGTTCGGCGCGCAGGCCATCATGAGCCGCACCGCGGACCTGATCCTGGCCGGCGGCATGCAGAACATGAGCTGGATCCCGATCTCCTCGGCGATGGTCGTCGGCGAGCAGTTCGGCTTCACCTCCCCGACCAACGAGTCCAAGAAGTGGCTGGAGCGCTACGGCGACCAGGAGATCTCCCAGTTCCGCGGGGCGGAGCTGATCGCCGAGCGCTGGGACCTGTCCCGCGAGGAGATGGAGCGGTTCGCGCTGCAGAGCCACGAGCGGGCGTTCGCCGCGATCGCCGAGGGCCGCTTCGACAACGAGATCATCCCGGTCGACGTCGACGGCACCGAGTTCCGCACCGACGAGGGGCCGCGGGAGTCCACCCTGGAGAAGATGGCCGGGCTCAAGACCCTGGTCGAGGGTGGCCGGCTGACCGCCGCGCTGGCCAGCCAGATCTCCGACGGCGCCTCGGCGGTGCTGCTCGCCTCCGAGCAGGCCGTCGCCGACCACAATCTGAAGCCGCGGGCCCGCATCCACCACATCAGCGCCCGCGGTGACGACCCGGTGCTGATGCTGACCGGGCCCATCCCGGCGACCCGCTACGCGCTGGACAAGACCGGCCTGAGCATCGACGACATCGACATCGTGGAGATCAACGAGGCGTTCGCGCCGGTGGTGCTGGCCTGGCTCAAGGAGTTCCCGATCGACCCGGCGAAGGTCAACCCCAACGGCGGGGCGATCGCGCTGGGCCACCCGCTGGGGGCGACCGGCGCGAAGCTGTTCACCACCATGCTCAACGAGCTGGAGCGCACCGGCGGGCGCTACGGGCTGCAGACGATGTGCGAGGGCGGCGGCACCGCCAACGTCACCATCATCGAACGCCTCTGAGTCCCAGCGGCGTTCACCGGTAGGAGTGCGCGCCGGTTCCGGCCAGCTCACCGCCCTGCACGATCAGGTACTCCGGGCGGATGGGCCGGCCGGCCAGCCAGTCCTCGAGGATCTCCCGGGTGCCCGCGGCGTAGCGGGCCTGCGCCGACAGGGTGCTGCCCGACACGTGCGGGGTCATCGCGTGGTTCGGCATCGACCGCCACGCGTGGTCGGCGGCCGGCGGCTGCGGATACCAGACGTCCCCGGCGTAGCCGGCGAGGTGGCCGCTCTCCAGCGCCGCCACCACCGCGGCCGGGACGGTCTCCTCGGCGCGGGCGGTGTTGACCAGATATGAGCCGCGGCGCATCGAGCCGATCAGCTGCTCGTCGAACATGCCGCGGGTGTCGGCGTACAGCGGTGAGTGGATCGAGACGATGTCGACCGCGCGGGCCAGCGACGCCACATCCGGATGGAACGTCACCCCGAGCTCCTGCTCCACCGACTCCGGCAGCCGGTGGATGTCGGTGTAGTGCAACCGGACCCCGAACGGCTTCATCCGTTCCAGCACCGCCCGGCCGATCCGGCCTGCCGCGATCACGCCGAAGTCCATGCCCTCCACGTCGTAGGCGCGGGCAACACAGTCGGCGATGTTCCAGCCGCCGTCGACGGCGTACCGGTGCGACGGGACGAAGTTGCGCACCAGCGCCAGCGTCTGCAGCACGGTGTGCTCGGCGACGCTGATGGAGTTGCTGTAGGTCTCCTCGGCCACGGTGATGCCGTGCTTGCGGGCGGCGTCGAGATCGACGTGGTCCGAACCGATCCCGGCGGTCAGCGCCAGTTTGAGCTTGGGGGCCCGGGCGATTCGCTCCGCGGTCAGGTAGGCCGGCCAGAACGGCTGGGAGATCACGATGTCGGCGTCGGCGAGCTCGCGCTCGAACACCGAATCGGGCCCGTCCTTGTCCGAGGTCACCACCAGCTCATGGCCGTTGTCGGCGAAGAACTTCCGCAGTCCCAATGCACCGGAGACGCAGCCCAGCAACTCGCCCGGGGTGAAGTCGACCGCGGACGGGGTTGGCAGGGTGGAGCCGTCGGGGTAGCCGTCGAGGACCGGAATGGAGTCGCGGGCGTACCGCGGCGGGTAGCCGTCGACCGGGTCGGGGTAGAGCACCATCACGCATTTCGCCATGACGCCAGTCTGTCCGGGCCTCGGCGCGGCGTCCAAGACGGATTTCCGACCGGCCGATAGGCCGGGCCGATCAGGCCGGCGGACCGAACTCCAGGCCGCGCGCGGTCGCCACCAGGGCCTCGGTGAGCACCGAGCCGGGTTCGGCGGCCGCGGTCACCAGCACCACCGGTGCGCTGATCGGCGGATGATCCAGCGGCACCTCCCGCACGCCGGCCGGCGGGCGCAGTGCCCGCAGCCACGACTGCGGCACGATGCTGGCCCATCGCCCGGTGCCGACCTGGGCGATCAGCGCGGCGATCGAGTCGGTCTCCAGGCGGGGGACGGCGGTCAGGCCCAACCCGGCCAGCGCGTCGTCGACCAGGTGACGCCCGCGCATCCCCGGCGCCAGCAGGCACAGCGGCAGCTGCACCGCGTCGGCCCAGCTCAGCGGGCCGGGCTGGCCGGCGAGCAGTTCGGCGCCGGCGATCAGCACGTGGTCCTCCCGGTACAGCGGGACCACCAGCAGCTCGGCGGTGTCCTGCCGGTCGGGGTAGAGGATCCCGGCGTCCAACTCGAAGCGGCGCAGCCGCTCGACGATCTCCGCGGAGCGCAGGCTGGTCTCCAGCTGCACCCGCACCAGCGGATGGGCGGCGCAGAACGGGTCGATGAGGCCGGCGACGGTGCTCGCCGCGGCCGGGATCACCCCCAGCCGCAGCCGGCCGGTGAGCCCGCTGCGCAGGGCGACGACCTCCTGTTTGAGGGCGTCGTGGTCGGCGAGGATGCGGCGGGCCCACAGCACCAGCCGCTCGCCTTCGGGGGTCAGGCCCTCGAACTTCTGTCCGCGCCGCACCAGCGGCACCTTCAGCTCGTTCTCCAGTTTGCGGATGGCTTCCGACAGCGCCGGCTGGGACACGTGGCAGGCCTGTGCGGCCCGGGCGAAGTGGCGTTCGCGGGCCAGCGCCACGAAGTACTCGAGCTGGCGGAACAGCATGACCTATTCGACCACGCCGGGACCGCTCGGGGTCAGCCCAGCTGCAGCGCCGCGGGTGCGCCGGCCGGCACGACCGGTTGCCGGGGCGGCACCGGCGGCAGCCGACGGTAGGGGGTGCCCAGCGGTGGGCGCGGGTCGGCCTCGTCCTTGTTGGGCCACAGCGCGGTGGCCCGCTCGGCCTGCGCGGTGATCGTCAGCGACGGGTTCACCCCGATGTTCGCCGAGATCGCCGCACCGTCGAGCACATGCAGCCCGGGGTGGCCGAACACCCGGTGGTAGGGGTCGACGACGCCGCGCTCCGGGGTGTCGCCGATCGCGCAGCCGCCGAGGAAGTGGGCGGTCATCGGGATGTCGAGGATCTCCCCGACGCTGCTGTAGGGCATGCCGTCGATGTCGTCGGAGAGCCGGCGCACCGCCTCGTTGGCCGCCGGGATCCAGGTCGGGTTGGGCACGCCGTGCCCCTGCCGCGAGGACAACCGGAACCGGCCCAGCCGGGTGCGTCGCGGGAACAGGGTCAGCGAGTTGTCCTCGGTCTGCATCACCAGCGCGATCACGGTGCGCTGCGACCAGTCCCGCAGCCCGGCGTACAGCGAGACCGCCTGGGCGGGATGCCGGATCAGCTGACCCAGCCAGCGCAGCCAGCGCGGCGCCCGGCCGCCGCCGTCGGTCATCACGGTGGTCAGCAGCGCCATCGAGTTCGAGCCCTTGCCGTAGCGGACCGGTTCGATGTGGGTGACCTCGTCGGGGTGGATCGAGGAGGTGATCGCCACCCCGGTGTGGAATTCGGCGCCGGCGCGGCGCCGCAGTTTCACGCTGGAGGTGCACAGCGCCTCGGAGTTGGTCCGGGTGAGCTCGCCGAGGCGGGGGGAGAGGTCCGGCAACACCGCGTCGGCCTTCATCCGGTGCAGCAGTTGCTGGGTGCCCCAGGTGCCGGCCGCGAAGACCACCTGGGCGGCGGTGACCGACCGCGCCGTCTTGCCGGCCCGCCACGCGCCGGTGCGTACGGTGTCGACCGCGTAGCCGCCGTCGATGGGGCGCACGGCGGTGACGGTGGTCAGCGCGTGGATGCGGGCGCCGGCCTCCTCGGCCAGATACAGGTAGTTCTTCACCAGCGTGTTCTTGGCGTTGTGGCGGCAGCCGCTCATGCACTCGCCGCACTCCAGGCAGCCGCGCCTGCGGGGGCCGGCACCGCCGAAGAACGGGTCGTCGAATTCGCGGCCCGGGGCCTTGGTGCCGTCCGGGCCGAAGAACACCCCGACCGGGGCCATGCCGAAACTGTCCTTCACACCCATCTTCTCGGCGACGGTGAGCATCGCCTTGTCCGACGGTGTCATGGTCGGGTTCGTCACCACCCCGAGCATGCGTTTGGCCTGGCCGTAGAACGGGGCCAGTTCGGCCTTCCAGTCGGTGATGCCGGCCCAGTGCGGATCGTTGTAGAACGCATCGCTTTTGGGTTCGTAGAGGGTGTTGGCGTAGACCAGTGATCCGCCGCCGACACCGGCTCCGGCCAGGACGAGCACGTCGGGCAGCATGTGGATGCGCTGAATACCCGTGCAGCCCAGCTTCGGTGCCCAGAAGAATTTCCGCACATCCCAGTTCGTCTTCGGCAGTTCCTCGTCGGCGAATCGGCGGCCGGCCTCGAAGACGCCCACCCGGTAGCCCTTCTCGGTCAGCCGGAGGGCGGCCACCGATCCACCGAAGCCGGAGCCGATCACCGCGACGTCGTAGTCCATCAGGCGGCGTCCATCAGGCGGCGCGACCGGCGGCGCGACGCAACGGGGTGCGGGTGGCGGCCTGCTTCGCTTCGGTTTTGGCCACCGTGTGGTAGCCGCTGATGGCGGCGGGGACGAACAGCGGGAACAGGACGAGCAGGAAGACCAGGATCGGACCCAGCATGACTTTCTCCTTCGCTACGGGGCGGGCGGGTGTTCGGTTCGTCGCCCCGGTGTCGGGTGTCACGTACGAGGCGTTGCTATGACGCACGTTACGAACCGATGGGGCGCGGCGGCGACGTCGTCGGGGCACCAACTCCGCGGCCGCTGTTGTCCCCCGGAGACAACGGGCGCCCGCGGCCCGTCCGGCCGCGGCGAATCGGTCCCCGGATCGCGCGGCGCGCATTACCGTCGGGTCTCATGCCCGACCCCAGCAGTGATGAACGGACCATCGCGGAGGCGGCCGCGGTCATCGTCGGCCGGCTCACCGCCCGCCTGGACGAGGTGACCCGGGTGACCCAGGAGCGGGTGATCAGTGAGATCTCGGAGCTGCGCGGCGACGCCCAGCTGCTGCAGTTGCTGCGCGACACCGTCGCGACCAACATCGACACCTACTTCTCCTCGATCCGGCACAACATCCCGATCGACCAGGTGGAGCCGCCCACCCCGGCGCTGGAGTACGCCCGGCGGCTGGCCCAGCGCGACGTGTCGGCGAACGCGCTGGTGCGCGCCTACCGGCTCGGCCACCAGTTGGTGCTGGGTGTGGTGCTCGACGAGGTGCGCGCCTCCGAGGTCGACCCGCGCCTGAGCCTGGACGTCTACGAGCTGGTATCAGCGACCTCGTTCGACTACATCGACTGGATATCGCGGCGGGTGGTGGCCACCTACCAGGACGAGCGGGAACGCTGGGTGGAGAACCGCAACAGCATCCGGGCGTCGCGGGTCCGGGAACTGCTCTCCAGCGACGACACCGACATCGACGCGTTGACCACCGCGATCCGCTACCCGCTGCGCCGCCACCACCTGGCGGCGGTGGTGTGGTGCGCGGAGACCGAACGCGGCGACGACATCACCGCGATGGAGCGGTTCGTGGCGGGGCTGGCGACCGCGGTCGGGGCGCACGAGGCGCCGTTGTTCATCCCGGTCGACGACGTGACCGGCTGGGCGTGGATCCCGCTGCCTGCCGACGCCACCGCGGGCGCCCTGTCCCGGCTGCGGGACTTCGCCGCGGGCGCGGCGGAGGCGCCGTGGCTGGCCGCGGGCAGCCCGCTGCCCGGCATCGAGGGGTTCCGGCGCTCCCACCAGCAGGCCAAGGACGCGCGTGCGGTCGCCACCGCCGCAGGCGCCGAGCCCCGCAGGGTCATCGCCGCGGGCGATCCCGGGCTGGCGGTGGCCGCGCTGTTCGGCGCGAACCTGGGGGCGGCGGCCGCCCTGGTCGCCGAGGCGCTGGGGCCGCTGGCCGCGGCCACCGAGTCCGATGAGCGGCTGCGCGACACCCTGCGGGTGTTCCTGCGCAACGGCGCCAGCTACACCGCCGCCGCCGACGAACTGCACCTGCACCACAACTCGGTGAAATACCGGGTGGGCCGGGCGATCGAACGGCGCGGCCGCCCGATCGACGACGACCGGCTCGACGTCGAGATCGCGCTGCTGCTGTGCGAATGGTTCGGCACGGCGGTACTCAGCTGAGCACCGCCGTGCCTGCCACCGCCGTTACGGGGTGAGCACCTCGCCGGTGTGCGCGTCGATGGTGTACTCGGTCTCCGCGCCCGCCGCGTCGACGAGCTCGACCTCCCAGACGACGACGTCGGCGTCGTTGGTGTCGATCTCCAGCTCCTTGAACTGGGCTTCGGGCTGTTTGCCGCTGGCGGTGTCCAGCGCCTGCGCGGCGGTCACCGTCGTGCCCGCGAGCTTGGCGACGTCGTCGTCGGGCTTGTCGGACTTGGTCTGCGAGATCACCTTCTCGCCGGCGGCGTCGATGACCAGCTTGTGCTCGTCGCCGTCGGAAGCCACCTTGGCCTCGAACTGCACCTGGCCGTCGGTGACCTCCACCTCGAGGTCGAAGGGCTGACCGCCGGGCACCGCCCCGGCGGCGGTCTGCAGCGCGCTCTGGGCCGCGGCCACGGTGGCCAGCTCCGCGGGCGCCTCGGTGGTGGTCGTCGCGCCGGTCGTGTCGGTGGACTCCGCCGACGCGCTGGTCGACGACGCGTCGGTCAGACTCGGCTGCTCGGGCTTGTTGTCGCCGCAGGCGACCAGCGTGAACGCGGTCAGCCCGGTCGCTGCGACCGCCGCGGTGGTACGGGTGAATCTCATTCGGAACTCCTTGCCTCGTGGGTTCCTACCGGTTCTACCCGTTCGCGCCGGTTCGTATACCTCTATTGCACCAGGGCGGCGGCGGCGCGCAGGTGCTCGGCCGCCTCGACCACGATCTGGTCGATCAGTTCCGCGCACGACGGCAGGTCGGCGACGATGCCGGCGACCTGGCCGGAGGCCAGCACCCCGGCGTCGGTGTTGCCCTCGACCAGACCGGCCTTGAGCAGCATCGGGGTGTTGGCCGCCATCACCACCTGCGACCAGGTCAGGTCCTTGCCCTGACGCATCGCCAGGCCGTCTTTGGCCATCGAACCCCAGGTCATCCCGGACATCTTCTTGAACTTGGCGGCGTTGCGGATCGCGGCGGTGAAGCCGCGCACCCGCGAGCCGCTCTCGAGTTTCTCCACCAGCCCGGTGCGCAACACCCGGTGCGGCATCCCGTCGACCCGGGTGGAGACCACGGTCCCGTCCAGCCCGGCGTCGAGGTAGCGCTGCTTGACCGCGTCGGGCACCGTCGAGTCGGAGGTGAGCAGGAACCGGGTGCCCATCGCCACCCCGGAGGCGCCGTAGGACAGGGCGGCGGCCAATCCGCGGCCGTCGAAGAAACCGCCCGCGGCGATCACCTGCATGCCGGTGTCGGCGACGGCGTCGAGGACCGAGGGCAGCAGCAGCGTGGTGGCGACCGGGCCGGTGTGGCCGCCGCCCTCCCCGCCCTGCACGATCACCGCGTCGGCGCCCCAGGACGCCACCTTCTTGGCGTGCTTGGCCGCGCCCACCGACGGGATCACCACCGAGCCGGCCTCTTTGAGGCGGGCGATCAGCTCCGGTTTGGGGGCCAGCGCGAACGAGGCCACCTTGACGCCCTCGGCGATCATCAGCTCCACCCGGTCGCCGGCGTCGGCGGCGTCGGCGCGGATGTTGACCCCGAACGGTTTGTCGGTGCCGGCCTTGACCTTCGCGATCGCGGTGGCCAGCTCGTCGAGGGTCATGGTCGCCGAGGCTAGGATGCCCAGGCCGCCGGCGTTGGCGGTGGCGGTCACCAGCCGGGCGCCGGCCACCCAGCCCATCCCGGTCTGCACCACCGGGTGCTCGATGCCGACCAGCTCGGTCAGCGGGGTGCGCAGCCGCATTACGCCCGCACTTCCTTGTCCCGCAGCGACTTCGGGTCGATGACCTCGCGGATCAATCGCAGCTCGTCGTCGGTGGGTGGGCGGGTCTCCTCGGCGGTGTCGAGCCCGGCCACCTCGAAGGAGGTGTTCTCCGCGACGTCGGCCGGGCTGACGCCGGGGTGCAGGCTCAACGCGCGCATGGTGCCGCCGGGCCCGCCGAAGTCGAACACCCCGAGGTTGGACACCACCCGGTGGACGTCGACGAACCGGTAGGCCGGGTTGTCGGCGTCGACCTTGTCGTTGCCGATGCCGGAGACCACGTCGACCTGTTCGGTGAACACCCGGGTGGAGTGGTTGCCGACGAAGTAGCTGGTGGCGTGGTTGATGGTGTTGCCGGGCGCGCCGCGCACCCCGAACATCTGCCGGGTCGGGTGCTGCAGCGGGCCGAACGCGGAGATGTTCTGGTTGCCGTACTTGTCGACCTGGTTGGCGCCCATCACCACGTGGCGCCGGCCCCAGGCCAGCGTCTCGAAGACCCGGCCGAACGGCATCCAGCCCTCGATGGCGCCCGCGGCGCCCAGGGCCGGGGTGTCGGCCAGCAGCCGTGCCTCCCCGTCGGTGAGCAGGATGTCGGGGGCGAAGGTCAGCCGGGCCAGCCGGGCGCCGACGCTCACCACGGTGGTCATCGGCGAGACCATGATCTCCCCGGCGTCGCGGAACATCTGCGCGCACGCGGTCACACAGATTTCGGCTCGGCTGGCCATGCTCATGATTCCTCCTGGAAGCGGCGCACCGCGGCCTGGTAGTCGGCTTCGCTGCCGGACAGGTAGGTGGCCGTGAACTGCTGCCAGCCCTCCTCCGAGCCGGCGGCCTCGGCGTAGTGCCGCTGGAACTTCTCGTCGCGGCGGTAGTCGGGTTCGGCGGTGGTGAAGTGCGCCCCGCCCGGCGCCTCGACGACGGCGTCGACCATCATCCGGTTGGCGATCAGCGCCTGCGGCGGCACCGCGTCGACCAGCTCGGCGGTGTCGACCACCTTCTCCACCGACAGGAAGCGCCGCTGCGCGGCCATCAGGTACAGGTCGTCGAAGTACGGGTCGATGCCGGTGTAGGCGGCGTTGCCGCGGGCGTCGCCGAGGTTGAGGTGCACGAACGCCGCGTCGAGGTTCAGCGCGGGCATCGCGATCAGGGTCTCGGGCTTGCCGTCGGTCGGGTACGGCGATGTCACCGTCTTGAGCTCGTCGCCCCAGAAGTCCAGCACCGAGCTGCCCAGCCCGGCCCGGGTCGGCAGGAACGGCAGCCGCTGGGCGGCGGCCTGCAGGCCACAGCGCAGCATGCCCTCGTCCATCTCGCGGGCCTCGATCGACCCCGACGTGCGGGCCTTGGCGAACCACGGGTCGTAGAACGGCGGGGAGTCCAGCGAGACGAAGCCGTAGTAGACCTTGGCCACCTTGCCCGCCGAACACAGCAGGCCCAGATCCGGCCCGCCGTAGGTGACCACGGTCAGGTCGGTGACGTCGGTGCGCAGCAGGGCGCGTACCCAGGCCATCGGCTTGCGCCGCGATCCCCAGCCGCCCAGGCCGATCGTCATGCCGCTCTCGATGCCGGCGACGGCCTCGTCGAGACTGGTCAGCTTGCTGGTGGCGGTGGTGGTCACTTCTTCCCCTTCTCGGTGCCGGCGAACTCGTCGCGGTGCTCGTCGGCCACGCCGGACAGGTTGAGCTCGAAGGTGAATCCCTGCTCCATCCGGTAGCTGGAGTTGACCTTCTGCACGTCGATGAGGTTCAGCGCCTCCTTGGCGGCCCGGATCACCCGGGTGTCCTTGGCGGCGATGTCGCGGGCCACCCGCAGCGCGGCCTCGTCGAGCTCGGCGCGCGGCACCACCTCGTGTACCGAGCCGTAGTGGGCCAGGGTGTGCGCGTCGACGGTGGCCGCGGTGTAGAACAGCCGCCGCATCATGTGCTGCGGCACCAGCCGGGACAGGTGGGTGGCCGCACCGAGCGCGCCGCGCTCCACCTCCGGCAGACCGAACTTGGCGTCGTCGGAGGCGACGATGACGTCGGCGTTGCCGACCAGGCCGATGCCGCCGCCGACGCAGAACCCGTTGACTGCGGCGATCACCGGCACCGCGCACTCGTAGACCGCCTTGAACGCGGCGAAGCAGCCCCGGTTGGCGTCGATCAGCGCGGTGAAGCCCTCGGTGGCCTGCATCTCCTTGATGTCGACCCCGGCGTTGAAGCCGCGGCCCTCGGCGCGCAGGATCACCGCGTGGGTGCTCATGTCGGCGCCCGCGGCGGTGATGGTGTCGGCCAGTTCGAACCAGGCGCGCGATGGCAGCGCGTTGACCGGCGGGTAGTCGACGGTGACCGAAACGATGCCCGGTTCGGTCGTGGTGGATGTGATCGGCATCAGAGCCTTTCCTGTCGCTTCCGGGGCACGATTACCTGAGCAAGCACTTGCTTGGTACGCTAGCACAGTGACCGACGCGATCAACCTCGGATTGGCCGGCCGGGTCGTCCTGGTGACCGGCGGGGTGCGCGGCGTCGGGGCCGGCATCAGCGCCGTCTTCGCCGACCAGGGCGCCACCGTCATCACCTGCGCCCGCCGCCCGGTGGACGGCCTGCCGCACGAGTTCCACGCCTGCGACGTGCGCGACGACGCCGCGGTCGCCGCGATGATCGAAGCCATCGTCGCCGCCCACGGCCGCCTCGACGTGGTGGTCAACAACGCCGGCGGCTCGCCGTACGCGCTGGCCGCCGACGCCTCGGCGAACTTCTCCCGCAAGATCGTCGAACTGAACCTGCTCGCCCCGCTGTACGTCTCCCAGCACGCCAACGCGGTGATGCAGACCCAGGAGCGCGGCGGGTCGATCGTGAACATCTCCAGCGTCTCGGCGCACCGGCCGTCGCCGGGCACCGCGGCCTACGGCGCGGCCAAGGCCGGGGTGGACAACCTCACCACCAGCCTGGCGGTGGAGTGGGCGCCCAAGGTGCGGGTCAACTCCGTCGTGGTCGGCATGGTCGAGACCGAGCAGTCCGAGCTGTTCTACGGCGACGCCGACTCGGTGGCCGCGGTCGCGGCGACCGTGCCGCTGGGCCGGCTGGCCAAACCCGCCGACATCGGCTGGGCGGCCGCCTATCTCGGCTCCGACCTGGCGTCCTATGTCAGCGGCGCCAGCCTGCAGGTGCACGGCGGCGGTGAGCCGCCGGGCTACCTGGAGGCATCCAGCGCCAACAAGTAATCAGCACACCACGTTTCATCCGAACGGTTCAGGAGGCAGTTGCATGGGAGTTCTCGACGGCCGGGTAGCCATCATCACCGGTGCGGGCGGCGGGATCGGCCGCGCCCACGCCCTGGCGTTCGCCGCCGAAGGCGCACGCGTCGTGGTCAACGACATCGGGGTGGGGCTGGACGGCTCACCGGCCGGTGGCGGCAGTGCCGCGCAGAACGTGGTGGACGAGATCGTCGCCGCGGGCGGTGAGGCGATCGCCAACGGCTCCAACGTCGCCGACTGGGGCCAGGCCGAGCAGCTGATCCAGGCCGCCGTCGACGGCTTCGGCGGGCTGGACGTGCTGGTGAACAACGCCGGCATCGTGCGCGACCGGATGCTGGCCAACACCAGCGAAGAGGAGTTCGACGCCGTCGTCGCCGTGCACCTCAAGGGCCACTTCGCGACCATGCGCCACGCCGCCTCCTACTGGCGCGGCAAGGTCAAGGCGGGGGAGGCCGTCGACGCCCGGATCATCAACACCACCTCCGGCGCCGGGCTGCAGGGCAGTGTCGGGCAGGCCAACTACTCCGCGGCCAAGGCCGGCATCGCCGCGCTCACCCTGGTGGCCGCCGCGGAGTTGGGCCGCTACGGGGTGACCGTGAACGCGATCGCCCCGGCGGCGCGCACCCGGATGACCGAGACCGTCTTCGCCGAGATGATGGCCACCCAGGACGCCGAGTTCGACGCGATGGCCCCGGAGAACGTCTCCCCGCTATTGGCCTGGCTGGCCAGCGTCGAGGCCCGCGACGTCACCGGCAAGGTCTTCGAGGTCGAGGGCGGGCTGATTCGGGTTGCCGAGGGCTGGGCGCACGGCCCGCAGGTGGACAAGGGCGCCCGCTGGGACCCGGCCGAGCTCGGCCCCATCGTCACCGACCTGCTGGCCAAGGCCCGCCCGAGCGTTCCGGTCTACGGCTCGGCGTAATCCGGTCGGCTCGGCTCTCTTCACGCGCCCACCCCCAGGCTCGCCCCCACCCCCACGCTCGCCGAGCGTGCACGTACTGCGAAGAAATCGCGAAATCCTCGCAGCCACTGCACGTTCGGCGCGGGGTCCGGTGCTTACCTCGGCGGCAGCTGACCGCTGACCCGCAGCGGGGTCAGATCGTCGCGGCTCAGGTGCATCCCGACGGACTCGGCGACGCAGGTCAGCCCGTCGCGCTCCATCCGACACGCGGTGGGGTAGGGGCCCTCCTCGAGCCAGATGGTCGACCCGTAGGGGAGCACCTGCGACTCCGCGTAGACGACCGGGTCTTCGGTGATCACCCCGTTGACGACACCGTCCCAGTCGAAGTTGACCACCGAGTCGTCCCAATCGCCCTCGTCAGCAGCGGGTTTCGGTGTGCGCGGGTAGGTGCCGTCGGGGACGGCGCAGAACAGCGAGTACTTCCGCCAGGTGCAGACGATGGATCCGGTCGGTGAGCGGAAGTGCAGATAGTCCGGGGTCCGCGTCGTCGGATCCCCGGGCAGGTAGCCGCCCAGGTGGTAGGGCTCGGGGTCGACGACCTCCCCCCGGGTGACCCCGGCCAGCTTCCGTGCCTCATCGGCGGACGGTTCGCGCAGCGGCATCGTCCCGGGTGGATCATCGAAGGGATCGGTCGACGGCCCGGTGTAGGGCTGGTAGTCGAACGGCGGCCGAGCGGTGTCGAATGACGCGAAATCCACGTTCTCCACGGTGGCGCGCAACAACTCTCCGGGTTGGTCCGACGGGGAGAGCGCGACCACCAGAATGCCGCGCACCCGGGTGAGGATCGTCCAGAAATCGAAGTTCGTCGGCGTCGAGCGCGTCAGGTGGACCGCATACGCCTCGTGCCCGGCCACGGTCGTCGGGACCAGGTCGACCGAGCCGTCGGCTGCCAGGCGGCCGACGCCGCGATAGGTCGCGCACTGCTGTGCCCACCTCTTCGTCGCCTCGAGCACGTCGGTGTTCGGGTCTTCGACGTTGAGCCGAACCTGCTGGGGTGTCGATTGCCAGTGGTCCAGTCCGCCCGGCAGGCCGACGCCGCCTTCGGGTTGTCCTTCGGCGGTGGCGATCTCGCGGAAATCGCGGCTGATGTCGGCCCGGGGTGCGCCCTCGTTCATGAACGGGATGGTGGCGCAGTCGCGCGGGTCGGTCTCGCCTTCGGGGGCGTAGTCGGCGATCCGGGCGGTGACGGTCGGGGAGGTGTGGCCGACGCTCCAGCCGGCCGGCAGGTCCGCGGTGGAGGGGAGGAGCCGGCTCAGGTCCGCGTCGGAATACCCGCGCAGATCGTCGGTGCCGACCGTGGGCCCCAGCAGCCTCGGAGCCGGGCGGTGAGCGATCAGCCGCCTCAGCGTGGCGGCGAACACCTCGTCGAGCACCGAGCCGCTGTCGTGGCGGCGGCCGCCGACCACGACGTCCCCCACCCGGGCCAGGTACACCACGCTCTCCCTGCGCCCCTCGGGCTGGTAACGGTGCTCGCGGTTGTCGGTGAGATGCACGCGCAGCACGTCGACATCGGCGATCCGGCGTGGCGGCAGGACGCTGACCGCCGTCGGCATCCCCGGGCCGCGGTCCTCGCCCGCGGCGGGGTACCACTCGACGTAGTCGGCGCAGTGCCGCGCCCAGGCGCGGGTCTCGGCGATGAGGTCGCCGGAGTCCTGCGGGTCGAACAGGACGACGGACGCCTCGCCGCCGAACCCGGTGGGGCCCAGGCTGGTGTGCCGGGCGATGGCACGGGCGGCGATGCGGTTCGGGTCGGCGAACGGCGCCTGCTCGCAACCGGCCGGTTCGGCGGTGCGCTCGGGGACCGTCTCGGTGGCTGGGCCGGCCTGCTGCACGACGGTCCAGCCGGTCCACGGGTAGTCGGCAAGACTCGGCAGATACCCGGCCAACCCGGGGTCCGGTGCCGCGCCCGGTGGGGATTGCGTTGGTGCGCAACCGGCGAGCAGCAGCGCCGCGACGATGCTGCGGCACGTTTTGCGCACGGGACCCTCCGGTTCGGCGGGCGGGCTGAGGACGGCGAGAAGGTCAGTCTAAGCACGGCCCGGCGACCCGGCGGACACCGTTTTTCCGAATGCCGTCGGCCCCCTCACAGCAGCGACGGCACCGCCGCGACCACCGCGAGCGCCTCGCCGGAGAGCCCACCGAGGCCGGCCAGGGTCTCCGCCGGGTTGACGCGCCGACCGGCTACGGGTCGCAGATGACGATCGGGATCTCACGGGTGGTGTAGGAGCGGTAGTCGGCGAAGTCGGGGTACATCGCGTCCAGCTTCGGCCAGTACTCGGCCCGCTCGGCCGCGGTGGCGTCGCGGGCGGTCAGCGTCAGCACCTCATCGCGGATCCGGAACGACACCGCCGGGTCGGCCTTGAGGTTCAGGTACCACATCGGGTTGGTGGCCCGGCCGCCCTGCGAGGCGACCAGCACCACCCGGTCTCCCTCACGCAGATACAGCAGCGGAGCCTCGCGGGGCTGACCGGACTTGCGCCCGATCGTGGTCAGGATGCCCACCGGCGGCAGGTCGCCGAAGCGCTTGCTGCCCATCCGCCACTTGCCGCCGACGCGGCCGTTGCTGGCTTTGTACATCGCGGTGTTGGCCCGCGACATCCATTTGATGATGACGCCGGTGAGCGCGGAGTTGAGCGCGCGCGGCGCCTGCGGGGTTTCCGTCATGGCTACCTCCCGATGAACGGCCGGATGTGCGCCCGGATGTGATGGATCCGGGCCCGCAGTTCACCGGCGGGGACCACGAACGTCTCGTCGACGTGGGCGCAGACCCGGCGGCCGAACAACGTCGGCTTGGTGATGATGTCGAACCGGGCCCGCACCTCGTCGCCGTCGACGCTGAACTGCGGCGGCGTCGCCGCCTTGATCAGCTTGAACTGCGGCCCGCGTTCCAGGCTGCGGCGCAGGTGGCTGCCGGAGAACCCGGTCTTCAGGCCCACCTCGATGCGCACACAGTCGTCGGTGAACGGGACCGCGGACGCGTCGTGGCTGACCAGGGCGTCGATGTAGGACTGTGCGGCCGCGATGCGCTCGGCGTCGGACAGGGTCACCGACGCCTCAGATCCGCTCGATGATGGTGCCGGTGGACAGCGCCCCGCCGGCGCACATGGTGATCAGCGCGGTCGACTTGTCGGTGCGCTCCAGCTCGTGCAGCGCGGTGGTGATCAGCCGCGAGCCGGTGCAGCCCACCGGGTGACCGAGCGCGATCGCCCCGCCGTTGACGTTGACCCGGTCCATGTCCGGGTTGTGCACCGCGGCCCAGGACAGCACCACCGACGCGAACGCCTCGTTGATCTCGACGAGGTCGATGTCGCCCATCTTCATCCCGGCCTTGGCCAGCACCTTCTCGGTGGACTGCACCGGGCCGTCGAGGTGGTAGTAGGGCTCCGCGCCGACCAGCGCCTGGCTCACGATCCGGGCGCGCGGCTTCAGCCCCAGCGCCTTGGCCTTCTCCTCGTCCATCCACAGCACCGCGGCGGCGCCGTCGGAGATCTGCGAGGAGGTGCCCGCGGTGTGGATGCCGCCCTCGATCACCGGCTTGAGCTGCCCGAGCCCCTCCAATGTGGTGTCGCGCAGCCCCTGGTCGCGGCTGACGGTGGTCCACTCCTCGGTGGGCTCCTTGTTCTCGTCGATCACCGGCGCCGCGATCGGGGAGATCTCCCGGTCGAACCGGCCCTCGGCCCAGGCCTGCTTGGCCAGCTGCTGGGAGCGCACCCCGAACGCGTCGATGTCGGCGCGGGTGATGCCGCGCCGTTTCGCGATCCGCTCCGCGGCGGTGAACTGGTCGGGCATGTCGATGTCCCAGGACGCGGCGCGGGCACCGCCGCCGTTCTCGCCGAGCCCCACCCGGCTCATCGCCTCGATCCCGCAGGCCACCCCGATGTCGATGGCGCCGGCGGAGATCAGCGCCGAGATCAGGTGGTTGGCCTGCTGGCCGCTGCCGCACTGGCAGTCCACGGTGGTGGCGCCGACCTGCTCGGGCAGGCCGGCGAGCAGCCAGGACTGCCGGGTGATGTTGTTGCCCTGCTCGCCGAACTGGGTGACGCACCCGCCGATGGCCTGCTCGACGCCGGCCGGATCGATGCCGGCCTTTTCGATCAGCGCCTTGTGCACCGCGCCGAGCAACTCGGTGGCGTGGAGCCCCGATAGCCAGCCCTTGCGCTTGCCGATGGGACTGCGGGTTGCTTCGACGATGACAGGATTACCCATGCGGCCAGGCTAGAACACGTTTCATTCGCCTGACAAGCGACGATGCCTGTACGCCTTTCTTCCACGGTGAAGGCATGTTTTACTAGCGGCTAGAACACGTTGTTATTCGAGGAGTGCACCGATGACGTCCCAGCCCAGCGCCAAGTGTCCCGTCGACCTGACCGACCCGGACATCTACGCCGAGCGGATCCCGCACGAGGAGCTCGCCGAGCTGCGGAAGAACTCGCCGATCACCTGGATCGAGCAGCCGGACGGCAAGTCGGGCGGGTTCAACGACGGCGGCTACTGGGCCATCACCAAGCACAAGGACGTCAAAGAGGTCTCGCTGCGCAGCGACGTCTTCTCCAGCGCGGTCAACACCGCCATCCCGCGGTTCACCGACGACATCCCGCGGGAGAACATCGACCTGCAGAACGTGGTGCTGCTGAACATGGACGCCCCGGACCACACCCGGCAGCGTCGCATCATCTCCCGCGGTTTCACCCCGCGTGCCATCGGCCGGCTGCGGGAGGAACTGCAGGAGCGCGCCCAGAACATCGCCAAGGAGGCCTTGGCCACCGGTTCGGGTGACTTCGTCGAGCAGGTCTCCGCGGAACTGCCGCTGCAGGCCATCGCCGGACTGCTCGGCGTGCCGCAGGAGGATCGCGGCAAGCTCTTCGAGTGGTCCAACCAGATGACCTCCTACGACGACCCCGAGTACGCCCACTACGACGAGAAGGCCTCCTCGATGGAGATCATCGCCTACTCGATGAAGCTGGCGGAGGAGAAGAAGAAGAACCCCGGCGCCGACATCGTCACGACCCTGGTGGAGGCCGACATCGACGGTGAGAAGCTCACCGAGGCCGAGTTCGGGTTCTTCGTGGTGCTGCTCGCGGTGGCCGGTAACGAGACGACCCGCAACTCGATCACCCAGGGCATGATGGCCTTCAGCGAGTACCCGGAGCAGTGGGAGCTGTTCAAGAAGGAGCGCCCGGAGACCGCCGCCGACGAGATCGTGCGCTGGGCCTCCCCGGTGACCTCGTTCCAGCGCACCGCCACCGAGGACACCGAGCTCTCGGGGGTCAAGATCAAGAAGGGCCAGCGGGTGGTGATGTTCTACCGTTCGGCCAACTTCGACGAAGAGGTCTTCGACGACCCGTTCAGCTTCAACATCCTGCGCGACCCGAACCCGCACGTCGGGTTCGGCGGGACCGGCGCGCACTACTGCATCGGCACGCACCTGGCCCGGATGACCATCCAGCTGCAGTTCGAGGCGATCGCCGACCACATGCCGGGCCTGCTGCCGCTGGCCAAGCCGGACCGGCTGCGCTCGGGCTGGCTCAACGCGATCAAGCACTGGCAGGTCGATTACACCGGCAACTGCCCGGTGCAGCACTGAGATTCGAGGGCACCGCAGGAGGGTGACGGTGAGCAGCACGACCGGGCCGGCGCGTCCGGCCGCCGCCGACGGTTTCGATCCGCTGGATCCCGACGTGGTCCTCCGCGGCATCCCCGAGGAGGCGTTCGCGGCGCTGCGGAAGTCGGCGCCGGTCTGCTGGATCGACCAACCGCCCGGCGAGGGGGGCGGCTTCCACGACGGCGGCTACTGGGCGATCACCAAGCACCGGGACGTCAAAGAGATCTCGCTGCACAGCGACGTGTTCTCCAGCTTCGAGAACTGCGTGATCCCGCGCTACCCGAACGACATGAAGCGGGAGAACATCGAACTGCAGCGTGCGGTCATGCTCAACATGGATGCGCCGCAACACACCCGGCTGCGACACATCATCTCCCGCGGGTTCACGCCGCGGGCGATCGGCCGGCTGCGCGAGGAACTGACCGAGCGCGCCCAGAAGATCGCCGCCGACGCGGCCGCCACCGGCTCGGGTGACTTCGTCGAGCAGATCTCCTGTGAGTTGCCGCTGCAGGCCATCGCCGGGCTGCTCGGGGTGCCGCAGGAGGACCGGGACAAACTGTTCCGCTGGTCCAACGAGATGACCGGCAGCGAGGACCCCGAGTACGGCGACATCGATCCGCAGGCCTCCTCGATGGCGTTGATCGCCTACGCCATGCAACTGGCCGAGGAGAAGCGCAAGAACCCGGGCCCCGACATCGTGACCACGCTGGTGGAGGCCGACATCGACGGGGAGAAACTCTCCGACGACGAGTTCGGGTTCTTCGTGGTGATGCTCGCGGTGGCCGGCAACGAGACCACCCGCAACTCGATCAGCCACGGGATGGTCGCCTTCGCCGAACACCCCGAGCAGTGGGAGCTGTTCAAGAAGGAGCGCCCGGAGACCACGGCCGACGAAGTGGTGCGCTGGGCGTCTCCGGTGATCTGTTTCCAGCGCACCGCGCTGACCGACTACGAGCTGTCCGGGGTGACGATCAAGAAGGGCCAGCGGGTGGTGATGTTCTACCGCTCGGCCAACTTCGACGAAGAGGTCTTCGACGACCCATACGCCTTCAACATCCTGCGTGACCCCAACCCGCACGTCGGGTTCGGCGGGACCGGGGCGCACTACTGCATCGGCACCCACCTGGCGCGGATGACGATCAACCTGATCTTCAACGCGGTCGCCGACCACGTCCCGGACCTGGCGCCGTTGGCCCCGCCGGAGCGACTACGGTCGGGCTGGCTCAACGGGGTCAAGCACTGGCAGGTCGACTACGCGGGCAACTGCCCGGTGGCGCACTGAACATCGAATCAAGGAGCAAACGGGTGGATTTCACTCCCGAACCGGAGCAGCAGGCTGTCGCCGATGTGGTCACCTCGGTGCTGAGCCGGGAGAACAGTTGGGAGGCGCTGGTTTCCGGCGGCGTGACCGCGCTGCCGGTTCCCGAACGCCTCGGTGGTGACGGCGTCGGCCTCTCCGAGGTGGCGACCGCGCTCACCGAGATCGGCAGGCACGGAACGATCAGCCCGGCCCTGTCCACCCTGGGGCTGACGCTGATCCCGCTGCTGGACCTGGCCACCGACGCCCAGCAGGACCGCTACCTGGCCGGGGTGGCCAAGGGAACCGTGCTGACCGCGGCACTCAACGAACGGGCCGACGCACTCCCGGAACAGCCGGCGACCACGTTGTCCGATAACCGGTTGTCCGGCACCAAGATCGGTGTCGCATACGCGGACACCGCCGAGTGGATGCTGGTCACCACCGACTCCGGCGTCGTGGTCGTGTCGCCGAAGGCCGACGGGGTGCGGCTGACCAGGACACCGACCTCCAATCACAGCGACGAATACGTGGTCGAGTTCACCGACGTGGCGGTGGCCGACGAGGACGTGCTGGCCGGGGCGAGCGTCCACCGGGTCAACCAGCTGGCGATGGCGATGATCGGGGCGTACGCCTCCGGTCTGGTCGCCGGTGCGCTTCGGCTGACCGCCGACTACGTCGGCAGCCGCGAGCAGTTCGGCCGTCCGCTGTCGACCTTTCAGACGGTGGCCGCCCAGCTCTCCGAGGTCTACATCGTCTCGCGCACGATCACGCTGGCGGCGACGTCGGTGGTGTGGCGGCTGGCCAACGGTCCGGGTGACGACGACCTCACCGAAAGTGACCTCGGGGTGCTCGGCTACTGGATCACCTCGGAGGCGCCGCCGATGATGCAGATCTGCCACCACCTGCACGGCGGTATGGGCATGGACATCGACTACCCGATGGACCGCTACTACTCGACCATCAAGGACCTGTCCCGACTGCTCGGCGGCAAGTCCCATCGACTCGACCTGGTGCCGATCGTGACCCCGGCCGGCCGGCGCCCGGAAACCAAGGTGGGAGCCTAATGTTCATCGATCTGACCCCCGAGCAGCGCAAGCTGCAGGCCGAGCTGCGCGAGTACTTCGCCACGCTCATCAAGCCCGACGAGGCCGAAGCGATGGCGGTCGACCGGCACTGCGGCGCCTACCGCGACGTGATCCGCCGGATGGGCTCGGACGGCAAGCTCGGTGTGGGCTGGCCCAAGGAGTTCGGCGGTCTGGGCTTCGGTCCGATCGAGCAGCAGATCTTCGTCAACGAGGCTCAGCGCGCCGACATCCCGCTGCCCGCGGTGACCCTGCAGACCGTCGGACCGACCCTGCAGGTGTACGGCAACGAGGCGCAGAAGAAGAAGTTCCTGCCGGCGATCCTCGCCGGTGAGGTGCACTTCGCGATCGGCTACTCCGAGCCGGAGGCCGGCACCGACCTGGCCAGCCTTCGGACCACCGCGGTCCGCGACGGCGACGACTACGTCATCAACGGCCAGAAGGTGTTCACCACCGGTGCCCACGACGCCGACTACATCTGGCTGGCCGCCCGCACCGATCCGAATGCGCCGAAGCACAAGGGCATCTCGATCTTCATCGTCGACACCAAGGACCCCGGCTACTCGTTCACGCCGATGATCCTCTCGGACGGCGCGCACCACACCAACGCCACCTACTACACCGACGTGCGGGTGCCCGCCGACATGCTCGTCGGTGAGGAGAACGGCGGCTGGAAGCTGATCACCACCCAGCTCAACAACGAGCGGGTCATGCTCGGGCCGGCCGGCCGCTTCGGCGCCATCTACGACCGGGTGCACGCCTGGGCCAACCAGCCCGGCAGCGACGGGGTCACCCCGATCAGCAACGACGCGGTACGCCGCGGCCTGGCCGAGATCCACGCCATGTTCCGGATCAACGAACTGCTCAACTGGCAGGTCGCCGCGGCAGGCGAGATCATCGACGTCGCCGACGCGGCCGCGACCAAGGTGTTCGGCACCGAGCGCATCCAGTACGCCGGGCGGCTGGCCGAGGAGATCGTCGGCGGCTACGGCAATCCGGCCGATCCGGGCACCGCGGAGCTGCTGGACTGGCTGGACGCGCAGACAAAACGCAACCTGGTCATCACCTTCGGTGGCGGGGTCAACGAGGTGATGCGCGAGATGATCGCCGCAGCCGGCCTCAAAGTGCCGCGGGTGCCGCGATGAGCGCCGACCTGCAGGCCGGGATCGACACGCTGCTGTCCGCAGGGCGCAGCAAGCCGCGCTTCGGCCGGGATCCGGTGAACCAGCCGATGATCCACCACTGGGTGGACGCCATCGGCGACGACAATCCGATCTACGTCGACGAGCAGGCCGCGCGAGCGGCCGGGCACCCGGGCGTCGTCGCCCCGCCGGCGATGATCCAGGTGTGGACGATGATGGGCCTGGGCGGCGTGCGCCCCGACGACGACCCGCTGGGCAAGATCATCGAATTGTTCGACGCCGCAGGCTATGTCGGGGTGGTGGCCACCAACTGTGAGCAGACCTACCACCGCTACCTACGGCCCGGAGAAGAGGTCAGCGTGACCGCCGAGGTCACCGACGTCGTCGGACCCAAGCAGACCGGGCTGGGCGAGGGCTACTTCATCAACCAGAAGATCCGCTGGTGGGTGGGCGAGGAGTCCGTCGCCGACATGGACTGGCGGATCCTGAAATTCATCCCGCGGGACAAGGCTGAGCAGGCGCCCGTCGCGGTGCCCGACGACTTGGTCCCGGACAAGATGATGCGGCCCTCCTACTCGCGGGACAGCAAGTTCTTCTGGGACGGGATCGCCGAGCACGAACTGCGGATCCAGCGCCGCCCCGACGGGTCGCTGCAGCACCCGCCGGTGCCTGCGGTGTGGGCCGACAAGACCGAGACCACCGACTACGTGGTGGCTTCCGGGCAGGGCAGTGTGTACTCCTACGTCGTGCACCACGCGCCGAAGGTGCCCGGCCGCTCGGTGCCGTTCATCATCGCGCTGGTCGAACTCGAGGAAGGTGTGCGGATGCTCGGCGAGCTGCGCGGCGTCGGACCCGATGAGGTGGCGATCGGGATGCCGGTTCAGGTGACGTATCTGGACTTCCCGGCCGGGGACAACGGGCCGGCCTGGACCCTGTACGCCTGGGAGCCGCGGGCATGAGCGCGCCGGCCGCGACGGTGGGCACCACGCTGCCCGAGCTGAAGATCTACGGCGACCCGACCTTCATCGTCTCCACGGCGATCGCCACCCGCGACTACCAGGACGTCCACCACGACCGGGACAAGGCACAGGCCAAGGGTTCCAAGGACATCTTCGTCAACATCCTCACCGACACCGGGCTGGTGCAGCGCTACGTCACCGACTGGGCCGGGCCCACCGCGGTGATCCGCTCCATCGGGCTGCGCCTCGGGGTGCCGTGGTACGCGTACGACACCGTCACCTTCACCGGTGAGGTCACCGCCGTCGAGGACGGGCTGATCACGGTGAAAGTCGTCGGCACCAACAGCCTGGGCGACCACGTCGTCGCCACGGCCACACTGACCATCGGGGAGGCGTGATGTTGTCCGGCAAAGCGGCGATCGCCGGGATCGGCGCCACCGACTTCTCCAAGGAGTCCGGCCGCAGCGAACTGCGGCTGGCCACCGAGGCGGTGCTCGATGCCCTCGACGACGCCGGCCTGACCCCCGGCGACGTCGACGGTCTGGTCACCTTCACCATGGACTCCAATCTGGAGACCGCGGTCGCCCGATCCACCGGCATGGGGGAGTTGAGCTTCTTCTCCCAGATCGGATACGGCGGTGGGGCGGCCGCGGCGACCGTGCAACAGGCGGCGCTGGCGGTGGCTGCGGGGGTAGCCGAGGTGGTGGTCGCCTACCGCGCCTTCAACGAGCGCTCGGAGTTCCGGTTCGGTCAGGTGATGACCGGGCTGACCGTCAACGCCGACTCCCGGGGCGTGGAGTACAGCTGGTCCTACCCGCACGGGCTGTCCACCCCCGCGGCGTCGGTGGCGATGGTCGCCCGCCGGTACATGCACGAATACGGCGCCACCAGTGCCGATTTCGGTGTGGTGTCGGTGGCCGACCGCAAGCACGCCGCCACCAACCCCAAGGCGCACTTCTACGGCAAGCCGATCACGATCGAGGACCACCAGAACTCGCGGATGATCGCCGACCCGCTGCGGCTGCTGGACTGCTGCCAGGAGACCGACGGCGGTGTCGCGATCGTGGTCACCACCCCCGAGCGGGCTCGCGACCTCAAGCACCGGCCGGCGATCATCGAGGCCGCGGCGCAGGGGTCGGGCGTCGACCAGTTCACCATGTACTCCTACTACCGCGACGAACTCGGCCTGCCGGAGATGGGGCTGGTCGGTCGGCAGCTGTGGGCCCAGTCCGGGCTCGGCCCGGCCGACATCCAGACCGCGGTGCTCTACGACCACTTCACCCCCTACACGCTGATCCAGTTGGAGGAGTTGGGGTTCTGCGGCAAAGGCGAGGCCAAGGACTTCATCGCCGACGGCGCGATCGAGCTCGGCGGCCGGCTGCCGATCAACACCCACGGCGGCCAGCTCGGGGAGGCCTACATCCACGGCATGAACGGCATCGCCGAAGGGGTGCGCCAGCTGCGCGGCACTTCGGTGAACCAGGTCGACGGCGTCGAGCACGTGCTGGTCACCGCGGGCACCGGGGTGCCCACCTCGGGGCTGATCCTGGGCTGACGCGCCCCGGGCCCGGCCCGCTCCCGCCCCACCTTCCCCGCCGAGCGTGAACCCTTGCTCACGCTCGAGGCCGAACGTGAACCTACGCGCACGCCCGGCGCAGTTGTACCCAGGCGAACCGGCACTGAAGTGACGCCCCGCCACGGCGATGGGACGCTGCGGCGATGGCCGAACCATTCCTGGGCAGTGAGGCGCTGGCAGCCGGGCGGCTGACCAGGGGCCGGCTCGCCGCCGCACACACCCGCCTGTACCCGGATGTGTACCTGGCCAACGGCATCGAGGTGAACGCCGTCGACCGGGCCCGGGCGGCCTGGCTGTGGTCGCGGCGCAGTGGAGTCGTCGCCGGCTTCTCGGCAGCGGCCCTACACGGCAGCGACTGGGTCGGCGCGGACCGGCCCGCCGAACTCCTCCACGACAACCGTCGCGGACCGCCCGGCCTGCTGACCCGCGGCGACGCCCTGCACCCCGACGAGGTCGAGGAGGTCGACGGCCTGCCGGTCACCATCCCGGCACGCACCGCCGTCGACCTGGGGTGCTGGTATCCCACCGCCGAGGCGGTAGCCGGGCTCGACGCCCTGGTGCGGGCGGTGAAGGTCAACGACCTCGACGTGCGGGAGATCCTGCGCCGCTCCGGCGGCCGACGGGGCATTGCGCGTGCTCGGGTTGCGCTGGACCTCGTCGACGCGGGGGCCGAGTCACCGAAGGAGAGTTGGCTGCGCGTCCTGCTGGTCGCCGCGGGTCTACCCCGCCCGCAGACGCAGATCCCGGTCTACGACGGCTATTGGAAACCCTTCGCGGTACTCGACATGGGCTGGCCCGAGCCGAAGGTCGCCGCCGAATACGACGGCGAGCAGCATCGCACCGACCCGCGCCGGTACCGCTGGGACGCCAAACGGCACGAGCGGCTGCAGCGCTGCGGCTGGATCGTGATCCGGGTACTGGCCGGCGACCCGCCCGCCGACGTCGTCCGGCGGGTGCGCAGCGCTCTGGCCCGCCGAGCGTGAGCACAGGTACACGCTGGCGCTCGAACGTGAACCTATGCGCACGTTCGAGCGGTTGGGTGCGCACGCTCGAGCGGTCGGAGCGGGTCGCACGCTCAAGCGGGCGGGCGCGCCGCGCGGCGCTTAAGCCCGCACCAACTCCACACCGCTGAGCACCACGGCGTCGTCGCGGCCGGGTGCGGTCACGGTGGCCAGCACCGAGTCGCCCTCGGTCCACAGTTGCGCGCGCAGGGTCTCGCCGGGGAACACCACCCCGGCGAAGCGGGCACCGAAGCTGCGCACCGCGCCGGCGTCGCCGTCCAGGGCGGCATCCACGATCGCCTTGCACGTCATCCCGTAGGTGCACAGCCCGTGCAGGATCGGCTGGTCGAAGCCGGCACCGGCGGCGAACTCCGGGTCGGAGTGCAGCGGGTTGCGGTCCCCGCACAGCCGGTAGATCAGCGCCTGCTGCGGCAGCACCGGGATGTCGACCTGCAGGTCGGGGTCCCGCTCGGGCGGGCCGCCCGGCCCGGACGGGCCGCGCTCGCCGCCGAAACCGCCCTCGCCGCGGGCGAAGATCGACCGCTGCTGGGTCCACAGCAGCTTACCGTCGGTGTCGGTGACGGTGGTCTCCAGGTCCACGACCGCGGCCTTGCCCTTGTCCCACACCCCGACGATGCGGCTCACCGAGCGGGCCCGGCCCGAAGGCGGCAACGGGGCGGGCACGCTGACCCGCTCGGAGGCGTGCAGGATCTTGGCCAGGTCGATGTCGATGCCCGGCCAGCTGACCTTCGGCGGGTCGACGGCGTCGAAGGACGCGGCCACGCAGCCGAACGTCGGCAGCACCTGTGGGGTGCGGTCGACGACGTAGCTCAGCTCACGCGGGTCCATCGGGTCCGACCCGGCGCCCAGCGCCAGGTTGTAGAGCTGGACGTTGGTGGCGCTCCAGGAAAACTCCACGGCGCCGAACTCCGCGCCGAGCGCGGCGTCGAGATCGATGGGCATGTCAGTCCTTTCCGGCCGGGGAGCCAGCGATGTCCAGGGCGGCCAGGTAGCCGAACGTCATGGCCGGGCCGATGGTGCCGCCCGGCCCGGGGTAGGTGTGGCCCATCACCGGCGCGCTGACGTTGCCCGCGGCGTAGAGGCCGTCGATGACGGTGTCGTCGTCGCGCAGCGCCCGGCCGTGCACGTCGGTGCGGATACCGCCCTTGGTGCCCAGGTCGCCCGGGACCATCTTGGCCGCGTAGAACGGGCCCTGGCTGATCTCGCCGAGGTTGGGGTTGGGCTTGTTGGTCGGGTCGCCGTAGTAGCGGTCGTAGACGCTCTCACCGCGGTGGAAGTCCTCGTCGACGCCGGAGCGGGCGAAGCCGTTGAACCGCTGCACGGTCTCGTTGAGCTGCTCGGCGGGCAGGCCGGTCTTGGCGGCCAGCTCATCGATGGTGTCGGCGGTGACGATCACCCCGGACTCCAGCCACTTGCGGGGCAGCCGCTGGCCCGGGTTCAGCCCGGCGAAGATGTAGCGGTCCCGGTAGCGCTGGTCGAACACCAGCCAGGCCGGGATGTTCTCGCCCGGGCCGGGCCCCTGGCCGTACTCCCCGCCGTACATGTGGTGGACGGCCTCCACGTAGGGCATCGACTCGTTCATGAACCGCTTGCCGGCCATGTTGACGATGATCGAGCCCGGTGAGTTGCGCTCGCTCAGCGCGAACCACGGCGCGTCGGCCAGCGGGACCGTCGGGCCCCACCAGGCGTCCTCCATGACGTCCAGGGCGGCGCCGAGTTTCTCCCCGGCCAGGATGCCGTCGCCGGTGTTGGCCTTGGCGCCGACGGTCCACTCGGTGGTGATCGGGGCGCGCTGGTATTTCACCCGCATCTCTTCGTTGTGCTCGAAGCCACCGCAGGCCAGGATCACCCCGCGGCGGGCCCGGATCAGCTCCGGCTCGCCGGCGTCGACGGTGGTGTCGCGGACGTACACCCCGCGCACCGCGCCGTCCTCGACCAGCAGGTCGGTCAGCGCGGTGTTGAGCCGCACCGGCACCCCGGCCTGCTGCAGACCGATGCGCAGCGGCGCGATCAGCGCGCGGCCCATGCCGACCAGGTTCTTGCCGGTGGCCTGCGCCCACATGGTGCGCGCGCCGACCTTCAGGCTGCGCAGCACCCCGCGCGGGTGGCGCTTGAGCTGGTTGAGCCGCACGTAGTCCTGCTGCATCACCACCACGTTGAGCGGCACCTTGCCGTACGCCGGCTCCAGGCCGGCCTCGTCGGCGCCGAGCTTCTTGGCGTTGAACGGCTTGGGCTCGATGGAGCGCCCGGTCGGCTTGCCGCCGGGAGCCTCCGGGTAGTAGTCGGCGTAGCCGGGCACCCAGCACATCTTCAGCGGCGAGTGCTTGAGCACGAACGACAGCATCTCCGGGCCGCGCTGCAGGTAGGTGTCGATCTTCTCGGCCGGCACCACGTCGCCGATGATCTCGTGCAGATAGGTGCGGGCCGCTTCCGGGGTGTCCTTGACGCCCGCTCGCTTGAGGACTTCGTTGTTCGGGATCCACACTCCGCCACCGGATCGGGCGGTCGATCCGCCGAAGTGGGGCGCCTTCTCGACGACGATGGTGGAAAGTCCCTGGTGGGCTGCGGTCAGGGCGGCAACCAGGCCTGCGCCCCCGCTGCCGACCACAACGACGTCGTACTCCTGACTAGTCATGTAGAACACGTTATAGAATTGCGGTAGCCAGGCGCTACTTGCCCGGCCGCAACCACGAGGAGACGCCTGAATGCTCAGCGCCGCGATCCGCGACGAACTCGCCGCCGACCTGGCCCGGGCCGAAGACAGCCGTGTCGCGATCGGACCGCTCACCGACGCCCACCCCGACATCGACGTGGTGGACGCCTACGAGATCCAGCTGATCAACATCCGCAGGCAGGTCGCCGGCGGCGCCCGGGTGATCGGGCACAAGGTCGGGCTGTCCAGCGAGGCCATGCAGCAGATGATGGGCGTCGACGAACCCGACTACGGTCACCTGCTCGACACGATGGCGGTGTCGGAGGACGTCCCGGTGGCCGCGGGCCGCTACCTGTATCCGCGGATCGAGGTGGAGGTGGCCTTCATCCTCGCCGCCGACCTGCCCGGCGCGGACTGCACCGAGGACGACGTCCTGGCCGCCACCGAGGCGTTCGCCCCGGCGATCGAGCTGATCGACTCCCGCATCGCGGACTGGAAGATCAAACTCTGCGACACCATCGCCGACAACGCCTCCTCGGCCGGCTGGGTGCTGGGCACCGAGCGGGTGGCCCCCGCCGACATCGACATCAAGAGCATCGACGCCGTGCTCAAACGCAACGGCGAGGTGGTCGCCGAGGGGCGCAGCGACGCCGTACTGGGCAACCCGGTCACCGCGGTCGCCTGGCTGGCCCGCAAGGTGGAGAGTTTCGGGGTGCGACTGAAGGCCGGCGACATCGTGTTGCCCGGCACCGCCACCCGGGCGATCGACGCGCACCCGGGTGATCAATTCGTGGCGGATTTCGCCGGGCTCGGCTCGGTCCGTCTGAGTTTCGAGAAGTAGGGAGAAGACAATGCCGCAGAAGGCGTCCGTCGCGATCGTCGGATCGGGCAACATCAGCACCGATCTGCTCTACAAGCTGCTGCGGTCGGAGTGGCTGGAGCCGCGCTGGATGGTCGGTATCGACCCGAACAGCGAGGGGCTCGCCCGCGCCCGCAAACTCGGGCTGGAGACCACCCACGAGGGCGTGGACTGGCTGCTGGCCCAGGATGAGAAGCCGGACCTGGTGTTCGAGGCGACCAGCGCCTACGTGCACCGCGACGCGGCGCCCCGGTACGAGGAGGCGGGCATCCGGGCCATCGACCTCACCCCGGCGGCGGTGGGGCCCGCGGTCATCCCGCCGGCCAACCTGCATGAGCACCTCGACGCCCCCAACATCAACATGATCACCTGCGGTGGGCAGGCCACCATCCCGATCGTCTACGCGGTCTCGCGGGTGGTGAAGGTGCCCTACGCCGAGATCGTGGCGAGCGTTTCGAGTGTCTCGGCGGGCCCGGGCACCCGGGCCAACATCGACGAGTTCACCAAGACCACCTCGCGGGGCGTGGAGACCATCGGGGGAGCGGACCGCGGTAAGGCGATCATCATCCTGAACCCGGCCGATCCGCCGATGATCATGCGCGACACCATCTTCTGCGCCATCCCCGAGGACGCCGACCGGGACGCGATCACCCAGTCCATCCACGACGTGGTGTCCTACGTGCAGACCTACGTGCCCGGCTACCGGCTGCTCAACGAGCCGCAGTTCGACGAGCCGTCGATCAACTCCGGCGGCCAGGCGCTGGTCACCACCTTCGTCGAGGTGGAGGGTGCGGGCGACTACCTGCCGCCCTACGCCGGGAACCTGGACATCATGACCGCCGCGGCCACCAAGGTCGGCGAGGAGATCGCCAAGGAGATGGCGAGCGTGGCAGGAGGCAGTAAATGACCGACAACATCTTCGACATCCGCATCACCGACACGTCGCTGCGGGACGGCTCGCACCACAAGCGCCACCAGTTCGACCAGGATGAGGTGCGCGCGATCGTCTCGGCGCTCGACGCCGCGGGCGTGCCGGTCATCGAGGTCACCCACGGCGACGGGCTCGGCGGGTCCAGCTTCAACTACGGCTTCTCCAAGGTGCCCGACCAGGAGCTGATCAAGCTGGCCGCGGAGACCGTGCGCGACGCGCGGATCGCGTTTCTGATGCTGCCCGGCGTGGGCACCGTCGACGACATCAAGCAGGCCCAGGCCAACGGCGGCTCGATCTGCCGGATCGCCACCCACTGCACCGAGGCCGACGTGTCGGTGCAGCACTTCGGCAAGGCCCGCGAGATGGGGCTGGAGACCGTCGGTTTCCTGATGATGGCGCACACCCTGCCGCCGGAGAAGCTGGCCGCCCAGGCGCGGATCATGGCCGACGCCGGCTGCCAGTGCGTCTACGTCGTCGACTCGGCCGGGGCGCTGGTGCTCGCCGACGTCCGCGACCGGGTGGCGGCGCTGGTCGCCGAGCTCGGTGACGACGCGCAGGTCGGTTTCCACGGCCACGAGAACCTCGGGCTGGGCGTGGCCAACTCGGTGGAGGCGGTTTACGCCGGCGCCAAGCAGATCGACGGGTCGGTGCGCCGGTTCGGCGCCGGGGCGGGCAACGCCCCGGTCGAGGCGCTGATCGGGGTGTTCGACAAGATCGGCGTCAAGACCGGCATCGACTTCTTCGACATCGCCGACGCCGCCGAGGACGTGGTGCGCCCGGCCATGCCCGCCGAGTGCGTGCTGGACCGCAACGCGCTGATCATGGGCTACTCCGGGGTGTACTCCAGCTTCCTCAAGCACGCGGTGCGCCAGGGCGAGCGCTACGGGGTGCCCGCCCACGAGCTGCTGCACCGGGCCGGTCAACGCAAGCTCATCGGCGGCCAGGAGGACCAGCTCATCGACATCGCGCTGGAGATCCAGCGGGAGCAGGCCGGCCAGAAGGGCTGACGCCCGGTCTGTGAGATCGTCTCACAGATGGACGCCGACCCCGCTCCCGCGACGCCCTGGTCCGGCGCGCTCGCGGTGACTGAAGGCGCCTGGTGTTACGTCGGTGCGTTGTCGGATGCGCGGCGCCACTACCACGTGGCGACTCAGATCGTGTGCGCCCGTTCGGGTCTCTTCGAACTCTCCGACGGACAGGGCCGTTCACTCGTGACGTCGGCGGCAGTCATCGCCTCCGGGCGTGAACATTCCATCCGTGTAGTGGACGACGTTGTCGATGCAACCCTGGTGTTTCTCGACCCCGCGGCACCCGCCCGCTCGGCGGTCGCCGGGCTCCTCGACTCCGGCGACGATGTGCGGCAGTGGGCGGCCGCAGGTGCGGTGCTCGGTGACATCGTGGGCCCTGCGGTTCATGATCCGGCCATGCTGCTCGATCGGATCCGGAAACCGGCGGACGAACAGGGTCCACTCGGTCGAGACGGCTGGCATCCCGGCGTGCGTGCGGCGGTCGAGTTGATCGCTCAAACATTGCCCGGCACCGTGCGATTGTCCTCGATCGCCCGGGCCGTCTCGCTGTCGCCGGGGCGGCTGAGCCGCCTGTTCAACGAGCAGGTGGGCCAGTCCGTCCCCACCTATGTCCGATGGGTGCGGCTGCGGTTGGCGGTCGAATCGTTGCAGTGCGGTGCGTCGCTGACCGATGCCGCGCACGCGGCCGGATTCACCGACAGCGCCCACGCCAATCGCGTCTGTCACGAGATGTTCGGGTTGTCGCCCAGCGAGGCGAGCCGGAACCTGGTCTGGGCCTAGTCGACCCACGTTCGGCGAAGACGACCGATCTGTACAAGCGCGACCGGCCGTGTGTGCGCGACTGTGATCGGCATGTGGAAATACCTAATTCGCTACGGTTACGTCCCTTTCATGCTCGTCGGCGTCAACGGCGCGGCCGCCCTGTTGGCCGCGCGCGGGTCGGCATCCTGGTTGGTCGTCGTGATCGTGTTGGCGGTCGGATGCTCGTTTTTCGCCGAGCGCATCCTCCCGTACCGCCCCGAGTGGAACACGGCGTTGGATGATGCGGGCCGTGACGCCGCCCATGCCGTGGTCAACGAAACCTTCATCGTGGCCAGCGTCGCGGTCATCCCGTTATTAGCTGCGGTGACACCGTTTCACCGCTGGTGGCCTGCCTCGCTGCCGTTCGCCGTGCAGCTGCTGATCGCGGTGCTGGTGGCCGACTTCGGCATCACCACCGTTCACCTGGCCAGCCACAAGATCGGCTGGTTGTGGCGGTTACACGCGGCGCATCACAGCATCCGGCGATGCTACGGCCTCAACGGTTTGATGAAGCATCCGCTCCACCAAACCCTGGAGATGGTTGGCGGCGTGCTTCCCCTGATCCTCATGGGTATTCCGGTGCAGGTCGCTTCGGCGCTTGCGGTCTGTGTCGCGGTACAGCTGCTTCTCCAGCATGCCAATGTCGACTATCGGGTCGGACGGTTGCGCTCGATCCTCGCCCTCAACGAGGGCCACCGGTTTCACCACCTGAAGTGGGCTGGCGTCGGTGACGTCAACTTCGGGCTGTTCACCTTGCTCTGGGACCACCTGTATCGCACGTATTCGTACGATCCGAAGCGCCAATTCACGACCGACGATCTCGGTATGGCGGCAAAGCCCAACTATCCGACGGCGTATCTGCGTCAACTGGCCGAACCGTTCACCGCCCGCGGAGACTGCCATTTCGTCGACACGGACGCCGGCGAAGCCTTCCGCCGGACGACCGGCCGCGGCCCCGGGGCGGCCGCCAGCCCCGCCTCGGGTCGCAGACCGGACGCCGGGGTGCGCCGATGAGCGGGTTGCCGGCCGGTACGGTCGCGGCGATCGGCGGGGTCGGCCCCAGACGGGGCCGCGCCGGCCCGCCCCCTTCGCCACGCGGTGTCTGCATCCAGGCGTACGTTGGAACGTGGTCCGCCGACACGAAGGGAGCCCCCCGATGACCGCACTTCCCGGTGGCTCCGGACGGCGACTTCGCGCCGGGATCGCTCTGGTCGGAATCGCCGTCGCGCTGGTGGGCGGATCGCCGGTGGCCGCCGCCGACCCGCAGCAGTGCGACACCACGGTGGGACAGTCCGTCGACGCCTACCTGCAGCGCCACCCGGACATCAAGCAGGAACTCGCCGACAAGGGCCGGGCCGAATCACCCGGGTCCCCCGATCCGGTGCTCAGCTACCTCCAGCGGCACCCGCACGTGCGGCAGGCGCTGGTCACCTTGTCCCAGCAGTGCGCCTGAGCCGCGGGCGAGCCGCCCCGCGAGGCCGGAAATTTTCAGGATTCGCTCAGCGAAACCGCGCTTAGGCTCGTTCCATCCCGTTGCGGAGGCCCCGAGGACGGCCCCGCGCCCCGACGGAAGGACGACACCATGATTCTCACCGCTGAGCTGCGCCGGGTGCTCGCCGGCGCGGTGGTGGCCGCGCCGCTGCTGCTGGCGGTGCCGGTCGCGCACGCCGCCCCGGCGGACCCGTGCAACCCGGCCGTGGTGCGCACCGTGGCCGACGGCATCAACGGCTACCTGGCCCGCCACCCCGACGTCAATCAGTCGCTGATCGACATCAACAACGAGCCGCCCGGACAGGTCAGCGAGGGCTACCACGGCTACTTCGACGCCCACCCGGACGTGGCCGCCGAACTGCGGGCGCTGCGCACCCCGCTGCACGATCTGCAGTGCGTCAACACCGCGCTGCCACCCCAGGTGGTCAACGCGCTCAAGGCGCTCTGAGCCCCGGTCAGCTGAACGGACTGCGGAGCAGGTAGCGGCTGGTCGGCACGGTGTCGATGTCGGTGTCCGCCCCGAACCGGGTGATGGAGGCCAGCATGCGGCCCAGCCGCTCCTGCAGCTCGGCGTCGTCGGCGGCGCCGTACCAGGCCAGCGGGTCGGTGGCGGCGGCCGCGGGGAACAGTTCCTCGACGATCCCGTCCACGGCGGGCGCGTCGGCGGTCAGGGCACGGACGACGGTGTTCTGGGTGTAGCCGAAGGTGGCCTGGGTGGCCAGCGCCACCGGGGTGTGCTCGACCTGCCAGCGGTGCAGCCAGGTCCGTCGGTCGAGGTCGGCCGGCCGGCGCAGTAGCGCCACGTTGGCGAGCCCGGGGGTGCGTTGTCCGGCACCGGGATCCGGCGGTGGCAACGGCGTCGATTCGGTCACCAGGTACGCCGCCACCGCATCGGCCTCACCGCGCAGGAGTTCGACGATCGCCCGCACCTGCTCGCCGTAGCACTGCCGGGTCCACACCGTCACCACCGCGGTCACCGGCGGATCCAGCGTGGTCAGCTGCAAGGCGGTCTCGGCAACCGCGTCGTCGCGCACGTTGACCGTGAGGCCCGGCGGGTCCGTTCCCAGCAGTTCGCGAGCGACCGGGCCGCGCAGCCGCTCGCACCACGATTCGTCGGAGTCGTTGCGGCGCAGCAGGATGAGCACCTTCTCCATCCGGAATCCTCCCTCAGTCGAACGCCGGCTTGCGTCCGCCGAGCCGGCCGGTGAGCACGTCGGCGGCGGCGGTGAGCCGACGCGCCCGCTTGGTGATCTCGGCGTCGGTGAGGGCCGCGCCGATCTGCAGGGACAGCACCATCACCTGCCGCTGATGGTGGTCGTAGACCGGCGCGGCGATCACGCTGATGTCGTGACGGCCGCGGCCGGGGTGCTCGTCGCGCAGGTACACCCGTTCGCCGATGTCGGCGACCAGTTCGGGTAGTAACGCCGCCAGTTCGTCGGGCAGGCTGTCGGACATCCCGGCCATCAGCCCGTAGAGGCGCCGCCCGGCCGGGGTGAGGCGTTCGACGAGGTAGCCGGTGGCGCGGCACTGCGCGATCACCCGGTCCAACCGGTCGCCGTCGGTGGTCAGCGGCATGGTCGGTTCGCGGGCCAGCCAGCCGCGCAGCGCATCGTCGTCCCAGAGTACGAACATCAGCCCGACCGGCGGCGCGAACGGGTAGCTCTGCCCGACCGGGACCGGCGGCGTGGTGCCCGGCGGTGACACCAGTTCCAGCAGGGTGATGCGGTCGTCGATGACGGCGGCGAGCGCGGCGGTGGTGTCGAACGCCGCGGACAGGTCGCGCAGTTCCGCGCGGGCGGCGGGGCTCACCCGCATGGACTCCTGGGCGGCGTGCCCGAGTGCGATCAGGGCGGGCCCGAGCCGGTAGCTCTTGTCCTCGGGGCCGCGCACCAGCAGGCCGGCGCCGGTCAGGGTGGTCACGATGCCCAGGCAGGTGGGCTTGCTCAGCTCGGTGCGGCGGGCCAACTCCGACAGCCCGAACCCCTCGTGCGGGTGGCGGGCCAGGAAGTCGAGCACCGCGACCACCCGGGCCGCAGGCGGCGACGAGCGGCCCGCCGGCGAAGTCATGTCAATAATGTACCAGTTCGGCACGTTAATGAACCGCTGGGTTGACGGCGGCGGGCCGCGCGGCCTAGTCTCCGGGAAGATAATCTACCGCTGAGGTTCAATAATGAACCGCTGTCGCGGTGGCTGCGGCGACCCGCTGGAGGTGCGGTGCTGTTCTCCCAACCGTTGGCCGACGCGATCGCCGAGGCAGAGCGCCTGGTCGTGCAGGCCCCGCACATCGAGACCGACGACGACCTGGTCGAAGGCCTGCAGTACCTCGCCCAGGGCATCGCGGCCTGCACCCACACCACCTTCCATCATGAGCGCGAACACCCCTTCCTGCTCTCGGGCACCGGACCGTTCACCAAGATGGGCCTGGACAACCCCGACACCCTCTACTTCGGGGCCCGGCTGCGGGGCGGGCACGAATACGTCGTGACCGGCAGGCGCGGCACCACCACCGACCTGAGCTTCCAGCTGCTGGGCGGGGAGTACACCGACGACCACGTCCCGGTCAGCCAGGCGGCCTTCGACGACCGCGAACTCGACGTCGACGCCGACGGCGGATTCGAATGGCGGATCACCCCGGACGGGCCGGGTCAGCTGGTGATCCGGGAGGTCTACAACGACTGGTCGGCCCAGCGCGGCACGCTGGCCATCGCCCGCACCGACACCGCAGGCACCGCGCCGGCACCGCCCACCCGGGAACTGATCGAAAAGCGCTACGCGGTCGCCGGCGCCCAACTTGTCAACCGGGTCAAGACCTGGCTGGCGTTCCCGCAGTGGTTCTACCTCGATCTGGAGCCCAACACCATGACCGCCCCGCGGCTCACCCCCGGCGGGCTGGCCACCCAGTACTCCTCGGTGGGGCACTTCGATCTGGCCCCGCACCAGGCGCTGGTCATCACGGTGCCCGCCGGTGACGCGCCCTACCTCGGCTTCCAGTTGGGCAGCATGTGGTACATCTCGCTGGACTACATCAACCACCAGACCTCGCTGAACGGCACTCAGGCGCAGGTGGATCCGGACGGCAACATCCGTGTCGTGGTCTCCGCGCAGAACCCCGGGATCACCAACTGGGTGGAGACCCTGGGGCGCCGCCGCGGCTTCCTCCAGTTCCGCTGGCAGCGGCTCTCCCGCCCGCTCACCGAAGCCGACGGCCCGCAGGTGCGGTTGGTCGACATCGACTCGGTGGCCGAAGCGCTGCCGCACCACACGACGAACCGGATCTCCGAAACCGCCTGGCGCGCACGGATCGCGCTGCGCCAGCAACAGATCGCCAACCGGATGCTGGGGTGAACAGATGAGTGGGCTGCTGGACGGCAAGGTTGTGGTGATCAGCGGGGTCGGTCCCGCGCTCGGCACTACGCTGGCCCGCCGCTGCGCGCAAGACGGCGCCGACCTGGTGCTGGCCGCGCGCACCGCCGAACGACTCGAGGAGGTCGCCGCCCTGGTGCGCGAGACCGACAGGCGCGCCCTGGCGGTGCCGACCGACATCACCGACGACGCAGCCGTCGACGATCTGGTCGCCGCCGCGCAGCAGACCTACGGGCGGGTGGACGTGCTGATCAACAACGCGTTCCGGGTGCCGTCGATGAAACCGTTGGGCCAGACCACCTTCGAGCACATCCGCGATGCCATCGAGCTCAGCGTGCTCGGCACGCTGCGGCTCACCCAGGCCTTCGCCCCGGCGCTCGCCGAGGCCAACGGCTCGGTGGTCAACGTCAACTCGATGGTGATCCGGCACTCCCAGCCCAAATACGGCGCCTACAAGATGGCCAAGTCCGCGTTGCTGGCGATGTCGCAGTCGCTGGCCTCCGAGCTGGGGCCGGCCGGAATCCGGGTGAACTCCGTTGCCCCCGGGTACATCTGGGGTACAACGCTGCAGGGCTACTTCGCCCACCAGGCCGGCAAGTACAACATGACCGTGGACCAGATCTACGACGCCACCGCCGCCAACTCCGACCTGAAACGCCTGCCCACCGAGGACGAGGTTGCCTCGGCGATCCTGTTTCTGGCCAGCGACCTGGCCAGCGGCATCACCGGGCACACCCTCGACGTCAACTGTGGGGAGTACAAATCCTGATGAGCGCACGCACCGATGTCGGAACCGTCGAGGACCTGCACGCCTCGGCCACCAAGATGGTCGGCCTCGACGATTTCGGTCCCGACGAGGACAACCACCGCCGGGCCCTGGCCGTGTTGCTGGAGTCCTACCGCGACGAAGCCGGCCTGACCGAGCTGGGCAGCAAGATGTCCCGGTTCTTCCTGCGCGGCGCCCTGGTGGCGCGGCTGTTGTCCGAGGCGTCCTGGAAGCAGCACCCGCAGTACGCCGACGTGACCATCGAGCGGCCGATCTTCGTCACCGGGCTGCCCCGCACCGGTACCACCGCGCTGCACCGGCTGCTGGGCGCCGACCCCGGCCACCAGGGCCTGCAGATGTGGCTCCCGGAGTTCCCGCAGCCGCGCCCGCCACGGGACACCTGGGAGACCAACCCGGTCTTCCGGCAGTTGCAGGACGGGTTCGCCCGCCACCACGAGGAGAACCCCGGCTACACCGGGCTGCACTTCATGACCGCCGATGAGCTCGAGGAGTGCTGGCAGTTGCTGCGCCAGTCGCTGCACTCGGTGTCCTACGAAACCCTGGCCCATGTGCCCGGTTACGCGGCCTGGCTGGCGGAGCAGGACTGGACTCCGTCCTACCGGCGGCACCGTCGCAACCTGCAGCTGATCGGGCTCAACGACGTCGGCAAGCGCTGGGTGCTGAAGAACCCGAGCCACCTGTTCGCCCTCGACGCGCTGTTCGAGGTGTACCCCGACGCGCTGGTGATCCAGTGTCACCGGCCGGCCGAGACGATCATGGCCTCGATGTGCTCGCTGGCCCAGCACACCACCGCGGGCTGGTCGCACCGGTTCGTCGGCGAACAGATCGGCCGCGACGCGCTGGAGACCTGGTCGCGCGGGCTGGAGAGGTTCAACACCGTTCGGGCACAGCAGAACCCGAAGCAGTTCTACGACGTCGACTACTTCGACTTCACCGCTGACCCGATCGGCACGATGCAGGACATCTACCGGCACTTCGACCTGACGTTGACCGACGAGGCGCTGACGGCGATGCGCGAGCACCACGACGCGAGCAAGCGGGGCCCGCGCGCCCCGAAGCACAGTTACGCGCTGGCCGACTACGGGCTGACCGCCGAGCAGGTCCGGGAACGCTTCGCCGGGCTGTGAGCCGGGCGTCCGCGCGCGCCTACTCCTCCGACCGGGTCTCCAACACCCCTTCTGCGACGGCGTGGTTGATGCTGTCATGGAGCCGCGGACAGGCCGGCGCCCGGCTGGGATCGCCGCCCTCGGCACGTAATTCGGCGAAGTAGGCGCACTGGTCGGTGGCGCGGGAATTCCACTGCACCGCGGTGTAGCCGGTGTCGTACTTCTTGACCTCGACCGTGGTGTGGCAGAAGCGGCAGGCTACCTCGGTCAGGCCCTCGTTGAGGTAGCGCTCCCGGTCGCGGCGGCTGGCCTCGGCGATCGCGGCGGCGCGCTGCGGGTCGTCGGCGAAACTCGGTGCCTTCGCCCAGGTTCCGGCACCGGGACCGCTGTCGCCGTGCGCGTGGTCGTGGTCGTCGTCGTGCGCGCCGTAGAGGAACAGCATGGACTGCGCCACCTGCTCGACGCTGGGCCGCCGGCCCTCGCTGCTCATGCGCGAAACCTCACGAACCCTGCTCGGCCTTTTCCTTCTGCTCGGCCTGCGCTTCGATGTTGGCGTCGATCTCGGCCTGCCAGTTGCGGTTCGCCGCGGTGGGGTCGATCTCGATTTCGAACCGGTCGGTCATCTCCGGGGTGACGTCGGCGGCGTCGACGTAGAACTGCGAGTACCACCGGCGCAGCTGGTAGACCGCCCCGTCCTCCTCGACCAGCAGCGGGTTGTCGATGCGGGTCTTGTGCTTCCAGATCTCCACGTCCTGCAGGAAGCCCTTGGAGACTCCCTCGGTCATCGCATCGGCCAGTTTGTCGGTGGTCTTCTCATCCAGCCCCTTGGGCTTCTGCACGATGACCCCCCACTGCAGCACGAACTTGTCCTGGCTGATCGGGTAGTGGCAGTTGATCAGGATCGACTCGGCCTTGAACTCGCCGTAGCTGTTGTGCAGCCAGTTGATCATGAACGACGGACCGAAGTAGGACGCCTCGGAGTCCAGCTTGGTGTCGCCGTAGGCGGTGCCCATGTCGGTGATGTCGGCGCGGCCGACGTTGTGCAGGTACTGCGAGGCGATGTGGCCCTCGAAGACGTTCTTGAAGTAGGTCGGCATCCCGTAGTGGATGTAGAAGAAGTGCGCGAAGTCGGTGACGTTGTCGATGATGTCGCGGCAGTTGGAGTTGATCTCCATCGAGTTCCACCGCCAGTCGGTCCACTCGTCGCTGGTGGCCTCCGGGATCTCGGGGATCCGGACCTCCGGCTGCGGCGGGTTGTTCTCGTGGTCGTGCCAGACGAACAGCAGGCCGCCGCGCTCATCGGTCGGCCAGGACCGGGTGCGCGCGGCCTTGGGGGTGCGCTTGGAGTAGGGCACCAGCTTGCAGCGGCCGTCCCCGCCCCAGCGCCAGTCGTGGAACGGGCAGGCCACCTCGTCGCCCTTGATGGTGCCCTGGGTGAGGTCGCCGCCCATGTGCCGGCAGTAGCCGTCGAGGATGTGCAGCGCGCCCTGGGAGTCGGCGAAGACCACCAGTTTGCGGCCGAAGGCGTGCAGGGCGTGCGGTTTGCCGTCCCGGAAACTGTCGGCCACCCCCACGCAGTGCCATCCTCGGGCGTACCGGTCCGGCAGCGTCCCGGTGTCGATCTCGCGGACCTCGCTCATGTCGCCTGCTACCTCCACTCGCTGGTTACTAGAACACGTTACTGTTTTGTCCGGGTGTTGTGCAATATGTCCCGGTCAACCGCGGTGGGCGCGGCACTGCGATATATCTGGCTGTATGCCGTTGTTCTCCTTCGAGGGTAAGAGCCCCACCGTGGCCGCTGACGCGTTCGTCGCCCCGACCGCCACCCTGATCGGCGATGTCACGATCGAGGCCGGCGCCTCGGTCTGGTTCAACGCCGTGCTGCGCGGCGATGACGCCCCCATCTACGTGCGCGCCGGCGCCAACGTGCAGGACGGCGCGGTGCTGCACGGTGTGCCCGGCGCTGCGGTGGAGATCGGATCCGACGCCACCGTCGCGCACCTGTGCCTGGTGCACGGCGCCCGGATCGGTGCGCAGGCCCTGATCGGCAACCAGGCCACCGTGCTCGACGGCGCGGTGATCGGTGCGGGCAGCCTCGTCGCCGCCGGGGCGCTGGTGCTGGCCGGCACCCAGATCCCCGAGGGTGTGCTGGCCGTCGGCGCCCCGGCGAAGGTCAAGGGCCCGTTGGCCGGCACCGGCGCGCAACTGTGGGTGCAGGCCAACCCGCCGCATTACCGCGACTTGGCGGAGCGGTACCGGGCGGGGCTGGGGGAGGTGTAGCCGCTTTTGATGGCGCCCTCGCACCGGTGCGATATCGTAAATATCAGGAGGTGGACGCGGTGGCGGACGTGTTGATCAGGGGATTGTCGAAGGCTGCGGTGGCGCAGATCGACGCGGCCGCGGCGGCCCGTGGGTTATCGCGGCAGGAGTATCTGCGCCGCCGGTTCGAAGCGGAGCGCCGGCGAGGGCGGGGCGATGAAAAGGTCGCCCGCGAAGATCTGCAGCGCGCTGCGGCGGCAGCAGCCGATCTCGATGACCCGAGCGTGATGGACGCCGCGTGGCGGTGACTGTCTGGCTGGTCGACAAGTCGGCCTACACCCGTCTCGCGACCTCACTGGACGCCGAGATGTGGATGGAGCGCATCGACCGCGGCCTGCTCCGGCTGAGCACCGTCACTCGACTGGAGATCGGTTACTCATTTCGCACGGCGGCACAGGCGCACGCGGAGGCCACCTCGCCACCGCTGTCGTTGATGCCGATCGAGTACGTCACGCCAGCGGCCGAGGACCGCGCCGTCGAGATTCAACTGCTGCTGGCTGACCGTGGCCAGCACCGAGGGCCGGGTATCCCGGACCTACTGGTCGCTGCAACCGCCGAACTGGCCGGTCTGACCGTTCTGCACGTCGACAAGGACTTCGAAACGATCGCCGCCCTCACCGGCCAGCGGGTCGAACGGTTGGCCTGAACGCCGGTGGTGCACACGAAACGGTATTTCCTTACCTGCAGACGATCCCCGCTGGTACCTTCTTGGTACCAACTGTCTTAGGGGTGGGTCATGCCGGCTCTCAACGTCGAGTTCACCGACGAGGAACTCGCGGCGGTGCGTGCTGCCGCCGGCAGTGCCGGCACCTCGATGCGAGCGTTCGCCAAACAGGCGATCCTCGACACCGCTCACGACCGTGCCGGCAGGGTGCGGGCGCTGGCGCACGAGATCGCCGAGCGTTCGGCTGAGTTGAACAAGCGCCTGGCGTGATCGATCTGCCCACCCGCGACGAGATCCTCTTCGCCGCCGAGTGCGCCTGTGGCTTCCGGCCGTTGGTGCGTGACCCGGGCTTGTTCGAGTCGTGCCTGATGCGTCCGGCCGCCACCGTGTTCGGCACCGACGCCTATCCGGCTGTCTGGGACAAGGCCGCCGCGTTGCTGCACTCGTTGACCACCACCCAGTCGTTGGCCGATGGGAACAAACGCACCGGGTGGGCGGCTTGCTGGCTGCTGCTCGGGCTGAACGGTCATCGGCTGTCGGCGAACCTGGACGTGGACGCCGCCGAGGGCTTCATGCTCGACATCGCCGCCAACAAGCTGTCCTGGGAGCAGATCGCCGCTCGGTTGCCGGAGTTCGCGCAGCGGTGACGTCGAACTAGTCCTGCCAGCCGGAGTGGATGAAGGTCTCCGCGAACCGCTTCATGGCGTCCTGCTTGTCGGCCAGCGGCGCGCCGAAGCCGTGCCCGTAGAGCAGCCACGGCACCACGATGTTGTCGGTGACCCCGGCCTCAGCCAGCTCACGGTGCCCGTCGACGTCGAACTTGTCCACGCAGACGGCCTGGAACTCGAACGGCAGGTCGGTGCGGCCGTATTCGGTGCGCAGTTCGTTGATCCGGGTGATGGTCTCGGCCAGCTGCGCGCACGTCATCATCGCCGACGTCCAGCCGTCCCCGACCCGGGCGGCCCGCTTGAGCGCGGGCTCGGTGTGTCCGCCGACGTAGAACGGCACCGGCTCGGTGGGCGCCGGGCTCATCTGCAGCCGGTCGAAGTCGAAGAACTCGCCGTGGAATTCCACCATCCCGCCGGCCAGCACCAGCTTGATGACCTCGATCATTTCATCGACCCGGGCACCGCGGCGGGCGTAGGGCACGCCGCACCACTCGAATTCTTCCGGCGCCCAGCCGATTCCGACGCCCAGCCCGAATCGGTTACCGGTCAGGTTCGCCACCGAGCCGACCTGTCGGGCCAGTAGCAGCGGATTGCGCGACCCCAGTTTGAGCACATTGGTGTAGAACCGCAGCGTCGAGGTGACCGCCCCCATCGCGGCGGTGGCGATCAGCGGGTCCACCCACGGGGTGTTCTCGTCCCACATCCGCGACCCGTCGGGGGTATAGGGATAGTCGGCGGCCGCCTTCTCCATGAAGAACAGCGAATCCGGCAGCGCGATCGCGTCGAAGCCGACCTCCTCGGCGGTGCGCGCCAGCTCGGTCAGCTGGTCGATCGGCCCCATCGCGATGCTGCAGGTGTATTTCACGGTGTCACCCCTCCGGCTTGTCGGACGCCACGACCCACATCGAGTAGTACTGCGAGCCGCCACCGTAGGCATGCCCCAGCGCTTTACGCGCATCGGGCACCTGGTGGTCACCGGCCTTGCCCATCACCTGGATGGCTGCCTCGGCGAAACGGATCATCCCCGACGCCCCGATCGGGTTGGAGGACAGCACCCCGCCGGACGGGTTGACCGGCAGCCGCCCGCCGATCGCGGTCTCGCCCGCATCGGTGAGCTTCCAACCCTCGCCTTCGGGTACGAACCCGAGGTTCTCCAGCCACATCGGCTCGAACCAGGAGAACGGCACGTAGATCTCGGCGGCGTCGATCTCGTCCAGCGGGTCGGTGATCCCGGCGTCGCGCCACAGCGCCTCCGCGGCGTCGCGACCGGCCTGCGGGCTGACCTGGTCGCGCCCGGCGTAGGCCAGCGGCTCGGTGCGCAACGCGGTCGCATGGATCCAGGCCACCGGCTCACCGGCGGCCACCCGCGCCTCGGCGGCGGCTTCGTCGCCGATCACCACCGCGCACGCCCCGTCGGAGGACGGGCAGGTCTCGTCGTAGCGGATCGGATCCCACAGCATCTGCGAGTCCATCACCTTCTCCACGGTGATATCCGGCTGGTGCAGGTGCGCCAGCGGGTTCTTGGCCCCGTTGAGCCGATCTTTGACCACCACCTTCGCCCCGATGTGATCCGGGGCGCCGGAGCGGCGGATGTAGGCCCGCACGTGCGGGGCGAAGTAGCCGCCGGCGCCGGCCCCGACCGGTTTGGTGAACGGCACCGGGATCGACAGCCCCCACATGGCGTTGGACTCCGACTGCTTCTCCCAGGCCATCGCCAGCACCCGGCGGTACTTGCCGGACTGGACCAGGCTGGCCGCCACGATCGCGGTGGACCCGCCCACCGACCCGGCGGTGTGCACCCGGATCAGCGGTTTGCCGGTGGCGCCCACAGCATCTGCCATGAACAGCTCCGGCATCATCGAGCCCTCGAAGAAGTCCGGCGCCTTGCCGACCACCACCGCGTCGATGTCGGCGAACGTCGACCCGGAGTCGGCCAGCGCCCGGTCGATGGCCTCGCGCACCAGGCCGTTCATCGACACGTCGTGACGCGCCTTGGTGTATTTGGTCTGTCCGGTGCCCAGCACCGCGGCCAGCTGTTTGCCCATGGCTCTAGCGCCCTTCCATCACGGCGACGAGGTTCTGTTGCAGCACGGGCCCGCTGGTGGCGTGGGCCAGCACCCGCGACGCCTGGCCGGCGAAGATGTGCCGGGCGGCGAAGCCGATGCGCTCGAGCCCGGCGGAGAACATCGGGTTGGCGGTCAGTGCGCCCCCGGACGGGTTGACCGTCGCCGAGGCGGGCAGCCCGATCGCCTCGGTCAGGATCAGCTGCTGGTGGGAGAACGGGGCGTGCAACTCGGCGATCTCGATCGAGCCGGGGTCGCCGCCGGTGGCGGTGGCCGCCGACGCCGCGGTCGACGCCGAGGTGGTCAGGTCCCGCGCACCGAGCACCGGGGTCTCGATGCGGTGTTCGAACCCGGTGAGCCAGGCCGGGCGCTCCCGCAGTTCGCGGGCCCGATCGCCGGCGGCCAGCACGATCGCCGAGGCGCCGTCGGTGATCGGGGCGATGTCGTGGCGGCGCAGCGGGTCGGCGTAGAACGGCCGGTCGAGCAACTCCTCGATGCTCGATGCGCCGTCCACCGAGTCAACCCGCTCGGCGCGCGCGAACGAGTCCAGCGCCACCTGCGCCATCTGCTCGGCGGTGAAGGTCCCGGCGTCCAGCCCGGCGCGGGCCTGCAGCCCGGCCAGCGAGATCGAGTCCGGCCACAGCGGCGCCACCGTGTAGGGGTCGGTCTGCAGGGCCAGCACCCGGCGCAGCATCCCGGCCGAGGACTTGCCGAACCCGTAGACCAGCGCGGTGTCCACCTGGCCGGTCAGGATCTTGATGTAGGCCTCATACAACGCCCAGGCCGCGTCCATCTCCACGTGCGACTCGTTGATGGGCGGCACCGCCCCGATCGAGTCGATCGCCGAGATGAACGAGAACGCCCGCCCGGCCAGGTAATCCGACGACCCCGAACACCAGAAGCCGATGTCGGCCTTGGTGATGCCCAGCTCGTCGTAGAGGGCGGCGAAACACGGCATCAGCTGTTCGACGCCGTTGGTGGTGCCATCGGTGCGGCGCTCATGCGGAGCGTGGGCGAAGCCCACCACCGCGACATCGCGGGTACTCATCGGCAGCTTCCCCTCACAGGTGATGTTTGTAGGTGTCGTAGTCGGCGTCCGGCTCCCCGGTCGGCCGGAAGTACTCGATGTTCTCCATGCCGTAGGTCCACTGCTCACGCGGCAGCCAGACCGCCTGCACCCGCATCCCCATCCGCACCTCGTGGGCGTCGACCTCGGCGACCAGGGTCAAAAACGGGATGTCGGCGCCGTCGAGCAGCACGTAGGCGGCCACATACGGCGGTTTGATGCTCTGCCCGGCGAACGGGATGTTGATGATCGCGAACGTGGTGATGGTGCCGGTGTCGGCCACCTCGACCAGTTCGGTGGTGCGCCTGCCGGTGGCCGGGTCGGCTTCCCGAGCGGGGAAGTAGACCTTGCCGGTGGCGCCGTCGCGCGCACCGAGCAGCGTGCCCTCCTTGAGGGCCCGCAGGTATTCGCTCTCGGTGGGGGAGGCGGTGTGGTCGATCTGCAGCGCGATCGGGGTGATCACCATGCTCACCGGGTCGGCTTCGCTGGGCGGGCCGGTCGGCTCCGCCTCGTCGCCGAGCGCGAAGTGGGCGATGTCGGTGATGGCGCCGATCGGCTCGTCGACCCAGTGCGCGTACACCCGGGCGCCGGTCGTGATCTGCTCCGGGCTGCCGGCGTCCACCGCGTGCAGCAGCGCGGTGTCGGCGCCGTCGAGGCGGATCAGCGCCCAGGCGAACGGGCGGTCCAGCGGCTGGCCCTCGACCGGTTCGGATTGCCAGGTCCAGGACACCACGGTGCCGACCGAGGCCACCGGTACGATCTCGCTCAGCGGTTCGTAGCTGACCGGGTCGTATTCGGCGGCGGGCACCAACACCCGGCCGTCGGAACCGCGCACCCCGAGGATGCGGCGTTCGCGCAACGCGGTGAAGAACGCGCCCAGGGTCGGCCCCACCGAACGGGTGTAGTCGAACGACAGTTTCAACGGCGCGGAAAGAGGCGGCTCATGCGGATCGATCTGCACCGGGCGGCTATGGCTCGCAGTCACGGCAACGAGTAGAACAGGTTCTAACAACGGTGGCAAGCAACGGTCGGAAGGCGGTCTAATGAAGCTGGGTCTGCAACTGGGGTACTGGGGCGCTCAACCCCCGGACAACACCGCCGAGTTGGTCGCCGCCGCCGAGGAGGCCGGCTTCGACACCGTCTTCACCGCGGAGGCGTGGGGGTCGGACGCCTACACCCCGCTGGCGTGGTGGGGCGCGGCCACCACCCGGATGCGGCTGGGCACCTCGGTGGTCCAGCTGTCGGCGCGCACCCCCACCGCGTGCGCGATGGCATCGCTGACACTCGACCACCTCTCCGGCGGCCGCCACATCCTGGGCCTGGGTGTCTCCGGGCCGCAGGTCGTGGAGGGCTGGTACGGGCAGCGCTTCCCCAAGCCGCTGGCCCGCACCCGCGAGTACGTCGACATCCTCCGCCAGGTGTGGGCGCGGGAGGCGCCGGTGGCCAGCCCCGGCCCGCACTACCCGCTGCCGCTGACCGGGGAGGGCACCACCGGGCTGGGCAAGACCCTCAAACCGATCACCCACCCGCTGCGCGCCGACATCCCGATCATGCTGGGTGCGGAGGGGCCGAAGAACATCGCGCTGGCCGCCGAGATCGCCGACGGCTGGCTGCCGATCTTCTACACCCCGCGGCTGGCCGACATGTACAACGAGTGGCTCGATGAGGGCTTCGCCCGCCCCGGCGCACGTCGCACCCGCGAGGACTTCGAGATCTGCGCGACCGCCCAGGTCGTCATCACCCACGACCGCGCCGCCGCGTTCGCCGGGATCAAGCCCTACCTGGCGCTCTACATGGGCGGCATGGGCGCCGAGGACACGAACTTCCACGCCGACGTCTACCGCCGGATGGGCTACTCGGAGGTGGTCGACGAGGTCACCGCCCTGTTCCGCAGCGACCGCAAGGACCAGGCGGCTGACGTCATCCCCGACGAACTGGTCGACGACGCGGTGATCGTCGGCGACATCGGTTATGTGCGTGAGCAGATCAAGGTCTGGGAGGCCGCCGGGGTGACGATGATGGTGGTGACCGCGCGCAGCGCCGACCAGGTCCGGGAGCTGGCCACCCTGATCTAGATTGGGGACATGAGCTCCACCACCCCCTCGCCGCCCTCCACCTACCGGATCGCCGACACCGTGCTGACCATGCCGGTGCGGATCCGTCGGGCCGACACCCACGTCGCCGTCTTCTCGGTCGCCGCGCCGAACGCCCAGCGGCTCATCGACTACAGCGGGTTGACGGTCTGCCAGCACCGGCCGGGCCGGGCGCTGGCGATGCTGATGCTGGTCCGCTACCACGACGGTGACCTCGGCCAGTACCACGAGTTCGGCACCGCGGTGATGGTCAACCCGCCCGGCCGCACCGGCCGTGGGCCGCTCGCGCTGCGCTCGGCGGCGGCCTTCATCCACCACCTGCCGGTGAACCAGAGCTTCACGCTGGCGGCCGGCCGCCAGATCTGGGGCTTCCCGAAGATCATGGCCGATTTCACCGTCCGGGAACGGCCGAAGTTCGACTTCGAGGTAAGCGAGGACGGCCGGCTGATCGCCGGGATCGAATTCGGCGCCGGCCTGCCGGTCCCCTCCCGGCTGACCAACCGCCCGCAGGTGCTGACCACCTACAGCCACGCCGACGGCGTCACCCGTGAAATCCCTTGGGAGATGCGCAATTCCGGTATGCGATTCCGGTTGGGTGGGGCGCGGCTGCGGCTCGGCGACCACCCCTACGCGGTCGAACTGACCGCACTGGGTTTGCCGAAACGTGCCCTGGTCACCCAATCGTCTGCCAATGTCGAGATGACGTTCGGCGATGCCCGGGAAGTGCCGCCGGCGAACTGACTCCCCAGTGAGGAAGGTCCGGTAGCGATGACCACCACCGTGCCCGACATCGACCTGACCGACGGCACGGGGTACGCGGACGGTTCGGTGCGCGCGGCATACGGCTGGATGCGGGCCAACCAGCCGGTGTTCCGGGATCGCAAGGGGCTGGCGGCGGCGTCGACCTACGAGGCGGTGATCGAGGCCGAACGGACCCCGGAGGTGTTCTCCAACGCCGGCGGGATCCGGCCGGGCATCCCCGCGCTGCCGCACATGATCGACATGGACGACCCCGAGCACCTGATGCGGCGCAAGCTGGTCAACGCCGGGTTCACCCGCAAGCAGGTGCACGCCGAGCGGCCGCCGATCGCCGACCTGTGCGACACGCTCATCGACGCCGTCTGCGAACGTGGCGAGTGCGACTTCGTCCGCGATATCGCCGCGCCGCTGCCGATGGCGGTGATCGGCGACATGCTCGGGGTGGCGCCGCAGGACCGCGGCACCCTGCTGAAGTGGTCCGACGACCTGGTGTGCGCGCTGTCCTCGACGGTGGAGGAGGCGGACTGGCAGGCCTCGATCGACGCGAACCTGGCCTACACCGAGTTCACCATGAAGACGATCGCCGAGCGGCGGGCCAACCCGACCGACGACCTGACCAGCGTGTTGGTGCACGCCGAGGTCGACGGGGACCGCCACACCGACGAGCAGATCGTCTCCGAGACGCTGCTGATCCTCATCGGCGGGGACGAGACCACCCGGCACACCCTGTCCGGCGGGGTCGAAGCCCTGCTGCGCAACCGCGACCAGTGGGACCGGCTGCGCGGTGATCTGGACCTGATGCCGTCGGCCATCGAGGAGATGCTGCGCTGGACCACGCCGGTGAAGAACATGGCCCGCACCCTCACCCGCGACATCGAGTACCACGGCACCGAGTTGCACGAGGGCGAGAAGATCCTGCTGCTGTTCGAGTCCGCCAACTTCGACGAGGCCGTCTTCACCGAGCCGGAACGCTTCGACATCACCCGCGACCCCAACAGTCACCTGGCGTTCGGCTTCGGTACCCACTTCTGTCTGGGCAACCAGCTGGCCCGCCTGGAGCTGGCGATGATGACCCACCGGGTGCTGCAGCGGCTGCCGGATCTGCGGTTGGCCTCCGATGACCCGCTGCCGCTGCGGCGGGCCAACTTCGTCGTCGGCCCCGAGGCGATGCCGGTGGTGTTCACCCCCACCGCGCCGGTGCTGCGGTAGCCGGCCCCGCTCGTTCCCTCCGATCGCCCGGCTCTCTTCGAGCGCCCCTGCCTCACGCCGCCCGCCCCTGCCTCACGCCGAGCGTGCACCTACTGCGAAAAACTCGCAGGGAGTGCACGTTCGGCACGATGGGGGTGCGATGGGGGTGCGATGGGGGGCGATGCG
>NZ_LQPZ01000033.1 GCF_002102395.1 Mycolicibacillus trivialis
GTCGTCGATTCTTCCTGCCCGAACACTCGGGCAACAGAGTCCCACAACGACTGGACCACTACAGGGGGCTCACCTCACACCGTCTCCAGCAGCCGGTAGCGCATCACCCGGCCGGCCTCCTCGGCCACCACCAGGGATTTGTCCACTAGGACGGAGAGCGTGTCGAGGACCTGGTAGCGCGGTGCGTCGGGGTCGCCGGCCACCGCGTGGACCGCGGTGAGGTCGAAGCCGCCGCGGAACACCGCAAGCCGGCGCAACAGCTCCTGTTCCGGTTCGGCAAGCAGTGCGTACGACCAGTCCACCGAGGCGCGCAGGGTCTGGTGCCGGTTCACCAGCGCATTCCCACGCCGGGTCAGCAACCGGAAACGGTCCTGCAGTCCGTCGATGATGTCGCCCAACGACAGTGCTCGTACCCGGGCGGCCGCGAGTTCGATGGCCAGCGGCACTCCGTCGAGGCGGGTGCAGATCTCGCGGACGGCGGCGGCGTTGTCCGCGGTCACGGTGAACTCCGGGCGGGCCAGCCGGGCCCGCTGCGCGAACAGCTCGACCGCCTCGTCGCTCAACGACAGCGACGGTGTCCGCCACGTCACCTCGCCGCCCACGCCGAGCGGTTGCCTGCTGGTGGCCAGCACCCGTAGGCGCGGGCAGGCACCCAACAACTCCACGGTCAATGTCATGCACGGTTCCGAGACGTGTTCGCAATTGTCCAGCACCAGCAGCATGGGCCGGTCGGAGATATAGCGGGCAAGGATGTCGATGGTGGTGCGGCCCGGCTGGTCACGCAGGTCCAGGGTGCGTGCGACCGCCATCATCACCAGATCCGGGTTGGTGATCGGTGCGAGGTCGACCCACCAGATCGCCGCGTCGGTGTTCTCGGCCAACTGGCCCACCAGCTGGGCCGCCAATCGGGTCTTTCCGACGCCGCCGGTGCCGGTCAGCGTCACCAATCGGTGTTCGCACACGAGTCGCTGCACCTCGGCCAGTTCCCGCGAACGGCCGACGAAACTCGTGAGTAGTGCCGGAATGCGGGTGGACGGCGGTGTTTCGAACACAGCGCTATCCCACGACGTCACCGTCTCGGTCGGCAGCAGTTCGCTCACACCAGACCGTCCCAGTCCGTGGAGAGCGCCACGGGGGCGCCCCGCCTATGCGCCTCATCGTAGCCAGGCACTCAGCCACTATCCAGAAAACCGCAAAACCCTCCGCGAAATCCGGCCGAGGCGTCGACCGTCATCTACGACCCCTCCGAGGCGAGATTTACGCATATCGGCGGATGTTCCGAGCGGGTCGCACATCGCAGAGTTGATCCGTGGATGGCGCGCTCGTCACAACCGGAACCCCGGCCCAGGCGATGCCCGCACCCGACCCGCGTCGTCGTCAGCGGAACCGTTCCGCACGGCCGGGACATGAAGAGGAAAACACCATGCGAACCACAATCCGCCGCCCTCGCGGCACCGCCCAGGTCGGCGCGGCCGACTACACCACGCCGATCTCGTGGGAGGCCGACCTCACCGACGACACCGCGGCCGGACCCGATCCGTACTCGTCGAGCGAATCAGCGGGGATCGGCGATGTCGCCGACACCGCCCGCGCGGCCGGTGGCTGGATCAGTCAGAAAAACCTCGTTGCCGCGGCCGTCGCCGCCGCGGTGGTCGCCGGCGGCGCCACCCTGGGCTTGGTGATCTTCGGCCACGGCGGCTCACCGGGCACCGAACCGGTCGTGGTGGCGCCGGCCGAATTGCCGGGCCCGGCCCCCGCCCCTGCCGCGGTGCCACCCGCCGCCCAACAACCGGCCGCGCCACCGCCTGCCGACGTACCCGTGTATCAACCCGCATCGCCGGTGCTGCAGGCCCCGCGCGCACCGGCCCCCGTACCCGCTGCGGTGCCGCCCCCGGCCAACAACCCGGTGCCCGAGGCCGTTCCGCCGGCACCCGCCGCGCCGCCCGCCCCACCCGCCGAGGCGCCCGGCCCGCCGAAGATCTCCATCGGCCCGGACGGAATCAGCGTCGATCAGCCCGGTGGCCCGAAGGTCGACGTCGGTCCCGACGGGGTCCGGGTGGACACCCCCGACGGCAGCGTCGGGGTAGGCCCGAGCGGGGTGGATGTCGACCCCGCCGACGGGCCCGCTGTGGGAGTCCACGGCGACGGCATCGACGTGGGCTGACCCGGTAGACGACTTCGGGGAGGGGGCAAGGCGATCCCGGAGCTGTGTCAACGGCTGCAATGGCACTTCGGTACCAGGCACCGCCGGAGCAGGCACAGCGTCCGGGATCGCCCGCAAGCCGCGAGCGCCGCCGGATGGAGCGAAAAGTGTCCGGTCAGCGCCGGGTTCGTGCTCCTACCTGATGACAGCGGCCGTATCCCGGCCATCAGCAGCAACCTGAGGAGCAGATCATGACCACCGACCGCCGAGCGACCGGGTCGCACGACCCCGGCCCGAACGCCGAGCCCGCACCGACCACCCGGCATGTCGCCCGCGAGGCCACCCCATCGATGACGTTCCAGTCGTTGGCGTGGTCGCAAGAGGACGACAGCCCCGACATCGAGCCGTTCCGGGGGTCCGAACCGACCGATGACCCGCGCCGGGCCCATCCGCGCCCGGTGCCGTGGTTCCGCCGTCCCCAGTTGGTGTTGGGCGCCGCGGCGGTCCTGGCCGTGTGCGGTATCGGCGGGCTGGCCTACACCGGAGTGGTTCACACCGACGGCCCCGGCACGCAACCGTCGGTGCTCGACACCGACGCGGCGCCGTTGGTCGAACCGGCCGCCCCGCCGCCGGCGGCACCGCCCGGGAACGTGCAGCCCGGTTGGGTGCAGCAACCGGCCGGTCAGCAACCCGGCCCGGCACCGGCTCAGCAGCCGCCGGCTCAGCAGCCACCGGCACCGGTGAAGCAGCAACCGCCGGCTGCGCCGCCGGTCGCCGATCCGCCCGCGCAGCAGCCGCCGAAAGAAGCACCCCCCGCAGACGACCCACCGAAAGACGTCCCGCCCAAAGACGAACCGCCGAAGGAGACGAAAACGTGCGCGGACGGCACCGTGATCGGCGCCGATCAGCCATGCCTGCAGCTGAAGGACGTGGACCCCATTCAGCCGGAAAACCCCATGCGCGAACTTCAAATCGTGTGTTGGGACGGCAGCGTGAAGCCGGTCGGCGGCGACTGCCCGATAAACCCGCAGATCATCAAGATCAACCCGCCGGAGGAGTAACCGACGATGGCGGGCGGCACACCCGCCCCCGGCCGCGCGTGACCGCTGGCAGTGGTGTCAGCGGTCACGCCACACTATTCGACGGTGACGCTCTTGGCCGGGTTCCTCGGCTTGTCCACGTCGTAACCGCGGGCTTACGGCCTACCTCTTGCACACAGTCGGGCCGCCTTGCTGCACTTGCCATCCCGGTCTGACTGGGGTCAGCGCTTGACGCGCTCCAACTCGATCACAGCCAAGCACTCTTCGGGATCGTAGTAGCGGCCGAAACTCATCAGCAAGAACACGAAAACCGACCCGATCACCGCGAATGTCCCGAGCGCCAGGGCCAGAACCGCCGCCGGAATCGCAAGGAGTCCACCGCCACCGAGCAGCGCTCCGCCGACCACAGCATTACGGCGGTTCCCCATACCCTCGTCCACGATTTTCTGCAATCGGATCGTGTCTCCGGAGCGTTCGGCGTCCCGCACCTCCCGCCAGCCGCTGACCGCCCACACCAATCCGCCGAGCAGCAACACCGTCAACACCGTCGAGATAGCCACGGTGGCCACACGGCTCTTGGCAGCCTCTACCAGTCCCGACCAGAAAGCGACCGCAATTCCGATCTCGAGCGCTGCCACAAACGCCCAGAGCACAGTAATCCCGACGCGCCGAATCCAATACCGCCAGCCACGTTCCGCCCAAGTGGTTCCGAAGATTCGGATCGATCGGACCGGCTCACCTTGCGAAATTGGCTTTCCCATCCGAAAATCCCGTCCCAGCCGGTTTTGCTTTCGTCTCGGACTTGGTTCTATGTGGCGTTGACGCAGTTGGAAACCGAATGTCCGGCGGAATCATTATTCGACGGTGACGCTCTTGGCCAGGTTCCTCGGCTTGTCCACGTCGTAACCGCGGGCCTGGGCGACACCGGCGGCGAACACCTGCAGCGGGATCGTCGACAGCAGCGGTTGCAACAGCGTTGAGACAGCAGGGATTTCGATCAGGTGATCCGCGAACGGCCGCACGGTGTCGTCGCCCTCCTCGGCGATGACGATGGTGACCGCACCGCGGGCCTGGATCTCCCGGATGTTGGAGAGCAGTTTCGCGTGCAGCACCGCCATCTTCGGCGACGGCATCACCACGATCACCGGCAGGTCGTCCTCGATCAGCGCGATCGGGCCGTGCTTGAGTTCACCGGCCGCGAAGCCTTCGGCGTGCATGTAGGCGAGTTCCTTGAGCTTCAGCGCGCCCTCCAACGCCACCGGATAACCGACGTGGCGGCCCAGGAACAGCACCGCCGGCGAGGTGGCGAACCGCTGCGCCAGCGCCACCACCGAGTCGTTGCCGTTCAGCACCCGCTCGACCAGCGCGGGCATCGCCTCGAGTTCGCGGTACTCGCGGGCGACCTCGTCGGGGTATTTGGTGCCGCGCGCCTGCGCCAGCGCCAGCCCGACCAGATAGTTGGCGGTGACCTGGGCCAGGAACGTCTTGGTCGAGGCGACCCCGATCTCCGGCCCGGCGCGGGTGTAGAGCACCGCGTCGCATTCCCGCGGGATCTGGCTGCCGTTGGTGTTGCACACCGCCAGCACCTTGGCCCGCTGATCCTTGGCGTGCCGCACCGCTTCGAGCGTGTCGGCGGTCTCCCCGGACTGGCTGATCGCCACCACCAGCGTCGACCGGTCGAGCACCGGGTCACGGTAGCGGAATTCGCTGGCCAGCTCGACCTCGACCGGCAGCCGCGTCCAGTGCTCGATGGCGTACTTGGCCAGCAGGCCGGAGTGGTAGGCGGTGCCGCAGGCCACCACGAAGACCTTGTCGATGTCACGCAGTTCCTGGTCGCCGAGCCGCTGCTCGTCGAGCACGATGCGGCCCTCGACGAAGTGGCCGAGCAGGGTGTCGGCCACCGCGGTCGGCTGCTCGGCGATCTCCTTGAGCATGAAGTACTCGTAGCCGCCCTTCTCGGCGGCGGACAGGTCCCAGTCGATGTGAAAGTGCCGGGCGCTGTTCTCGTCGGGAACACCGTGAAAGTCGGTGACCCGGTAGCCGTCGGCGGTGATCACCACCACCCGGTCCTGGCCGAGCTCGACCGCCTCGCGGGTGTGTTCGATGAACGCCGCCACGTCGGAGGCGACGAACATCTCCCCGTCGCCCACGCCGAGCACCAACGGGGTGGAGCGCCGCGCCGCGACGATCGTGTCCGGGTTGTCGGCGTTGGCGAAGACCAGCGTGAAATGGCCCTCCAGCCGCTGCACCACCGCCAGCACCGAGGCGACGAAGTCCCCGGCCGTCCCGCCCTCGCGGTACGCCCGGGCCACCAGGTGCACGGCGACCTCGGTGTCGGTGTCGCTAGCGAACTCCACCCCGGCGTTCTCCAGCTCCTCCCGCAGCACCGCGTAGTTCTCGATGATGCCGTTGTGGACGACGGCGAACTTGCCCGACGCGTCCCGGTGCGGGTGCGCGTTGCGGTCGGTGGGCCTGCCGTGGGTGGCCCACCGGGTATGCCCGACGCCGGTGTTGCCGGCCAGGGTGGCCGGGTCCATGGCGTCCAGCGCCTGCTCGAGGTTGGCCAACTGCCCGGCTCGGCGGGCCACGGTCAGCTCGCCGGCGCCGTCGGCCAGCGCGATGCCGGCCGAGTCATATCCGCGGTACTCCATGCGGCGCAGCGCGTCGACGACGATGCCGCGGGCCGGCCGTCGCCCCACGTAGCCGATGATTCCGCACATAGCCCCCCAGGGTAATGCAGCCCGAGGCGCCCATCGCCGCCGCGACCGCCCGGCTCTGGGTTACGGTCATCGGGTGGATAGCACGCGCAAGCTGATGGCGGCGTTGACCCGACGCGGTCCGCACCGGGTTCTCCGCGGTGACCTGGCCTTTGCCGGTCTTCCCGGCGTCGTGTACACCCCGGAGTCCGGGCTGAACCTGCCCGCCGTCGCCTTCGGCCACGATTGGCTCACACCGGTGTCCCGCTACCCCCGGCTGCTGGAGCATCTGGCGTCCTGGGGCATCGTCGCGGCCGCGCCCGACACCGAGCGCGGCGTGGCCCCGTCGGTGCTCAACTTCGCCTTCGACCTGGGCACCGCCCTCGACATCGCGGCCGGGGTGCGGCTCGGGCCCGGCCGGATCAGCGTGCACCCGATGAAGCTCGGGGTGGCCGGGCACGGTTTCGGCGGATCGGCTGCGGTCTTCGCCGCGGCCGGGATGTCGGCGAAACCGAAGGCCGTCGCGGCACTGTTCCCGGCGGTGACCGCGCCGCCGGCCCGGGAGCCGGCCGCCACCCTGTCCGTGCCCGGGCTGGTGCTGGCCGCCCCCGACGCGGCTACATCGCTGCGGTCAGACGCGGTGGAGTTGGCCCGGGCTTGGCCGTCGGCCACCCTGCGCACGCTCGGCAAAGCCCAGGCCGGTGGCCTGGCGGAGGGGCGCCGGTTGACCAAGGTCGTCGGGTTGCCCGGCGGCGACCGCGGCACCCAACGCGGGGTGCGCGGCCTGCTCACCGGATTCCTGCTGTACACACTCGCCGGCGACAAGACCTACCGGGCGTTCGCCGACCCCGACGAGCAGTTGCCCAAGACCCTCGCCTTCGATCCAGACGCCGAGCCGCCGACGCTGGAGGACAGGGTGGTCGCGCTGCTGAAGTAGGGGTGGCTACTGAAATCGACGCCCCATGGACATAGACCCCTCCATATGGAGGTCGTGTGTCCACCTGGGTGTCGATTTCAGTCAGCATCGGCGCCGAGTCGCCGGCGATCGACGGCATCTGGTTGACACCGGCGACGAACGACCGGTGTGGGTGGTGCACGCCGCCTGGTCGAGCGCGGCATCCCGGTCGAGCCCATCCACTACGAGGTGTTCGGCCCCGATCTGCGGCTTCAGGTGGCCTGCGCCGCCCACGGCCTCACCCGCGGCATCCAACCGGGGACGTTGCGGCGGTACTCGCGGTAGGCGCTGCCGTAACGATCGAGCAGATGCGGTTCCTCCCAGCAGCGGATCGCCAACACCTGCGCGAGCGCAAACACGGCGAACCATCCCAGTAGCCACCCGGACCGCGTGACCGCGGCCTCGCCCAGCAGGATGCACAACACCCCGGTGATCATCGGGTTGCGCACATGCCGGTACGGACCGCGCACAACCAGATGGACCGGTTCGCCCATCACCGACCCGATCCCGAGGGTGCCCGCACCGAACCGGTCGAACAGCACCACTGTCCAGATCATCAGGGCCACGCCGCCGGCGATCAGCAGAACGCCCGCGGTCACCGACGCGATCGCCATGCCTGATTCCAGCCCGGCAAGCCGTACCCCGGCAGCCACCACGATCAGGGCCGGGACGACGATCGCCATGGTCGCCGGAAACACCAGGACCGAGATCACGTGGCGCCACCACAGGCGCCGCTTATCGGTGGTCATGGCGCCACCTCCTCCTTCGCCTCTCACCGTCTGTGCGGGTTCCAGGCTAGGCAGGGCCGAAGCCCGTCTCAACATGTGTTGAAGTATTCTCCGGGCATGGCCGGGACAGGGCGCGCCGGGCGGTGGCGCACCGGGGCGCAGAGCAGACAGCGCCTCGTCGAGGCCGCCCGCGAACGCTTCATGCGGCAGGGGTACGACAAGGCAACGGTCCGCGGGATCGCCGCCGACGCCGGCGTGGACGTGGCGATGGTCTACTACTTTTTCGGCAGCAAGGAGGGCCTGTTCACCGCCTCGACGCTGACCGGTCCCGAACATCCGCTTCACCAGCTGGCCGCCCTGCTCGACGAGGGGACCGACCGGATCGGCCCTCGACTGGTACGCCGTTTCCTGCAGCACTGGGACTCCGGTGACGCCTTCGAACCGTTTCTGACGCTGTGGCGTTCGGCGGCGATCCAGCCGACGGCGCGCGCAATGTTGCACGATATCCTGGCCGGCCCGATCGCGAAGCGGGTCGCCACCGAGTTCGGGGTCGGTGACGCACAGTTGCGGGTGGAGTTGGTGGCCAGTCACCTGGCCGGGCTGGCCTTCGCCCGTTACCAGCTCAGGATCGAACCGATCGCGTCCACCGCCGTCGAGGACCTGGTGTCGTGGCTGGGGCCGACCGTACAGCGCTACCTCAGCGAGGCGTGACGGGCCGGGCGCGGCGTGGGCCGACCCTCACCCCGGCCAGCGGGGCAGACGGCGCCGGCCCCGGGCGTCGATCAGCCGCATCAGCACGGTGATCATCATCGACCGGCGCTTGGACGCCGGATACCACAGCGGCTCCCGCCCCAGTTGGGGTCCGCGCGGCCCGACGATGGCCTGGGTCCGGCAATACTTGCGGATCCCGGCCGGGCCGCCGAACCGGCTGCCGATGCCGGACTGTTTCCAGCCGCCCATCGGCACTGCGTAGTTCATCAGGTTGGCGAACGCGTCGTTGATGTTGACCGCGCCGACCTCCAGGCGGCGGGCCAGGCGCTCACCGCGCTGCCGGTCCCCGGTCCAGACGGTGGCCGACAGCCCGTAGTCGGAATCGTTGGCCAGCCGCACCGCCTCGTCCTCGTCGGCGACCTTGATCACCGGCAGCAGCGGCCCGAACGTCTCCTCGGTCAGGCAGGCCATCGAGTGGTCGACGTCGGCCAGCACGGTGGGTTCGAAGAACCGCCCGCCGTCGACCACTCCCCCGCCGGCCACGATCCGTGCGCCGCGGGCGACCGCATCCTCGAGGTGGCGCTGCACGATGTCGCACTGGCCGCGGGTGGCCATCGCGCCGATGTCGAAATCGAAGCTGCGTCCCTCGACGCCCTGCCGCAGCCGCCCGACCTGGACGGCCAGGCTGGCCAGGAACCGGTCGTAGACCGGCGCCTCGACGTAGATGCGCTCGACCGAGATGCAGACCTGACCGGAGTTGAACAGCCCGCCGAAGACGATGCCCGCGGCCGCCCGGTCGATGTCGGCGTCGGCCAGCACGATCGCCGGGTCCTTGCCGCCCAACTCCAGGCTGTAGGGCGTCAACCGCTCGGCGCAGGACGCGGCGATCGCCCGGCCGGTGGCGGTGGATCCGGTGAACTGGATGAAGTCGGCGGCCTCGGTGACCGCGGCACCGGTCTCACGCCCGCCGGTCATCACGGTGAACACCGGCGGCGCTCCGATCTCCGCCCAGCCGCGGGCCAGTTCGATCGCGCTGAGCGGGGTCACCTCGGAGGGCTTCACCAACACGGCGGCGCCGGCGAGCAGCGCGGCGAACGCGTCGAAGCAGGGGTTGAGCAGCGGCAGGTTCCACGGGGTGATGATCCCGACCACCGGGTGCGGGCGGTAGCTGGTGATCAGGCGTTTGCCCAGCCCGAACGGGCTGTGCGGGGTGGGGTGTTCATCGGCGAGGAACCGTTCACCGCGATCGGTCCAGTACTTGAGCAGGTCGATGGCCGCGGGAGCCTCGATCGCCGCGTCGAACCGGGTTTTCCCCGTCTCGGACTGCACCACGTCGGTCAGTCGCGCCGCGTTGTCGACGAGCCAATCCTGGTAGCGCAGCAGCCAATCGGCGCGGCCACGTACACCAAGGTCCTCCCAGTCGCGCTGGTGCCGGCGCAGGCGTGCGACGGCATCGTCGACCGCACCGGCGGAGTGGTCGGTCACGGCGCCGACCAGATGGCCGTCGGCGGGGTTGCGGACCTCGATCGTGGGCGTCCGGGCGTCAACCGACACGTGCGGTCCTCTCGGTGTCTGCGGCAGCGGAATCCAGCCGTACCACCATCTTTCCGACGTTGGTGCCGCGCATCATGCCCAGAAACGCATCCAGGGCGTTGTCGATTCCGTCGACGACGGTCTCCCGCACCCGCAGTGTGCCCTCGGCGAGCCACCGACCACCGGTGCGTACCCACTCACCGATCAGGTCGAAGTGGTCGCCGACGATGAAGCCGTGCAGGAGGATTCGCTTCTCCACCGCCGACATCAGGTTGTTCGGACCCGGCGGCGGATCGGCTGCGTTGTAGCCGGAGATCGCCCCGCACAGCGCTACCCGACCGAAGTCGTTGAGCACGTTCAGCGCTGCTTGCAGGTGCTCACCGCCGACGTTGTCGAAGTAGACGTCGATGCCGTCGGGGGCGGCGGCCGCCAGCTGTCCGGTGAGATCGCCCGCCCGGTAGTCGATGGCGGCGTCGAACCCGAACTCCGACGTCACCAGCGCCGTCTTCTGCGGTCCGCCCGCCGCACCGATCACCCTGGTGGCGCCGAGGTGGCGGGCGATCTGGCCGGCCACCGACCCGACGGCGCCGGCCGCGCCGGAGACGAAGACCGCGTCACCGGGGCGAACCTTCGCGATCCGGGTCATCCCGACGTAAGCGGTCAGACCGGTCGCGCCGAGCACGCCCAGGTAGGCCGGGGCGGGCGAACGACGCACATCCACCGGTTGCGCCTCGGCGGCGCCGAGGACGGCGTGCTCGCGCCAGCCGGCCTGGTGCAGCACCGTGGCGCCCACCGGCAACCCGTCACTGCGGGATGCGAGCACCGTGCCGACCGCCGAGCCGCTCATCGGCGCTCCGAGCTCGAACGCGGGGAGATAGGAGTCGCCCTCGTCCATCCGGCCCCGCATGTAGGGGTCGACCGAGAGCCAGTCGTTGGCCACCAGCACCTGGCCCTCGGCGAGTTCGGGCAGGGTCGTGGTCGCCAGTTCGAAGTCGCCGGGGCGCGGTTGGCCGACGGGCCGGGCGACCAGCCGCCACTCCCGGGTGGTGATCATCGGTTCACCGTCCACTCATCGCCTGCTGATAGAGCGGACTGTCGATGCTGTAGTAGCTGCAGTGGAACCCGCTGGGGATGCGGAACGGCACCCGGATGCTGGCCAACGGACCGGCGGCGATGTCGGCTGCGTCGAACACCACCAGATCGGTGCGCAGTGCGCCGGCCCGGTGCACCAGGGTCACCGCGTACCCGTCGAGTTCGTCAGTGGCGCCCACTCGGGGGGCGAAGATGAATTCGCCCGCGGCCGCCCCTTCACCGAAGTGGTAGAGGTCCTCGGCGCCGGTGTCGGTGTCGACGCGCAGCACCGAGTCCATCCCGTCGGCCCGGCCGTCGGTCGAATACAGGTTGCTGTTGGCGAAGGCGTGGTGGCTGCGGCGGGTCATCATCCGGTCATCCGGACGCGGGAACTGGATGTCGTGTTCGCTGATCACTTCTTCGCCCACCAGTCCGCTGCCGGCCGGCTCGATGGTCCAGCGCCGCAAGCTCTGCCGGGTCTCGGCGTGGGTGCGCCGGCTGCCGTCGATGTCGGGGAACAGCGCGGTCCCTTCGGCGGCGGCCACGTCGGCGATGATGCGCCCGTCCTGCTCCCACACGTTGGCTTCGTGCATCATGTGCCGCGGGTCGGCTTCGAACCATCGGACGTCGGCCGCGGTGCCGGTGCGCGGCATCACGCCCAGCTTGGTGGGCCGGTCGGGGTCCCAGGCCACCATCGGTCCGCCCGCCACGGCCCGCTGGAAGCTGATGTCCAGCGGGGTTACCGGGAAGACGACGTAGTTCTCGGTGACGAAGAAGGTGTGCATCATCGTCTGGTGCGGCACCGGGATCACCTCGTGGGTGCGCAGGGTGCCGGCCGCGTCGATGACTTCGTAGTGGATCTCCGGCTCCGCGCCGCGGCGTCGCGGCACCGAGCCGATGTTGATCAGCTCACCGGTGGCGTAGTCGACGGTCGGGTGGGCGGAGAACGTGTCGGTGATGACCCCGCCGTACTGTTCCTCGCCGATGGTGTCCAGGGTGCGCGGGTGCAGTTCGACCGGTGGAGCGCCCTCCATCAGGGCCAGCAGCCGCCCGCCGTGCAGGATGACGTTGGTGTTCGCCGTGTTGTAGCGGGTGTCGCGGGCCAGCGGGTCGGTGGTGGCGGGGTTGCCGTGCACCCCGAACAGCCGGCGGCCGTGTTTCATCTCCAGCAGCAGTTTGTCGGTGCGCACCCACCGGCTGCGCAGGGCGGCACGGCCGTTCTCGATGAAGAACGCGTACACCATGCCGTCGCCGTCGAACCAGTGATAGTCCTCGTCGGTGGGCGGGTACAGCGGTTCGGCCCCGTTGCGGTAGAACACCCCGGCGAAGTCGTCGGGAAGCGTGCCCTCGATCTGCAGGAAGGGGGCGTCGACCTCCATCCGGTTGGGCTCGTGGTGGCCGGCCAGGAACGGGCTGTCCCGGACCTGCGGGTCAGCCATTGTCGCTCTCCAGCACCCCCAGGACGGTTCCGACCGGGTAGTTCTCCTCGTCGGTGGCGTCGCCGTGCCGCAGCGTCCCGTCGCAGGGCGCGGGGATCTCGGTCTCGACCTTGTCGGTGCCGACCGTGTAGAGCGGGTCCCCTTCGGAGACCGTGTCACCGTCGGCGACCAGCCACCCCAGGAACGTTCCCTCGGTCATGGCGACGTCGAGTTTGGGCATCTTGATTTCCATGCGTCGTTATCCTTTGTCGTCAGTTTCTTCTTCGCTGATCGCGAGTGCTTTGGCGGGGCAGGATTCGACCGCGTCGCGCACCAGATCGGCGTCGCGCGGCGGGATCTCCCCCTCGGGCGGGATGACGACGCCGTCGTCACCGACCGAGAAGTATTGCGGGGCAACCGCCTCGCATACGCCGTTGCCCATGCAACGGTCGAAGTTGACCACGACTTTCATCTGGGCTCCTCCTCATCGGGTCAAGATCGTGCAGGCGCTGAGGCCCGGCGCACCGTAGACGTGGCACAGCGCGGTGCGCGGTGTTGCCGCGACCTGACGCTCGCCGGCGCGGCCGCGCAGTTGCAGGACACTCTCGTGGATCTGGCGTAACCCCGAGGCGCCGATCGGTTCACCGTTGGCCAGACAGCCGCCGTCGGTGTTGACCGGCAACCGGCCACCGATCTCGGTGGCGCCGCTGTCGATGAGCTCGGCCTGTTCGCCGTGCTCGCAGAGGCCGGTCTCGGCGAGGTGGATGATCTCCGCACCGGCGTCGGTGTCCTGCAGCTGCGCGATGTCGATGTCCTCGGGTCCGATGCCGGCCAGTTCGTACGCCGCGTCCGCCGCGTCGACGCTGGGGCTGACGCCGCGCTTGACCGACAGCGACGGGCTGAGCACCTCGAAGGAGCCGGGCCGGCGGGTCCGCACGGCGACCGCGGGCACACCGATCGGGTCGGCGTGACGCTTGGCGGCGTCGGCATTGGCCAGCACCAGCGCGGTGGCCCCGTCCCCCGGCGAACACAGCATGTATTGCCGCAGTGGGTCGTTGAGCATCATCGAGGCGTTGATCTCGTCTTCGGTCAACGGTTTGCGCCGCCAGGCGTTGGGGTTCAGCGACCCGTTGCGGAAGGCTTTGGCAGCCACCGTCGCGAGCAGGCGCGGCGGCAGGTCGTGCTCGTGGAGGTAGCGCTGGATCTTCAGTGCGAAGAACTGCGAGGTGACCGCCAGGCCGGTGCTGCCGTACCAGGCGGGCAGTCCCATGGCGTCGGTGTCGATGGTGAAGGCGCCACGCGGGTGCGAGTCGAACCCGACCACCAGCGCGTACTCGGCGGCACCGGAGGCGATGGCCTGCACGGCCGAGAGCAGCGAACTGCTGCCGGTGGCGCAGCCGTTGAACACGTTGATGAACGGGACACCGGTCAACCCCAGTTCGGCGACCAGGGTGTCGGCCGACCCGGCGGACATGCTGCCGCCGACCGCGTACCGGATCTGCGGCCAGGACACTCCGGCGTCGGCCAGGGCGAGCCGGGCCGCCGCGACCGCCTCCTCGCGTGCGGTGGTGTCCAGGTAGCGCCCGAACGGCCGGCAGCCGGCCCCGATGATCGCGACGTCGTGAGCCATCAGCGGTCTCCTTCCTCGACCGGGGTGAACGCGAAGGTCGTCGCCTGCCCGTCCTCGGTGGGCGCCTCGATCATGGTGAGCCGCATCGGCATCCCGATGCGCAGCTGATCGAAGTCGGTGACGTCGAGCAGGGTCTCGACGATGACCTCGCCGGCAAGCTCGACGTAACCGAGCGCGAACGGGACGAACTCCTCGGCGCGCGGCCGGTAGGGCGGGCTCGGTGGCGGATACCGCTGGATGGTCCAGCTCCACAACGCACCGCGGTCGGCGAGCCGGAGTTCGGTCAGGTCCGCACCGCCGCAGCGCCGGCAGGATGCCTGCGGGGGGAAATGGGTTTCGCCGCAGGCGCCGCAGCGTGCGCCGATCAGTTCGACGGTGTCGCCGCGGACGGCCATGCTGGTCTGGTCGATCACGTCAATCACGGTTACCTCCGGGGTTCTCCGGGGCGGTCCGGCGCGGCCGGACTCCCCGCTTGCGGACGACGACGTCGCCTTCGACGCCCGCCTGGCAGGCCAGCCGGACCCGGTCGCCGCGGCTGCCGCGCAGCGTTTCCAGCGTCCGAAGTTCGAGCTCGCCGGGGGGATCGAGGTGGTCGTCGGATTCCAGGACTTCGACGTGGCAGACGGTGCATTCCCCGACACCGCCGCAGATGGTGGGCCAGCGGTAGCCAGCCGCTTCGCCTGCGGCCATGATGGTCTGGCCCGGCCGGGCGGCGAACCGGATGCCGGCGGGGCGGACGGTGACGCAGGGCAGGTCGGCGGGCTGGTCGGCGGGCACGTCAACCCCGCCGGATCTCGCGCCAGGGCCGGCCCCGGTCCGGGTCGGGTTCACGGTCCAGCCCCAGGACCCGTTCGGCGATGATGTTGCGCTGAATCTCCGAGGTGCCCCCGGCGATGGTGAACCGGCGGCTGTCGAGCAGGTCGTGGGCCCAGGGCGATTCGTCGTCTGACCAGTAACCGGCGGATGGACCGGCCAGCTCGAAGCCGAGTTCGGCGATGTGCTGGGACAGTTCGGAGAGGGCGAGTTTGGTCACCGAGCCGCCCGCGCCGCCGGAGGGGTCCGGGTCGGCGCTGACCCGTGCGTTGGTCAGCGCCAGCGCCCGTTCGGTCGCGACCAGCTGTGCGAGCCGGTCGCGCACCGTGGCGTCCTGCCAGCCGCCGCGGTCGCGGGCCAACCCCAGCAGCGGTGCCAGCGGCACCCCGGATGCGCCGGATTCCTCCGAGAGGCCGGAACGCTCGGCGACCAGGGTGGACATCGCCACGCGCCAGCCGTCGTTGAGCGGGCCGAGCAGGGTGTCCGGCGGGATCTCGACGTTCTCGAAGAAGACTTCGGAGAAGTGCTCGTCGCCGGTGAGCTGCCGCAGCGGCCGCACGGTGACCCCTGGCAGCGTCATGTCGAGGAGGAAGCAGCTGATGCCGGCGTTCTTGGGCAACTCGGGGTCGGTGCGCGCCAACAACATGCCGTAGCGGGAGCCGTCGGCGAACGAGCTCCAGACCTTCTGGCCGTCGATCACCCAGCCGCCGTCGTCGCGGCGCACCGCGCGGGTGGCCAGGCTGGCCAGGTCCGAACCGGCGCCGGGCTCGCTGAACAGCTGGCACCACATGTCGGCGCCGGTGGCGATGCCGGGCAGGTAACGCCGTTGCTGCTCGGCGGTGCCCCAGGCCATGATCGCCGGCCCGATCAGCTTCACCGGGACGAAGTGGTGGATCGGCAGGTCGGCGTCGTGGCGCGCCAGAACGGCGCGCACCGCGGCGGCGGTGGCGGCGTCCAGGCCGCGGCCGCCGTGTTCGCGCGGCCAGTCCGCAACGGTCCAGCCCTGCTCGCCGAGCCGGTCGTACCAGGCCCGCGCGGCCCGCGGCTCGGTTCCTTCGGGGCCGGCCCAGTCGGATGGCAGGTGCTCGGCGACGAACCGCTCGATCTCGGCGACGGCGGTGGCGTGCTGGTCGGCGCCGCTCATGACTGTCCTCCGGAGGCCATCAGGGTCGCCAGCCGGTCGCGGTGGTGGGCGGCGCTGCCGGTCAGCGCGCTCACCGCGTGGGCCCGGCGCAGATAGCGGTGGGCCCAGTGCTCCCAGGTGATGGCGATGCCGCCGTGCAGTTGGACCGCGGCGCGGGTGACGTCGACCGCGGTCTGGCGGGAGAGCGCGGCGGCGATCGCCAGGTCGAGTTCGGTGCGGGGGCTGTCCGGGTCGGCCAGCTGCCAGGCCGCGCCGTAGACCGCCGAGCGGGTCAGTTCCACGGCGACGAGCAGGTCCGCCAGCCGGTGTTTGACGGCCTGGAAGGAACCGATCGTGCGCCCGAACTGCACCCGGGATTTAACGTACTCGACGGTGTGGTCGAAGGCGTGCTGGGCCACCCCGAGCAGTTCGGCGGCGAGGGTCAACTCGGCGCGACGACGGGCCGCGGCGATGGCTTGTTCGGCGGGCACGCCGGTGGTCAGCACGGTGGCCGGCGCGGTATCGACGGCCAGCGTCGCCAGTGCTCGGGTGGGGTCCAGCCCGGCGAGCGCGCTGACCGGCAGCGCGTCGAGCAGCAGCACCGCGGCTTCTCCGTCGAGGGTGGCTGCGGCCAGGACGCGCGGTGTTCCGCCCGCCTCCCACACCGGTTCGATCGTGCCGGTGCACACCGCTCCGGACGGCGTGGTGCGCACGGCGATGTCGTCGGCGCCCCAACCGGTCAGCGACGGTGCCACGGCCACGGTTTCCGTCCTGGACACCAGGTCGACCGCCGGAGCCGGGAGCGCGCCGGCTGTCGCGGTTGAGATCACCGGGCCGGGATACAGTGCGCGGCCGGTCTCCTCGGCGAGGATCGCCAGATCGATGGTGGTGCTGTCGGTTCCGAGCAGGATGTCGTCGGCGCCGATGTCGGCGAGCAGTCGCTGCCAGGTCGGCGGCGGGTCGGCGGCGAGATAGTCGCGGAGCACCGAGCGCAGCGCGCCGTGCTCGTCGGTGAACCGGAACGGCGCCGGAAGTGGCGTCGCCTGGGCGGGCGGGGCAGTCATGATCGTCCTCCGGTGGGCACGGACTCGCGCGCGGCCAGGTAGCTGTCACGCAGCCGGCGTTTGTTGACCTTGCCCATCGAGTTGCGCAGGTCGTCGCCGACGATCTCGACGATGGCCGGACATTTGTAGTGCGCCAGGCGCTCCCGGCACCAGGCGATCAGCTCCGCGGGCTGCGGCGCGGGGTCGGCGGCGACGACCAGGGCGCACAACTGCTCGCCCATGTCGTCGTGCGGGATGCCGATGACCGCGACGTCGCGGACCCCGGGGTGGGCCCGCAGCACGGCCTCCGATTCGGCGGGGTAGACGTTCACCCCGCCGCTGACGACCATGTCGGCGGCCCGGTCGGTCAGATACAGGTAGCCGTCGGCGTCGAGGTGGCCGATCTCGCCGATGACGAACACGTCTTCGGCGATGTAGCTTTGCGCGGTCTTCTCCGGGTCGTTCCGGTAGCTCGGTCCGGGGCCGCTCGTGGAGCGCACGCACACCAGGCCCTCCTCGCCGGTTTCGCAAAGCGAGCCGTCGGGGCGGCGGATGGTGATCTCCTTGCCCGGCAGCGCCTTACCGACCGAGCCGGGGTGGTCCAGCCATTCGTGTGAGTCGATGACGGTGACGGTGCCGGCCTCGGTGGATCCGTAGGCGTCGATGAAGACCGGGCCGAACCAGTCGATCATCGCGCGCTTCACCGGGATCGGGCAGGGGGCGCCGGTGTGCACCACCGCGCGCATGCTGCCCACGTCGTAGCGGGCCCGGACCTCGGCGGGCAGGTTCAGCAGGCGGGAGAAATGGGTGGGCACCATGACCGAGTGTTCGATGCGGTGCTCCTCGATCAGCCGCAGCACCTCTTCGGCGTCGAACTTGCGCAGGACCACCGCCGGGTTTCCCACCGCCAGGCCCCGCACCCCGCCGATCGGACCGGTGTGGTGCAACGGCCCCACCACCAGGTGCGGGCCGACCGGCCGGATCCGGGACTGGGCGAACGTCTCGACGTGGTCGACGATGGAGTCCCCGGTCGGGAACATCTGCTCGGGCAGTTCCACGCCGCGGGGCCGGCCGGTGGTGCCGGAGGTGTAGTAGAGCGGCCGGGCGGGCCGGATCCGGTCGGAGGGCTCGCTGTCGGGGTAGCCGGCGACGATCGCGTCGAAGTCGTCGACGCCGTCGACGCCGGGCGCGTCCCAGGCCACGACCGTGGCCGACCGGCTCGCGGCGCGCACCGTGGCCGCGGTGCGCGCGCTGCACAGCACGAGCTCCGCGCCGGAGTCCTCGAGGATGTGCGCGATCTCCGCGGCGTTGAGGTGGGCGTTGACCGGAACCACCGAGAGTCCCGCGTAGGTGCCGGCCAGGTGGGCGAGCGCGGTGCGGCTGCTGTTCTCCGCGGCGATCGCGAGCCGCCCCCCGCCGGCCCGGTCGGTCAGCCAGTTGACGGTGCGGTTGAGGATCGAGTTCAGCTGCGGCCAGGTCCAGGTGGTCACCCCGTCGGTGACCGCGACCCCGTCCGGGTCACGGTCGGCGGCCTGCGCTATTCCGTACGCCACGGGTGCTCCCGTTACGACGCCGTGGCGCGGGCCAGGGTCCGGCGTGCGGCGGCGAGGATGTCGTCGCGGCTCGGGACGAAGGCGTCTTCGAGTTCTTTGGCGAACGGGATCGGGGTTTCGGCGCCGCCGACCCGTTCGACCGGTGCGACGAGGTCGTCGAAGAGCCGCTCGTGGATGAGGCTGGCGAGTTCGGCGCCGAAGCCGTTGCGCCGCACGGCCTCATGGATCACCACGGCGCGGCGGGTCCGCGCCACCGACTCGAGCACGGCGTCCTCGTCGAGTGGGACCAGGGTGCGCAGGTCGATGACCTCGGCTTCGATGGACTCCTCGGCCAGTTGTTCGGCCACCGCGACCGCGTCGTGGACCTGGCGTCCGTAGCTGATCAGGGTGACGTCGCGGCCCGGGCGCACGGTGGCGGCCTCGCCCAGCGGGACGATGTGGTGGCCGACCGGGACCGGTTGGGGCGGACCGAAGTACAGCAGGCTCTGCTCGACGACCACCACCGGGTCGGGATCGAAGATCGCGGCGGTCAGCAGGCCTTTGGCGTCGGCGGGGTTGCTCGGGACCACGACTTTCAGTCCGGGGATGTGGGTCAGCCAGGCCTCCAGCATCTCGGAGTGCTGGGCGCCGAACTGCATTCCCGCCCCGGCCGCACACCGCACGGTCAGCGGCACCGCGGTCTGCCCGCCGGACATGTAGCAGAGTTTGGCGGCGTGGTTGGAGAGCTGGTCCATGCAGACGGCCAGGAAGTCCATCAGCATGATCTCGGCGACCGGGCGCATGCCTGCGATGGCGGCACCGATGGCGGCGCCCATGATCGCCTGCTCGCTGATCGGGGTGGCGCGGACCCGGTCGGCGCCGTGTTTGGTGGACAAGCCGTTGGTCACCATGAAGACCCCGCCGCCGGTCGCGTCGGCGATGTCCTCGCCGAGCAACAGCACCGACGGGTCGCGGCTCAGCGCGTCGTCGAGGGCGCTGCCCAGCGCCTGAAAGCCGGTCATCGGGGCGGTCTCGACCTCGTTCACGCCGATTCCTCCTGCTCCTGGTAGACGTCGGTGAGCCCCTCGGCGAGCTCGGGTGGCGGACTGTCGGTGGCGAACTTCACCGCTCGGGCGACCTCGTCCTTGGCGGCCGCCTCGATCTCGGCCAGCCGCTCCTCGGTGGCGATGTCGTTGTCCAGCAGCCACTGGCGGAACAACAGCACCGGGTCGTTGGCGCGGGCCTCGTCGAGCTCACCGGGTTTCATGTAGGCGTTGTTGTCCGACATCTGGTGACCGTAGAACCGGAAGGTCATCGCCTCCAGCAGCGTCGGCCCCTCGCCGGAGCGGGCGCGGTCGATCGCCTCGCGCGCCGCCTCGTACATCGCCACCGGGTCGTTGCCGTCGACGCGCACGCCCGGGAAGTCGTAGGAGGCCGCGCGGTCGGCGATCCGGGCCACGCTGGTGCCGTCCTCGAAGGCGGTGTGTTCGGCGTAGCGGTTGTTCTGACAGCAGAACACGACCGGCAGCCGCCACAGGCCGGCCAGGTTGCAGGCCTCGTGGAAGGCGCCGATGTTGGTGGCGCCGTCACCGAAATTCACCACCGTGACCTGGTCGGTGCCGCGCAGCTGGGCGGCCAGCGCCAGACCGTTGGCGATCGGGAGACCGCCGCCGACGATGCCGGTGGTGACCATCAGCCCCGACTCCGGGTGGGTGATGTGCATGGGCCCGCCCTTGCCCTTGCACAGCCCGGTGCCCTTGCCCATGAACTCCGCCCACAGCCGGTCCAGCGGGACGCCCTTGGCGATGTGGTCGTGCAGGCCGCGGTAGGTGGTGACGACGTAGTCGCTGGTGTTCAGCAGCGCACCGATGGACGCGGCGATGATCTCCTGGCCGCGCGGCGAGTAGTACTGCGCGCTGACCTGGCCGGTGAGGATCAGCGACCGGAACTTCTCGTCGCACGCCTTGATCCGAGCGGCGGTGGTGAAGATCCCGGTGAGGACCTCGGGACTGATTCCGACTGCGGTTGCGGTGCCGGGCACATCGCCCCCTCTATTAGTTGGTTCGATAATTAATTAGTAACATACGTCACGATCGCTGTCAACGCGCTGGTCGGGGCGGTCCGGCCGGGTCAGCCGCCCGGCTCCTCGTCCGGTGAGCGCAGCAGCAACGTCTCGAAGAGCCGGTTCATCCCGTCCATCTGGATCGGGTCGGCGGCCGCCGCGGCCCGGGCGAAGCCGTCCACGATCGCGCTGATCATGTGCGCCACCTGAACGGGGTTCTCGTCGGGCGGGATGAGGCCACCGGCCTGGCCGCGCTCGACCGCTTCGGTGAGCGAGCCGATCATCCGGGTGCCCTGCCGGGCGAAGGCCTCGGCCAGTTCGGGGTGCCGCCGCGCGTCCACCGGGGCGGCGGCGACGAAGCCGGCCAGGTCCGGATGCTCGTGGTTGATCCGCATCGACTCGGTGAGCACCGCCTGCAGCAGCCCCGGCACCGATTGGGCGCCGGCCACCGCCGCGGTGGAGCGCGCCACGATCTGCCCGTAGACGTCGTCGCAGACCGCGGCGAACAGCTTGCTCTTGCTGCCGAAGTGATAGTGGACCGAGCCGGCGGTGACACCGGCGAGTTCGGCGATCTGATTGGTGGTCGCCGGGCCGTAACCGTATTGGGCGAAACATCGACACGCGGCAGCGAGTACTCGCTGCCGCGTGTCGATGCTGTCGGTTCCGGCGGGCCGGCCTGGCCCGGACTTGACGGTCTTGGTGTCGGTCACTCCCCCATTCTCGCGCATCGGGTTGACGTGCGCGTCAAACACGTCACCGCTCCAGAAAACGATCGAGGTCCCGGTGGAACTGGCGGATCCGGATCTCCTGGTAGTTGGCCAGCGTGATGCCCGGCTTCGTCATCGACCGCAGGCCGCGCTGCACCTGGGGCAGGTTGCCCAGGTCCTGATTGAAGACCGTGCTCAACGCGCCGAGCTCCGGTGCGGCACTGAAGTCTTCGTCGGCGCCGAGCCAGTGCACCGGCGGAGCCTTGGGCTTGGGCACCCCGGCCGGCAGCGGGGTGAGCATCATGATGTCGAAGATGCACCGGTTCGGATCGTTGCGGTAGGGCCGGAACCGGTAGGTCAGCGGCGCGCCGGCGCCGGCCCACGGCACCAGGTTCGGGAACACGAAGTACTGGATCGCGTCGACGATCTCGGTGTCGCTGGTCTGCGACAGATCCGCGCCGGTGGCCTCCATCAGCCGGGCCCGCAGCGCCTCGGCGACCACCGGGCGTGCCGACTGGCCCTCGGGGACCTCGAATTCGCCGATCCCCTCGGGGTAGAAGTCGCGGAACATCGCCTCGAGGACGTCCTGCGGTTCCAGGTCGTCGAGGTGCGGGCTCGGGGTGGCCTGCGGGGTGATCATCCGGTTGAAGCCGGGCTGGCCGTCCGCGCGCTGGTAGATGTCGTACTGGGTGTTGGCGTCGCCGAGGTATTCCAGCAGCTGCGGATGCGTGGCGATGACGTGGTAGGACTCCAGGAAGGCCTCCATGCCGACCTTCCAGTTGCAGTCGATCACTTTGGCGACGTGGACCGCCTTGAACCGGTCCTGCAGGCCGTAGGGCTCGAAGTGCTTCTCCAGGTCGCCGATGTAGTTGGCCAGCGAGGTCGCCTGCGGGTCGGGGTTGATGAACACGAAACCGCCCCACACCCCGGTTTGCGCCTGCGGCAGACCGAATTTCGTCTCGTCGATGTGCGGGAAGTCCCACTGGCAGGGCAGCACGGTGAGCTCGCCCTCCAGGTTCCACGTCATCCCGTGGAACGGGCAGCGCAGCTGCTGGGTCTGGCCGGCGTCGTCGCACAGCCGGGTGCCGCGGTGCAGGCACGAGTTGTGATAGGCGGCGATGCCGCCGCCGGGCCGGCGCACCACGATCAGCGACATGTCGGCGAGGTCGTACACCACGTAGTCACCGGGTTCGGGGATGTCCTCTTCGCGGCAGGCGACCTGCCAGACCCGCTTCCACAGCTTCTCCACCTCGCGGTGGTGGAACTCCTCGGTGATGTAGCGGTCCTTGTCGATGTCCTCACACCCGAGGTACTCGTAGCTCTCCTCGCGCAACGGCGCCGGAACCTCGCGGGAGTCGTTGGCCAGCAGGCTCTGCACGGTGGGTCCGCTCGAGCGGGCCTGGCCCGGCGCGGCGTCGCGCGGCAACTCGGTCTGGGTCATGGGTTCCTCCGATCGGTGGTGGTGAGGGATTCCAGGTAGGTCTGGACGGCGGTCGCGATGAACGCCGAGCCGTTGATCGCCCAGCCGCCGTCGACGAACAGCGTCTGGCCGGTGATGTAGCCCGCGGCCGGGGAGGCCAGGAAGGCGACCGCCGCGGCGACGTCGTCGGGGGTGCCGATGCGGCCCAGCGGCATGGCCGCGCCGACCGCGGCGCGCAGCCCGGGGTCGGCGAACTCGCCGGCGGTGCCGTCGGTGAGCACCAGGCCGGGGCCGACGGCGTTGACGCGGATGCCCCGAGGCGCGAATTCGGTGGCCATCTGTTTGGTCAGCGCCACGATCGCGGCCTTGGAGGCCGGGTAGATCCCGCGGCCGGCGCCGCCCAGGTCGGCCAGCACCGAGGTGAGGTTGACGATCGCGCCGCCGGCGGCCGGGAACTTCGCCAGCAGCGCCCGGGTGACCAGCCAGCTGCCCACCACGTTGGTGCCCAGCACGTCCTCGACGTCGGCGCGGCTGCTGTCGGCCAACCCGGCCGACCGCCAGATGCCTGCGTTGTTGATCAGGATGTCGAGCTCGTCGATCGAGGCGGCCAGCGCACTCACCGATTCCTCGTCGCGTACGTCGCAGCGCACGGCGCCGGCACCGAGTTCCGCGGCGGTCGCCTCGGCCGCGTCGCCGTCGATGTCGGCGACGGTGACCTGGGCGCCGTCGGCGACCAGCCGGGCGGCGATGGCCCGCCCTATTCCGTGTGCGGCGCCGGTGACCAGCGCCTTCGGTGTGCCGTCTCGCACTCTTGGAACTCCTGTTCCGCTAGCCCTTGCTTATGATGTAGCTCACTATTATATTGGCGAACCAATTAGTCAAGTCCTTTCGTCAGTACCCCGCCGACTGACCCACGACCACCCCGGAGGCCGCAGGTGACCGACACGACCACCCCGAACACGACCGAATCCGGCGCGCCGGACGACCTGGCGGTCGCCGACTTCGACCCGCTGGATCCGGCCACCGTGCAATGCCCCTACGCCTGGTACCAGGCGTTGCGCACCGAGGCCCCGGTGCACTTCGTCCCGAGCCGGGGCATGTGGTTCGTCACCTCCTACGAGCTGTCCAGCGAGGCGGCGCTCAACCACGAGGTGTTCTCCTCCAACTTCGGTCTGCCGCAGATGCCGCCACCGGAATCGGTGGCCGACGAGATCGCCGCGATCCAGGCCGAGGGCTGGCCGGCGGTGCCGACCCTGCTCACCGCGGATCCGCCGGAGCACCACTACTACCGCCGGATGGTCGGCAAGGCGTTCACCCCCCGGCTCATCGCCGAGCACGAACCGGGCGTTCGGGCGATCGCCACCGACCTGGTGAACGCGATCCCGGCCGGCGAACCGTTCGAGTTCGTCACCGGATTCGCTGCACCGCTGCCCCTGCGGGTGATCGCCCGGGTGCTCAACGTCTCCGCCGATCGCACCGACGATTTCAAGCTCTGGTCCGACCAGTTCACCGCCAGCGTCGGAGCGGTCCTCGACGACGCCGACGCCGTCGAGCAGGCGCGGCAGAACCTGGCTTATCAGCAGTATTTCGCCGCCGAGCTCGACGATCGTCGCGCCAATCCGCGCGACGACCTGCTCAGCGGGCTGGTGACCGCACCGAGCGCCGCCGACGGTGACGAGCCGCTGAGCACAGCCGCCTGCCTGAGCATCATCCAGCAGCTGCTGATCGCCGGGAACGAAACTTCGACGAAGCTGCTGTCCGGCCTGTTGCACCAGCTGGTCCTCGAGCCGAGGTGGTGGCGGTGGCTGCGCGAGGATCCGGCCGCCCGCTCGGCCGCCCTGGTCGAGGAGGGACTGCGGTTCCTCACCCCGGTGCAGAGCATGTTCCGGATCACCAAGGCCGAGACGACACTCGGCACGACGACGATCCCGGCCGGCGCGATGGTGGTGCTGACCTTCGGCGCCGCCAACCGCGACGAGAAACAGTTCGCGCAGCCCGAGGAGTTCAACCCGGAGCGCTCGGACGCCAAGAGCCACCTGGCATTCGGCACCGGGATCCACGCCTGCCCCGGCTCGCGGCTGGCCCGCATGGAGGCGCAGATCGCGCTTGAAGAGCTCGCCCGGCGCTTCACCGACGTCCGGTTCGGCGAGGACAACGACTTCGCCTACGAGCCGAGCTTCATGCTGCGCGGGCTGCACCGGCTGAACCTGGTCTTCGACGCGGACGAGAACTGAGCCGTGCCCCGGGACACGCCGTTCGTGACCGATGCGGCACCACAGGGAGACACCCGATCGCGATGAGCAGCCTCGAGGTTGAGCCGGTGACCCCCACCGCCGAAGTGGCCCGATGGTGGCACGGTTATCTGGTCCGCCACCCACTGGCCGCGCTGCACACCGTCGGCGGCCAGATCGTCTTGGGGTTGCGGACGTTTCAGTGCCTCGGCGTGGACCTGGTCCGCGGCCGGCTGCCGATGCAGGAGTTCGTCGAGCAGGCGACCTTCATGGCCCGCACCGCGGTGGTACCGACCTTCTTCGTCGCGGTGCCGTTCAGCGTCACGCTGGCGATCCAGTTCAGCCTGCTCGCCGGGCAATTGGGCGCGACCTCACTGGCCGGTGCCGCCAACGGCCTGGCGGTGATCCGCCAGGGCGCCCCGCTGGTGGCGGCGGTGCTGATGGCCGCCGCGGTCGGCTCGGCCACCAGCGCCGACCTCGGGTCACGGCGCATCCGTGAGGAGACCGATGCGATGGAGGTCATGGGGGTCTCGGTGATCCGGCGTCTGGTCGTGCCCCGGCTGCTGGCCAGCGTGGTGGTGGCGATCGCCCTGACCGGATTCACCTGCTTCATCGGGTTTCTCGCCGGCTACGGGTTCACCGTCATGCTGCAGGGCGGCACGCCGGGCAGCTACACCGCCACCTTCTCCTCGTTCGCCACCGTCGACGACCTGATCCTCACCCTGATCAAAGGCGTGGTGTTCGGGGTGATCGTCGCGATCGTCTCCTGCTACAAGGGGCTGAGCGCAAGCGGTGGGCCGGCCGGGGTCGCGAACTCGGTCAACGCCGCTGTGGTGCAGTCGATCCTGCTGCTGATGCTGGTCAATGCCCTGTTGAGCCAGATGTATGTGACCCTGTTCCCGAAGGCGAGTTTCTGACCATGGCCGCCACCTTCTACCCGCGCGCCGTCCGGCCGGTCGTCGTCCTCGCCGACGGCACAACCCGCCAGGCGGCCCGCGCCGGGCACATGGTGACCTTCCTGTTCCAGACCATCGCCGGCATCCCGCTGGTCTTGCGGCGTTATCCCCGCGAGTTCATGCGGTTGTTCTCCGACGTCACCTGGGGCAACGGGTCCATCGTGGTCGGTGGCGGCACCGCCGGGGTGGTGCTGGTGGTCGGCGCCGCCGGCGGCGCCGTGGTAGCCATCGAGGGCTACAACGCCCTGAGCCTGTTGGGCCTGGGGCCGGCGACCGGGCTGATCACCGCGCTGGCTTCGGTGCGGGAGCTCGCCCCGATGATGGCGGCACTCGCGTTCGCCATCCAGGCCGGCTGCCGATTCACCGCGCAGTTGGGCGCGATGCGCATCTCCGAGGAGATTGACGCGCTCGAGGCAGTCGCCATCCGGCCCATCCCCTACCTGGTCACCACCCGGGTGGTGGCCTCCGCGCTCGCGGTGGTGCCGCTGTTCGTCGCCTGTCTGTCGCTGAACTTCCTGGTCTGCCAGTTCGTGGTGTTCATGGCCAGCGGTCAGGCGTCGGGGACCTATCTGCACTATTTCGCCCTGATGCTCAGCGGCCGGGACATGGTGTTCGCGGTGATCAAGGTCGCGGTGTTCGTCGGGGTGATGTCGACGATCCAGTGCTACTACGGCTTCTACGCCACCGGGGGTCCGCAGGGGGTGGGCATCGCTGCGGGTCGCGCGATGCGCGCCAGCATCACGATCATGGTCGGCGTCAACATGCTGCTGACGATGGCGTTCTGGGGTATCGACGCCGGCGGAAGGTTGGGTGGGTAGTGCCCAACATCTTCGAGCCGGACGGCCGGGGTGCCTCGACCAGGACGCTGGCGCTGCGCGGCGTGGTGTTCCTGGCCGTGCTGTCGGTGGTCGGCGGCCTGCTGGTTGCCAAGTCTCAGGGTCTGCTCGACCGTCGGGTGCAGGTCACCGCGTTGTTGACCAGCGTCGGTGACGGGCTGCCACCCAAGTCCGACGTCAAATACCGCGGCGTGCTGGTCGGGATGGTCCGGAACGTGACCCCGGCGATCGGTGGCGGTCTCAACGTCGTCAACATCGACCTCGACCCGCAGTACGCCCGGTCGATCCCGGCCGCCGTCACCGCCCGCATCGTGCCCAGCAACGCCTTCGCGGTGTCCTCGGTCCAGCTGGTCGGCACCGGCGACGGCCGGCCGATCCGGTCCGGCGACACCGTCGGCGAGGACCGCTCACTGCCCGCGCAGCTGTTCCAGACCACGCTGGCCAAGCTGCGCGAACTGGTCTCGGCGCTGACCCGGCCCGACGGCGATCGCACGATCGGTCTGATCCGCGCCATCGCCGACGCCACCGCCGATCGCGGCCCGCAACTGACCTCCGCGGCAGGCGGACTCAACCGCATCGTCGCGGAGATGAACGACCTCAGCGTCGACACCGGCGAGCCGGCGATGCTGCAGACCTGGGACTCGGCGATCACCGCGCTGCGCGGTACCGCACCCGAGCTGGTCGACGCGCTGCACAATGCGGTGCTACCCATGCAGACGGTCGCCGAGCGGCAGGCTGACCTGTCCGCGCTGCTGACCGGCAGCCGCGACACGGTCGGCACGGTCGGCACCGCGTTGGAGAACCGCGCCGACCAGATGCTGGCGATCAGCACCCAGTTGACCCCGGTCCTCGGTGTGTTGGCGGATAATTCGGCGAAGTACCCGGCGATCGGGGTGTCGCTGAACAACGTGGTCGAGAAGTTCTTCGCCGAGCTGTGGACCCGTACCGGCAAGAAGTTGAGCTTCACGTTCAAGTTGGTGGTGGCACTCGCCCCGCTGCGCCTCTACACCCGGGCCGACTGCCCCGCCTACGGCGAGTTGCGCGGGGCCAGTTGCGACACCGCACCGGAGGTGGAGCCGGTCTTCGACTTCGCCGGCATGCCCGACATGCGTTCCTACCTCCCACCGCCCGGGATCTCCCTGCCACCGGAACCGGACACCGCGGCAGGAGTCGAGGCGCCGCAACCGGACACGGTGGCCGACGAGTTGCTGCTGACACCGCTGAACCCGCCACCACCGGCCCCCACCTTCGACCCGACGCCCGACGACGAGGCACCGGGGGGTACGCCGTGACCGCCTACCGTCGCCAGATCCTCTGGCTCGTCGTCTTTCTGGTGATCTGCCTGTCGCTGACGTGGACCATCCTGGTGACGCTGCGCCGCGAGGTGGCCGGCCCGGCTAACACCTACACCGCCGCGTTCACCGACGTGACCGGGTTGCGCGCCGGCTCCGACGTCCGCATCGCCGGGGTACGGGTGGGCCGGGTGGACTCGGTGGATCTCGAGGGCGAGCTCGCGGTGGCCCGATTCCGGGTGGAGCGCGGCCAACCGGTCTACGGCAACACCAAGGTCTCGGTGGTCTACCAGAACATCATCGGGCAGCGCTACCTGGCCTTGACGCTCGACGATTTCGGTGCACCCGAACAGCTGCCCGACGGCAGCCGCATCCCGGTCGAGCACACCGAGCCGTCGTTCGACGTCAGCAACCTGCTCAACGGCTTCGAGCCGCTGTTCACCCTGCTCGACCCGGCCAACCGGGGCAACCTGTCCAACGCACTGATCAAGGCCCTGCAGGGCGACGAGGGTTCGATGGCGGTGCTGATCAGCGAGACGTCGCGGCTCGCCCAATCGATCGCCGGCCCCGATCAGCTGCTCGGTTCGGTGATCGAGAGCCTGACCAAGGTCACCGAGAACCTCGCCGCTCAGGGCGGCAACCTGCAGACCACCCTGCGGCAGATGCGGGCGGTGGTCTCCGGGCTCAACGCCCACCGCGACGAGTTGGTCGTCTCGATCGGCTCGATTTCCACCGTGGTGGCGCAGCTGTCCGGGATCCTCGGCCGGGTCCAGCCCGACCTCAACGACCTGCTGGACCGGGAGCCCGGCCTACTGGCCACCCTGGTGGCCGACCGCGACCAGGTCGCCCGGCTCGGCGCGAACCTGCCCGCGGTGCTCAAGGGCCTGGCCCGCATCACCGGCGACAGCGCGGCGATGAGCGCGCAGGCCTGCGACTTCAACTTCACCCTGTTCAACTTCCTGAAACCGATTGTGCCCTCGATCATCAACGCGGCCACCCCGGGCGGTCAGCGTCAGTACTCGTCGATGTGCAGGTGAGGGCCGTGCAGGTGAGAAAGATGACCACGGAAGAACCGCGCCGTAAACGGGTCCTGGAGGACCTCAACACCGCCTGGCTGGGGACGATCTCGCTGCTGGTGCTGGTGGCGCTGATCGTCGCCACCACGCTGGTGAACTCCCTGCACCTGGGAAAGACCACCTATCGCGCCGAGTTCGGCCAGGTCGCCGGCGTCCGGGCCGGCGACCAGGTCAACATCGCCGGCGTCCCGGTCGGTGCGGTGAGCAGCACCGAGCTCGCCGGCGACCGGGTGGTGGTGACGATGAAGATCCGGCACGGTGTGGTGCTGGGCGCCGACACCACCGCCGCGATCAAGCTCACCACGATCCTGGGATCGCGCTACATCGACGTCAAGCCCCGCGGCGCCGATGCGCTACCCGATCGCCGGATCCCGCTCGCTCACACCAGCGTCCCCTACGACCTGCAAAAACTCCTCCAGGACTCGACCCGGACCTTCGAGGACGTCGACGCCGCCCAGTTCGCGAAGTCCATGGAGATCGTCTCGGCGCAATTGCAGGGGGTGCCGTCGATCCTGCCGGACGCCCTGACCAACGTGCACAACCTGGCCCAGATCGTCGCCGACCGCCGCGACCAGATCGGTGCGCTGTTGGACAGCACCGCCCAGGTCGCCGCGATGCTGGGCGGCCAGCGCAGCGATCTCGCCGCCCTGGTGCGCCAGGGCGACGAGCTGATCGGTGAGATCGTGGCCCGGCGGGACAGCGCGGTGCGGCTGCTGCAGGCCTCGACCGACCTGGTCACCGTCGTCCGCGACACCCTGGTGGACCGGCGTCCGCAGATCGACAAGCTCCTGACCGATCTGCGTGAGGTCACCGCGATGGTCGGCGACCACGACGAGTTGCTGCGCAACCTGTTCCAGGCCATGCCGTTGGCGATGCGCAACCTGGCCAACGCCACCGGCTCCGGGCCGTACCTGGACTTCCTGCTGCCCGGCGGGCTGATGGTCGATTCCTGGATGTGCGCCATCAGCGGCCGTGCGGAGCAATGGGAGTGGCCCGAGCGCTACCAGTACTTCAAGGACTGTGAATGAGACGACGGCTGCTCACCATCGGCGCGGCGCTGGCCGTGCTGCTCGCCGTGCTCGGCGCCGCCTACGGGTTCACCGGCTCCGGCGACACCCCTCCCCTGCGGATCACCGCGCACTTCGACAACGCCGTCGGACTGTACAAGGGCAATACCGTTGCGGTGCTGGGGATGCCGGTCGGCCAGGTCGACGAAATCACCTCGACCGACCGCGGTGTGCGGGTGGTGCTCAGCGTCGACGGCAACGTGCGGCTGCCCGCCGACGTGACCGCGGTGACCGTCGGCACCTCGATCCTCACCGACCGGCACGTCGAGTTGACCCCCGCCTACACCGACGGCCCCGTGCTGGAAGACGGGGCGGTGCTGGGCCCGGACCGCACCCGCACCCCCATCGAGTTCGACCGGGTGCTCGCGATGGTCGACAAGCTCGGTGGCGCCCTCGGCGGGGACGGTTCGGGGGGCGGGCCGATGGCCGATCTGCTCAACGCCTCCTCGGCGATCACCGCCACCAGCGGCCCGCAGATCAAGGAAGCCCTGGGCAAGCTGTCCGAGGCACTGCGGGTGGGCGCCGACGGCGGAGCGGCCACCGAGGAGAACATCACCACGATCATCGACAACGTCAGCACGCTGCTCGACGCGGCGGCGCAGAACGAGGAGCTGGTGCGCACGTTCGGCACCGACATCCGTCGTCTCAGCGACCTGCTGGCAGAGGAGAACATCGGTCGCGGCGGTACCGGCGCCCAGGTCAACGCCGTGCTCGAGCAGGTCGACACGTTGCTCACCGACCACGGTGCGGACATCAAGGCCACCGTGCAGAGCAGCGACAACCTCACCCGGGCGCTGGTGGACTACCGCCGCGAACTCGCCGAAGTGTTCAACGTGGCCCCGCTGGCCGTCGACAACGTCGCCAACGCGATGGACACCGACAACGGCATGCTGCGCGTCGGCGCACATTTCGACTCGGTGTTCTTCGACAGCTCGATGACCAAAGAGGTGTGCAACATCCTCGGGCTGCGCCAGCTCGGGTGCCGCACCGGCACGGTGCGGGACATGGGGCCCGACTTCGGAGTGACCCACGTCCTCGAGGGACTGACCCGGCTGGGGGAGAAATGACCGGTGCTCACCGGCGGTGGGCCCGCCGCTGGCTGTCACCGCTGCTGGCGGCCACGGTGCTGGTCGGCTGCTCGAAGGGCGTGGAGGACCTCCCGTTGCCCGCGCCGGGACTCGGCGGCTCCTCCTACCAGCTCAATGCGGTCTTCACCAACGCGTTGAACCTCCCCGACCGGGCCAAGGTCCGCGTCGGCGGCGCCGACGTCGGCGAGGTGGTGGCGATGCGCGCCGAGAACTACACCGCGGTGGTGCAGATGCAGATCATCGACGGGGTGCGGCTGCCGGTCGGCACCACCGCCGAACTGCGGTCGGCCACCCCGCTCGGCGACATCTTCGTCGCGCTGCACCCGCCCGACATCGGGGACGCGACCGCCCTGCGCGACGGCGACACGATCGCGCTGCCCCAAACCGTCGCCGCGGCCACCGTCGAGGACGTGCTCACCTCGACGTCGATGCTGGTCAACGGCGGCGTCGTGCGCAACCTGACCCGGGTCCTCAACGGCCTGGGCTCCGCGGTGGGCCCCGACGGGGAGGGGCTGGCCGCGATGATCCAGGAGTCCCGGCGGCTGGTGACCACCATGTCGGCGCGCTCCGACGAGATCCGCACCGTGCTCACCGGGGTGACCGAGCTGGCCGAGACCCTCGACGCCGACCGCACCGCGATCAACGAGGTGCTCGGATCGTCGGCGCCCGCCTTGGCGGTCATCGCCGACAACACCACCCAGATCGTCGACCTGATTCAGCGGATGAACGTGGTCACCGCCCAGTTGGAACGCTTCCCGTCCATCGCCGGAACCGACACCCGCAGCCTGGTCCGTGACCTCAATGCGCTGTCGGCCGCGTTCAACGACGCCGCACTCGATCCGCAGGTCAGCCTGGACAATCTGCTGCGGGTCATCCCGCCGGCACTGAAGTTCTTCTCCTCCAACGCCGCCCACTCCGACGTCGACCTGCAGCAGGTGGCGTTGGGGCACATCGAAGACCTCAACCACCTGGGTGACCCGGCCTTCCACGGCCCCAAGTGGACCGACTGGGACAACCTCGTCGGATCGCTGAAGTTCGTCTTGACCCAACTCGGCGACCGGGTGTGGGGGCCCGACCGCGGACAGGTATGGGGGCCGAAATGAGCGCCGCCCCCACTCGCCTGCTGCACCTGCCCGCCGCCGCGGCGGTGTGGGCGGCGCGCACGGCCTCAAGGAACAAGCTGCTGTTCTCCGCGCTCGCCCAGGTGGTCCTGGTCGTGATCGGCTCGATCTACCTGTTGTTCGGAGCGCTGCGCACCAATCCGATCGCCGCCCAGATGACCGTGCGGGTCCACCTCGAGGATTCCGGCGGGCTGCTGGCCGATCAGGACGTCACCCTCAACGGGATCCCGATCGGCCGGGTCAAGGCGGTGGAGATCACCGCCGACGGTGTGCAGGCCGTGGCCCAGATCGACGGGCACATCAAGATCCCGCGCGACGGCACCACCGTGCGGGTCTCGGCGCTGTCCCCGGCCGGGGAGCAGTACCTCGACTTCCAGCCCACCGGTGCGGTCGGGCCGCTGCTGACCGACGGCAGCGTGATCGATCAATCCGACACCACGACGCCGGTGCCGCTGTGGCGGCTGCTCGACAACATCGAAGGCCTGCTCGCCCAGACCGATCCGGCGCAACTCGAGCAGGTCATGGGCGAGTTGGGGGTCAGCGCCGAGGGGCCGCAGAAGCTACGGGATCTGTTGGCCGGCGGCCAGATGCTGATCTCCACCCTCGACGGGGTGTTGCCGCAGACCGTGACCCTGCTGCGCAGCAGCCGCCCGGTGTTCAAGATCTTCGACGACTCCTCGGCCGGGCTGAGCCGCCTCGCCGACAACCTCGGCGGGACCCTGAGCGGGATCAGCGCCAAGGACGACGGAATCCGGCGGCTGCTCGATCAGACACCGCGCCTGCTCGACACCGCCGACGGGGTCATCGATGAGAACTCCGCGACCATGGTGCAGCTGCTGGGGAATCTGACCACCGTGGCGCAGCTGTCCTATGTGCGGGTGCCGGCGTTGGCGCATCTGTTCCGCGACGACCGGCCCTCGGTGCTCGACGGGGTGGCGTCGCTGATGCACGACGGCGGGATCTGGGCGATCGCCGACATCTACCCGCGCTACTTCTGTGACTATCCGCACCCGCGCGACGTGCCGTTCATCCCGAACTATCCCGAGCCGTACATGTACACCTACTGCCTCAACGACGATCCCGGCGTGTTGGTGCGCGGTGCCCGCAACGCTCCGGCGCCCGCGGACGGGATCGACACCGCCGGACCGCCGCCCGGGCTGGACACGCTGCAGCGCACCGATCCGACCCCGTCCGGGCCCTACACCATCGACCTGCCCTACGGCGGCCCGCCGATGCCGCCGGAGTCAGAACCCCAACGCCAGGGCGGCCCCTATTAAACCGAAACAGGAGGTTCGTGATGACCGGTAAGGCTTCCGCCACCGTCGAACGCGACACGGGTACCGAACTCGACGCGCTCGAAGCCCTCACCGCCGATGAATTCGACGCCGACGATTCCGGTGGCGACCAGCGTGGAGGCGACACCGTCGCCGTCGGGGAGGACCCGCAGAGCGCGCCGACGCGCCGACGCCGCCTGCAGCTACGCGCCGCCGTCGGTGCCGCGGCGGCACTCATCATCGGCCTCGGTGGGCTCAGCGGCTACCTGGGCTGGCAGTACCACGACGTGCGGGCGGTGCAGGCCGCCGCCGAACAGGCGCGTCAGGCCGCCGAGAGCTACGCGGTGACGCTGACCTCGATCGACACCCGCGACCTCGACGCCAACTTCGATGCGGTGCTCGACGGCGCGACCGGCGAGTTCCGCGAGATCTATCAGACCTCGAGCGCCAAACTGCGCCAACTGCTCATCGACAATCAGGCCGCCGGGCGCGGGGTGGTGCTCGACTCGGCGATCCAATCGGCCGGCAAGGACGAGGTGAAGGTGTTGCTGTTCGTCGACCAGACCGTCTCCAACACCGAGGTGCCCGACCCGCGGGTGGACCGCAGTCGGATCGCGATGACCATGCAACGCGTCGACGGCCGGTGGAAGGCCAGTGAGGTGGAACTGCCGTGAACGCAACCCAGACCGTCACCGGTCCGGTCACCGCCCTGCGGGACGACTGGATCATGCGCTCGATGCTGAGCCGGGTGGGCGACATCCCCGAGACCGTGCTGCTGCCGATGCTGCGGCTGGTCGCCGACGATCGCACAGCGGTCGACGACGGCTGGGCCGCCGTCATCGCCGAACGGAAACCGAACCGGCTGTTCGAGTCCCCCCGCAAGTCGTGGCAGCGCCGCTACGGTCAGTTCGTCTACGAACTGGAATGGGCCAGCAGCGAACTGGTGCGGTTCCTGCCCTACGCCGATGTGGAGGAGCTGGTCTCCTCGACCGTGGCCACCCGACTGCGCCGATGGCTGCGCTATCTGCTGCCGATGTTCAACGCGGTCCGTTTGGTCCCGCCGGGCCTGCACCCCACCGTGATGGACACCGGTGTCGGGGTGGCGACGTTTCTGGTCGGCCCGATCCACCGCACCGGGGTGGAGGCCGACGGTACCGTCGTCTATGAGATCCCCGAATGCGCGATGCACACCTCGGTGGGAACCAATTCGCCGCAGGAGAATTCGTGCCTGATGGCGTGCAAGGCGGCCTGCGAGAAGGTGTTCGACGCCAACTCGGCGATGCCGCTGGAGTTCGACCCCCATCTGCCCGGACTCTCCTGCACCCTGCGGGTGCGTCCGGCCGGCCCGCCCGCCCCCGACCACCAGTAAAGGACGATCCGTGACCAACACCGATGAAGCCGGCCGCGACTTCGCCGCCTACACCCCGCTCTACGAGGAGTACGACTACCTCATCGACGACACCGAGGGCGCACTGCCCGCCGACCTGGAGGGCACGCTGTACCGCAACGGCGCAGGCAAACTCGACGCCGGCGGGCAGACGCTGGGCCACCTGTTCGACGGTGACGGCATGCTGTCGATGTTCGCCATGTCCGACGGCAAGGTGCACTACCGCAACCGCTACGTGCGCACCAAGCACTACCGCAAGTCGCTGACCTCCCGCGGCGCCCCGTACCGGGCGCTCGGAACCATGCGTCCCGGCGGGCTGATCGCCAACGCCCTGCGGTTCCCCGCCAATGTCGCCAACACCGGCGTGGTGATGCACGCCGGGAAACTGCTCGCGCTGTGGGAGGGCGGCCCACCCACCGAGATCGACCCGGACACGCTCGACACCGTCGGCGTGCACAACTTCGACGGCGAACTGAAGTGGATCGGGGCGTTCTCCGCGCACCCGAAATGGGACCCCGAGACCGGGGACATGTTCAACTTCGGGCTGGCGATGGTGCCGTTCCCCAAACTGGCGTGCTACCGGGTGGACCGGGCCGGCAAGCTGCACCGGCTGGGCCAGTTGAACCTGCCGCTGGCGCGGTTCAACCACGACATGGGGCTGACCAAGAAACACGTGGTGTTCGCGATCCCGCCGCTGGTGTTCCCCACCACCAAACTGCTCGGCGCCGGCCTGGGGTTCCGCAACTTCATCGACGCCATCGAGTACGACCCCGGCCAGGGCACGATGATCGGTCTGGTCCCCCGCGACGGCGGCAAGCCCCGGGTGATCTACACCGACCCGCTGCTGCACCTGCACCTGGCCAACACCTACGAGGACGGCTCGGACACCGTGGTGGAACTGGTCCACTACGACGCCTCCTGGGAGGAGCTCAACGGTCAGCTCTCCACCTTGAGCACCGATACGGCCGGGGAGATCGGCTCCTACGGCGGTACGTTGCTGCGGCTGCGGATCACCCCGTCGGACAAGGTGATCCATGAACCGATCACCGACCTGGTCGGCGAGTTCCCGTCGTTCAACATCCGGCGGACCGGCAAGCCCAACCGCTACACCTACCTGTCGGCCGACGCTGACGGCAGCGCCTACCCGAACGCGGTGGCCAAGCTCGACAACACCACCGGCAAGACCATCGTCCACCAGTTCCCCTACGGCCACCAGCCGCACGAGGCGGTGTTCGCCGCCCGCCCGGGAGCCACCGCCGAGGACGACGGATGGTTGCTGATCACCACCCAGGACGGGGTGAACAACCGGGCCAGCCTGGTCGTTCTCGACGCCCAGGACGTGGCGGCCGGGCCGGTGTTCACCGGGCGGCTGCGGCACCATCTGCCGCTGACCTTCCACGGCAGCTACACACCGCGGGTGGCCCGGCCCACCGGTTGAGCCGGTGGCCGCCCCGGTTCGCCCCGGTCAGCCCATGATCGGGGCGAACTCCGGGGCGATCAGGTCGGCGACCGCATCCCAGGGCACGGTGATCACCGCCAGGCCGCGGCCGAACTGGTAGTCCGGGAAGTGCAGTTCGATGCCGCCGTCGGTGGGGATCCAGTATTTGAAGTTGACGTCGATCGGTGCCACCTCGTTGCCGAACTGCCAGGTGCCCGGATGCTTCGGCGGCGCGTAGACCGTGGGCAGGATCGCGACCGTCTGGTCCGCCAACCGCACCAGACCGGCCTTCTTGTCGGTGAAAAGATTGTCCCAGGTGATCAATACTCCGCTGCGTTTATCGAATACCCGGGTGGCGACGGCATGAAATGGCATATTCGGCATATCGGTGCTGTATTCGCCGACAAATAATTCCGAGACGGTGATCGGTCCGAAAAACGGCGTGCCGGTCGAATGGAAGGTCCAGGGCTGGGTCTTGGTCGCGCTGGGCTCGTAGGTGGCGACCTGACCGCGCGCCTCCGCGTCGATGATGTCGTTGATGGCGGCGACCACCGACGGGTCTCCCCCTGTGATTCTTTGGTAGTCAACGCTCCACTGGCCCAACCTATCCGGGCTTGTACCCGAAATCGAGGACGGGACCGTCCGGAGGTCTTCGGCCGCTGCGGCGCCGGCACCGAAGAGGTAGGCGGTGAGGGTCAGCACCGCCACCCCGATCCGTGTCCAGGTGTTCACGCTCTCCCCCTTTTTCGGCAACCGTGTTCCGTTCGAATATATCGGAGCGGTAGTATTCCGCGCATGAGAATCGGCGTGCAATTATCGTATTCCGGCGGCTTCAAGGAAACGGTCGACCAGGTTGTCGAGTTGGAGAAAGTCGGCCTGGACATCGTGTTGGTCGCCGAGGCGTATTCCTACGACGCGATCAGCCAGCTGGGCTACCTGGCGGCCAAGACCGACCGCGTCGAACTGGGGTCGGGGGTGGTGCCGATCTACATCCGCACGCCGTCGCTGCTGGCGATGACCGCGGCCGGACTGGACTACGTCTCCGACGGTCGGTTCCGCCTCGGCATCGGCACTTCGGGACCGCAGGTGATGGAAGGCTTCCACGGTGTGCCGTTCGACGCCCCCCTCGGTCGCACCCGGGAAGTGGTGGAGATCTGCCGGAAGGTATGGCGGCGCGAAGACCTGCACCACGACGGCGCCCACTATCAGATCCCGCTGCCCGCCGGCGAGGGCACCGGTTTGGGTAAGCCGCTGCACCTTATCAATCACCCGGTGCGCGAACGGATCCCGATCTCGATCGCGGCGCTGGGACCGAAGAACGTCGCGTTGACCGCGGAGATCGCCGAGGGCTGGCAACCGGTGTTCTTCCACCCGGAGAAGGCGATGGATGTCTGGGGCGAGGCGCTGGCCGCCGGGCAGGCCAAGCGGGATCCGGCGCTGGGCCCACTGGACGTGATGGTGGGGGCATCGCTGGCCATCGGCGATGACGTCGAGGAGCGGATCGCCTGGGCCAAGCCGATACTCGCGCTCTACCTGGGTGGGATGGGTGCCAAGGGCCGCAATTTCTACCACAGCCTGGCCACTCGGTACGGCTACGGTCCGGCAGCCGACCGGATCCAGGAGCTGTACCTGTCCGGGCGGAAGCAGGAGGCGATCGCCGCGGTGCCCGACGAATTGGTGCGCGCGGTCTCGCTGATCGGTCCCCGCGGGTTCGTCGCCGAGCGGGTGGCCGCGTTCGCGGCGGCGGGGGTGACGACGCTGCTGGTGGGTCCGGTGACCGGCGACCCACGCGAGTACGTGCGCTACGTCGAGCAGTTGCGCGAACTGCTGCCCTGACCGGCCGCGCCGCGCCCTCAGGCCCCGGCCTGGGGCAGTTCGTCGGCGGCGGTCTGGCACGGCGTTCGCAGATCGGTCCCCGCGGTTTCCGGCCCGGCCGGTGCCGGTCGGTTCGACAGTGGGTCGGTCGACGGCGGCGGTTCGGTTTCCGGTGGGGTCGGCGGCCCGTCGGCCGGGGGTGCCACCGGCACGGGGTCGACCGGTGGGCCGCCCGCCGGTTCGGGTGGGCCCGGTTCACCGGTGTCGGCCGGCGTGGCCGGCGCGGTGTCGGTGTCGGTGTCGGTGTCGAGGACGGTGCCGGGGTGGCCGGGTTCGGCGGCCCGGTCGTCCTCCCCCGGATCGGGGCGCACCGCCTCGGGATCGTCGGCGCCCGGGTCGGGGTCCTCTGCGTCCGGGCCGGGGTCGTCATCCTTGCCCGGATCGCCCGGATCGGGTCCGGGGGCTCCGGTGGCCCCGAACAGCGCCGCCAGGCTCGCGCCGAGCAAGCGGCCCAGCATCGGCAGGATGCCGGGGCCGGCGACACCGGCCGATGCGCCGTCACCGGTCCACCCGGCCGCCGGATCGGCCCACCCCGGAGCCTGGGCGGCCACCGGGTCGGCGGGCGCCGCGGATCCCGCGGGCGCGGCGGTGGGTGGCGCGGCCGTGTCGGGCGCCGCCACCGGCGCACCGGCGAACGGTGCCGGTTCGGCCGAGAACGCGGGCGGCCGGTCGGCCACCGGCCACGATGCGGCGACCGCCGCGATCGGGTCCGGCTCAGCCGGGGCGACGCCCGGCAGGGCGAAGCCGGCGGCGCCGGTCGCGACGATCCGGTCGAGGGCACGGCGGTAGCCGTCGGCGATGGCGGTGCGTGCCTCGTGCATCGCGGCGGCCCAGTCGGTGCCGATCTCGGTCTGCAGGTAGCCGGTGATCTCGCCGGCCACCACCTCCTCGGCCCGCCGGTCACCGGGACCGTGGACCACCGCATCGGCCGCGGCGAGCCAGACCGGTCGACGGTCCGCGAAGCGGTCATCGATCGCCGCCGCGGCGTCGGCCTTGGCGGCGACCGCCATCCCGAGCCCGTCCCGTAGGGCGGCGCAGGCCGCGGCGGCGGCCCGCATCGCCTCCGCCACCTGCTGGGCGGCCTCGCGGTGCCGCCGCAGGAAGCCCGTCACGGCCTGCGCGGCCGGACCCGACCACGCCCCGGCCAGTTCGGCGGCCAGCCGCCGTTCGGTGGCGACCGCGTCGTCGGCGACCGCCGCCGCCGACCACAGCAGTGCGCAGTCCCGGTCGAGTGCGGCCAGGTCCAGGCCGTCCTCGCGGTCGTACTCGTCGAGTAGCCGCCGGTCGTGGCCGGTCAGGTCCGGATGCCGGTAGCCCAGCCGGGCCGCCGCCGACACGTAACGCTGGGTGTGTGCGACCGCCCGGCGGCCGCGCTCCAGCAGCGCGCCTGCCGGTGTCACGGTCACCGGGTCAGCCGAGCCGTGCCGCGCACCGTGACTCGGCGTCGGTGTAGCGGTCCGCCGTCGCGCGCAGGGTCAGCGCGATCTCGTTGACCGCCCGCGACCACCGGTGCAGGCTCGCGCCGAGGCGGTCCAGCTCGGTGCGAAGCGCGTCACCGTCGGCGCCGTGCGCCCGGCCCGCGCGGGAGCCGTCGAAGCTCAGCCCGGTTCGGTGCCGGTGCGCCGCAGCCGCCAGGGCCTGCCCGTGGGCGGCGAAGCGGTCGGCCACCCCGCGCACCGCGGCGGTGTAGAATCGGACACCGGTGTCGATCGGAGGTTCTGCCATACCGGTAGGACCGCCGCGCGCCGCGTGCGGTTCCCGGTCAGTGCTGGGCGGCGACGACGTCGGCGACCCGGCCGGCGACGCGGTGGGCGGTGTCCTCGTCGGCCGCCTCCACCATGACCCGCACCAGTTGTTCGGTTCCGGAGGGCCGCAACAGGATCCGCCCGGTCTCCCCGAGTTCGCCCTCGGCCTCCTCGACCGCGTCACGGACCGCCGGGGCGGCCGCGACGGTGGCCTTGTCGGCCACCTCGACGTTGATCAGCACCTGTGGCAGGGTGCGCATCGCGGCCGCCAGCTCGGCCAGCGCGGCGCCGGTCTGCGCCATCCGCGACATCAGGCTCAACCCGGTGATGATGCCGTCACCGGTGCTGACCAACCCGGGCAGCACGATGTGCCCGGATTGTTCACCGCCGAGGCTGTAGCCGCCGGCCCGCAGTTCCTCGAGGACGTAGCGGTCGCCGACGGCGGTGGTGCGCACGGTGATTCCGGCGTCGCGCATCGCCAGGTGCAGGCCCAGGTTGCTCATCACGGTGGCGACCAGGGTGTCCGCGGCCAGCGTGCCGGCTTCCTGCATCGCCAGGGCCAGCACCGCCATGATCGCGTCGCCGTCGACCACGGCGCCGGTGGCGTCCACGGCCAAGCAGCGGTCGGCGTCACCGTCGTGGGCGATGCCCAGGTCGGCGTCGTGCTCGCGCACCGCGTCGCGCAGCGGGTCCAGGTGGGTCGATCCGCATCGGTCGTTGATGTTGAGCCCGTCGGGGTCGGCGTTGATCGCGACGACCTTCGCCCCGGCGGCGTGGTAGGCGCGCGGGGCGGCCACCGACGCCGCGCCGTGCGAGCAGTCCACGACCACGGTCAGACCGCTCAGGTCGGCGGTGGCCGCCGCGGCGACCCGGCCGAGGTAGCGGTCCATCGCGTCGGCCGCGTCCCGGACCCGGCCCACCTGCGCACCGACCGGCCGCAACCCGGGTCCGGCCGCCACCTGCTCCTCGATACGGTCCTCGGCGGCGTCGTCGAGCTTCTGCCCGCCCGCGCCGAAGATCTTGATGCCGTTGTCGGGCATCGGGTTGTGCGAAGCGGAGATCATCACGCCGAGCGCGGCGTCGTAGGCGTCGGTGAGGTAGGCCACCGCCGGGGTGGGCAGCACCCCGACCCGCAGGGTGTCGACACCCTGGCTGGTCAGACCGGCGATGACGGCGGCTTCGAGCATCTCGCCGCTGGCCCGCGGGTCGCGGCCCACCACCGCCACCGGCCGGCCGTCGGTGACGGCCAACTGGTGGGCGGCGGCGGCTCCGAGAGCCAGTGCGAGTTCCGCGGTCAGTTCGCGGTTGGCGACCCCACGGACACCGTCGGTGCCGAAAAGGCGACCCATGGCAGGTCAGCGCTTGCTGTACTGCGGCGCCTTGCGGGCCTTCTTCAAGCCGTACTTCTTGCGTTCGATCTCCCGCGGGTCACGGGTGAGGAAGCCGGCCTTCTTCAGCACCGGCCGGTCCTCCGGGGAGACCAGGATCAGCGCCCGGGCGATGGCCAGGCGCAGCGCGCCGGCCTGGCCGGACGGGCCGCCGCCGTCGAGGTGGGCGTAGATGTCCACGCTGTCGGCGCGGTCCACGGCCACCAGCGGCGCCTTGATCTGCTGCTGGTGGACCTTGTTGGGGAAGTAGTTCTCCAGCGATCTGCCGTCGAGTTCGAACTTGCCGGTGCCGGGCACCAGGCGAACCCGGGCGACGGCTTCCTTGCGCCGGCCCACGGTCTGGATGAGGCCCTCGATCACGACCGGCTCGCGCGGGGTGTCGGCGGCGGTCTCGGCGGGCTGGGTTTCGGGGTTGTCGGCCACCGGCTGGTTGGTCGGCTCGGTCACTGGGTCACCTGCTTGATCTCGTACGGAACCGGCTGCTGGGCGGCGTGCGGGTGCTCGGGCCCGGCGTAGACGCGCAGCTTGGTCTTGATCTGGCGGCCCAGCCGGTTCTTCGGCAGCATCCCGACGATCGCCTTCTCCACGACCCGCTCGGGGTGTTTGTCCATCAGGTCGGCGACGGTGCGCTTGCGCAGCCCGCCCGGGTAACCCGAGTGCCGGTAGACCAGCGTGCGCTTGGGCTTGTCGCTGCTGATGGCGACCTTGTCGGCGTTGATGACGATGACGAAGTCGCCACCGTCGACGTTCGGCGTGAACGTCGGCTTGTGCTTGCCGCGCAGCAGCGTCGCCGCCGCGGAGGCCAGCCGGCCGAGCACCACGTCAGTGGCGTCGATGACATGCCACGCGCGCGTGGTGTCACCGGCCTTCGGCGTGTAAGTGGGCACAGCGCTTACTCGACTTTCTCTCGGGTTGATCCCGGGGTGCCCCGGGTGCCGGTCCGGCGTGAGCGGCGAGGATGGTCTCGGCGACCGACATCGACCCGAGGATCCGTGCTGACCGCACGCCAGCGAAGGAGCTTACCGGCCGCTGTCCGCGCTGGTCAAAATCGGGGTGACGGTGTGGCCCCGGCCGCTCCCCAACATCGGGGCCACACCATGCTCCCCGGTCAGCGGCGCCAGGAATTCGCCGCCTGCCGGTCGGTGTGGGCCAGCTCGCCGGCCCCGTCCCGTACCGCGTTGCCCAGCTCGACCAGGATGTCGTTGAGCGCGGCGGCCGCCCGGTGCCAACGGTGCTGCTCGTCGCGGTAGGCGGTGGCGGCTTCGCGGGTCCAGGTCTGCAGCAGCGGCGCGATCTGCCTGCTCAGGTCCTGCAACGCGCCGGCGATCCGCGCCGAGGTGGCCTGGATGTCGCGGCGGATGAGGTCGTCCATCGCGTCGAAGCGGTAGGACAGGACGTGTTCCATCGTGGTCTCCGCTCTCACAGTCGCCCGCCGGCGGCGGCGACCCGTTGGGCGTGGTGGTCGGCCGCGGCCCGCAGGGCGCGTTCGTTCGCACGGATGGTCTGGGCGATCTCGTGCAGCGCGCGGTGCAGTTGCCGCGCCTCGTCGTTCCAGCGGTCGATCACCGACTGGAAGCGCAGCGCGGCGCTGCCGGACCACACCGAGGCGGGCACCCCGGCCATTCGGGTGATGAAGGCGTGCAGGGTGGCGCGCAGCTCGTCGTTGACCCGGTCGGTGCCCGCGGCGACCGCACGCATCAACTCCAGGTCGACGGTGAGGGTGGGATCGGTGCTCATCGGGATCTCCGCTCGCTCTCTCGTCGCTGCCGTCGGATGGGACGGCTCTCGTGGTGGACGCTTCTTGTTGGACCCGCGCCCCCGCGGTCGGGTTCCCCATTTTTCGCCGGGGCGGGCCGGGGTTCAATTCACCGTGTGCGCCGATCGGATCGCCAGGTCGCACGCGGCCCGGATGGGTTCTTCGTCGCCGGGGCGGTGCTGGCAGCCGACGCCGATGCGTACCGGCCCGTCCAGCAGCACCGCCCAGGACACCTCGTGGTCCGCACGGAGCTCCCGGTAGGTCACCGCCGCCCGGCCGGCCCGCTCACCGGCCGGCGTGAAGTCGACGAACACCGCGGCCGGCTCGCCGTCGATCGCGGCGCGCAGGACGTCGGCGACCGCGGGCAGGGAGCGTTGCGCGGCGGGCGCCTGGGTGAGGTGCACCCGCAGTTGCGGATCGGCCGGGGAGACCACCTCGAGGCGCGCCGAGCCCGGCCCGCCGGTGACCCGGCGCGGCTGCCAGCCGGCCGGCACGGTGAGCGCCACCCGGCCCTCGACCAGGGTGGCCACCGGCGGTGACGGCGCCGGTTTCCGCGTTCCCGGGGCCGGAAGCGCGGCGGGCAGCGCCAGCGCCGCGACGGCGGTGACGGCCCCGGCGAGCACCCGGATGCGCCGGCTCGGTTTCCGGACGGGTGCATCCGGTGGCGTGGCCGGGATCGCCGCGGCCAGCCGGCGCCGCCGTGCGTCGTCGACGACGACGGCGAGCAGCGTCCCGGCGACGGTCAGCCGGTCGGTGATCAGCGCGGCCAGTGCCGTCGTCCCGGCGACGTCGCCGGGGGCGTCCACCACCACCGCCGCGCCGCGCGGCGCGGCCCGCGCGGCGGCCGCTTCGGCGACGATCGTCGCGAGGTTCGGCCGGTCGCGGGGATAGGTGACGGCGGCGGCCGGGCCCGCCGGGTCGGTTCCCGCTGTGTCGGTGAGCGTGACGGCCTGTCCGGTGATCTCGATGACCACCGGGGCCGGCGGGGCGGCCCCGGCCAGCAGCCGCAGGCGAGCACGGCCGGCGGCCACCGTGGTCAGCACGGCGGGCTCCAGGCCACCTGCACCGGCCGTTCGTCGCCCGGCCGGGTGACCAGCACGCCGCGTCCGGGTGGCCGCGGCTCGGCGCGGACCGCTCCGATCAGTGGCCCGTCGTCGGGGTCGCCGCCCATCACCAGCGTCGGGCAGCCGTGGTCGCGCAGCGCGCCCAGCAGCGGCTCGTAGAGCGCGCGGGTCGCGCCCCCGCTGCGGCGCGCCACGATCAGGTGCAATCCGATGTCGCGGGCGTGCGGCAACACGTCGAGCAGCCCGGCCGGGGCTCCGGCCGGGATCAGGTCGTAGTCGTCGATGATCAGGTAGTAGTCGGGTCCGCTCCACCAGGATCGGTCCCGCAGTTGGCGCTGGCTGGGCTGCGCGGGCGGCAGCCGGTCGGAGAGCACCGCGGTCAGGTCGTCCAGGGCTGTGCCGATCCCGGCGGCGCCGATGGGATAGCCGGCCAGATGGGGCGATTCGACCACTCCGAGCAGGCTGCGGCGCGGGTCGACGAGCAGCAGCCGCGCCTGCCCGGCGGTGTGCGTCCGCACGATCTCCCGGCAGAGCAGGCGCAGGGTCGCGGTTTTGCCGCACTCGTCGCCGCCCAGGATCAGCAGGTGCGGGCGGGTGCTGAAATCCAGGGTCACCGGGGTGCCGGCACGCTCGGCGAGGCCGAGCGCCGGGCGTGCGGCGGTGGCGGCGGTGATCAGCGCGGCCGCCTCGATCATGGTCGGCAGCGGCCGGATCGGCGGAGCTGCCGCGTCGTCGGGGCGGGCGGGCGGTGGTTCCGGTGTCGCGATCAGCATGTGCAGGCCGTCGCGGGTCAGGCCCCGCCCGGGCCGGTCGGCGGGCACCTCGGTCGCCGCCGCGCGGCCGACCTCCGATTCGGCCGGGTCGCCGAGGCGCAGTTCCAGCCGGGTGCCGAGTTGGTCGTGCAGCCCGGGGCGGATCTCCGCCCACCGCGCAGCCGACAGCGCCACATGCACCCCCACCGACAGCCCCCGGGCGGCCAGCGCGGTGATCGGCTCCTCCAGGGCGGCGAACTCCCGTCGGATACCGGCCCAGTCGTCGATGACCAGGAACACGTCGCCGTATCGATCTGCGGCGCAACAGGGATCGGCGGCGGCCCGTAGCCGCCGGTAGTGCGCCATCGACGTGATGGTGTGTTCGGCGAACCGGGCGGCTCGATCGGCCACGATCTCCTCCAGTTCGGCGACGATGCACCTCGCCAACTCGGTTCCGGCGCGGCCGGCCACCGCCCCCACGTGCGCCAGACCGCGCACCGCGGACAGTGCGCCGCCGCCCAGATCCAGGCAGTAGAACTGCACTTGATGCGGATCGTGGCAGGCCGCGAGGGCGTCGATCAGGGTGCACAGCGCGGTGGATTTGCCGGACTGCGGACCGCCCACCACCGCGACGTTGCCTGCCGCTCCGTCGAGTTCGGCCAGCAGCGGTGTGCGGCGCTGCTGAAACGGGCGGTCGACCACACCGACCGGGACGCGCAGCGTGCCGCGGCGCGGGCCGGTCGCGGCGAGCAGAGCGCTCAGCGCTGGCGGGCGGCCCAGCGGTGGCAACCAGATCCGGTGCGCCGCTGCACCGATCCCGCCCATCCGCTGGAGCACCGCGTGCAACACGGTCGGGCCGGCCGGGGACGCCTGAAGAGGGGCTGCCGCCGCGGTGAACCGCCGGACCGCCGAGGTCGCTTCCGTCGCCGGTGGGGGCAGCGGCGCGGAGACGAAGGCGGTCTGGAACCGGATGAGCTCCCCGGCGCCGGTGCTCAGGTAACCGCCGCCCGGCTCGGCGGGCAGTTGGTGGGCGGCCGGGACGCCTAGTACGGCCCGGGAGTCGCCGTCGGAGAGGGTCCGCAGGCAGATCCGGTAGGACAGGTGCGATTCCAGCCCCCGCAGCCGGCCCTCCTCGAGTCGTTGACTGGCCAGCAGCAGGTGCACGCCCAGTGACCGGCCGAGCCGCCCAACGGCGGCGAACACCTCGGCGAAATCGGGGTGCTGGCTGAGCATTTCGGAGAACTCGTCGATGACGATGAGCAGGCGCGCCATCGGCGGCACCCGGGCGCCGCTGCGTCGCGCCTGCCGGTAGGCGGTGAAACCGCCCAGGTTGCCCGCGGCGCGCAGCAACTCCTGACGCCGGGTCAGTTCGCCGGTGAGCGCCTCGCGCAGCCGGTGCACCAGGGCGGCGTCCGCGGCGAGGTTCGTGACGACGGCGGCGACGTGCCGGGCGGGTTTCATCTCGGCGAAGGTGGCCCCGCCCTTGAAGTCGACCAGAACCAGGTTCAGTTCCTCCGGGCGGTGGCGGGCCAGCAGGCTCAGCACCAGCGTGCGCAGCAGTTCGGATTTCCCCGAGCCGGTCGCGCCGATACACAGCCCGTGCGGCCCGATCCCGCCTTCGGCGGGTTCGTTGAGATCGATGTGGACCGGGGCGCCGGCCACGGTGGTTCCGATCGGCGCCCGCAACGTCTCCCGGGCGGGCCGCGCCCGCCACTGCCGGACCGGGTCCCAGGTCCGCAGGTCGTCGATGCCGATCAGCGCGGTCCAGTCCCGCCGGTGGGACGCGGCGGTGTTTCGGTGAGCGGCCAGGCGGCGGGCGCAGGCCGTGGCGGCGGCGACGCTGAGCCGGTCCGGCCGGACCGGTCCCCGCAGTTCCGCGGGCTGGCGCGCATCGCCGCCGGCGCCGGCCCGCACAGCGACCTCCTGGGCGCCCAGGTGCAACTCGAGGTCGACCGGTGTGCTCGCCGCGCCGACGGCGCAGACCGTCACCCCGTCACCGGTGGGAAGGCCCGCGGCTGCGGCCCCGTCGAGTATCACCAGCAGCCGGGTGGCCGCGGTGGCTCGGGTGGCCCGCTCGACCGGTCCGGGGGTGTGGTGCGGCAGCCATTTCAGCCAGTCCCAGTGCCCGCCGGTGTCGGCGACGGCGATCGCGGTGATCTGAAGGACATCCGGGCCGTATGGCACCGCGAGGCCGCAGATGATTGCGCGCAGCAGGCCGCGGGCGGCGGCGGTGTCGCCGCTCAACGCCGTCCGCGGCGGGAGTTCCAGTGCCACCGGCAGATCGGCGACGCTGTCGGTCGCGGAGACCAGGCGGTGCACCGCGCCGACGGTCACCGGGTCGGCGGGGCGGGCGGGATCGGCGGCCGGGGCGAGCAGTCGCAGCCGCGCCGGTTGGGTGGCGCACCCGATACGCACCGAGAGGCCGCCGCCGGTGGGCGCCCACATCCGGGTCGTGCCGACCAGGGTCCACAGCGTGGCCGGGTCGGGATGCCGCCAGGTCAGTGCCCGGTGCTGCGCCGCGCCGCTCGCGGCGGCCTGGTCACCCAACCCGGACAGGTAGTGCAGGTAGGTGTCGCGGGCTGTGTCCAGTTCGCCGCGCCGGCCGCCGAGCAGGGCACCAGCGCCGCCGGAGAGCAGCAGCCCGGCGGGCAGCAGCAGCATCGTCGGGCTGCGCAGACCGGTTCCGGATCGCCACAGCAGCACGGTCACCGCCACCGACAGCACCGCCCCTGCAGCCGGGAGCAGTCGGGCGGCCGTCGCGTGCCCGGCCGGCACGGCGGGCGGCGCGGCGATGCTCAACTGCTCCGGCGCCGACGGGTGCGGCGGCCGGAATCGTGCTGCGGCGCTGGATTCTTGGTGAGTCATCGCAGTCCTGGTTCGACGGTGCAAGCCACGCTAGAAACACCGGCAGGCACCGGCAACTCGGTTGTGGATAACTGAAATCGCGGTCGGCCGAGCCGCGCTAGCGTTCGCCGCATCATCTGCCGCCGGGGGTACCGGCGGGAGCGAGTCGAGGAGCGGTCGGATGCACCAGAACGAACCAGCGGTGCGCCGGGTCGCGGTCCGGGGCGAGGGGGTGACGGTCGACGTCACCGTGCCAGCCGTGGTGGCGGTCGCCGAGTGGCTGCCGTCGCTGGTGGAGCTGACCGGGATTCCGCAACCGGTGGGCGGCTACCGACTGACTCGGGCGGCAGGAGCGGAGCTGGACCTGTCGATGCCGTTGTCGCAGCAGCGGGTTCACGATGGCGCACTGCTGTTGCTGTCCCGATGTCCGGTCCCCGAGCCGGTGATCCGCACCCACGATCCGGCGGAGGCGGTGTGCGCGCAGCACCGGCCCTGGTCGGCGTCGGCCACCCGGAGCGGCGCCGCGGTGGCCGCCGGGGCGCTGGCCGGTGCCGGCGCCCTGCTGACCGTGCGCACTGCCGGAACCGCGGGCGCAGCCACGGCGGCGGCCGCGGCGGCCGCCGTGAGCGGGACCGCATTGGCCGCCGCCACCGTCCTGCCCCGGTTCGGCCGCGCTCCGCTCACCACGCTCGCCTGCGGGCTGGTGTCCTGCGGCTACGCGGCGGTCGGCGGCTATCTGGCCGTTCCGGAGGGGCCGGGTCCGGGCAACGTGCTTCTCGCGGCGATGGCCGGCACGGCGGTGGCCGCGTCGGCGCGGACGCTCACCGGCTGCGGCGCGGTCGTGTTCCCGGCGGTGTCGTGGCTGGGGTTGCTCGTCGCGGCGGCGGCGCTGGCGGGCCTGATCACCGGTGCGACCCCGCGGGTGCTCGGCGCGATCGCGGCGGTGGTCGGGGTGGCCGTCATCGCGGCCGCCGCCCGGGTGGCGACGACGGTCTCGGGGCTGGCCGCCACCGACACCGGCGCCCGGCAGCGGGTTGCGGCGTCGCGGGCCGGGGCACAGCTGACCGCTTTGGTGACCGGCGCTGCGGTCGCAGGCAGCCTGGGCGCGGCCGCGGTGGCCGCCGATTCGCCGTGCTGGCTGACGGCCGGGTTCACCGCGCTGTTCGGGGTGCTGATGGTGCTGCGGGCGCGCGATCAGAGCGACCCGGCCCGCACGGCGGTGTTGCTGGGCTGCGGTGTCGCGACCCTCGTCGTGGCCTTCACGGCCGCCGCCCTGCTCGCCGCCGACCCGGTGTGGGCCTGCCTCGGGTCGGCGGTGCTGGTGGGTGCGGCGATGATCGCGGGCGCCGACCTGTCCGCGGGTGCCCACTGGCCCGGCATCCGGCGCTGCGCCGATCTGGTCGACTATCTGGCCGCGGCGGCGCTGGTGCCGCTGGCGGTGTGGCTGACCGGCTGCTACCCGATGGTCGCCGATCTGGTTGCCGCCCGGTGAAGGCGCTGCGGGTGTTGCTGGCGGTGGCCGCGCTGGTGATCTGCGGTCCGCCGGCGCAGGCCCTCGCCCCGCCGCACGCCGACGACCGGTGGCTTCCGGCCCCGGCCCCGCCGGCCCCGCCGCAACCCACCGTGCAGCGCCTGGTCTGCGTGGCGCCGGTCGCCGAACCGGTGCCCGCCGGCCCCACCCAGCTGGATGGGCTGAACCTGGCGGCGGCCTGGGCGTCGTCGCGCGGCGAGGGGGTGCGGGTCGCGGTGATCGACACCGGGGTGAGCCCGCACCGGCGGTTGGCCGACCTGACCCCGGGCGGGGATTACGTCGGCACCGGCGCCGGTGACCAGGACTGCGATGCCCACGGCACGCTGGTGGCCGGGATCATCGCGGCGTCCCCCGACCCGGCCGCCGACCGGTTCGCCGGGGTGGCGCCTGCGGCGAGCCTGATCGGGATCCGGCAGGCCAGCACCGTGTTCGCGCCTGCCGCCGACCCGACGCGGCCCGGTGTCGGCGACGTCGACACCCTGGCCCGAGCGGTGCGCACCGCCGCCGACCTGGGCGCCGCGGTGATCAACATCTCCGCGGTGGCGTGCCGGCCCGCCGGCGAAGCCCTCGACGACCGGGCGCTGGGCGCCGCACTGGCCTACGCCGTGACCGTCAAGGACGCGGTGGTGGTCGCCGCCGCGGGCAACACCGAGGCGACCGGCGGATGTGCCCGCCAGCCGGCCGACGCCACCTGGCAGACCAGCGCGGTGGCGGTCAGCCCGGCCTGGTACGACGACTACGTGCTGGCGGTGGGGTCGGTCGACCCGGAGGGCCGGCCCTCGGCGTTCACGCTGCCCGGGCCGTGGGTGGACGTCGCCGCGCCGGGCGAGGCGGTGGTGTCGCTGGATCCCGCCGGCGAGGCACTGGTGGCGGCCCTGCCCGGCCCCGGCGGCCCCACCCCGATCCACGGCACCAGTTATGCGGCCCCGGTGGTCAGCGGGGTGGCGGCGCTGCTCCGGGCCCGATTCCCGCACTGGAGCGCCCGGCAGGTGATGGCCCGCATCTGCGACACCGCCCGCCCCGCACCCGGCGGATGGAACCCGGTGGTGGGTCACGGCGTCGTCGACCCGGTCGCCGCCCTCGCCGTCGACGAGCTCGACAACCCGGGGAATCCCGTCGCCCCGACCCGGGTGTCGGCTGCCGAGTCGGCCGCGACACCCGCGGCGCCCGCCGAGACGTCGGCGGGCCGGTCGACGCCGAACCGCGCCGGTCACACCGCGCTGACCGGGGCGGCGGCCTGTCTCGTGGTGCTCGCGGTGGCCACCGTGCTGCGGTCAGCGCGGCGGGGAAACCACGGCGTCGTGGGCGGTGGCGGCGGCCTCCCGGCTGAGCACCGGCCCGACCGGTAACGCCGTCAGCAGCGGGCACGGCGCCGCCGCCGGCTCGGCAGGCAGCCCCAGATCACCCGCTGCGGCGGCGTCGGCGACCGGGAAGCGCACCCCGGTCTCGGTGATCAGGTAGCCGGTCCCGCCCGCGCCGGAACAGCGGACATACCCGCTGCGGCCCGGCGGCAGCCACACCGCGTCGAGCGCGGGCCCGGGGCCGTCGGCCTGCGCCAGCGGCACCGGTTGGCCCCGGTCGGGCAGCGACGGCCGCTCTCCCCCGCTCACCGTGATCGCGCCCGCCTGCCAGGTCACGCACAGCGTGGCCGGCGAGGTGGCCGGGCCGGGTTGCGGCGCAGCGACCGCGGATTCCTCCGGAACCGTGTTGAGCAGCAGCGCCGAGACGGTGCGGACCGCCCCGTCAACCGGTGGCCCGCGGTCCGGCAGCCGGCTGCGCCGGCCGTCCCGCAGCAGGAAGCGCGGTGCGCCGCCGCCGGTGGTGACCACCAGCCCGTCCGGGATCGGCGGCCCGGGCGGGTCGGCCCCGCCGACCGCCACCCCGGTGCGGCGTCCGCCGGGTGCCGTCGCCTCGGTGCTGTCGCAGACGGTCCAGTTCGGCTCCGCCAGCGGCTCCCCGAGGGTCTGCGGGGCGCCGGGGATACCCAGCAGTGGACCGCCGGTGAGTCCGGCCAGCGCTGCCTCGGGCACCGGCCGCGGCCCGGCCGGCGCGCCGGCGATCAGCCGCGCCGAGGCGAGGTTGAGCACCGGATGCCAGGTCGATCCGACCCGCACATAGAGGGCACCGGTGTCGCGGCCCACCACCAGGCCGGCCTCGCCGACGCCCGGTCGCGGGTGCAGGACGGCCAGGACGACGGCCGCGACCCCGATCAGCGCCGCCACCACCGCACCCGCGGTCAACGGACGCCGCGGCGCCACCCCGCGCGCGGTGCCGGTGCGCAGCGCGCTGTCGAGCCGGCGCAGCCGGTAGCGATGCGCGTTCAGCTGCAGCGGCGTGACCCGGTCCGTCGGCATCGGTGCCCTCCGCGGTTCACCGTAGGGGTCGGTGGCGGTGCCCGCCGACCGTTATCCACAGCCCCCGGACCCGGTCCGCGGCCGAGGCAGGTCGGTATCATCGCCCTGTGAGTACCCACGTTTTCGCGCCGCTTCGGCGCCCCGGCCGACCTCGACAGCATCGACAGGCCGGGCGGTTCGCCCGCTGGCTGGGGCCGCTGGCCGCCGCGACGGTGACCGCGGGCGCCCTGCTGGTCACCCCGTCGGCGCTGCCCACCGCCGCCGCCGACGATTGCACCGACGTGGAGGTGATCTTCGCCCGGGGCACCAGTGAGCCGGCCGGTATCGGCCGGGTCGGCGCGGCGTTCGTGGACGCGTTGAAGAACCAGACCAGCCAGAGCATCGGCGTCTACCCGGTCAACTATCCGGCGGGCCGGCTGCAACTCGGTGGCGGTGACGGCGCCAACGACACGATCAACCGGGTCAAGCACATGGCGGAGACCTGCCCGGACACCAAACTGGTGCTCGGCGGCTACTCCCAGGGGGCCAGCGTGATGGACATCGTCAGCGGGGTGCCGGTGGCCGGGATCAGCTGGGGCAGCGCGCTGCCCGCCGAGTACGCCGACCAGGTCGCGGCGGTCGCCGTCTTCGGCAACGCCGCCAACCGGATGGGCGGCCCGATCTCCAGCCGCAGCCCACTGTTCGCCGGCAAGGCGATCGACCTGTGCAACCCCGGCGACCCGATCTGCCACGAGGGTGAGGGCAACGACTGGCAGGACCACACCGACGGTTACATCCCCGTCTACACCAACCAGGCCGCCGGCTTCGTGGCAGGCCTGCTCGGGCAGTCGCAGCACCTGCGCCCCGAAGGGTTCATCAATTAGATTCACTAACAATGCGCTAGGATGGGCGGGGTGAAAAGCCTCCGAACCGGTCTGCGTCGCACCGTGGCGCTGGCCGCCCCCGCTGCCCTGATGACGGCCACCGTGGCCGTCACCCCGCTCACCGGCATGTTGGCGACCGCGTCCGCCGCCTGCTCCGACATCGAGGTGGTGTTCGCGCGCGGCACAAACGACTCCCCCGGCGTCGGGCGGGTCGGCAACGCGTTCGTCAGCGCATTGAAGAACCAGGTCGGCGGCCGCTCTGTCGGCGTGTACGCGGTCAACTACCCGGCGAGCTACGACTTCATGGCCGCCGCCGACGGCGCCAACGACGCCAGCGCCCACGTGCAGGGCACCGTCAACAACTGCCCCGACACCCGCATCGTGCTCGGCGGCTACTCCCAGGGCGCCGCGGTGATCGACGTGATCGCCGCCTCCCCGGTCCCGGGCCTGGGCTTCTCGGCGCCGCTTCCGCCGGGCACCGACGCGCACGTCGCGGCGATCGCGGTGTTCGGCAACCCGTCGGCCAAGCTGGGCCAGCCGCTGACCAACAGCCCGGTCTACGGCAACCGCACCATCGACCTGTGCGCCGCCGGCGACCCGGTCTGTTCGACCGGTGACGACTTCGACGCGCACTCCGGCTACGTTCCCGACCTGGCCAACCAGGCCGCCTCCTTCGTCGCCGCTCGCGTGTAGGCGACGACCGTGGGGCGGGCCATCGCAGCGGTCCTGGCGGTACTCGCCGCCCTGACATTGCCGGTCGTGCCCGCCCCGTCGGCGTCGGCCGCCGGTTGTTCGCAGGCCGAGGTGATCTTCGCCCGCGGCCGGCTGGAACCGGCCGGGCCGGGCCGGATCGGTGCCGCCATGGTCGAGGCGCTGCGTACCGCGTTGCCCGACACCGACATCGGGCTCTACCCGGTGCGCTACGCCGCCGACACCGACGTGGTACCCGGCGCCAACGACATGAGCCGCCGGGTGCAGTACATGCTGGCCAACTGCCCGAACACCCGGCTGGTGCTCGGTGGCTACTCGCTGGGTGCGGCGGTGACCGACCTGGTGCTCGCGGCGCCGACGTCGTTCTTCGGGTGGAACGACCCGCTGCCGCCGGCCGCGTCGTCGCACATCGCTGCGGTCGCCCTGTTCGGCAACGGCAGCAACTGGCTCGGCCCGATCACCACCTTCAGCCCCGCCTACCGCGACCGCACGATCGAGTTGTGTCACGGCGCCGACCCGATCTGCAACCCGGCCGACCCCAAGACCTGGCGCAACAACTGGCCCGATCACCTGGCCGGCGCCTACCTCGACGCCGGCATGGCCCAACAGGCGGCGAACTTCGTGGCGGGCAAGCTGCGCTCAGCAGCACCCAGTTCCCGCTGACCCGTCGGCCAGGTCTGCCGGGTCGCGCAGCTCGCGGGTGACGGCGGTGCGGGCGATCAGCTCGTCATCGGGTGGGTAGTCCACGCCGACCAGGGTCAGTCCGTGCGCCGGGGCGGCGGCGAACGCGCTGGAGCGCTTCGACTCGGTCAGCAGCTCGGCGCACCACTGCGCCGTGCGGCGGCCCTCGCCGACCGCCAGCAGCGCTCCGACCAGTGAGCGCACCATCGACCAGCAGAACGCGTCGGCGCTGACGTCGGCGCTGACCAGGTCCCCGTCCCGGTGCCAGTCCAGCCGCTGCAGTTCGCGGATCGTGGTGGCGCCGGGGCGGTACCGGCAGAACGCGGCGAAGTCGTGCAGGCCGAGCAGGGGCTGGGCTGCCGCCGTCATCGCCGCCACGTCCAGCTCGCGGGGCCAGGCGGTGATGTAGCGCGCCTGCAGCGGGTCGGCCCCGTGCGCCGCGGTGGTCAACCGGTAGCGGTAGTGCCTGCGCAGGGCGGCGAACCGGGCGTCGAACCCGGCCGGGGCTCGGGTGATGCGGCGCACCCGCACGTCGGTGGGCAGGAAGCGGGCCAGCCGGCGCAGCAGGGGCAGGAATTCCGGCTGGTCCGGCCGGGGGTGCCGCGGGTAGGCGAAGCTCAGCGCCGCGGTGGGCACGTCGACGTGGGCGACCTGTCCGTCGGCGTGCACGCCGCTGTCGGTGCGCCCCGCCCCGTACAGGCGCAGCGGGGTGCGGAACACCGTCGACAGGGCGTCCTCCAGGACGCCGGCGACCGTGCGCCGGCCCGCCTGCGCCGCCCAGCCGGCGAAATCCGTGCCGTCATAGGCGATGTCGAGACGCAGCCGGGTCGACGGCCCGTCGTTCACCCGATCAGGAGTTGTCGGCCTCGTCGGCCGAGTCGGTGGCCTCGGCCGCGGCTTCCGCCTCGTCCTGGGCCTCACCCTGGGGCTCAACCTCGGCGGTGGCGTCCGCTTCCGGCTCGGCCTTCGGTTCGACCTCGGACCCGGACTCAGACTCAGCCTCGGCCTTGGGCTTCGACTCAGCCTTGGCCTTGGCGGCCTGCTTGGCGGCGGCCCGCTGCGCGCGCTCCGCCTCGGAGGTCACCGTCTTCTCCTGCACCAGCTCGATCACGGCCATCGGCGCGTTGTCGCCCTTGCGCGCCTCCAGCTTGATGATGCGGGTGTAGCCGCCGTTGCGGTCGGCGAAGTGCGGACCGATCTCGGCGAACAGCACGTGCACGATGTCCTTGTCGCGGATCTTCTTCAGCACCTCACGCCGGTTGTGCAGCGTGCCCTTCTTGGCGTGGGTGATCAGCTTCTCCGCGTACGGCCGCAACGCCCGCGCCTTGGCCTCGGTGGTCCGGATCCGGCCGTGCTCGAACAGCGACGTGGCCAGGTTCGCCAGGATCGCCTTCTGGTGGGCAGAGGATCCGCCGAGGCGGGGCCCCTTCGTGGGCTTGGGCATGGGGACTTCTCCTATATGGGGCCGACCCCCGTATCAGGTAGGGCCGGGACGGACTTCTTCGGTGTGTCCGGCTCCTCGGCTGCCGCTGCGCGGCCGCTTCGGCACCGGACGGCCGTTACAGCTGCTCGGTTTCGGCGTAGTCCTGGTCGTCGTACCCGCCCTCGGCGTTCCAGGTGCCGCTGGCGACGTCGTAGCCGGCGACCTCCGACGGGTCGAAGCTGGCCGGGCTGTCCTTGAGGGCCAGGCCCAGCTGGTGCAGCTTGACCTTCACCTCGTCGATCGACTTCTGGCCGAAGTTGCGGATGTCGAGCAGGTCGGACTCGGTGCGGGCGACCAGCTCGCCGACGGTGTGCACGCCCTCCCGCTTGAGGCAGTTGTAGGAGCGCACGGTCAGGTCCAGGTCGTCGATCGGCAGCGCGAACGACGCGATGTGGTCGGCTTCGGCCGGCGACGGCCCGATCTCGATGCCCTCGGCCTCCACGTTCAGCTCCCGGGCCAGCCCGAACAGCTCGACCAGGGTCTTGCCGGCCGAGGCCAGCGCGTCCCGGGCGGTGAGGGAGTTCTTGGTCTCCACGTCGAGGATCAGCTTGTCGAAGTCGGTGCGCTGCTCGACACGGGTGGCCTCCACCTTGTAGGTGACCTTGAGCACCGGCGAGTAGATCGAGTCGACCGGGATCCGGCCGATCTCGGCACCCGACGCCTTGTTCTGCACGGCCGGCACGTAGCCGCGGCCCCGCTCGACGACGAGCTCGACCTCGAGCTTGCCCTTGTCGTTCAGGGTCGCGATGTGCATGTCCGGGTTGTGCACGGCGACCCCGGCCGGCGGCACGATGTCGGCGGCGGTGACCTCACCCGGGCCCTGCTTGCGCAGGTACATGGTGACCGGCTCGTCCTCCTCGGAGGAGACGACCAGGCCCTTGATGTTCAAGATGATGTCGGTGACGTCCTCTTTGACGCCGGGCACGGTGGTGAACTCGTGCAGCACCCCGTCGATGCGGATGCTGGTGACCGCGGCACCCGGGATCGAGGACAGCAGGGTGCGCCGCAGCGAGTTGCCCAGCGTGTAGCCGAAGCCGGGCTCCAGCGGCTCGATGATGAACCGGGACCGGTTGTCGGCGATGACCTCTTCGGACAGGGTGGGACGCTGAGAGATCAGCATGTGTTTCCTTCTCCTTCTCGGCACCCGCTATTTGATGCCGGTTGGTTCCGCGCCCGCCCGCTTGCGCGGCTTCCGTCGTCGGGGACGTCCGCCGCGCCCGCGGGGACCGCGGGCCGCCCGCACCGACCTGGCGCGGGCGGTACTGCTACTTCGAGTAGAACTCGACGATCAGCTGCTCGGTGAGCGGCACGTCGATCTGCGCCCGCTCCGGCAGCTGGTGGACCAGGATGCGCTGCCGCTCGCCGACCACCTGCAGCCAGGCCGGGATGGGGCGCTCGCCGGCGGTCTCCCGCGCGATCTGGAACGGCAGGGTGTTCAGCGACTTCTCCCGCACGTCGATGATGTCGTACTGCGACACCCGGTAGCTGGGGATATCGACCTTGACCCCGTTGACGGTGAAGTGGCCGTGGCTGACCAGCTGGCGGGCCATCCGCCGGGTCCGGGCCAGGCCGGCCCGGTAGACGACGTTGTCCAGCCGGCTCTCCAGGATCTTCAGCAGTTCGTCGCCGGTCTTGGCGGCGCGGGCGGCCGCCTCCTCGTAGTAGCGACGGAACTGCTTCTCCATCACGCCGTAGGTGAAGCGGGCCTTCTGCTTCTCCTGCAGCTGCAGCCGGTATTCGCTCTCCTTGACCCGGGCCCGGCCGTGCTGGCCGGGCGGGTAGGGGCGCTTCTCGAACGCCTGGTCGCCGCCGATGAGATCGACGCCGAGGCGACGCGACTTGCGGGTCGCGGGTCCGGTGTAACGAGCCATGGTGTCCTGTCCTCCTAGACCCGGCGCCGCTTGGGCGGACGGCAACCGTTGTGCGGCTGCGGGGTGACATCGGAAATCGCGCCGACTTCCAGGCCGGCGGCCTGCAGGGACCGGATCGCGGTCTCCCGGCCCGAGCCGGGACCCTTGACGAACACGTCGACCTTGCGCACACCGTGCTCCTGGGCCTTGCGTGCGGCGTTCTCGGCGGCGAGCTGCGCGGCGAACGGGGTCGACTTACGCGAACCCTTGAAGCCGACGTGGCCCGACGACGCCCAGGCCAGCACGTTGCCCTGCGGGTCGGTGATCGTCACGATCGTGTTGTTGAAGGTGCTCTTGATGTGGGCGGCACCGTGCGGGACGTTCTTCTTTTCCCGACGGCGGGTCTTCTGACCCTTCTTCGCCCCGGTGGTGGCTTTCTTGGCGGGCATGGGTTACCTGGCCTTCTTCTTGCCGGCGATGGTGCGCTTGGGGCCCTTGCGGGTGCGCGCGTTGGTCTTGGTCCGCTGGCCGCGCACCGGCAGGCCACGGCGGTGCCGCAGCCCCTGGTAGCAGCCGATCTCGATTTTGCGGCGGATGTCGGCCTGCACCTCGCGGCGCAGGTCACCCTCGACCTTGAGGTTGCCCTCGATGTAGTCGCGCAGCTTGCTCAGCTGGTCGTCGGTGAGGTCCTTGCTGCGCAGGTCCTTGTCGATCCCGGTCGCGGCCAGGATCTCGTTCGACCGGGTGCGGCCGACGCCGTAGATGTAGGTCAGCGCGATCTCCATCCGCTTGTCACGCGGCAGATCGACGCCCACTAGTCGTGCCATGGGTGGCGTTCCTCTTCCTGTTCGGAGGTCTGGTCCCAGCCCGTCCCGGCCGACTGCTCCGGGGTCCGGCCTCCTTCCGGACGTGTCGTGGGCGGCCTATCCGCTCACTGGTACTGGGAGGTCTGCATTCAGTTGTTCCGCCGGTCAGCCTTGCCGCTGCTTGTGGCGCGGATCGGAGCAGATCACCATGACCCGCCCATGCCGGCGGATCACCCTGCATTTGTCGCAGATCGGCTTGACGCTCGGGTTCACCTTCACGGCTGTTGTAATCCTGTTCTCGCTGGGTTGTTACTTGTACCGGTAAACGATGCGGCCACGACTCAGGTCGTAGGGCGACAACTCCACCACCACCCGGTCCTCGGGCAGGATCCGGATGTAGTGCTGGCGCATCTTCCCACTGATGTGCGCGAGCACCCGGTGTCCGTTCTCCAACTCAATGCGAAACATCGCATTGGGCAGCGGCTCGACCACGCGGCCCTCGACCTCGATGGCGCCGTCCTTTTTGGCCATGTCTCTCCGGCAATCCTCCATGTTTGGTGCACTGAGGCACGGCGGCGTCGACTCCACGACGTGAGCTGGTGGTTGGAAATTCCACGGAATTCCAGAACAGGGCACGCAACGAGCCGGCGCGGATGCCGCACCGCCGGTCCACGATACCCGCATCGGCGCCGCGCGCCAAAATCGTGCGCCGGCCCCCCGCCGTGGGCTGCGAGGATCGTTTTACCAGGCGGCACCCGGCTGCCGGCCCGGCGGAAGGGAGGCACATGAGCGCTGTCTACCTCGCGGTGTTCGCCGTCGGCGCGGTCGGCGTGCTGACCGCCCTGCTGCTCACCGACATCGACGCCGGCGCCGACGGGATGCCCCTGCTCAGCCTGACCAGCCTGTCCGCGGCGTTGCTCGGCGCGGGCACCGGCGGCTCGGTGGGCACCGCCGCCGGGCTGGGCACGGTGGCCACCGCGGTCGTGGCCGCGGCCAGTGGCGTGGCGCTGCTGGTGGTCCTGCAGGTCGTCGTGCTGCCCTACCTGCGCAGCCAGCAGGGCAACTCGCAGCGGGGCCGGGCCTCCTACATCGGGTTGCTGGGCACGGTCACCCTCGACGTGCCCGTCGACGGCTGGGGCGAGGTCGCCTTCGTCGACGCCGACGGCAACCGGGTGCGGTCCCGCGCCGTCAGCGCCGAAACCGATCCGCTGACCAAATCCACCCGCGTCTACATCGCCGATGTGGACACCGACTTCGTCCACGTCGTCGCCGTCCCCGAATCCTGATCACCCCGGAAAGGTCCACCATGTCGTTGCTGCTGATCGTCGTCATCGCCCTCGCGGCCCTGCTGCTGCTGGTCGGGCTGCCGCTCATCTACGTGAGGAACTACATCAAGGTGCCGCCCAACGAGGTGGCGGTGTTCACCGGCCGAGGCCAACCCAAGGTGGTCCGCGGCGGCGCCCGGTTCCGGATGCCGGGCATCGAACGGGTCGACATCATGAGCCTGGAGCCGTTCAACGTCAGCATCAACCTGCAGAACGCGCTGTCCAACAACGGTGTGCCGGTCAACGTCGAGGCCGTCGGGCTGGTCCGCATCGGCTCGGCCGACGAGGCGGTGCAGACCGCCGTGCAGCGCTTCCTGACCTCCAACCTCGAGGAACTGCAGCGGCAGATCAACGAGATCCTGGCCGGCAGCCTGCGTGGGATCACCGCCACGATGACCGTCGAGGACCTCAACTCCAACCGGGACACCCTGGCCCGCAACGTGGTCGAGGAGGCGGGAACCGACCTGGCCCGCATCGGCATGGAGGTCGACGTGCTCAAGATCGCCGGGATCTCCGACTACAACGGCTATCTGGAGTCGCTGGGTCAGCGCCGCATCGCCGAGGTCAAGCGCGACGCCACCATCGGGACCGCCGAGGCCGAACGCGACGCGCAGATCCAGTCCGCCAAGGCCCGCCAGGAGGGCTCGGTGGCCCAGGCGCAAGCCGACACCGCGATCGCGGCCGCCAACCAGAAGCGCGACGTCGAACTGGCCCGGCTGCGCGCCCAGACCGAGGCGGAGAACGCCGAGGCCGGCCCGCTGGCGCACGCCCGCGCCGAGAAGGACGTCGGGATCGCCGTCGAGCAGGCCGAGGCCGCCCGGGTGCAGGCCCGCATCGAGGTGGAGCAGCGCCGCGCCGAACAGGCCCAGGCCGCCCTGCAGGCCGACGTGATCGCCCCCGCCGAGGCGCAGCGCCAAGCCGACATCGCCCGCGCCGAGGGGCAGCGGAAGGCCGCGATCCTGGCCGCCGAGGCCGAGGCCGCGGGCAAGAAGGAACTCGCCGACGCGCTGCGGGTGGAGCAGCAGGCCGAGGCCGACGGCATTCAGGCCAGGCTGGTCGCCGAGGCCGCAGGCAAGAAGCGGATCGCCGAGGCCCTGAACAGTTACACCGCCGAGGCGGCCCGGCTGTCGATGCTGCCCGACGTGCTGTCCTCGGTGGTGCAGGCCACCGAGGCGGCCGCGTCCCCGCTCGGCGACATCGAACGGCTGTCGATCATCGGCGGCGCCGGCGACGCCCGCGACGCACTCGGCGGCCTGCTCGGCATCAGCCCGCTGAACCTGGCCAAGGTGCTGGAGAGCCTGAAGTCCGCCGGCATCGATGTGGCGGCGATGCTCAACCGGCCCGCCGCCCCGCCCGCACCCACCGCGAACTCGCAGCCGGTCGCGGCCACCGAGTAGCCCGTCGGCCCGCCCGGCCTGACAGACTGGGGTGGACATGACCGCCGAGACGGAGCGCGAGCGACAGTAAGGAGCGGCGCTGATGACCGACGCGATAGCCCTCAAGCCCGAGTTGGGCCGTTACGGGGTGTGGACGTTCGGCCGGGTCACCCCGGACGAGGCCGTCGAGATCGAGCGGCTCGGCTACGGCGCGCTCTGGGTGGGCGGGTCGCCGGCGGCCGATCTGGAGTTCGTGGAGCCGATCCTGGCGGCCACCGAGACCCTGCAGGTGGCGACCGGCATCGTCAACATCTGGACCGCCCCGGCCGCCGAGGTCGCCGCGTCCTTCCAGCGGATCGAAGCCGCCCACCCCAGCCGGTTCCTGCTGGGAATCGGCGCCGGGCATCGCGAGCACACCGAGGAGTACACCAGCCCGGTGCAGGCGCTGGAGGACTACCTGGAAGCCCTCGACGTCGCCGGGGTGCCGACCAGCCGCCGGGTGGTGGCCGCGCTGGGCCCGCGGGTGCTGGAGTTGGCGGCGCAACACAGCGCCGGGGCGCATCCCTACCTGACCATCCCCGAGCACACCGGCGGGGCCAGGGAGCTGATCGGCAACACCGTGTTCCTCGCGCCGGAGCACAAGGTGGTGCTCACCACCGACGCCGAGGCGGCGCGCGGTGTCGGTCGCAAGGCTCTCGACCTGTATCTGGGGCTGTCCAACTACGTCAAGAACTGGCACCGGATGGGGTTCGGCAGCGCCGACGTGAGCAAGCCGGGCAGCGACCGGTTCGTCGACGCGATGGTCGCCCACGGCACCGCCGCGCAGATCGCGGCGCGGCTCGAGGAGCACCTCGACGCCGGCGCCGACCACGTCGCGATCCAGGTGCTAGGCGGGCGCGACCAGCTGCTGCCGACGCTGACCGAGCTGGCCGAGCCGCTGGGGCTGACCGCGCGGGACTGACCGGGCCGCTCGGTTAGGGTTTGCCCATGCGGCTGCTGGTCACCGGCGGAGCCGGGTTCATCGGCGCCAACTTCGTGCACACCACCGTGCGCGAGCGCCCCGAGGTGGCGGTGACGGTGCTCGACGCGCTGACCTACGCCGGCAGCCGCGCGGCACTGGAACCGGTGGCCGACGCCGTCCGGCTGGTCCGCGGCGATGTCGCCGACGCCGATCTGGTCGACGCGCTGGTGGCTGAGAGCGACCTCGTCGTGCACTTCGCCGCCGAGACCCACGTCGACAACGCGCTGGCCGCCCCGGCACCGTTCCTGCACTCCAACGTGGTGGGCACCTACACCGTGCTCGAGGCGGTCCGCCGGCATCGGGTTCGGCTGCACCACGTCTCCACCGACGAGGTCTACGGCGATCTGCCGCTGACCGGCCACGACCGGTTCACCGAGCACACCGCCTACAACCCGTCGAGCCCCTACTCCGCGACCAAGGCCGCCGCCGACCTGCTGGTGCGCGCCTGGGTGCGCTCCTACGGCGTGACCGCGACCCTGTCGAACTGCTCCAACAACTACGGCCCGTATCAGCATGTGGAGAAGTTCATCCCGCGCCAGATCACCAACGTGCTCACCGGGCGCCGAGCCAAGCTCTACGGCACCGGCGCCCACGTGCGGGACTGGATCCACGTCGATGACCACAACGGCGCGGTGTGGCGGATCCTCGACGCCGGTGTCGCGGGCCGCACCTACCTGATCGGTGCGGACGGTGAACGCGACAACCTTTCGGTGCTGCGGGCGATCCTGCGGCTGATGGACCGCGACCCCGACGACTTCGACCACGTCACCGACCGGGCCGGTCACGACCTGCGCTACGCGATCGACCCGACGCCACTACGCACCGAGTTGGGCTGGCGCCCACAGCACACCGACCTGACCGCGGGGCTGAGCGCCACCATCGACTGGTACCGGAACAACGAGGCGTGGTGGGCGCCGCTGAAGGACACCGTGGAAGCCCGCTACGCCGAACGGGGGCAGTGATGGCCGCGCGGGAACTGAGCGTGCCCGGCGCCTGGGAGTTCACCCCGCAGGTCCACCGCGACCCGCGCGGACTGTTCTTCGAGTGGTTCACCGACCGGCAGTTCACCGACGTCGCCGGGCACCGGTTGGATCTTCACCAGGCCAACTGCTCGGTGTCGGCCGCCGGGGTGCTGCGCGGTCTGCACTTCGCCGAAGTGCCGCCGGGCCAAGCCAAATACGTCACCTGTGTGTCCGGCACCGTCTTCGACGTGGTGGTCGACATCCGGGTGGGCTCGCCGACCTTCGGCCGCTGGGACGCGGTGCTGCTCGACACCGTCGACCGCCGCTCGGTGTATCTGGCCGAGGGGCTCGCGCACGGTTTTCTCGCGATGCAGGACCAGTCGACGGTGATGTATCTGTGCTCGGCCGAGTACAACCCGGAACGCGAACACACCCTCGACGCCCTCGACCCGGCGCTGAGCATCGACTGGCCGCGCGATCATCCGCTGATCGTGTCCGACCGCGACGCCGCCGCCCCCACCCTCGCCGCGGCTGAAGCGGCCGGAACGCTGCCGACCTGGGAGCGGACCCGCGCCTTCGTCGACGGCCTCCGGCGGCGCTGAGCGACGGTTTCCCGCACCGGTTCTTGCCACGGTTTTTGCTGCGGTGCGCCCCCTCGGCACGGTTTTAGAGTTGCCGTCATGACCGCCACTCACCGCAGGATCCTGCTCTGCGCATTCTCGGCGCTGCTGGTCCTGATCGCCGGCTGCGCAGGTCCGGGACCGGATGCCAGCAGCCCGGCTGCACCAGCCCCGGCGGGCCCATCGGAGCAGGACGAACAGCGTGACGTCGTGACCACCGGGACCGTGGCGATCACCGTCGGCGACGTCGGCGCCGCCGTCGGGCGGCTCGGCGACCTCACCACCGGGACCGACGGCCGGGTCGACGCGCGCACCGAGACCACGTCGGCCAACCATTCCCCGACCGCCGAGTTGACCGTGCGGGTGCCCGCCGGGCGGCTCGACGCCTACCTCAACGAACTGCGGGAACTGGGTGAGGTCACGGCGATCTCGGTCAACCACGAGGACGTCACCACCACCCGCGTCGACCAGGACGCCAGGATCGCCGCGTTGCAGACCTCGGCGGACCGGCTGAGGGAGCTGATGCACTCCGCGACGAGCACCGCGGACCTGCTCGCCGCGGAGGATGCCCTGGCCCAGCGACAATCCGACCTCGACAGCCTGCGAGCCCAGCGCGACCGGCTCGTCGACCGCGTCGACTACGCGACCATCACCGTGACCGTGTCGGCGGAGACCGCTCCGGTCGCGACCGGGTTCGTGGCCGCGATCGGGCAGGGCTGGCGGGCGCTGCTGACTTTCGCCCGGACCGCGGTCACCCTCGTCGGGTTCCTGCTGCCCTGGTCACCGCTGCTGGCGCTCGGGGTGTTCGCACTCGTCGTGCGCCGCCGACGGCGGCGCGTACAGCAGCCCGCCCCGGCGCCTCAGCTGTCGTAGCGCAGCCACAGCGGCAAGACGGTGTCCAACCGCTGCATGAACTTCCGCATCCCGACGCGGTACTGCCCGGCTCCCAGTGGGTCGATCCAGTACTCGGGGAAGGCGATTCCGAGCCCGAAGAGTCCCGGGGCGAGGATGCCGGTCGCCGCGTCGTAGTCCAATGTTCCCCACTGCGGCGTCGCGGGAAGTCGTCGTCGTTCGAAACCGACGGTGTGGACGACGCGGTCGCAGCGCCGCAGCATCGCCGCGGATTCCGGGGCGTCGACCCGGTACCGCTCGAGGCGGTCCGGGGGCGTCCCGTCGATGTTCTCCCGTGCCCAACAGGCGGCTTGTCCCTTCAGGCCGGTGTCGTCGTACACGGTCCAGTCACCCAGCGGGATCGCGTATTTCAGCGGGCTGCGGTAGAAGTTGATCACCGTTGTCACCGGCGTCGCGAGCAGGTTCGGCAGGGCGATCATCGTCGAGTGCGACGAGCCGAAGACGCCGACCGTCATTCCCTCCAGCGGCATCTCGGACAGCTTCTGCGGGTCGAGCACCGTTTCGATCGCGATCTGCTCACACGCGATGTCCGGCAACGTCCGTGGGACCGAACCGGTCGCCAGGACCACTTTCGTCGAGGTGATGGACCCGGCATCGGTGGTCACCGTCCACCGCCGGTCACGCAGCACGAGTTCGGTCGCCACAGTCCGAAGTGGGCTGACCCGTGCGCACAGCCGCCGGGAGATCCACACCAACGGATCGGCGACCAGCCCCAGCGGGCAGGTCTGCTGCGGTGCGAGGGCATCGAGTTCGAAGCCGGGCGAGTCGGTGTACCCGAACGCCGGTGAGGCGGTGAGGTAATCGAGGAAGTGCGCGACGGTGGTGTTGCTGGACACGGCACGCCATTTCCCACCGAAGTCGCCGGCGGCGAAATGTGGGTCGATCCAGGCGATCTCCGTCTCCGTGATGCCGTGGTCGAGCAGCCGGCCCACTGCGGCGATGCCGGCAGGGCCTGCTCCGATCACGGTCCAGGTGTAGTCGGTCATGTTCTCGCCTTCCCGGTTGTCCGGACGACAGCCCCGCCGTGGGCCGCCTTTTGAGAGGCAGCGGGCCGACTCGGCCCGGTACACCTCGATGCTGCACCGGAGGCGCACCGACGGGGTAGGGGCGAAAGCTTTGTCTCGCCACAACTCACCCTTGTGGCGGTGACTTGCCGCGGCTACCCGGTGTCGACGGCGGCGATGTGACTGAGCAGGTCACGAACTGCGCCGGCAGGCGGTGTGCGGGCCCCGGCCCAGATCGCCCTGAGCTCACGCCGCAGGTTCAGCCCGGCCGCCTCGACCGACCGCAGCCGGCCTATCGCCAGGTCCTCGGCCACGGCCAGCCGGCTCATCACGGCGGGACCCGCCCCGGCGAGCACTGCTCCGCGCACCGCGGCCGCCGACGACAGCTCCAGCACGGGGTCGGCCTGCTCGATGGTCGCGCCGAGGGCCGCGTGCAGCGCCGCCGTCAGCGAGTCGCGGGTGCCCGATCCGGGTTCGCGGGTGACCAGGGCGGTCCGAGCGAGTTCGGCCGCCCCCACCCCGGCCTGCCGGCGTGCCCACTTGTGGCCGGGCGGCACGATCACCACCAGCTCGTCGTGCGCCACCACCCGGCTGCGAAGCCCGGTAGGCACCCTCGGGCTCTCGATGAATCCGAGGTCGGCCGCCCCGTCGTGGACCGCGGTGATTACGTGGTCGCTGTTGGTGGCGGTGAGAACCACGTGCGGAGCGGTGCCGCCGCGGCGCGCGGCCGCGGCACGCAGAGACACCAGCCACCGTGGCATCAGCTGCTCGGCGATGGTCAAGCTGGCCGCCACCGTGATCCGCTGCCGAGTCTCGGTGCGCAGCGCCGCCAGCCCCGCATCGACCTGGTGGGCGACATCCAGGAGGCGGTCGGCCCATTCGGCGACGACGACACCGGCCGCGGTCAGCTGCGACCCGCGCGAGGTACGGACGGCCAGCTGTACCCCGGCCTGCGATTCGATCGAGGTGAGTCGCGCCGACACCGCCTGCTGGGTCAGCCCGAGTTCGCGTCCCGCGGCGGTGAGGCTGCCGGTTCTGGCCACTGCGAGGAACACCTCGAACGCGGAGAGTTCGGGCATCCGGGCGCTGAGCCTCATGGCGTGATCCAACCACAATCCCGGCTTGTGGTGAGGGGCGTTGCGGTTTAGGGCGTTGCGGTTTGGGGCGTTGTGGTTTAGGGCATTGTGATTTAGGGCTACGTGCTCCCCGGTGCCGGGCGACGTCGGTGACGCGGGCTGAGCGGTCGGCAGTGCGGCGCCGGCCGGCGCCCCCTTGATGTCGGACCTCGGTGGGACCTGTGACGCCACCGCGGAGGTGTGGTTCGAACGCGACGGACGCCCGATCGGGTGCGGGCGGGCCACTCAACCGCCGGCTACGCCGCGCCCTGGAAAACCGCCACCCCACCTGCGCGGTACCCGAGTGTGGGGCCAGTCGCGGTCTGCACGCCCACCACACCTGGGTTCGCGCCTATTCGGCAAGGCCAAGGAACACCACCAGTGCGCGATCGAGTTGGATGAGGTCGCTGTCGGCGAGACGGCCGACGCGCTCGTACACGTTCGCCCGCGGCATCGTGGTGATCTTGTCGACCATGATTTTGCTTGGCTGCTCAATCCCGGTTGCCGCTGTCGGTTCTACGGCGATCCGGCTCAGCGGTGCCTCGACGGGGTTGGTTGTCAGCGGACAAACCGTGACCGAGGCGGTCGCATCAAATCGATCATCCTGAACGATGACGACCGGTCGTGGCTTGCCTGTGTAGACACCTCGTGCGGCAGCGACGTGGATGTCACCTCGCCTCACTCGGCGGACTCACCCTCGGCGGTCCAGTCACAAGAGAGGGCGTCGACAAAAGCTTGATCGTCGGCCTCCTGCTCGCTGGCGGCGATGGCGGCCGACTGGCGGTGAGCTTCTGCGGCGAATTCCGGCGCCCGTACGTCGGGCACCCAAATCTGAACGGGCCTAAGCCCCTGGGCGCGCAATCGCCGGCGATGCTCCTGCACCCGCTCTCGTGTGCTAGCCATCCCCCAATGTTACATGTAACATAACCGGTCATCAATTCGGCACGGCTCACGCCCAACTCTCCCCGCCGAATACGAGAGGCTGCAGGACGCGGTCACCGAGCACGAGGTTGCGCAGCCCGAACACGTCGTTGCCAGAGCCGATCGAGTGCTCTCGGCAACCGCTTGTCAGACGCGTAGACCAGTTACTAGGATGTCCAAGTATTCAGACCGTCTGAATCAACTCGCACTCCCGGGACAGCCATGACACGACAGATCGACCACTACATCGACGGACAGGCCACCGCAGGCACGTCGGGACGCACCGCCGACGTCCTCAACCCCAGCACCGGAGCGGTGCAGGCGCGGGTGGCCCTGGCCGGTGCCGCCGACGTGGACGCCGCGGTCGCCTCCGCCGTCGAAGCCCAGCGCGGCTGGGCGGCCACCAACCCGCAGCGTCGGGCCCGGGTGATGATGCGGTTCATCGAGCTGGTCAACGCCAACATCGACGAGCTGGCGGAGCTGCTCTCCGCCGAGCACGGCAAGACCCTCTCCGATGCGCGCGGCGACATCCAGCGCGGCATCGAGGTGGTCGAGTTCTGCGTCGGCATCCCGCATCTGCTCAAGGGCGAATACACCGAGGGCGCCGGGCCGGGCATCGACGTGTACTCGCTGCGTCAGCCGCTCGGAGTGGTCGCCGGCATCACCCCGTTCAACTTCCCGGCGATGATCCCGCTGTGGAAGGCCGGGCCCGCGCTGGCGTGCGGCAACGCCTTCATCCTCAAGCCGTCCGAACGCGACCCGTCGGTGCCGGTGCGACTCGCCGAACTGTTCGTCGAAGCGGGCCTGCCGCCCGGGGTGTTCCAGGTCGTCCACGGCGACAAGGAGGCCGTCGACGCGTTGCTGCACCACCCGGACATCGCCGCGGTCGGCTTCGTCGGCAGCTCGGAGATCGCCGAGTACATCTATTCCACCGCCGCCGCCAACGGCAAACGCGCGCAGTGCTTCGGCGGCGCGAAGAACCACATGATCGTGATGCCCGACGCCGACCTCGACCAGGCCGTCGATGCGCTGATCGGCGCCGGCTACGGCAGCGCCGGGGAACGCTGCATGGCGATCTCGGTGGCCGTGCCGGTCGGCGCGGAGACCGCCGACCGGTTGCGGGCCAGGCTCGTCGAGCGGGTCAAGGAGCTCCGGGTGGGCCACAGTCATGACCCCAAGGCCGACTACGGGCCGCTGGTCACCGAGGCCGCCCTGCAACGGGTCCGCGACTACATCGCCCAGGGTGTCGACGCCGGCGCCGAACTGGTGGTCGACGGCCGCGAACGGCGCAGCGACGACCTGCAGTTCGGTGACGACAGCCTCGAAGGCGGCTACTTCCTCGGCCCCACCCTGTTCGACCACGTCACCACCGACATGTCGATCTACACCGACGAGATCTTCGGCCCGGTGTTGTGCATCGTGCGCGCGGCCGACTACGACGAGGCGCTGCGGCTGCCCAGCGAGCACGAATACGGCAACGGGGTGGCGATCTTCACCCGCGACGGCGACGCCGCCCGCGACTTCACCACCCGGGTTCAGGTCGGGATGGTCGGGGTCAACGTGCCGATTCCGGTGCCGGTGGCCTACCACTCCTTCGGCGGCTGGAAGCGATCCGGCTTCGGCGATCTCAACCAGCACGGCACCGCCTCGATCCAGTTCTACACCAAGGTGAAGACGATCACCCAGCGCTGGCCGTCGGGGATCAAGGACGGCGCCGAATTCCACATCCCGACCATGGAGTAACCCGGTGCCTCTCTTCGACCTCGACGACGAGGAACGGGTGATCGCCGAGACCGCGGCGGCGTTCGCCGACAAGCGGATGGCCCCGCACGCCCTGGAGTGGGACGCCACCGAGCACTTCCCGGTCGACGTGTTGCGGGCGGCCGCCGAACTGGGGATGGCGGCGATCTACTGCCGCGACGACGTCGGCGGCAGCGCGCTGCGCCGCCTCGACGCGGTGCGCATCTTCGAGCAACTGGCCACCGCCGACCCGACGGTCGCGGCGTTCCTGTCGATCCACAACATGTGCGCCTGGATGGTCGACTCCTTCGGCGACGACGAGCAGCGCGCCCACTGGGTGCCGCGAATGGCGACCATGGAGACGATCGCCAGCTACTGCCTGACCGAGCCGGGGGCGGGCTCGGACGCGGCCGCGCTGGCCACCCGGGCGGTGCGCGACGGCGACCACTACGTGCTCGACGGGGTCAAGCAGTTCATCTCCGGGGCCGGCAGCTCGGACGTGTACCTGGTGATGGCCCGCACCGGCGGGCAGTCCGGCCCGCGCGGCATCTCGGCGTTCCTGGTCGAGGACGGCACGCCCGGGCTGAGTTTCGGCGCCCAGGAGCAGAAGATGGGCTGGCATGCCCAGCCCACCGCGCAGGTCATCCTCGACGGGGTGCGGGTGCCGGCCGACGCGATGATCGGCGGGGAGGGCGCCGGTTTCGGCATCGCGATGCACGGCCTCAACGGCGGGCGGATCAACATCGCCGCCTGCTCGCTCGGCGGTGCGCAGGCCGCCTACACCAAGGCCGCCGCCTACCTCGCCGACCGGCAGGCCTTCGGCGGTCCACTGCTCGATGAACCCACCATCCGGTTCACCCTGGCCGACATGGCGACCGCGCTGGAGACCTCCCGCATCCTGCTGTGGCGGGCGGCGAGCGCCCTGGACGCCGACGACCCGGAGAAGGTCACGCTGTGCGCGATGGCCAAACGCTATGTCACCGACGCCTGCTACGACGTCGCCGACCAGGCGCTGCAGCTGCACGGCGGCTACGGTTACCTGCGCGAGTACGGGCTGGAGAAGATCGTGCGCGACCTGCGGGTGCACCGCATCCTGGAGGGAACCAACGAGATCATGCGGGTGGTCATCGGCCGGGCCGAAGCGGCCCGGGTGCGTGCCGGCGGCCAGTAGCCGAGTGGGAGGAGAGTCGATGACCGACACCGCGAAGGTGGCGTTCCTGGGATTGGGCCACATGGGGGCGCCGATGGCGGCGAACCTGGTCTCCGGCGGCTACCGGGTGGCCGGGTTCGACCCGTCCTCGGCCGCCGTCGACGACGCCGCCGGGCGCGGTGTCGGCGCCGCCGGCTCGGCGGCCGCCGCGGTGGCCGACGCCGACGTGGTGATCACCATGTTGCCCAACGGGGCGGTGGTGAAGGGCTGCTACGCCGAGATCCTGCCCGCCGCCAAAACCGGCGCCCTGCTCATCGACAGCTCGACGGTCTCGGTCGACGACGCTCGCGAGGTGCACGCACTGGCCCGCGAGCACGGCTTCGCCCAACTCGACGCGCCGGTCTCCGGCGGTGTGGCCGGGGCGGCCGCGGGCACCCTGGCGTTCATGATCGGCGGCGAGTCCGACGCGGTGGACCGCGCCCGGCCGGTGCTGGCGCCGATGGCCGGCAAGATCATCCACTGCGGGGCCGCCGGTACCGGCCAGGCCGCCAAGATCTGCAACAACATGGTGCTGGCCGTCCAGCAGATCGCGGTCGCCGAGGCGTTCGTGCTGGCCGAGCGGCTCGGGCTGTCCGCCCAGTCCCTGTTCGATGTGATCACCGGCGCGACCGGCAACTGCTGGGCCGTACACACCAACTGCCCGGTGCCCGGGCCGGTGCCGGCCTCCCCCGCCAACCACGATTTCGCGGCCGGTTTCGCCACCGCCCTGATGAACAAGGACCTGGGTCTGGCGATGGATGCGGTGGCTTCGACGGGCGGGTCCGCGCCGCTGGGCAGCCACGCCGCGGCGATCTACGCGGACTTCGCCACCGAGCACGGCGCCGAGGACTTCAGCGCCGTGATCAATTTGCTGCGCCGCAGCTAGGCGATCAACCTGCTTCGCGACAGCTGAACCGGGCCACCACCCGCTGCGCCTGCAGCTCCCGGCACCCGTCGGCGGACAAACCGTCGTAGCCGTCGGTGTCGGCGAAGATCGCCGGCAAGCCGATGGCCGCGGCGATCCGGGCGCGGGTCTCGGACCCGGCGATCACCAGCGACTCACCGGCGACGATGCCCAGCTCCCACAGCGCCTGCCGGTAGAGCTCGGCGTCGCCGGCCGGACCGGTGAGGTCGTCGGCGGTCACGACCGTCTCGGTCATGCCGTCCCCGATCAATTCCCGCACCCGGGCCTGCACCGCGTCGCGCGGTCCAGCGTCCACGACGGCCACCCAGAGTCCGGTGGCGAACAGGCTGAGCACCAGGTCCACCAGGCCGGACCGGGGCTCGCCGTCGGCGTCGGCAAGGGCATCGATATCGAAGATCACCGCCTGTAGCGGGTACACCTCGGCGTCGTGGTGCACCTGGTCCCACCAGAACGGGCGGCCAGGACCGGTCCATATCGCGCGCTCAGTTGTGATCGTCATGACAGTCAGGGTGCCCGACGCGGGTGCGGGCGTCCTCCCCCATCCGGGGGAACCGCCCGGGGTAGCCCGGGGTACGCCGTCGGGGCGTATTCCGGCCTTATTGTCTTGTCATGCCCGTGCGACTGGTGCTCGTCGACGACCACGAGATGGTCATCGAGGGGCTCAAGGCGATGCTCGCCGCGTTCGCCGACCGGGTGACGGTGGTCGGCCAGGCCATCGGCGCCGAACCCGCCCCGGCGGTCATCGCCGAACTCGACCCCGACATCGTGCTCTGCGACGTGCGCATGCAGGGTGCCAGCGGGCTGGACCTGTGCCGGCAACTGCGTGACCGCGACCCGGACCGCAAGGTGGTCATGCTGTCGGTCTACGACGACGAGCAGTATCTCTACCAGGCGTTGCGGGTGGGTGCGCGCGGCTATCTGCTCAAGAGCATCGCCAGCGACGACCTGGTCCGCCAGCTCGAGCTGGCCCATCGCGGCGACCTGGTGATCGACCCGGGCATGGCCGCCCGGGCCGCCGATACCGCCGCCCGACTGCAGCGCGACGAGTTCTGGCCCGGCGCCCGCCAGGGCCTCACGCAGCGGGAGAGCGAGATCCTGTCCTACATGGTCTCGGGGCTGTCCAACCGCGGGATCGCCACCAAGCTGGTGATCGGCGAGGAGACCGTCAAAAGCCACCTGCGGGCGATCTACCGCAAGCTGGGGGTCACCGACCGGACCGGGGCGGTGGCCACCGCGCTGCGCGAAGGCATCTACCGGTGAGCCGCAAGCCGGTGCGCGGCTCGGAGGCGGTTCGCGAGCTCATCGACAACGACCACGAGTTGGCGCTGCTGCGCGAGCTGATCCAGGCCGCCTCGACCGGGCCCGGCGTCGCGCCGCTGGCCGCGGCCGCCGCCCGGATGATCACCGCCTCCACCGGCGCCGACGTCTGCTTCGTGCACGTGCTCGACGACACCGAGCGGTCGCTGACGCTGGCCGGCGCGACCCCGCCGTTCGACGGCCAGGTCGGCAAGATCCGGCTGCCGCTGGGTTCGGGGATCTCCGGCTGGGTCGCCCAACACCGCGAACCGGTGGTGATCAACGACGAGAAGGAATCCGACCCGCGCTACGTGCCGTTCGAGGCGCTGCGCGGTCGCGACTTCACCTCGATGGTCTCGGTGCCGATGGAGACCGACCCCGGCGGGCTGGTCGGGGTGCTCAACGTGCACACCGTGACGCGCCGGGAGTTCACCGACGGCGACGTGGAGTTGCTGCGGGTCATCGGCCGGCTGATCGCCGGGGCGCTGCACCAGGCCCGGCTGCACCGGCAGCTGGTGGCCCGGGAGCGTGCCCACGAACTCTTCGTCGAGCAGGTGGTCGAGGCCCAGGAGATCGAACGGCGCAGGCTGGCCGGCGACATCCACGACGGCATCTCCCAGCGGCTGATCACGCTGTCCTACCGGCTGGATGCCGCCGCCCGCGCGGTCGGCACCGACCCGGCCGAGGCGTCCGAGCAGCTCGAGGAGGCCCGTAACCTGGCCCGCCTCACCCTGGAGGAGGCCCGCTCGGCGATCAGCGGCCTACGCCCGCCGGTGCTCGACGACCTGGGCCTGGCCGGAGCGCTGGCCAGCCTGGCCCGCTCGGTGCCCGACCTCAGCCTGGAGCTGGACCTGGCCGACATCCGGCTGCCCGAACACATCGAGCTCGCGCTGTACCGCATCGCCCAGGAAGGGCTGCAGAACGTGGTCAAGCATTCCCACGCCCGGCTGGCCCGGCTGTTCTTCGGCGTGACCGACGGGGTGGCCCGGCTGGAGATCACCGACGACGGGGTCGGGTTCGACACCTTCGAGAACCCGCTGGGCGGTGACGAGATGGGCGGCTACGGCCTGCTGTCGATCGCCGAGCGCGCCGAACTGGTCGGCGGCCGGCTCAACATCCGGTCCCGCCCGGGCACCGGCACCACGGTCACCGCGACCATCCCGTTGCCGACGCTCGCCGAGTAGGGCTCGCTCAGCCGTCGCGGATACCCGGCGGGCAGGCGGTCTCGCGGTGCTCGGCGAGCGCAGCAAGAACGTCGCGGCTGGCCTCGGCGAGGACCGCCAGCCGCTCGGGGCCGAGCACCTCGATGAACAGTTCGCGAACCCGGGCGGCATTGGCCGGGGCGCAGGTCCGGATCGCGTCGCGGCCGGCGGCGGTCAGCACGACGTCCGGGTAGCGGTGGGCGCCGTCCTCGCGGCGGACCAGCCCGCGGCTGGCCATCCGGCGCAGATGGTGGGACAGTCGGCTCTTCTCCCAGCGGGTGGCCGCAACCAGGTCGACTGCGCGCATCCGTTCGCCGGGCGCCTCGGACAGGTTGACCAGGATCTCGAAGTCCGGGCCCGACAAGCCGCACTCCTGCTGCATGTGCCGCTGCAGGTGCCGGTCCAGCTGCTGGCGCATCGCGACGAAGGAGCGCCAGGCGCGCTGCTCCTCCGGGGTGAGCCACGGTTCGTCGGTCATCGCCCCACCCTAACCCAGCAGGTTGACACATCAACCCCTATCGGGTGTAGCGTTAGGTTGATACATCAACCTGAGGAAGTGAGTTCACCATGACCGAACCGCCCGTGATCGCCGTCGTCGGAGCCACCGGTTCGCAAGGCGGTGGCCTGGCCCGCGCGATCCTCGCCGACCCGGAACACCGGTTCGCGCTGCGCGCCCTGACCCGCGACCCCGACTCGCCGGCCGCCCGCGACCTCGCCGGCGCCGGCGCCCAGGTCGTGACGGCCGACCTCGACGACGAAGCCGCCCTGCGGGCGGCCTTCACCGGGGCGCACGGCGCCTACGTCGTCACCAACTACTGGGCGCCGCTCCGCCCGGAGCAGGAAGCCCGGCGCAGCCGCGCCGAGATGGAACTCGACCATGCCGCCAACGCGGCCCGGGCCGCAGCCACCGCCGGTGTCACCCACGTGGTCTTCTCCACCCTTGAGGACACCCGGACGGTGCTCAACGGCCGGGTCCCGACCTTCGAGGGCCGTTACACCGTGCCGCATTTCGACGCGAAGGCCGAAGCCGACGCGCTCTTCGTCGAGCACCGGGTGCCGACGACGTTCCTGCGCACGGCGTACTTCTTCGACAACCTCAGCCGCGGCGGGGCACTGGCCCGCGGCGACGACGGCACGCTGGCGCTGACCCTGCCGATGGCCGACAAACCGATGTCCGGGATCGCGGTGGCCGACATCGGGCGCACCGCATTGGGGGTGTTTCGCCGCGGGGCGGAACTGATCGGCCACACGGTGAGCATCGCCGGCGACCACCTCACCGGGGAGCAGTACGCGGCGCAGCTGAGCGAGGCACTCGGGCGGCCGGTGGTCTACCGCCCCCTCGGCTGGGATGAGTACCGGGCGCTGGGGTTCCCGGCCGCGGCCGAGATGGGCAACATGTTCCAGTACTACGCGGAGGATTCCGCGCGGTTCGTCGCCGACCGTGACCTCGACCGGGTGCGGGAGCTCAACCCCGGCCTGCTGTCGTTTCGGGGCTGGCTGGCCGAGCACGCGGGTGACATCCCGCTGCCGTGACCGGAGCGGTTCAGAAGTCCCCGGCGTGCCGGCGCAGCGTGTCGATGGCCGACACCAGTGCCCGCGATTCGGTCGCGGAGATGCCGATGTCGGCGAAGACTTCGTTGTTGAGGGTGTCGGTGGCCGCCTCGACGGTGGACCGGCCCCGCTCGGTGATCGACACCAGCGTGGTGCGCCCATCGGTGGGGTGCGGTAACCGTTCGACCAGGCCGGCGGACTCCAGCCGGCGGATCGCGTGGGTGACGCTGGTGACGTGCACCTGCAGCCGGTCGGAGGCCTTGGCGATGGGCAGCGCCCCGGCGCGGCTGAACGCCAGCAACCGCAGCAACTCGAAGCGGGAGAAGCTCAGTTCGTACGGGCGCAGCGCGGACTCGACTCGGGCCAGCAGGATCTGATGCGCCCGCATCACCGAGGTCACCGCGACCATGCCGTCGGCGACCTCACCCCAGCCGGCGCGCTCCCAGTTGCCGCGCGCCGCGGCGATCGGGTCGGTGCTGTCGGAAGCGGTCACGCTTCTTCTTAACCCATCCACGCTACGGCCGGGCCACTCAGGGCAGGGTCAGGATGCGTGGGCCGTCGGCGGTGGCGGCGACGGTGTGCTCCCAGTGCGCCGCGCGGGTGCCGTCGGCGGTGACCACGGTCCACTCGTCGTCGAGCAGCACCGTCTCGGTGGTGCCCAGGGTGAGCATCGGCTCGATCGCGAGCACCGAGCCGTGCTCGATGCGCGGCCCGCGTCCCGGCGCGCCCTCGTTCGGCAAAAACGGGTCCAGGTGCATCTGGCGGCCGATGCCGTGGCCGCCGAACCCGGCGACGATGCCGAAGGAACGACCCAGGCTTTTCGCCGCGGCGCGGGTGCCGGATTCGATGGCGTGCGAGACGTCGCTGAGCCGGTTGCCGGGCACCATGGCCGCGATCCCGGCCTGCAGCGACTCCCGGGTGGCCTGGGACAGCGCGGCGTCGGCGTCGCTGAGCTCCCCCACCCCGAAGGTGACGGCCGAGTCGCCGTGCCAGCCGTCGAGCACCGCGCCGCAGTCGATCGAGACCAGGTCACCGGCGGCCAGCAGCTCCTCGCGGGTCGGGATGCCGTGGACCACCCGGTCGTTGACCGAGGCACAGATCGACGCCGGGAAGCCGTGGTAGCCCAGGAACGACGGGGTCGCCCCGGCGTCGCGGATCACGGCTTCGGCGATCGCGTCGAGCTCCGCGGTGGAGACCCCGGCCGCGGCGGCCGCGCGCACCGCCGCCAGGGCGGCCGCGACCACCGCGCCGGCGGCGGCCATCGCGTCGAGTTCACCGTCGCTGCGTTGCGGCACCACCCGGCGGGCCCGCAACCGCGACAGCGGAGTCATGGTTACCGGCCCAGGGCGCTCAGGGCCCGTCCGAAGACCTCGTCGACCTCGCCGACGGCGTCGACGGTCTTCAGCTCGTTGCGGTAGTACTCCAGCAGCGGCGCCGTCTCGTCGCGGTAGACCTTCATCCGGTTCTCGATGATCTCGTCGGTGTCGTCGGCGCGGCCGCGGCCCTTGAGCCGGGACAGCAACTCCTCCTGGGAGACCTGGAAGTCCACCACCGCGTCGACGCGGGTGCCGCGGCGGTTGAGCATCTCGTGCAGCGCCTCGGCCTGCTCCAACGACCGCGGGTAGCCATCGAGGATGAACCCGTTCGCGGCGTCCGGCTGGTCGATGCGGTCCTCGACCAGCGCGTTGGTCAGCGAAGCCGGCACCAGGTCGCCGGCGTCGAGGTAACGCTTGGCCTGCAGTCCCAGTTCGGTGCCGGTGGAGATGTTGTGCCGGAACAGATCCCCGGTGGAGATCTGCGGGATACCGAGTTTCTCGGCCAGCTTCACCGCTTGGGTGCCTTTGCCGGCTCCGGGCGGTCCCAGCAGGACGATTCTCACTTGAGGAACCCTTCGTAGTTGCGCTGCATGAGCTGACTTTCGATCTGTTTCACGGTGTCGAGTCCGACGCCGATCATGATCAGCACCGCGGTCCCGCCGAACGGCAGGTTCTGCACCGCGCCGGTGTTGCCGATCTGCAGGAACAGGTTCGGCAGCACCGAGATCACGCCCAGGTAGATCGAGCCGGGCAGGGTGATGCGGCTGAGGACGAAGCGCAGGTAGTCCGCGGTGGGTTTCCCGGGCCGGATGCCGGGGATGAACCCGCCGAACTTCTTCATCTCGTCGGCGCGCTCATCGGGGTTGAACGTGATCGAGACGTAGAAGTAGGTGAAGAAGATGATCAGGCCGAAGTAGACGGCGATGTAGACGAAGTTGGACGGATCCGACAGGTAGGTGCCGACGAGCTTGTCCCACCAGCCGTCGCCGGCCCCGCCGGACCCACCGCTTTGGATCAGCTGGGTGACCAGCTGAGGGATGTAGATCAGCGACGAGGCGAAGATGACCGGGATAACACCGGCCTGGTTGACCTTCAGCGGCAGGTAGGTCGAGGTGCCGCCGTACATCTTGCGGCCCACCATGCGCTTGGCGTACTGGACCGGGATGCGGCGCTGGCCCTGCTCGACGAAGACGACGCCGACGATGATGATCAGGGTGGCCACGCAGACGCCGGTGAACACGGTGCCGCCGCGGCTCTCCAGGATGGACTGGCCCTCGATCGGGATGCGCGCCGCGATGCCGATGAAGATCAGCAGCGACATGCCGTTGCCGACACCGCGCTCGGTGATCAGCTCACCCATCCACATGACCAGAGCGGCGCCCGCGGTCATCACCAGCACGATCACCACCAGGGTGAAGATCGAGGAGTCGGCGATGATCTCGTGGGAGTAGGTGCAGCCCTGCAGCAGGCCGCCGTTGGCGGCCAGCGCCACGATGGAGGTGGACTGCAGGATGGCGAGCGCGATCGTCAGATAACGCGTGTACTGCGTCATCTTGTTCTGCCCGGACTGGCCTTCCTTACGCAGCTCCTCGAAGCGCGGGATCACCACGGTGAGCAGCTGCACGATGATCGATGCGGTGATGTAGGGCATCACGCCGACCGCGAACACCGTCAGCTGCAGCAGCGCACCGCCGGAGAACAGGTTGATCAGTGAGTAGACCTGCGCAGCCTCCCCGCCGCTGACCTCCTCGATGCACTGCTGCACCTTGGGGTAGTCCACCCCGGGTGACGGGATCGCCGCGCCGACCCGGTACAGGACGATGATTCCCAGCGCGAACAGGATCTTCCGTCTCAGGTCGACCGTCCGAAACGCCGAGATGAAAGCCGAGAGCACTCTTCTCCTCCTGCGCAAGCCGAGCTGGTCGTCGCGGCTATGCAAATGGGCTGGTCGGGCCAGCGTCGGACAGTCCCCACGTCACGCGTCGAGCACCCGCAGGCCCGGCCGTGCGGCCTCGCGCGTGAAGCAGTCTATGAGAGTAACAGCCGACCTGGGCGGGGCTGCACACCGCGGCGCTGCACTCCGCCGCGACAACGCATATACTTACCCGGTCTAACTAACTATGGAGGGGGTGGCGACAATGGCACGCACCGACAACGACACCTGGGATCTGGCCTCGAGCGTGGGGGTGACCGCCACGGCGGTGGCCGCGGCCCGCGCGGTCGCCACCCGGCAGCCCGATCCGCTGATCGACGACCGGTTCGCCGCCCCGTTGGTGCGCGCGGTCGGGGTGGAGGTCTTCGCCAAACTGGCCGACGGCGACCTGAGCCCTGCGGACCTGGGCGACGAGGCCGGGCAGGACCTGCAGAACATGATCGCCAACATGGCGGTGCGCACCCGGTTCTTCGACGACTTCTTCACCGACGCCGACGACGCCGGCATCACCCAGGCGGTGATCCTGGCCGCCGGGCTGGACTCCCGCGCCTACCGGCTGGCCTGGGCCGCCGGCACCACCGTCTACGAGATTGACCAGCCGCAGGTCATCGAGTTCAAGACCACCACCCTGGCCGACCTCGGCGCGAAGCCCACCGCCGAACGCCGCACCGTCGCCGTCGACCTGCGCCACGACTGGCCGGCCGCGCTGCGCGCCGCCGGCTTCGACCCCGCCCGCCCCACCGCCTGGAGCGCCGAGGGCCTGCTGGGGTACCTGCCGCCGGAGGCCCAGGACCGGCTGCTGGACAACATCACCGCGCTCTCTGCGCCGGGTAGCCGCCTGGCCACCGAGACCGCCGACCCGGACCCGGCCACCCAGGAGCGGATGCGCCAGCGCATGGCGGCCTCCGCCGAGCAGTGGCGGCGGCACGGCCTCGACCTCGACACGGCGGGGCTGATCTACTTCGGGGACCGCAACGAGGTGGCCGCCTACCTCGGCGAGCATGGCTGGCGGGTGCACGGCCGCGGCCTCGACGAACTGCTGGCCGAGCACGGCCTCGCCCCGGCCGGCGACGACACCGGCTTCGCCGGAATGCGCTACCTGGTTGCCGAGCACGGCACTGCCGGATCCGAAGCCTAGGTGTATTGACCACAAACGTTGTTGACAGTCAGTAAGTACGCTCTCGGATCTACGTGGGATCTTGTCCGCGGGGCAGTCGAGATGAGAGCCGGACAGCGGCCTCCCCGGGGAGCCGTATTCGCCGAGCCGGGTCGGCTCGCTCGTTCTAGGGGGCAATGCACCCGCTATGGGCGCCATGCCGTCGGGTCGGCGGCGGTTCCGAGTCACTGACTCAGCTGAAGGTGCGTCGATAGGTCTGTGGGCTGACGCCGGCGGTGCGTTTGAAGCGGTCGCGGAAGGCGGTGGGCGAGCTGAAGCCGACCTGGGCTGCGATGCGTTCCACGGTGTGCTCGGTGGTTTCCAGCAGGTGCTGTGCCTGGCGGATGCGGGCGCGGTGAAGCCACTGGAGCGGGGTGGTGCCGGTCTGGTCGCGAAAACGTCGAATCAGGGTGCGCGTGCTGGTGCCGGCTTGTGCGGCGATGTCGGTGAGGGTGAGGTCGCGGGCCAGGTTTTCCTGCAGCCAGCCGAGCAGCGTCTCCAGCTCTGAACCCTGTGGTGAGGGTGTGTGGTCGTGAACGATGAACTGGGCCTGTCCGCCTTCGCGTTCGAGTGGCATCACCGACAAGCGGGCGGCATCGGCGGCGACGGCGGAGCCGTAGTCGCAGCGGATCATGTGCAGGCACAGGTCCATGCCCGCGGCGGCGCCGGCCGAGGCGAGGAACTGGCCGTTGTCGACGTAGAGCACGTCCGGATCGACGGTGATGCCCGGGTGCAGGGCGGTGAGAAGATCCGCTGCCCGCCAATGGGTCGTGACGCGGAGCCCGTCCAGGAGCCCGGTGGCAGCGAGGGGGAAGGTGCCCACGCATATCGAGGCGACCCTCGTTCCGGCTGCGGCGGCCGACACCAGGGCGTCGATGACGGGTGGCGAGGGTGGGGCGGTCGGATCGGCGACCCCGGGCACGATGATCGTGTCCGCGTCCTTCAGGCCCTCCAGTCCCCACGGTGCGCGCAGGGCGAATGTTCCGGTGTCGATCTCGTCGCGTTCGGCGCAGACCCGAATCTGGTAGCCGGGCCGTCCATCGGGCAGGCGGGTCCGGGTGAAGACCTCGATCGGTGTGGACAGGTCGAAGGGGATCACCTGGTGCAGCGCGAGAACGGCGATGGTATGCATGGCGGAAAACTACCTCCTCGACGTGCACCGGTTGGGGTGCCGTTTCCAGGAGCACAGCATGTCATCGCACTTATACAAGCCTAGATAAGGCTTGGCGTTTTCCCGTTGAAGCTTGTCACTATTGCCACTGGTGAACTGGGGTGGCAGGTGGTTGACTTCCCGGCGACGGAGCAAAACCGATCCCGGAGGACAGCCCCATGCACGTTCAGGTCGTCTTGTTCGACGGCTGCGACCCGCTCGACGTCATCGCCCCCTTCGAGGTGCTGTATGCCGGTGGTATGGCATCGCAGGGGGCGGTGACGGTGGAGTTGGTTTCCGCGGAGGGACCCCGCGAGGTGATCAGCGGCACCGGTGGGCTGGTGCTGCGCGCCACCACCGCCCTTGATCTTCAGCGGGCGGACATGGTCCTGGTGCCCGGCGCCTCCGGCCGCGTCGGCGAGCCCGGCGAAGTTCCCGAGGAAGAGGTGGGCTCCGGCGAGTGGAAGCAGGATGAGTTCATCCCGGTACTGCTGGGCCGCACGCTGACTACCGACCTTCCCGCGCTGCTGAAGCAGGCGATGGACGACCCGGACGTCACGGTCGCCGCCGTGTGCGGCGGCTCGCTCGTCCTGGCCATGGCCGGTCTGCTGGAGGGCCGCCACGCCACCACCCATCACATGGGCCTGGACATGCTGGACGCCACCGGCGCGCACGCGGTCCGCGCCCGTGTCGTCGACGACGGCGACCTGATCACCGGCGCCGGCGTCACCTCCGGGCTCGACCTCGGCCTGTATCTGCTGGAGCGCGAAGTCGGTCCCCGCGTCGCGCACGCCGTCGAGGAACTGTTCGCCCACGAGCGCCGCGGCACCGTCTGGCGCGCCCGGGGACAAGCTCCCGCCACCCTGTGATCCCATCCGCGCCCATCGCGCCCCCTTCCAACAAGCCCCATCAGAAAGAACATCGTCATGTCTGTTGAAGGCACCTGGAACCTGTCCATCGCCACCCCCATCGGCAAGATCAAAGCTGTGGTCGAACTCCGCCGACAGGACGGCATCTTGACCGGAGTGGCCCACGGAGCCGGTGAGGAGGTACAGCTCAGCGACGTCGCCGTCGACGGCGACCGGCTCACCTGGAAGCAGGCCATCACCAAGCCCATGCGGCTGAACCTGGTCTTCGACGTGACCGTCGACGGGGACAGGCTCAAGGGCTCTTCCAAGGCCGGTCGCCTCCCGGCCTCGAAGGTCACCGGCGAGCGCCAGTCGCCCGTGGAGCAGCAGGCGTGACCAAGCTCCTGCTGTCCGTGCATGTCCTGGCTGCGATCTTGGCCATCGGCCCGGTCGCCGTCGCCGCGAGCATGTTTCCCGCGACGCTGCGCCGCGCCCTGGGCGAGGGCGGCGAGGCTCGCACGACCCTGCGGGTGCTGCACCGCATCTGCCGCATCTACGCAGGAATCGGCATCGTGGTCCCCGTCTTCGGCTTCGCCACCGCGAGCAGCCTCGGCGTTCTCGGCGACGCTTGGCTGATCGTCTCGATCCTGCTGACCGCGGTGGCCGCCGGCGTCCTGGCCCTGCTGATCCTGCCCGCCCAGGACCGCGCCCTGACCGAGGCAGGCAGCCCCGGTGCGTCGCCCAGACCAGCGACAAGGGCGCCGGGGCGCCTTGCCATGATCACCGGAATTTTCAACCTGCTCTGGGCAGCCGTCACCGTACTGATGATCATCCGTCCCGGCTCCACCACAGGAGTGTGACCGTGCATCTGCGTTCGCCGCGCCACCTGCACATCGCGGCTCACGTCGAGTTGATCTCCTTGATCGTGCTGCTGGCCAACTTGTTCACTCTCCATCTCAAGCCCGTGGCGTCGTTGATAGGCCCGGCCCACGGCTGCGCGTACCTGTTCGTGGTGATCGCCACATGGCGCCTCCAGCAGGCGCCTGCCGCGGCCAACCTGGTGGCCCTCGTACCGGGCGTCGGCGGACTCCTCGCGCTGCGCCTGCTTGACCGCGTCGATACGGCCCGCGCTCAGCCGGAAGAAGTCATCCCCTCATGAACCCTGTGTCATCGATGAACTCAGTTCTGGACCCGTCAGCGCTCGGCTTCGTCTGTGTCCCTGAGTTCCAGAACGTGCGCCGTCCAAGCGCTTGGGACACGGCCAGCCACATCAGCCCGTCAGTGACGCAGGCGGCAACGGTGCGGAGGCGATTTCCACCAGAACCATCTCCGGCACCTCAACACCCGCAATGTGTGGCGCCGCGGCGCCCGCCCGGCGCCCCCGTCAGATCCAGGGCCGGGCTCCGAAGGGCCCGGCCCTGTCCGGCAACCGGGTCCGACGAACAACAACGACAGAGGAGCTTGTGTCCCACCCCAATGCCCGGCTCACAGTCCACGGCAGGCGACTGTTGATCGAGCGGGTCCGATCCAGCCGCCCCGTCGCGCACGTAGCCGACGAAATGGGCATCTCCCGGGCCACGGCCTACAAGTGGGTACGCCGTTGGCGCACCGAGGGCGATGTCGGCCTTTTCGACCGCCCGAGTCGGCCCCGGACGACCCCGCACCGCACTGCCTCAGACATCGAGGAACAGGTCTGCACACTGCGGCGGGAACGAAAGCTCGGCCCCGCCCGGATCGGTCCGATCCTGGACATGCCCGCCTCCACCGTCCACCGGGTGCTCACTCGCCACGGGCTGAACCGACTGAGCTGGATAGACCGGCCCACCGGCCAGGTCATCCGGCGCTATGAACGCGCACGCCCTGGCGAGCTGATCCACGTCGACATCAAGAAGCTCGGCAACATCCCCGACGGCGGCGGGCACCGCATCATGCCCCGCCAGCAAGCCGGTGCCAATAGACATGAGGTGAGCCCCCTGTAGTGGTCCAGTCGTTGTGGGACTCTGTTGCCCGAGTGTTCGGGCAGGAAGAATCGACGAC
>NZ_LQPZ01000034.1 GCF_002102395.1 Mycolicibacillus trivialis
GAGTTTGCCCTACAGTGGGCCGCGACCCACCAACCGAAAGTCGCATAGCGGCTGGACCACCAAACGGGTCCCCCTCAGATGGATTTTCAGTTCGACACCACCGCCGACGGACGCACCCTGAAGATGCTCAACGTGATCGACGAGTTCACCCGCGAAGCACTCGCCATCGAAGTGGATCGCTCCATCGACGCCGATGGTGTCGTCGACGTCTTGGATCGCCTGGCACTCCTCCATGGGGCGCCGCACTATGTGCGTTTCGACAACGGTCCCGAGTTCGTCGCGCACGCCGTAGCTGATTGGTGTCGATTCAACAGTGCTGGTTCGCTTTTCATCGATCCGGGCTCGCCGTGGCAGAACGCCTGGATCGAATCGTTCAACGGCCGCCTGCGGGACGAGCTGCTCAACCTGTGGCGGTTCGACTCGCTGTTGGAAGCCCGGGTGATCATCGAGGACTGGAGGATGGACTACAACGCCAACCGGCCTCACTCTGCCCATGGCGACCGCACCCCCGCCGAGTTTGCCCTACAGTGGGCCGCGACCCACCAACCGAAAGTCGCATAGCGGCTGGACCACCAAACGGGTCCCCCTCAGACAGGCCACGACCGACGCACGCAAGGGCGGCACCCCCGTCATCGGCTACAGCTTCGTCCACACCGCCATCGACGACCACTCCCGGCTCGCCTACAGCGAAGTCCTGACCAACGAGCGCAAGGAGACCGCCGCAGCATTCTGGCAGCGCGCGAACACCTTCTTCACCGAGCACGGCATCACCGTCGAGCGCGTCCTGACCGACAACGGATCCTGCTACCGGTCCAAACTGTTCACTCAGACCCTGGCCGCCACCGGCATCATCCACAAGCACACCCGCCCGTACCGCCCGCAGACAAACGGCAAGGTCGAGCGCCTAAACCGCACACTCCTCGACGAATGGGCCTACGTACGCCCGTACTCCAGTAACGCCGAACGAACTGCGGCTCTCGCTGACTTCCTTCACACCTACAACCATCACCGCTGCCACACCGCGCTCGACGGCAAGCCACCCATCAGCCGCGTCAATAATGCTTGTGGTCAATACACCTAGGCTGGGCGACGATGGCACGCAGTGACTCCGACAGCTGGGATCTGGCCTCGTCCGTGGGTGCGACCGCGACCATGGTCGCGGTCGCACGGGCACTGGCCAGCCGGGAACCCGACGCGTTGATCGACGACCCGTTCGCCGCCCCGCTGGTGCGCGCGGTCGGGGTGGAGTTCTTCACCCGGCTGGTCGACGGGGAGATCAGCGCGCCCGCCGAGGCCGACGCCACCGCGGGCCTGATGACCGCGGTGATGGCGGTGCGCACCCGATTCTTCGACGACTTCTTCACCGACGCCGCCGACGCCGGCATCGACCAGGCGGTGATCCTGGCGTCCGGGTTGGATTCCCGCGCCTACCGGCTGGGCTGGCCGGCCGGCACCACCGTCTACGAGATCGATCAGCCGCAGGTCATCGAGTTCAAGACCACCACCCTGGCCGAACTCGGCGCGAAGCCCACCGCCGACCGCCGCACCGTCGCCGTCGACCTGCGCCACGACTGGCCGGCCGCGCTGCGGGAAGCCGGCTTCGACCCGGCCCGGCCCACCGCGTGGAGCGCCGAAGGCCTGCTCGCCTATCTGCCGCCCGACGCCCAGGACCGGCTCTTCAACGACATCACCGCGCTCTCCGCCCCCGGCAGCCGGCTGGCCACCGAGTACCACCCCGACGGCGGCGCCGCCCTCGGCGCCCGCTCCCGCGCGCTCAGCGAGCAGTGGCGTGCCGCGGGGTTCGACCTCGACCTCGGCGAGCTGTTCTACCCCGGCGAGCGGCAGCCCGCCGACGACTACCTGCGCGCACGCGGCTGGCAGGTCACCACCCGCACCCGCGCGGAGGTCTTCGCCGGCTACGGCCGGGACTACCCCGACGGCACCGGACCGGATGGCGCCGCGGCGGAAACGATGCGCAATTCCACCGCGGTCCTGGCAACCCGGACCTGACCCGCCCTTGTCCCCGACCTTCTCGCCCCCGACATTCAGGAGTTCTGATGGCACGCACCGACAACGACAGCTGGGATCTGGCCTCGTCCGTGGGCACCACCGCGACCATGGTCGCGGCGGGCCGGGCCATGGCGTCGGCGGACCCGCGCGGGCTGATCGACGACCCGTTCGCCGCCCCGCTGGTGCGCGCCGTCGGCGTGGAGTTCCTCACCAAGCTGATGGACCGCGAGATCGACCTGAGCGCCGTTGAACCCGATGCCGAGCAGCGGATGCAGGCCATGATCGACGGGATGGCGGTGCGCACCCGGTTCTTCGACGACTACTTCGTGGCCGCCGCCGGCGCCGGAATCCGCCAGGCGGTGATCCTGGCCGCCGGGCTGGACTCCCGCGCCTACCGTCTGCCGTGGGCCGACGGCACCACCGTCTACGAGGTCGACCAGCCGCAGGTCATCGAGTTCAAGACCACCACCCTGGACGAGCTCGGCGCCGACCCCAACGCCGAACGCCGCACCGTCGCCGTCGACCTGCGCCAGGACTGGCCGGCCGCCCTGCGGGAAGCCGGCTTCGACCCGACCCGGCCCACCGCGTGGGTGGCCGAGGGCCTGCTGATCTATCTGCCGCCCGACGCCCAGGACCGGCTCTTCGACAACATCACCGCGTTGTCCTCACCCGGCAGCACCCTGGCCACCGAGTCGGTGCCCGGGCTGCGCGACTTCGACCCGGAGAAGGCCCGGGCCGCCGCGGACCGGTTCCGCCAACACGGTTTCGACATCGACATGACGTCGCTGATCTTCACCGAGGGCCGCAACCACGTCGGCGACTACCTGACCCTGGCCGGCTGGACCGTGACGCAGGTGTCGCGGGCCTCGCTGTTCGCCGAGCACGGCATCCCGGCGCCGCAGTTGACCGACGATGACGACCCGATGGGCGAGATCATCTACGTCAGCGGCACATTGGGCGGGTGACCTGTCGCGCCGAGCGTGCATTTCAGGTCAAAATTCGCGCAGATTTTCGCACTGGTGACACGCTCGGCGGCGCCAGCGCGGGCTACAGCCGGGGCTCGCCCAGCCAGAGCACGCTGGCCCCGCTGAAGGCGCGGTCCACCTCCTCGGCGACGCCGAGCACCGAGCGCACCAGCAGCGTCCCGACGGCGTCGGACAGTGACGCGGCGGCCGGCTGCGAGGATGCCCGCGGCCGCAGCAATTCGACCAGCGAGGAGCCCGGGTAGTAGGCCATCCGGGCGTCGGCGTCGGGGTCCAGCCCGGCCAGTGTCTTGGCCCGGCGGATCGCGGTGTGCAGCCCGCCCAACTCGTCGACCAGGCCGCGGTCCAGCGCGTCGGCGCCGGTCCACACCCGGCCCCGGGCGATCTCGTCGACCGCGTCGGGGCTCATGTTGCGGCCCTCGGCGACCCGCTGGACGAAGTCGGTGTAGAACAGGTCGGCCTCCGCCTCAACCTGTTTGCGCTGGTCGTCGGTGAACGGAGCGTTGATCGACCAGGCGTCGGCGTTGGCGTTGGTGCGCACGGTGTCGCTGCCCACCCCGAGGCGTTCCTTGAGGTCGCGGGCGATCAGCTTGCCGGTCACCACCCCGATCGATCCGGTGATGGTGCCCGGGTTGGCGACGATCGCGTCGGTGCCCGCGGCGATGTAGTAGCCGCCGGAGGCCGCGACCGCGCCCATCGAGGTGACGACGGGTTTGCCCGCGGCGCGGGCGGTGGCCACCGCCCGCCAGATGGTCTCCGAGCCGGTGACCGATCCGCCGGGGCTGTCCACCCGCAGCACGATGGCGGCCACGTCGTCGTCGGCGGTCGCGTCGCGCAGCGCGGCGGCGATGGTGTCCCCACCGGCGTTGGACCGGCCCAGCGGGGCGGGCTGCGGCCCGCCGCGCCCGCTGACGATGGCCCCGTCGACGGTGACCACCGCGATCACCGGTTTGGTTTTGCGGCCCGGCAGGCTCGGCAGGGGCGGGCCGGGCCGGTCGGCGGTGGCGTGCGCGTAGCGGGACAGGTACAGCCGCGGCGGCGCCGCGTCGGAGTCGGGGTCACCGCGATCCGGTGCGATCCCCTCCGCGCCGGTGAGTTCGGCGATGCGGCCGTAGGCCTGGTCGCGGAAGCCGATCCGGTCGACCAGCCCGGCGTTCACCGCGTCGTCGCGCAGCAGCGGCGCCCGGTCGGCGAGGGTGTCGACGGTGTCGGCCCCGATCCCGCGGGCAGCGGCCACCGCCTGACGCACCTGGGCGTGCATGCTCTCCACCAGTGCGGTGTCGGCCTCGCGGTGCGCGTCGGTGTAACCGTCCTCGGTGAACAGGTTGGCCGCGGACTTGTATTCGCCGCGCGCGACGAACTGCGCCTCCAGCCCGATCTTCTCCATCGCGGTGCGCAGGAAGACCGCGTTGGTGGCGAACCCGACCAGCCCGACCGTGCCGGACGGCTGCATCCAGATCTCGTTGAACGCCGTGGCCAGGTAGTACGACAGCGTGCCCGGGTAGGTCTCCGCCCAGGCCACCGACGGCTTGACGGCACTGAACGCCGCGATCGCCTCCCGCAGTTCCTGCACCGGGCCGGCCGTGGCCGCGGGCAGCTGTACCCGGGCGATCAGCCCGGCCACCCGCGGGTCCTCCGCAGCGCGGTGCAGGGCGTCGACCACCTGGCGCAGTACCGGCGGTCGGCCGCCGGCGCTGAGCAGGGCCAGCGGGTCGAACCTGCTGGTTTCGCGCGGCAGGGTCTGCAGATCCAGTTCGAGCACACAGCCGTTGGGCACGCCGCGGTGGCGGGCGGTGTCGACGCGGCGGACCAGGGCGCGCACCTCGTCGGCGCCGGGGACGCCGGGCAGGAAGGAGAACATGCGTCGAGAGTACCGATGACCCCGTACGGTGAGCCCGGAGTGCTCCGCGCCCCCGAATCGGCCGCGGACACCGCCGGACAGGAGGTAGGCGATGGCTGCCAGCGGCACGGTGCCGGAGTTGATCGGCGGGGATGTCGAGGAGGGCTACGGCCGGGTCGCCGACGCGTTCCGGGCCAACTTCGCCGGCGGCCGCGAGGTCGGGGCGGCGGTGGCGGTGTACCGCGACGGGGTCAAGGTCGTTGACCTGTGGGGCGGTTACCAGGACGGCCGCACCGCCGACCCGTGGCGGGCCGACACCGTGGTCAACATGTTCTCCACCACCAAGGGGGTGTCCTCGCTGGCGGTGGCGGTGGCCGCCGCCCGCGGCCTGATCGACTACGACGCCAAGGTCGCCGACTACTGGCCGGCGTTCGCCCGGGCCGGCAAGGCCGCGATCACGGTGCGCCAGCTGCTGGCCCACCAGGCCGGGCTGCCCGCGTTGGACGCCCGGTTGTCTCCGGCGGATCTGGCCGGCACCGACCGGTTGTCCGAGGCGCTGGCGGCGCAGGCCCCGGCTTGGCCGCCGGGCACCCGGCACGGCTATCACGCGATCACGCTGGGCTGGTACGAGTCGGAGTTGATCCGGCACGCCGATCCGGCCGGCCGCACTCTGGGTCGCTTCTTCGCTGAGGAGGTCGCCGCGCCGCTGGAGCTGGACCTGCACATCGGGTTGCCCGACACGGTGGACCGCGACCGGGTGGCGTGGCTGCACGGCTGGCACCGGGCGCGGGCCCTGCTGCACATCAACGCGTTGCCGCCCCGGCTGACGCTGGCGTTTCTGAACCCGTTCGGGCTGACCGGCCGGGCCGCCAACGTCATCGCCGGGATCGACCCGATGCGCGACTTCAACCGGGAGGAGATCCGCCGGGTGGAGATCCCGGCCGCCAACGGGATCGGCACCGCCCGGGCGGTCGCCCGCGCCTACGGCTGCGCCGCCACCGGCGGGCAGCAACTGGGCTGGACCCCGGCCGTGCGCGCGGAGTTGGCCGCCCCGGCGGTCGCACCGTCAGGTGGGGTACGCGACAAGGTGCTGCACGTGGATTCGGCGTTCTCCCTGGGCTACTGCAAACCGGTCGACCATTTCCGGTTCGGCTCCTCGGACAAGGCGTTCGGCACGCCGGGTCTCGGCGGCTCGTTCGGGTTCGCCGACCCCGACACCGGCATCGGGTTCGCCTACGTGATGAACCGGCTCGGCTTCCACCTGTGGAGCGACCCGCGGGAACTGGCGCTGCGGCAGGCCCTGTTCCGCGACGTGCTGGGGGCCCGGCCGCAGCGCTGAGCCGCCCGCGTGACCGCCGCTCGCATCACCCCCGCCCGCGACACCCCACGCGGACCCG
>NZ_LQPZ01000035.1 GCF_002102395.1 Mycolicibacillus trivialis
CCGGCCCAGCCGATTGACACTTCAGCGAAACGCCGAGAATCGGTCATCACCATTCCATCGGTGGATTCAGGCTCAGCGGCTTTTTCGCCGGAGTCAATATGCAGCGCCAGATCGGCAAACAGATTGATTTCTTGGCTGCCGCGATGGGCGGCCCACTGCCTTACGCCGGACCGTCGCTCAAACAGGCCCACCAAGGTCGTGGCATCCAACTCCGCCATTTCACGTTGGTCGCCGAGCACCTGGTCGCCTCGTTCCGCGATGCCGGTGTGCCCTCGGCAGCGATCGACGACATCGTTGCCCTGCTTGCCCCGCTGGCCGCCGACATCGCCTCGGATGCCCCGGAACCGGCGGCGGACCCGGTGACCTCTGCCCCGGTGCGGTAGCGAACGGTCGACCCGACGGGCTTAGAAGTGGCCCCCGGGGGCCGCAGCCGCCTGCCCTATCCCTATCGGTGTGCCCGCACGAAGCGGGAGAACTCATCGGCGTTCGGGTCGTCCAGCGGCGAGTCCACCCAGCGCCCCACCGCCGTCATCTCCTCCTTGGACGAGCGCGCCGTCGCCGACCAGCCGTGCGCGTCCAGCCAGTCGGCCAACTCGGCGCGGTCGGGGTCGTTGTAGGTCAGGTCGGCGAAGTCGACCGGTTGCGGCAGGCCCAGCTTCTCCGCGGCGCTGCGGAACCGCAGCCGCATCTGCTCGCGGCGCTCCTCGAGTTGGTGCGCCGCGGTCTCGGCGGCCAGCCGACTGCCCGGTGCGCTGAGGTCGGTGATCTGCCCGAAGAGCCGGTCCTGGGCGTCCGCCGGCAGATACATCAACAGGCCTTCGGCCAGCCAGGCGGTCGGTTGGGCGGGCTCGAACCCCGCCGCCCGCAGCGCGGCGGGCCAGTCCTGCCGCAGGTCGCAGGCGACCGCCACCCGTCGCGCCGACGGCTGCACCCCGTTGCGCTCGAGGGTCGCGGCCTTGTATTCGAGCACCTTGGGCTGATCGATCTCGAAGACGGTGGTGCCGGCCGGCCAGTCCAGCCGGTAGGCCCGCGAGTCCAGCCCGGAGGCCAGGATCACCACCTGCCGGACCCCCGCGGCGACCGCGTCGGCGAAGTAGGCGTCGAAGAACCGGGTGCGCACCGCCTGGTAGCCGCGCATCCGCTGGAAGATCGCCGCGGTCTCCGGGTCGATGGACTCCAGTTTCTGCTCCATCGAGTCGTCCAGCATCATCTCCCAGACCCCGGTGCCCGCGCCGGCGACCAGCATCTTGGCGTAGGGGTCGTTGATCAACGCGTCGGGCCTGTCGGTCTCCACCGCCCGCGCGGCGGCGACCATCACCGCGGTGGTCCCGACGCTGGTGGCGATGTCCCAGGTGTCGTCGTCGCTGCGTAATGCGCCCATCGGATCGATCCTCGTTTCTGGTGGGGTTTCTGGTGGAATTGTCACCGCTGCGCGGTGAGCAGGAGGGTGCTGGTGGTCTGCTCGAGCAGGTCGTCGGGGACCGGCCGGCCCAGCCGCGCCATCTCGTCGTGGCTCTCCACGACGGTGACCAGCCAGTCGTGGCCGTTGAGCAGGTCGGCGGCCGCCGGGCGGTCGGGTTCCCGGTAGGTCAGGGTGGCGATGTCGACGCCGATCCCGAGCCGCTCCCGGACCCCGGCGGCGCGTTCGCGGAACGCGGTGTGCCGTTCGTCCTCCTCGCCGGGGCGGGCCAGCCGGAACGATTCGACGGCGATCCGACTTCCCGGCGCGCTGAGCGCGGTGATCTCGGCGAACAGCCGACCTTGCGCGTCGGCGGGCAGGTAGGGCAGCAGCCCCTCGGCCAGCCACGCGGTGGGACGGTCCGACTCGAAGCCGGCGTCACCCAGCGCGGCGGGCCAGTCCTCCCGCAGGTCGACGGCGACGGGCCGTCGGTCCGCCACGGGTTGCGCGCCCTGCCCGGCGAGAGTCTCGGCTTTGTAGTCGAGCACCCTGGGCTGGTCGATCTCGAAGACGGTGGTGCCGGCCGGCCAGCCCAGCCGATAGGCCCGCGAGTCCAGTCCCGCGGCCAGGATCACCACCTGCCGGATCCCCGCGGCGGCCGCCCCGGTGACGAACGTGTCGAAGAAATGGGTGCGCACCGCCTGGTAGTCGCGGGCCATCGCGTGGATGCGGTGGCCGTACCGGTCGTCGGGGTCCAACCAGCCCGAATCCGGGTCGGTGAGCCGCGCCCAGGACCGGCCGGCGGCGGCGACCAGGGGGCCGGCGAACTCGTCGCGGATCAGCGGGTCGGGTCGCGCCGTCTCGGCGGCGCGGGAGGCGGCCACCCCCAGCGCCGTGGCACCGACGCTCTCGGTGATGTCCCAGCTGTCACCGTCGGTCCGGACCGACTGCACCTGTTCACTCATGGTCGCGGCCATCCTACCCCGCATAGTTAGCCAAGCTATCGGCCAATCCGGGGTTTCGGTCGGGGTGCCGCTGCCGTCAGTCCCGGACCCGCCACAGCCGGTTGGTCAACAACATCGCGACGCGTTCACCGGCGGCGCGCACCTCGACGGGGTCGCCGATGAAGCCGGCGTAGAAGCCCAGCCCCCACAGGGTCGAGACGAGCACCTCGACCAGTCCCGCGGCATCCACGTCGCTGTCGCAGTCGCCGTTGACGATGGCGTCCTCGACCACACCGGTCAGGAATCTGCGGGACCGGGCCAGCGGATCGGCGCCGGCCGGCATCAGGCCCGGGTCGCGACGGGCCTCGAGCATCGCGGTGACCATGAACGCCGCCACCGACCGGTCCGCGGCGGCGGCCTCCACCGCCGAGGCGGTGAACGCCGTCAGCCGTCCCCGCAGTGTCGTCTCGGCGTTGGCGCGCTCGATACCCGTCCCCACGGCCAGGACATTCGTCTCGGCCAGCACCTCGCGGAACAGGGCGCCCTTGTCCGAGAAGTAATGGTTGATCGCCGGCCTGGTCAAACCGGCCCGATTGGCGATCTCCTGGAAGGTGGCCGCGCCGTAGCCGACCTCGGCGAAGACCTCGCGGGCCGCGCGGATGATGTTCTGGCGGGTCTCGGCGCCACTGGCGGCCGGGGGGCGACCCGGCCCTCGGCTCGTGGCGGGAGGCACAATAAAAATACTGCCACAGCCAAACCGGGGGCGCCGGGCACGGCCCGCGACCGTATTTGTCGGCATCGACAATATAAACTCGTCGCCATGACACCGCCGGTATCGCGGGAAGCGTATTACGACACCGGTATGGCCATTCTGGCCGACCAGGGATACGGCGGACTCAAGCTCGCCGAGGTCTGTTCTCGGCTCGGCGTGACCAGCGGGTCGTTCTACCACTACTTCACCAGCTGGTCGGTCTACACCCACGGACTGGTTGAGTACTGGCTGCAGGAACGGCGCCGCCGAATCGAGCAGAAGATCGAGAGCTCACCCGACCCGCGACAGCGCATCGAGGCCATGCTGCAGGCCGGCCGGCGGCTGGCCCACGGCGCCGAGGCCGGCATCCGGGTGTGGAGCGCGCTGGATCCCGCGGTCCGCAAGATCCAAGAGCAGGTCGACCGCCTCCGGTTCGACGCCGTCTATGACGCCGCCACCGAACTCCTGGGCGACGGCCGGCAGGCCCAGGTCTTCGCTCAATGCGTGCTCTACACCCTCGTCGGCTACGAGCAGGCCATGCTCCCGCGCGACGACGAGGCGCTGGCCTGGATCGTCGAACAATTGCTCGCCGCCCTCGACGCCGGGACGTTCGCCGACGTGCCCACCCCCTGAGTCCCCACCGCCTGACCACCGCGGGGCCGCGAGCCGGCCGTGCCTATACTGAGCCCTGACCACGAGGAGGCCGTAGTGTCAGACGGACCAGTGAACTACGCGCGCGGTATCCGCATCTTCACCCTGGGGATGCTGGCCGTGCTGATCATCGCCACCGTCGTGATCGTGATCGCCGCGCAGATCTCCCCCACGTAAACCGTCGGGATGGCCCGGTGACCACGCCGTTCGACGACCCGCAGGCCGGGTTGGCGTGGCTGTTTCTCCAATGCCTCTGCGAGGGCGGCGACCTCGATGAGGGGTTTGACTTGCTCGCCGCTGATTTCCGGTATTGGAGTATCGCGCTCGACCGGCACATCGACAAGGCGGCGCTGCGCAGGCTTGTCGAGCGCCGGCAGCAGACCGTCGAGGTCATCGACCTGCTGGGCTGTGTCAACGAGGGCGAGAACGTCGTGATCGAGGCCCGCGCGGCCGGGACCGCCGCCGACGGCGACCGCTACGACACCCCGATGGCGTTCGTCGTCGAGACCCGCGACGGGATGATCGTCGAACTGCGCGAGTACAGCGACCCCCGGCTGACCGGACATGCCGGCGACGTCGGCGGCTAATCCGGCGCGATGCTGATCCGGGCGATCTGCGGGTAGAACGCCACATGCTCACCGATCGCCGCGACCGCCGGATGCGGGCGCCGGTAGGTCCAGGCCGCGTCATCGACGGTGTCGCCGTCGGCGGTGCTGATCCGGTAGTAGTCGGCCTCCCCCTTGAACGGGCAGTAGCTGTGGCTTTCGGTGCGGCTCAGCACCGCCGGATCGATATCGGCGACCGGGATGTACTGCACCGCCGCATAGCCCGCTTCGCGCAACGTCAGGGCGTGGTCGGTATCGGCGATGAGTTGGCCGCCGATCCGGACGGTCACCCGATGCCCCGTCGGGGTGATCGTGATCGAATGGTCGACGCTGGGCGCCAGGATCGGCCGGTCGTCCGCCTCGGTCATGGTTCCTCCCGCCGTCGCCGCTAGAGGTCCCAGACCTCCCGCACCCCTTCGGTTTTACCCCCCGGCTTCTTCAGCCGCATCCAGAACCGGGCGGCCTCCCGGATCGATTCCTCGACCGGCCTCGGTTCCCAGCCCAACTCGCGCACCGCCTTGGTGTGGTCCACCGGGGCCTCGGCGCGCATCATCCGCACCGACGTCACCGACAGTTCCGCGTCCTTGCCGGTGAGCCGCGCCTTGAGGCTGCCCAGCGCACCGAGCGCGTAGAGCACGGGCACCGGGATGGTGCGCGGCGGCATCGCCACCCCCGCCTCGTCGACGGCGACGCGGATGACGTCGGTCAGGGCCATCATCTTCTCCGAGATCAGGTAGCGCTCGCCGTCCCGGCCGTGCTCGGCGGCGAGCAGCAGCGCCCGCGCGGCGTCGTCGACACCGACCACCTCCAGGGCGACGTCCTTCATCAGAAACGGCAGCTTGCCGTAGACGGCGCCGGCGATGAAGGCGCCGTGCGGGGTACGGCCCCAGTCGCCGTCGCCGTAGGTGGTGGACACGCACATCGCCACCGCGGGCAGCCCCTCCTCCGCGGCGTACCGCCGCACCATCTGCTCGGCCTGCAGTCGGGATGCGACGTAGGGGGTGAGACCGCGCGGGTCGAGCACGTCGTCCTCGGTCGCCACCCTGCCGCGTCGCCGGTCGACGGTGGCGTAGCTGCTGGTGAACACGAACCGCTTCAGGTCCATCGTCTTGGCGACCTCGAGCACGTTGCGCAGGCCTTCGACGTTGGTCCGGAACAGTGGAGCGGGATCGCGCAACCACGCCCGGGTGTCGACGACGCAGTAGTACACGACGTCGACACCGGTCATCGCGGTCCGCAGGGTGTCGGTGTCGAAGATGTCGCCGTGGAACCGGACCACGTCGAGATCGTCGATGCTGCGGGTATTGGCGTTGGGGCGCACCATGACCCGGACTTCGGCGCCCTCGGGTCCGTCTTCGACCAGCCGACGCGTGACATGCGAGCCGAGGAAGCCGTTGGCCCCGATGACGAGGGTGGCCGGGGTGCTCATGCGTCGCCTCCGTACTGCTGCATCCAGCGGGCCGCCGCGTCGTCGAGGGTGCCCAGTTCTTTGGCCTTGCGGCACCATTTCATCGCCGCGGAGGCGAACCGCAGTGGGTTGTAGACGTCTTCCTGCCGCCGCCACAGTCCGTCGCCGCCGTAGGTGAGGATGGTGATGTTGGTGGCGTTGATGACCGTGCCGTCCCCGGGGTCGATCATCGGGTTGTCCAGTTCGCAGATGACCCGCCCCGTCGGCTCGTCGATCACCGACCACAGCGAGGGGAACTCCGCCATGTGGCTACCCGGGAACGTCGACATCGTCGTGCTGATCCAGGCGCGGACCGGTTCGCGGCCGTGCATGGTGCCCGCGGCGTGCTCGATGTATTCGACGTCGTCGGTGTAGTGGCCCACCCAGATGTTCCAGTCCTTGGCGGCGGCGGCGCGGGCCACCGTCTCCTCGAAGGTGGCGAAGGCCGCCGCCAATTCGGCGCGGCTGAACTGCGGAGTCGTCACGTCCTGAACTAGAACACGTTTCATTCGGGTTGTCGAGCGGTTCCGCGGTGGCCGACGGCGGCCAGCACGACCGGGTCGGCGCAGCCCCGGGCGAATCCCGCGATGCGCTTGTCGATGTCGCGCCCGAGCCACCAGCGCCCGATCCGTTCGGCCAGCGGGGCCAGCCATGCCGGCCGACAGGTGAAGCTGTACCGCCACGTCGCGAGCGTGCCGCCGTCGCCGGCCGGGTTGAACCGCCACCCGCTGCCGAACGTCGAGAAGAACCACGGGCCCCTGATGACCTTGATGCCGACGTTGGTGGGCGGATTGAACGAGACGTATTCGCTGATCATGGTCAGCCCCGACCAGTGCCGGGTGTGGGTGCGCACCCCCTTGGCCGGGGCGGTCGCCCCGTCGACGAACCACTGCTTGGAGATGAACGGGTCCCAACGCAGCCGGATCTCGCCGGTGGTCTGGGAGACCGCGAACGCCGTGGCCGGATCGACCGGGATACGCACCGACGACTCCACGACCGGCATCGCTCTCCTTCCCTCACCGCCGATCTTAGGGCGATTGCGGTGACCGCCCGGGCGGGATTCGACCACTCGACCGCGGCCCGACGCCATCGGTAGGTTGGTGTCATGCGGCGGCGAGAGGAACGGAGGCCACATCGTGACCGACCATAAGACGGCGATTCTGGCGGGCGGCTGCTTCTGGGGTATGCAGGACCTGATCCGCAAACAGCCCGGGGTCGTCACCACCCGGGTGGGCTACACCGGCGGGCAGGTCGCCAACGCCACCTACCGCAACCACGACGGGCACGCCGAGGCGATCGAGATCACCTACGACCCGCAGCGCACCGACTACCGCAGCCTGCTGGAGTTCTTCTTCGCGATCCACGACCCGACCACCCGCGACCGGCAGGGCAACGACGTCGGCACCAGCTACCGGTCGGCGATCTTCTACGGCGACGACGCCGAGCGGCAGATCGCGCTGGACACCATCGCCGACGTCGACGCGTCGGGCCTGTGGCCGGCGCCGGTGGTCACCGAGGTCAGCCCGGCCGGCGACTTCTGGGAGGCCGAACCCGAACACCAGGACTACCTGGAGCGCAACCCGGGCGGCTACACCTGCCACTTCATCCGGCCGCAGTGGCGGCTGCCGGCCGGCGCGGAGCGCTGACTCAGCGCCCGTGGGCGCGCAGCTGGTAGAGCCCGCGGGTGGTGGCCACCGTCTGACCGTCGGCGTCGGTGACGGTCGCCTCGAGGACGAAGTCGGCCTTGCCGCGGTCGGCGGCTTCGGCCGCCACCCGGGTGATGGTGTCCTCGTCGAGGCTCGCTTCGGCGCGCAGCTCCGAGCGGGCCATCCCCACGAAAGCGATGTCGAGGTTCTTCACCAGCGGGAAGTACTTCGCCGAGTCGAACGTGGACAACGCGATGACGCCGCCGAGGATCTCCGCGACGGTGAACTCGACCCCGGCGTAGACGACCCCGAAGTGGTTGCCGTTGCCCTCCGCGGGCACGGTGGCGGCGGCGTATCCGCGGCGGGCTTCGACGATCTTCACCCCCATCGTGTGCGCGACCGGGATGGTCTGCTGCATCCCGGCGTTCATCATGTCGACAAGGGTGGTATCGGTCATGGCGGTCATGCTAGCGGCGCCGGACCACGATGCGGCCACCGTCCTTGGGAACGAACGCCACGCCCCGCGAATGCCACTTCTCCCCCGGTGCGCTGGACGGTTGGATCGTGAAGTGCTGCAAGACGGTCCGCACCACCACGTCGAGCTCGGCGTTGGCGAAGGTCGCGCCGGGACACCGGCGGGTTCCGCCGCCGAACGGGATCCAGGCGAAGGTGGCCGGGCGGGTGTCGATGAAGCGGTTCGGGTCGAACCGGTCCGGGTCGTCGAACGCCACCGGGTTCTCGTGGATCCGTGCGATGCTGACCCCGATCAGACAGCCCTGCGGCAGCACCCAGTCCCCCAACTCGAAGTAGGGGGCCAACACCCGCCGTCCGGCGAAGTCGATGACGGTCCGGTTGCGCTGCAGTTCGTAGATGGTGGCCTGCCGCAGTTCGCTGCCGCCCGCGTCGACCTCCTCGGTCAGCCGGGCCAGCAACTCCGGCTGCCTGCTGATCCGTTCGAACACCCAGCCCAGCGTGGAGGCGGTGGTCTCGTGCCCGGCGGCCAGGAAGGTCAGCAGCTCATCGCCGATGTCACTGCGCGACATGGTCGAGCCGTCCTCGTAGCTGCTGCGCAACAGCAGCGACAGCACGTCGGTGCGCTGCTCGAAGTTCGGGTCGGCTTGCACGGTCGCGACCAACCGGTCGATGACGGTCTCGTATTGGGCGCGCCAGGTGGCCAGCCGGCCCCACGGCGAAAACCGCCCGTAGGTGCGTTTCGGGGTCGGAAAGGCGACCAGCCGCGAGCCCAACGTCACCCAGGGCGGGATGATTTCGCGCAGCTCATCGAGGTCGGCGCCGTCGGCGCCGAACACCGCACGCAGGATCACGTTGAGGGTGATCCGATTCATCGGCTGCAGTGTCTCGACCGGTTTGCCGAGCGGCCAGTCGGCGGTTTCGGCCAGGGTCTCCTGTTCGATGATCCGTTCGTAATTCTTGATGTTCTGGCCGTGGAACGGCGGCGAGAGCAGCCGGCGGCGATCGCGGTGGGCGTCGCCGTCGAGGGCGAACACCGACCCGGGCCCCAACAGCCGGCTCAGGTTCGGCTGGATGTTGCCGAGCACCTCGGGGCTGCTGGTGAACACCTGTTTGGCCAGTTGGGGATCGGTCACCATCACGATCGAGCCGAAGACCGGCACCCGAGCCGTGAACGCGGCGCCGTACCGCCGGGCGATCCGCTGGATCGTCTGACGACGACGGAACGCGAAGCCGAGGCCCTGGATCGCCTGCGGGATCCGCGGCCCGGGTGGCAACCGGATCGCCGGTACTGAGACGACGTCGGTCATGGTGCTGCTCCGATCCTTCACTCGCCGGTACCGCGATGTACCACAACAGCGCACTCCGGACGGTACGCTGAAGTACCAATGCTGACAAGGGCGACGGGGAGTGGCGTGGCGAAGACCGTGGTGGCCGAGGTCTCGGAGACCACCGAAGGCCGCGCCGACCCGTTCCGGCAGCGGCTGCTCGACGGCCTGGCCGCCTCGCTCGCCGAGCGCGGCTACCGGGCAACGACGGTCGCCGACATCGTCCGCTCGGCACGCACCTCCAAACGCACCTTCTACGACCGGTTCGCCGGTAAGGACGAGTGTTTCGTGGAGCTGCTGCTCGCCGATGAGGAGCAGCTGCGGGAGCGCATCCGGTCGGCGGTCGACCCGGCCGGCGACTGGCGGGACCAAGTCGAGTCGGCAGTGGCCGCCTACGTGACCCATATCGGGGAACGCCCGGCGGTCACGTTGAGCTGGATCCGGGAGCTACCGTCGCTGGGCGCGGCCGCCCGCCCGGTACAGCGCCGCGGGCTACACCTGCTGGCGGAGCTGCTGGTCGAGTTGAGCGGCAGCGCGGGGTTCCGGCGCGCCGGGCTGCCGCCGCTGACCCCGGCGTTGGCGGTGATCCTGCTCGGCGGGATCCGGGAGCTGACCGCACTCACCGTCGAGGACGGCCGCGACGCCCACGAGATCATCGGCCCTGCGGTCGCCGCCGCGACCGCGTTGCTGGGCTCGCGCTCGCCCGGGTGATCTTGCCGGATTGCCCGCTCCCCCACTCGGCCGCGCCTAGGCTGGGCGGAACGTGAGGTGCGACCGGAAAGGGACATGATGCGACTCTCCACCCGAAACCAGTTGGCGGGCACCATCGCTGAAGTGGATATCGGCGCGGTGATGGCCACAGTGAAGGTCCGCCTGGCCGGCGGTGACCAGGTCATCACCTCCTCGATCACCAAGGAGGCGGCGGAGAATCTGGGGCTTGAGGTCGGCCAGGACGCGACCGTCTTCATCAAATCCACCGAGGTGACGATCGGCGTCGCGTAGTTCTCGTCGGCCCGGTCGTCCTCACCCGCCCGGTTCGACCGCACGCACCAGTTCGATGGCCCGGCCCAGGGTTTCGAGTTTCGCCTCGAGGGTGTCGCCGGCCGGGTACAGCCGGACGGTGTTCACCCCGGCGTCGCGCCACACCCTCAACCGGTCTCGCACCATCTCCTCGGTCCCGATCAGCGTGGTGGCCAGCACCATCTCGTCGGTGACCAGGGCGGTGGCCCCGTCGCGATCGCCGGCCTGCCAGCGCTGCCTGATCTCGGCGGCCACCGTGGTCCAGCCCTGCCTGCTGTAGGCGCGGTTGTAGAAGTTGGTGTTGACCGTGCCCATACCGCCGAGGCTGAAGGCCAGTTCGCCCTTGCGCGCGTCGACCAGCCGCTTCAGCGTCTCCTCGTCGGCGGCGAAGGCGACCTCAGCACCCTGACAGATGTCGAGGTCGGCGCGGGTGCGCCCGGAGTGCTCCAACCCCTCGTCGAGGTGGGCGAAGTAGGCGTGCACCGCCCCCTCCGGCACGAAACTGGTCCCCAGCCAGCCGTCGGCGACCTCGCCGGTGAGCCGCAGCATCGCCGGCGACATCGCGGCCAGATACAGCGGGATCGGATGCCGTGGCCGGGTGGACAGCCGCATCGCCGCACCCTCCCCGCCGGGCCTGGGCAGGGTGTAGCGGACCCCGGAGTAGGTGATCTTCTCCCCGGCGAACGCCTGACCGATGATGTCGATGTTCTCCCTGAGCCGGGTCAGCGGCTTCGCGAACGCTTCGCCGTGCAGCCCTTCGATCACCCTCGGCCCGGAGGCACCCAACCCGAGCACGAACCGGCCGTCCGAGAGGTTGGACAGGGTGATCGCGGCCTGCGCGACCGCCACCGGCGAGCGGGTGCCGATCTGGATCACCCCGGATCCCAGCAGCAACCGGTCGGTGCGCGCCGCCAGATAGCCCAGGGCGGACGGGGCGTCCGATCCCCACGCTTCGGCGACGAAACACAGGTCCAGCCCGAGCCTTTCGGCTTCCACGACGAATTCGACGACCTGTGCCGGATCGTCTCCGAAGCCGGATGCTTCGACGGTGGTGGCGGTGCGCATCAGTGCGGGCCGGCTTCGGCGAGGCGTTTGATGCCGGCGAGGGTGTCGGTCATGGCGGTCTCGAATTCGCGCAGCCGGACGAAGACGATCTTCTGTTCCTTGTCCGGCATGGCTTCGATCGCCATCGACAGCCCGGACGGGCCCGGGCCGAGCTGGGCCGTGTAGGACAACGTGGTCGTCGGGCCGTCCGGCTCGAGGGCGAACCGCCAGACCGCGGCCGGGTCGGCGGGATCGCCGACCGCCCAGCCGAACTCACTCGGCTCGGTGCAGGCGATGACCCGTGCGGGCGCGCTCCACTCCCCGATGGCGGGGTTGTGGTTGTGGCCGACGAAGGTGGCGCCGAGCTCGGGGCCGCTGCTGGCGCCGGTCCATTCCACCGACTGCAGTTCGGTACTGAGCGTGGGCATCACCGCGATGTCGGTGACGACGCGCCACACCGCCTCCGGGGGCGCATCGATCCCGATGGTCACCGTGACGGTGGGGCTGTCGGCATAACGGGCACCGGTCCACTCCATGGGCTCATTGTGGCCCACGGAGCGGACCGGTGTCGTCCGCCTCAGGCGGCAGCCGCGCCCTGCTCGACGGACGCCGCGGCCCGGTCGTCGCGAGAAGGCAAGGCCAGCTTCACGATCTTGCGCACCACGGTGCCGAACTGCTTGTGCAGCGGACCGGTGTTGTACGGGATGCCGTAGCGGCGGCAGATCTCGCGGACCTGCGGGGCGATCTCGGCGTAGCGGTGCGCGGGCAGGTCCGGGAAGAGGTGGTGTTCGACCTGGAAGGACAGGTTGCCCGACAGCAGATGGAACAGTTTGCCGCCGGTCAGGTTCGCCGAGCCGAGGATCTGCCGGAAGTACCACATGCCGCGGGACTCGTTGCGGGTCTCCTGGATGCTGAATTCCTGGGTGCCTTCGGGGAAGTGACCGCAGAAGATGATCGTGTAGGCCCAGACGTTGCGCATCAGGTTGGCGGTGAGGTTGCCGGCGAAGACCCACGGCGCGAACGGGCCGGCCAGCAGCGGGAAGGCGACGTAGTCCTTGAGGGTTTGGCGGCGGACCTTCTGCCACGTCTCGCGCAGCATCTCCCGCTTGTCGGTGAAACCGATCTCTCCGGCGCGAATCCGCTCGAATTCGAGCTCGTGGACGGCCACGCCGTACTGGAAGAGCACCATCAGCAGGAACGCGTACAGCGGATTGCCCAGGTAGTAGGGCTGCCACGGCTGGTCGGGGCTCATCCGCAGGATGCCGTAGCCGATGTCGCGGTCCATCCCGACGATGTTGGTGTAGGTGTGGTGCATGTAGTTGTGGCTGTGCCGCCACTGGTCGGCCGGGCAGGCGGTGTCCCACTCGAAGTCGCGGCCGGCCAGCGCCGGGTCACGCATCCAGTCGTACTGGCCGTGCATGACGTTGTGGCCGATCTCCATGTTGTCGATGATCTTGGCCAGCCCCAACATGGTGGTCCCGGCCAGCCACGCCGGCGGCAGGATTCCGGCGAACAGCAGCGCCCGGCCGCCGACCTCCAGCGCACGCTGCGTCTTGACGACCCGGCGGATGTAGTCGGCGTCGCGCTTGCCGAGGTCGGCCAGCACGCTTTCCCGGATCGCGTCGAGCTCCTTGCCGAACGCGTCGGCCTGCTCGGGGGTGAGGGTGATCTTCTGAGTGCTCATCGTGGTTCTCCTCGGTGGGTGGCAGTGCGGGTCACAGGTCGATCTGGACGTCGCCGACGGGGACGCTCACGCAGATCTGGATGTTCTCGGCGTCGGCGCTGGAGACCGCGCCGGTGGTCAGGTTCATCACCACGCCGCTGGTCTTGCGGCAGGTGCAGGTGTGGCAGATGCCCATCCGGCAGCCGTGCCGGGGGCTCAACCCGGCGGCCTCCGCCTGATCGAGCAGGTTGCGGCCGTCGTCGACGATCCCGACGTCGCTGGCGGTGAAGGACACCCGCCCGCCGGACGGCTCGGTCGGCATCACGAACTCCGGCGGGGTGAAGCTCTCGGAGTACACCGTGGCGCAGTGCGCGCGCACCGCGTCGGCCAGCGCGGACGGGCCGCAGACGTAGACGACCGGGTCGTCGTCGTGCTCGCCGCGGGCGGCGGCGAGGTGGTCGGGTCCGAAGTGGCCGGCGACGTCGCCGGCGCCGGACCGGGTGTAGCCGTAGAGCACCCGGACGCCCGGCATCGCGGCCAGCTCGTCGCGGTAGCAGGCGTCGGCGGCGTTGCGCACGTAGTGCAGCAGGGTGACGGTGCCGTCGAAGCCCTCCGCGTGCAGGGTGCGCAGCATGGCCATCACCGGGGTGATGCCGCTGCCGCCGGCGACGAACAGCAGGTTGCGCGGCCGTGCGGCGGGCAGCACGAACTCACCGGCCGCCCCGTCGAGACCGACCACCATGCCGGCCCGGGCGTGCTCGTAGAGATGCGTGGAGACCAGCCCGCCGTCGTGGCGACCGATGGTCAGCTCCAGCTCGCCGGCGCCCTCGGCGTTGGCCGGCGAGTAGCAGCGGGTATGGCGACGCCCGTCGATCTCGACGGTGAGGTTGACGTGCTGGCCGGCCCGCAGCGACTGCCGTTCGGTGAACGCGGCGTTGGGGGCGAGGGTCAACGTGACGCTGCGCGGCGTGGTGCGGCGCACCGCGACGACCTTGGCGCGGGCGTCGCCGAGCACCAGGGTCGGGTCGAGGAGCTCGGTGTAGCGGTCCACGCCGTGCGGCCCGGTGAGGACGCCGAGCAGCCGCGATCCGCGTAGCCGCTCCCCGAGCGAGGAAGTCAAAGTTTGAGTGAACATATGTACACTGTGATTTGCATACCGCCAGGTCGTCAAGGCATTAACCCATGGTTGTGCTAGAGTTCACACAGTGAACAGTCGAGCTCCTGGATCACGTTCCTCGCGCCCGCCGCGGGAATCCCGCTCCCGCGAGGAGCGCAAGGAGGCCACCCGGAAGGCGATCGTGGCGGCCGCGCTGAAACTTCTCGAGGACCGCAGCTTCAGCGCGCTGAGCCTGCGCGAGGTCACCCGCGAGGTGGGCATCGTGCCGGCCGCGTTCTACCGTCACTTCCAGTCGATGGAAGCGCTCGGGTTGGCCCTGATCGACGAATCCTTCCGCGCGCTGCGCGACATGCTCCGTGAGGCACGGACCGACAAGGTCGACCCCAACCGGGTCATCGAGTCCTCGGTGGACGCGCTGGTCGAGAACGTCGCCGCCCAGCGCGAGCACTGGCGGTTCATCAGCCGGGAGCGCAACAGCGGGGTGACCGTGCTGCGCTACGCGATCCGCAGCGAGATCCGGCTGATCACCTCCGAGTTGGCCACCGACCTGGCCCGGTTCACCGGCCTGAACGAGTGGAGCACCGAGGACCTCAACGTGTTGGCCACCCTGTTCGTCAACTCGATGATCTTCATCGCGGAGTCGATCGAGGACATCCAGAATCCCGAGGCGCTCGAAGAGATCCGCCGCACCGCGGTCAAGCAGATCCGGATGGTGACCGTCGGCATGGGCGGCTGGCGCAGTACCGGCTGAAGACCCCGCTCGGCACCGGCCGGTCACCTAGGCTCGGGACAATCCACCCCGAGGAGCCCATGCGATCGGTCGTCATCGACACCCCCGGCGCCGTACGGGTCACCGACCGTCCCGATCCGGTGCTGCCCGGGCCCGACGGCGCGATCGTCGCGGTGCGGGCCGCCGCGATCTGCGGATCGGACCTGCACTTCTACGAAGGGGACTATCCGCTGCCGGAACCCGTTCCGCTCGGCCATGAGGTGGTGGGCACCGTCGTCGAGGTCGGCACCGGAGTGCGCACCGTCGCCCCGGGCGACTCGGTGTTGGTGTCGTCGGTGGCCGGCTGCGGCAGCTGCGCGGGCTGCGCCACCGGCGACCCGGTGACCTGTGTGACCGGTCCTCAGGTCTTCGGCTCCGGAGCGCTGGGCGGTGGGCAATCCGAGCTGCTGGCGGTGCCCGCCGCGGACTTTCAGCTGCTCGCCATCCCCGACGGTTTCACCGACGAGGACGCGTTGCTGCTCACCGACAACCTGGCCACGGGGTGGGCGGCCGCCCGGCGCGCCGATATCCCGCCGGGTGGCACCGTGGCGGTGTTCGGGCTGGGCGCGGTCGGGTTGTGCGCGGTGCGCAGTGCCATCGCACAGGGCGCGGGCACCGTACTGGCGATCGACCCGGTGGCCGGGCGCCGAGACCGGGCCGCCCTCAGCGGCGCGACGCCGGTGTCCGGGCCGGCGGTGACCGCGGTGCTCGAAGCCACGGACGGTCGTGGCGCCGCCGCCGTCATCGATGCGGTGGGCAACGACACCACCCTGACCGAGTCGCTGGCCTGCGTGCGGCCCGGAGGCACGGTGTCGGTGGTCGGCGTGCACGATCTGCAGCCGTTCCCGTTCCCCGCCCTGATGGCACTGGTGCGCAGCACCACTCTGCGGATGACCACCGCACCGATTCAGCGCACCTGGCCCGAGCTGGTACCACTGATCCAGGCCGGGCGTCTGGACACCGGTGGCATCTTCACCGACACCATGCCGCTGGCCGACGCCGCCGACGCGTACTCGATGTTCGCCGCCCGCAGCCCGGAGTGCCTGAAGGTGGTGCTGCGAACCTGAGCCCCGCCCCGAGGTCCGCGAGGTTGAAGCTGTGCAGCGAAAGTTCGAGTAGCCGTCTGCACCGATTCAATCTCGCGGTCGTGGCGGGGCAGGGGGCGGGCGCAGTCGGCGGGGGTCACCGCCACCGCGCTGGAGTTCAGAGGCTAAGCGGGTAGCCGCCGCTGACCCGCAGGGTCTCGCCGGTGACGAACGAGGAGTCTTCGGAGCACAGGTACAGCAGCGCGGCGACGACGTCGCCGGTGGTGCCCAGCCGGTGCACCAGCTGGCGCTCCGCCACGATGTGCTCCACCAACGAGCTCGGCAGGTTCTCCCGTGCGTTGGCGGTGTCGGTCAGGCCCGGAGCGATCGCGTTGACCCGGATGCCGTCGGCGGCCAGCTCGGTGGCGAACGCGACGGTCAACCCGCGCACCGCCAGCTTGGACACTCCGTACGGGGTGACGTTGAGATAGCCGGCCACCGACGACAGGTTGACCACCACCCCGCCGCCGCGGGCACGCATCGGATCGCGGCAGGCCAGCGTGCAGTTGACGACGCCGATCACGTTCACGTCGAACAGAGTGCGGATGTCGGCGCGGGACAGCACGCCGAACGGCTGGTTGTAGCGCATCAGGTGCAGTCCGGCGTTGTTGACCAGGATGTCCACCCCGCCGAACCGCTCCACCGTTGCGGCGACCGCGGCGTCGACCTGGTCTTCGTCGGCGACGTCGCAGGTCACCGCCCAGACGCGGCCACCGTCGTCGTTCAGTTCGTTCGCAGTGCGCTGGGCGGCCGCGCCGTCGATGTCGGCGATGGCGACGGCGGCGCCCTCGTCGGTGAGCGCTCGGGCGAAGTCCCGGCCGAGACCTGCCGCACCACCGGTGACCAACGCGGTCTTGCCGTGGAAGCGCATCACGTCATCGACCCGCCGCGCGCACCAGCAGCGACCGTGCCCTGTCTCCGCCGTCGAGAACCTGCGCGATCCGCGACCGGATCCGCCAACCGGTCTCACCGCGGATCAGCTCGAAGTGGTTGACGGTCGCGCGCAGCAGCACATACCCGTCACCCTCGGCACGGCGCAGACAGAGCAGCGACTGGCAGACCGCCTCGGCCGTGTCGCCGCTGACCCGGATGACGGCCGGCCCGAGGAAATGGGCGCTGACCCGGGCGATCAACCTCCGGTGCGGGTCGGAGTCCACCATGGCGCGGATTTCGCCGTGGCCGCACATCTGTCGGTCCTCGACGGTGTAGCTGCCGCCGTCGGTCCACAGCCGAGCGGTGGCGTCGGCCTCACCGGCGTCGACCAGCGGGCCGTAGGAGGCAATCAGATCGGCGATCGCGCGCTCGTCTTCCACCGTCCGCAAGCGCTGCTCGAGTTCGTCGAGTCGTTGGCGCAGTTCGGATTCGGTCACGCCGTCTCCTCTCCGAGGCGATCAGCCAACTCCCGCAGCACCGTCAGCTGGGCGCAGTAGTGGTCGGCGGATCGGGACGCGACCACACAGGACACCAAGGTCGCGCCGGCGTCGCGCAGGCGCCGCAGCCGGTCGGTGGTGCCTGCCGGATCGCCTTCGGGGTCCACGGCGCGACCGGTGGACAACACGATTTCGAAGCCGGGCGGTGGAGGCAGCGCGGCCAACATCTCGCTGATCGCGGCGTAGCGCAGGCCGAACGGCATCCAGCCGTCGCCGAATTCCGTTGCGCGCCGCAGCGATCTGCGGGTGTGCCCGCCCACCCAGATCGGCACCCGCTCCTGAACCCCGCAGGGTTGCACGACCATCTCGTCATAACGGAAGTGGCTGCCGCGGTAGGACACCCGCTCCCGGCCGAACGAGGCTCGCAACGCACGCAGGGAGTCGTCAGCGCGAGCGCCGCGATCCTCGAACTGCGCGCCGAGCACGTCGAATTCGGTCCGCAACGAGCCGACGCCGACACCGAGCACCAACCGTCCGCCGCTGAGCCGGTCCAGGGTTCCGTAACGTTTGGCGATCTCCAACGGGTGGTGGTAGCCGAGCACCAGCACCGACGTCGTCAACCGGATCCGGGAGGTGCGTGCGGCAAGAAAACTCAACGTGGCCAACGGATCCCAATAGGTGGTGCCGCGTTCGGCGTCGCCGGGGGGCACCGCGACGTGTTCGGCGCAGGTGAGGTGATCGAAGCCGAGCCGGTCGGCGGTGGCCGCGATCGTCGCGATGTCCTCCGCCCCGGCGCCGCGTTCCCACTCCGATGCGACGCCCGGAACCTGCAGCACCACCGGGGTGACCAGACCGAGCCGCATTCAGTCCTCGATCCCGAGCAGCCGCTGCATGGCCCGGTGGGTGCCCCGCACCACCTTGGCCCGGTCCGGGTTGTTGCGGCGGGCCACGTCCTCGTCGTTGCTGCCGGCGATGAAGATCGGGCCGTGCGGCAGCCGGGCCAGACCCTGCTCAGCGACGTCGCGGGGTTCGGCGACCCGGATGCCCGGAGCGTCGAAGTTCAGCCCGACCCGTTCCATCGCCGGCGTGCGGGTGACGCCCAGCACCAGGTGCAACACGTCGACGTTGTGATCGCGCAGTTCCAGCCACAGGCTCTCGGCGAAGATCCGGCCGAACGCCTTGACCCCGCCGTAGACGCTGTGCCGGCTGGAACCGAGATAACCCGCCATCGAGCCGACCAGCAGGATCCCGCCACGGCGCCGTTCACGCATCGGCCTGCCGAAGCGCTGCACCAACTCCAGCTGCGCGCCGATGTTGAGGTCGAGGACGCGACGGAAATCGGTGAGGCCCCCGTCGAGGAATTCCTCGCTACAGGTGTTCGCCCCCGCGTTGTAGATCAGCAGGCCGACTTCGACGTCGCCGGCGAACTCGTCGATGCGGTCCACCGCGGCCGGATCGGTCAGATCGACGGCCAGTGTCCGCACCTCGACGCCATGCCTTCGGCAGCGTTCGGCGGTGGCCGCCAACGGATCCGGTGAACGCGCCACCAGCAGAAGGTTCAGCCCGGCAGCGGCCAGCAGATCGGCGAACTCGGCACCCACACCCTCCGAACCGCCGGCGATCAACGCCCACGGGCCGTACCGCTCATCGACGGTCATCGCGGATTCCGCCACATCCGCCACAGGGTCGGCCCGCCGCGCGGCAGCGTGACCTCCCCGGTCACCTGGAAACCGAACCGCTCGTAGTACGGCACGTTCTCCGCCTTGCTGGACTCCAGGTACGCCGGGCTGTGTTCGGCGTCGCATCGGTCAAGGCGGGACCGCATCAAGTCGCGGCCGAGCCCGCGGCCGCGCATCGTCGGGTCGCTGCCGATCGTGGCCAAGTACCAGTGCGGTTCCTCGGGGTGCTCGCGTTGCATCAGCTCGGTGAGGTCACGGCCGACGCCCAGCCGGGTGCCGAACGCGACGATCATCGCGGGCATCGCCAGCAGTTCGGTGCGCCGCGACGGCCGCCACCGGCCCGGCGGGTCCCACAACGCCACGCCGCCGATCGGGCCGCCCACCGACGCCACCTCCACCCCACCGCCGCGCAGGTGGTGGTGGCGGGTCAGCGCGGCGAACATCCGGGGCAGCCGCGCCTCACGGGAGCGGGCGTCGGGCAGCAGCCACATCGAGACCGGGTCGTCGTGGAAAGCGCGGGCCAGCACCCGCGCCAGCGCGGCGATGTCGGCTTTCTGCGCACTGCGCACCTCGTTCGGCACGCTCGTCACGCTACCGGCCCCAGGATCGCTCGACGGCTTTGACCAATCCGGTCAGGGTGCCGTTGACCGGTGTGGGCACCCCGGCGCGTTCGCCGTAGCGGCAGACGGCACCGTTGATGACATCGATCTCGCTGGCCCGGCGTGCCTCGTGGTCGAGCAGGGCGGACGGTTTGGCGTCGGGGACCGCGGCGCCGAAGGCGCGGGCATGCTCGACCGGGTCGTCGACCTGAAGCGCGATCCCGTTGGCGCGGGCGACCTCCCAGGCTTCGGTCGCCGCCGCGCGGCTGACCGGGCCCACATCCGGGTCGTCGCGCACCTGTCCGACGAGCAGCCCGGTCAGCGCGCACGGCGCACTGTAGGCGGCGTTGCAGATCAGCTTCTCCCACTGCATGGCGGCGATGTCGGCCACCGCGGCGGCATCGAACCCGGCTGCCGACCAGACCTGTGCGATCGCGGCGGCGGCGGACGCGGACAAGCCCCGGTAGGCGCCGAGCCGGACCGCCCGCATCGCGTTGTGGCGGACATGGCCGGGAGCGACCTTCGCCGCGCCGAAGCCGCTGGCGATCCCCACCGCGACCCGGTCGGCCCCGACGATGTCGGCGACCACATCGGCGGAGCCCAGACCGTTCTGGATGGTGAGCACCGGGGTTTCGGCACCGAGCAGCGGCAGGGCCTGCCGGGCTCCGGTTTCGACGTCGGCGGCCTTGACCGCCAGCACCACCAGGTCCATCGATTCGGCCGGGGCGACGGTCGCGGCGCGGACCGGCACGGTCTGGTCGGTGTCGGGCCCGGTGACCCGCAGGCCGGTGGCGTTGATCCTTTCCACGGCGGCGGGGCCGCGGTCGATCACCAGCACGTCGTTGCCTGCCGCGCCGAGTTTGGCCGCGTAGATGGAGCCCATGGCGCCGCAGCCGATGACGGCGATCTTCATGACGACACCTTTCCGATCAACTCGGCCAATCCGGGTTTGCGTTCCAACCCGAACCCCGGCGCATCGCCGGGCGTGATCCGGCCGTCGGCGACGACGCAGTCCGGCGAGTAACCACCGAACGGCTGGAAGACGCCGGGATAGGCCTCGCAGCCGCCGAGTCCGAGCCCGGCCACGATGTGCAGGTTGATCAGGTGCCCGCCGTGCGGGAAGGCCTGAGACCGGTCGACGCCGTGGGCCTCCATCAGGTCCAGCATCCGGGCGTATTCGGTCAACCCGTAGCTGAGCCCGGCGTCCATCTGGAACACGTCGCGGCCAGCCCGCATCCCGCCGTAGCGCAGCAGGTTGGCCACATCAGGAGTCGAGAAGAGGTTCTCACCGGTGGCGACCGGGCCGTCGTAGTGCTCGATGAGCCGGCGGTTGAGTTCGTAGTCCAGCGGATCGCCCGGCTCTTCGAACCACCGCAGGGCATAGGGGCGCAGAGCCTGCGCCCAGTCGAGGGCGGTGTCCGGGTCGAACCGGCCGTTGGCGTCGACGGCAACCGCGGCGGCATCCCCGACGACGTCGATCACCGCTTCGAGGCGGTCCAGGTCTTCGGCCTGCGCGGCGCCACCGATCTTCATCTTCACCGCGCGGTAGCCGCTGCCGAGGTACCCGCGCATCTCGTCGCGCAACACGCCGAGGCCGCCCGAGCCGGGATAGTAGTAGCCGCCCGCGGCGTAGACCGGAACGCTGCCAGCCGGTTCTCGCCCGGCGTGCCGGGCGATCGTGGCGTAGGCGGGCTCGTCGGCGAGCTTGGCGTTCAGGTCCCAGCAGGCCAACTCCAGCGCCGCTGCGGCGGCCGCGCGGTCGCCATGCCCGCCGGGCTTCTCGTTGCGGATCGCGCAGGCCAACACCCGGCCCGGGTCCAGGCCGCCGGTGTCGTTCTGCAGGGTCTCGGGGGCCGCGGCCAGCAGTCGCGGGATCATCCGGTCCCGCAGGATGCCGCTCTGGGCGAACCGGCCGATGGAGTTGAACGCCACTCCAACGACCGGCTTTCCGCCGCGGGTCGCGTCGGAGACCACCGCGACCAACGAGACCGTATGGCTGGAGAAGTCGACCAGGGCGTTGGCGATATCGCCGCGCAGCGGCACGCACTGTTCGACGACGGCGGTGATGCGCATGTGTTCGCTGCTCGTCCCGGCTACCGGCCGCGTCGCCGCGGCAGCGGGGGCATCCCGTAGTCGGTCACGAGACCGATCGTAGGCCGTCCCCGGGTCAGGCCGGGCGGGCGCTGTCCGGGTCGTCGCCGCTGTCCTTGCCCGACTCCCCGCCGTCGTGCAGGAGTTTCTCCGGATGGTGGTAGGTGTTGGTGCGCGGCTGTCCGGTGTCCTGCCCGCGCGGCGGGATCCACTCGGTCTCGCCGTGCGCGTTGGTCCGGGTGCTCCAGCCGCCGGGCCGGATCAGCCGGTGGTCGACACCGCAGGCCAGCGCCAGGTCATCGATGTCGGTGCGCCCGGTCTCGGAGTAGTCGGTCACGTGGTGCACCTCGGTGAAGTAGCCGGGAGCGTCGCAGCCCGGCCGGGTGCAGCCCCGGTCGCGGGCGTACAGGACGATGCGTTGCCCCGGGGAGGCGAGCCGCTTGGTGTGGAACAACGCGAGCTCTTTGGCGCCCTGGTAGATCCGCAGATAGTGGTGCGCGTGGGAGGCGATCTTGAGCACGTCGCGCATCGGCAGCCAGTTGCCGCCGCCGGTATGCGCCTTGCCGGTGCCCGCCTCCAGTTCGGCGAGGGTGGTCGAGATGATCACGGTGGCGGGCAACCCGTTGTGCTTGCCCAGGTCCCCGGAGGCCAACAGCGCCCGCAGCGCGGCGAGCAGCCCATCGTGGTGCCGTTGACCGGTGGTGCGGCTGTCGCCCTGGATCGCCTCCTGTGACGGGGTGCCCGACACGCACGGGTGTTCATCGGCCGGGTTGGCCATCCCCGGCGCGGCGAGTTTGGCCAACACCGCGTCGAGGGTGGCCCGGAACTCCGGGGTCAGAAAACCGCGGATCTCGCTCATCCCGTCGCGGTCCTGGCGGCCCAATACCAGGGTGCGGCGCCGACACCGATCCTCGTCGGTGAAGTTTCCGTCGGGGTTGAGGCAGTCGGCCATCCGGTCGGCCAGCTTCGCCAGCTGATCGGGCCGGAAGTCGGCGGCGTATCCCACCAGGTCGGCTTCGGCCTTCGCCCGGGTCGCCTCGTCGACGAAGACCGGCAAGTGCTCGAGGAAGGTTCGGATCACCCGGATATGGGCTTCGCCGATCCGGCCCGCCCGCTGGGCGGCCGCCATGGCCGGGCGCAGCGGCTCGGCGGGCTGGCCGGTGAGGGTGCGGCGCGGGCCGAGTTCTTCGGCCACGTCGATCCGCCGTCGCGCTTCCGCCCGGGTGATGTGCAGGCGTTCGGCCAACACGTGCCGCAGGTTGGCCCCGTGCTCCAGCACGTCGTCTCGGGCCGACAGCGCGCGAAGCACCGGGTGCTCGGCCGCGGGCAGGCGCCGGCGCAGCACTTCGAGTCGTTCCAGCACCCGCAGCTGCTCGCGGGTCTTCAGCGCTTCGCAGTCGAGGTCCAGCAGCCGCTCGAAAGCGGCGTCGCAAGCGTCCAGCGCTGCGGCGACCGCCTCCGACGAGCTGATCGAAAACATGTTCGAATAATATCGCCGAGGTCGGACAACGCGGCCCGAGAAGTGCCGCACTGTGGATGAGCCCCTGACTGTGGATATCGGAAGGCGCACCGCCGACTACGTCTGGTAGCGCACGATGCTCTCGGCGACACAGGCGGGCTTGGCCGCGTCCTTGATCTCCACCGTGGTCGAGAGCGTCACCTGGTGCGCGCCGTCGCCCAAATCGGTGACCTCAGCGACGGTGACCGCGGCGCGGATCCTCGCGCCCACCGGCACCGGCGCCGGGAACCGAACCTTGTTGAGGCCGTAGTTGATCGCCAACTTGACCCCGTCCACCCGGAACAGCGCATGGTGGAACCGGGGCAGCAGCGCCAGCGTCAGGTAGCCGTGGACGATCGTGGTGCCGAAGGGGCCGTCGGCGGCCCGTTCCGGGTCGACGTGGATCCACTGATGGTCGCCGGTGGCATCGGCGAACAGGTTGACCTCGCTTTGGCTGATCGTCAGCCAGTCGGTCGTGCCGATCGGCTCGCCCCGCAGCCCGGCCAGCTCGGCGATCTCCAGAACGCGCATGGTGTCAGGTCCTTTCCGTTGTCGGTTTCTCCCGTGGCGTCACCAGTCCCTCTTGCACGACGGTGGCGACCCGCACGCCGGTGCTGTCGAGTAACCCGGCGGTGACCACCCCGCGGCCGCGCGCGGCCGCAGGCGAGGTCGACTCCAGCAACGTCCACCGGTCGGCGCGAACCGGCCGGTGGAACCAGACCGAGGTGCCGGTGGTGCTGGTGCGGTGGGTGCGGTCGCGCAGCGCGATGCCGTGCACCTGCAACGCCGGGTCCAGCATGTAGACGTCGGTGACATAGACCGCGACGCAGGCGTGGACCGCCGCGTCGGCGGGCAGCGGCGCGGTAGCCCGCCACCAGAGCCGGCGGGTGAACCCCTCCCCCGCCCCGGTGTCGGCGATGCGGATGTCGATCTCCTCCAGCGGCATCGACGGCGCGGGTGCCGTCGGCCCGGTCCGCGGCAGGTCTTCGGGGTCGGGCAGCGGCGCATCGGCGCTGCCGTGCTCCGGGCCGGGCAGGGCGGCGGCGCAGGACACCGTCGCCGTCGCCAACAGTCGCTCACCCTGGGCCGCCGAGACCCGCCGCGCCGCGGTGGTGCGGCCGTCGTGGACGGACTCGACCCGGTAGTCGATCGGCGCGTCGGCGGCGCCGGCGCGCAGGAACTGCACGTGCATGGCCGTGGGCGGCATCTGTGCGTCGACCGTGCGCAACGCGGCGGCCAGCGCCTGACCGGCGAGGTGTCCGCCGTAGGTGCGTTTGCCGTCCGGGCCGCTCGGCGGTCCGATCCAGACCTGCGGGCCGCCGGCCCGGACGTCGAGCAGGTGGAGCAACCGGCTCATCGCTGTCCCCGATCCGCGACCGTTCCCGCGGCGACCAACCGGTCGATCTCGTCGGGCGACAGCGCCAGCACGTCGGTGAGCACGGTGACGGTGTCGTCGCCGAGGGCGGGGGCCGGCCGGGCCTGCGGGTGCGCGCCGTCGAACGACAGCGGCAGGCCGGCCGCCCGGTAGTCGCCGATCCCCGGCTGGGTGAGGGGGCCGAACATCGGGTTGTCGGTGACCCGCTCGCTGGCGGCGACCTCCCCGAAACTGCGGTAGCGCTCCCACAGGATGGCGGTCCGCGACAATGCGGCACCGATCTGCTCTGCGGAGTGGCCGGCGAACCAGACGCTGAACAACCCGGTGAGGGTTTCGCGGTAGCGGAACCGGTCCCCTTCGTCGGAGAAATCCACGCCGAGCGCTTTCTCCAGGGCTGCAACGGCTTCCACGGTCCCGGTCATGATCGTCAGGTCGCGGAAGTGCCGCCCGGTCAACGCGACGACCATGAAGTCGGCGCCGTCCGCGCTGGTGAACGTCTGGCCGTACTGGCCGTAGACGGCGTTGCCGAGCCGCTGCCGCTCCGTGCCGTTGACCATCGGCTCGGTGAGCAGGCCGAGGGTGCCCGCCGTGGCCAGCGCGACGTTCTCCAGCGCGAGGGTGACCCGGGTCCCGCGGCCGGTGGCGTCGCGCCGGCGCAGCGCGGTGACGACGCCGAGCGCCGCGTACAGACCACACGCGACGTCCCAGGCGGGCAGGGCGTGGTTGACCGGTGCACCGTGGTCGGCCGGTCCGGTCACCATCGGGAAGCCCACCGCCGCGTTGACGGTGTAGTCGACGCCGGTGGCACCGTCGGCGCGTCCGCTGACCTCAAGGTGGATCAGGTCGGGGCGGGCGTCAACCAGGGAATCGTAGTCATGCCATTGCCGCCCAACGGCATTGGTGATCAACACCCCGGCGCCGAGGATGAGGCGGCGAACCAGCTCCTGGCCTTCCTCGGCACGCAGATCGACCACGATCGAGCGGACACCCTTGTTCAGGCCGGTCCAATAGATGCTGGTTCCGCTCGCCGCGAGCGGCCACCGCCGATAGTCGGCGCCGCCCCCGACCGGGTCGACGCGGATCACCTCGGCACCCAGCTGGGCCAGCGTCATTCCGGCCAGTGGCACCGCGACGAAGCTGGCGATCTCGACCACTCGCACGCCGGCAAGCGGCGCTTGGGCGGCGGTGTTGTCTGTCATGCCGGAATCATGACAGATAACGAGTCGGTCACGCGAGGGTCCGCTCACGAGTCTCAATCGTTAGCTAACCGCGATGTGTCCCAACGGCGTTGACACTCGGACGGACCATCGGGGTCGTGTTTGACTGCCGACGCACAGCCAATCGACCGCGGTGACGCGGCAGATGAAAGTTGGGATGGATAGGGAACATGAAATTCGTTGAAAGGTTACGGGGTGCTGCCGCCAGATGGCCGCGCCGACTGACGATCGCCGCCGTGAGTGCGGCACTGCTGCCCGGCATGATCAGTGCCGTGGGCGGCTCGGCGACCGCGTCGGCGTTCTCCCGGCCGGGCCTGCCGGTCGAGTACCTGATGGTGCCGTCGGCATCGATGGGTCACGACATCAAGATCCAGTTCCAGGGCGGTGGCCAGCACGCGGTCTACCTGCTCGACGGCCTGCGAGCCCAGGACGACTACAACGGCTGGGACATCAACACCCCGGCGTTCGAGGAGTTCTACCAGTCCGGGCTCTCGGTGATCATGCCGGTGGGCGGGCAGTCCAGCTTCTACAGCGACTGGTACCAGCCGGCGTGCGGTAACGACGGCTGCAGCACCTACAAGTGGGAGACGTTCCTGACCCAGGAACTGCCCACCTGGCTGGAGTCGAACAAGGGCGTGTCCTCGAAGGGCAACGCGGCGGTCGGCCTGTCGATGGCCGGTGGCTCCGCGCTGACCCTGGCCGCCTACCACCCGGAGCAGTTCCCCTACGCGGCGTCACTGTCGGGCTTCCTGAACCCGTCCGAGGGCTGGTGGCCGACCCTGATCGGGCTGGCGATGAACGACGCCGGTGGCTACAACGCGAGCGACATGTGGGGCCCGTCCAGCGACCCGGCGTGGAAGCGCAACGACCCGATGGTCCAGATTCCGCGGCTGGTCGCCAACAACACCCGCGTCTGGGTGTACTGCGGTAACGGCACGCCCAACGAGTTGGGCGGCGGTGACCTGCCGGCGAAGTTCCTGGAGACCTTCACCCTGCGGACCAACCAGACGTTCCAGCAGAACTACCTGGCCGCAGGCGGGACCAACGGCGTGTTCAACTTCCCGGCCGACGGGACGCACGCCTGGCCGTACTGGTTCCAGCAGCTGCAGGCGATGAAGCCGGACATGCAGCGGGTGTTGGGAGTCACCCCGACCACCTAAGACCCATCCCACGCATCGGGGGGCAGCGCAATCCAGCGCTGCCCCCCGATGTCATTGGTGCCTCAGTCGCGAATCCGCAGTACGACTTTTCCTGCGGCGGTGCGGTTCTCCAGGGCGGCGACCGCCGCGGCGGCCTGCTCCAGGGGGTAGACGATCGGTTCGGGCGCGGGCAGCCGGCCGGAGGCCAGCAGCGGCTCCAGCTGCGCCCACTGCGCAGCCAGCGAGCCGGGGTGGGTGCCCGCCCACGCTCCCCAGCCGACACCGACGACGTCGATGTTGTTCAGCAGCAACCGGTTCACCTTGACCGTGGGGATCTCCCCGCCGGTGAAGCCGATGACCAGGAGCCGTCCGGCCGGGGCGAGGCTGCGCAGTGAGTCGGTGAACCGGTCCCCGCCCACCGGGTCGACGACGATGTTCACGCCACGCCCTCCGGTCAGTTCCTTGACCGCATCCTTGAAGCCGTCGGCGTAGACGACGTCGGTGGCGCCGGCCGCGGTGGCGGCGGCGGCCTTCTCGGCGCTGCTGATCACCGCGATCACTCGCTCGGCGCCGAGCACCGGAGCCATCCGCAGCGTGGAGGAACCGATCCCGCCGGCCGCGCCGTGGACGAGTACGGTCTCCCCGGCGCGCAGCCGGCCGCGTTCGGTCAGCGCGAAATGCACGGTCAGGTCGTTGAACAGCAGCCCGGCACCGGCCTCGAAGCCGACCCGGTCGGGCAGTGCGAACACCTGGTCGGGTGGGACCGCGACGACTTCGGCCATGCCGCCGGAGAGCATGGTCAGGCCCGCGACCCGGTCGCCGGGCGCCACGCCGGCACCGTCCGGCGCGCTGCGCACCACGCCGGCGACCTCCGCCCCCAGCACGAACGGCGGGTCCGGCCGGTACTGGTAGAGACCGCGGGTCAGCAGCGCGTCGGGGAAGGCGACGCCCGCGGCGTGGACGTCGACGACGACGGCGCCGTCGCCGTCGGGTTCGTCGACGTCGCTCACTTCGATGCCGTCGGGACCGTCCAGTCGGGTGACCACTGCAGCGCGCATGGCTCCAACCCTAGGTCAGCCGAGCAGGTCGGTGATGAAGCGCAGCGGGATCGGTAGCCAACTCGGCCGGTGCCGGGATTCGTAGCCGGCCTCGTAGACGGCCTTGTCGAGTTGGTAGGCGGCCAGCAGCGCGGCGAAATCGCGGGGGTCGCTGCCGGATTCGGCGGCGTAGCCGTCGCAGAACGCGGCCTGGTTGCGCTCGATCCACTCCCGGGCACGGATCGCGAGCTGCTTGTCGGCTTTCTCCGCGCCCTGCTCCAGCAGCGGTTCGTGGGCGGCGTACTCGAAGGAGCGCAGGATGCCTGCGACGTCGCGCAGCGGCGAGTCGGGCGCGCGGCGGATCTCGGTCGGCTGGCCCGGCTCGCCTTCGAAGTCGATGAGCAACCAGTGTTCGGGGGTGCGCAGGACCTGCCCGAGGTGCAGGTCGCCGTGCACCCGCTGCACGGTGATGGTCTCCCCGGTCAGCTGCCGGAAGTGGCCGGTGATCGCGCCGATGTGCGGTTGCAGCGCAGGCACGGTCGCGGCGGTCTCGGTGAGGCGGGTGATCAGGGCGTCGACGGGGAACGGGGCGGGCGCCGCGCCCAGCGCCTCGGCGAGGGTGGTGTGCACCGCGGCCACCGCCTCCCCCAGTCTGCGGGACTCCCCGGCGAAGTCGCCGCCGACCTCGTGGGCGTAGAGGTCGCCTTCGGCGAACAGGTCGCGCACGCTGGCGGTGGCCATCGCCCAGCCCTCCGCGGAGTTCCTCGCGTACTCCGAGACCATGCCCAGCGGGGTCGGCTCGGCTTCGGTGCCCAGCCGGTAGGAGCCCAGCAGCCGCGCGACGTGTGGGCTGCCGGCCCGGGCGAGGACGGCGTTCAACTCGATGTCCGGGTTGATCCCCGGCCGCACCCGCCGGAACACCTTGAGGATGGCGTCCTGTTCGAAGATGACGCTGGTGTTGGACTGCTCGGCGTCGTGCACCCAGGAGGTCGTCTGCGGGGGCAGCGTGGCGCCGGGTTCGGCGGCGAAGCTCACCGCCGACCGCTCGTCGGAGGCTTCGATGAGCGCGAGCAGGTATCGGGTGACGGCCGGGTCATAGAGCCCGTCGTAGCCGACCCGGGCACCGTCGGCGCCGATCCGGGCGGCGTTGCGGTACTCCGGCGGTGGCTGGCCGTCCCAACTGACCAGCACCTGGTACCGCTCGGTCGACCCGTCGGTGTAGGCGGCGTCGATGAGCACCAGGTCCAGGTCGTCGCGCAGGCCGGCGACCACCGCCGGTTCGGCGGCGACCAGGGTGCGGTTGCGCCCGGCGTACCAGCGTTGCTGCGGAAGCCATTCGGCGAATGGGAGATTGGCGGTGACCATCAGGCGTCCCCTTCGGACTCGGTGAGCCGAAACCAGTAGAAGCCGTGGCCGGGCAGGGTGAGCAGGTAGGGCAGCTGCCCGATCCGGGGGAAGTTGACGTGCCCGGTCAACTCCACCGGCGTGTAACCGGCCCAGTGCTGCAGGTTCAGCTCGATCGGTTGCGGGAAGCGGGAGAGGTTGTTCACGCACAGCACGGTGCCGCCCGCGTCGTCGGTCTCGCGGACGTAGGCCAGGATCGACGGGTTGGAGCCGCCGAGTTCCCGGAAGGCGCCGACGGCGAACGCGTCGTAGCGGCGGCGCACCGCGAGCATGGTGCGGGTCCAGTTCAGCAGGGAGGTGGAGGTGTCGCGCTGCGCCTCGACGTTGACCGACTGGAAGCCGTAGATCGGGTCCTGGCAGGGCGGCAGGTACAGCCGGCCCGGGTTGGCGGTGGAGAACCCGGCGTTGCGGTCCGGGGTCCACTGCATCGGGGTGCGCACGCCGTCGCGGTCGCCGAGCCAGATGATGTCGCCCATGCCGATCTCGTCGCCGTAGTACAGGATCGGCGAGCCGGGCAGCGACAGCAGCATCGCGGTGAACAGTTCGATCTGGCTGCGGTCGTTGTCCAGCAGCGGGGCCAGCCGGCGCCGGATGCCGACGTTGGCCTTCATCCGCGGGTCCTTGGCGTACTCGGCGTACATGTAGTCGCGTTCCTCGTCGCTGACCATCTCGAGGGTGAGCTCGTCGTGGTTGCGCAGGAAGATGCCCCACTGGGCCAGTTCGGGGATGGGCGGGGTCTGGGCGAGGATCTCCGAGATCGGGAACCGCGACTCGCGGCGCACCGCCATGAAGATCCGCGGCATCAGCGGGAAGTGGAACGCCATGTGGCATTCGTCGCCGCCGGTGGCCGGGTCGCCGAAGTACTCCACCACGTCGGCGGGCCACTGGTTGGCTTCGGCGAGCAGCACCCGGCCCGGGAACTCCTCGTCGACGACGCGGCGGCAGCGTTTGAGGAAGGCGTGCGTCTCCGGCAGGTTCTCGCAGTTGGTGCCGTCGCGTTCGAACAGGTAGGGCACTGCGTCGAGCCGGAAGCCGTCGATGCCCAGGCCGAGCCAGAAGCGCAGGACGTCGAGCATCGCCTCCTGCACGGCCGGGTTGTCGTAGTTGAGGTCGGGCTGGTGGGAGAAGAACCGGTGCCAGTAGAACTGGCGGCGCAGCGGGTCGAAGGTCCAGTTGGAGTCCTCGGTGTCGACGAAGATGATCCGGGCGTCGCCGTAGCGGTCGCTGGTGTCGCTCCACACGTAGAAGTCGCCGTAGGGGCCGTCGGGGTCGCGGCGGGACTCCTGGAACCACGGGTGCGATTCGGAGGTGTGGTTCATCACCAGGTCGGTGATGATGCGGATGCCGCGGCGGTGCGCCTCGTCGAGCAGGGTGACGAAGTCGTCGACGGTGCCGAATTCGGGCAGCACCTTGTAGAAGTCGCGGATGTCGTAGCCGCCGTCGCGCAGCGGCGAGTCGTAGAACGGTGGCAGCCACAGGCAGTCGACGCCGAGCCACTCCAGGTAGTCCAGCCGTTCGGTCAGCCCGCGCAGGTCGCCGACGCCGTTGGCGTCGGAGTCGTAGAACGCGCGGACCAGGACCTCGTAGAAGACGGCCCGTTTGAACCAGGTCGGGTCGGCGGGCAGCGCGGCGGCGGTGTCGAAGTCCGACGCGGTGGGGTGCTCGACCACCCCGCCTTCCAGGCGGCTGCCGTCGGTCGGGTCGACGTTGGCTGCGCTGCTCACACCCGCATCACTAGCCCACCGGCCCCACGGCCAGGGTCAGGGTCGCGCTGCGGTCGGCGCCGGTGGCAGTGCGCCAGCGCAGTTCGACGGTGTCGCCGGGGTGGTGGCGGTCGATCGCCCGGGTCAACGCGGTCGCGGAGTCGATGGGCTCCCCGCCCAAGCCGAGCAGGATGTCGCCGCGTTTCAGCCCGGCCTGCTCGGCCGGGGTGTTGTCGAGGACCTGCACGATGCGCGCCCCGGCCCCGTTGTAGTCGACGACGCCGATGCCGAGGAACGGCGTGGCGCCGATGTGGACGGTGTCGGAGGCGTTGCCGGACCGGATCTGGTCGGCGATGGCCAGTGCCTGGTTGATCGGGATCGCGAAGCCTTCCCCGCCGGGCTGGGCCATGCGGTAGTTCTCCGAGGCGGCGGTGTTCACGCCGATGACCCGGCCGGTGGCGTCGACCATCGGTCCGCCGGAGTCGCCGGGGCGCAGCGGTGTGCTGGCCCGCAGCATCCCGGTGAGGGTCTCCGAGGCGCCGGTCAGGTCGTCGGAGGCCGTCACCGTCTCGTTGAGCGAGACGATCGAGCCGCGCACCGCGCTCGGGGTGCCGCCCTGACCTCCGGCGTTGCCCATCGCGATGACCGGGTCGCCGACGTTGACGGAGTTCGAGTCGCCCAGGTCGGCCACCGGCAGGCCGCTGCCGCCGCGCAGGCGCAGCAGCGCTACGTCGTGGGTGCGGTCGTAGCCGAGCACGTCGACGTCGTAGGACTGCTGGGTGCCCACCGACGTCGCGGTGATCTGGGTGGCGCCGGCGACGACGTGGTTGTTGGTCAGGACCAGCCCGCTGGGGTCGATGACGATGCCGGTGCCCGCGCTCACCGCGCGGGCGTATCCCATCTGGGTGTCGATGTTGACCACCGCGGGGCCCACCTGGGCGACCGCGGCGGTCGGGTCGAGTGGGGGCGCGGGCAGCGGCGGATCGGCCTGCACCGGCCCGGCGGTGACCACGAGTCCCACGGTGGCCGCTACCCCGAGTAACCAGGCGAACCGGCGCGGCCGGCGGTGAAACCCGCTCATCTCCCCAATACCTCCCATTCGGGCGCGTTTCGCGCACTTCCTGCCACGATAGTGCGCAAATCGGCGTCCGGTGCGGGGCCGGCCCGGTTTCGGTCCGCGGGCGGGGCTCGCCGGGGCCCCGACCGGCGCCCGGGTCGCCGGCCGGCGGTTAAGGTGCGAGCATGCCGTCCCGCGACCACGGCGACCCGGGTGACGCCCCGTCGGTACCGCCGCCCCTGACCGATCCGGACAATCCGGCCCGCCCGTCGGCCGCCGAGGAGGCCCGTACCGTGGCCGCCGCGACCAACACCGGCACGCTGGCGACCCTGACCCGCGAGGGCGACCCGTGGGCCTCGATGGTGACCTACGGGCTGCTCGGCGGTGACCCGGTGCTGTGTGTCTCGACCATGGCCGAGCACGGCCGCAACCTGGTGCACGACCCGCGGGCGAGCATCGCCGCGGTGGCTCCGTCGACCGGCGGCGACCCGCTGGCCTCGAGCCGGGTGACCCTCGCCGGGGTGGCGGAGAAACCCGCCGGCGACGAGGCGGCGGCTGCCCGGGAGGCGCACCTGGCGGCGGTCCCGGCCGCGAAGTACTACATCGACTACAGCGATTTCTCACTGTGGGTGCTGCGCGTACAGCGGGTGCGCTGGGTCGGCGGGTACGGCCGGATGGACTCGGCGAGCGGCGCGGACTACGCCGCCGCGCAACCCGACCCGGTCTCGCCGCACGCGGCACGCGCGGTCGCCCACCTCAACGACGACCACGCCGACTCCCTGCTGGCGATGGCGCAGCGGCTCGGCGGGTTCCCGGACTGCACCGAGGCGGTGTGCACCGGCGCCGACCGGTACGGGCTGGACCTGAAGGTCAGCACGCCGCGGGGGGTGGCCTATACCCGGGTCGGCTACGCCGAGCCCATCGACGGCATCGACGAACTGCGCGGGGCGGCGACGGCGTTGGCGCACCGAGCGCAAGGCTAGTTCCGCTCGGCTCGCTGATCCGGCGGGTCACCCGGCAGCTGCCAGGAGGTGGGCAGCATGGGTTCGCCGGTCACCTCGTCCTCGGCCAGGGCGGTCAACCCGGCCGGCGCCGCCGCGGCGCGCACCGCGGTACCGGCGAAGCCGAGCGGGCCGGCGCCGGTGTCCGAGGTCTCGGGCTGCATCTCGAGGCCGGCCGTCGCGGCCATCTCGGCGGGGATGCTGTGGTCGAGGGTCGCGTACTCGTAGCGGTAGCCGCGGTTCTTGCGCGCCGAGCGGCGTCGGCCTCGGGCGGCGGACTGCCTGCGCCGGGCGGCCGCGGCGGCGGCGACCGCGGCGGCCGCACTCGGCTCCTGCTGTTCGGTGGTCTCGCCGTGCCGGATCGACGGCCCGGTCCCGAAACCGGGGCCGGGACCGCGGACCACGTAGGCGGCGATCTCGGGTCCGGCCGGTGGCGGTGCGGTCGCTCCGGTGGCCGGCGCCGCAGGCGCGGGGGCGGCCGCGGGTGCCGGCGCCGGGGCCGCTGCCGCGGCGGGGGCCGGACTGGAGGCGACCGCGAGCGGCTGTTCGCCGGCCGGCGCGGCCGGCACGTCGACGGGTTCCTCGACGGGGACGTCGGCCGGGGCGGGGGTCACATAGGACAGCCCCGCCAGCCCCAGCGCGATCGGGATCGCCGCCGACGCCGCCGGTCCGAGCACCGCGGCGTACAGCGGGGTGCCGAGCACGGCGAAGACCGCACCGTAGGCGAACAGGTACAGCAGCGGCATCCAGGTGGTCAGCGCTTCGGAGGGGTTGGCCGCGAAGTCGGCGACGATCTGCGCGAGGGTGCCGACCGGGTCGGTCACCACCCGTTTGATCATCTGGTACATCTCCAGGAAGTGCACGGACCCGGAGAGCCACTCCTCGATCGGGTCCCTGGGTGCCGCTGCGGCCCGGCCCGCGGCGAGGCCGTCCAGCGCGGCCGTGGCCACACCGGCGTCCGGGGCGGCCAGCACCATCGGGGCCGGGGTGGCGGTCGGCGCCACGGCCAGTGCCGTCCCGGCGACCGCGTGGTAGGTGCTCATCGTCATCGCGGCCTGCACCCACATCCGCAGGTAGTCGGCTTCGGTGAGCGCGATCGGGACGGTGTTGACGCCGAAGAAGTTGGTGGCGACCAGGGCGCCGAGAGTGGCGCGGTTGACGGCCAGCTCGGCGAGGGTGGGCATGGCCGCCAGCGCGGTGGTGTAGGCGCCTGCTGCGGTCTCCACCTGGGCGGCCTGGGCCGCCGAAACCGCGGTGACCTGGGTGAGCCAGGCCAGGTAGGGCAGGTGGGCGGCCTGGTAGGTCTCCGCGGTGGGCCCCGTCCACGCACCGCGGGCCGTGCCCAGTTGGGCGGTGAGCTCGGCGGCGGCTGAGGAGTAGTCGGCACTCAGGGTGCGCCAGGCGCCGGCGGCGACCAGCAGGGGGCCCGGCCCGGGGCCGCTGCTCAGCTGCAGCGAGTGGACCTCCGGCGGCAGCGCATCCAGATGGGAGCGATCACCGTACCCCTTTCATAGGGTTGCCTAACCTAATTGGACAAGGTGTCAGCATAGCGGCCGCCCGGCCACTCGGCGCAGCGGGTCACTCCGGCAGGTCGACGTGCTTCTCGGCGCAGGCCTCCCGCACCGCGGCCACGACGTCGGCGGCGCAGACCGTGGTCAGGTCCGCCACCGACACCGATCCGGCGTCGGCGCGATGACGGGCCGCCGCCCGGGAGTCGCGCAACCGCTCGGCGCGCTCCAGCACGTTGCGCGCGAACCGCCCGTTGTGCATCACGTCCACCCCGCTCGTGCCGTCGGGGTCGCGGTAGGACCACAGCGCCTCGCCGTAGTGCAGGAGCGCGGCCCGGGCGCCGGCGTCGAGGACGGTGGCCCGCGGATGCCCGTAGCGGGCGGCGATCTCGACCAACTCCGCCGGGCGGTAGGAGGTGAAGCGCAGCTTGCGGTTGAACCGGCCGGCCAATCCCGGGTTGACCGTGAGGAACTCGTCGACCTGCTGCTCGTAGCCGGCACCGATGAAGCAGAAGTCGAAGCGGTGCACTTCCAACGCGGTGAGCAGCTGGTTGACCGCTTCCATCCCGATCATGTCCGGCCTGCCGTCCTGGTGGCGTTCGACCAGCGAGTAGAACTCGTCCATGAACAGGATCCGGCCCAGCGAGCGTTGGATCAGTTCGTTGGTCCGCGGGCCGGAGGCGCCGATGTGTTCGCCGCAGAAATCGGCCCGCTTGACCTCGATGATCTCCGGGTGGCGCACGATGCCCAGCCCGGCATAGATCTTGCCCAGCGCTTCGGCGGTGGTGGTCTTGCCGGTGCCGGGCGGGCCGACCAGCAGCATGTGGTTGGTCTGGTTGACCACCGGAAGCTCAGCCGCCAGCCGCAGCGCCCGGACCTCGATCTGGTCTTCGAGTTCGGCGACCGCCTGCTTGACCTCGGCCAGGCCCACCTGGCCGGCCAGCAGTGCCCGCCCCTCGGTGAGCAGCTCCGCCCGGCGCTGCCGGTGCCGCTCCTCGGCCCGGTCCTGGCCGGTGCGTTCGGTGGCGGCGTCCCAGACGTCGGCGCGGCTGTTGACCGTCTCCTCGTCGGTGACCGCCAGGTGCACCGCCGGGTCGCCCAGCGCCCGTTTGGCCGGGTCGGTGAGCACCCCGTTGACGGTCGCCTTCGACAGCCAGATCGCGGCACGGTCCTCTTCACCGAGTTCGCGGTGCGCCATGCCGCGCAGGTAGGCGAGATCGGCGGCGATGAGCGGGAATTCCTTCGGGTCGATCGCCGCGACGGCCTCGCTGACCGCGACCGGGTCGGCGTGGCCCGGGCGGGATCGCAGCTCGACGCGGGCCACCCAGTCCAGCGCGACCCTGGGCCTGCCGAGGTGCGCGGCGGCGTGACCGGCGAGGGTGGCGGTCGCCGCGGTCACCGCGGCCATCACGATCGCCTGCGGGGGCAGTTCGGCTGCGGCGACGGTGAGCACGTCGGGCCAGCGGCGGGCGGCGAACATCAGGTAGGCCCGGATGTGCTGGTGCCACTGGTGGTTCTCCCAACAGTCCAGCAGCGCCGGATCCGACAGCAGCTCTTCAGCCTTCGCGTACTGACCGTCGTCGATGAGGGCACCGGCCAGCGCCAGCCCGGCGTGTGAGGCCTCGGTCACCGAGATCGCCAGATAGGGGCCGGCTTTGATCGCGGCCGAAAGACTGGCCCCCAGCCGGGTGGTTTCGCGGTGGATGCGCGGACCGTAGCGGTAGAGCTGCTCGAGGGCGCTCAGCGTCTCGTCGCCCGCGGCGATCCGGCCCAGCCAGGCGTCGGCCATCGACGGGTCGGCTTCGGTGGCCTCGCGAAACCGGTCCCGGGCGGCGGCTGGGTCGCGGGCGAACGTCGTCATCGCCTGGTCGAATCGTCGCCGGGCGACGGCGGTGGGTGCCGACATCGGTGCCTCCGGCCTACTCCACGAGGTGCAGGGCGCGGCGCCGCGACGTCGCCTCTCCCGGTTCGGTGTAGCGGTCCTCGGCGCGAAACAGCTCCATCCGCACCGGATACGTCTGGTCGCCGGCGCGGACCTCGAGCCGGTCGGGGCCGGTCTGGGTGATCGCGAGGTCGGCGGCCGCGCGGCCGGTGTCGGAACGCGCGGCGCCCACCACGAGGGTCGTCGCGGACCGCGGCGCCGGCGGGATGGTGCCGTCGACGACGCTGACCGTGGTGCCCGGTGCGGGACGGGCGCGGTCGGTGACCGTGATGGCGGCCATCCGCAGACCGGCCCAGCGGTCCGGGTCGGTGGTGTGCACGGTGAGGCGTTCGCCCGCCCCGGCGAGGCGCAGGATCAGGCGTTTGGTCACCGCGTCGTCGGCGGCGACGGCCACCCGGGTGGTGTTCACCGGGTCGTCGAACGGCAGCAGCAGCCGGCATCCGGTGTCGGACCTGCCGAGCAGCACGCCGGACGGTCCGACCGGTACGGCCAGCGCGGTCGGGAGCCGACGGCGCCGCACCGCGTCCGGGGGTGTGGCGGGCCCGCACAGGGCGGCCGCCAGCGCCTGCGACTGTTGGCCGGGCAGGGGGCGCAGCAGGATGCTCGGCGGCGCCGACGGGGGCTGCGCCGTGCGAACCGTGACGGTGACCGCGACGGTGGCGTCCGCGAACACGGTGAGGTTCGTCGTGACGGCGTCGACCCGCAGCGACCAGGGCCGGCCGAGCCCGTCGGGCGTCAGCGGGCCGGTGTAGTCGTAGCTGGTCAGCCAGCCCGTCTCACCGCGCAGCGAGCGCCAGCGCCGGTTGTGCGCGACGAGCGCGGGACGGCCCAGGCGCAGTTCGAGTTCGGCGATGTCGGCGGCGGTCGCGATCCGGGCCCGGATTCCCTGCTCGCATAGGCGGGCCGCGATCCGTTGGCCGGCCGCGACCGCCGCCGCACCCACCGAATCGCGCCGGTGCAACGCCTCGGCGTTGGGCAGCGCGGCCAGTCGCGCGATCAGCCAGGTCTCGCGGCGACCGGCGTACGGCGGGGTGCCGAGCAGGGTGTCGTAGAGCGCCGGGTAGGTCCCGCAGGCGCCGCGGCGCGCGCCGGTGCTGACCAGGGTCAGCGAGTCCAGGGTCAGCCCGAGGCTGTGCCGCAGCAGCGCGGGCAGCGCCGCGACGTCGAGGGTGTTGTCGGTGTCGGCCGCGGCCGACCCGGTGAACCGGGTGGGTCGGTGCGCACGGCCGAAGATCTGGACTGCGACCGCCGCGACGCCGTCCTGGTAGCGCACTCCGGCGCCCGCGCGATCGTTGGTGGCGGTGACGGGCTCGGACCAGTCCAGGCGGCGGTGGCGGCGCGCCCACAGCAGCCCCCAGGCCCACAGCGGCTTCCCCCACCATGGCACCGCTGCGGTCGCGGTCGAAGCCGCCAGCCCGACGGCCGCACCCACCGTGCCGGCGAGGCTTCCGCCCACCGCGACGGCGGCCACTACCGCGGCGCTGACGCCGATCGCGGTCGGCGGGGTCACCGGGGCCGCCGGAGTCGGGTGAGCAGGGCGGCGCCGACGGTGCCCGCGGCCACCAGCGCCGCGAACAGCAGCGCGATGGCGCGGGCCCGGTGATCGGGCGCCGGCGGTGGCGGTGCCGGCCGGATCAGGCGGGATTGGGCGTCGGGGTCCAGCCGCGGCGCGTCGGGGACGGCGAAGGTCAACGCGGCCACCGGATCCACCACCCCGTAACCGACCTGGTTGTCCACCCCGCGGGGCGGGTTGTGCGCGGTCTGCTGGATCCGGTTGATCACCTGGTGCGCGGAGAGGTCCGGGAACCGGGCGCGCACCAGCGCCGCGACCCCGCTGACGTAGGCGGCCGCGAAGCTCGTCCCCCAGAACGGCATGGTCTTCTCGCCCGGCCGCACCGGCGGGTAGGCGTTGACCGGTCCGCCGGTCTCGGGAGACAGTCCCATGATCCCGACACCGGGGGCGGCCACCGCCACCCACGGCCCGCTGAGGCTGCGGCTGATCGGGGCGCCGGTGTTGTCGACCGCCCCCACCGACAGGACGTAGTCGGAGAACCACGCCGGTGACGAGACGGTTTTGACCTGATGCCAGTCGCGCGGGTCGGCCGGGTCGAGCGGGTCGAAGTAGGGGTTCTGCGCGCAGTCGTCTTCGCCGTCGTTGCCTGCTGCGGTGACGATGACCGCGTCGCGCACGGTCGCCGCGTACCATAGCGCCGCGCCCAGCGCGCCCTGGTCGAGCGGGTCCGCGGCGGCGGTGCAGGAGGTGACGCTGATGTTGATCACTTTCGCGCCGAGGTTGGCGGCGTGCACGACGGCGCTGGCCAGGGTGGCGACGGTGCCCGCCTTGCGGCGGGTCTCCAGGTCGCCGGGCTGGGGGTGTTCGGGTTCGTAGGCCCGCGATGACTGTCGGATCGCGATGATCACCGCGTGCGGGGCGACGCCGGCGACCCCGTCGGGCGCTCCGGGCGGGGGTGCGGGCACCTCCGGGTCGTCGGGCTCATCGGGGCCCGGCTGACCGGGTCCGTTCGCGGGTTGGTCGGGCGGCGGTGGTGGCTGTTCCGGCGGCGGGACGGTCTCGGTGATCGTCACCGGCGGCGGGGGCGTGGGAG
>NZ_LQPZ01000036.1 GCF_002102395.1 Mycolicibacillus trivialis
GTTTCTAGCGTCGGTGGTATGGCGACAGCGATGGCTCCCCAGGCGGCACAGGACCAAATCCGCGCTGCCCTGGATGCCATCGACGCCGCCCACCGGGTGTTGCGCCAAACCTCCTCAGCGCTGACAAACACCGCGTTTCGCCTCGACGTGGCCGAACGCCTGGAAACTCAGGAGCGGGTCAACCGCGCCCTGATGTATCGCGTCTTCGACGAGCTGGCCGAACCCAGCACCGAACGCGGCGCCGCCGACGCCATCCGCGGCGCCCTCTGGGAACGCCTCAACATCGCACCGCGGGAGATCACCCGCCGCTTCCGCCAAGCCGCCCGCATCCGGCCCCGCCGCAGCCTGACCGGACCGACACTGCCTCCCGAACTTCCCGAGCTGGCCGCCGCCGTCGCCGACGGTGCGATCGGCGACGACCACATCCGCGTCATCTGCCGCGCCCTCGACACCCTGCCCACCCGGTTGTCGCCGGCCGCGGTCACCGACGCCGAACGCTCCCTGGTCGAACACGCCCGCGAACTCGACTCCGACCTACTCACCCGCATCGGCCAACGCATCCACGACCACCTCAACCCCGACGGCACCTTCACCGACGACGACCGCGCCCGCCGCCGCTATCTCCAACTCGGCCGCCAAGGACCCGACGGCATGTCGCGCCTCCGCGGCCTACTCGACCCCGAAACCCGCGCCTACCTCGAAGCCATCACCGCCGCCGTCCGCCCAGGACGCCACCAACCCGACACCCCCAACACCCCCGCTACCGCACTGCTCGGCGGGGATGCCCGCAGCGCCGGACAACGCTGCCACGACGCCCTCAAACTCGCCTTATCCACCGCCATCGCCTCGGGCAACATGGGCACCCACCGCGGCCACCCCGTCACCGTGGTCGTCACCACCACCCTGGGCGAGCTGGAGACCGCCGCGGCCAACGCCACCGACCCCCACGCGACCATGCCCACCCCCGCACGCACCGGCGGAGGCTCCTGGCTACCCATGCGCGACCTGATCCGCATGGCCGCCCACTCCATCCACTACCTCGCCGTCTTCGACGACCACCTCAAACGCCCGCTCTACCTCGGCAGACAAAAACGCATCGCCACCGCCGACCAACGCCTCATCTGCTACGCCCGCGACCGCGGCTGCACCCACCCCAACTGCTGCGAACCCGGCTACCACTGCGAAGTCCACCACACCCCCGACTGGACCAACGGCGGCCACACCAACGCCGACAAACTCCACTTCGCCTGCGGCCCCCACCACGGCGCCATCACCCGCGG
>NZ_LQPZ01000037.1 GCF_002102395.1 Mycolicibacillus trivialis
CCAGACACATCCACTCCGTCAGGAGGTCCTCCCCATTTCAAGCAGGCACGCCGTCAACAACCTCTCAGGTCACAACATCAGACCGCGGCGACCGCCACCTCGCTCAGTGGTCGTCGATCGTCGGGTCGATCACCGACGGATCGATGTCGAGGTAGGTGGCGACCTGGGCCACCAGGATTTCGTGCAGCAGGTCGGTGAGGTCCTCTGAGTCCTTGGCGCGTCGCTCGATGGGCTTGCGGAACAACAGGATCCGGGCTCGTGTTGCGTTACCCCGGACGTCCACCCCGGCCGGGATCAGCCGGGCCAGCGCGATCGGACCATCGGCGACCACCTCCGGCGGCCACTGCACGTTCTCCGGGTCGCGCGGGGAGATCCGCGGGATCTCGTCCACCGCGACGTCCAACTCCGCGATCCGCTCACCGAGTCGTTGCTCGATGGGCTCGTAGGCCTCCAACACCGCCATGTCGAAACGCTCTGCCCGGCTTCGCCAGCCCGGCACCGTGGGCGGCAACAGCGGACCCCGCACGTCGCGACCACGCCGGGCGGCGGCGGCACGCCGATCCCTCATCGGGCTGATGATAACGGTTCCACATCGCCGCACCCCCGCATGCGCGTGTCCGGCGCGGCGCGACCGCGCGCCCACGATAGCCTTCCGGCGTGAGTGTTGTTCGTCGCTGCTGTCGGCCCGGATGCCCGCACTATGCGGTGGCGACGTTGACGTTCGTCTACTCGGATTCCACCGCGGTGGTCGGCCCGCTGGCGACCGCACGGGAGCCGCACTCCTGGGATCTGTGCGTCAGCCACGCCGGGCGTATCACCGCTCCCCGCGGGTGGGAACTGGTCCGCCACGCCGGGCCGCTGACCGCCCCCGCCGAAGACGACGACCTGGTGGCGCTGGCCGACGCGGTGCGGGAAAGCCGCACCGGGGTCGCCGCGACCGCCGCCGGATTCGTGCCGCCGGCGGGGCCGCCGGCCCACGACCCGGGTGGCCCGGTCCGCGGCGGCGGGCGTCGCCGCGGACATCTGCGGGTCCTGCCCGACCCCAGCTGATTACACCCGGTGAGGTGGCCTCGCACCGCCCGGACCGGCCGGTAGGCTGACAGCCACACGACTCGAGCCCGTCACCGTCAGGAGCACCGCCATGTCCCGGCCCGCCGCGGCTGTCCACCGCGTGATCAAGGCGTACGACGTGCGCGGCCTGGTCGGCAGTGAACTCGACGAGGCGTTCGTCGCCGACGTGGGCGCCGCCTTCGCGGCGCTGATGCGCACAGAGGGGGCCGCCCGGGTGGTGATCGGCCACGACATGCGCGACAGCTCGCCGTCGCTGGCCGCCGCGTTCGCCGGCGGGGTCCGCGCCCAGGGCCTCGATGTGGTGCGTATCGGACTGGCCTCCACCGACCAGCTGTACTTCGCCTCCGGGAGCCTCGACTGCCCGGGCGCGATGTTCACCGCCAGCCACAACCCGGCGGCCTACAACGGCATCAAACTCTGCCGGGCGGCGGCCCGCCCGGTCGGCGCCGACACCGGGTTGCGCGAGATCGGCGACGCCGTGATCGCCGGGGTGCCCGCCCACAACGGCCCGGCCGGGGCGATCACCGACACCGACGTCCTGGCCGACTACGGCGCGCACCTGCGGGCGCTGGTCGACACCACCGGGCTGCGGGCGCTGCGGGTGGCCGTCGACGCGGGCAACGGGATGGCCGGGCACACCGCACCGGCGGTACTCGGACCGATCGCCGGGGTCACGGTGCTGCCGCTGTACTTCGAACTCGACGGCACCTTCCCCAACCACGAGGCGAACCCGCTGGACCCGGCCAACCTGCGCGACCTGCAGGCCCACGTCCGCGAGACCGGCGCCGACATCGGGCTGGCATTCGACGGCGACGCCGACCGGTGTTTCGTCATCGACGAACGCGGCGAGCCGGTCTCACCGTCGGCGGTGACCGCACTGGTCGCCGCCCGCGAACTCGACCGCGAACCCGGCGCCACCGTGATCCACAACCTGATCACCTCGCACGCCGTGCCGGAACTGGTCACCGAACGCGGCGGCACCCCGGTGCGCTCCCGGGTCGGGCACTCCTACATCAAGGCGCTGATGGCCGAGACCGGCGCCGTCTTCGGTGGCGAGCACTCCGCGCACTACTACTTCCGGGATTTCTGGGGCGCGGACTCGGGCATGCTGGCCGCCCTGCACATGCTGGCCGCGCTGGGCGGTCAACAGCGGCCGCTGTCGGAGTTGACCGCCGACTACCAGCGCTACGCGGCCTCCGGCGAGATCAACTTCACCGTCGCCGACGCGGATGCGGCGGTGGCCTCGGTGCTCACGGCCCTCGACGGGCGCATCCGCGACGTCGACCGGCTCGACGGGGTGACCGTCGACCTCGGCGACGGCAGCTGGTTCAACCTGCGCAGCTCCAACACCGAGCCGCTGCTGCGGCTCAACGTCGAGGCGCCCGACGCCGACGCGGTGGCCGAGCTGGTGGCGCAGGTCGGCGGGCGGATCACCGCCGCCGAGAAGGCGCCGCGGTGAAGGCGCCGCGGTGACCGCGAGCCACGCGGCGATCGACCTCGACGACGGCGACGACCTGCTCGCCGCCGACACCGACGGGCTGCTTCGGGCGGTCGCGATGGCCGGCGCGCAGGTTCGGGCGGCCGCCGCCGCGGTCGAGGAGGGCGCGCTCGCCGCGCTGGGCGGCGAGCCGGCGCGCACGCTGATCCACCTGGCCGGCCGGGGCTGCGCCGGGACCGCCGGTGCGCTGCTGGCCGCCACCCAATCGGGCTCGGTGGCCACCCCGCTGGTGCAGGCCGCAGAGGTGCCGCCATGGATCGGGCCGCTGGACGTGCTGGTGGTCGCCGGCGACGACCCCGGCGACCCGGCGCTGGTGACCGGGGCGGCGACCGCGGCGCGCCGCGGGGCGCGGGTGCTGATCGCCGCCCCCTACGAGGGCCCACTGCGCGACGCCGCGGCGGGACGCGCGGCGGTGCTGGCGCCGCGCATCCCGGTGCCCGACGAGTTCCGGCTGCCCGGCCACCTGGCGGCCGGGCTGGCCGCCATCGGGGTCGTCGACCCGCGCAGCCGCACCGACCTGGCCGCGCTGGCCGACGTGCTGGACGAGGAGGCGCTGCGCGACGGGCCGGGCCGCGAGGTGTTCACCAACCCGGCGAAGAACCTGGTCGAACGGCTGACCGGGCGGGCGGTGGCGCTGGCCGGTGACGACCCGGTCGGCCTGGCGCTGGCCCGGCACGGCAGCGCCACCCTGCTGCGGGTGGCCGGCATCGCCGCCGGCGTGGGCGGGCTCGGTGACGCGATCGCAGCCCAGCGGTCGGCCCCGACCGCTAGCATCTTCCACGACGATCAGATCGACGGACCGGCACCGCGCCGGCCGCGTGTGCTGGCGCTGGCGTTGGCCGAGCACCGCATGGTGGTGGCCGCCCGGATCGGCGGGCTCGACGACGTCGACCTGGTCACCGCCGACGTCGACCCGGCCACCGCCGGCGACGCCGATGCGGCCGCCGGGGCGGGCCGGGCGCCGGCCGAACAGCAGGCGGCGGTGCTGGCCGTGCGGCTGGAGCTGGCCGCGGTGTACCTGCGGCTGAGCGGGGAGAGACGGGGATAGTTCAAGACAGTGGAACTGCTACGCGGTGCGATACGCACCTACGCCTGGGGGTCGCGTACCGCGATCGCCGAGTTCACCGGCCGCCCCACCCCGACGGTGCACCCGGAGGCCGAACTGTGGCTGGGCGCCCACCCCGGTGATCCGGCGTTCCTGGCCACCGAGGGCGGGGAGACCTCGCTGCTGGAGACCCTGACCGCAGACCCGGAGGGCCAGCTCGGGGCGGCCACCTGCGACCGGTTCGGCGACACGCTGCCGTTCCTGGTCAAGATCCTGGCCGCCGACGAACCGCTGTCCCTGCAGGCCCACCCCAGCGCCGCCCAGGCGGCCGAGGGCTTCCGGCGCGAGGAGGCCACCGGAGTGCCGGTGGGCGCGCCGGTGCGCAACTACCGCGACACCAGCCACAAACCGGAGCTGCTGGTGGCGCTGCAGCCGTTCGAGGCGTTGGCCGGGTTCCGCCCGGTGGCCCGCACGATCGGGCTGCTGCGCGCCCTGGCGGTCTCCGACCTGGACCCGTTCATCGACCTGCTCGGTGCCGGCGCGGACGGTGCCGCCACCGACGGCGACCAGCCCGACGCCGACGGGCTGCGGGCCCTGTTCACCACCTGGATCACCGCACCGCAACCCGACCTGGACGTGCTGGTGCCCGCCGTGCTCGACGGCGCGATCCAGTACGCCGCGTCCGGGGCGCAGGAATTCAGCGCCGAGGTGCGCACCCTGCTGGAACTGGGGGAACGCTATCCCGGTGACGCCGGGGTGCTGGCCGCCCTGCTGCTCAACCGGATCCGCCTGGAGCCGGGGGAGGGGCTGTTCCTGCCGGCCGGCAACCTGCACACCTATCTGCACGGCGTCGGCCTGGAGGTGATGGCCAACTCCGACAACGTGCTGCGCGGCGGGCTGACCCCCAAACACGTCGACGTCCCCGAACTGCTGCGGGTACTCGACTTCAGCCCCACCGACGAGGCGGCGCTGCGCACCCCGACCCGCTCGGACGGCTTCGCGCTGGTCTACCAGACCCCGGCCGAGGAGTTCGCGGTGGCCGCGCTGCGTCTCGACGGGGCCGACCTGGGCCACGAGGTCGACGCGCCCTGCCCCTACGACGGCCCGCAGATCCTGGTCTGCACCGAGGGGGCGATGACGGTCCATGCCAAGGCCACCACGCTGACGCTGGAGCGCGGCATGGCCGCCTGGGTGGGTGCCGAGGACGGGCCGATCCGGCTGCTGGCCCGGTACCCGGCGACGGTGTTCCGGGTCACCGTGGGCGCGTGAGCAGCGGCAGCACCCGCGCCATCCTGGCGGCGCTGGGCGCCAACGCCGGGATCGCCGCGGCCAAGTTCCTCGGCTTCGCGGTCACCGGCAGTTCGGCGCTGCTGGCCGAGGCGGTGCACTCGGTGGCCGACACCGGCAACCAGACACTGCTGCTGTGGGGCCAGCGGGCCGCGCGCCGCGCCGCCGACGCCGACCACCCGTTCGGCCACGGCCGCACCCGCTACTTCTGGTCGTTCGTGGTGGCGCTGGTGCTGTTCACGCTGGGCGCGGTGTTCGCGCTCTACGAGGGCTACCACAAGATCGTCGCGCCCACCGCGATCAGCGCCCCGGTGGTGGCGCTGAGCATCCTGGCGGTCGCCATCGCCCTGGAGACCTACAGCTTCAGCACCGCGGTCCGGGAATCGCGGCCGCTGCGCGGCACCGGCAGCTGGTGGCAGTTCATCCGCACCTCCCGCAGCCCGGAGCTGCCGGTGGTGCTGCTCGAGGACACCGGGGCGCTGGTGGGGCTGTGCTTCGCGCTGGCGGGCGTCGGGTTGACCGTGCTCACCGGCGACCCGGTTTGGGACGGCGTGGCCACCGTCGGCATCGGCGTGCTGCTGGGGGTGATCGCGGTGATCCTGATGGTCGAGATGTACAGCCTGCTCATCGGGGAGGGCGCCACCGCGGCCGAGGACGCCGCGATCCGCGCCGCGGTCACCGGCACCGACAACGTCGACCGGCTGATCCACCTGCGCACCCAGTACCTGGGTCCCGACGAGCTGCTGGTGGCCGCCAAGATCGCGGTGGCCGCCGACGTCGACCTGGCCACCGTCGCCGCCACCATCGACGACGCCGAGGCCCGCATCCGCGCCGCGGTGCCCGCCGTGCGGCTGATCTATCTCGAACCCGACCTGGACCGCACGCCGCCCGGGGGCCGGCGATGAACCGGTGGCGCACCAAGTCGGTGGAACAGTCCCTGGCCGACACCGAGGCGGCCGGCACCCGGCTGCGCCGCGACCTGACCTGGCGCGACCTGACCGTGTTCGGCGTCTCGGTGGTCGTCGGCGCGGGCATCTTCACCGTCACCGCCTCGACGGCGGCGGACCTGACCGGCCCGGCCATCTCGGTCTCGTTCGTGATCGCCGCGGTCACCTGCGGGCTGGCCGCGTTGTGCTACGCCGAGTTCGCCTCGACGGTGCCGGTGGCCGGCAGCGCCTACACGTTCTCCTACGCCACCTTCGGCGAGTTCATCGCCTGGATCGTCGGCTGGAACCTGGTGCTGGAGTTCGCGCTGGGCACCGCGGTGGTCGCCAAGGGCTGGTCGAGTTATCTGGGCACCGTCTTCGGGTTCGGCGGCGGAACGGTGCGGCTTTGGTCGCTCACCCTGGACTGGGGGGCACTGCTGATCGTGGTCGTGGTCGCGGTGCTGCTGGCGGTGGGCACCAAGCTGTCCTCGCGGTTCTCGGCGGTGATCACCGCGGTCAAGGTGGGGGTGGTGGTGCTGGTCGTGGTGGTCGGCGCCGGCTACGTCAAGGCCGCGAACTTCAGCCCGTTCCTGCCGCCCGCGGAGACCGGCGGCACCACCGGGACCGGGATGGAGCAGTCGGTGCTCTCCCTGCTCACCGGTGCGCAGGGCAGCCAGTACGGCTGGTACGGGATGCTGGCCGGCGCCGCGATCGTTTTCTTCGCGTTCATCGGTTTCGACGTGGTGGCCACCACCGCCGAGGAGACCCGCAACCCGCAGAAGGACGTCGCGCGCGGGATCCTGGCCACCCTCGCGGTGGTGACCGTGCTCTACATCGCGGTCTCGGTGGTGCTCTCCGGGATGGTCTCCTACACCGAGCTGCGGACCGGCGCCGGCGGCGCCCCGCCGAACCTGGCGACCGCATTCGCCCTCAACGGGGTGGGGTGGGCCAGCGGCGTCATCTCGGTGGGTGCGCTGGCCGGGCTGACCACCGTGGTCATGGTGCTCATGCTCGGCCAGTCGCGGGTGCTGTTCGCGATGGCCCGCGACGGACTGCTGCCCCGGCCGCTGGCCCGCACCGGCGCGCGCGGCACCCCGGTGCGCATCACCGTGCTGGTCGCGGTGCTGGTGGCGGTCGCCGCGTCGGTGTTCCCGATGGACAAGCTCGAGGAGATGGTCAACGTCGGCACGCTGTTCGCGTTCGTGCTGGTCTCGGCCGGGGTGCTGGTGCTGCGGCGCACCCGCCCCGACCTGCCGCGCGGCTTCCGGGCGCCGTGGGTCCCGGTGCTGCCGGTCGTGGCGATCCTGGCCTGCCTGTGGTTGATGCTGAACCTGACCGCGCTGACCTGGCTGCGGTTCGGGATCTGGATGGTGGCCGGGGTGGCGGTCTACCTCGGCTACGGCCGACGGCACTCGGTGCTGGCGGCGCGGGCGGCCGAGGACCGGTCGTCCGATCCGGACGCCCCCGACCAGCATGTTTTACAAACATAGGGTGAATGTCTAGACAAACGACATAGACATCGGTAACGTCCACGGTGAGTGGTGAGACTCACAAGGAGGTTGGCCCGATGCGGACCGAAACACGAACCGACGCGAACACCCCGGAGACCCCGGCCTGGCGGGACCGGAAGCGCTACCTGTGGCTGCTCGGCCTGATCGCCCCCACCGCGCTGTTCCTGGTGCTCCCGTTCGTGTGGGGTCTCAACCAGGCCGGCTGGTCGACCGCCGCACAAGCGCTGTTCTGGATCGGGCCGATCCTGATCTACCTGCTGCTGCCGGCGCTGGACCTGCGGTTCGGCGCCGACGGCCAGAACGCCCCCGACGAGGTGATGGCGGCGCTGGAGAACGACAAGTACTACCGCTACTGCACCTACGCCTACATCCCGTTCCAGTACGCCAGCGTGGTGCTGGGCGCCTACCTGTTCACCGCCTCGAACCTGAGCTGGCTGGGCTTCGACGGCGGCCTGGGCTGGCCGGCCAAGATCGGGCTCGCCCTGTCGATCGGGGCGCTCGGCGGCATCGGCATCAACACCGCCCACGAGATGGGGCACAAGAAGGAGTCCCTGGAGCGCTGGCTGTCGAAGATCACCCTGGCCCAATCCTGCTACGGCCACTTCTACGTCGAGCACAACCGCGGCCACCACGTGCGGGTCGCCACCCCGGAGGACCCGGCGTCCGCACGGTTCGGCGAGACCTTCTGGGAGTTCTTGCCGCGCACCGTGTTCGGCAGCCTGCGCTCCGCGCTGCACCTGGAGGCTCAACGCATCCGCCGGCTCGGCAAGAACCCGTGGAACCCGCGGACCTGGCCCGGCAACGACGTGCTCAACGCCTGGGCGATGTCGATCGTGCTGTGGGGTGTGCTGATCGCGGTGTTCGGGCCGGGCCTGATCCCGTTCGTACTCATCCAGGCCGTCTACGGCTTCTCGCTGCTGGAGTCGGTGAACTACCTCGAGCACTACGGCCTGCTCCGCCGGAAACGCGACAGCGGACGCTACGAGCGCTGCACCCCCGAACACAGCTGGAACTCCGACCACATCGTGACCAACCTGTTCCTCTACCACCTGCAGCGCCACAGCGACCACCACGCCAACCCGACCCGGCGCTACCAGACCCTGCGCAGCATGGCGGAGGCGCCCAACCTGCCCAGCGGCTACGCCTCGCTGATCGGGGTGACCTACTTCCCGCCGGTGTGGCGGAAGCTGATGGACCATCGGGTGCTCGAGCACTACGACGGTGACATCACCCGGGCCAACATCCACCCGCGGGTGCGCGACAAGGTGCTCGCCCGCTACGGCGGGGACCCGCGAATCCCACCGCGCGAGGCTTCCGGCCGCGCCGACCTGGAGGTGACCCGATGAGCGACTACAAACTGTTCGTCTGCGTGCAGTGCGGCTTCGAGTACGACGAGGCCAAGGGCTGGCCGGAGGACGGCATCGACCCCGGCACCCGCTGGGCCGACATCCCCGAGGACTGGAGCTGCCCGGACTGCGGCGCCGCCAAAACCGACTTCGAGATGGTCGAGGTCGCCCGCCCGTGACCGCGCCGGGAGCACCGGCGACTAGTCTCGCCCGGGTGAGCCGAAACCCGCGGATGCCCTACGCCGAGGCATCCCGTGCGCTGCTGCGGGACTCGGTGCTCGACGCGATGCGCGAACTGCTGCTGGCCCGCGACTGGTCGGCGGTGACCCTGGCCGACGTGGCCGGGGCCGCCGGGGTGAGCCGGCAGACCATCTACAACGAGTTCGGGTCGCGGCACGGCCTGGCCCAGGGGTATGCGCTGCGGCTGGCCGACCAGCTCGTCGACGTCATCGACGCCGCCCTGGACAACAACGTCGGCGACATCCACGGCGCCTTCCTGGAGGGCTTCCGGCTGTTCTTCGCCCGGTCGGCCGCCGACCCGCTGGTGATCTCCCTGCTCACCGGTGTCGCCAAACCCGATCTGCTGCAGATCATCACCACCGACAGCGCGCCGATCATCACCCACTGCTCGCAGCGGCTGACCACCACCTTCACCCACAGCTGGGTGCAGGTCAGCGACACCGACGCGGGCATCCTGGCCCGCGCGATCGTGCGGCTGGCGATCAGCTACGTGTCGATGCCGCCGGAATCCGACCACGACGTCGCCGCCGACCTGGCCCGGCTGTTCACCCCGGCCGCCGAGGCCTACGGCACGGTGCGCGACGACGCCGCGGTGCGGGACACCGACCGCGGCCACCGCTAGCGTCGGGTCGGCCGCACCGGCAGCGCCGGGTGGTTCCGCCGTCGGTAACGTGTAGGCGAGCTATCCGATTCGACTTCGACGAAGGGCCCCTGATGACTGTGACCGCCGACAGCCGCAACGGCATCGAGTACAAGGTCGCCGACCTGTCGCTGGCCGAGTTCGGCCGCAAGGAGATCCGGCTGGCCGAGCACGAGATGCCGGGCCTGATGGCGCTGCGGCGCGAGTACGCCGACGTCAACCCGCTGAAGGGGGCCCGAATCTCCGGGTCGCTGCACATGACCGTGCAGACCGCGGTGCTGATCGAGACGCTGGTCAGCCTGGGGGCGGAGGTCCGGTGGGCGTCCTGCAACATCTTCTCCACCCAGGACCACGCCGCCGCCGCGGTCGTCGTCGGCCCGCACGGCACCCCCGAGGAGCCGCAGGGCACCCCGGTTTTCGCCTGGAAGGGCGAGACGCTCGAGGAGTACTGGTGGGCCGCCGAGCAGGCGCTGACCTGGGAGGGGGAGCCGGCCAACATGATCCTCGACGACGGCGGCGACGCCACCATGATGGTGCTGCGCGGCGCCCAGTACGAGAAGGCCGGCGTGGTGCCGCCGATCGAGGAGGACGACCCGGCCGAATGGAAGGTGTTCCTCACCCGGCTCGCGCAGCGGTTCGAGACCGACAAGACCAAGTGGACCCGCATCGCCGAGGCGGTGCGCGGGGTCACCGAGGAGACCACCACCGGGGTGCTGCGGCTCTACCAGTTCGCCGCCGCCGGTGAGCTGACCTTCCCCGCGATCAACGTCAACGACTCGGTCACCAAATCGAAGTTCGACAACAAGTACGGCTGCCGGCACTCGCTGATCGACGGCATCAACCGCGGCACCGACGTGCTGATCGGCGGCAAGAAGGCGCTGGTCTGCGGCTTCGGTGACGTCGGCAAGGGCTCGGCGGAGTCGCTGGCCGGTCAGGGGGCGCGGGTGACGGTGACCGAGATCGACCCGATCAACGCACTGCAGGCGCTGATGGAGGGCTATGACGTGGAGACCGTCGAGCAGGCCATCGCCGACGCCGACATCGTCATCACCACCACCGGCAACAAGGACATCATCACCCTCGAGCACATGAAGGCGATGAAGGACCAGGCGATCCTGGGCAACATCGGCCACTTCGACAACGAGATCCAGATGGCCGCCCTGGAACGCTCCGGCGCGGTCCGCGACACCATCAAACCGCAGGTCGACCAGTGGACCTTCCCGGACACCGGCAAGTCGATCATCGTGCTCTCCGAAGGCCGGCTGCTCAACCTGGGCAACGCCACCGGCCACCCGTCGTTCGTGATGAGCAACAGCTTCTCCAACCAGGTCATCGCCCAGATCGAGCTGTGGACCAAAAACGACCAGTACGACAACGAGGTGTACCGGCTGCCCAAGCACCTCGACGAGAAGGTCGCGCGCATCCACGTCGAGGCCCTCGGCGGCACCCTGACCAAGCTGACCAAGGACCAGGCCGAGTACATCGGCGTCGACGTCGAGGGCCCCTACAAACCCGACCACTACCGGTACTGACCGACCCGCCGGGCCCGCCTGCGTTGCCTCCGCCGTCGTGACATCGGAGAATCGGGACAGGCGAGGTCGGCGGCGGGGCCGCGGGCCGGCGAGGAGGCGGGCGTGGTCACGGTGTTCCTGGTCGACGACCACGAGGTGGTGCGGCGCGGGCTGATCGACCTGCTCGGCGCCGACCCGGACCTCGAGGTGGTCGGGGAGGCCGGCACCGTCGCCGAGGCGATGGCCCGCATCCCGGCCGCCCGGCCCGACGTCGCCGTGCTCGACGTGCGGCTGCCCGACGGCAACGGCATCGAACTGTGCCGGGAGCTGTTGTCGCGCATGCCCGACCTGCGGTGCCTGATCCTGACCTCGTTCACCTCCGACGAGGCGATGCTCGACGCCATCCTGGCCGGGGCCAGCGGCTACGTCGTCAAGGACATCAAGGGCATGGAACTGGCGCGGGCGGTCAAGGACGTCGGTGCCGGCCGCTCGCTGCTGGACAACCGGGCCGCCGCGGCGCTGATGGCCACCCTGCGCCGCGTCGACGAGCCCGCCGACCCGCTGTCGAGCCTGACCACGCAGGAACGCACCCTGCTCGGGCTGCTCGCCGAGGGGCTGACCAACCGACAGATCGCCGACCGGATGTTCCTGGCGGAGAAGACCGTCAAGAACTACGTGTCGCGGCTGCTGGCCAAACTCGGCATGCAGCGCCGCACCCAGGCGGCGGTGTTCGCCACCAAGCTGTCCCAGACCCGGCCGTCGCGGTGAACCGCCGATGACCGGTCCCGCCCATCCCGAAGACCCGCACCGGCAGATGCGCGACACCCTCTCGCAGCTGCGGCTGCGCGAACTGCTCGGCGAGGTGCAGGAGCGCGTCGAGCAGATCGTCGAGGGCCGCGACCGTCTCGACGGGCTGATCGAGGCGATGTTGCTGGTGACCTCCGGACTCGACCTCGATGCCACGCTGCGGGCCATCGTGCAATCCGCCACCAGGCTGGTCGAGGCCCGCTACGGTGCGATCGAGGTGCACAGCCGCGACAACCGGCTGATGGAGTTCGTCTACGAAGGTGTCGACGAGGAGACCGTGGCCCGCATCGGCCAGCGCCCCCGCGGCCGCGGGGTGGTCGGGGCGCTGATGGCCGACCCGCGACCGACCCGGCTCGACGACATCGCCGATCACCCGGCGTCGGTGGGCTTCCCGCCGCACCACCCGCCGATGCGGACCTTTCTGGGCGTGCCGATCCGGATCCGCACCCGGGTGCTGGGCAACCTCTACCTCACCGACAAGTCCGGCGGCCAGCCGTTCACCGAGGACGACGAGGTGTTGGTGCAGGCGCTGGCCGCCGCCGCGGGCAGCGCCATCGCCAACGCCCGGCTCTACGAACAGGCCACCGCCCGCCAGTCCTGGATCGAATCCACCCGCGACATCGCCACCGAACTGCTCTCCGGCGCCGACCCCGCGGAGGCGTTCCGGGTCATCGCCACGGACGCGGCCAAGCTGACCGGCGCCGACGCCGCCCTGGTGGCGGTGCCGACCGACACCGAGAACCCGCACACCGAGGAGCTGCAGGTCATCGAGACCACCGGCGCGGCCCTGGCGGCGTTGGACGGACTCACCGTGCCCGCGGGCGGCACCGTGATCGGGGAGGCGTTCACCGCCCGCGCCCCGCGCCGGCTGGACCGGCTCACCCTCGACCTCGTCCTGGGCGGCGCACTCGACCCCGCCCGGCACGGCCCCGGTGAACTCGGCCCGGCGCTGGTGCTGCCGATGCGGGCCACCGACACCGTCGCCGGCGTCGTGCTGGTGCTGCGCGGCCGCCACGCGGTGCCGTTCCGCGACGACCACCTGGAGATGGCGGCCGCCTTCGCCGACCAGGCGGCGCTGGCCTGGCAGCTGGCGACCTCACAGCGGCGGATGCGCGAACTCGACGTGGTCGCCGACCGGGAGCGCATCGCCCGCGACCTGCACGACCAGGTCATCCAGCGGCTCTTCGCGGTCGGGCTGTCCCTGCAGGGCACCATCCCGCGGCTGCGCGCCGGGGCGGTGACCGACCGGCTCACCGCCGCCGTCGACGACCTGCAGGACGTCATCTCCGACATCCGCACCACCATCTTCGACCTGCACGGCGGTGACACCCCCGGGCTGCGGCACCGCATCGACGAGGTGCTCGCCCACTTCGCCGGGGCCGGCCCGCGCAGCACCGTGCAGTACACCGGCCCGCTGTCGGTGGTCGACGGGGAGCTGGCCGACCACGCCGCCGCGGTGGTCCGCGAAGCCGTCAGCAACGTGGTGCGCCACGCGCAGGCCTCCACCCTCGCGGTGCAGGTGCGGGTCGACGACGAGCTGCGCATCGAGGTCAGCGACAATGGCCGCGGCATGCCCGAGGCGGTGTGCCGCAGCGGGCTGCGGAACCTGGCCCGCCGCGCCGAACAGAGCGGCGGGCGGTTCAGCGTGGACAGCCGGCCAGCCGGCGGGACGGTGCTGCGGTGGTCGGCGCCGCTGGTGACCGGGTAGCGCCGCGCTCCCACACCTCGGTCAGTGCGCGGCGCGGGGCGGCGGGCAGCGGGTCGGCGTTGACCGGGGCCCAGCCGACCCGCACCAGCATCTGCGGGTGACCGGCGTCGCCGAACACGTCGGTGCGCACCGCGGCGCGGGTCTGCTCGACCTCCAGCGGCTCGGTCACCGGGCAACTGGCCAGCCCCAGCGCCGTGGCGGTCAACAGCACCACGCTGGTGGCCTCCCCGGCCCGCAGCCACGCGGTCGGGTCGTCGGTCGCGGTGCCCAGTGCCAACAGCACCGAGTGGTCGTCGGCCGGATCGGCGTCGGGCGGCTGCGCCAGCGCCGGACCGGCGAACACCCGGGCGGGTAGGCCCGCGGCGGGATCGGGTCGCGGTGTGTTGCCGGCCGGGACGCCCGCGGTCGAGCCGTACCGCCCGCTCCACGCGGTCAACTCGGCCAAATAGGCGGCGTCGGCGACGTGGTGGCGCACCGCCGCGGCGATCACCGGGCGCAACCGGTCCACCGAGTCGAGCCGGCGCAGCATCACCCCGCCGCGTGCCGCGCGTGCGGCCATCAGCGCGATATCGCCGTCGGCCACCGGCCAGCTGCTGTACAGCCTGCGGTCGGTGCGCCGCCGCGGGATCGCCGCGGCCAGCCCGACCGTGGCCGCCTCGGCCCGGTCGCGTCGCAGTTCCAGCACCGCCAGGTGGGTCGGGTCCGACGGGTCGGGCAGCCGGCCCACGGTGGCGTGCCAGCCCAGCGCGGCGAACGCGACCACGGCGTGGTGCAGGGCGGCGCCACAGCTGATCAGCAGATCCCGGCCGGCCGGGTCCACCCGGCGCAGCCGGCGCGCCGGGTCGGCGAACAGGTGCACCCGCGCTGGGCTGGCCGGGTCGGTGCGCCAGCGCCAGGGCTGGGAGTTGTGCACCGACGGCGCCCGCACGGCCAGCTCCAAAGCGGTGCCGACCGTGACGGCGTCGGGGTGTGGGGCGTCCATCGGCCTGCCTTCCCTCGGCCGGGCCGTCGCCCGGCTGCTGCTCCCAGCATGGCCTGCCGTGGGGCGCGTGCGCAGGGGCCGAAGGTCCCGGCCGGCAGGGACTTTCCCCGCCAGGTCGGGACTTCCGGCCCTGGTGCGGGCCCCCCGGCGGCACCGATAGTGAAGTCGTGGGTCGCGCCCGTATCGGCCCCGAGACCTCGGGAGGTCACCGCCATGGATCGGATGGGAGTGCTCGACGCCGGATTCCTGCAGGCCGAGGATTCCGACCGCCACGTCAGCTTGGCCATCGGCGGGCTGGCCGTGCTGGAGGGGCCGGCCCCCGACTACGACCGGCTGCTGACCACGCTGGGGGCGCGGATGTCGGCGTGCCCCCGCTTCAAGCAGCGGATCCGGTTGCGCCCGTTGGACATCGGGCCGCCGGAATGGGTCGACGACGAGGACTTTCAGTTGCGGCGCCATGTGCGGCGCGTCGGTGTGCCCGCTCCCGGCGGTGAGGCCGAACTGCACGCGCTGGTCGCCGAGATGATGTCGTGGCGGCTGGACCGCACCCGCCCGCTGTGGGAGATCTGGATCATCGAAGGTCTGGCCGAGAACCGCTGGGCGATGCTGATGAAGGTGCACCACTGCATCGCCGACGGCATCGCGACCGCGCACATGCTGGCCGGACTGTCCGACGACGGCGTGGCGGCCGCCTACCCGCCGCCCGAGGCGCCCGGCCCGGTCGTGGCGGCGCAGGCCGCCCGCGCCGACGGGGGGAGCGGCTGGCTGGCCGGGCTGCGCGACGCCTCGGTGTCGGCGGCAGCGGTGACCGCCCGCGCGGTGCGCGGGGCGGGGGAGATCACCGCCGGGCTGCTGCGCCCGGCCGCCACGTCGTCGCTCAACGGTCCGATGACCGGCCGCCGCCGCTACGCCGCGGTCCGGGTCCCGCTCGCCGATGTGCGGCGGGTCTGCCGGACCTTCGACGTCACCGTCAACGACGTGGCGCTGGCGGCGCTCGCCGAGAGCTACCGCGACACCCTCATCCGGCACGGCGAGATCCCGCAGCACGATTCGCTGCGCACGCTGGTCCCGGTGTCGGTGCGCGGCGACGACGAGGCCGACCGCACCGACAACCGGGTGTCGGTGATGCTGCCGTACCTGCCGGTGGAGGAGGCCAACCCGGTGCAGCGGCTGCGGATGGTGCGGGCCCGGATGGCGCGCACCAAATCCGCCGGCCAGCGGCAGGCCGGGAGCGCCGCGGTCGGCATCGCCAACGCGGTGGTGCCCTACCCGCTGACCGCGTGGGCGGTGCGGCTGGCCACCCGGCTGCCGCAGCGCGGCGTCGTCGCACTGGCCACCAACGTGCCCGGCCCGTCGCGGCCGCTGTCGATCATGGGCTGCCGGGTGCTGGCCGTGCTGCCGGTGCCGCCGATCGCGATGCGGCTGCGCACCGGGGTGGCGATCCTCAGCTACGCCGACGAGCTGTACTTCGGGGTGCTGGCCGACTTCGACGCGCTGCCCGACATCGATGAGCTGGTCGGTGGTATCCGGGTGGCGGTCAGCCGGCTGGTGGCGGCCGGCAAGCGGCGCAAGACCGCGCGTGACCGCCGCGGACTGCAGCTGGTCGTCAACGCCTGAACGCGGCGCACCGCGCTAGGCTGCGCGGGTGCTGATCGCGATCGAAGGGGTGGACGGCGCCGGCAAGCGCACCCTGGCGGCGGGCCTGCGGGCTCGCTGGGAGCAGCGGGGCCGCTCGGTGGCGGCACTGGCGTTCCCGCGCTACCGGCAGTCGATCACCGCGGACCTGGCGGCCGAGGCGCTGCACGGCGAGCACGGCGACCTGGCCGACTCGGTGTACGCGATGGCGGTGCTGTTCGCCCTGGACCGCGCCGCCGCGCGCGCCGACATCGCCGCGGCGTGCCGCGACCACGACATCGTGCTGCTGGACCGCTACGTCGCCTCCAACGCCGCCTACAGCGCCGCGCGGCTGCACCAGGACGCCGGCGGCCCGATGGTCGACTGGGTGCACCGCCTCGAGTACGACCGGTTGGCGCTGCCGGCACCGGACCGGCAGGTGTTGCTGGCGGTGCCCACCGAGCTCGCCGGCGAACGGGCCCGGCACCGCGCGCGACACGAGGCCGACCGGGCCCGCGACAGCTACGAACGCGACACCGGTTTGCAGGCCCGCACCGGGGCGGTCTACGCCGGGCTGGCCGCCGCCGGCTGGGGCGGGCGCTGGCGGGTGGCCGGCGTCGACACCGACCCGGGTGAACTGGCGGCCGAGCTCGTCGGCGACTGAGGTCGAACACGCCGTTTCGGGCTGATCGGTGCAGCTACCGGCGTGTGGTAGCCGGGTTTTGTCACGATCTGGTGACACCATAGACGCCATGAAACAAAGGATCCTTGTCGTCGACGACGACGCCTCGTTGGCCGAGATGCTCACCATCGTGCTGCGTGGGGAGGGTTTCGACACCGCGGTCGTCGGTGACGGCACCCAGGCGCTGACCGCGGTGCGCGAGTTGCGGCCTGATCTGGTGCTGCTGGATTTGATGTTGCCGGGCATGAACGGCATCGACGTCTGCCGGGTGCTGCGTGGCGACTCCGGCGTGCCGATCGTGATGCTCACCGCCAAGAGCGACACCGTCGACGTGGTGCTGGGGCTGGAGTCCGGCGCCGACGACTACATCGTCAAACCGTTCAAGCCCAAGGAACTGGTGGCCCGGGTGCGGGCGCGGCTGCGGCGCAACGACGACGAGCCCGCCGAGCTGCTCTCGATCGGCGACATCGAGATCGACGTGCCCGCCCACAAGGTGACCCGCCAGGGCGAACAGATCTCGCTCACCCCGCTGGAGTTCGACCTGCTGGTGGCGTTGGCGCGCAAGCCGCGGCAGGTGTTCACCCGGGATGTGCTCCTCGAGCAGGTGTGGGGATACCGGCACCCGGCCGACACCCGGCTGGTGAACGTGCATGTGCAGCGGTTGCGGGCCAAGGTGGAGAAGGACCCGGAGAACCCGCAGGTGGTGCTGACCGTCCGAGGGGTGGGGTACAAGGCCGGACCCCCGTGATCGGAGCCGGGGTGCGCCGCCGATGATCTGGAGTTCACGGCGGCGCATCCGCCGCTCCACCCCGCTGCTGCGGGGCCTGACGGCGCTGAGCCGCGCGGTGAGCGTGGTGTGGCGGCGTTCCCTGCAACTGCGGGTGGTGGTGCTGACCCTGGGGCTGTCGCTGGCGGTGATCCTGGCACTCGGGTTCGTGCTCACCAGCCAGGTCACCGACCGGGTGCTCGACGTGAAGGTGCGCGCGGCCACCGAGCAGATCGAGCACGCCCGCGCCACCGTCAGCGGCGTCGTCGGCGGCGAGGAGGCCCGGTCGCTGTCCTCGAGCCTGCAGCTGGGTCGCAACACCTTGACCTCCAAGACCGACCCGAGTTCCGGTGCGGGGCTGGCCGGGCCGTTCGACGCCGTGCTGGTGGTGCCCGGCGACGGTCCGCGGGCGGCCACCGCCGCAGGCCCGGTCGATCAGGTCCCGCCCGCCCTGCGCGACTTCGTGCGCGCCGGGCAGGTCAGCTACCAATACACCACCGTGCACACCGACGGTTTCTCCGGACCCGCGCTGATCGTCGGCAGCCCCACCATGTCCAAGGTCAGCAACCTCGAGCTGTACCTGATCTTCCCGCTCAACAGCGAACAGACCACGATCAAGCTGGTGCGGGGCACGATGGCCACCGGCGGGCTGGTGCTGCTGGTGCTGCTGGCCGGCATCGCCCTGCTGGTGTCCCGGCAGGTGGTGCTGCCGGTGCGGGCCGCGGCGCGCACCGCCGAACGGTTCGCCGAGGGTTACCTCTCCGAGCGGATGCCGGTGCGCGGTGAGGACGACATGGCCCGGCTGGCGGTGTCGTTCAACGACATGGCCGAGAGCCTGTCCCGCCAGATCGAGCAGCTGGAGGAATTCGGAAACCTGCAGCGCCGCTTCACCTCCGACGTCAGCCACGAGCTGCGCACCCCGCTGACCACGGTGCGGATGGCCGCCGACCTCATCTACGACCACGTCGACGAACTGGACCCGGCGCTGCGGCGCTCCACCGAACTGATGGTCAACGAACTCGACCGGTTCGAACTGCTGCTCAACGACCTGCTGGAGATCTCCCGCCACGACGCCGGGGTGGCCGAGTTGTCGGTGGAGGCCATCGACCTGCGGGCCACGGTCAGTGCGGCGCTGGACAGCGTCGGGCACCTGGCCGCCGAGGCCGGGGTCGAACTGGAGCAGGACCTGCCCGACCACGAGGTGATCGCCGAGGTCGACACCCGCCGGGTGGAACGCATCCTGCGCAACCTGATCGCCAACGCCATCGACCACGCCGAGCACAAACCGGTGCAGATCCGGATGGCCGCCGACGTGGACACCGTCGCGGTCACCGTCCGCGACCACGGGGTGGGGCTGCGCCCCGGTGAGGAGAAGCTGGTGTTCAGCCGGTTCTGGCGCGCCGACCCGTCCCGGGTGCGCCGCTCGGGCGGCACCGGCCTGGGCCTGGCGATCAGCGTCGAGGACGCCCGGCTGCACCAGGGCCGGTTGGAGGCGTGGGGGGAGCCGGGCAACGGCGCCTGCTTCCGGCTGACCCTGCCGCTGGTGCGCGGCCACAAGGTCACCACCAGCCCGCTGCCGCTGAAACCGATCCTCCCTGAACGCAACCCCGCCGCCCGGGCGCCCGAGACGGTCGAGGACACCCCATGACCGCGCGGCTGCTGACCGTCCTGCTGGCGGCGGCGCTGGCGCTGTCCGGCTGCGCCGGGGTGCCGAGTTCCTCGGCGCCGCAGGCGATCGGCACCGTCAAGCGGGCCGCGCCGCCGAACCTGCCCAAACCCACCCCGGACATGGAACCCGAGGTGCTGCTGCGCGAGTTCCTCAAAGCCACCGCCGACCCGGCCAACCGGCACCTCGCGGCCCGGCAGTTCCTCACCCAGGCCGCCTCCGACGGCTGGGACGACGCCGGTCGCGCCACCCTGATCGACAACGTCCGGTTCGAGCAGACCCGTGACCCGCAGAAGGTGTCGGTGGCGATGAGCGCCGACATCCTGGGCACCCTGTCGGACATCGGGGTGTTCGAGACCGCCGCGGGCCGGCTGCCCGACCCGGGGCCGATCGAACTGGTCCGGACCGCGGAGGGCTGGCGCATCGACCGGCTGCCCAACGGCGTCTTCCTGGACTGGCAGCAGTTCCAGGAGACCTACAAACGCAACACCCTGTACTTCGTCGACCCCACCGGGCAGACCATGGTGCCCGACCCGCGCTACGTCGCGGTCTCCGATCCCGACCAGCTGGCCACCGAACTGGTCTCCAAGCTGGTCGCCGGACCGCGCCCGGAGATGGAGCGCAGCGTGCGCAACCTACTGGCCTCGCCGCTGCGGCTCAACGGCCCGGTGACCCGCGCCGACGGCGGCAGCACCGGCATCGGCCGCGGCTACGGCGGGGCGCGCATCGACCTGCAGGGGCTGACCACCACCGACCGGCAGAGCACCAAACTGCTCGCGGCGCAACTCATCTGGACCCTGGTGCGCGCCGACATCAAGGGCCCGTATGTGATCGACACCGACGGTACCGCGCTCGACGACCGGTTCGCCGAGGGCTGGAGCACCGCCGACGTGGCCGCCACCGACCCCGGCTCGGCCGAGGGCGCCGCCGCCGGCATCCACGCGCTGGTCGGCGGGGCGCTGGCCGGTGTCGACGGCCAGCGCTCGGTCACCGTGCCCGGGGCTTTCGGCGCCACCACCGATCAGCTGTCGGCGGCGCTGTCCCGCGACGGCCGGCGGGCCGCCTCGGTGGTCGGCGAGCCGGACAAGGCCACGCTGTGGATCGGGGAGCTGGGCGGCGGGGCCGGGCAGGCCGCCGAGGGCCGCACCCTGTCGCGGCCCAGCTGGTCGCTGGACGACGCGGTGTGGGTGGTGGTCGACGGCAAACTGGTGCTGCGGGTGATCCGGGAGGCCGCCTCCGGGCGCCCGGCGCACCTGCCGGTGGACAGCTCCGCGGTCGCCGCCCGCTTCCCGGGCGAGATCGCCGAACTGCAGCTGTCCCGCGACGGCACCCGCGCGGCGATGGTCATCGGCGGCGAGGTCGTGCTGGCCGGGGTGGAGCAGACCTCGACCGGCCAGTTCGCCCTGGTCTACCCGCGCCGGCTGGGATTCGGGCTGGGCTCGTCGGTGGTGTCGCTGTCCTGGCGCACCGGCGATGACATGGCGGTCAGCCGCACCGACCCGGAGCATCCGGTGTCCTACGTCAACCTCGACGGGGTCAACTCCGACGCCACCGCCCGCAACCTGCACGCACCGGTGTCGGTGATCGCCGCCGATCCGTCGGCGGTCTACGTCGCCGACCCGCGCGGGGTGATGGTGCTCTCGGCGGTCAACCCGCCGCAGGAGCCGGCCTGGACGCCGGTGGCGCCGTTCCAGTCGCCCGGCGCGGTACCGGTGCTGCCCGGGTAGCACCCCGGCGAGGCCCGCCGGGCGGCTCGGATGCGGTTCAGTCGTCGCGGCCGTTGACCGCGTCGGCGACCTCGGCGAGCAGCCGCGGGTGCCGCAGGAACGGGGTGATGATGTCGACCGGCAGCGGGAACACCACCGTCGAGTTCTGGTCGGCGCCCAACTCCAGCAGCGTCTGCAGGTAGCGCAGCTGCAACGACGCCGGGCTCTTCGACAGGGTCTCGGCGGCCGCCCGCAACTCCTCGGAGGCCTGCAGCTCGCCGCGGGCGCTGATCACCTTGGCCCGCCGCTCCCGTTCGGCCTCGGCCTCCCGCGCCATCGCCCGCTGCATCGACTCCGGGATCTCCACGTCCTTGATCTCGACGACCCGGACCTGCACCCCCCACGGTTCGGTCTGCTTCTCGATGATCACCCGCAGGTCGGCGTTGAGGTCCTCACGGTGGGCCAGCAGGGTGTCCAGGTCGGCGCGCCCGAGCAGTGAGCGCAGCGTGGTCTGGGCGATCTGGGAGGTTGCGACCGCGTAGTTCTCCACCGCCATGATGGCCTTGACCGGATCGATCACCTGGAACATCACCACCGCGTTGACCCGCGCCGGCACGTTGTCCCGGGTGATGAGTTCCTGCGGGGGGATGGTCAGGGTCACCACCCGCTGGTCCACCCGGTCCATCTTGTCGGCCAGCGGCAGCAGGAATTTCAGCCCCGGCTGGTACAGCGGGCGCAGATGGCCCATCCGGAACACCACGCCGCGCTCGTACTCGCGCAGCACGGTCAGCGACAGCACGGCGAGCACCGCCAGCACCGTCAGCACACCGGCGACCACGATGACCATCGGTCCGCTCACGTCTCGTCGGTCTCCTTCTCGGCGTAGCCCCCACCCCAGCGGGTGGAGTAGCGGTCGATGGTGGCGGCGACCTGGTCCTCCAGGCCGCTGCGGTGCGGCAGCGCCTCCGGCGGCGCGTTGCCCGGCGTCTTCCACAGGTGGCGGGCCAGCGGCAGGCTCAGCAGCAGCACCACCGCGATGGTGGCCAGCAGCACCAGCACGTCGGCGGTGTCGTGCTTGCCCAGCAGCATCCCGGCCGGCATCACCACCCCCAGCAAGGCCACGAAGCAGGCGATGCCGCGGTTGAACCGGCCGGCCTCGGAGTGCGGCCACGGGTCGATCTCGCGGCTGATCTCGCGGCCGTGGTCGGAGGCGGTGCACGAGTCCTTGACCGGGCAGCTGTTGCACACCACCGCCGAGGCCCGGTATCGCATCACCCGGTTGGTGGGGTCATAGGAGGTCGGCCACAGCCAGTGGTCCTCGGGGCAGACCCAGGCGTCGTGGTCGGGGCGGTAGGTGAACTGACCGCTGCGCCACTGGGCGGCCCGCGCCGAGGCGCGTTTGGCCATCCCGTCGAACGCCCAGGCGATGGCCACCAGGACCAGCGCGTAGCCGGCGACCATCAGCACCGAGGTCGAGGGCGGGGCCATCTCAGTCCTTCGCGGTCGCGTCGGCCGCCGCGACCGGCACGAACAACGGGTCCTCGGGCATCTCGTCGATGACCTTGCCGGCCCGGAAGTAGCGCAGCGCCAGCAGCGAGACGTAGACGAACGGCAGGACCCCGCCGCCGATGAGGATGACGTCGCCGGGCAGGCGCAGCCACTCGATCAGGGCGTTGCCCGGTTGGGTGATGTAGCCCAACGACCGGGCTTCGAAGTAACCGTCGCTGACCGAGTGGAACAGCTGCAGGATGCCCAGCGGCAGCAGGGTGGCGAACACCATCCAGGCCAGGCCCAGGTTCATCGACCAGAACGACAGCCGCACCCACTTGGTCGGCCACTTCTCCGGCGGGATCACATAGCGGTAGGCGAAGATCGCCAGGCCGACGGCCAGCATCCCGTAGACCCCGAACATCGCGGCGTGCGCGTGGTTGGCGGTCAGTGCGGTGCCGATCTGGTAGTAGGACACGATCGGCAGGTTGATCAGGAAGCCGAAGATGCCGGCGCCGACGAAGTTCCAGAAGCCGACCGCGACCAGGAACATCACCGCCCACCGGGCCGGGAACGGCTTGTTGTCGGCGGTCTGCTGGCGGGCGCCGAGTTGCAGGAACGCCCACGCCTCCACGGTGAGGAACGTCAGCGGGATCACCTCGGCGGCCGAGAAGAACGCACCCAGGGCCATGTGCTCGGCCGGTGTCCCGGAGAAGTACAGGTGGTGCATGGTGCCGATGACGCCGCCGGCCGAGTACAAGATGATGTCGAGGAAGATCACGCCCAGCGCGATCCGCTCCCGCACCACCCCGAGCAGCACGAAGATGTAGGCCACCATCACCGTGGTGAACAGCTCCAGGAAGTCCTCCACCCACAGGTGCACCACCCAGAACCGCCAGAAGTCGGCGACGGTGAAGTGGGTGTCGCTGGAGGCGAGCAGCCCGACCGCGTAGAACATCGGGATCGCCAGCCCGGCGAACAGGAACATCCACGGCATGTTCATCTTCGATTCGCCGCGCAGCCGGGAGCGCATCCCGCGCCAGATGATCGCGATCCACAAGAACAGCCCCACCACCAGCAGGATCTGGAAGATCCGCGGCAGGTCCAGGTACTCCCACTGCTGGGACAGCAGGTGGCCTTCGGGGATGATCCCGTAGACCGACAGCGCCTCGAACAGCATCGAGCCGAACACCACCACCGCGACCGCGCCGAGCAGCGCGTAGGTCAGCACCGACTGCTTGCGCGGTTCACGCCGGGCGATGAACGGCACCAGGAAGATGCCGCCGGCCAGGAACGCCGCCGCGGTCCAGAACAGCGACAGCTGCACGTGCCAGGTGCGGGCCAGGTTGTAGGGCAGGATGCGGGCCAGGTCGATGCCGAAGAACGTGGACAGGTCGGCGCGGTAGTGCTGCGCGGCCGCGCCCAGCAGCGTCTGGGCCAGGAACAGCACGGCGACCACCACGAAGAACCACACGGTGGCGCGCTGGGAGCGGGTCAGGCCGACCTCGCCGGGTTGGCGGAAGGTGAGGGTGTCGGCCTCCGCGGAGTGCCAGCCGACCTTCTGGCTCCACCGCCCGTAGACGGCGAACATGATGCCGATCCCGCCGAGCAGCGCGATCAGCGACAGCGTCGACCACACCACGATCGCGGCGGTGGGGCCGTTGTCGACCCGGGACTCGGCCGGCCAGTTGTTGGTGTAGCTGTAGGTGTGGCCGGGCCGTTCAGCCGCCGACGCCCACGCGGTCCAGGCGAAGAACGCGGTCAGGTCTCGGATCTCGGTCGGGTCGGTGATCATCTTGGGCAGCAGCCCGTATTTGGTGGAGTCCTCACCGAAGTAGTCGGCGTAGTGCTGCTGGATGCGTTCGAACGCCGCGACCTGTTTGTCGGTGAAGGTCAGGGTCTTGGTCGCCGGGTCGTAGCGGTTGGTGCGGAACTCGGTGACCACCCGGTCGCGGGCGTCGTCGGCGCCCTCGGCGCGGAACTGGTCGGCGACGTCGTCGGTGGCGCGGCGCAGGTAGTCGGCGGTGTAGTCCGGGCCCAGGTAGGCGCCGTGGCCCAGGATCGAGCCGTACTGCATCAGCCCGCGGGCCTGGAACAGCTCCTGACCGCGGGTGATGTCGGCCGCGGTGAACACGGTCTGGCCGGATTCGCCGACCACCTTCTCCGGCAGCGGCATCGAGGCGGTGTAGGTGCGGTAGATCAGGATCCCCATCACGAAGAACCCGAAGATCATCACCAGCGCGACCCCTTGCAGCCAGGCGCGGCTGACCAGCGGTTCGGCATGGGTGACCGATTCGGAATGCGTGCCCGGGGTCGACGGTGCAGAGTCGGTGGTTGCCATATCGAAAGGCTCCTTGTCGGCGACCGGTGGAGGGGCTGGAATACTCTCGTCGAGATGGCGTGACGGTGGCCGTAACGTAGCACCGACACACCCGGATGGGGTCGGAAATCGATCTTCTACTACGCGTCGTAGTTCTGTCTAGGGACTTTCGTCACGTGCCGTCCGAGCCGGCGGCGGTGTCGGGGGCGGGGGGCAGGCTCGCGGTGTGTTCGACCTGGTCCTTCCCGCCGAATGCGGCGGCTGCGCGGCACCGTCGACCCCCTGGTGCCCGCGCTGCGCCGCGGAGTTGGCGCTGCACCCCGATCAGCCGCACCTGATCACCCCGCGCACCGACCCGGGCGTACCGGTGTTCGCGCTGGGCCGCTACGCCGGGGCCCGCCGCCACGCGATCGTGGCGGTCAAGGAGCGCGGCCGCGCCGACCTGACCGCGCCGCTGGCCGCCGCACTGGCCGACGGCGTCTGCCGGCTGTGCCGCTGGGGGATGCTGGCCGCCCCGGCGGTGCTGGTGCCCGCCCCGACCCGCTGGCCGGCCGCCCGCCGCCGCGGCGGCGACCCGGTGACCCGGATGGCCCGCACCGTCGCCGCCGATCCGCGCCTGCGCACCCGGGTCGCGGTGACGCCGCTGCTGCGGATGGCGGTGCGGGCCCGCGACTCGGTGGGTCTGGACGCCGCCGCCCGCCAGCGCAACCTCACCGGGCGGGTGCTGTGGCGCCGCGCCGCCCAGCCGCCACCCGCCGGGACCGAGGCGCTGCTGGTCGACGACATCGTCACCACCGGCGCCACCGCCGCCGAATCGGTGCGGGTGCTGCACAGCCGCGGGGTGGCGGTGGCCGCGGTGCTCGTCCTCGGCTTCGTGTGATCGCGGCGTCCGGGACCGGCGAAACGATCGGGCATCGGCTCGGCCAAACCGGTGGCAGACCCGGTCGGGATCGGGCTACCGTCGGAGTCAGGCGGAGTGGCTCCGAGCGGCGCGCACCGCGCGTCCCACGACAGGACACGACAGGAAATGGGTTGAGCAGCATGGCACGGAAGACTGCGGAAATCGACCAACTCGACGCCGGCGCGGGCGCGGCGGGCGACGGCCCGAACGCCGAGGTGGTGGTGAAGGGGCGCAACGTCGAGGTGCCCGACCACTACCGGGTCTACGTGGCCCAGAAGCTGGCCCGCTCGGAGCGGTTGGACCGCAGCATCTACCACTTCGACGTCGAGCTCAAACATGAACGCAACCGCCGCCAGCGCAAGGCCTGTCAGCGGGTGGAGATCACCGCGCGCGGCCGCGGGCCGGTGGTGCGCGGCGAGGCCCGCGCGGACAGTTTCTACGGCGCGTTCGAGGCCGCGGTGGCGCGGCTGGAGAGCCGGCTGCGCCGGGACAAGAGCCGCCGCACCGTCTCCTACGGTGACAAGACCCCGGTGTCGGTGGCGCAGGCGACCGCGATGGTGCCGCTGCCCGAGCAGGGTCCGGCCGCCTGGGAACGCACCGTCGACCGCGACGCGATCGACGATCAGCGCGACGGCCACGATCTCGCCGACGCCGGGCCCGGACAGATCGTCCGGGTCAAGGAGTACGAGGCCGCGCCGATGACCGTCGACGACGCCCTCTACGAGATGGAACTGGTCGGCCACGACTTCTTCCTGTTCCACGACAAGGAGAGCGGGCGGCCCTCGGTGGTCTACCGCCGCCACGCCTACGACTACGGTCTGATCCAGCTGACCTGACCCACGGGCCGGCGCCGGTTGGTCCTCTAGGATGGTGGTCGCCCGGAACTCCACAATCCACGGGGGACACAAGCTGTGCTGAGTAAGTTGCTGCGTCTCGGCGAAGGACGCATGGTCAAGCGCCTCAAGAGGGTCGCCGACCACGTCAACACCCTGTCCGCCGACGTGGAGGGGCTCACCGACGCCGAACTGCGGGCCAAGACCGATGAGTTCAAGAAGCGGGTCGCCGACGGCGAGAGCCTCGACGACCTGCTGCCGGAGGCGTTCGCGGTCGCCCGCGAGGCGGCCTGGCGGGTGCTGAGCCAGCGTCCCTTCGACGTGCAGGTGATGGGTGCGGCGGCGCTGCACTTCGGCAACGTCGCCGAGATGAAGACCGGTGAGGGCAAGACCCTGACCTGTGTGCTGCCCGCCTACCTCAACGCGCTGGGCGGCGACGGCGTCCACGTCGTGACCGTCAACGACTACCTGGCCAAACGCGACAGCGAGTGGATGGGCCGGGTGCACCGGTTCCTGGGCCTGGAGGTCGGGGTCATCCTGGCCGGGCTCACCCCGACCGAGCGGCGCGCCGCCTACGGCGCCGACATCACCTACGGCACCAACAACGAATTCGGTTTCGACTACCTGCGCGACAACATGGCCCACTCGGTGGCCGACATGGTGCAGCGCGGCCACAACTTCGCCGTCGTCGACGAGGTCGACTCGATCCTCATCGACGAGGCCCGCACCCCGCTGATCATCTCCGGCCCGGCCGACGGCGCCTCGCACTGGTACACCGAGTTCGCCCGGCTCGCCCCGATGATGGAGAAGGACACCCACTACGAGGTCGACCTGCGCAAGCGCACCATCGGTGTGCACGAGGCCGGCGTCGAATTCGTCGAGGACCAACTCGGCATCGACAACCTCTACGAGGCCGCGAACTCGCCGCTGGTCAGCTATCTGAACAACGCGATCAAGGCCAAAGAGCTCTTCGTCCGGGACAAGGACTACATCGTCCGCGACGGCGAGGTGCTCATCGTCGACGAGTTCACCGGCCGCGTGCTCGTGGGCCGGCGCTACAACGAGGGCATGCACCAGGCCATCGAGGCCAAGGAGCACGTCGAGATCAAGGCCGAGAACCAGACGCTGGCCACCATCACCCTGCAGAACTACTTCCGGCTCTACGACAAGCTGGCCGGGATGACCGGTACCGCCCAGACCGAGGCCGCCGAGCTGCACGAGATCTACAAGCTCGGGGTGGTGTCGATCCCCACCAACAAGCCGATGGTGCGCGCCGACCAGACCGACCTGATCTACAAGACCGAGGAAGCCAAGTTCCTCGCCGTCGTCGACGACGTCGCCGAACGTCATGCCAAGGGCCAGCCGGTGCTCATCGGTACCACCAGCGTGGAGAAGTCGGAGTACCTGTCCCGGCAGCTCACCAAGCGCCGGGTGCCGCACAACGTGCTCAACGCCAAATACCACGAGAAGGAGGCGGCGATCATCGCCGAGGCCGGCCGCCGCGGCGCGGTCACCGTCGCCACCAACATGGCCGGCCGCGGTACCGACATCGTGCTGGGCGGCAACGCCGACTTCCTCACCGACCAGCGGCTGCGCAACCAGGGCCTGGACCCGGTCGAAACCCCCGACGAGTACGAGACGGCCTGGGACGAGCTGCTGCCGCAGATCAAGGCCGAGGTGGCCGCCGAGGCCGAGGAGGTGCTCGCCGCCGGCGGGCTGTACGTGCTGGGCACCGAACGCCACGAGTCGCGGCGCATCGACAACCAGCTGCGCGGCCGCTCCGGCCGGCAGGGCGACCCCGGCGAGTCCCGTTTCTACCTGTCGCTGGGCGACGAACTGATGCGCCGGTTCAACGGCGCGATGCTGGAGAGCATGCTCACCCGGCTCAACCTGCCCGAGGACGTGCCGATCGAGGCCAAGATGGTCACCCGGGCGATCAAGAGCGCCCAGACCCAGGTCGAGCAGCAGAACTTCGAGGTCCGCAAGAACGTCCTCAAATACGACGAGGTGATGAACCAGCAGCGCAAGGTCGTCTACGCCGAGCGCCGCCGCATCCTGGAGGGGGAGAACCTCGCCGAGCAGGCCCACGACATGGTCGTCGACGTGGTCACCGCCTACGTCGACGGGGCGACCGGCGAGGGGTACGCCGAGGACTGGGACCTGGAGAAGCTGTGGGAGGCGCTCAAGACGCTCTACCCGGTCGGCATCGACCACGGCGAGTTGTTCGACCCCGACGCCGACGGCGACCCCGGTGAGCTGACCCGCGAGGAACTGCTGTCGGCGCTGCTCGAGGACGCCGATCGGGCCTACGCGGCGCGGGAGGCCGAACTGCAGGAACTCGCCGGTGAGGGCGCGATGCGGGAACTGGAGCGTAACGTGCTGCTCAGCGTCATCGACCGCAAATGGCGCGAGCACCTCTACGAGATGGACTACCTCAAGGAGGGCATCGGCCTGCGGGCGATGGCCCAGCGTGACCCCCTGGTGGAGTACCAGCGGGAGGGCTTCGACATGTTCGTCGGGATGCTCGAGGGGCTCAAGGAGGAGTCGGTCGGGTTCCTGTTCAACGTGGCGGTCGAGGCCACGCCCGCGACGCCGGCGGTGGCGCCGGTGGCCGCGCCCGACGGTCTGGCCGAGTTCGCCGCCCAGTCCGCCGCCGGTGCGCGGCAGCAGCCGGCGCCGGCGTTGCACGCCAAGGGAATCGACGACGACAAGCCGCAGCTGACCTACTCCGGCCCGGCCGAGGACGGCTCCGCACAGGTCCAGCGCGGCAATGGCCAGCCCGCCGGGGTGGGTGCCGGCAGCAGGCGGGAACGCCGCGAGGCCGCCCGCAAGCAAAACCGCGGCACCAAGCGACCCAAGTCGGCCAAGAAGCGCTGAGCCGGCCGGTCCGGGCCGGGCCGGGTCAGCCGATGTGCAGCGCCACCACGCGCCAGCCCGGTCCGGCCTGCTCGACGCGCCCGGCGATCGCGTGTACCCGCCCGCCGCGGCGATAGGTGCCGAACACCTCGGCCGCCCCCGGCGGCTCGCCGGCGCCGGAGGCCTGCAGCCGCACCCGCTGCAGGGCTGCGGTGGTGCGGGCCGGTCCGCCGGTGGCGGTGGCGTGCCCGCCGGCCAGCAGCGACTCGAACAGCCCGGCGCTCAGCAGCGGACGCAGATGCTGCACCGGACGGCGCCGGTCGATGACCTCCAGGATCCGGCGCAGCGCGGCGTCGGCGAACCGGGCCGCGGGCAGCAGGCCGGGCTGCGGTACACGGGCGGGACGCGGCCGCGACGGACGGGACCGGCGGCGCAGCGGCGCAGGCGGGCGACCGCCCGGCAGCGTCCGCGGCGGCGGCTCGTAGTCGGCAACCGGGGCCACCGCCCGCTGTGGGGCCGGACCGATGGGCTGGATCAACGTCGCCTCCCCTGGCTCGACCGGTGCACACCGGTGGGGAACGGCGATGGTGGGCTCATCATCGCACGCCCGGCGGATCGGCGTGTACCCGCTCCACACCGCTGCGGCGGCGCCGGTTACGGTGATCCGAGGAGTGTTTTCAGCCCGCCGGAGTTGGGCTTGCAAGGGGAGGACCAGTCGCGATGGTGACCCGGTTGTCCGCATCCGACGCGTCGTTCTACCGGCTGGAGAACACCGCCACCCCGATGTACGTCGGCTCGCTGATGATCCTGCGCCGGCCCCGCGCCGGGTTGAGCTACGAAACCCTGCTGGCCACCGTCGAGGAGCGCCTGCCGCAGGTTCCGCGCTACCGGCAGAAGGTCCGGGAAGTCACGGCGAAACTGGCCCGGCCGGTCTGGATCGACGACCCCGACTTCGACATCACCTACCACATCCGCCGCTCGGCGCTGCCCTCGCCGGGCAGCGAGGAGCAACTGCACGACCTGATCGCCCGGCTGGCGGCGCGACCGCTGGACAAGTCCCGCCCGCTGTGGGAGATGTACCTGGTCGAGGGCCTGGCGCAGAACCGCATCGCGATCTACACCCGCTCGCATCAGGCGCTGGTCAACGGGATGCGGGCACTGGAGATCGGCCATGTGCTCGTCGACCGGACCCGCAGGCCGCCGGATTTCGGGGAGGACATCTGGATCCCGGCCCGCGAGCCGTCCGCCGGCGATCTGCTGTTCGGTGTGCTCGGTGACTGGGTGGCGCGGCCGGTCGCCTCGGTGGCCGCGCTGCGTTCGGCCGTCAGCGGGGTCGCCACCAACGCCGGCTATCTGGCCGACGTCGGCCGCGGCGCGGTCAACACCGCGCGCACCGTGCTGCGCGGCACCGCGCCCAGCAGCCCGCTGAACACGACCGTTTCCCGCAACCGCCGGTTCACCGTCGCCAGCGCCGACCTCGACGACTTCCGGAAGGTGCACGCCCGCTACGACTGTCACGTCCACGACGTGGTGCTGGCGGTGGTCGCCGGGGCGCTGCGCAACTGGCTGCTGTCGCGTGGCGAGCCGGTGGCGCCGACCACCACGGTGCGCGCGATGGCCCCGCTGTCGGTCTACCCCGAAGACGAATTCGGTTCGGCCGGGCCCAGTCAGGCCATCAGCGAGGTCGACCCGTACCTGGTGGACCTGCCGGTCGGGGAGGGCAACGCGGTGGTGCGGCTCTCCCAGATCGCGCACGCCACCGAAACCCACGCCCCGTCGGCGCAGCCGGTCGCCGCCCGAACGATCTTGACACTGTCCGGTTTCGCCCCATCGACCCTGCACGCCATGGGTATCCGGGTCGCCACCACCTACTCGGCGCGGGTGTTCAACCTGCTGATGACCAACGTCCCAGGTCCGCAGGCCCAGATGTACGTCGCGGGCACCAAGCTGTTGGAGGCCTACGCGGTGCCGCCGCTGCTGCACAACCAGGTGCTGGCCATCGGGGTGACCTCCTACAACGGCCGGATGTACTTCGGGATCAACGCCGATCGGGAGGCGATGCGCGACGTCGAGATGCTGCCCGCGCTGCTGCGCGAGTCCCTCGACGAGCTGCTGGAGGCCGCGCGGTGAACGCACCGGCCGGCACCAGGAAGGTGCCCAAGAAGATCTACCGGAGCGAATTGCGGCGCCTGCAGATCGAATTCGTCAAACTGCAAGGCTGGGTGCGCAAGACCGGAGCGCGTGTCGTGGTGGTCTTCGAGGGCCGTGATGCCGCAGGCAAGGGCGGTGCGATCAAACGCATCACCGAGCATCTGAGCCCGCGGGTGACCCAGGTGGTGGCGCTGCCGGTCCCGACCGAGCGGGAACGCACCCAGTGGTACTACCAGCGCTACATCGCGCATCTGCCCGCCGCCGGGGAGATCGTGCTGTTCGACCGGTCCTGGTACAACCGGGCCGGGGTGGAACACGTGATGGGGTTCTGCACCGAGGAGGAGCACAACCGGTTCCTGCGGCAGACCCCGGTGTTCGAGCAGATGCTCATCGAGGACGGCATCCTGTTGCGCAAATACTGGTTCTCGGTGTCGCAGGAGGAGCAGCTGCGCCGCTTCCAGGCCCGCCGCAAGGACCCGGTGAAACGCTGGAAGCTCTCGCCGATGGACGTCGAGTCCGTCGACCGGTGGGCCGACTACGGGCGCGCCCGCGACCAGATGATGGCGCACACCGACACCTCGGTCAGCCCCTGGTATGTGGTCGAGTCGGAGATCAAGCGCAACGCCCGGCTCAACATGATGGCGCACCTGCTGTCGACCATCGACTACCACGACGTCAAGCACCCGAAGGTGACGCTGCCCGACGAGCCGGTGCGCGCCGACTACGTCCGCCCACCGCGCGAGCTGTACAACTACGTCGACGATCACGCCGCCGCGCTGATCCGCGCCGCGGACGAACGCGGCTAGGGTCGGCGCATGCGGGTGTACATCCCGGCGACCCTGGCCATGCTCGAGGCGCTGGTCGCCGACGGGGGACTGCGGCCGGTCAGCGGCACCGCGTTCGCGGTGACCCCGACGCTGCGCGAGGCCTATGCCAGCGGCGGTGACGACGAGCTGGCCGAGATCGCGCTGCGCGACGCCGCGGTGGCCTCGCTGCGGCTGCTGGCCGGTGACCGGGGCGAGCCGGACACCCGGCCGGTGCGCCGGGCGGTGCTGGTCGCCGACGCCGAGGCCGTCGCCCGCCCCGACCTCGACGACGCGGTGGTGCGGCTGACCGGGCCGGTCGCCCTCGACGACGTGGTCGCCGCCTACGTCGACAACGCCGAGGCGGAACCGGCGGTGCGGGCCGCGGTGGCGGCGGTGGATGCCGCCGACCTGGGCGATGAGGACGCCGAACTGCTGGTCGGTGACGCCCAGGACCACGACCTGGCCTGGTATGCAACCCAGGAGCTGCCGTTCCTGCTGGAACTTCTGTGATCCACCGCTGGCTGAAAAGCCGTAACCTACGGTACCGTAGGTTGCCCATGGGGAAGAAATACATGAAGGTCCGCGCCCAGGTAGCCGACACGGTACGGCCCACGGTGGCCGGCGCCGAGCGGCACCGCGGCTGGCATCTCGCCCGCACGCTCGCCGCCCGGATCACCACGCCGCTGCTGCCCGACGACTACCTGCGCCTGGTCAACCCGCTGTGGTCGGCCCGCGAGTTGCGGGGCAGGGTGCTCGAGGTGCGCCGGGAGACCGAGGACGCGGCCACCCTGGTCATCAAACCGGGGTGGGGGTTCGACTTCGACTACGCCCCCGGCCAGTACATCGGGATCGGCCTGCTCGTCGACGGCCGCTGGCGGTGGCGGTCCTACTCGCTGACCTCCAGCCCGGTGACCGCGGGCACCGAGGCCGACGGGCGTACCATCACCATCGGCGTCAAGGCGATGCCCGAGGGGTTCCTCTCCAGCCATCTGGTCGGCGGGGTCCGGCCCGGCACCGTGGTGCGGCTGGCCGCCCCGCAGGGCAACTTCATCCTGCCCGACCCGGCGCCGCCGCAGATGCTCTTCCTCACCGCCGGTTCCGGCATCACCCCGGTGCTGTCGATGCTGCGCACCCTGGCCCGGCGCGGCCAACTCGACGACGGCGCCGACGTGGTGCACCTGCACTCCGCCCCCAGCTCCGGGGAGACCATGTTCGGCGCGGAGTTGGCGGCGCTGACCGAGGCCCACAGTGGCTACCGGCTGAGCCTGCGGGAGACCCGCGTCGCCGGGCGGCTGGATCTGGCCGGGCCGGCGGCCCTCGACGCGGCGGTGCCCGACTGGCGACAGCGCGAGACCTGGGCGTGCGGACCGCAGGCGATGCTCGACGACGCCGAACGGCTCTGGTCGGCGGCCGGTATCGACGACCGGCTGCACCTGGAGCGGTTCGCGGTGACGCGGGCGGCGCCCGCCGGTGTCGGCGGCACGGTGACGTTCGCCCGCAGCGGCCGCAGCGTCACCGTCGACGGGGCGACCTCGCTGATGGAGGCGGGGGAGGGCGTCGGGGTGCAGATGCCGTTCGGCTGCCGGATGGGCATCTGCCAGTCGTGTGTGGTCGGTCTGGTCGAGGGGCACGTCCGTGACCTGCGCACCGGCGCCGAGCATGATCCGGGCACCCGCATCCAGACCTGTGTGAGCGCGCCGTCCGGGGACTGCGTGCTCGACATCTGAGCGGCTACCCACTAGTAACCTACGGTGTCGTAGGTTACGCTGTCGTAGGTAGCGTGAAAGACCGGTCCGAGGAACTGAGAGGAGGCGCGATGGCCATCACCGATCTGCCCGCGTTCGCGCACTTGAGCGACGACGACGTGGCGAACCTCGGCATCGAACTCGACGCGATCCGCCGGGACGTCGAAGACTCGCTGGGGGAGCGCGACGCCCGCTACATCCGGCGCACGATCGCCGCCCAACGGCTGCTGGAGGTCTCCGGACGGCTGCTGCTGGCGGCCAGCGCCAAGCGGTCGGCGTGGTGGGCCGGGGCGGCGACCCTGGGCGCGGCCAAGATCATCGAGAACATGGAGATCGGCCACAACGTCATGCACGGCCAGTGGGACTGGATGAACGACCCGGAGATCCACTCCTCGAGCTGGGAGTGGGACATGACCGGCGCGTCCAAGCACTGGCGGTTCACCCACAACTTCCAGCACCACAAGTACACCAACGTCATGGGCATGGACGACGACGTGGGCTTCGGGATGCTGCGCGTGACCCGCGACCAGCGCTGGCAGCGGTTCAACCTGTTCAACGTGGTGTTCAACACGATCCTGGCGGTCGGCTTCGAATGGGGGGTCGGGTTGCAGCACCTGGAGATCGGCAAGATCTTCAAGGGTCGCGCCAACCGGCAGGCCACCCTGGTGCGGCTGCGGGAGTTCCTGGCCAAGGCCGCCCGCCAGGTGGTCAAGGACTACCTGGCGTTCCCGGCGCTGACCGCGCTGTCCCCGGGCGCCACGTTCCGCTCGACGCTGACCGCCAACGCCACCGCCAACGTGATCCGCAACCTGTGGTCCAACGCGATCATCTTCTGCGGGCACTTCCCCGACGGTGCCGAGAAGTTCACCAAGGACGACCTGGAGAACGAAACCCGCGGCCAGTGGTACCTGCGGCAGATGCTGGGCAGCGCCAACATCGACGCCGGCCCGGCCATGCGGTTCTTCTCCGGCAACCTGTGCCATCAGATCGAGCATCACCTCTACCCGGACCTGCCCAGCAACCGGCTGGCCGAGGTCGCGGTGCGGGTTCGCGACGTCTGCGACCGCTACGACCTGCCCTACACCACCGGGCCCTTCCTGGTGCAGTACGCCAAGACGTGGCGCACCATCGCCAAGTTGTCGCTGCCGAACCGCTACCTGCTGGCCAGCGCCGACGACGCCCCGGAGACCCGCAGCGAGAAGATGTTCGCCGAGTTGGGCCCGGGTTTCGCGACCGTGGAGCGGGGCCGGCGCCGCGGGCTGAAATCGGCGATCGCCGCGGTGCGTGCCCGTAGCCGCGCCGAGGGGCCCACCGCGCCGCAGGCCGACGACAGCGTGGCGGCCTGAGCCGATTCGGCTCAGGCCTCCCGCAGCGCCACCAGCAGCCGCCGCGCCGCCTCGACGCGGCGGGCGGCCGGGCCGGTTACCGCGTCCAACGCGCACTCCGGGTCGGCGGGCGGCCCCAGATGCCCGCAGCCGCGCGGACATCCGGTGATCAGCTCGGCCAGATCCGAGAACGCCAGCAGCACGTCGTCGGGTTCGGCGTGGGCCAGCCCGAACGAGCGGATCCCCGGGGTGTCGATCACCCAGCCCCCGCCGGGCAGCGGCAACGCCACCGACCCGGTCGAGGTGTGCCTGCCCTTGCCGATCTCCGAGACCGCCCCGGTCCGCCGGTCGGCGTCGGGCACCAACCGGTTGACCAACGTGGATTTTCCGACCCCGGAATGGCCGAGCAGCACCGTGGTGTGGTCGGCGAGTGTGGCGGTGAGCGCGTCGAGCGGATCGTCGAGGCCGGCGACGAGCACGGTCAGATCCAGGTCGGCGAACTGTTCGCGGATCGGTTCGGCGGGCGCCAGATCGGATTTGGTCAGGCACAGGATCGGCGTGAGCCCGCCGACGTAGGCGGCGATCAGGGTGCGGTCGACCAGCCCGGTCCGTGGCGGCGGGTCGGCCAGCGCCATCACGATCAACAACTGGTCGGCGTTGGCGACCACCACCCGTTCGGTGGGGTCGGTGTCATCGGCGGTGCGCCGCAACACCGTTCGCCGCGGTCGGCGTCGGACGATGCGGGCCAGGGTGTCCGGGCGGCCGGACAGGTCGCCGACCATGTCGACGCGGTCGCCGACCACGATCGGGGTGCGGCCCAGTTCGCGTGCCCGCATCGCGGTGACGGTGCGCTGCGCAGCGTCGTCGAGCACACAGCCCCACCGGCCGCGGTCGACCGAGACCACCATCGCGGGCCGCGCGTCGGCGTGCTCCGGGCGGATCTTGGTGCGGGGCCGGGAGCCCCGCCCGGAGCGGATCCGGACGTCGGATTCGTCGTAGTCGCCGGGCCTCACCCGTGCGGCTCACCGTCGAGCATCCGGGCCCACAGCCCCGCGAAGTCCGGCAGGGTCTTGGCGGTGGTGTCGATGTCGTCGACTTCGACGCCGGGCACCCGCAGCCCCAAAATCGCACCCGCGGTGGCCATCCGGTGGTCGGCGTAGGATCGCCACAGCCCACCGTGCAGTTCGGTGGCGGTGATGACCAACCCGTCGGCGGTCTCCTCGCAGCGGCCCCCGAGGCGGGTGATCTCGGTGCGCAGCGCCGCCAGCCGGTCGGTCTCGTGGCCGCGCAGGTGCGCGATGCCGCTCAGCCGGGACACCGAACCGGGGGCGGCGAGCGCGGCCAGCGCCGCCACCGACGGAGTGAGCTCGCCGACGTCGTGCAGGTCGATGTCGAACCCGTCGTAGCCGGGCGCGCCGGTGACCGCCAGGTGCGGGTCCTCGGGCCCGGTGTGGTGGTGCACGGTGGCCCCGGTGTGGGCCAGGATCGCGGTGACCGCCTCCACCGGTTGGATGCTCGACGCGGGCCAGCCGGCGAGCCGCACGGTGCCGCCGGTGACCACGGCGGCGGCCAGGAACGGCACCGCGTTGGACAGGTCGGGTTCGATGACCCAGTGCCGGGCGGCGACCTGGCCCGGTGCGACCCGCCAGCGGCGGGCGGCGGAGTCGTCGACGCTCACCCCGGCCTGCCGCAGCATGGTCACCGTCATCGCCACGTGCGGGGCGGAGGGCACGGTCGCGCCGGTGTGCTCGACGGTGACGCCGTCGCGGAACCGCGCCCCCGACAGCAGCAGCCCGGAGACGAACTGGGAGGACGCCGAGGCGTCGATGGCGACGGTCCCACCGGCCACCGCACCCGCGCCGTGCACCACGAACGGCAGCCCGTCACCCTCGATCCGCACGCCGAGACCGCCGAGCGCGGCCAGCAGCGGTGCGATCGGGCGAACCCGGGCGGCCTCGTCGCCGTCGAAGGTGACCGCGGCACCCCCCAGCGCCGCCAGCGGCGGCACGAACCGCAGCACCGTGCCGGCCAGCCCGCAGTCCACCTTGGCGTACGGCTCCGGGCCGATGGCCCCGCTGAGGGCCAGTTCGGAGCCGTCGCCGTCGACGTGCAGCCCCAGCGTGCGCAGCGCCGCGATCATCAGGTCGGTGTCGCGGCTGCGCAGCGCGCCGCTGATCGTGGCCGGGCCGTCGGCGAGCGCGGAGAGCAGCAGCGCGCGGTTGGTCAGCGACTTCGAACCGGGCACCCGGACCGTCGCGTGCACCGGTGTCGCCGGGCGGGGAGCGGACCAGGTGTTCACGGCTCCATCCTGCCTTGTCGCCGGTTTCTGCCACCATGGACGGTGTGTGTGGACGATTCGCGGTGACGGTCGACCCGGCACTGCTGGCCGCCGAGATCGACGCCGTCGACGAGACCGCCGGAGCCGGTCCGGCCGCCGCGGCGGGCACCGGTCCCGACTACACCGTCCCCAATTACGCCGCCCCTAATTACACCGGCCCTAATTACAACGTGGCCCCCACCACCGCGATCGCCACCGTCGTGCGCCGCCACGCCCGCCCGGAGGAGCCGGAGCCACTCGATGACCCCGCCGGTGTCGCGACCCGGCGGGTGCGGTTGATGCGCTGGGGGCTGGTGCCGCCCTGGGTCAAACCCGGCCAGGACGGGGCGCCGCAGACCACCCGGCTGCTGATCAACGCCCGCGCGGACAACGCCACCAGTTCGCCGGCGTTTCGCGCCGCGGCCCGGTCCCGACGCTGCCTGATCCCGATGGACGGCTGGTACGAGTGGCGGGCCGAACCGCCCACCGCCGTCGCCGGGCGCGCCACCCGGGCCCGCAAGACCCCGTTCTACCTGTCCCGCACCGACGGGAAACGGCTGATGATGGCCGGGCTGTGGTCGGTGTGGCGACCCGACGAGCGGTCCGCGCCGCTACTCAGCTGCGCGATCATCACCACCGACGCGGTCGGCCCGCTCGCCGAGGTCCATGACCGGATGCCGTTGCCGATCGCCGAATCGGACTGGGACCGCTGGCTGGACCCCGACACCCCGGCCGACCCCGCCCTGCTGTCGGGGACCCCCGACGCCGCCGCGATCACCGCCCGTGAGGTCTCCACTCTGGTCAACAACGTCCGCAACAACGGCCCGGAGTTGCTCGACCCGGCCGGGCCGCAGCCCTGGCAGCCGACACTGCTGTAGCGCTCGGGCAGCAAAATGCCCCGGAACCGCGGGTTCCGGGGCATTTCGGCTGCGGCCGGTCAGGCCCGCTCGACCTCGACCATCTCGAAGTCGGTTTTGGCGGCGCCGCAATCCGGGCAGCTCCAGTCCTCGGGGATGTCGGCCCAGCGGGTGCCGGGCTCGATGCCGTCCTCCGGCCAGCCCTTGGCCTCGTCGTACTCGAAGCCGCACTGCACGCAGACGAACAGTTTGTAGTCGCTCATCGGGTCACCTCCAGCTCATCGAAATCGATCTTGTCGCGCACCGCACAGTCCGGGCAGGCCCAGTCCTCGGGAATGTCGGCCCACGCGGTCCCGGGCGGAAAGCCCTCCCGGGCCGCGCCGCGGGCCTCGTCGTAGAGGTAGCCGCAGCCCGGGCAGCGGTAGGCGGCCATCAGGCCACCGCCGGGTAGCGGGCGAGCACCCTGTCACGCACCCGCGGGTGGATGTTGGCCCGGGTGATGTCACCGTCGTAGTGCTCGAGCACCCGGTGGTCCATCAGCTTCCGCCACACCGGCGGGAAGTAGGTCACCGCGATCAGCGATCCGTAACCGGCCGGCAGGTTCGGTGACTCCGCCATGCTGCGCAGGGTCTGGTAGCGCCGGGTCGGGTTGGCGTGGTGGTCGCTGTGGCGCTGCAGGTGGTAGAGGAACAGGTTGGTGACCAGATGGTCGGAGTTCCAGCTGTGCTGCGGCGTGCACCGCTCGTAGCGGCCGTTCTCCCGCTTCTGGCGCACCAACCCGTAGTGCTCGAGGTAGTTCACCGACTCCAGCAGCGAGAACCCGTAGATCGCCTGGATGACGATCAGCGGGACCAGCGCCGGGCCGAAGACGGCGACCAGCACACCCCAGAACACGATCGACATCGCCCAGGCGTTGAGCACGTCGTTGCCCGGCCAGGTCCGCGGGTTCCACGGGTTCTTGCCGAGCCGGCGGATACGTTGGGCCTCCAGGCGCAGTGCGGAGCGCAGGCTGCCGAACACGGTGCGCGGCAAGAACTCCCAGAACGTCTCGCCGAACCGCGCGGACGCCGGGTCCTCCGGGGTGGCGACCCGCACGTGGTGGCCGCGGTTGTGCTCGATGTAGAAGTGGCCGTACCACACCTGGGCCAAGGTGATCTTCGACAGCCAGCGCTCCAGCTCGTCGCGCTTGTGCCCCATCTCGTGGGCGGTGTTGATGCCCACCCCGCCGACGGTGCCGACGGTGAACGCGACCCCGATCTTGCCCAGCCAGCCCAGGCCGCCGTCGAAGCCCAGCCAGCCCAGGTCCGAGGCGGTGAACAGGTAGGCACCGAACAGCACGCTGGCGTACTGGAACGGGATGTAGGCGTAGGTGGCGTAGCGGTAATACTTGTCGTTCTCCAGCCGCGCCATCGCCTCATCGGGCGGGTTGTGGCCGTCGACGCCGACCCACAGGTCCAGCGCCGGCAGCAGCAGGTAGATCAGGATCGGGCCGATCCACAGCGGCAGCTGCGCGGCGGTGTGCCAGCCGGCCTGGTTGAGGCCCCAGCTGATCGGCAGCACCAGGAACAGCATGGTGGGCACGAACAGGCCCAGCAGCCACAGGTAGCGTTTCCGGTCCCGCCAGGCGGCGGGGCCGGCTTCGGCGACGACGGCGTCGCCGGGGTGAGTTGTCGATGTCACGTCGGTTCCCTCTTCGTCGCGATGGGCGTTGCTGGTCTCAGCCTCGCAACGACACCGCCGGGGATCGACGTGTCCAGCCGATCAACTTCGGTCCGGCGCTTGGTCCCCGCCGACAAAAGGTTTCGCGCGATTCCCGCCGGGAAGCCGCCGGTGTCAGGGGCCGCAGTAGCCCGGCGGGTTGACCTCGTCGACCCACAGGTCCACACCGAGCTCCCCGCCGGGCACGCAGTCGTACACCGACAGGTCGGTCACGCCGGACTCGAGCAGCACGTCCTCACAGAGCAGCGAGTGGCCGGTGAACTCACCCGCCGGGCGGGTGATCACCGCGTAGGCGGCGTCGGCGTAGACCTCGGGTTTGCGGGCGCGGGCCATCGCCTCGTCCCCGCCGAGCAGGTTCTGCACCGCGGCGGTGGCCACCATGGTGCGCGGCCACAGCGTGTTGGAGGCGATGCCGTCGGCCCGCAGTTCCTCGGCGATACCCAGCGCGCACAGCGTCATCCCGAACTTGGCCATCATGTACGCGGTCGGCTTCAGCCACTGCGACTCCAGCCGGATCGGCGGCGACAACGTCAGGATGTGCGGGTTCTCCCGGCCGCGCAGGTGCGGGATGCAGGCCTGCGACACCGCGTAGGTGCCGCGCACCTGGATGCCGTTCATCAGGTCGAACCGTTTCAGCGGCACCTCGGTGACCGAACCCAGGTTGATCGCCGAGGCGTTGTTGACGCAGACGTCGATACCGCCGAACTGTTCGACGGCGGCGGCCACCGCCGCCGTCACCGCCTCGCCGTCGCGGATGTCGCCGACGATCGGCAGTGCCTGGCCGCCGGCCTCCTCGATCTCGGCGGCCGCGGTGTAGACGGTGCCGTCGAGTTTCGGATGCGGTTCGGCGGTCTTGGCGATCAACGCGATGTTGGCGCCGTCGCGGGCCGCCCGGGTGGCGATCGCCAACCCGATCCCGCGACTCGCCCCGGAGATGAACATGGTTTTCCCGGCCAGCGACATGCCGTCAGCCTAATGGCCCCCGGCCGGTCGTGGTGGCGTCTGGCCGGTACGGATATCGGCGGTGACCGCTGCGGTCAGCGCGACCAGGTCGCCCGGCGCCAGCGCCACATCCCAGCCGCGTCGGCCCGCCGAGCACAGGATCTCGGTGAACTCCAGCGCGGAGGCGTCGACGACGGCGGGCAGCGACCGGCGCTGACCGAGCGGGGAGATCCCGCCGGTGACGTAGCCGGTGGCGCGCTGCGCCTCGGCCGGGTCGGCCAACCGCACCGCGGCCAGGCCCAAGGCGGCCGCCGCGGCCTTCAGCGACAGCCGGGCGGGCACCGGCAGCACGGCCACCGCCAGGCCGGCTGGACCGGCCAGAATCAGGGTTTTGAACACCTGGTCGGGGAGGATTCCGGGGTGGTCGGGGCCGGTCAGCTGCGCGACGGCTTCGGCGCCGAATCCGCGCCGCCGCGGGTCGTGGTGGTAGCGCAGCACCCGGTGCGGCACCCCGGCGGCACGCAGGGCGGCCAGCGCCGGGGTCGCCGCGGAAGCCATCCGGCCAGGCTAGCGGGGGAACAACCGGCGATGAGCGTGGTGTTGTTGGGGGCAGTCGCCGCCGGCCGCCGCTGCGGGCCGCGGCCCGACCCGTAGGATCGAGCGAAGGAGAGCCGCGGTGTTGACTGCGTGTCTGCAACGCCCGAAGGAAGGGACGGCGATGGCCGACATCGATGGTGCGCGACCGGCACCGTCGCAGACCAGCCCCGACACCCCGGCCGAAGCACACCCCGAGGTGTCCGAGGAGGACACCAACCGCGCGCCCGACGAGACCGACGAGGAACTCACCGCCCGGTTCGAGCGCGACGCGATCCCGCTGCTCGACCAGCTCTACGGCGGCGCGCTGCGGATGACCCGCAACCCCGCCGACGCCGAGGACCTGCTGCAGGAGACCATGGTGAAGGCCTACGCCGGGTTCCGGTCGTTCCGGGCCGGCACCAACCTCAAAGCGTGGCTGTACCGCATCCTGACCAACACCTACATCAACAGCTACCGCAAGAAGCAGCGTCAGCCGGCCGAGTACCCCACCGAGGAGATCACCGACTGGCAGGTCGCCGCCGCCGCTCAGCACACCTCCCGCGGGCTGCGGTCGGCGGAGATCGAGGCCCTCGAGGCGCTGCCGGACACCGAGATCAAGGCGGCGCTGCAGGCGCTGCCGGAAGACTTCCGGATGGCGGTGTACTACGCCGACGTCGAAGGGTTCCCGTACAAGGAGATCGCCGAGATCATGGGCACCCCGATCGGAACGGTGATGTCACGGCTGCACCGTGGCCGCCGGCAACTACGCAACCTGTTGACCGACGTCGCCAAGGATCGGGGATTCATCCGTGGCGACCGCGCCGCCGAGGAGGTGTCGTCGTGACCGACTTCGCATGTGGGTGCGGCTCACCCGACGCCGACCACCCCGGCTCCGACGTCGACTGCGCCGAGGTGATGGCCGAGGTCTGGACGCTGCTCGACGGCGAGTGCACCGATGAGTCGCGCAACCGGCTGCGCCAGCACCTGGAGAACTGCCCCGGCTGCCTGCGCGAATACGGGGTCGAGGAGCGGATCAAGGTGCTCATCGCGACCAAGTGCAGCGGGGAGAAGGCGCCGACCGGGCTACGCGAACGGCTGCGGGTGGAGATCCGCCGGACCACCATCGTCCGCGAACTCCACTGATCCGGCGCTGACCCGGCGGCGCGCCGGCGCGGGTCAGGCGTTGGGGCGCTTGCCGTGATTGGCTTTGCTGTGCTTACGGTCGCGCTTCTTGCGGCCACGTTTGGCCATGGGAGCCACCTCCGGGCGGTCGGTTGGATCGGATCGGAGAACACCGATCGTTCCCCACCAGTTTCGCACGCCGCCCCGGCCGGACGCCGCGGTGCCCTGTTCGCGGGCACCGCGCGTCGGTTGTGGTTCGATAGACGGGCAGCGACTGACCACCGGAACGAGCGGAGTGAAGATGGCCGAAGACGTTCGGGCCGAGATCGTGGCGAGTGTGCTCGAAGTCGTGGTCTCCGAGGGCGACGAGATCAACGCCGGTGACACCGTCGTGCTGCTGGAGTCGATGAAGATGGAGATCCCGGTCCTCGCCGAGGTCGCCGGAACGATCACCAAGGTCAGCGTCGCGGTCGGTGACGTCATCCGGGCCGGCGACCTGATCGCAGTGATCGGCTAGCCCCGGAGCCCGGCGGTGTCGACCCTCGGCAACCTGCTCGCCGATCACACGGTCCTGCCCGGCGGCGCCGTCGACCACCTGCACGCCGTGGTGGGGGAGTGGCAGCTGCTGGCGGACCTGTCCTTCGCCGACTACCTGATGTGGGTGCGCCGCGACGCCGACACGCTGGTGTGCGTGGCGCAGTGCCGGCCCAACACCGCCACGACCATGCTGCAGACCGACGCGGTCGGCACCGTCGTCACCGCCGACGAGGTGCCGCTGGTCGACCGGGCGTTCCGGACGGGGGCGATCCGCCGCGAGCAGGTGACCCGCCGGCTGGCCCTGTCGGACACCGCGATGAACGTCGAAGCCGTCCCGGTCCGCTGCGGCGAACAGGTGGTGGCGGTGCTGACCCACCAGACCGCGGTCGCCGAGCGGCGCGGCTCCAGCCCGCTGGAGACCGCCTACCTCGACTGCGCGCGCGACCTGTTGCACATGCTCTCCGAGGGCACCTTCCCGGTCGGGGACCTGGCCATCTCGCGCTCCACTCCCCGTGCCGGCGACGGCTTCATCCGGCTCGGGGTCGACGGCACGGTGCGCTACGCGAGCCCCAACGCGCTGTCGGCGTATCACCGGATGGGGCTCAAGTCGGACCTGGAGGGCCGTAACCTCGTCGCGGCCACCCGGCCGCTCATCTCCGACTCGTTCGAGGCCGCCGAACTGGCCGAGCACATCGGCGAATCGCTGACCGGCGGGTCGGGGATGCGCATGGAGGTCGACGCCGGCGGCGCGGCGGTGCTGGTGCGGACGCTGCCGCTGCTGCGGCACGGGACGCCGGCCGGCGCGGCGGTGCTCATCCGCGACGTCACCGAGGTCAAGCGGCGTGACCGGGCGTTGCTGTCCAAGGACGCCACCATCCGCGAGATCCACCACCGGGTGAAGAACAACCTGCAGACGGTGGCGGCGCTGCTGCGCCTGCAGGCCCGCCGCACCACCAACCCGGAGGGACGCGAGGCGCTGATCGAGTCGGTGCGGCGGGTGGCCTCGATCGCCCAGGTCCACGACGCGCTGTCGATGTCGGTGGATGAGGAGGTCAACCTCGACGAGGTCATCGACCGCATCCTGCCCAGCATGAACGACGTCGCGACGGTGGACACCCCGATCCGCATCACCCGCGCCGGTGCGATGGGCGTGCTCGACGCCGACCGGGCGATGGCCCTGGTCATCGTGATCACCGAGCTGGTGCAGAATGCGATCGAGCACGCCTTCGACCCGGCCGCCGCACAGCGGTGCGTGACGATCAGCGCCGACCGGTCGGCGCGCCGGTTGGAAGTCGTGGTCCGCGACGACGGCCGCGGCCTGCCCGACGGCTTCAACCTGGAGAAGTCCGACCGGCTCGGCTTGCAGATCGTGCAGACCCTGGTCTCCGCGGAGTTGGACGGCAGCCTGGCGATGCGGCCGACCGGCGCCTCCGGCGGCACCGACGTGGTGGTGCGGATCCCGCTCGGCCGGCGCAATCGGCTGTCCCACCGGTCCCCGGCCTGACCCGGACACAACAATGCGGCCCCGACGAATCGGGGCCGCATCGGAGGAAATCGAAGATCAGACGCTGCTGCGCGCGCGGGTCCGCGCATTGCGCCGCTTGAGGGCGCGCCGCTCGTCTTCGCTCATGCCGCCCCACACGCCGGCGTCCTGTCCGGTCTCCAGCGCCCAGGCCAGGCATTCGGTGACCACCGGGCAGCGCGCACAGACCAGTTTGGCTTCGGCGATCTGCGCGAGAGCCGGGCCGCTGTTTCCGACCGGGAAGAACAGTTCCGGGTCCTCGTCGCGACAGACGGCCTTGTGGCGCCAATCCATAATCTCGTTACTCCTCACGTGTGTGCGCAGCACGGCGCACCGGCATTTCTCTTCGGCTGTTTTCCGGGCGCAAAAAAGTCTGTGAACTGTTGCATCCGACCGTGTGATCGTTGCACAGCCTCGACAGATGTCAATAGGAACACTTATCCAAGTGGGCGATATCACGTCCCGGTTACGGGCTGGTCACGCGGCGGTTCCGCGCACCGCACCCGGATCATCGGGGCCATTCACGGTGCACTAAACTAAACGCACCGGCACCCGGCCACGTCATTAATGCAGGTCGACGGGGGATTTTGCGGGTGGTGCAACCACGCTCAAAGCATTCGGCACCGAGCGGAAGGTCATGTCGGTTCGGGTCCCCAGGTAATCGCCGTCGATCTGGCTGGCGATCGGTGTGTCGTGGCTCACCACCCGCAGTTCGGCGACGTCGTCGTCGCGGATGAGGTGCTTGAACTCCAGCTTGGGTTTCTTGGCGAGCATCTGGCGGACCAGTCGCAGGCTCGGCAGCACCTTCATGCTGGTGGTGGCGAACACCCCGAGCCCGGCCTCGTAGGTGGTGGTCGGGTTGGTCCACACCGGGCGGGCGTTGGCATAGGTCCACGGGCTGGTGTTGGAGACGAAGACGAAATGCACCCCGGTCGCCGGCTCGCGGCCGGGCAGGTGCAGGGTCAGCTTCGGGTCCCGGCGGCTGCTGGCCAGCACCGCGGGCACCGCCGAACGCACGTAGCGCGACATGGTGACCCCGCGCCCGGCGCGGCGGCGGGCCTCGACCGCCGCCACCACCTCGCCGTCGACCCCCATCCCGGCGCCGAAGACAGCCCACCGCTCGCCGCAGTCGATCAACCCGACCCGACGCCAGGCGCGCTGCGGCCCGTACTCGTCGAGCAGCCCGATCAGCTGGTTGGTTGCGACCACCGGGTCCGCCGCGATGCCCAGCGAACGGGCGAAGACGTTCGCCGAGCCGCCGGGCACCACCGCGACCGCGGGCAGCGGGCCGGCGGGCAGCCGGCCCGGCGGGCCGAGCATCCCGTTGACCACACCGTGGACGGTGCCGTCGCCGCCGTGGACGATCACCAGATCCACCCCGTCGCGGGCCGCTGCCCGCACGATCTCCGCGCCGTGGCCGGGATGTTTGGTCTGCTCGACCTGCAGGTGCAGCCGGCTCTGCAGCGCATGGACCAGCAGGTCGCGGCCGGCCGGCGTGGTCGAGGTGGCGTTGGGGTTCACGATCAGTACGGCGCGCACGGCTGCCGAGTCTAGAGCGTCCGCCGCCCCCCGCCCTTATGTAACGATTTGATAACATAGTGAGGGTTGGCTAAGGGTGCGACCGCGCCATGCTTTGTGCTGGTTGAGTCGGTGCCGGGGTGGGTATCCGGTCGGCGTGCACTGTGGCGGCGGTTTGATCGGGAACTGAACATGTGCTTACGGTCGTTGTACCGAGAGCGCTGAGTTGATGACTGACGACGGAATCGGATTGTGGTGACTACTAACTCCTTATGTACCTCGATGGGCAAGTGAGCCGGCCTCCACGGACCGAGTCGTTACGTCCCCCCCAGGGAGCGGACGCACTGGGCATGCGCGATCTCGCCGAAGCCACCGGTGTGCTGGACGTCAACTCGACCTACGCGTACCTGCTGATGGCCACCGACTTCGCGGCCACCTCGATCGTCGCCGACCGCGACGGCGAGGTGTGCGGCTTCATCACCGGCTACCACCCACCCGACCGGCCCGAAGTGCTGTTCGTGTGGCAGGTGGCGGTGGCCGACTCTGCGCAGGGCACCGGACTGGCCAGCGCCATGCTCGACGCGCTGGTGCACCGGGTGCGCCGGGACCGCCACGGCCACCCGATCACCGTGGAGACCACGGTGACGCCGAGCAATGAAGCGTCGCGCGCTTTCTTCGGCGCCTTCGCCCGCCGCCACGGGGTCGCGATGACCGAACACGACGGTTTCAGTGCCGACCTCCTGGACACCGACGGTGGGCACGAGGACGAACCGATGCTCCGCATCGGTCCGCTCGCCGAACCGCTGGCGGAGACCCCGGCGACGACCAGCGCGAGCCCCAACTGATTTATGGAGATGGAGGATCCCATGACCACCCTGACCCCTGCGTCGGAAACCGATCTGCCCGCTGTGTTCAGCGAGGTCGAATCGGAGGTGCGCAGCTACTGCCGCGGCTGGCCGGCCACGATGGCCACCGCCACCGGCTCCTGGATCACCGACACCGAGGGCCGCAAATACCTCGACCTGTTCGGTGGCGCCGGGGCGCTGAACTACGGCCACAACAACCCGGTCCTCAAGGAGCCGCTGCTGGAGTATCTGGCCTCCGACGGGATCGTGCACTCGCTGGACATCGCGACGGTGGCCAAGCAGCGCTTCCTGGAGACCTTCCAGGGCACGATCCTCAAGCCGCGCAACCTGGACTACAAGGTGCAGTTCCCGGGGCCGACCGGCACCAACGCCGTCGAGGCGGCCCTGAAGCTGGCCCGTAAGGTGACCGGTCGCGAGTCGATCATCAGCTTCACCAACGCTTTTCACGGGATGACCCTGGGATCGCTGTCGGTGACCGGGAACTCGATGAAGCGGGCCGGCGCCGGTATTCCGCTGGTGCACGCCACCCCGATGCCCTACGACAACTACTTCGGCGGGGTCACCGAGGACTTCCAGTGGTTCGAGCGGGTTCTCGACGACTCCGGCAGCGGGCTGAACCGGCCTGCCGCGGTGATCGTCGAAACCGTCCAGGGCGAGGGCGGACTCAACGTCGCCCGGGTGGAGTGGCTGCAGGCGCTCGCCGAACTCTGCCGCAAGCGCGACATCCTGCTGATCGTCGACGACGTGCAGATGGGTTGCGGCCGCACCGGCCCGTTCTTCAGCTTCGAGGAGGCCGGGCTGACCCCTGACATCGTGACGCTGTCGAAGTCCATCAGCGGCTACGGCCTGCCGATGGCGCTCACCCTGTTCAAGAGGGACCTCGACGTGTGGACCCCCGGGGAGCACAACGGCACCTTCCGCGGTCAGAACCCGTCGTTCATCACCGCGACCAAGGCGATCGAAACCTACTGGGCGGACTCGCAGTTCGAGAAGGACACCATCGCCAAGGGCGACTTCATGCGGGAACGGCTGGACGGCATCGCGGCCAACCACGAGGGCATCAAGGCGCGGGGCCGCGGCATGGCGCAGGGCCTGAAGTTCGACACCGCCGAACACGCCAATGCGGTGTGCGCGGCGGCCTTCGAGCGCGGCGTGATGATGGAGACCAGCGGCCCGTCCGACGAGGTCGTCAAACTGCTGCCGCCGCTGACCACCTCGCACGCCGATCTCGACACCGGCATGGACATCATCGCCGACGCCGTGACAGCCGTTGTCCGCTGAGTCCGCTGACCGAGAGGAAACCAACCGATGATTGTTCGCACCACCGAAGAGATCACCGGCACCGAGCGCGACGTCTCCGACGGCACCTGGCGCTCCAAGCGCATCGTGCTCGCCGACGACGGCGCCGGCTTCTCGTTCCACGAGACCACCATCGAAGCCGGCTCGGTGAACCAGTTTCACTACCAGCACCACATCGAGGCGGTCTGGCTGGTGGAGGGCAAGGGCACCCTCACCAACCTGGAGACCGGTGAGGAGCACCCCCTCGCCGCCGGCTCGATGTACCTGCTCGACGGCCACGAACGGCACCGCATCGACTGCGAGGAGCAGATGCGGATGCTGTGTGTCTTCAACCCCCCGGTGACCGGACGGGAGGTTCACGACGAGAACGGCGCCTACCCCGCCCCTGCCCAGCAGGCATGACCCAGGCGACACTCACAGGCGTAGAAGACCGTTACCCCACCCGGCTCGGGCACGCGATCAGTCCGGTCCCGCGGACCGAGCCGACCGTGTGGGGTGACGCCCTGGACGGGCCGCTGAGTCGGGCGGAGCTGGACGGCTTCGCCGACCGCGGCTACCTGATCAAAGCCGGCACCGTCGGCGACGATCACCTGCCGCTGTTGCAGCGTGAACTGGAGTGGCTCGGCGCCGAACTCGCGGCCGACGACCCGCGGGCGGTCCGCGAGCCCGGCGGCGGGATCCGCTCGGTGTTCGCCCCGCACCTGCTGAGCGACCTGATCGCCGAGGTGGTCCGGCTGGACACCGTATTGCCGATCGCCCGGCAGCTGCTCGGCGGCGACGTCTACATCCATCAGGCCCGGATCAACATGATGCCCGGTTTCACCGGCAGCGGGTTCTACTGGCACTCCGACTTCGAGACCTGGCACGCCGAGGACGGCATGCCCGAGATCCGGGCGGTGTCGTGCTCGATCGCACTGACCGAGAACTACCCCTACAACGGGTCGCTGATGCTGGTGCCCGGCTCGCACCGGACCTTCTATCCGTGCGTGGGCGCCACCCCGGAGAACAACTACGAGACGTCGCTGGTCAGCCAGGACATCGGGGTGCCCGACCGGGACACCCTGGTCAAAGCCGTCGACCGGCACGGCATCGACCAGTTCGTCGGGCCTGCGGGCAGTGCGCTGTGGTTCGACGCCAACCTGCTGCACGGGTCGGGGTCCAACATCACCCCGCTGCCCCGCTCCAACGTGTTCCTGGTGTTCAACTCGGTGCACAATCCGCTGACCGAACCGTTCTGCGGCGCCCGGCGCCGACCCGAGTACCTCGCCGCCCGCGACCCGGTGACTACGCTGGCGCTGTGAGTGTTCTCCCCCCAGAAGGGGTGCGCAAAGCCGGGTTCATCGTCGCCGCCGAGGGGGCGCTGGCGCTGGCCGCGGCGCTGGTGCTGGTGCTGCGCGGCCTGGCGGGCACGGATCAGTCCCTGGTCAACGGGTTCGGCACCGCCGGTTGGTTCCTGCTGATCGGCGCGGCGGTGCTGGCCGCCGGTTTCGCTCTGGTGCGCGGTCGGGTGTGGGGCCGCGGCATCGCGGTGTTCGCCCAGCTGCTGTTGCTGCCGGTGGCCTGGTACCTGGCGGTCGGGTCGCATCAGTGGGGCTACGGCATCCCGGTCGCGGTGGTCGCCGTCACCGTGCTGGCGCTGCTGTTCAGCCCGGCCGCGATCGCCTGGACCGCCGGGCGCGGTCAGACCGATCCGGCCAACCCGGCCAGCGCCGGGCCCGACAACCGGTAGGTGGTCCACTCCCGCTGCGGCTGCGCGCCGAGCTGCTCGTAGAGCGCGATCGCATCGGTGTTCCAGTTCAGCACCGCCCACGACAGCCGGGAGTAGCCGCGGTCCACGCACAGCCGGGCCAGGCCGGCCAGCAGGGCGCGGGCCACGCCGCGCCGCCGGAACGCCGGCCGCACGAACAGGTCCTCCAGGTGGATTCCCGCCACCCCGTCCCAGGTGGAGAAGTTCGTGAACCACACCGCGATGCCGGCAGGCGCACCGTCGACGTGGGCCAGGTGCGCGTACGCACTCACCGGCTCGACGAACAGTGCGGCGTGCAGCGCGTCCTCGGTCACCGTGCACAACTCGGCGGCGTCCTCGAAGGCGGCGAGCTCATGCACCATCGCGGTGATCGCGACGACGTCGTCGGGGGTGGCGGGCCGGATCTCGGTGCTCACCGCGCCACCTCGAGAGCGTTGAGGATCGCACCGAATTTCGTTGTGGTCTCCGCCAGTTCATCATCGGGGTCGGATTCGGCGACGATGCCGCCGCCGGAGCGGGCCAGGGCGCCGCGGCGGTCGGCGCTCAGCTGGGCGCCGCGCAGCGAGACCATCCACCGGCCGTCGCCGTGGGCGTCACACCAGCCGACGGCCCCGGCGTAGAACCCGCGGTCGCCCTCGAGTGCGCTGATCATCGCCACCGCGTCGGTGGTGGGCACCCCGCCGACCGCCGGGGTGGGGTGCAGCAGCACCGCCAGATCCAGCGCGGTGGTCGACGGGTCGCGCAGCCGGCCGCTGATCGGCGTGCTCAGGTGCCACAGGGTGGCGGTGCGGCCCAGCCGCGGCGCGGCGGTGATGGTCAACTCGGTGCACAACGGTTCCAGCAGTGCCCGCATGGTCTCGATCACCAGTTGGTGTTCGTGTCGGTCCTTGCCGGAGGCGGCCAGCGCGGCGGCGTTGTCGCGGTCGTGGTCGGCGTCCGGCGAGCGCGGAGCCGAACCCGCGAACGGCCGGCAGCTGAGCCGGTCGCCGTGGCGGGTCACCAACAGTTCCGGGCTGGCGCCCACCAGCGCCGTCCCGAGGTAGGGCCCGCCGGCGGGGGAGAGGTCGACCAGGTAGCCGTCGGCGGCGGGGTCGGCGGCCACCAGCCGAGCCAGCACGGAGCGGGCGTCCAGCGGTTCCTCGGCGCTCAGGTGCAGGGCGCGCGCCAACACCACCTTCTGCAGCACCGGGTCCGGGCGGCGCAGCTCGGTCAGCGCGGCCGCGATCCGGCGCCGGTGGTCGGCGGTGCTGGGCTCCTCGGCGTCGACCCGCACCCGCGGCAGCGGCCGCACCGGCCAGTCCGGCAGCGTGTCGTGTCGGGTCAGCGATCGCGGGCTGAACAGGGCGGTCGGCGTACTGTCGCGAAACGGCAACGCCCCCACCACGATCGGTGCGTCGCCGGCGCGCAGTGCGGCGCGGGCGGCGGCGACGTCGAGGTAGCGGGCGGCGATCCCGCGACCGACCAGGGTGCCGTCCGGGCCGCTCAACACGAACTGCGGTTCGGTGTCGGGTTCGGGGTACTCGGGTGCGGTCACGGGCCGGCCAGCCCGAGGGCCACCAGTTGACGTCCGCCGTGTTCGAAACCGGCCACGGCGACCGAGGCGGCCGCCATCGCGAACCGGGCGCCGTCGGCGACCGGCAGCCGCAACCACCGGGCGACCACCGCCCGGGAGAAGTGGCCGTGGCCGACGAACACCACATCACGGTCGGCCATCCGGTCGAGGGCGACAGCGATCGCCGCGTCGGCGCGCAGGCCGACCTGCTCGACCGATTCCCCGTCCGGGCAGCCGTGAGTCCACACCAGCCACTCCGGCTCGCTGCGCCGGATCTGCTCGGTCGTCAGCCCCTCATAGGCGCCGTAGTCCCACTCCGCGAGCAACTCGGTGGTCTCGTCGACCCGCAGCCCGGCCAGTTCGGCGGTGGTGCGGGCGCGTTGGCGCGGGCTGCACAGCACCAGCGGGTCGACCGGGTCCAGTCCGCGCAGCACCGGCGCGGCCGCCTCGGCGCGCCGGCGGCCGTAGTCGGTGAGGGCCAGATCGGTCCGGCCGGTGTGTCGGCCGGACTTGGACCATTCGGTCTCACCGTGGCGCAGCAGCAACAGTCGGGCACCGGGCCGGGACAGCGCGAGGGTCACGCCGACCGATTCTGCCCGAACCAGCCCCCGCCGACACCGGTGGGCATGACAGGATGGCGGGGACCGCCGGTGACGGTGATTGCCGGTGACGGCGCGGAGCCGTGTTGCGGGGAGGAGTGGTGTGACACAGATGCGGGTGCTGGCGGTGGCCAACCAGAAGGGCGGGGTGGCCAAGACGACCACGGTCGCCTCGCTCGGCGCGGCGCTCGCCGATGCCGGATCGCGGGTGCTGCTCGTCGACTTGGACCCGCAGGGCTGTCTGACGTTCTCGCTGGGCACCGACCCGGATTCCCTGCCCGCCTCGGTGCACGAAGTGCTGCTCGGCGACGTCGAACCGGACGCGACACTGGTCGAGACCGCCGAGGGGATGACGTTGCTGCCGGCCAACATCGACCTGGCCGGCGCGGAGGCGATGCTGCTGATGCGTGCCGGACGCGAATACGCGCTCAAACGGGCGCTGGCCAAGCTCGCCGACCGGTTCGACGTGGTGCTCATCGACTGCCCGCCGTCGCTGGGCGTGCTGACCCTCAACGGGCTTACCGCCGCCGACGGGGTCATCGTGCCGCTGCAGTGCGAGACCCTGGCCCACCGCGGTGTCGGCCAACTGCTGCGGACCGTCACCGACGTGCAGCAGATCACCAACCCGGAACTGACCCTGCTCGGCGCGCTGCCCACCCTCTACGACTCGCGCACCACCCACAGCCGCGACGTGCTGCTCGACATCGCCGACCGGTACGGCCTGGCGGTGCTGGCGCCCCCGATTCCGCGCACGGTGCGTTTCGCGGAGGCCAGCGCCTCGGGCGCCTCGGTGCTCTCGGCGCGCAAGAACAAGGGCGCGGAGGCCTACCGTGAGCTGGCCGAATCGCTGGTCAAGCACTGGAAGACCGGCAAGGCCATGCCGACCTTCACCCCCGAGGCCTGACCGCACCGGCGCTATTCGCCGAGCGCCACCAGCGTCGGTCCGCGCTGCTCGAGGATCAGGGCGCCGGAGACGGCCGGATAGACCGCGGTGACGTCGGCCGGGCGGTCCACCGCGATCGTGCGCTCGTACTCGCCGGTGGCCGGGTTGTACACCGCGACGCCGCCGGTGACCGGGATCAGCATCCGGTTGGCCATCAGCGCGGCCGGCCCCAGCGGTCCCGCGCCGTCGCGGGCGCCGACGGTGTAGCGGTAGGACAGGTCGGCCGGGTCGAAAACCAGCACCGCGTCCCCGGTCCACCAGCTGATCACGTCGCCCGGCTTGGACACCGCGAACGCCGTCGGCGGCGCGGCCAGCGCCGTGCTGGACACCGTCGTCCCGGTCTCGTCGATGATGTCCACGTGCGGCGCGGGGGTCGGCAGGTACACCGCGGTGGTGGTGTCGGCGACGGCCACCACCCGGGCGCCCGAATCGGCCGCCAGGGTCGGCAGCGGCACGTCGCGCTGCTCGGGTTCGTCCTCGTCCTTGCCCGGCCGCAACAGCCTGAGCTGGAGTCCGGGCTGGTCGCGGCAGCTCTCCAGCACCGAGACCGCTGACGGGCCGGCCGCCGCGGAGAGCAGCGTGCAGCCGCTGTCCAACCGCCGCGCGGACGGCTTGACCGGCGCGTCGAGCTCGCCGTAGGACAGCATGCGGACCAGATCGGAGCGCCACATCTCCAGCCGGGTCGACCCGAGGGCGAGCACGATCGTGCCGTCGGCGGTCAGCCGGACCTGCTCGTCGGCGTAGCTGCTGCGGGTCGGTCCGCGCTGCCCGGTGGCGCCGTCGATGGCGCTGACCTGTCCGCACCCGCGGCGATCCGGGTAGACCGCCAGCGCGTACTTGTACACCCAACTGACCCCGCACAATTCGCCGCGGCGGCGGTAGCTCCACAATTCGGCGCCGGTGCGCGGGTCGCGTCCGCTCATCGTCGACCCCTCGCCGGTGACGACGACGCCGCCGACCAGCACCGGGCGGGTGGTGGCCGGGCTGGGCGTGCTCCACAGCTCGTGGACCGCGGTGGGCAGCGCGATGGCCGACGGGCGGCTGGCGGCCGGTTCGGCGGCCGGGCGGCTGACGGTGTGCCGGGCATCGCTGACCCACCAGATCACGGTGGCCGCGATCGCGAGCACCACGACGATGGCCGCGGCGGCGATCAGGTCGGCGGTGCTGCGGCGCTCCGGTCGAACCATCGGGGTCGGCGCGGGTCAGCTGGTGCCGGTCGCGGCGCTGTCCGCGGTGCTGCGCGGCCGGCGGCGCCGACGGCGTTTGCGCGGGGCCTCGCCGGACGCCCCCGCCGTCGGGCCCTCACCGGAGGCCGCGTCGGGGGCGGTCGGTGTTCCCGCCGGGGCCGCCCCGTTGTCGCTCACCGGTTTCCCGCCGCGGGTGCGCCGCCGCGACCGGGTGCGCGGCCGCGCACCACGCTCGCCCTGCGTCCGGTCGGCGCCGCCGCGCTCGGGACGGCGGCCCGGTGACCGGCGCGGCTTGCCCACCCGGCCGGTGATGTCGTCGGGGATGTCGAGTTCGGTGTACAGGTGCGGCGAGCTGGAGTAGGTCTCCGCCGGATCGGGGCAGTCCAGGTCCAGTTCCTTGTTGATCATCGACCAGCGGGCCAGTTCGTCCCAGTCCACCAGGGTGACCGCGACGCCGGTCTTACCGGCCCGGCCGGTGCGACCGATCCGGTGCACGTAGGTCTTCTCGTCGTCGGGGCACTGGTAGTTGATGACGTGGGTGACGTCGTCGATGTCGATGCCGCGGGCGGCGACGTCGGTGGCGACCAGCACGTCGTTCTCCCCGGAGCGGAACGCGCTGAGCGCGGTCTCGCGCGCCCCCTGCCCGAGGTCACCGTGCACCGCGCCGACCTTGAAGCCCCGCTCGGCGAGGTCGTCGGCGACCTTCTGGGCGGTGCGCTTGGTGCGGGTGAAGATCATCGTGGCGCCGCGCCCACGGGCCTGCAGCACCCGGCTGACCAGTTCCACCTTGTCCAGTGCGTGCGCGCGGTAGACGAACTGCTCGGTGGCGTCGTGCACCGCCGAGGAGTGCGGCGCCTCGGCGCGGATGTGGGTGGGCTGGTTCATGAAGCTGCGGGCCAGCGTGACGATCGGGTCCGGCATGGTCGCCGAGAACAGCATCGCCTGCCGCTGGTCGGGGATCTGGGCCAGGATGCGCTCGATGTCGGGCAGGAAGCCCAGGTCGAGCATCTCGTCGGCCTCGTCGAGCACCAGCACCGACAGCCCGCCGAGCTGCAGGTAGCCCTGCTGGGCCAGGTCGAGCAGCCGCCCGGGGGTGCCGACCACGACGTCGACACCGGCCTGCAGCGCCTCGATCTGGGGCTCGTAGGGCCGTCCGCCGTAGATCGACACCACCGACAGCGGCCGGATGGCGCCGTCCTCGCCCGGGTTGGCCTCGGTGCTGAGGTAGCGGGCCGCGCCGGCCAGGTCGTCGTAGACCTGCAGGCAAAGCTCGCGGGTGGGCACCACGATGAGGGCGCGTGGGGTGCCGGTGAGCGGGCGGGTGGTGTCGGTGCAGATGCGGTGCAGCAGCGGCACGCCGAACGCGAACGTCTTGCCCATCCCGGTGCGGGCCTGACCGATCAGGTCGTCACCGCTCAACGCCAGCGGCAGGGTCAGCTCCTGGATGGCGAACGGGCGCTCGATGCCGCGGTCGGCCAGCGCGCGCACGATCTCGTCGCGGACGCCGAGGTCGGCGAAGGTGTGTTCGGGATGGGTGGTGATAGGGGTCATGCGGGGGCAACAGCCTTTCGAGGTCGCGATCGCGGTTCATATCGTCGAGCGCGCACGAGTCCAGACTGCCGGATATGTCGCCGATTCGCGGGGCCGCGGAGTGGGCCTCCCACCGGGCCGGACGGGCCAACAAGTGCACGCACATTTCCTGTGGCATCGGCATGGCGTACCGTTACCGCCCCCCATCATAGCTGGTCGGCGCGGCGGCCCGGACCGGGCGGCCGCGCGGGGCGATCGTAGGGCGGCGCGGGACGCTTTAGAGTGGTCACGATGACCCCGATTCCGCCTTCCGACGAGGTGACCGTGGCGGCCGCGACGCGACTACCCGCCGATCACCCCGGCATCGACGAGCTGCTCGCCCTGCTGGCCTACGGCGAGGTGGCGGCGTTCTACCGGCTCACCGAGGAGGCGCGGATGGCCCCCGACCTGCGGGGTCGGGTGTCGATGGGCAGCATGGCGGCCGCGGAGATGCGCCACTACGAACTGCTGCGCGACACCCTGGAGCGCCGCGGGGTCGAGGTGCTGCCCGCGATGACCGAGCACGCGGCCACCCTGGACGCCTATCACCGGTTGACGATGCCGAGCACCTGGCTGGAGGCGTTGGTCAAGACCTACCTCGGCGATGCGCTGGCCGCCGATTTCTACCGCCAGATCGCCGATGTGCTGCCCGAGGAGGTCGCCGGTGTGGTCCGCGAGGTGCTCTCCGAGACCCGGCACTCCCAGTTCGTCGTCGCCGAGGTGCGGGCGGCGGTGACCGCCAGCGCCAAACAACGCAGCCGGCTGGCGCTGTGGTCGCGCCGGCTGCTCGGCGAGGCGATCACCCAGGCCCAGCACGTCCTCGCCGACCGCGAGGAGATGGTCGACCTGGTGGTGGCCGGCACCGGCGGGCTGGGCGAGCTGACCGTGTTCTTCGACCGGTTGCAGCAGTCCCACGACGAGCGGATGCGCGAACTCGGCCTGGCCTGACCCGTTCAGCGGGTGCAGGTGGCGATCATCGAGTTGGTGGCGGTCTGCCGGAGCAGCTGACCGGTGCCGTCGGTGATCGCACAGTTGAGCTGGGAGTGCAGGCTGGTGGCGGTCACCGAGGTGACCGTCACGCCGGGGTTGAGCACCACCCGCCGCGACCACGGCAGCGCCGCGTCCAGGTCGGTGCGCGGAAAGCCCTGCTCGTCGGTGTAGACGATGGTCACCAGGTCCAGCAGCGATTTGTTCCCGGTCACGGTGTAGGTGACGGTGCGCTGCTGCACCGCGGGCGGGACGGCGCTGGTCGGCGGCGGCACCGGCGTCGCCGCCGAGGGGCTGGGCGAGGGCGCCGTCGTCGTCGTGGCCGGTGCGCTCGGGGTGACGGTGGTGACCGTCTCCGGTGGCAGCGACGCGCTCGGTGGGGGAGCGGGCGGCGGGGTGGCGATCACGGTGCGAGGCGGGGTCGCCGACACCGTGCCCGCGGTGCCACCGTTGCCGCCGCTTTGCAGAATCACCGCGGTGGCGACCAGCGCGGCCGCCAGCACCAGCCCCGCGGTGATGGCCACCGGCCGCCACCGGCCGCCGTCGGGGTAGTCGGCGTACCCGTCGTCCGGGTAGTCCTCGTAATCCTGGTAGTCGTCCTGGTAGTCGTCCTGGTAGTCCCGGTAATCCCCGTGGTCCTGGTAGCCCCGCCCGCCGTACTCCGCGCCGTACCCCCGGTAGGACGCCGGCGGTTCGCGGTCGGGCTGATAGCCCCGATACCCGGGATGATTGCGGTGGTCGCGCCGGGCCCCATCGACACCGCCGCGACGGCCGGTGTACGGGCCGCGGTCGCGCTGACGGGAGTCCAAGTCGGTCACAGCGCCGACGGTATCGGTGCCCGCCCGCCGTTCGGTGCCGACGCGCTGGCCCGTTAGCGAACCGTTACCGCAGTTGGGGGCTGTTTTCCGGCAGGTGCGCCCCGGCCCGCCCGCGGCGCTCGACTAACCTGCTCTAACCTGCTCAGTGGGGGACGTCAACCAACGAAAGGGGCCGGCGTGGAGGTCAAGATCGGGATCACCGACAGCCCGCGGGAGCTGGTTTTCACCAGCACGCAGACACCCGAGGAAGTCGAGGGGGCGCTCACCACGGCCCTACGCGACGGCTCCGAGGTGGTGACCTTCGCCGACGAGAAGGGCCGGCGTTTCGTGGTGCTCGCCGCCAAGATCGCCTACCTCGAGATCGGCACCGCCGACGCGCCCCGGGTCGGCTTCGGCATCGGCGGCACCGCGACGGTCAAGAGCGCGAAAACCAGCTGAGCGCCCCGCGCGTCCCGAGGATCCGCCGTCAGGACCGGGTCAGCGGCACGTGCGAGAGCCCACCCCAGGCGAACTGCACGGTGCCCTCCACCGCGTCCTCCTTGGAGATCGGCCGGGCGTTGGACAGCCAGTACCGTGCGCAGTCCACGCTGATCGCCACCAGACCCACCGCGATCATCCGGGCCCGATGCGGGTCGAGTCCGGAGTCGGCGCTGATCAGGTCGAAGATGGCGTCGATGCACGATTCGGTGGCCACCCGCACCTGCGCGGCGACCTGCGGTTCGCTGATGTAGTCGTTTTCGAAGATCAGCCGATAGCCCTGGCCGTCATGCTCGATGAAGTCGAAGAACGCCCCCACCGCGGCCCGCAGTCGCTGCTGGTTGTCGGTGGTGGTGCGCAGCGCTTGACGTACCCCGGAGACCAGGTTGTCCACATGGCGGTGCAGTACCGCCAGGTACAACTCCAACTTCGACGAGAAATGCTGGTAGAGAACGGGTTTGCTGACACCGGCACGGTCGGCGATCTCATCCATCCCGGCGGCGTGGTAGCCGCGGAAGACGAAAACCTCGCTCGCAGCGACAAGTAACTGGCTGCGGCGCTCATCGCGGGGCAGCCGGTTTCCGCGCCGGTGCGTTCCGCGTGAGCCGCTACGCTCGGCTTTGGCAAGATCGCTCATCTGGTCCTCAATCTGGGTTCCGCGGCCAGCCGCCGCCGTCACCGCCTTGACACTACTCTGGGCCCGCGCCCGCAGCCCGGCGCGCACCCCGCCGCGGGTATCGCGTCGCACCGTCGGGCGCGCCGAGAATCCCAGGTTGCGGCTGGTTGTGTCATTCTGGAGCAGTGACCTACGAACCGGTGCGGCACGTGGGCAGCGCCGGTCAGGTGCCGGTGCTCCACGATCAATGGCGGGAGCCGTTGCGTGCCCAGCGCGACCCGCTGGCGGGCGGGTCCGGCCGGCCCCGAGCCACGCGGGACCGTCGCCACTGGCGCAAACAGACCTGGCTGGGCCGGTTCGTGTCGACCTACGGCTGGCGGGCCTACGCGTTGCCGGCCCTCATCGCGCTGACCGCGGTGGTGCTCTATCAGACCGTCACCGGCACCAGCGCCCCGCGCTCGGACATCGAGGAACCGGTGCAGGGCCCGCCGACGATCGGGTCGTCGGGCACCGAGATCATCGGCGCCCCGCCACGCGGGCTGACCCAGTTCGACGCCAACCTGCCGACCGGGAAGCTGCCGGTCGGCGGCCCCTACACCGTCGCAGGGGACAAGACCTGGCACATGGTGCCGGGCGTGATGGGACCGATCGGGCAGGGGCTGGGCAAGACCTTCACCTACAGCATCGAGGTGGAGGACGGCATCGACACCGCCGCCTTCGGTGGCGACATCGCGTTCGCCACCATGGTCGACAAGACGCTGAGTAATCCCAAGAGCTGGATCCACAACACCCAGTTCGGGTTCACCCGCGTCGACGCGGCCAGCGGCGTCGAACCCGACTTCCGGGTGTCGCTGACCTCGCCGATGACGGTGCGGGAGGGCTGCGGCTACGAGATCGAACTGGAGGCGTCCTGCTACAACCCGGCCTATGGCGCCGACCGGGAGTCGCGGGTGTTCATCAACGCGGCCCGCTGGGAGCGCGGCGCGATGTCGTTCCAGGGCGACAACGGCTCCTACCGGCAGTACCTGATCAACCACGAGGTGGGCCACGCCATCGGCTACGAACGCCACGAGCCCTGCGAGAAGCAGGACGCGCTGGCGCCGATCATGATGCAGCAGACGTTCTCCACCGCCAACGACGACGCCGCCCTGTTCGACCCGGACTCGGTGCACCCGGACGGCAAGACCTGCCGGTTCAACCCCTGGCCGTACCCGATCGCCTGACCCCGGTGATCGCCGGGCAGGAAGGTTCCGGGCCGGGGCGACGTTGTAGAGATGAACTGCTGCGATGATCAGCGTGGACCCGAACGAGCGAATCGAGGAGATATCCGGTGTCGACATCGCTGCCGCCGCTGGTTGAGCCGGCCGCGGACCTGACCCGCGACGAGGTCGCCCGCTACAGCCGCCACCTGATCATCCCCGATGTGGGGGTGGACGGGCAGAAGCGGCTGAAGAACGCCCGGGTGCTGGTGATCGGCGCCGGTGGGTTGGGCGCCCCGACCCTGCTGTACCTGGCCGCCGCAGGCGTCGGCACCCTCGGGGTGATCGACTTCGACGTCGTCGACGAATCCAACCTGCAGCGCCAGGTCATCCACGGGGTGGCCGACATCGGCAGGCCCAAGGTCGACAGCGCGCGCGACTCGATCGCCGCGATCAACCCGCTGGTGACCGTCCAGACCCACAACCAGCAGCTCACCACCGACAACGCCGTCGAGTTGTTCGCCGGTTACGACCTGATCCTGGACGGCACCGACAACTTCGCCACCCGCTACCTGGTCAACGACGCCGCGGTGCTGGCGGGCAAGCCGTATGTGTGGGGCTCGATCTACCGGTTCGAGGGCCAGATCTCGGTGTTCTGGGAGGACGCCCCCGACGGCCCGGACGGCGAGAAACGCGGCCTGAACTACCGCGACCTGTATCCCGAGCCGCCGCCGCCGGGGATGGTGCCGTCCTGCGCCGAGGGCGGCGTGCTGGGCATCCTGTGCGCCTCGGTCGGCTCGGTGATGGGCACCGAGGCGGTCAAGCTGATCACCGGGATCGGCGAGCCGCTGCTGGGCCGGCTGATGGTCTATGACGCCCTGGAGATGAGCTACCGCACCGTCAAGGTCCGCAAGGACCCGACCACCCCGAAGATCACCGAACTCATCGACTACGAGGCGTTCTGCGGGATGGTGTCCGACGAGGCGGCCAGCGCCACCGCGGACGCCACCGTCACCCCCCGCGAACTGCGCGAGATGCTGGAATCGGGCACGGTGGCGCTGATCGACGTGCGCGAACCGGTGGAGTGGGACATCAACCACATCGACGGCGCGCAGCTGATCCCGCAGTCCACCCTGAACACCGGCGACGGGCTGGCCAAGCTGCCGCAGGACCGCACTCCGGTGCTGTACTGCAAGACCGGGGTGCGCTCGGCGGAGGCGCTGGCCACCATCAAGAACGCCGGTTTCGCCGACGCCCTGCACCTGCAGGGCGGCATCGTGGCGTGGGCCAAGCAAATCGAACCCGACATGGTCATGTACTGACCGGTTCCCGGCCGGGGCACGGTTAGGCTGACCGTGTGACCCCGGAGCCGCCCCCTGAACACGTGCTGGTGGCATTCGGGCTGAGCGATGAGCGGCCGGAGCCGCTCGGTGTCAGCTGGGAAGGCGGCTGGCGCTGCGGTGAGGTGGTGTTGTCGCTGGTTGCCGACAACGCGCGGGCCGCATGGTCAGCCCGGGTGCGTGAGACCCTCTTCGTCGACGGGGTGCGCCTCGCCCGTCCGGTCCGCTCGTCCGACGGCCGCTACGTGGTCGCCGGCTGGCGCGCGGACACGTTCGTGGCCGGCGTCCCCGAGCCGCGGCACGACGAGGTGGTCTCCACCGGGATCCGGCTACACGAGGCCACCAGCAAACTCGAGCGGCCCCGGTTCCTCACCCAGGCGCCGACGCTGCCGTGGAGCGAGGTCGACGTGTTCAGCGTGGCCGACCGGGCCGCGTGGGAGGAACGTCCGCTGCAGGCGCTGCCGCCCGGCGCCCAGGTCGCGCCCGGCTCCGCCGACGGGCAGCGCTCCGTCGAGCTGATCAACCAGCTGGCCGGGCTGCGCCGGCCGACCCGCAGTGCCGCCCAACTGGTCCACGGCGACCTCTACGGGACGGTGTTGTTCGCCGGCAGCGCTGCCCCCGGCATCACCGACATCACCCCGTACTGGCGGCCGCCGTCGTGGGCCGCCGGTGTGGTGGTCGTCGACGCCCTGTCGTGGGGGGAGGCCGACGACGGGCTCATCGAGCGCTGGGAGGCGCTGCCGGAATGGCCGCAGATGCTGCTGCGTGCGTTGATCTTCCGGCTGGCCGTCCACGCCCTGCATCCGCGCTCCACCGCCGAGGCGTTCCCGGGGCTGGCGCGGACCGCCGCGCTGGTGCGGTTGATGCTGTAGCGGCTCAACCCGGCGGGAACCGGTGCCGCATGGCGGCGAGGTCGACCCGGTCTGCCTCGGCGCGCACCCCTTCGGCGCGCAACCGCGCCAGTTGCTCGGTCCGCAGGTGCGGCGCCGGTCGCCCGGACGCGCGGATCACCCGGTGCCAGGGCAGATCGGCGCCGTCGACCCGCAGGATCCAGCCGACGATGCGCGGGTTGGTCACCCCGGCCGCCACGGCGACGTCGCCGTAGGTGGCGACCCGCCCGGCCGGGATCGCCGCGACCAGCGCCCGGACCGCCTCGACCTGCGCCTCGGTGATCGCGGCCATCGTCAGCTCGGCAGCCGCGCCCGGATCAGCGCGGCCACCTCCGCGGGACGGGCCTGGGCGACCATGTGCAGGCAGTCCAGGTCCACCAACTCGAACTCGGCGCCGAGCCGCCGGGCCAGACCGTCGATGAGTTCGGTGCCGACGTAGGGCGGGTCGGTGGCGGTGGCGCGCACCAGGGTGGTCGGGATGCCCGCGGCCGGCCAGACGACGTCGCGGGCCAGTTCACTCCAGTAGGACATCGTGGCGGGCAGGCTCATCCGCCAGCTGCGGCGGCCGCCGGGCAGGACGACCAGGTGGTCGTCGAGTTCGGCGTCCAACAGCGCCGGGTCGACGTCGGCCCACGCACCGTGCGCCTTCTCGGCGCGGGCCTCCGCCGCGTCGGGGTAGTCCGGAGAGGCCCACGTCGCTTCGGCGATCCGGCGCATCCAGGCGCCGTCGAGCCCGGCCGCCGGATCGAGCAGCACCAGCGACGCCACCAGATCGGGCCGAGCCGCCGCCAACGCCAACGCGATCGCGCCGCCGAACGAGTGGCCCACGACCACGACCGGGCCCGTCGCCTCCCGCTCGGTGAGGGCGGCCAGCGCGGCCACGTTGGCGTCGATGGTCCACGGCGCATCCCAGGAGGAGTGACCGTGCCCGATCAGATCCGGGGCGAGGACGGCGACGTCGGCGAGTCGGCTCTCGGCCAGCGCCCGCCAGCGCCCGCCGTGGCCGGTCAGGCCGTGCAGGGCCAGCACCCGGGCCGGGCCGGGTGGGCCGAAACGGTGTGCGTGCAAGACATCGGTCACCCGTGTCATGCTGCCGCACCGGTCAGTTCCGGCGGCGGCGGGTCGGCGTGCGAACGGTGTCGGTACTCGACCGGGCTTCGCGCAGCCTGGCATTGTCCGAGCGCAGCTTGGTGTTGTCGGCGTCCAGTTGGGTGTTGCGGTGTTCGAGATCCAAGATTTGGCCGACCCCGGCCAGGTTGACGCCCTGGTCGACCAGTTCGCTGATCCGCCGGACACGATCGAGATCGTCGTCGCTGTAGCGGCGGGTGCCGCCCTCGGTGCGGTCGGGGGTCAGCAGGCCCCACCGTTCGTAGAGGCGCAGGGTTTGCTGGGCGATCCCGGAGAGCTCGGAGGCCACCGAGATGCCGTACACGCCCCGAGCGGAGCGCGGTGTGGGACCGTCGACCACCGGATCGCCCGCCTCTCGCCGGAAACCTCGTGCTGTCACTTGCGTAAAGCTAATATACGTGTTATTACAAATCTATGCGTAACGACATAGAAAAATGATATTCACTGGAGGTGGAACATGATGTTGATGCGCACAGATCCGTTTCGTGACCTGGACCGTCTCACCCAGCGGGCATTCGGCACCGCCGCCCGTCCGGCAGTGATGCCGATGGACGCCTGGCGCGCCGATGACCAGTTCATCGTCGAGTTCGATCTTCCGGGCGTGCAAGCGGACTCGATCGATCTCGATGTCGAGCGCAACGTCCTGACGGTGCGAGCCGAACGGCCCGAACTGGACGCCGACCGCGAGATGGTGTCCGCCGAACGCCCACGCGGGGTGTTCAGCAGACAGCTGTTCCTCGGCGAGAATCTCGACACCGAACGGATCGAAGCGAGCTACCGCGACGGCGTCCTGCGCCTTACGATTCCGGTCGCCGAGCGGGCCAAGCCTCGACGGATCACGATCAGCCATGACGGCGATCGGCAGCCGATCAACGCCTGACCGGTGCAGGCAGCGGTCACCGCCCCGGTGGCCGCAGTACGACGACGAACGTGAGGACAGGAGGTGAGGCCACCCGACTACCAGCACGGTTCCGACAGTGCGTGATGACCCCGCGCCGTTCCGGGAATTGCGACCGTGACAGGCGCCGGCGACCGATACGGCCGGGCGCACCGCCACGTGATGTGGCGCCGGACAGCACGGGCCGCGCGGGCTCATCACCCGGGTGGACGCGGTCAACCGCCGCGTCCACCCGCGGCCGTGCCAACCAGGCCGAAAGCGAGGTGGCACGTGGCGACCGGTGACCGGCCGACCGGATTCGACCCGTACTTCGACCCGTATGTCGAACTGGGCGTCCCACCGAGCGCTTCGCCGGCGGAGATCACCCGCGCCTATCGCGACCAACTGCGCCGGCACCACCCTGACCTGCGGGGCCCCGCCACCGACGGCACCGAGAACTCTCGGGCGGACGAGCGGCTGCGCAAAATCCTCACTGCTTACGCGATCCTGCGCGACCCGGCCCGACGCGCCCGACACGACCACAGCACCCGGTCACGCCGACCCTCACCCGCGCCCCCACCGCCGCTGCACTCCGATCCGTCCTGGCTACGTGCCGGGCCGGTCCACTGGCAGCGTCGACGCTGACCACCACCCCGACCGCCGCCGGCCCTACTGCTGTCGGCCCGGTGTGGTGTCATGCCGACATGACCCCTCGCTGGCCCGAGCAGGCGGCCGCAGCCCTCGACCCCGACCGCCGGGGCGTGCTGCGGGTGCTCGGCGGGCCGGGAACCGGCAAGACCACCCTGCTGGTCGACGCGGCGGCCGCCCACATCGGCGCCGGCGTTCCCCCCGGCTCGGTGCTGCTGCTGACCGGGGCGGGTCCGATGCCCGCGGTCGCACGCAACGCCTTGACCCGCCGCCTGCTTTCGGCGGGCGGAGCCACGGTGATCGCCGAACCACTGGTGCGCACCGTGCACGGCTACGCCTTCGCGGTGCTCGCCCAGGCCGCCCAGCGGGCGGGTGACCCGCCGCCGCGCCTGGTTACCAGCGCCGAGCAACACGGCATCATCGCCGAGCTGCTCGCCGGGGACCTCGAGGACCACGCCGGCGGCTGGCCGGCCGAACTGCTGCCCGCCCTGCCCACCCTCGGTTTCGCCGACGAACTCGCCGACCTGCTGGCTCGCTGCGCCGAACGGGGTGTGGACGCGGCGGCACTGCACCGGCTCGGCCGCGACCACCACCGCCCGGAGTGGAGCGCCGCGGGCCGCTTCGCCCGGCAGTACGAGCAGGTGATGCGGCTGCGCGCCGCGGTGGGCACCGCCGCACCCCAGGCCACCGCCCCGACCCTGGGCGCCGCCGAACTGGTCGGCGCCGCGCTGGCGGCCCTGGCCGCCGACGACGAGCTGCTGGCCGCCGAACGGGCCCGCATCGGCGTGCTGCTGGTTGACGACGCCCAACAACTGGACCCGCAGGCCGCCCGGCTGGTGCGGGTGCTGGCCGCCGGAGCGCAGACCACCCTGCTCGCCGGTGACCCCAACCAGGCGGTCTACGGCTTCCGCGGGGCCGATCCGGCCGCACTGCTCGGCGACGACACGCCTGCGGTGCACCTGACCGACTCCCACCGCTGCGCCCCCGCGGTGGCCGACGCCGTCAGCGCGGTCGCCGGCCGGCTGCCCGGCGCCGGCCCGGCCCGGCGCATCACCGGCGGTGGCGCAACACCGGGCACGGTCACCGCGCGGGTCGCGGCCTCCCCGCACGCCGAGGCCGCGCTGATCGCCGACACGCTGCGCCGCGCCCACCTGCTCGACGGAGTGCCCTGGTCGCAGATGGCCGTCATCGTGCGGTCGGTGCCGCGCTCGGCCGCCCCGCTCGCCAGGGCGCTCAGCGGTGCCGGCGTGCCGGTGGAACTGCCGCCACCGCCCGGCCCACTCGCCGACCAACCCGCCGTCGCCGCACTGCTGACCGTGCTCACCGCCACGGTCGACGGGCTCGACGGGGACACCGCCCTGGCCCTGCTCACCGGACCGATCGGCCGGGTGGACCCGGTGACGCTGCGCTCGCTGCGCCGCGCGCTGCGCCGTGCCGACGCCGAACCGGCCCGCGGCTTCCCCGAACTGCTGGTCGAAGCGCTGACCGCCGGCCCCCCGGACGGGCTCGCAGCGGTCCTGGCCCGCCCGGTCCGGCGGGTGGCGGCCACCCTCGACGCGGCCCGCCGGCACGCCGACGGTGATCCGCGCCTCGCGCTGTGGCAGGCCTGGGCGGCGTCGGGCCTGCAGCGCCGGTGGCTGACCGCACTGGACCGCGGCGGGACGGCCGCGCTGCACGCCGGCCGCGACCTCGATGCGGTCAACGCCCTGTTCGACGTCGTCGACCACTACGTCGCCCGCACCGGCGGTGCCTCGGTGCGCGGCCTGCTCGCCCACGTCGCCGCGTTGCAGCTGCCGCCGGTCACCGGCCCGGACTCCGCGGTCGCCGCGGTCCGGGTGCTCAGCGTGCACGCCGCCCTGGGCCACGAGTGGGACCTGGTGGTCATCGCCGGTCTGCAGGACGGGCTGTGGCCCAACACCGTGCCACGCGGCGGGGTGCTGGCGACCCAACGCCTGCTCGACGTCCTCGACGGCCTCCCCGAACAGGCGTCGGTGCGGGCGCTGATGCTCGCCGAGGAACGCCGGCTGCTGGTCGCGGCGCTGGGCCGGGCCCGCCACCGGCTGGTGATCACCGCCGTCGACGGGGAAGCCGCCCCGGGCGGCGACGCCGACTCCCAGCTGCCCTCGCCGTTCTTCGCCGAACTGGCCGGCGAAGACACCGACGCAGACACCGACGCCGCGCCCCCGGTCACCGCCCCGCGGGTGCTCTCCGCGGCCGGCGTGGTCGGCCGGCTGCGGGCGGTGGTCTGCGCCCCGCCCGACGCGGTCGCCGAGACCGACCGGCGGAGCGCCGCCCACCAGCTGGCCCGGCTGGCCCGCGCCGGCGTCCCCGGCGCCGACCCGGCCGGCTGGGCCGGGATGAGCCCGCCGAGCACCGATGCGCCGCTGCACCCGCCCGGTGAGCACTTCGTCACCGTCTCGCCGTCGTCGCTGGGCACCCTCACCGACTGCCCGCTGCGCTGGCTGGCCGAACAGCACGGCGGCCGCGACCCCGTCCCGCTGACCACGACCGTCGGCTCGCTGGTGCACGCACTGATCGCGGAGCCCGGGCGCACCGAGACCGCGTTGCTCGCCGAACTCGACCGGGTGTGGGAGGCGCTGCCGTTCCCGGCCCGCTGGCAAGCCGCCAACGAGCTCGCCCGCCACCGTGAGATGGTCTCCACGTTCCTGCAGTGGCGGGCCGCCACCCGAGCGGAGCTCACCGAGGTCGCGGTGGAGCGCGACGTCGACGGGCTGGTCGAGCCCGCCGGTGACGACGGCCCGGGTGTGCGGCTGCGGGGCCGGGTCGACCGGGTGGAACGCGACCAGGCTGGCCGGCTGGTGATCGTCGACGTAAAGACCGGTCGCACCCCGGTCACCAGGGACGCCGCCCAACGCCACGCCCAGCTCGCCGCCTACCAGCTGGCCGCCGCGGCCGGCCTGGTCGAACCCGACGGCGAACCCGGCGGGGCCCGGCTGGTCTACCCGGCCAAAGCCACCGCCGACGGCAGTGCCTGCGAACGCGACCAGGCTCCGCTGACCCCCGACACCGAGGCCGCCTGGCGCGCCCGGATCCGCGCCGCAGCAGCCGACACCGCAGGCCCGCGGTTCACCGCCCGGGTCAACGACGGCTGCGCACACTGCCCGATCCGCTCGGCCTGCACCGGCCCACCGACGAGCAGGCCGCCGTCATCGCCGCCCCGCCCGGACCGCTGGTGGTCATCGCGGGTGCCGGCGCCGGCAAGACCGAGACCATGGCCGCCCGGGTGGTGTGGCTGGTGGCCAACGGCCACGCGCACCCCGCCGAGGTCCTGGGGTTGACGTTCACCCGCAAGGCCGCCGGACAGCTGTTGCGGCGGGTGCGCTCGCGGCTGGCCGCGCTGGCCGCCGCCGGCCTGCTCGACGACCCCGACCCGACCGGCAGTCCCACGGTCGCCACCTACCACGCCTTCGCCGGGCAGCTGCTGCGCGAGCACGGCCTGCTGCTCGGGGTGGAGCCGCACACCCGGCTGCTCGGCGAGACCGAACGCTGGCAGCTGGCCTACGACGTCGTCACCGGCCACCCCGGCGAGCTGCCCACCCGCCGCACCCCGGAAACGGTCACCCGGCTGGTGCTGCGGCTCTGCGACCAGCTGGCCGAACACCTGGTCGACACCGCCGGCCTGCGCGACACCCACCGCGAGCTGGAGCAGCTCATCCACACGCTGCCGCCCGGGCCGCGCCAGCGCGCCGAACCCAACCAGCAACTGCGCGGCCTGCTGGCGGCCCAGAACGAACGCAGCGACCTGGTGCCGCTGATCGACGCCGTACACCGGCGGATGCGCGCCGAGGCGGTGATGGACTTCGGCACCCAGATGGCCACCGCCGCGCGGCTGGCCGAACGGTTCCCGCAGATCGGCGGCGAACTGCGCCGCACCTACCGGGTGGTGCTGCTCGACGAATACCAGGACACCGGCCACGCCCAGCGGGTCGCGCTGTCGGCGCTGTTCGGCGGCGGCGCAGACGGCGCGCTGGCGCTGACCGCGGTCGGCGACCCGATCCAGTCGATCTACGGCTGGCGCGGCGCGTCGGCCACCAACCTGCCCCGGTTCACCACCGACTTCCCGCTGCCCGACGGGAGCCCGGCACCCACCCGCGAACTGCGCACCAGCTGGCGCAACCCGCCGGCCACCCTCGCGGTGGCCAACGCGGTGTCGGCGCAGGCCCGGGAACGCTCGGTCGAGGTGCACGAACTGCGGCCCGCCCCGCACGCCGCCCCGGGCACCGTCACCGTCGCGCTGCTGGACGACGTCATCGCTGAACGGGACTGGGTGGCCGAACAACTGCAGCGCCGCTACGCGGGGGCCCGCCAGGCCGGGGAGGACCCGCCGACCGCTGCGGTGCTGGTGCGGCGCAACGCCGACGCCGCACCGATGGCCGATGCGCTGCGCGCCCGCGGCGTCCCCGCCGAGGTGGCCGGCCTGGCCGGGTTGCTGACGATCCCCGAGGTCGCCGACCTGGTGGCGATGCTGCGGCTGGTCGCCGACCCGACCGCCGGATCGGCCGCGCTGCGGGTGCTCACCGGGGCGCGCTGGCGACTCGGCGCCGCCGACCTGGCCGCCCTGTGGCGTCGTGCCCGCAGGCTGGCCGACCCGCCCGCCCACACCGCCGATCCGGCCCAGATCGCCGCCGCGGCCGGACCCGACACCGATACCGCCTGCCTGGCCGACGCCGTCACCGACCCCGGCCCGGCGACCGACTATTCGGCGGCCGGCTATCGAAGGCTGCTGGCACTGGCCGAGGAACTGACCGTTCTGCGCGCCCAGTTGCACCACCCGCTGCCCGACGTCGTCGCCGAGTTGCGGCGGGGGCTCGGCAGCGACACCGAGGTCCGCGCCGCCCAACCGCCGGGCACCGGTGGCGGCACCGAACAACTCGACGCGTTCGCCGACGTGGTGGCCCGCTACGCCGAGCACACCGGGCCGCGCACCGGCACCGTCGCCGGCCTGCTCGGTTACCTCGACGCTGCCGTGGTGGCCGAGAACGGGCTCGCGCCGGCCGAACCGGCCGCCGCGGCCGCCCACCGGGTCCAGGTGCTCACCGTGCACGCCGCCAAGGGGTTGGAATGGCAGGTGGTGGCGGTGCCGCACCTGGTGTCGGGGGTCTTCCCGTCCACCGCCTCGGCGAGCACCTGGCTCACCGATCCCGGTGATCTGCCGCCCCTGCTGCGCGGGGACCGGGCCTCGCTGAGCGCCCACGGCGTCCCGGTGCTCGACACCGACGGCGTCACCCACCGCAAGCAACTCTCCGATGTCATCGACGGGCACCGCCGCCAACTCGCCCAGCGGCGCAGCGACGAGGAACGCCGGCTGCTGTACGTGGCGGTCACCCGGGCCGAGGACACCCTGCTGCTGTCCGGCCACCACTGGGCCGAGACCGGCCGCAGCCCGCGCGGCCCGGCGGAGTTCCTCACCGAGATCAAAGACCTGATCGACTCCACCGACGACCTGCCCGGCGCGGTCACCGTCGACCAGTGGGCGCCGGAACCGCCAGCCGGAGAACCCAACCCGCTGTGCGACGGGGCCGTCGAGGCGGTGTGGCCGGTGGATCCGCTGGGGGAGCGGCGCGCCGACGTCGACCGGGGTGCCGCGCTGGTCGCCGCCGCACTCGCCGAGGACCCCGACACCGGCGGCCCGGGCGGCACAGCCGTGCCGGGCCCGGCCGGAGCGGCGGTCGAGGCCGCGGAAGTCGACGCCCTGTTGGCCGAACGCGCCCTGGCGACGACCCGACCGGCGCCGGCGGACACCGGGCAACTGTCGGTGAGCAGGTTGGTGGAGATCGCCGCCGACCCGGACGCCGCGCGCCGGCTGCCGTACCGGCTGCCGGCCCGGCCGGACCCGCATGCACTGCGCGGCACCGCATTCCACGACTGGGTGCAGCGATTCTACGGCGCGGAAAGGCTTTTCGACCTCGCCGACCTGCCCGGCGCCGCCGACACCGCCGTCGACGACACCGCGGGCCTGGAGGCCCTGCAGGCGGAGTTCCGCAACTCGGTGTGGGCGCAGCGCACCCCGGTCGCGGTGGAGGTGCCCTTCGAGATGGTGCTCGGCGACACCGTGGTCCGCGGGCGGCTCGACGCGGTGTTCGCCGACCCGGACGGCGGGGTCACCGTGGTCGACTGGAAGACCGGCGCGCCACCGGCGGGTCAGTCGGCCGCGCAGGCGGCGGCGGTCCAGCTCGGTGTCTACCGGTCGGCCTGGGCTGAGCTATCCGGATTACCGGAGCCCTTGGTGCGCACCGCATTCCACTATGTGCGTGGCAACATCACCGTGGCCCCGGAGGTGCTTCCCACCCGCGATGAGTTGATCGCGCTCACCCGTGCCGGCGAACCTTCAGTGCCTCGGTGATCAGCGGGATCTGCAGCGGCAGTCGCGCGAGCAGTCCGGCCCGCACCGGCCACGGCCGGTCCCACATCACCCGCACCATGTTCAGGTTGCCGGGGAAGACGCCGAGGAACACCGCCAGCGCGGCCAGCGCTCCCAGCCGCCGGGTGCGCGGGACCGTCAGCAGCCCACCGGCGGCCAGTTCGGCGACTCCCGAGGCGTAGGTGTAAGCCCGCGGGCTGCCGGGCAGTTCGGTGGGAACGATGCCGTCGAACGGCTTCGGCGCCAGGAAATGCAGGGTGCCCATGCCCAGCAGCAGGGCGGCGAGGCGGTGCGCGGCGGACCGGGCGGCGGCGCGCTTCGGGTCCGGAAGTGCGGTGGTCATGGTTACATTGTGCGGTGGCCAGAGGGAAGTTGCGCCGGCTGGGCGGCCTCGACGAGCGTTTGACCGCCAAACCCGACTACGCGCTGGTCGGCGTGCTGCGGATCCCGGAGAGCGACTCGCCGACCCGCGCGATCATGCGCCGCATCGTGATCGCGCTGGGGGCGATGCTCGCCGCGGTGGTCATCGTCTACCTCACCCGCGACGGCTACACCGACGTCCGCGGGGAGCCGATGACGCTGCTGGACTGCGTCTACTTCGCCACCGTGTCGCTGACCACCACCGGCTACGGCGACGTCACCCCGGTCACCGAATTCGCCCGGCTGACCAATATCTTTCTGATCACCCCGCTGCGGGTCGCGTTCCTGGTGGTGCTGGTCGGCACCACCGTGGAGGTGCTGGCCGAACGTTCCCGCCAGGCGTTGAAGATCCAGCGTTGGAGGAAAAAAGTGCGCAACCACACCATTGTCGTCGGCTACGGCACCAAGGGCAAGACCGCGGTCGTCGCGATGGTGGGCGACGACGTGCCGACCAGCAGCATCGTCGTCGTCGACACCGACGAGGCGGCGCTCAAGCACGCCGAGAACGCCGGGCTGGTCACCCAACTCGGCGACGCCACCAAGGCCGACGTGCTGCGGCTGGCCGGCGCCCAGCACGCCGCGGCGATCATCGTCGCGACCAACCGCGACGACACCGCCGCGCTGGTCACCCTCACCGCCCGCGAGATCGCCCCGGACGCCAAGATCGTCGCCTCCATCCGGGAGGCCGAGAACCAGCACCTGCTGCAGCAGTCCGGCGCCGACTCGGTGGTGGTGTCCTCGGAGACCGCCGGACGGCTGTTGGGGATCGCCACCTCCACCCCGCGGGTGGTGGAGATGATCGAGAACCTGCTCAGCCCCGACACCGGGCTGACCATCGCCGAACGCGAGGTGGAGCAGACCGAGGTCGGCGGCTCGGCTCGCCACCTGCGCGACATCGTGCTCGGAGTGGTGCGCGAGGGCAACCTGCTGCGCATCGACGCCCCCGAGGTCGACACGGTCGAGGCCGGGGACCGGCTGCTCTACGTGCGCACCGCGGTGAACTAGCCGGCCAACTCGGCCAGCTTCTGCTTCACCTCGCCGACACTCGGGTTGGTCAGCGTCGACCCGTCGGAGAACCGCAGCGTCGGCACCGTGTGGTTGCCGTCGTTGACCGACCCGACGAACTCGGCGGCTTCCGGGTCCTTCTCGATGTTGATCTCCGTGTAGCCGATACCGGCCGCCTTCAGCATGGCCTTGAGCCGCAGACAGAACGGGCACCACGGCGTGGAGTAGAGGGTGAACGAGTCGCTGCCGGCGCTTTTGCTGGTGCTCATAGGTCTCCCAACCTAATGGGAACCGATCAGCGTGTCCTAACGGGGATCTTGGTTCTTGAGCGGGAGGCTGATCACCGAGCCGCCGGC
>NZ_LQPZ01000038.1 GCF_002102395.1 Mycolicibacillus trivialis
GAGTTTGCCCTACAGTGGGCCGCGACCCACCAACCGAAAGTCGCATAGCGGCTGGACCACCAAACGGGTCCCCCTCACTGGGCATCTGGATCCAGCAGACCGAGGGCGCGAAGTTTTGGCACGGCGTGCTCACCGAGTTGCGTAATCGGGGCTGCCGGGATGTGTTGTTCGCCTGCTGCGATGGGCTGGTGGGCCTGCCTGAAGCGATCAACGCGGTCTGGCCGGACGCGATCGTGCAGACCTGCGTGGTGCATCTGCTGCGCTCGGCGATGCGCTACGTCTCCTACACCGACCGCTCCAAGATGGCCGCCTCGATGCGCCCCATCTACACCGCCCCCACCGAGGACGCCGCCGGATTGGCGTTCGAGGCGTTTAAGGCCGAATGGGGCGCCAAATGCCCGGGTGCGGTCGCGGTCTGGGAACGCGCCTGGTCCGACTTCACCCCGTTCCTGGCGTTTCCCGCCGAGATCCGACGGATCATCTACACCACAAACGCTATCGAATCGCTGAACTACCAGCTACGCAAGGTCACCAAAGCCCGCGGCTCATTCCCCTCTGACGCCGCCGCAATGAAACTGCTCTACCTCGCCATCCGCAACATCAACCAGAAAAGAGGACCAACCGCCGGGACGGGAACCCGAGGATGGACCCAAGCACTCAACGCACTAGCCATCCAATTCCCCGACCGACTACCCCTATAACCCGAACATCAATGGCCGCAACCACTTACACACTTAACTTGACAGGCCCCGCAGCGAGTCCTCGGATTCAGCTTCGAAATACAGGGTGGTCACGTCGTACAAGATGAGGGACAGCCCACCGCAGTCGGTGGCGTAGGCGAAGCATTTCTCGGCGATGATGTCGCGGTGTCCGCTGGCGTGGATCTTGCGGACATGGCGGTCAATGGTCTTGTAGGACACCAGTTGGGCGCCGAGATCAGCCAACACTCGTGACGCGTCGAGCTTGCTGGTCGGCTCGACGATCCGTGCAATCACCAGATCCCGGAACACCGCATCGCCGACCGTATCGAACCCGAGCCAGTCATAGACGTGGCCGAGGATGTCGTAGAGCAGACGCGAGCTGGCCCCGACCGTGCGCCCCGGCGGCACCACCGGGGCCGCGACCGTCGACTTGGGCTGTTCGGCGATCAACGTCTGCTCACGGAAATCGGCCACATCGGCCATCGATTGGGCACGGGCGGCCACTTCGAAATCCAGCGCTGCCTGACCGCCGACCACCATTGCCGTGGCCTGCTCCAGCAGAATGCCCAGATCAGCGTCGGTGTGTGCCGACCCCAGATGCGCCAGGATCACCACCCGGCCCTGGTCTTTGCGCGCTACCTGCACCGCCACTGCGCCCGAGGCGGTGCGCACCTTCCGCACGTACGCCACCGCACGAACCTACCGGTTTAGTACCCCAAAACACCCACCCACGCGATAGAAACCGCAGGTCAACCAATTATCAAACGGGAAAGTAGGCCGGGGTGTCCAAACTCAGGTGTGAGTTTCTCCTTAGGCCCTCGGTACTCGACCCCGTATCTTGTTGCCACAGTGGCTGGTAACGCTCAACCGGGCTCGCGGGCGACCGGCCGCGGGGCGATCAGACCGGCGGGATCTCCACCCGGCGAGCGGTGCCGTCGACGGCGTCGGCGGCCTCGATCTCGCCGCGGGTGACACCCAGGATGAACAGCACCGTGTCCAGGTAGGGGTAGCTCAGCGAGGCGTCGGCGACCTCGCGCAGCGCCGGCTTGGCGTTGAACGCCACCCCCAGCCCGGCGGCGGCCAGCATGTCGATGTCGTTGGCGCCGTCGCCCACCGCGACGGTCTGGCTCATCGGCACCCCGGCGTCGCGGGCGAAATCGCGCAGCGCCTTGGCTTTTCCGGGCCGGTCGATGATCGGTCCGACCAGCCGGCCGGTGAGCAGGCCGTCGACGACCTCCAGTTGGTTGGCGGCCACGTAGTCCAGCGCCAACTCGTGGGCCAGCGGGTCGATGACCTGCCGGAACCCGCCGGAGACCACCCCGCAGTAATAGCCGAGCCGGCGCAGCGTTCGCAGCGTGGTCCGCGCGCCGGGGGTGAGCACCAGCCGGTCGGCGACGTCGTCGAGCACGTCGGCGGACAGCCCGGCCAGGGTGGCCACCCGCTGGCGCAGCGAGGCGGCGAAGTCCAGCTCCCCGCGCATCGCGGCCTCGGTGATCGCGGCCACCTCGGCCTGGCGACCGACCCGGTCGGCGAGCATCTCGATGACCTCACCCTGGATCAGGGTGGAGTCGACGTCGAACACGATGAGCCGCTTGGCCTGCCCGGACAGGCTGATGTCGGAGAACGCGACGTCGAGGTGCTCGTCGGCGGCGGCGCGGGCCACCACGGTCTGCAGTTGCTCCCCGACGCCGTTGGGGACCGAGACCCGCAGCTCCAGGCCGGTGACCGGGTAGTCGGAGATGCCGCGGATGGTGTCGATGTTGACCCCGAGGGCGGCCACGTCGTGGGCCAGCGCACCGAACGCCTCGGCGGTGACCGGCCGGCCCAGCACGACGATCTTGTGGGTGGACGGCTCCTTGATGATCGGCAGGTGGTCGCTGCGCTCGATCGTGACGTCCAGACCCACCGCGTGGATGGCTTCCTCGACCTCGGTGCGGAACCCGTTGTGGGCCACCGCGTCCGGCTCGGCCGACACCAGCACGCCCAGCGTCAGCCGACCGCGGATCACCACCTGCTCGACGTTGAGCAGCGCGACCTTGTGCCGGGCGAGCACCTCGAACAGCGCCGAGGTGACGCCGGGCCGGTCGACACCGGTGACGGTGATCAGCACCGTCACCTTCGCGGCAGCGCTCACCGGCAGCACCGCGTCATCGGAACCCGTGCGCGCTCAGCTGGACGGCAGGGCGGCCGGCTCTTCGGCGTGCTTGCGGCCGATGTGGGCCTCGGCGCGCATCCGCTCCACCATGTGCGGGTAGTGCAGCTCGAACGCGGGGCGCTCCGAACGGATCCGGGGCAGCTCGGTGAAGTTGTGCCGCGGCGGCGGGCAGCTGGTGGTCCACTCCAGGGAGTTGCCGTAGCCCCACGGGTCGTCGACGGTGACGACCTCGCCGTAGCGCCAGCTCTTGAACGCGTTCCAGACGAACACGATCAGCGACACGCCCAGGATGAACGAACCGATGGTGGACACGATGTTCAGCGGCTGGTAGCCGTCGGTGTCCAGGTAGTCCGCGTAGCGGCGCGGCATGCCCTCGTTGCCCAGCCAGTGCTGCACCAGGAACGTGGTGTGGAAACCGATGAAGGTCAGCCAGAAGTGCACCTTGCCCAGCCGCTCGTCGAGCAGCCGGCCGGTCATCTTGGGGAACCAGAAGTAGATGCCGGCGAACGTGGCGAACACGATCGTGCCGAACAGCACGTAGTGGAAGTGCGCCACCAGGAAGTAGGTGTCGGTGACGTGGAAGTCCAGCGGCGGCGCGGCCAGCATGACCCCGGTCAACCCGCCGGCGAGGAAGGTCACCAGGAACCCGACCGAGAACAGCATCGGGGTCTCGAAGGTCAACTGCCCCTTCCACATGGTGCCGATCCAGTTGAAGAACTTGATGCCGGTGGGCACCGCGATGGTGAAGGTCATGAACGAGAAGAACGGCAGCAGCACCGCACCGGTGGCGAACATGTGGTGCGCCCACACCGCGGTGGACAGCGCCGCGATCGCCATCGTGGCGAAGATCAGCGTGGTGTAACCGAAGATCGGCTTGCGGCTGAACACCGGGATGACCTCACTGACGATCCCGAAGAACGGCAGCGCGATCACATACACCTCGGGATGGCCGAAGAACCAGAAGAGGTGCTGGTAGAGGATGATGCCGCCGTTGGCCGGGTCGTAGATGTGCCCGCCGAGGTGGCGGTCGTAGGCCAGGCCGAGCAGCGCGGCGGTCAGCAGCGGGAAGATGATCAGGACCATCAGCGAGGTGACCAGGATGTTCCAGGTGAACACCGGCATCCGGAACATGGTCATGCCCGGGGCGCGCATGCAGACCACGGTGGTGATCATGTTGACCGCGCCCAGGATGGAGGCCAGACCGGTCACGGCCAGACCCACGATCCAGAAGTCACCGCCGGGGCCCGGGGAGTGGATCGCGTCGCTGAGCGGCGTGTAGGCGGTCCAGCCGAAGTCGGCGGCGCCGCCGGGGGTGATGAAGCCGGCCAGCGCGATCAGCGACCCGAACAGGAACAGCCAGTAGGACAGTGCGTTCAGCCGCGGGAACGCCACGTCGGGTGCACCGATCTGCAGCGGAAGCACCAGGTTGGCGAACCCGAACACGATCGGCGTCGCGTAGAACAGCAGCATCGCCGTGCCGTGCATGGTGAACAGCTGGTTGAACTGCTCGTTGGACAGGAACTGCAGTCCCGGCGCCGCCAGCTCGGCGCGGATGAACAGCGCCATCAGCCCGGCCACGCCGAAGAAGAACATGCAGGTGACCACGTACATGATGCCGATCAGCTTGTGATCGGTGGTGGTCACCATCTTGTACAGCAGGTCACCCTTGGGGCCCGTGCGCGGTGGGTACGGGCGGTTTGCCTCGAGTTCTCCGCGCGGGGGGGCTTCGGCTGTCACGGGTCCTCCAAATATCAGTCCGGCGTCCCTGGGGCACAGTCAGCGGTCGTGAGGGATCACTAGTACAGATCGTAGCGTCCGCAGCGAGCCGTGTTGGCCCCGGACCCACCTCTGTCGCACCGATGTCCTACGAACTGTCGTAATCGTGCCGCGCCCAATCTTGCGCCACCCGGGTGTTACCGTCAACCGCGTGTTCAGGGGTGGTGCGCGACCGCGCCGCGGGTTCCGCGCCGTCGTGGCGCTGGCTGGCCTCGGGTTGGCCGCGACCGGTGGGTGCGCCACCGACACCACCGGCGGGTCCGCCCCGTCGACGTCGGTGATCACCAGCACCACGATGATCGCCGGTGCCGGGGTGCTCGGGAATCAGCGTCGCCCCGACGAGTCGTGTGCCGCCGAACCGGCCCCCGCCGAGGGCGGGCCACACCGGGTCGACAACGCCGAGGGCGTCGCCCCGCCGACCGTGGAGGTCCCGGCCGACCCGCAGCGCATCGTGGTTCTGGCCGTCGACCAACTCGACGCGTTGTGCGCCCTGGGCCTGCAGTCGCGGATCGTGGCCGCCGCCGCACAGCCCTCCTACCTGGGCACCGTCATCCACGACCTGCCCACGGTGGGCTCGCCCGACGCACCCGACCTCGCCGCGATCCGCGGCGCCGAGCCGGATCTGATCCTCGGTTCGGTGGCCGCGAGCGCCGATCTGTACCCGCAGCTGGCCGAGATCGCGCCGACGGTGTTCACCACCGCGGCCGGCGCCCGCTGGCAAGGTGAGTTGCGCACCGTGGCGGCGGCGACCGGGCGGGCCGGGGCCGCCGACGGGCTGCTCGACGGTTTCGCCGAGGCGGCCCGCCAGCTCGCCGCCAAGGCCGACACCGCGCACTACCAGGCCTCGATCGTGCAGTTCACCGACGACGGCGTGCGCATCTTCGGCGCGGTGAACTTCCCGGGCAGTGTGCTCAAGGAGGCGGGGCTGGATCGCCCGCCGGCCCAGCGGTTCACCGACCGCCCGTTCATCGAGGTCGACACCGCCGACCTCGACGGCGCCGACTTCTCCGCCGCCGACGCCGACATCGTCTACGTGTCGTTCGCGACCGCCACCGCCCGGGAGCGGGCGCCGCGGATCTTCGACAGCGACGCGTGGCGCGCCCTGTCGGCCAACGCCGACAACCGGGTCTTCGTGGTCAACAACGAGGTGTGGCAGGCGGGCCAGAACCTGGTAGCCGCCCGCGGCATCCTCGACGATCTGCAGTGGGTCAACGCCCCGATCAACTGAGCAGCCGCTGCAACTGCGCGGCCGCCGCTTCCCGCGCGGCCGCCGCCTCCGCACCCAGCCGGCGGATCTCGGCGTCCAGCACCGCCACCTGGTCCTGCAGCTCTCCCAGCGCGCCGACCTGGCGGGCCCGCAGCCGGCCCTCGTCCCCGTCGGTGCGCAGCACCTGCAGTTGCTCGGTGATGCGGCTCGCCGCGGCGTGCAGATCGGTCCGCTCGGCGTCGAGCCGGTCGCGCTGGGCGTCCAGGGCGTCGGCGCGCTGCTGCTCGGCGAGCACCCCGGACAGCTCCCCGATGGTCGCCGCGTCCAGCGCGCGCCCGGCCAGCCAGGCGTCGAGGTGGGCCGGGGAGAGTTCGCCGTAGCCGATGTCGCGGTAGACCGGCCAGGTCTCCAGCACGGTGGCGCCCACGGTGCGGTGACCGGCGACGGTGACCGCGAACCGGTGGAAGTCCGGGTCGCCGTCGTCGAGCAGGGCCGCCGTGTCGTCGCCGGTGATGTGGTGGCCGGCCCGGCGCGGCAGCTCGACGATCACCTCCACCTCATCGGGGTGGTCGTTGCGCAGCCGCAGCGCGTGGCGCTGCTCGACGCGTTGTTCCTCGATCGCGGCGGTGTCGGCCAGGCGCACCCCGACGGTGACCGTGGCGGTGGCGACGGTGCCGGTGCAGTGCACGGCCAGGTCTTTGGCGAAACTCAGCCGGGTCCGCGCGCCGCGGGCGGTGAAGCCCAGCATCGCCTCGCCGGCGTAGCCGCCGTGCTCGTAGATCACCGCCGGGCCTTCCTCGAGCACCAGATCGGTGTCGTTGACGAAGGCGATCGCGATCTGCGGGGCGGGCGCGGAACCGACCTGCCACACCAACTCCCGGCGCACCTGCCCGACCGGGGCGACCGCCAGCGGCACCATCGTGGCGCTGCCCCGCGCCAGCGTGACCGGGGTGGTGAGCCGGTATTCGAAGTATTCGCCGCTGTCGGCGGCGTCGACCTCCTCGGCCGCCTCGCCGTAGGAGTCGGCGAAGTCGGGGACCCCGGACAGGACGGTCGCGGCCGCACGGGGCGCGCCGCGCATCATCTGTTCTTCGACGACGCGCTGGCGCTCCTCGGCCACGGTGCGCCGCACCTGCCGCGGGTGGTACAGGTCGATGTCGAAGGAGTGCGGCTGGCCGGTGGTCAGCGTGACGGTGATGTCGGTCAGGTCCTCATCGACCGGGTTGTGCAGGATCCCCATCGCCGCCAGGGTGGCCCGCTCCCCGTCGCGGATCAGCCGGTAGGACACCCGCCACATCGGTGCGGCGACCAGGTAGGACAGCTCGACCTCGGCGGCGCGGCCGCGCAGGTCCACCCCGATCGCGCAGTGCGGTCCCGCGGTCGCCGCCTTCGCGCGGTCGAGCAGCCGGACCAGTTCCTCGCGCGCGCCGGTGTCGAGCACGGTGAGCCGCCCGACGGCGGCCAGCTCGACGATCTGCACCCGGCCCGCCCCGGTTCGCAGCAGCAGGGCGCGCTCCCCCGCCCCGGGCTCATCGACCCCGATCACCTCACCGCGATACGTCGCCTCGGCCTGCTGCACCTCGACGCTGCGGCCGCGCAGCCCGTCGAGCAGGTCGCGCAACGCGGTGGTGGAGTAGGGCGCCAGCGGGTATCCGTCCGGGTCGTGCGGCGGGTCCACCGGGGTGTCGAAGGTGATCGCGCCGACCGCCGCGTCGGCGCCGGAGACCACCAGCGACTTGAGGACGTCGGGCATGTCGTCGCGGCGCACGGTCAGGGTGACCGCGCCGTCGGCGGGTCCGCGGTGGACCACGAAGGCCACGCCGTGTTTGTACAGGACCAGATGCGTCACCGGCGGGCATGCGGACATGGCCCGACGATAGCCGCGTCCCCCGACCTCGGCGTGGCGGAGATCACCTTCACGCGCTGCCGGTGGGCGGGCGCGGCTTTCACCACGGCGTTGTGGCCCCTACCGTGGGATGAGGGCACCCGGCCACCCGATCGGGCGGGCGCACCGACAATTTAACTTCGCTAAGCTATACAACTAGGGTGCCGGCCGGGCCAAGCGCCGCGGCTGCGCCGTTGGTAGCCGGATTGCACGAACGAATCGCACAACGAGAGATCTACGAGGGATAGCCAGATGAGCACGACCGTTTCCGCTTACGCCGCCACGTCGGCGACCGCACCGCTGACCAAGACCACGATCACCCGCCGCGACCCTGGGCCGCACGACGTGGCCATCGACATCAAGTTCGCCGGGATCTGCCACTCCGACATCCACACCGTCAAGGCCGAGTGGGGCCAGCCGAACTACCCGGTGGTGCCCGGCCACGAGATCGCCGGGGTGGTCAGCGCGGTCGGCGCCGAGGTCACCAAGTACCGGGTCGGCGACCGGGTCGGGGTCGGCTGCTTCGTCGACTCCTGCCGCGAATGCCCGAGCTGTCGGGCCGGGCTGGAGCAGTACTGCACCGGCGGCGGCATGGTCGGCACCTACAACTCGGTGAACCGCCGCTTCGACGAGCCGACCCAGGGCGGCTACAGCCAGGCCATCGTCGTCGACGAGAACTACGTGCTGCGCATCCCGGACGCCATCCCGCTGGATGCCGCCGCTCCCCTGTTGTGTGCCGGGATCACGCTGTTCTCCCCGCTGCGGCACTGGAAGGTCGGCGCCGGCTCGCAGATCGCGGTGGTCGGTCTGGGCGGGCTGGGCCACATGGGCGTCAAGCTCGGTGCGGCGATGGGCGCCGAGGTCACCGTGCTGTCCCAGTCGCTGAAGAAGATGGAGGACGGACTGCGCCTCGGCGCGAGCCACTACTACGCGACCAGCGACAAGCAGACCTTCAAGACGCTGCGTAACAGCTTCGACGTCATCCTCAACACCGTCTCGGCGAACCTGGACCTGGGCGCCTACCTGAACATGCTCAAGGTCGACGGCACCCTGGTGGAGCTGGGCATGCCCGAACACGACATGGCGGTGCCGCCGTTCCCGCTGGCCGGGATGCGCCGCAGCCTGTCCGGTTCGATGATCGGCGGGATCGCCGAGACCCAGGAGATGCTGGACTTCTGCGCCGAGCACGACGTGCGGCCGGAGATCGAGCTGATCGACGCCGACTACGTCAACACCGCCTATGAGCGGGTGCTGGGCTCCGACGTGCGCTACCGGTTCGTCATCGACACGGCGACGATCTGACCGGCAGCCGGGCGGGCATCCGCACCGCGGTGTAGCCGAGCGCGAGCACCGCGGTCACCACCAGCAGCACCAGCCCGATCGTGTAGTCGTTGTGCACCGGGTCGTAGGTGGCGCCCATCACCAGCGGCGGGAAGAAGCCACCCAATCCGCCTGCGGCCGCGACGATCCCACTGACCGTGCCGACCGAGCCGGGTTGGGCCCGCCGGGTCACCCAGGCGAACACGCCGCCGGTGCCCACCCCGAGCGCGACGGCCAGCGCGATGAACGTCGCCGCCGACCACACGTCGGCCGGCGGCTGGAACACCGCCACCGCCGACAGCGCCACGACACCGGTCAGCGAGGCCAGCACCACGTATTTGGGTGCGATCCGGTCGGCGAGCATGCCGCCGACCGGCCGGGCGAGTACGGCGGCCAGCGCGAACGCGGCGGTGCGGGTGCCCGCTTCCACCGGCGAGAAGCCGTAGATCGTCTTGATGTAGGTGGGCAGGTAGTTGCTGAACGCGACGAACCCGCCGAACACCACCGCGTAGAGCAGCGACATCTCCCAGGTGATCGGCAACCGCAGGGCCGCACGGATCTTCGGCACCAACCGATCGGTGTTGGGAACGAACACCGGGCCGGGGTGCATCGCCACCGCACAGACCGCGGCGGTCACCAGCAGTGCGGCGGCGACCAACAGGTGGGTGGGCATCAGCCCGAACCAGCGCACGAACCGCGGGGTGTAGTACGCCGAGAGTGCGGTGCCGACCATGCCCATGCCGAAAACGCCGGTGGCGAACCCGCGGCGGGACGGCTCATACCAGTTGTTGGCGAACGGGATTCCGATCGCGAACACCGATCCCGCGATCCCGAGGAAGAACGCCGCCGCCAGCAGCAGCGGGTAGGACTCGCACGTCTCGGCGGCGCCGACCGCGATCACCGGGGGGACCGAAGCAACCGAGACGACGACGAACATGATGCGTCCGCCGAACCGGTCGGTCAGCGGTCCGGTCACCATCCGCCCGAGCGCGCCGACCAGCACCGGGGTGGCGACCACCAGGGCCTCCTGGTTGCCGGTCAGCGACATCAACGTCGCCTCGCGGGTCCCCAACGGGCCGATCAGGTTCCACGCCCAGAAGTTGACCAGCGACGCCCAGGTGGCCAGTGCGAGTTGCACTCCGGGGCGCGCCCGCAGGGTTGCTGCGGGGGTCGCCACCGGTCCGGTCACGAGCCGTCGCGCAGGAGAAGCGGCCTCAGAACTCCCAGTCCTCGTCCTCGGTCACCACGGCCTTGCCGATCACGTACGAGGAGCCCGACCCGGAGAAGAAGTCGTGGTTCTCGTCGGCGTTGGGGCTCAGCGCCGAGAGGATCGCCGGGTTGACGTCGGTCTCGTCGCGCGGGAACAGCGCCTCGTAGCCGAGGTTCATCAGCGCCTTGTTGGCGTTGTAGCGCAGGAACTTCTTGACATCCTCGGTCAGTCCGATGTCGTCGTAGAGGTCCTGGGTGTACTCCACCTCGTTGTCGTAGAGCTCGAAGAGCAGCTCGTAGGTGTAGTCCTTGAGCTCCTGGCGCCGGGCTTCGTCCGCCATCGCCAGCCCGCGCTGGTACTTGTAGCCGATGTAGTAGCCGTGCACGGCCTCGTCGCGGATGATCAGCCGGATGACGTCGGCGGTGTTGGTGAGCTTGCCGCGGCTGGACCAGTACATCGGCATGTAGAAGCCGGAGTAGAACAGGAAGCTCTCCAGCAGCGTGGAGGCCACCTTCCGTTTGAGCGGCTCGTCGCCGGTGTAGTAGCGCAGCACGATCTCCGCTTTGCGCTGCAGGTTGGTGTTCTCCTCCGACCAGCGGAACGCCTCGTCGATCTCGGTGGTCGAGCACAGCGTGGAGAAGATCTGACTGTAGCTCTTGGCGTGCACCGACTCCATGAAGGCGATGTTGGTGTAGACGGCCTCCTCGTGCGGGGTCAGCGCGTCGGGGATCAGGCTGACCGCGCCGACGGTGCCCTGGATGGTGTCCAGCAGGGTCAACCCGGTGAACACCCGCATGGTGACTTCTTTTTCCTTGTCGGTGAGCGTCGCCCAGGCCTGGATGTCGTTGGACACCGGCACCTTCTCCGGCAGCCAGAAGTTCCCGGTCAGCCGGTCCCAGACCTCGAGGTCCTTCTCGTCGTGCACCCGGTTCCAGTTGATCGCCGAAACCCGATCGATCAGCTTCACTCGTCCAGTCACCGCTACCCCACTTCGAACGCCGATACCCGTGGCTGACGACACTACCCCTGGGGGCCGACAAGTTCGGGCAACACTAGAAGTTGTGTTGTCGTGTCGTCGTCAGCGACCCGGTCCGGCCGCCGGGGCGACCCCGAGGAACCGGTACTCGGCGGGGCGCAACCGGCGGGTGGCGTTGCGGTACTGCCAGGTGAACCCGCCCCACAGCACCGGGTTCTTGCCGTGTTCGTCGAGGTACCAGCTCGAGCACCCGCCGGTGTTCCACACCGAGCGGGCCAGCCGGCGCTGCAGGTCGGCGTTGAACCGGTCCTGGGCGGAGCGGATCGGGGTCAGCGCCTGCGCGCCGGCCTTCTCGGCGGCGGCGATCGCCTGGTCGACGTAGTGGACCTGGGATTCGATCATGTACACCATCGAGTTGTGGCCCAGCCCGGTGTTGGGGCCCAGCAGGAAGAACAGGTTGGGCATCCCGGCCACGGTGACCCCGCGGTGGGCGGCCATGCCCTCGGTGTTCCACCGGTCGACCAGGCTCTCGCCGTCGCTGCCCTTGATGTCGACGTAGGTGTAGGAGTCGCTGACGTGGAAGCCGGTGGCGAAGACGACGACGTCGACGTGGCGTTCGGTGCCGTCGGCGGTGACGATGCCGTCGGCGGTGAACCGGTCGATGCCCTCGGTGATCAGCTCGGTCTTCGGGTCGCCGACCGCAGGATAGTAGGTCGAGGAGTTCAGGATGCGTTTGCAGCCCAGCCGGTAGTGCGGGGTCAGCTTGCGCCGTAACACCCGATCCTTGACGCCGCGGCGGATGTTCCAGCGGCCCAACACTTCCCCGATGCGCAGCAGCCCGGGCCAGCGGGTCATGCCGACGGCCACCGCCTCTTGCAGCCCGTAGATCGCAGTGCGCAGCGCCAGCCGGGCGCCGGGAACGACGGTCAGGACCCGGCGCAGCCGTTCGGGGATCGCTTCGTTGGTGCGCGGGATCACCCAGGCCGGGGTGCGCTGGTAGAGCTGCAGACCGCCGACCCGGTCGACGATCTCCGGCACGATCTGGATCGCGCTGGCGCCGGTGCCGATCACCGCGACCCGCTTGCCGGTCAACTCGACGCTGTCGTCCCACTGCGCGGAGTGGAACGCCGCACCGCCGGCGGACCGGAAATCCTCAAGGCCGGCGAAGTCCGGCACCGACGGGATGTGCAGTGCGCCGGCCGCCGAGATCAGGAAGCGGGCGACGAATTCCCTTCCGTCGGTGGTGAAGACATGCCAGCGGTATTCGTCGTCGTCCCAGTGGGCGCGGTCGACGAGCGCGCCGAACACCATGTAGCGGCGCAGGCCGTACTTGTCGGCGACGCCGTTGAGATAGTCGAAGATCTCGCCCTGGTAGGAGAACAGATACTCCCAGTCCGGCTTGGGTTCGAAGGAGTAGGAGTACAGGTGCGAGGGGATGTCGCAGGCGCACCCCGGGTAGGTGTTGTCCCGCCAGGTGCCGCCGAGGTCGTCGGCCTTCTCCAGCATCAGGAAGTCGATGCCGCGGCGCTGGAGGGCGATGCCCATGGCCAGCCCGGAGAAGCCGGTGCCGATGATCAGCGCGCCGGTCCGCACCACCGGCCGGTCGGTCGCGGCGGGCCCGGTGGGTTGCTCGGTGACGGTCATGACGCACCCCTTCCTGGGACCTGCGGTACCGGATACTTCCCAGTGTGGCCGCGCCCGCCGCCGGCTGTCAACGGTGGCCGGCCCGCCCGGGGCGTCAGCTGGCGGCGCGGCTCGGGACGGCGGCGTGGATGGGCAGGCCCGGGTCGATGGTGACCCCCAGCACCGCGGCGGTGCTGGTCACCGTGCCGGACAGGATCGTGCTGAGGTGCTCGATGAAGACGTCCTGGGCCATCCGGCGTTCGCTGCCGGTGTCGCGGCCGAGCCACCAGTCGGTGGCCGAGGCGACCGACCCGAACGTCGCGAACGCGGCCAGCTCGATCGCGTCGCGGTCCAGCTGCATCTCGCGCAGTTCGTTGCTGAACATCTCCGCGATCGCCAGGATGATCTCGCGGCCCTCCTGCAGCGCCTGCAACGTCGATGCGGACTGCTCGGTGAACTGGCCCTGGATCAGGAACCGCAGCACGTTGGGGTGCTGTTCGACCAGCCCGACGTACTGCTCCACGCCTTTGCGGATGACCTCGTCGGCGGAGTCGGTGGTGACGTCGATCGCCGAGGAGATCGCCGCCCACAGCATGTCGCGCATCCGCTCGCTGACCGCCTGGAACAGGTCGGACTTGTCGGTGAAGTGCCGGTAGATCTTCGGCTTCGCGGTGCCGGCCTCCTCGGCGATCTCCCGCACGCTCAGCTCCGGCCCGCGCTTGTCGATGGCGCGGAAGGCGGCGTCGACGATCTCGGCCCGCACCTTCTTGCGGTGCTCGCGCCAGCGTTCCCGCCGGGCGTCGACTTTGCCGTCGGGCCGCTCGGCGGGGCTGGGCCGGGCTGGTCTGCGCACGTCCCACACTGTACTCGCCCGTACTGCCGCCACCGCCCGGCATAGCCGTGTTGACCTGCCGAGACACCGCGACCGACACCCGGATGGCAGCGGAGTCGGATTTTCTCCGGCGGGTCGGCGTCGGTAGCGTAGGCACCGCAATCAACCTCGGAAGGGCGAGAAAAGCGGTGACACAGCGATTCGATCTGGCCATCGTCGGCGGCGGTCCGGCCGGGTCGGCGGCCGCCTGGCAGGCCCGCCAGGCCGGCGCCAGTGTCGTGCTGCTGGACAAGGCGCAGTTCCCCCGCGACAAGCCGTGCGGTGACGGGCTGACCGCCCGGGCCGTCAGCTACCTGCAGAAGATGGGGCTGGCCGAACAGGTCGCGACCTTCCACCGGGTCAACCGGGTGTGCGTGTACAGCCCCAGCCACTGGGAGCTGTCCTTCCCGCGCCGTCCGGGCATGCCCGATCACGGCCACACCGTCAGCCGCACCACGCTGGACACCATGCTGTTGCGCCACGCCGCGGCGGCCGGCGCGGAGGTCCGCGAATCCGCCGAGGTCGCCGGGCCGGTCCTCGACGACCGCGGCCGGGTCACCGGGGTGAGCCTCAAGGGCGGCGAGCAGGTCCTGGCCGACGCGGTGATCGCCGCCGACGGCGCCTACTCCCCGATCAAGCGGGCGCTGAAGCTGGATTCGGCCTATAACGGCTATTCGGCGATCGCCATCCGCGCCGAGATGGACGCCAACCGGCCGGACTCCGACAGCTTGGACATCTATCTGCGGCTGCGCTTCGAGGGCGACCAGCTGCCCGGCTACGGGTGGGTGTTCCCGATGGGCGGCGGCCGGTTCAACATCGGGTTGGGCTACGTCAACAGCTACCGCAACTGGCAGTCGATCAACGCCACCGCGTTCCTCGGGGAGTTCTTGCGCACGCTGCCGCGTGACTGGGAGCTGCCCGACATCGGCGAGCTGAAGAAGTCCAAGAGCGTGCGCGCCTGGCGGCTGCCGATGGGGTTCACCGCCTGGCCGCCGTGGCGGCCCGGGGTGCTGTTCGCCGGCGATGCGCTGGGCGCGGGCAAACCGGCCAGCGGGGCGGGCATCTCCAAGGCGCTGGAGTCCGGGATGGCGGCCGGGGAATGCGCGGTCGCGGCGCTGACCAACGCCGGCCCCGACGACTTCACCAACTACGCCCAGCGGATGCAGGAGGCCTGGGGCCGGGAGTACCGGCGCGGTCGCTACTTCCACAAGCTGCTGGGCTATCCGCGCGTCGCCGACGCCGGGGTGCGGCTGATCGACAACGCCGCGTTCCGCGACCGGATGCTCAAGGCGCTGTACAAAAAGGCCCAGGGGCCCGCGCACCGCTACTGAGGCCGGTCAGCCGAACGGGCAACCGCCGCTGCGCCCTTCGGGGACCGCGAACGTCTCCAGACCGTACCGGTCGTAGAAGCGGGCCAGCCAGGTGTTCTGCCGGTTCAGCCGGTGCACCGAGCGCTCGTAGCGGGCACGGCCGCGCGCGGTGTCGCGGTAGCGGGCGCGCAACGCGTCGAGGCGCACCCGGTTGTAGTGGATGGGTTCGAGCTTCAGCCGGTCGGGCAGCACCCGCCAGGCCAGTTGCAGCAGCGCGCTGTAGAGCGCGAATTCGGCGTCGTGGTGGGGTTTGAGTTCGAAGCCGATCATGGCCAGCACGTCGGGGTGCATGGTCTTGGCCGAGCAGACCTGCACGACGCGGCCGGCCACCGGCCGCACCACCAGCCACGGCGGGGTGAGGACCGGCCGCATCCACTTCGGCAGCAGCAGGCTGGGCAGCGGCAGCCGGGTGAGCGTGGCGAACTGGTGGCGCAGGAACCCGTTGGCCTCCAACTCGGTGGCGACGGTCTTGTCGTAATAGGCGTCGAACTCCTCGGCGGTGGCAGGCAGTTTTCCCCGCCTGCTGGGCAGCTCCAGCTCACCGAAGAGATGGCGCAGGTACTGGTAGGCGGCCTCCTTCTCGGCGGGCCGCAGGGTGTGCCCGGTGACCACCGGGAAGGCGACCAGGATCGCGTGCACCGCGCTGGCGATGATCCACAGCCACAGGTCCGGGTCCAGTGCGCTGTAGCGGACCCCGTCGTATTCGCCGACCCCGGTGCCGCGGACGGTGCGGTGCTGGTCGATCAGCCAGCGGGCGTGTTTTCTGCGCTGTGCCGCATCGGCGAGGATCGCCTGCCCGCTGAACCCACTGCGCAACGCCCGGTCGGTGAAGTTCTCCCGGAACCGGCCGGTGTGGTCGACCGACGCCGCGATCGGCACCCGGGCCACCTCGTCGAACAGCACCCCGCCGAACACGCCGGTCAGCACGCTGCCGATGTGCTTGCGGAAGTCGGCCATCACCGCCGGGCGCAAGCCCGGGCCCGCCAGCAGGTCCAGGCCGTCGGTGCCGTCGGTGCCGTCCTGGGCGTCGATGGGCCGGTCGATGTCGGTGAGCAGTTCGGTCATCCCAACCTCCCGATGTTAGTAAGTTAGACATAAACTAACATCCTTACACCGAAGCGGGAAGCATCGTGTGGGACCATGTGGTCATGTCTGGCGATCAGACCGGCGAGCGCATTCTCGAGGCGGCGCTGCAGACGATCCTCGACTTCGGGGTACGGCGCGCGTCGGTGGAGGAGATCGCCCGGCGCGCCGGCGTGTCGCACATGACCGTCTACCGGCGCTGGCCGACCAAGAAGGATCTGCTGGTGGCCACCCTCGGCACGGTGACCGACTCGATTCTCGCCGCCGTCGACGACGAGGTCGCCGCGCTGGACGACTACGAGGATCGATTCGTCGCCGGGTTCACCGGGATCTACTGGCGGGTCCGCACCCATCCGATGCTCAGCCGCACGCTGGAGACCGATCCCGAAGCCGTCCTGCCCGCGTTGACCACCGGCGCGGGACCGGCACTGGAGTTGGCCGTCAACTACCTCGCCGGGCACATCGCCGACACCGCCCGCCACGGCGGGGTCGAGATCGATGATCCGCAGGGCCTGGCGGAGATCTTCGTCCGTCTCACCCACTCACTGGTTCTCACCCAGCGGGTGCGCGAACCGTTGACCAGCCGCGCCGACGCGGAACGCTATGCGCGCCAGCACCTTCTGCCGCTGGCGCTGGCCATGGTGCGGCCGGTGGACGTGTCGGCGCGGTGAGTCTCCGGCAGGGAGGACACGCACCCGAGACCGGAAGCAGCACGCCCGCACTGCCGGATCGAGATAGGAGTGCGGCCGACGCCAGTTCGCGAGGAGCACTCCGTCGCGCATATCGGCCGGTACGCGTAAGGCGCCGACGTCGTCCGACTCAAGCAACGCAGTGAGACGTTCGATCGCGGGGGCTCGGGCGCGTTCGAAGTCCAGGCTTTGGGGAATGTAGTCGCAGAGCCAAAACTGCTTTCCATCTTTCAGGGCAGACCTCGGACGAGTTGCTCACACCGGACCGACACCCACCGCTCAGTTGCTCCACCGCCGTCGACCGGCCCGCTCGGCGAAGGCGTCGAGCGCGGCGAGCACTTCCGGCGCGCGCCACGCGCGGTTGCGGGTGCGGTCGGTGAACTCCACCACGATCCCCGCGTCGACCAGCGGGTCGATGTAGCGACGCGCGTTGCCGGTGGTGATGCCCAGCTCGCGGCGCAGCAGCGCGGCGTTGAACACCGGCCGCTTGATCAGCAGGTCGGCGACTCGGTGCACCGCGGAGTCGCGGCGGGCGGTGATGCGCGAGGCCCACCCGGCGCGGATGTCGCGCAGCTCGGCCACCAGTTGCCGGCCGTTGGCGACCGCGAGCACCACCGCCTGAGACAGCTGGCCCACGATAGGTACGGTGTCGCCGTCACGGTAAGCGGTCAGCGCCGCGAAGTAGGCGTCGGTGTCGGCGAGCAAGCCCGCCGAGACCGGCACGGTGACGTGGCGGGTCAGACCCTTGTTGCGCAGCATCGCCTGCACCAACGCGCGGCCGGTGCGCCCGTTGCCGTCGGTGAACGGGTGGATGGACTCGAACTGCGCGTGGGCGATGGCGATCTGCGCCAGCGCGGGAACGTCAACGCGACCGGCGAAGGCGATCAGGTCGTCGATCGCGGCGGGCACACGGCGGTGGTGCGGGGCGATGTAGTCCGCCCCGCGCGGGCCGAACGGCCCGCCACCGATCCACACCTGCTCGTCGCGCCAGTTACCCGCGGCGGCCGGTGTGCTCGCGTGCATGAGCACGCGGTGCATGTCGAGGATCGCGTCGGCGTCGATGCGGTCGGCCAGCCGGACCGCGGCCTGCATGGCGGCGGTGTTGGCCACGATGATCGCGGCGTTGCGGCGCGTGGGTCCACCGAGGGATTCTGCCTCGGCGATGGCGCGGGCCGAGGCGGTGAGGTTCTCGATGTTGGAGCTGGCTGCCGACTCCGATCGCAGCAGCACCGCGGCGAACGGGGCGATTTCGTCGCCCAGCTCGGAGTCGAATCGCGCGATCTCATGGCTGGCGTCCTCGGCGGCGGCCAGCACGGCGGAGGGAAGCGCCACCTGTAGCTCGGCGATGTCGGCGGTGATGGCGGCCTGGTAGTCGCCGGACTGACGAATCGCGGCGTGTTGGTCAGCCAGTCCGTATCCGGCCTGAGTGGCGGGCTGCCAGGTCAGCGTCTCGACACCCACAGCCGTGCTATCTGATGCCATCACCCACAGTAGCATCACTTAACTAATTAAATGATGCTACCACCGGACACTAGCATCATTTCTCCTGGTCGCTGTCTGGCGTGCACCGCGGCGGGACGCGGCTCACAGCGCCGGCAACGCCGCCGGATGATCATGGGAGGCGCGGCCCCTTCCAGCATTCCGTCCGCATTGAAGGTCAGGGTGGCAACCCAACAAACCCGGTGGTGCGTTGCGGCCGCCACCTCCGGTGAGCGCCACCGGCCGCGCTCGACGTCGGCCTGTCGGCCAGCCACACGCTCGCGGCCTTCTAGCGAAGCGAGCAGGCCAGGAAGCGTTTCCCCTGGCCTGCTCGACGAACTGAAACCGCCTAGAGCATGCAGCTCACGCAGCCCTCGACCTCGGTGCCCTCCAGCGCCATCTGCCGCAGCCGGATGTAGTACAGCGTCTTGATCCCCTTGCGCCAGGCGTAGATCTGCGCCTTGTTGACGTCGCGGGTGGTGGCGGTGTCCTTGAAGAACAGCGTCAGGCTCAACCCCTGGTCCACGTGCTGGGTGGCCGCGGCGTAGGTGTCGATGATCTTCTCGTAGCCGATCTCGTAGGCGTCCTGGTAGTACTCCAGGTTGTCGTTGGTCATGTAGGGCGCCGGGTAGTAGACCCGGCCGATCTTGCCCTCTTTGCGGATCTCCACCTTCGACACGATCGGGTGGATCGACGACGTCGAGTGGTTGATGTAGGAGATCGACCCGGTCGGCGGCACCGCTTGCAGGTTCTGGTTGTAGATCCCGTTGGCCTGCACCGATTCCTTGAGCCGGCGCCAGTCGTTCTGGTCGGGGATGCGGATGCCGGCGTCGGCGAACAGGGTGCGCACCTTGTCGGTCCTGGGTTCCCAGATCCCGTCGGTGTACTTGTCGAAGAACTCACCGCTGGCGTAGGTGGATTGTTCGAAACCCTTGAAGTGGGTGCCGCGTTCGATCGCGATCCGGTTCGAGGCCCGCAGGGCGTGGTAGAGCACCGTGTAGAAGTAGATGTTGGTGAAGTCGACGCCCTCTTCGGACCCGTAGAAGATCCGTTCGCGCGCCAGGTAGCCGTGCAGGTTCATCTGCCCGAGCCCGATTGCGTGGGAGTCGTTGTTGCCCTGCTCGATCGAGGGCACCGAGGAGATGTTGGTCTGGTCGCTGACCGCGGTCAGCGCCCGGATCGCCACCTCGATGGTCTGGGCGAAGTCCGGCGAGTCCATCGCCTTGGCGATGTTCAGCGACCCCAGGTTGCACGAAATGTCCTTGCCCACCTTGGCGTAGGACAGGTCCTCGTTGTACAGCGACGGCGTGGAGACCTGCAGGATCTCCGAGCACAGGTTCGAGTGGGTGATCTTGCCCGCGATCGGGTTGGCCCGGTTCACCGTGTCCTCGAACATGATGTAGGGGTATCCGGACTCGAACTGCAGCTCGGCCACGGTCTGGAAGAACTCCCGCGCCTTGATCTTGTGCTTGCGGATCCGCGGGTCGTCGACCATCTCGTAGTACTTCTCGGTGACGTTGATGTCGGCGAAGGCCACCCCGTAGACGCGCTCGACGTCGTACGGCGAGAACAGGTACATGTCCTCGTTCTTCTTGGCCAGCTCGAAGGTGATGTCGGGGATCACCACACCCAGCGAGAGAGTCTTGATCCGGATCTTTTCGTCGGCGTTCTCCCGCTTGGTGTCGAGGAAGCGGTAGATGTCGGGGTGGTGGGCGTTGAGGTAGACCGCACCGGCACCCTGGCGCGCGCCGAGCTGGTTGGCGTAGGAGAACGAGTCCTCCAGCAGCTTCATGATCGGGATGACGCCCGACGACTGGTTCTCGATGTTCTTGATCGGCGCGCCGTATTCGCGGATGTTGGTGAGCAGCAACGCCACTCCCCCGCCGCGCTTGGACAGCTGCAGTGCGGAGTTGATCGAGCGGCCGATCGACTCCATGTTGTCCTCGATGCGCAGCAGGAAGCAGCTCACCGGCTCGCCGCGCTGCTTCTTGCCGGCGTTGAGGAAGGTGGGCGTGGCCGGCTGGAACCGGCCGTCGATGATCTCGTCGACCAGCCGTTCGGCGAGCTTGGTGTCCCCGCCGGCAAGGCTCAGCGCCACCATCACGACGCGGTCTTCGAAGCGCTCCAGATACCGCTTGCCGTCGAAGGTCTTCAGCGTGTAGGAGGTGTAGTACTTGAACGCGCCAAGGAACGTCGGGAAGCGGAACTTCTTGGCGTAGGCGCGATCCAGCAGCGTCTTGACGAAGTTGCGCGAATACTGGTCGAGGACCTCGCGCTCGTAGTAGTTCTCCCGGATCAGGTAGTCGAGCTTCTCGTCCTGGTTGTGGAAGAACACCGTGTTCTGGTTGACGTGGGTCAGGAAGAACTGCCGGGCCGCCGCGACGTCCTTGTCGAACTGGATCCGACCGTCGGCGTCGTAGAGGTTGAGCATCGCGTTGAGCGCGTGGTAGTCGGTCTCGCTACCCGCGCCCGGAGCCGTGGTGGTCACAGGCTCTGCAGTTGCGACAGTTGCTGGCATGTCTCGTCCTTCCAGAAGTCAGCCAATCCCGCACGGACGGTGTCCACGTCGTCGGGGGTTCCCATGAGTTCGAAGCGGTAGAGGTAGGGCACGCCGCATTTGCGCGAGATGACCTCGCCGGCGTAGCAGTATTCGGCACCGAAGTTGTTGTTGCCTGCGGCGATGACCCCGCGCAACAACGCCCGGTTGTGTTCGTTGTTCAGAAACTTCTTGACCTGTTTGGGCACGTAGCCGCTGTCGGTGACGCTCGGTGTGTGCCGGCCGCCGCCGTAGGTGGGCACCACCAGCACGTAGGGTTCGTCGACCTCGATCGGCTCGTGCAGCGGGATCCGGATGGCAGGCAGGCCCAGTTTCTGGATGAAACGGTGGGTGTTCTCCGAGACGGAGGAGAAGTACACCAGACGGTCGCCCATCGGTTGACCTCCCTCCGCGACTGGTGCCGGTTCTCCGGCGTGTGATTCAGGACCTGCGATTACCCCGGTTCGCCGCCGACGGATCGCGGCGGCCGCGCTCAGGCGCTCAGTGCCGTCGCGGCCAGGGCCTTGATGCGGTCCGGCCGGAACCCCGACCAGTGGTCGTCACCGGCCACCACCACCGGCGCCTGCAGGTACCCCAGCGCCATTACGTAGTCGCGGGCTTCGGAGTCCAGCGAGATGTCCACCGACCGGTAGGCGATGCCTTCCTTCTCCAACGCCTTGTGGGTGGCGTTGCACTGCACGCATGCCGGCTTGGTGTACACGGTGATGTTCATCGTCGAACGACTCCTCGGTGGCAGGGGCTGGAAGGGTGAGCAACTATCAAACACTGCGTCGGCACCGCTGGTCAGCGGGCCGTCGGGCGGCGAATCCCCGGCTCTGCGGGGCCGCGCCGACCCGGGGTTCGGGAACTTCTCCCCGGTTCCGGATGGCCCGGTCTTCGTCGGGCCCGGCGGCACTGTGAACACTACACCTAGTGGCTGACAAGGGGAAGGGATACAAGATGTTCTGAACGACATTCATGGAATTCCCTGGTCGCAAGCTTGCGCCCAGCCCCGATCTCGGCGTGTCGCAGCTCACAATGCGTCCCCGTTCGTGTCGCTCACCACACTTACCCTCGGGGTCGGACACCGGCCGGTGGCGGCCGGCGTCGGTACCGCTCGCAGCAAACTCGTTTCTCGGTAGGCTGGCGGGACCCGCACCCGCCACGGGTGCGGCGGGAACCGGCGAGGAGGACCACCGTGACCGACTACGGTCGACCGCTGCGATTCGGGTTGTTCGTCTCCCCGGAGGCCGCCCTGCTGGACAACACCTTCGCCCTCGCCGAGATCGCCGACGAATCGTTCGAGCTCATCGGGGTGCAGGACCACCCTTACCAGTCGAAGTTCCTCGACACCTGGGCGCTGATGCCGATGCTGCTGGCCCGTACCCGCCGGGTGCGGGTGTTCCCCGATGTCGCCAGCCTGCCGCTGCGCCCACCCGCGGTACTGGCAAAGACCGCGGCCAGCCTCGACGTCATCTCCGGCGGCCGGTTCGAGTTGGCACTGGGCGCGGGCGCGTTCTGGCCGGCGATCGCGGCGATGGGCGGTGCCGACCGCACCCCCCGGGAAGCCGCCGAGGCGCTGGAGGAGGCCGTGCAGGTGACCCGGCTGATGTGGTCCGGTCAGCGCTCGGTGCGCTTCGACGGCCGCCACTACCGACTCGCCGGGGTGCACCCCGGACCGACCCCGGCCCACGACATGGGGATCTGGCTGGGTGTCGGCGGGCCGCGACTGCTGGAGTTCCTGGGCCGCAGCGCCGACGGCTGGGTGCCGTCCAACAGTTATTTCCCGCCGGAGAAGCTGCCCGCGATGCAGCAGCGCATCGACGACGGCGCGCGGGCGGCCGGCCGCGACCCGGCGGCGATCACGCGGATCTACAACGTGTTCGGCACGATCGGCGACACCGCGGCCGCCGACCCGTTCACCGGCACGGTCGAGCAGTGGACGGCCACGCTGACCGAACTGGCGGTGCAGACCGGCATGGACACGTTCCTGTTCGGCACCCCGGGCGACGACATCGGCCAGGTCCGCCGGTTCGCCGCCGAAGTGGTGCCCGCGGTGCGGGCGGCGGTGGCCGAGCGGCGCGGCTGATCGCCGGCCGACCCGGTCAGCCGCGGTCGGCGGACCCCAGCAGCGCCCGGGTGAAGAACCGGTTGACCACCCGCATCGCGACGCTGTACGGCCACCAGGCCACCCGCTTGAACGCGTACAGCGCGCGGATGTCCACCGACGTGTAGATCAAAAACCGGTTCCGGCGCACCCCGGCGAGGATCTTGCGGGCCGCCCGCTCCGGGGTGACCGCGTGGCCGGAGAACCGGTCCACCCACTTCTGCACCTGCGGGTCGTCGCGGTCCACCCCGGCGATCTCGACCGTGTTGACCAGCGGGGTGCGCACCGCGCCGGGCACCACCACCGACACGCCGATGCCGTGCCGGGCCAAGTCGAACCGCAGAACCTCCGACACGCCGCGCAGCCCGTATTTGGACGCGCTATAAGCGGCGTGCCAGGGCAGTGCGACGATCCCGGCCGCCGAGGAGACGTTGACCAGCTGACCGCCGCGCCCGGCCGCCAGCATCGGCGGGATGAACTCCTCGATGACGTGGATCGGGCCCATCAGGTTGATCGAGACCAGCCGGGTCCACTGGTCGTGGCTGAGCCGGTCCACCGTGCCCCAGGCCGAGATTCCGGCGATGTTCATCACCACGTCCATGGCGCCGTGGCCGGCGTGGATGTCGGCGGCGAAGGCGGCCACGTCGTCGTGGTCGGCGATGTCGATGACCCGGTGCGCGGGCACCTGAGCGCCCAACGCTCGGGCGTCGGCGACGGTCTCGGCCAGCCCGTCGGCGTTGCGGTCGGTCAAGAACAGCTCCGCGCCCTCGGCGGCCAGCGCCAGCGCGGTCGCCCGCCCGATGCCGCTGGCGGCCCCGGTGATGAAACATCTCTTACCCGCGAAGTCCTTCACAGCCATCCGCCGACGATATCGTCGCCGCCGGCCGCCGCAGTGACTAATCGGCGAGTTGGCCGCCCCACAGCGCGTTGAGCCACAGCGCCTCGAGCACCCGCAGGCCGCGGGTGACGTCGGCGTCGGGCCCCAGAAACGTGGTGTCGCCGGTGAGCATCGTCGCGGTGGTCGCACACAGCGTGCGCACCAGCACCGGGATGTCGTCGCTGATCGGGTGGGCGGTGCCCGCGGCGATCTCGGCGCGCACGATCACGATGACCTGTTCGACGACGGTGTCGATCTGCTGATCGAGGATCTCGCGGATCTGCGCGTCGCTGTAGCGGGCCTCGTTGCAGGCCACCATCACCGGGTCGTTGTGGGCGAACACCAGCGCGGCGCTGCCGACCATGCGCCGGGCGAACGCGGCCGGGGTCTCGTTCGCCCCGCGCGCAGCGAAGAACGCGGTGAGCTCTTCCAACTCGGCGGTGGCCTCGGCCATGATCTGGGCGAGCACCGCGTACTTGGACTCGAAGTAAAAGTAGAAGCCCGATCTCGCCACCCCGGCGCGGTCGCTGATCGCGCTGACCGACAACTCGGCAAGCGGCCGCTCCTCGAGCAGTTCACGCACCGCGGTGAGGATCGCCCGTCGCTGCTTGTCGCCACGACGCTGGGGCGCTGCCGTGCCTGCCCGCTGTTCGGTGCTCACCTGCCTACCATGCACCAGGCCACACCGCGGGCAAAACTTGACAGGCGTCAAATTTCGGGGTGGGATAGCGAATACGTGACGGCCACCACAGCCGTCGCGACACGCTGCCCGTTTCCTCCGACCCGTTCACCGCCAAGGAGCGTCGATGGCCACCATCAGCACCCCCCACTACCTGCTCGATCAGGCCAAGCGCCGGTTCACCCCGACGCTGAACACCATCCCCGGCATGGCGATGGTGGAGAAGGCGCTGCTGACCGTGAACTGGAAGCAGCACACCCTGGCCGAACCGCCCGCCGGCAGCGACCTCAAACCGATCCGCGGTGACTCCGGCCTGCCACTGCTGGGCCACATCATCGAGATGTTCCGCGGCGGCCCGGAATACCCGAAGTTCCTCTACGAGACGCGCGGGCCGGTCACCTTCGCCGACTCACCGATCCTGCCGTCGATCGTGGCGATGGGACCCGACGCCACCCAGACCGTCTTCGCCAACCGGAAGAAGGACTACTCCCAGAAGGGTTGGCTCCCGGTGATCGGCCCGTTCTTCGACCGGGGCCTGATGCTGCTGGACTTCGAGGAACACCTCGCCCACAAGCGGATCATGCAACAGGCCTTCACCCGGCCCAAGCTGGCCAGCTACGTCGCCGACATGGACCGGTGGGCCAGCAAGACCGTGCAGGACTGGCCCACCGACGACCCCCGGTTCCTGGTGTACCCGGCGATGAAGGAACTGACCCTCGACATCGCCTCGGTGGTGTTCATGGGCCAGGACCCCTCCACCGACCAGGTGCTGCTGACCAAGGTCAACAAGGCGTTCGAGCAGACCACCCGCGCCGGCGGGGCGATCATCCGCACCGGGGTGCCGCCGTTCAAGTGGTGGCGGGGCTTGCAGGGCCGCAAGGTGCTCGAGGAGTACTTCGTCGAGCGGGTCAAGCAGCGCCGCAACTCCGACGGCACCGACATGCTGACCGCGTTGTGTCACGCCCAGGACGAGGACGGCAACACCTTCACCGACCAGGACATCGTCAACCACATGATCTTCTTGATGATGGCCGCCCACGACACCACCACCTCCACGGTGACCACGATGGCCTACCACCTGGCCGCCCACCCGGAGTGGCAGGACCGCGCCCGCGAGGAGTCTGACCGCATCGGCGACGGCCCGCTGGACATCGAGACGCTGGAATCGCTGGGCTCCCTCGACCTGGTGATGGACGAGTCGCTGCGGCTGGTGACCCCGCTGCCGTTCAACATGCGCCAGACCGTCCGCGACACCGACCTGATGGGCTACTACGTGCCGGCCGGCACCAACGTGGTCATCTGGCCGGGCGCCAACCACTGGCTCGACGAGCTCTACACCGACCCGATGAAGTTCGACCCGGAGCGGTTCCTGCCGCCGCGCGAGGAGCACAAGAAGCACCGCTACGCCTGGGCGCCGTTCGGCGGTGGTGCGCACAAGTGCATCGGGATGGTTTACGGCCGCCTGGAGGTCAAGACGATCCTGCACCGGATGCTGCGCCGGTACCGGCTCGAGCTGGCCCGCCCGGACTACCAGCCGCGCTGGGACTACGGCGGCATGCCGCTGCCGATGGACGGTATGCCGATGGTGCTGCGCAAGCGCTGAGCCGGCTTTCGGGCGGGTTTCGGCGCCGGCTCAGTCGGCCAGCAGCCGGTTGGCGCAACCGATCACCGCGCGCAGCGCGGATTCGGTGGCGTCGCGGGCCCAGCCCATCGCCCACTCGGTGCGGGCGCCGTCGCTGCCGCAGACGAACGTCACGGTGTGCCCGTCGCCGGAGCGCATCTGGTGGAACCGCACCGTCTCCACGGTGACGCCGTGCTCGTGCAGCATCGCGGTGACCGCGGCGATCGGACCGCTGGCCACCGCCGTGTCGGTGCGGACGTCGTCGCCGTGGGCGATGGTGGCGCGGTATCGGCAGGAGCCCAGCGAGCGGGTGCGGCCCCGGGACCACTGGCCCAACCGCAACGGTCCCGAGCAGCCGGACGGGTAACCGTAGGTGGTGACGAACTGGCCCCAGTCCATGGTCTCGGCCTGCTCGCGCAACCCGCGCGGCAGTGCCACCCCGAACCGGTCGACGAACCAGGTGTTGGCGTCGATCGACGGGCTGGAGTGAATGAAACGGCTGGTCATGTGTCGGCTTCCTCGGATTTCGGAGGGTGACCGACGGGCAGGGATCCGACCCGCAGCGGGAGGCCGGTCCGGATCAGACCCCGCTGCGGGTGCTGGCTACCACAAGCCGATCACGCAACCACGACACAGCACCGAGCCTAGCCATCGGCCGGGTGCCCGGCAACCGGGTTCACCGGCCGGGTGTCATCCCGCCGCGACCGCCTCCAGCGCGTTCTGCAGCAGCCCGCCGACCTCCTCGGCGACGGCGCGCACCTCCGGCTCGTCGGTGAGGTCGGCCATCAGCGCCGGGTTCATCGCGTCGACGATGACGGTGTCGGCGGCGGCCGGGTCGCGGCGCACCACCACGTTGCACGGCAGCAGCACCCCGATCTGGCGGTAGGCGTTCACCGCCCGGTGCGCCAGGCCGGGGTTGCAGGCCCCCAGGATCAGGTAGTCCTCCATCTCCTTGCCCAGCTTGGCCTTCAGGGTCGCCTTCATGTCGATCTCGGTGAGCACGCCGAAGCCCTGTTCGGTCAGAGCGTCGCGGGTGCGGGCGACCGCCTCGTCGAACGATGTCCGCACGGTGGTCGACAACGCCACAGCCATGGTGGCCCTCCTTCGTCTCGGGTGTCCCTCACGCCAGGGTGAGGAAGAGTTTCTCCAGTTCTTCTTCGGTCAGCGGCTCGTCGTCGCCGCTGCTGGTACCGGCGATGCAGTCGCGCAGCCCGGAGGCGACGATCTTGAACCCGGCCCGGTCCAGGGCGCGGGACACCGCGGCCAGTTGGGTGACCACGTCGCGGCAACTGCGGCCCTGTTCGATCATCGTGATCACCCCGGTCAGCTGCCCCTGGGCGCGGCGCAGCCGGTTGAGCACCGCGGTCATGTTCTCTTCGTTGTCGCTCATGGCATCTCACCCGGCGCTCAGCCGGCCGCCTCCTTCTCGGCGTCGGCGAACTCGCAGAACGCGTCGTAGGCGCGGGCGCCGTAGATGGTGGCCGGCCCGCCCATCATCAGGATGGCGACCCCGATCGTCTCGGCGGCCTCCTCCTTGGTGGCGCCCGCCTTCACCGCGGCGCGCGCGTGCGACGCGATGCAGCCGTCGCAGCCGTGCACCACCCCGATGGCCACCGCCATCAGCTCCTTGAACTTGGTCGGCACCGCCCCGTCTTTGAAGGCGGCCTTGCTCAGCGCGCCGAAACCCTCGTACACGTCGGGGATCTGGGCGCGAAGCGCACGATGCTGGGGATTCAGGTCGTCGAGGACGTCGTGGTAGGTCATACCCGAATGATACCCCTCGGGGTATCTGAGCGCCAGGTCCCGGCGACTCCCGGTCAGGACAGGATGCGCCGCGCGACGTTGGTGGTGACCAGGTCGAGCAGCTCCTCGCCGCGGCCGGCCAGGATGGTGCGGATGGCGTAGAGGGAGAACCCCTTGGCCTGCTCCAGGCTGATCGCCGGCGGGATGGTCAGCACCTGCCGGGCGGTGACGACGTCGACCAGCGCGGGACCGTCGTGGGCGAACGCCGCGCTGAGCGCGGGCTCCAGATCGCCGGGCTGCTCCACCCGCCTGCCCAAGACGCCCATCGCGGCCGCGACCGCAGCCAGGTCCGGGTTCTCCAGTTCGGTGCCGAAATTGACCAGACCGGCGGCCTTCATCTCCAACTCGACGAAGTTCAGCGAGGAGTTGTTGAACACGATGATCTTCACCGGCAGCCGGTTCTGCACGACGGTGAGCAACTCCCCGAACAGCATCGCCAGCCCACCGTCGCCGGCGAAGGCGACCACCTGCCGAGACCGGTCGACACTTTGGGCGCCGATCGCGTGCGGCAGCGCACCGGCCATGCTGCCGTGGTTGAACGACCCGATCAGCCGGCGCCGCCCGTTCATCGTCAGATACCGCGACGCCCACACCACCGGGGAGCCGACGTCGACGGTGAACACCGCGTCCTCGGCGGCCAGTCGGTCGGCGGTGACCGCGACGTACTCCGGGCGGATCGGGGTCCGGCCCCGGTCGTCGACACCGAGCGCGTCGAGGCTCTTGCGGGTCTTGCGGTAGTGGCCCAGTGCGCGTTCCAGGTGGCCGCGGTCGGGGTTGCCGCGCAGCAGCGGCTGCAGCGCGGTCAGGGTGTCGGCGACGGTGCCGACCAGGCCCAGGTCGATCGGGGTGCGCCGGCCCAGGTGACGGCCGCGGATGTCGACCTGGATGATCGTCGCGTTCTCCGGATAGAACTGCTGGTAGGGGAAGTCGGTGCCGAGCATCAGCAGCACCCCGGCCTCCTCGATCGCCTTGTAGCCGGAGGCGAACCCGAGCAGCCCGGTCATGCCGACGTCGTAGGGGTTGTCGTACTCGATGTACTCCTTGCCGCGCAGCGCGTGCACGATCGGGGCGGCCAGCGTCCCGGCCGCCCGGATCACCTCCTCGTGGGCGCCCGCGGTGCCCGCCCCGGCCAGGATCGTCACCCGGTCGGCCTCGTTGAGCAGCCGGGCGGCTCGGGCCAACGCGGCGTCGTCGGGGCGGGCGACGATCGTGCTGGCGGTGACCGCCCGGGTGGTCCAGCCGGTCTCGCCGGCGCGGGCGGAGAACACTTCGCCGGGCACCACCACCACCGCCACCCCGCGTTCCTCGACCGCGGCGCGCATGGCCTGGTGCAGGATCCGCGGCGCCATCTCCGCGGTGGAGATCAGCTCGCAGTAGACGCTGCATTCGGCGAACAGTTCCTGTGGGTGGGTCTCCTGGAAGTACTCCGAGCCGATCTCGGCGCGCGGGATGTGGGCGGCGAACGCCAGCACCGGCACCCGGCTGCGCTGCGCGTCATACAGGCCGTTGATGAGGTGCAGGTTGCCCGGCCCGCAACTGCCCGCGCAGACCGCCAGCTCACCGGTGAGGGCGGCCTCGGCGGCGGCGGCGAACGCCGCACTCTCCTCGTGGCGGGTCAGCTCCCAGGTGATGGTGTCGGCGCGGCGCAGCGCGTCGGTGAGCCCGTTGAGGCTGTCGCCGGGGATCCCGTAGATCCGTTGCACCCCGGAATGCTGCAGCGCGGTGACGAAGTGGTCGGCAACGGTGGCCATCGGACCTGCCCTCCTTCATCGGACACTCCCAGGGTGCCCGATCGGCCGCGAAACCGCCCGGGTGGCTATTTGATCAGCGGGTCACGCGGCATCCCCAGGATGCGTTCGGCGATCTGGTTGCGGCTGACCTCCGAGGTGCCGCCGGCGATCGCCATGCCGCGCGCGCCCATCACCATCCGGCCGGCCAGCGCCGCCGGGCCGTCGGTCAGCGCGACCTCCGGGCCCAGCAGGGCCGCGCCGATCGCGGCGCCCTCGCTCATGTGCTCGGCGAGGTTCAGCTTGGTGATGTTGCCTTCCGGGCCGGGCCCGGCCCCCTCCAGCGTGCGCACGGCACGGCGCAGGTTCAGCAGCCGCAGGGCGTGGTCGTTGGCCAGATAGGCGCCGACCCGCACCTTGGCGCCGGCCACCCGGTCGGGGTGCTCGCCGACCAGGGTCACCAGATGCCCGGCGATGCCCTCGTGGAACGAGCCGCCGCCGCCGATGCTGACCCGCTCGTTGCCCAGGGTCGCCCGGGCCACCGTCCAGCCGGTGTTGGGTTCGCCGACGACGTCTTCGTCGGGGATGAACACGTCGTTGAAGAAGACCTCGTTGAACTCCGAGCCGCCGGTGATCTGCCGCAGCGGGCGGACCTCGACGCCCTCGGCGTTCATGTCGATGATGACGGTGGTGATCCCGGCGTGCTTTGCGGCATCGAAGTCGGTGCGCACGGTCGCCAGACCACGCCGGCAGTAGTGCGCTCCGGAGGTCCAGACCTTCTGGCCGTTGAGTTTCCAGCCGCCCTCGACGCGGGTGGCGCGGGTCTTGACCGCCGCGGCATCGGAGCCGGCGTCGGGCTCGGAGAACAGCTGACACCAGATCTCTTCCTGGCGCAGCGCTTTGGCGACGAACCGGTCGATCTGCGACTCGGTGCCGTGCTGGATCAGGGTGAGGATGACCCACCCGGTGATCGAATAGTCGGGCCGGGTGATGCCCGCGGCGGCGAACTCCTCCTCGATCACCAGCTGTTCGACCGCGGACGCGGCGCGCCCCCACGGCTTGGGCCAGTGCGGCATGATGTAGCCGGTCTCGATGAGCTTGTCCCGCTGGGCGTCTCCCTCGAGCGCCGCGAGTTCGGCCGCGTCGGCGCGAACCTGCTCGCGAATCCGGTCGGCCTCGGCCGGCAGGTCCAGGCTGTTGGCGCGGCCGGTGCCTGCGGCGGTGTGCTCGAAGGTGTCCACCGCGGGCGCGTCCCCACCGAACAGGGCGCGCAACGTCAACGCGCGGCGCAGGTGCAGGTGGGCGTCGTGCTCCCAGGTGAACCCGATCCCGCCGTGCACCTGGATGTTGAGTTCGGCGTTGCGGGCGTAGGCGGGCAGCGCCAGGGTGGCCGCCACCGCGGCCATCAGCTGCAACTGCGCTTCCGCGTCCTCGGCGGCCTCCCCGGCGGCACGGGCGGCGTCCCAGACCGCGGCGGTGGCCGATTCGGCGGCCACCAGCATGTTGGCGCAGTGGTGTTTGACCGCCTGGAAGGTGGCGATGGTCCGGCCGAACTGCTGACGCACCTTCGCGTAGTCGACGGCCGACTCGACGCAGTCGCCCGCCCCGCCGACCGCCTCGGCGGCCACCAGCACGCGGGCGCGGGCCAGGGCGGCCGGCCGCGCACCGGGCAGGATGTCCGCGTCGCCGACGGCGACGTCGGTGAGGGTGACCCGCCCGGAGCGTCGGGTCGGGTCGAGGTTGTCGGGGATCTGGACGCTGACCCCGGCGCGGTCGCGCTCGAGAACCAGGACGTCGTCGCCGGCGGCGATCACCAGCAGGTCGGCGAGGCCGGCGCCGAGCACCACGCCGGCGTCCCCGGCAGCCGCCCCGTCGGCGATCCGGACGTCACCGCCGAGGCCGACCCCGGCGGTGACGCTGCCGTCGATCAGCCCGGGCAGCAACCGGCCCTGCTGCTCATCGCTGCCTGCGGCGGACACCACCGACGAGGCGATCACGGTCGGCAGGAATGGTCCGGGTGCGACCGCGCGGCCCAACTGTTCGGTGACGACCACCAGTTCGGGCAGGCCGTAGCCGGAGCCGCCGTGGTCCTCGGCGATGTGCAGGCCCAGCCAGCCCAGCCGGGCCAACTCGGCCCAGAACGCGGGCCGCTGTTCCTCGTCGGCGTCGAGCAGTGTCCGGGCCGCGGCGCGGGCCTGCTGCGCGGCCAGGAAGTCGGCCGCCACCTCGGCGAGTTCACGGTGGTCGTCGGTGAGCGCGATCCCCATCGGGGCCTCCTTACAACGGCGGTCGAGTTATTCGGGGGCGAACCGCTGCCCGGCGTCCAGGCGCAGGCATCGGCCGTTGAGCATCGGCGCCATCCGGGGGCCTCCGTCGTCGCTGCGATAGTCATGCTCGACAAGCAAACTATCGTGCCGCCCGGCGGCTCGGGACGGTCAGGGCTGCTTTTCCGGCGACCGCTGGCCGTAGGGCACCGCGGCCAGCAGCGTCACCGAGATCGCGGCGCCGCTGGGCACCCGGTAGGTGCGCCGCTCCCCCGGCCGGGCGCCGGCCAGGGCGGTGCCCAGTGGCGACTGCGGTGAGTAGACCTCCATGTCGCCGGGATCGACGTCGCGCACCCCGAGCAGGAAGGTCTCGGTCTCCTCGGTGTCGTCGAACCGGACGGTGAGCACCATGCCCGGCTCGGCGATCCCGTCGTCCGGCGGGTCCTCCCCGACCGTGGCGTGGGCGAGCAGGTCGTGAATCTGCGCGATCCGGCTCTTGCGGGCCTGCAGGTGATCCAGCGCCACCGATTCGTCCTCGTCGTGGCTGTCGAGCAGCTCGTTGAGTTCGGCTTGGAGCCGTTCGTAGGCGCTGCGGGTCATCCAGACGGATTGTGGGCCGGTCATGAGGTGTTCTCCGTTTCTTACGTACGCCGGAAGCTTGGGTGGCGCTAGCGCGCCGGGTCGAACTCGCGCAGGGCTGCGGGCAGTGTGCCGGTGGTGATCAGGTCGGTCAAGAGCCTGCCGGTCGCCGGTCCCTGCGCCATTCCCCACATGCCGTGTCCCCCCGCTACATAGATTCCTGGTTCCGGCGTTGCGCCGATGACCGGCCGGGAATCCGAGGTCAGCGGCCGAGGACCGACCCACGGGTCGGTGCGCTGGCCCCAGTTTATCCCGTCGAGCAGCGGTTCCGCGGCAGCGGCGATGGCATCGAGGCGCGCGGGCACCGCCGGGGCGTCCGGCGGGCGGAATTCCATCGTGCCGGCCACCCGCAGCCCCCCGCGGTACGGGGTGCAGGCGACACGGGCGTCGGGCAGGTAGATCGGCGTCGCGACCGGCCGGTCGGTGGCCACGGTGAACGAGTAGCCGCGCCCGGCCCGCACCGGGACCCGGACCCGCCGCCCGGCCAGTGCCGACAGCCAGGCCCCGGTGGCCAGCACCGCCACGTCGGCGGCCAGTTCTCCGCCGTCGGCGGTGCGCGCCACCACCGTCCCGCCGTGGGAGCGCACGCCGGTCACCTCGGCGATGCGCAGCGTGGCCCCGCGCCGGACGACGTCGTCACCCAGCGCCTCGACGAACCGGCCGGGGTCGAGGTGACGCTGCCCTTCCACCCGCACCGCGGTGGTGACCCGCTGGGAGGCCAGCGGCACCTGCTCGCGCAGCGCCGCACCGGTCAGCCGGGTGTGGTCGACCGGTTGGCCCGCATCGTGGAACCGGCGCAGGTCGGCTTCGAATCCTGCTGCCTGTTCGGGGGTTTCGAAGATCGCGGTGATCGGCCCCTCGGTCAGCGGCACCTTGACGCCGCCCGTGGTGAGCACGTCGTAGGCCGGTAGCGAGGCGTCGTTGAGTGCGACGGCCGCGCCGACCGCGCGCCGCCACGACGACCACCGGCAGTGCGCGGCGAACCGCAGCAGGAACGACCACATCCGCGGGTTCGCCGACGCCGGGATCCGCAGCGGCGCGGTCGGGTCGAACAGCGAGGTGATGCCGTAGCGCAGCACGGTGGGTTCGTTGAGCGGGATGGTCAGCGCGGGCGAGATCCAGCCGGCGTTGCCCCAGGAGGACCCGGCGGCCACCCCGGTGCGGTCGATGACCGTGACCTCCACGCCGCGTTCCTGCAGGAACCAGGCCGTCGACAACCCGACGATGCCGGCACCGACCACGATCGCGGTGCGCGGGGCCCTGTCTGCCATCCGGTGACCTCCTCTGCGGTACGGCCGCGGCCGGGTGCCGGCGACTCCGCTTCCCATGATGTCCCGGTTGCGCGGGCACCGGCCGCCGGACGGGCAACGCCGCAGCTCGGGAGGGTGGCGCGGGCGCGGTTGTCCCCGGGTGAGCCGGATGCACCATGATGAGCGGTGCGGTGGTGGGATGCTGACGATGGCCGGAGGTGCCGTGCCGGCCGGGCGGATGGAGAGGGACGATTTCGGAACAACCCCTGGGTGACGGATCGGGCGGCCTGCAGCGGTTCTGCCCGTTCTGCGGTGCGACCAACCCGCCCGGAGCGCACTTCTGCACCGCCTGCGGTGAGGCGCTCGACGCCGGCCCCACCGCCGCAGGCCCGGCCGAGGCGCTGGAGGTGCCGTCGGCGCCGGTGCGACTCGCCGGCCGGGCGGTGCGTTCGGTCGCCGCGCTGTTGGACCTGGCCGCGATGCTCAGTCCGGCGCTGCCGCTGGCCGCGGTGGCGACGGTCTTCAAGGTGCCCGCGGTGGTCTACATCGTCGTGCCGTTGGCGTTCGCGCTGGTCTGGGCGTGGCTGCAGGTCTGGCAGGCGGTCGGTGGGACGTCGTTCGGCAAGGCGATCCTGGGGCTGCGGCTGATCCGGACCGCCGATCACCGGGCCCCCGGGATAGCGCGGACGCTGGGGCGCAGCGCGGTGTTCATCCTCACCGCGGGCCTGGCGGGCCTGCCGGTGCTGAACGGCCGGCCCGGCCTGCACGACCGGGTCAGCGGCCTGACCGTGCTCGACGTGGTCAACGGCGCCGATCCGCTGGGTCCGCGCCGGCGGCGCTGGGCCGACCGGCGCGGCGCCGGTCAGGACTGATCGCGCGGCGGCGGCGCCGCGATGCGGGGTGCTTTCGGCGGGGCGGCGGCGATCCTGGGCGCAGGCGCGGCGGGTTCGGCGGCCGGTCGGGCCGGCCGGGTCGGGGCCGCCTGGGTCGGGCGGGGCGCGGGCGCCCGGAGCTGGCGGAGGAAGGCCGCGGCCAGCAGCATCAGCGCCAGCACCGCGAGAACGACGTCGATGATGCCGGTGATCTGCTGGCTGAGGTCGTTGCCGTAGACGGCGTTGATGGCGTCGGGGTTCAGCGGCATGCTGCGCGGCACCAGCGCCACCCCGACGATCAGCCGGCACACGGTCAGTGCGGCCACCACACCGAGCAGCAGCGTGGTGACCGCACGCGGGGTGGCCCGGTTGCCGCTGTTGAGCACGAGCCATCCGGCCGCGACCGCGGTCAGCACGTCGAAAGCCATCAGGGCGGTGTTGTTGTAGGGCAGGGCGGGCAGCGCGAGTACGCCGTTGAGGATCACCCCGACGATCCGCAGCACGGCGGTGCCCCCGCACCAGACCGCGATCAGGATGAGGCAGGCGCGGGTCGCCGCCCGCCACAGGGCGTCGGAGCCGGTGGCGGAGGCGGCGCGCAACGCGGCCGCCCCGACCAGCCCGGCCACCGCCACCCAGGCCAGGTAGCCCTCGTAGCCGACGCCGGCGGTGCCGGTGTTCTGCGCGATCCCGTGGAAGGCGTCCAGGTCGCGCCCGACCGGCAACAGCCACAGCAGCGCCACCGCCACCAGGGTGGCGCCGCCCAGCAGGGTCGTCGCCAGTCGGTGAGCCCGGGTGCCGACCAGAATCCAGCGGCCGACCAGCAGCACCGGCGCCAACGCCACCAGCGTGTAGAGCAGGGCGGTCACCGCGGTCATGATGTTGGCGCCGCCGGCCGGCCCGGAGAATCCGCCGACCACGTAGCGGGTGCGCAGGTAGAGGTTGACCAGGGCGGCGAGCACGCCGAGCAGGATCGAAGCCCAGCCCAGGAGGGTGCGGGCCTGCGCCGTGCGGGTGTTCGCGCCGCCGGGCGCCGCCGGATGCGCGGCGAGCAGCGCCCCGGCCAGGCCCACCAGCGCGCCGGGCCCGACGCCCGGTGCGGCGACGCCGTCGCCGCCGTGGCGCAGGGCTCCGATGATCGCTGTGATGGTGAAAGCGGCCACGACCAGCAGGTAGGGGGCGCACAGCGGTAGGCGCGGCCCGGCCGGTTCACCGGGGCTGCGGCGCCGGGCGAGTTCCCCGATCGCCGGTGCGGCCAGTGCCGACAACGTCACCACGACCAGCACCGCCATCACCCAGCCGCGGGTGCCTGCGATGCCGACGCCGGTGTGGATGTTCCACGGCAACAGCAGCCCCACCACCAGCAGCGCGGCGGCGAGGGCCTCCCGGCCACGGCTCGGTGCCGCGGCCGGCGGCGCTTGCGGGGCGCGTGGGGTCGCCGGGGTCTCCGGTCTGGTCATCTCGTCCACCTTCCGCAGCTATTCCGAGCTGTCGCCGCCGAAGTCGGGCATCTTCATCGTCGGCATCGACGGCATCTTCGGCTCCTCGTAGGCGGGGGCCTGCTGCGTGGGCGCCTTCGGCGCCGGGATCTCGTAGGCCGGCGCCTCATACGTCGGCGCCTCGTACGTCGGGGCCTGCCGGGGCGGGGCCTCGTAGGTCGGCGCCTGCTGAGTCGGGGCCTCCTGGGCGGGGGCCTCGTAGGTGGGGGCCTCGTAGGTGGGGGCCTCCTTGGTCGGGGCCTCCTGGGTCGGGGCCTCCTTGGTGGGCGCCTCCGTCGGAACCTCCCGGGTCGCCGGCGGCTCCTGCGTGACCGCCGGCTGCTGTGTCGGGCTGTCGGCCGACGTCTCGGCCGGGCGCTCGGTCGTCTGCCGCGCGGGCGGCTCCGTCGTGCGCTGTGGAGCCTCCGAGGCAGGCTCCGAGGCAGGTGAGGTCTCGGATGCCGGCGACTGCGAATCCGGGACCTCCGAGGCCGGTGTCGTCTCCCCCGGCGAGGGCCGCTCACGGCTCTCCCCCGGCTCGGTCGGCGCGGTCTCCGACGCGGGACTCTGCTCACCCGGGCCGGTCAGTGCCGGCCCCTCGGTGGCCGGGGAGGTCTCCGGAGCCGTCTCCGGGGCCACCGTCGCCAGGTCCGGGAAGACCGGCGGCGATTCGCTGTCCTGCACCACTTCTGGGCCGGTGCCGACCAGGGTCGGGTTGAGTGCCTCGACGTCGGTGATCGGTGCGCTCAGCGGGTTCAGCCCGACGTCAGCTCCGGTGTCGGGCAGATCACTGATCTCGGTGATTCCCGCGGGCAACAGCGCCGACTTCTCCTGCGGTGTGATGGTCTTGGAGAACAGTTGCGGCGGAATGCTGTTGGTCATCCGCAGCGGGCTGAACGGAGCCGCCACCGCCGCGGCAGTGTCGGCCATGAACAGCGCACCCTGCAACGGGCTGACGGCTACCACCGCGCCGAGCTGGGCCAGTGTCGGCCCGAGCGTGGAGGCGACGGCATTGACGGCGTTGGCGCCCGCGATCACCGACATCGGCGCCATGTTGCTCATGTAGTAGAGGACCTGCAGCGGCGTGTACACGCCGAAGTTCGGGATCAGCCGCGAGACCAGGAGCGGCGCGATCGGGTCGATGCCGCCGGTCACGTTGGGCACCGGCGGCGCGACGGGTGGCAGTGGTGCGGCGGCGTTGCGCACCCCGAAGGTGCCGTCCGGGTAGACGTCGATCAGCGAGTTCGCCGCGCTCGCCGGCCGCGCCAACGACACCGGTTCGAAGGTGCGCACACTGGGCTGCACCCCCTTGACCGGCACGTGCTCGATCACCGTCCAGTTCTCCCCGTCGCGCTGCACGCCCTGTCCCGGGGAGTTGGGGAAGTAGTTGCCGGGCACCGAGGGCGCCTGCGCACGCACGTCCTGCCGCGCCGCGGTGGGGCTCACCCCGACCGCGACGCCGACCGCCAGTGCGGCGAACCCGACCACCACCGCCGCGGCGAAGGTGCTGCCCACCAGCAGCGCCCGCGGGCGGGCGCGCCGCTCCGGCGGCGCGAGGTATTCGGTGGACTCCCAGTCGTCATCCGCGTCAGGCTCATCGAGCTGGGTCGGCTCCCACGCCTCGTCGTCATCGACCTCGGAGTAGGCCAGCTGCGGCCCCTGCGGGCTCAGCTGGGTCATCGACGGGTCCGCCGACGCCGGCCCGGCGACCGGCGAGGCCGCGGTCGGGGTCATGCCGGTCATCGCGGCCCCGGCGGCCAGCGCCAGCGCGGTGTTCTCCCCCTGGGCGGTGGCCATCGCCGCGGTCTGCGAACCGGCCGGCCCGTCGGCGGCGGCGGCCGCGGCCGACTCGGTCACCGCGGTCACATTCGTCAGCGCTGTCCCGGCCAGCGCGTCGACGACCTGCGCCGCCCGCGCCGGGTCGCCGGAGACGCGGGTGGAGACCAGCCGATGGCCGGATTCGGTCAGCATCCGGTCGGTGGCCACCAGCGTGGCCACCAAATCCTCGATACCGCCGGTGAGGTCCACCTGCGACCGGTCGATCACCGGGTGCGGCGGCGCCGCATCCAACAGCGCGATCTGCGCGACGCCGTCGTCGATGACGGCTCCCAGCGCGACTTCCATCTCGCTCACCCTCCGCTCGGCGGCCGCCGTCCGTCGCAACCCCCCTGGTCACAGCGCGACATATGCCACTGTATGCATGTCGCCGTCGCGGCGGCGGACGTTACAGATTATTCGGCGGCGGCTCCGCGGCAGGTCAGAAGTCGTCCCAGTCGCTGTCGGTGGTCTCCTCGGTCTTGCCGATCACATAGGAACTACCGGACCCGGAGAAGAAGTCGTGGGTCTCGTTGGCGCCGGGATCGAGGCTGGCGATGATCTCCGCGGGCGGCTTGCAGTCCTCGTCGGCGAACGCGGGCGCGAAACCCAGGTTCTGCAGCGCGCGGTTGGCGTTGAGCCGCATCCAGGCCAGCACGTCGGCGGTCCAGCCCAGATCGTCGTAGAGCTCGCGGGCGTAGCCGACCTCGTTCTCATACAGCTCGTCGAGCAGCCGGTAGGCGTATTGCTCGAGCTCGCGCCGACGGTCCGGGTCCTGCTCGCGGAACCCGTACTGGAACTTCTGGCCGATGTACCAGCCGTGCAGCACCTCATCGCGCAGGATCAGCCGGATGATGTCGGCGGTGTTGGTCAGCCGGCCCCGCGCCGCGTAGTGGAACGGCAGGTAGAACCCGCTGTAGAACAGGAACGATTCGAGGAAGACGCTGATGACCTTCTTCTTCAGCGCGTCGTCGCCGCGGTAGTACTGCCGGATGATCCGCGCCTTGTTCTGCAGCCACCGGTTGCGCTCCGACCATTCGAACGCCGCGTCGATCTCGGTGGTGCCGGCCAGCGTGGAGAAGATGCTCGAATAGGAGCGGGCGTGCACCGCTTCCATTCCGGAGAAGAAGCACAGCACCGCCTCCTCGTGCATGGTGCGGGCGTCGTCGATCATCTCGATGCAGCCGACGGTGCCCTGCGCGGTGTCCAGCAGGGTCAGCCCGGTGAACACCCGCATCACGGTGAGCTGTTCGCGGTCGCTGAGCGCCGCCCAGGACTGCAGGTCGTTGGAGAGCGGAATTTTCTCGGGCAGCCAGAAATTGGAGGTCTGCCGGTTCCAGGCGTCGAGGTCGATCTGCTCCTCGATGCGGTTCCAGTTGACCGCGCGGGCCGCATCCAGTGGCTTGGCCGGCTCGCCCTCGGGACGCGACGTCGCCGCTGCGCCGTTGTCGGAAGTGAGCTCGGAAAGTCCCTGCGCCGCCAAGAAATCCTCCTCAAAAAAATTCGGATGGCCAAAGCCCAGCATAGGCCGCAGCGCCGACGTTTCATGGCCGGCAGATGTCAACCCCGGCGTGTCCTCGATTGGGCTTGCCGCCGCAGGCTCACGACGTCACGTCGATGGCACACAGCGCCCGCGCTGACTGCGCGGCGAGCTCACCGAGATACGGCGGGAGTTCGACGGCGCCGTCCTCGGCGGGCGGCAGATGACGCCGCAGCAGCGCGTAGGGCAGGTCGACCACGGCCGCCCGGACGCGGTCGCGGTTGATGGGCGCGGTGGCGCCCAGGCGGGCCGCCAGCGTGTCGATCGTGTCCGCCGTGCGTCGGTTGCGTTCAGCGAGCTCCTCGCCCTGGGCCGCCGGCCAGTCGGCGATGTCGAAGTCGGCGGCGCCGCGGGCGAGCACCCGCGCATACGACGGGTGGTCCGCGCTCCACTCGATGACGTGGCGGGCGGCCGCGGCCGCCGCGCTCAGCGGGTCCGGCTCACCGAACTTCTCCAGGTAGCCGCCTTGGAAGCGGTCCAGGGCATGCAGCCACATCGCGGCCAGCAGCGCCGGTCGGCCGGCGAACCGGTGATACACCGATCCGCTCGGCGCGCCGACCGCTGCGGCGACCGCGCGCATGGTCACCGCGGCCGGGCCGGACCGGGCGGCGATCTCTATCGCCGCGTCGAGCAGCTGGTCGAGGTCAAATTTCGCTGGACGACCCATAGTTTTAGAGAGTACCGTCTAATATCCGCGGAGAGGAGACCGACATGGCTGTGCACAACGTCCACGAACGCGAGTTGACCGGAATCCCACCGGAACGGGTCGGCCGGCTGATCGATGAGTTGGCCGGCGACAACGACCGGATCTGGCCCGTCCAGTCCTGGCCGGCGATGCGGCTGGACCCCGGACTGCAACTCGGCGCGCGCGGCGGGCACGGCCCAATCCGCTACACCATCGAGCAGTACGCGCCGGGATTCTGGGTGCGCTGCCGCTTCACCGGCCCACGCGGCGTCCACGGCTACCACGAGTTCAGTTGGCGCCGCGGCGCGACGGGCACGGTGCTGCGCCACGACCTGGTGGTGACCCCGCGCGGCCCGGCGCGGCTGGCCTGGCCGCTGGCCCTGCGCTGGCTGCACGACGCCCTGCTGGAGGATCTGCTCGACCGCGCCGAGCAAGTGGCCACCGGCTCCGTCCGTCGTCCGAGCCGGTGGTCGGCCTACGTGCGGTTGCTGCGGGCAGGCGCCCGGCGTCGGCCGGGTGCGCGGGCCGGTGTGCCGCAGGCCACGACGGCGGGCTGAGCACCTGACACCGCGACAGCCCCCGACCAACGCGAAAACCCGCTCCGATCGAGGTCAGAGCGGGTTTTCCGAACGTGGAGCTAAGGGGACTCGAACCCCTGACCCCCACACTGCCAGGGTGAAACGGGGTGTGCTGGCTCGTATTCCGGTGTCCACTCCGTGCCGATTAGTCCAGGTCAACGAGTCCATGCCGTTCCGATAGGTCCAGTCCATGTTTGCTCGCGATCGAGAGTCTTAGGACACGGTTAGGACACATCGAACAGGGGTTCGCTCCCGGAGTCCGACTAAGCCCGTAACCAGGTCGGTGAAGGCGGCGGTGGGGAGCCAGCAGATCGAGCCGAGCCACGTCGAGGGAGTTATCCAGGGAACGGTCCGAGGTCTTCTTGAGCCACACCCGACAGCACGGCAATCATGCGCTCCAGCCCCCAATCGGGATCGAGAATCGGCACCGGTACCGGTCGTGAGGACCATAACGCCGTGCCCACGAGGACCTGCCGTAGCTCGTCGTGCACCAGGGCTGGCGCGAGTACTGCCACAGTGTGGATCGGCTCGAAGGTGAAGTCACCGACGTGACGCCACTCGCGTTCCCACCAGAACTCTTTGCGGTTGGTCGTACCCCCAGCAGACCAGTCGCCCATCTGCTCGATATACGGCGTGACGCGGAAGATTGAATCCTTGTCGGAGTATGGGCGGGTCTCAGCGGCGACCGCCGCGTTGATCGCGTGCGTCGGCCAGTCGTACCCGCGGGTGCAGTTCACATACCACACAGGATTGCAATGTCGGCGACGCGCATAGCTCTTGGTGAATGCAACACCGTAGGGCGCGAACTTCGACGCACGCCTCTCCGCGAGGTCGCGGGTCATGGTCCAGGAGTGCTCTAGCGGAGTTTCGGTGAAACAAGCGACTTTCTGCGAGTCTCCGACCAGAGAGCTTCGGCTTGAGGCGGCGGCACCGTACGCGGTTCGCGCTTCGATCTTGAGCTGCGTCACGATCCCCTTGAGGGCGTCGAAGCCACTGCCGGTGCCGTCCGGCGCGTCCTTTGTGAAGTGCACCAGAAACGTACTGAGATCGTTGCGCCGGTGCAACATCCCTTCAATGGTGGTCATCGCGCCATTCTGACTATCCCGCCCAGCGACCCTGGCCTGGGGTCAGCCGACACGTACGCTGCCCGACCGCGGGACTCCCCGTCGTCGATCTCGACGGTCTGGTTCGCCGAAGTCATCGCTTCGGTGGCAGCGGCTTGGACCACTCTTGCCTGTCGCCGTCCTGATCCGTCCATTCGACGGTGACGGTCTGGTCCAGTCCCCACGCCGACAGGCCCATGAACTCGATCTCGCTGAATGCCTTGATCTGGTCGTAGGGACCACCGCCGCGCCGGACGGAAGGCCCGGCCACGGTGACCTCGGTCTGGGGAAACGCCGTGTTGTTGACGAGTGCGTACACCGACCCGGAACGGTGTTCGATCCCCCATGTTGGGCCTTGGCGCACCGCCGCCGGTGCGGTCCCGCTGACGGCGGCCTCTCGGACGGCAGCAGCGACGTCCTCGACGGCCTTAGCCGACCGCTCCGCGGCTGCGACGGTTCGTTGACGCTGGTCATCGGCCCTATCCGCCGATGCCTTGGCCCGTCTCTCCGAGATGATGGCACGGATGGCGACGGCCACGGAGACGACAACTGCAACCCACGATGAGACATCTCCCCAGTGCATGCCCGGCAGCGTAGGTCAGCAGTCCGACAGGATCACCGCGCCTTGCTGATTCCGGCACCGCTCCCCTGTCGGGTCTGTGCAGTATGGTCATGGCACTTTTGGCAGCGGACAGACAGGAAAATCTAGCCGGCATGGGTTCTGTACACGAGGTCATCGAGGCATTCCGAGACGCGCCGTCCAACTCCGAGCGCGGCACCAAGTTCGAGCAACTGATGGTGCGCTACTTCCAGCTGGACCCGATGCTCTCCCAGCAATACGACCAGGTGTGGCGATGGATCGACTGGCCCGGCCGCCAAGGCAAGCCCGACACCGGCATCGACCTGGTGGCCCGCGAGCGCGACACCGGCCACTTCACCGCGATCCAGTGCAAGTTCTACGAGCCGACCCACCGGCTCGCCAAGGAGGACATCGACTCCTTCTTCACCGCATCCGGCAAGGAGCCGTTCACCAACCGGGTGATCATCTCCACCACCGACCGGTGGGGCAAAAACGCCGAGGATGCCCTGGAAGGGCAGACCAAGCCGGTGCAGCGCATCGGCATGGCCGAGATCGCCGACTCGCCGATCGACTGGGACATCGCCTGGCCGGCCGGTGACCTCCACGTCGAGCTGGCTCCGGCGCAGAAGCACCAGCCGCGACCGCATCAGGAACAGGCGATCGACGCCGTGTTCGGTGGGTTCGCTGCCGGCAATGACCGCGGCAAGCTGATCATGGCGTGCGGTACCGGCAAGACATTCACCGCCCTCAAGATCGCCGAGCGGACCGCAGCCGAGAACGGCGGCGCGGCCCGCATCCTGTTCCTGGTGCCGTCGATCTCGTTGCTGAGCCAGACGCTGCGAGCGTGGACCGCGCAGACGGAGCTGGACCTGCGGGCGTTTGCGGTCTGTTCGGATACCAAGGTGTCCCGGACGGTCGAGGACTACAACGTCCACGATGTGCCGATCCCGGTCACCACCGACCCGCAGCGGCTTGCCGACGAGATGGGCCACCGCAAGCGTGCGGCGGGGCTGACGGTGGTGTTCTCCACCTACCAGTCGCTGCCGGTGGTGGCCGAGGCGCAGAACCTCGGCGTCGATGCATTCGACCTGGTGATCTGCGACGAGGCCCACCGCACCACCGGGGTCACCCTGGCCGGGGACGACGAATCGAACTTCGTCCGCATCCACGACGGCGACTACCTGCACGCAACTCGGCGGCTGTACATGACGGCCACGCCGCGCATCTTCGCCGAGTCGGTCAAGGACAAGGCCGCCCAGCACTCCGCCGAACTGGCGACGATGGACAACGAGCTGACCTATGGGCCGGAGTTTCACCGGCTGTCGTTCGGCGATGCCGTCGAGCGCGGGCTGCTCACCGACTACAAGGTGCTGGTGCTCACCATCGACGAGTCGGTGATGGCCCCGAAGTTGCAGCAGCAGTTGGCCGCCGTCGATGGCGAGCTGACCCTTGATGACGCCTCCAAACTGGTCGGCTGTTGGAACGGGCTGGCGAAGCGCGCAGGCACCGCCCCCGACGGAACCGGCTTCGCCCCCGGCGAAGCACCGATGCGCCGAGCGGTGGCGTTCGCCCGTGACATCAAAAGCTCCAAGCAGGTCGCCGAGATGTTCCCGGTCGTAGTCACCCGCTACCAGGAACTGCTCGACGAGCACGAGAACGACGGCCAGCGCGTCGATACCACCAATCGCGGCCTGACCTGCGCGGTGCATCATGTCGACGGCACCTACAACGCCCTGCAACGCAACGCCGAGCTGACCTGGCTCAAAGGCGTCGTCGCCGAGGACGAATGCCGCATCCTGACCAATGCCCGCTGCCTGTCCGAAGGTGTCGACGTACCCGCCTTGGACGCGGTGCTGTTCCTGCACCCCCGAAACTCGGTGGTCGACGTGGTGCAGTCGGTGGGCCGGGTGATGCGCAAGGCCGATGCCAAGGAGTACGGCTACGTCATCCTGCCGGTCGCGGTGCCGCAAGGCGTGGAGCCGTCCGCCGCATTGGACGACAACCTGCGATTTAAGGTGGTCTGGCAGGTACTCAACGCGCTGCGCTCCCACGATGAACGCTTCGACGCGATGGTTAACTCGATCGCCCTCAACAGCGAGTCCAACAAGAAGGGTGGAGTAGGCACCGACAAGCTACTCGGTGCTCACATCGGTCCGACGCTGGATGACTTCAGCGACGGTACCGCCGCCGAGGACGAGGCCGAGTCGGTACGCCAGATGGCCTTGTTCTCGCTGTCAGCGTGGCAGGAAGCCATCTATGCCCGCATCGTCGATAAGGTCGGCACCCGCACCTACTGGGAGCAGTGGGCGTCCGACGTGGCCGACATCGCCGCCGCCCTGGTAACCCGGATCACGGCCTCCCTCGACGGGGCGGATACCAAGACAGCCGAGGCGTTCAATCAGTTCGTGCGCGGGCTGCGCGACAACCTCAACGACTCGATTACCGAGGCCGATGCGGTCAGCATGCTCGCCCAGCACCTGATCACCAAGCCGGTGTTCGACGCCCTGTTCGCCGGTCACGACTTCGCCTCCCACAACCCAATCTCCAAGACGATGCAGAAGATGGTCGACACCCTCGGCGGCACCGGGCTGGAAGCCGAGACGGCCAAGTTGGAGGGGTTCTACGAGTCGGTTCGCCGCCGCGCCGCCGAGGTCAGCAGCGCAGAGGGCAAGCAGCAGGTGATCGCCGAGTTGTACGAGAAGTTCTTCCGCATCGGCTTCAAGAAGCAGTCCGACGCTCTCGGCATCGTCTACACCCCAACCGAGATCGTCGACTTCATCCTCCGCGCTGCGGACACTGTGTCCCGTAAGCACTTCAGCCGTGGCCTCACCGACGAGGGCGTGCACATCCTGGACGGCTTCACCGGCACCGGCACCTTCATCACCCGGCTACTGGAATCCGGGCTGATCACCGCCAAAGACCTTCAGCGCAAATACTCCGATGAGCTGCACGCCAACGAGATCATGCTGCTGGCCTACTACATCGCCGCCGTCAACGTCGAGACCACCTACCACGCGCTCGCAGGCAAAACTGCCGGTGTCGACGACTACGAGCCGTTTTCGGGCATCGTGCTCGCTGACACCTTCCAGATCAGCGAAGCGGGCGACTCGATGGACCGCATCATGTTCCCCCACAACAACGCCCGCATCGAAGCGCAGCTGGAAACACCCATCAACGTCATCGTCGGCAACCCGCCCTACTCGGTCGGGCAGACCAGCGGCAACGATTTCAACGCCAACGTGAAATACCCAACGCTCGACGGGCGGATCGAAGACACCTACGCGAAGCGTTCTACGGCCCAACTCAAAAACAGCCTCTACGACTCATACATACGAGCATTCCGCTGGGCGACCGATCGCATCGGGGAATCCGGTGTCGTTACGTTCGTGTCTAACGGCGGCTGGATCGACGGCAACACCGCAGACGGTATGCGACTATCTTTGGCCGCCGACTACTCCGCTATCTATATCTACAACCTGCGCGGGAACGCAAACACCGTCGGTCAACTCCGCAAGGCCGAAGCTGGCAACGTCTTCGGTGGAGGCACACGAGCATCCATCGCAATCTTTATCGGTGTCAAAGACCCGGCGCACACTGATCCGTGTGCGATTCTTTACCACGATATCGGGGACTACCTCAGCCGAGAGGACAAGTTACGGACCGTCCGCGAAGGACAGTTGGACACAATGAATTGGCGCCCCATCACCCCAAATGCGCAAGGCGATTGGATCAGCCAGCGCGATGATACATTCAGCACATGGCCGGTCATGGGCGACAAGAGACCTGAGGCCGAAACCATAACTGTCTTTGCATCATACTCAGCCGGTTTGAAAACGAGCCGCGACGCCTGGTGTTACAACTACTCTAGCGAGGCTCTTGAATCAAACATCCAACGGACCATCGACTTCTATAACAGCGAAGTTGATCGCCTCGCCCAAATCCGAAAAGTAAGAGAAGAGATTTCGCCGGTCGACGCAGTTATTACTGTTGACTCGACTAAATTCAGTTGGGACCGCATAAATAAGCGTCAGGTGACAAAGGGTGTCCACATCGAGCGGATAACGGATGGGTTGCGCATCAGTGCGTACCGGCCGTTCATGAAAGAACACGCATACTTCGATCCGAGACAGCAACTCAATAACTGCACCTACCAGCTGCCGTCGATTTTTCCAACGCCACATCACGTGAACATAGGAATCGAGGTTGCTGGTGCCAGTTCGCCCGTCGGGTTTGGAGTATTGGCGATCGGTGCCATGCCCGATGTCCAGACTCTTGGCAACGGCCAGTTCTTCCCTCGCTGGACCTACGAGAAGGCCCAGTCCAACGACGGCGGCCTGGATTTCGCATCGAGCGACAGCGGCGAAGTTGACGAGTACGGCTACCGCCGGATCGACAACGTCACCAACGCCATCCTGGCGCTGTACCGCGGAGCTATCGGCGACCACGTCACAAAGGACGACATCTTCTATTACGTCTACGGCCTGCTGCACGACCCCGACTACCGGCAAAAGTACGCCGCGGACCTGAAGAAGATGCTGCCGCACATCCCGACGCCGGAGAGCCGAGAGCGGTTCGACCAATTCGCCGACGCGGGCCGGCAGCTGGCCGAGCTGCACGTTAACTACGAGACCGTGGAACCGTATCCACTTGACGTGCAACTCACGGCTGGGGTGAATCCCGAAGACCGCGAGACATGGCGGGTTGAGAAGATGAAGTGGAAGTCGAAGACCGACCACTCGGCCATCATCTACAACGGCAAGGTGACCGTGGCAGGCATTCCCGAGGACGCCGAGCGGTACATGCTTGGCTCGCGCTCCGCGCTGGCCTGGCTCATCGACCGCTACCAGGTGAAAACCGACAAGGCATCTGGGATCGTCAACGACCCGAACGATTGGTGCGACGAGCACGACGACCCGACCTACATCGTGAACCTCATCAAGAAGGTGACTACGGTCAGCGTTGAGACCATGAAGATCGTCGACCGGCTCGGCGCGGCGGCGTCCGTCAGCTAGACACCTGGGCACCGGCTACCGGCTAGAGATTTGACCACGGCTCGTCGTCCTCGTCTGCGGGATGGCCGGTAGGCCACCTAGCATCCACGCTGCCGCCCTCGCCGAGACCGACCGTGCCTTCGACTACCGAGCGGCCGTTCGGCACCTGTTCGTCGGCCTTGGCGAGCATCACATCCCGCATCAGGTCCACGGCCACTGCCGACCCGCCCGGAAGCTGCGCTATCGCCTCCGCCAGCATGCGGGAGTCCATGCGGCCCACCAGTTCGATGAACTGCTCGGCGAACTCCACCGAGGTCATCTGCTCGACGGCGACCTTGGAGGGTGCGTCCAGCCCGAACAGGCGAGCGCGGCGTTCCATCACCTTGAGCACCATCTTCCCGGCGTCCAGATCGCCGGCCAGCGCAGCCGCCCAGTGGGTTCGCTGAAGTTCATCGAGGCGTTCGCCTTCGATGTACCGCATCTCCGCCACTTCTTCGGCTTCGGTGCGGTCCAACAGTCGGGCGACGGCGTACCGGGCCGACGACTCGTCACCCCACTCCAGCCGTTCCGCGATCACCCGGTAGGGCAACCCTTCCCGCCTCAAGGCCAGAGCCTTGAGGGCGCGCTCCCGTTCGGCGGGCTGCCGTTTCGACTTACTGGGCATGGGAGGTGTTCTCCTTCCGGTCGGGCAGCGATTGATCGGGCACGGGCACCAGTCGCGCCACCAGTAGCACCCGTTTCTGGGGTCGTGGCACGACTGGCGCGACCGCGAAGTCAACCCCAGTGACGCCAAGGCGTTCCGGCAGGTCACGGTCAGTTGTGCCAGTCGCGCCGCGGTTCAGAGACACGGGGATGGTGTTCGTCGCGACTGGCACGGCTGGCACGATCACGAACCCACCTCCGCATCCGGGTTGCCCTCGGTGTCCGATCCGAGGCCACCGCTCGACGACTCGCCGGATTCGCAGTCTGCGTCGACCGGGATGCCGCCGAGCAACCGCCAGTGCGTCTTCCGCGGGAACCCGGCTGAGACGTAATCCAGGCGGTGTTCCCGGTTGAGTTTCTTCGCCGCCCGCGCCAGGCTGCGCTCACCGATCCCGTCGGCCCTGCCCGCCGCCTTCACGTCCTTGCTCAGCGTCGGGCCGTGCTCGGTGAGGTAGTCCTCAAGCCACTGCTCCGCCTCGGTGGCCTCCGGGGAATCCGCGTCGTCGTCGCGGCCGTGGAACGCCTCCCCTATGAGGTCACGCGATGTCTTACCCACCGGCTCGACGTACTCCAGTTTGGGCACCGTGCCGTCGCTGTCGTCGGTGGGCGGGAAGTGCGGCACCGAGACGATGCGGAAGCGGGTGGCCTCCACTTGTCCTCCGATATTGGACTTCTCCGGCCCGATCAGTACGCAGTCGGGGTTATCGGGGTCGGCCTGAGCGAACAGCGTTGAGCGGGCTTTCTTCCGCAGCTCGGACGTGATGCCGTATTTGTCCCTAGCGTTGGCTGTCGGTGCCCGGTTGGTGTGGGTAAGCAGCATCACCGACGCCCTGGTGGTGGCCGCAAACTCGGTCCACGGGTGGAGGGCCTGCCGCGCCTGTTGCGGGTCGCGAACCTGTAACCCCGCCGGCACCGTGTCCAGCCAGGCGTCGACAATCACCATCGCCGGGGTGACCTCGGCGTCGTACAGCACTTCCAGGTGGTTGGGGAAAGTCGGTGCCCCACTGCCGTCAGGTTCCACGCAGACGATGTGAACGTGGTCGAAGTCGGCACCGCTGACTTCCAGCCGGGGCCGGACCGCGGTGGCCCAGTCGTCCTCCGTCAAGGCAAGGAACACGTGCTGAGGTTCACGGGCGGGGATGCCGTACTCGGGGCACGGTTTGCCGGTGGTGACGTAGGTGATCAACCACACCCAGAACAGGGACTTTCCGATCCCCTCGTCACCGACCAGCAGGGTCACCGCGGCGACCGGCACCTGCCCCCTGGCAAGCCATTCCAGGGCTGCTGACGGCTTCATGTAACCTGCCGCCCACACCTGGGGCAGTTCGGCCGCGGTGTCGCCGTTGCGGGCAGCTTTCCAGTCCTCCGCCTCCCACCGCTCGGCAATACGGGTCGATTCGGCATCGGTGGCCGTTGTCGCGGTGGGCAGTACCTTTACGTTGTCCGGCGGTGCCTTGAAGTCGACCACCAGCTTGAGCGCACTGGTCTTCCACGCCCGGCCTGCGTAGCGGGTCCGGTGCTTGCTGACCGTCGCGGCGTCCCGCAGGTACTTCACGGCGTCATCGGCCCATTGCTGGCCGGACTTCGCTGCCTCGACAAGTGTCGACAGAGCGTACTGATTCAGTGGCGGAAGGCCATGTCGCAGAGCGAGGTCCAGGGCCGGCCGACCGATGACCTTCTTGCGCATCGGGTCTGAGTCTGGGGCTGCCCGGCGGTGTTTGGACGCCCAGGCTTCAGCATCCCCAACCGATGGCACCCGTCCAGCGACGAGCAGTCCTCGGTCTATCAGTGTTTCGACGTTCACGACGTAATCGGTGATAGACGCCAGTGCCTTCAGATGCGCAGCGGTGACTTCCGGCGTCGACTCGATCACTTTGGCCGCGTGGTCGCAGTAAATCCGTGGAGCAGGCCGCGCCTTGCGTTCTTGTTCCCGCTGGTCCCTCTTGCCGAACGGACTCTCGTCGCGTTCGGCAACAGTAGAATTGTTGGCGTTCATGGGTCGTATGGCCTTTCTGCCCCCGCCCCGGTCCACGAGGGCGGGGGCATCGTTTTCTCGGTGGGGTCAGTCGCCGCCGTTAAGCATCCGCAGCAGCGCAGCCGTCGGCACTTTCACGCGGCGGTCGCCAACTTTGATAACCGGGAGCCGGCCTTCACGAGCCATCGAGTAGGCGTAGGCGCGGGACACGCCGAGGGCGTTGGCAGCCTGCTCAACGCTGAGCGTCGGTGGCCCACAACGCAGTTCGTCCAATGCGGGCAGGTCGATATCTTTTACGGTAGTCATGCACACAGAGTGCATGATTGGATGATAACTGTCTAGACAAATCGTTATCATTTTGGTTATCGTGTTTCGGTGACCATCGATAACCCAGACCCCGATGCCATCACCGGTGACGTGATCCCCGACAGCATCCGCCGGGTGTCTGGCACCCCCGGCGGCGACGGCCTGATCGAGATGGCACTGGTCGACTTCCCGTGCCGATACCGGGTCCGCATTGACCTCACTGGACCCGCCCCGCGGTTGGCAGAACTCCACGTACTCGCCGACGACGACAGCGCGATCAGCTCGACAACCATCCGCCAGGTGCCGGTGCGGCGGCTGACGCTCGCCGCCGCACGGTTTGTCGGACTCACCGAGCACAGTGTGTCGATGGCCGAAGACTTCGACGACCCGACCGGGCTGATCCGCCCAGACCATGAACCGGGACGTGGGAAGTACGACGATGTGCACTACCGCCAAGTCGCCAACCTGCTGACCGCAGCCCGCGAGATGGGGCTACCTGCACGCGAATACGTCGCCGAACGCCTTGGCCCGGTATCGCTGCCGACGGTCAGCAGGTGGGTCGCCGAGGCGAAGCGTCGCGGGTTCCTGCGCCGCGATTGGGCCACCGCCAGCACGAAGGAGAACTGACCGTGAACATCTTCAGCACTGAACCTGCGACACAACCTGCCGCCCAGCCCTCGTCGCGCCGCGGTGAGCGAACCGACAACTCGATCACGAAGCTGTCGAACGGCAAGGGGTGGCGGGCACGCCCGACGCTGGGCACCGACCCGGTGACCGGAAAGCAGGTGCGGCCCACCAAGGTGTTCCGCACCAAGGGTGAGGCGCAGCGGTGGGTCACCGAGCAGCGTCAGCAGTGGGGCGCGGGCGCGTGGGCACCGCGGTCGACTCAGACGTTCGACGAGGTTACCGACCACTGGATGCGGGTCCGCGAGGCCGACCCGTCCATCGGGCCGAACACGGTGCGCGCCGACCGGGAATCACTGGCCTATGCCCGGCGGGCGTTCGGAGCCGTGGAGGTCCAGAAGATCACCCCCGCCGCCCTCACCGACTGGTCAATCACCATGACCGGGGTCAACGGCAAGACGCTGGCCCCGGCGACCCGCCGCCGCGCCATCGTCCGGCTGAAGTCGGTCATGGATCACGCCCGCCGGATGCGGTGGATCAGCGTCAACCCGGCGGCAGACCTTGAGTCACCGGAGCAGAAGGCAGTAGTGGCTGCCGACGCTGCTGACATCTGGACCCCCGAACAGATGACGGCCTTCACCGATCACGTCGCCGCTCACCGCCTCGCCGGATGCTTCGCCCTGACCCTGCTCGGCCTGCGCCGCGAAGAAGTCGGCGGGCTGCGCTGGTGCGACGTGGACCTTGAGGCGGGGATGCTGTCAATCCGGCAGGCCAGGGTCGACGTGAACGGGCGCGATCAGGTGGTGCCGCCGAAGACCTCGCGCAGCGTCCGAGAGCTGCCCATCCCGTCGCGGGAGCTGTCCATGCTCAAGGCCATGCGGGTAGTGCACCGGCGGGAGCGGCTGGCCGTCGGTCAGCCGCTGAATGACCGCGATCTGCTGCTGTCTCGCGAGGATGGAACACCGCTGCCGGTCCGCGACTACTCCCGGCTGTTCACCACGCAGCGCAAGGCCGCGGGGTTGAAACCAATCACGTTGGGCAAGCTGCGGCACTCGAACATCTCGCGGATGCGGGCGGCGGGTATCTCCGCCGACGTGGTGGCGGCGTGGCACGGTCACACCGAGCGGATGACGCAGGCGGTGTACGGGCGGGTCACCGACGACCGCCTGACCGCCGCCGCGGCGGTGTTTTCCGTTGCGGTAGGACAAAGTTAGGACATTCGGCGCACAGTGCAACCCACCCAGCAAAGAACCCCAGACCATTGGCCTGGGGTTCTTCTTGTGGAGCTAAGGGGACTCGAACCCCTGACCCCCACACTGCCAGTGTGGTGCGCTACCAGCTGCGCCATAGCCCCGTGAAGCCGTGCTCATCGAAGTTACACCACCGCCATTCCCACCTTCAAAACGGCTGGTCACGGCAGCTCTTCGGAGCCGCGGGACCGCAGGATGCGCACCACCCTGGGCCGCACCGCTCCCGGCCGGGTCTCCGGGGCCAGCAGCCAGCCCACCGACGCGAGCACCAGGATGGTCCCGGCCACGGTGAAACTCCATTCGAAGGTGAGCCGCTCGGCGATCTGGCCGATCGCCACCGAGCCGGTGATCACGCCGAGGTCGGCCATCATCTGGAAGGTGGCCACCGCGGTGCCCGACCGGGTCTCGCTGCCCAGGATGTCGGCGACCGCCGCCTGCTGCGGCGCGCTGAACATCCCCGATGCGGCCCCGCTGAGGTAGGCGGCCAGCAAGAACAGCGGCAGCGAGTGCGTCGTGCCCAACAGGATGGTGGCGACCCCGGCGGCGGCGAGCCCGACGATCAGCGGCAGTCGCCGTCCGACCAGGTCCGACAGGTGTCCGCTGGGAATGACCGCGGAGATGTTGCCGACCGCGATCGTCGCCAGCGTCACCCCGGCCATCCCGGGGCCGCGCGCAAGCACCTCGGTGACGAACAGCGGTACCAGCGCGATGCGCACTCCCAGCACCGACCAGCCGGTGGCGAAGTTGGACAACAGCGCCGCCCGATACGCCGGCAGGCGCAGCGCTTCGCGCACCGTGACCGCCGGTTCGCTGGACTGGGTCGCGGGTGCGGCCAGCGGTGAGTGCCGCAGGTTGATGAAGACCACCAGGGCGGCGGTGAGCACCGCCGCCCCGTAGATGATGAACGGTGCGCTCAGGCCCAACCCCGCTGTCAGGCTGCCGATCACCGGTCCGCCGATCGAGCCGAGCAGGAACGCGGTGGAGAACAACCCGGCGATACGGCCGCGCGCATTCGGCGGGCTGATCCGGATCATCAGCCCCAGCGACGAGATGAAGAACATCGTCGAGCCGACCCCGCCGATGGACCGGAACAGCAGCAGCTGCCAGTACGACTGCGCGACCGCGCACGCCGCCGTCGACACCGCCACCACCAGCAGGCCGGTGACGTAGACCCGCCGCTCCCCCAGCCGCTGCACCAGCATCCCGCTGACCGGCGCGAACAGCAGCCTCATCAGCGCGAACGCGGTGATGACGAAGGTGGTCGCACCAATGCTGACGCCGAAATGGCGGGCGTAGGCCGGCAGCACCGGCGACACCACCCCGTAGCCCAGCGCGATGATGACGTTGGCGACCACCAGCACCCAGATCTCGCTGGGCAGCGGCTGCGAACGCCGCTCCCCGCGCCGGCGCCGAGCGGTGAAGGTCACCCGATGACCCTATTCACCACCTCTTGGGCCGCTTCCTGCACCTGCGTCACATGCTCGGGGCCGAGGAAGGATTCCGCGTAGATCTTGTAGACGTCCTCGGTGCCCGACGGGCGGGCGGCGAACCAGGCGTTGGCGGTGGTCACCTTCAGCCCGCCCAACGGCGCCCCGTTGCCCGGTGCGGTGGTCAGCTTCGCGGTGATGGGCTCCCCGGCCAGCGTGTCGGCACTGACCTGCTCGGCGGAGAGGGCCGCCAGCCGGGCTTTCTGTTCGCGGTCCGCGGGCGCGTTGATGCGGGCGTAGACCGGTGCGCCGTGGCGTTCGGTGAGCGCGGTGTAGCGCTGCGAGGGGCTCTCGCCGGTGGCCGCGAGGATCTCGGCGGCCAACAGCGCGCAGATGATGCCGTCCTTGTCGGTGGTCCACACCGACCCGTCGCGGCGCAGGAACGACGCCCCGGCGGACTCCTCGCCGCCGAAGCCCACCGTCGCCTCTCGCAGTCCGTCGACGAACCATTTGAACCCGACCGGTACCTCGCGCAGCGGGCGGCCGATGCCTGCAGCGACCCGGTCGATGATCGAGGAACTGACGACGGTCTTGCCGACCCCGGCCGCGGCCGGCCAATCCGGCCGGTGGGTGAACAGGTAGTCGATCATCACCGCCAGGTAGTGGTTGGGATTGAGCAACCCGGCGTCGGGGGTGACGATTCCGTGCCGGTCGGCGTCGGCGTCGTTGCCGGTGGCGATCTGGTAGCTGTCGCGGTGGGCGATCAGCGAGGCCATCGCATCCGGGGAACTGCAGTCCATCCGGATCCGGCCGTCGGTGTCCAGCGTCATGAACCGCCAGGTGGCGTCCACCAGCGGGTTGACCACGGTGAGGTCCAGTCGGTGCTCCTCGGCGATCGCGGCCCAGTATTCGACGCTGGCCCCGCCCAGCGGGTCGGCACCGATCACCACCTGCGCGGCCCGGATCGCGTCGAGGTCGACGACGGTGGGCAGATCGTCGACGTAGCGCCGCCGGAAGTCGTGTCGCCCCGCGCGCCGGCGCGCCGTGGCGACCGGCACCCGGTTCACCGAGCCGGTCCCGCTCCGCAGGATCTCGTTGGCGCGGCGGGCGATCGCATCGGTGACATCGGTGTCGGCCGGGCCGCCGTGCGGCGGGTTGTATTTGAAGCCGCCGTCACGCGGCGGGTTGTGCGACGGCGTGACGACGATGCCGTCGGCCTGGCCGGTGTCGGGACCGCGGTTGTGGGTGAGGATGGCGTGGCTGATCGCCGGTGTCGGGGTGTAGCCGTCCCGGGAGTCGATCACGACCACAACGTCGTTGGCGCCCAACACCTCCAGCGCCGTGGCCCAGGCCGGCTCGGAGAGCGCGTGGGTGTCGCGGCCCAGAAAAAGCGGCCCGGTGATGCCCGCCGCGCTGCGGTGTTCGACGATCGCCTGCGTGATAGCCACGATGTGCGCCTCGTTGAACGCCCCGTCGAGAGCGGAACCGCGGTGCCCGGAAGTGCCGAACGCGACCTGCTGGTCGGGGTCGTCCGGGTCGGGCCGGATCGTGTAGTACGCCGTGACCAGATGAGGCAGGTCGACGAGGTCCTCGGGTAGGGCCGGTTGGCCGGCGCGCGGGTGGGCCATGGTTTCATTCTGCGATACCGTGCCTGCGCATCCCAGCGACCGGAGGGCATACCCCAGGGCATACCGGAGGGCAAAGTGGTGGGCCATGACAGCCGCGAGCTGGCCGCGGTCTTCGCCGGCGGTGCGCTGGGCGCCGGCGCCCGCGCCGCGCTGGAGGGCTGGCTCGCCCCCGATCCCGGCTCCTGGCCGTGGTCGACGTTCGCGGTCAACATCGTCGGGGCGTTCCTGCTGGGCTATTTCACCACCCGCCTGCTGGAGCGGCTTCCGGTGTCGGCCTACCGCCGCCCGCTGCTGGGCACCGGGTTGTGCGGCGGGCTGACCACGTTCTCCACGATGCAGGTGGAGACGCTGGCGATGATCGAGCAGCAGCGTTGGGTGCTGGCCGCCGGCTACACCGCGGCCAGCCTGGCCGCCGGGCTGCTGGCGGTGCAGGCGGCCACCGCGTTGGTGCGCCGGGTCCGGGTGCAGCGATGATGCTGTGGGCGGGAGTGCTGGTGGCCGGTGGCGTCGGCGCGGTGCTGCGGTTCCTGGTCGATCGGACGGTGTCCCGGCGTGCGGCACGGGCCTTCCCGTTCGGCACGCTGGCGGTCAACCTCAGCGGTGCGGTGCTGCTGGGGCTGGTCAGCGGCCTGACCTTGAGCCCTCAGGTGGGCCTGCTGGTCGGCACCGCGCTGATCGGCTCCTACACGACGTTCTCGACGTGGATGCTGGAGACCCAGCGGCTGGCCGAGGAACGCCAGTTCGTCCCCGCGGCGCTCAACATCGGCGTCTCGGTGGTGCTCGGGCTGGCCGCGGCGGCGCTCGGTCAGCAGCTCGCCGGTTGGCTGTGAATCGGATCGCAGCGGGAAGAGCCCGGCTACGCGGGGAGTTGGCCCGGAACAGAGACGGCGGAGGGAACGAGATGACAGCCCAAAACGGTCAATTGCCGGTCGCGCTGATCCGACTGTGGGATCGGCGGGCGGTGTTCGGGCCGTTCGCGCTGGCCGGGTTGACCGCCGTGCTCGCAGGCGGGATCGTCGCCGCGGTCATCGCGGCGCCGGCCCCCACCCGGCACGGCACCTGGGCGGCGGCCTACCTGGTGCTGGTGCTCGGACTGAGCCAGCTGGCGCTGGGTGCCGGTCAGGCACTGTTGGCGGCCGCGCCGCCCACCCCGCGCCACACGCTGGTCACCGCCGCACTGTTCAACCTCGCCAACCTCGGGGTGATCGCCGGTGTGCTCAGCGACCGCGTCAGCGTGCTGGACGCCGGATCGGCGCTGCTGTTCGTGGCGCTGGGGTTGTTCCTCTACGGGGTGCGGCGCAGCGACGGCCCGTGTTGGCCGCTGTTCGCCTACCGCGGCGTGCTCATCGTGCTCGCGGTCAGCATCCCGATCGGGTTGCTGGTCACCACGGTGGCGCGGTGAGCGGCTAGCTGTTCAACAGCTCGGCCAACACCGCCGCCTGGCTGCCGGCCAGCTCCCGGGTGGCGGTCACCAGGGTGGCGGTGTGCGACCCGATGAGTTCGCGCAGTCCGGCGACGGCCGCCTGCCCCTCGGGTGTGCTCAGTTCCTGCTCGTAGCGGCTGACGAACTCGTCGAACCGTTCCGGGCGGTGGTCGTACCAGTGCCGCAGTTCGGCCGAGGGTGCCGCGTCTTTGAACCAGTGCCCGACCCGGGGATCGTCCTTGCGGAAACCGCGCGGCCACACCCGGTCCACGAGGATCCGCACCCCGTCGTCGTCGCTCGGCTGGTCATAGACCCGCGCCACCCGGATCCGGTGTTCGGCGCTCATGGTTTTCAGATTACCCGCGAACGCGGTGCACTCAGGCGTATGCCGAACCGGGGTGGTAGCGCTTGACCCGACGCAGCGTGTTCTGGTCAGTGTGGTTCATCTGCTTGCCGTCCATGGCGGCCAGCTTGAGCACCAGAGTGGAGGTGTAACTGAAGGTTTCGTCGTCCTCGATGGTGAAGGTGCTGTCGAACGCGATGAGTTCGGCACGCTCGGAGAGGTACTCGTTCTGCAGGATGCCGTAGTTGACGTCCCCGGGGGTCGCGGTGAACTGCAGCGTCTTGTCCCGCGGCTCGGCCTGGCCACCGGCCAGGATGGCGATGCCCCGGCCGAACACCACGTTGCGGATGACCACACCGGTCTTCTTCTCCCACAACAGATATCCGACCTCGTCGTGGAACGGGTCCATGGCCTCCTCGCCGTGACGCCATGCGGTCATCTCGTACTTGAGGCCCTCGATGACCTGCTGGCCGTTCTCCTGAATCGGGATCGGCTTGAACCAGGCCCGCTCGAAATAGCTGGTCTGCGCGGTGCCGCCGTCCTTGTTGTGGAAGGAGAAGTCGACGCCGACGTCGCCCTCCCACTCACCGACCAGCGGGGTCAGCGGCCCCAGTTTCTGCGGGCCCAGGATCTCGGTCATGGCTGCCTTCCTCCCGACGGTGGATTGAGTTCCATGCCGCCCGTGACCGGCGACCGAGCGGGCCAGAGTCCGGACCGCCCTCGCCAAGCGGCGCCAACCGCGAGTGACACGAACCGAGATGCTAGTCGGCGCCGCCGCTCGTCGTGGCCGTTACGGCCGACCGGGGACCGGACAGAAAACACCGCGGGCCAGAGGCTGTCTGCCCTGGCCCGCGGTGATCGAATGTGGAGCTGCCGGGAATTGAACCCGGGTCCTCCGGCCTGCCCTCAAGGCTTCTCCGTGCGCAGTCCGCTAGGTCTCTACTCGGATCTCCCGGTCACGCGGACCAGCCGGGATGACGATCCCAGTCGCTGTGTGGTGTCCCGTCACGTCCCGCGACCGGACGTAACGGTTGATCCCTCTAGCTGATGCCAGGGTCCGGGCCGAGGGCGTTCCCGGTCTGACAGACTAGCCGTCGCTTAGGCAGCGAGAGCGTAGTCGCGCTGATGTGAATCGGCGCTTAATTGGTTGCAACGACGCTTACGGTGGTCTCTTGCCTGCACCGGCACGCTTCCCTTGATTCGAAGCACGAAGTCGAAACCGTTCAGCCCCCTGTTCTGGTTGTCGGCACCCGCCGACGGCCGGCGGGCACTTGTCATGATACGTGGGCTGCAACGACATTTCCGCCGGAAATCATCCCGGCGCCCGCGACGTCATCCGACCGTGATCATCGTCACCGCGATCACGGCGAGCACCATCCCGGCGACCTGCCAGCGGTGCACCCGCTCCCGAAGCACCACGATCGCCAGCACCACCGTCACCGCCGGGTACAGCGAGATGAGCACGCTGGCCAGCGACAGCAGCGCCAGGTGCAGCGCCAACAACATGGTGATGTTGGCGCCGGTGTCCAGCGCCCCGGCCAGAAACGCCAGCCGCAGCGGAGTGCCCGTCGGCACCCGCAGGTTGCCGCTGACGGCGGCCACCGCGACCACCATCACCGCCGCGGCCGCCCGCGCGAACACCAGCGGCCACAGCCGCGACTCCCCTGGTGTCTGATCGATGAACACGAAGTTGAGGCCCAGCGCCAGCCCCGAGCCGACCGTCAGCCACGCCACCTTCGCGGTGAACCGGTGCGGCCGGACATCCTCGTCGGTGGCCTCCCGGCTGATCATCACGACCGCCAGCAGCGCCAACGTGATGCCGATGGTGGCGATGGTGTCGGGTCGCTCGCCGATCACGACGCTGACCCCGATCGGCACCGCCGCGTCGATCACCGCCGACAGCGGCGAGACCACCGCGATCGGCCCGGCGCCCAGCGCGGCGTAGAACCACCAGATTCCCAGCGCCTGGGTGATGCCGCCCAGCGCTCCCCAGACGGCGGCCTCGGCGGTGATCGGACCGCCGGCGCCGAGTGCGGCCAACCCGAGCAGGACCATGGCCACCGGGGTGGAGATCAGCACGACCCGCAGCGCCGCGACCTGCCGCGCGGCGATGCCGCCGACGAAATCGCTGATACCGAAGCTGGTGGCCGAGGCCAGGGCCAGCGCCGGGGCGGCGGGGATCACCCCTAGTCCATACCCTTGGCGCGGCGCCCGAGCGCGCGGGTGATCTCCCGCTCCGCGTCGCGTCGAGCCAGGTCCTGACGCTTGTCCCGGGCCAGCTTCCCGCGGGCCAGCGCCAACTCCACCTTCACCTTCCCGCTCGACAGGTACACCGACAGCGGCACCAGGGTCAGGTTGCCGTCCTTGATCTTGCCGACCAGCGTGTCGATCTGGCTGCGGTGCAGCAGCAGTTTGCGGTTGCGGCGCGGTTCGTGGTTGGTCCAGCTGCCGTGGTGGTATTCGGGGATGTGCATGTTGCGCAGCCACACCTCGCCGTCATCGACGGTGGCGAACGCGTCGACCAGGGAGGCGTGGCCCTGGCGCAGGCTCTTCACCTCGGTGCCGACCAGCGCGACCCCGGCCTCGAAGACCTCCAGAATCGAGTAGTCGTGCCGGGCTTTGCGGTTGGTGGCGATCACCCGGTTGCCGCCGTCGGCCTCGGAGCCCTTCGCGCCGCGGGATTTCTTGGCCACGTCAGCGCCGAACGTACAGCCGCAAGGTCACATACGCCGTCGCGCCCGCCATCGCCACCCCCACCAGCCACAGCACCGGTGCGATGTAGAGGACGTCGGCGTAGTCGATCTTGGCGATCAGGTTCGCTTGATAGAACTGGCTGAGCGCGCGGTCGAGGAACACCGCACGCACCACGATCAACCCGATGACCGAGATCGCCACACCGATGGTGGCGGCCAGCATCGCCTCGACCAGGAACGGCAACTGGGTGTACCAGCGACTGGCCCCGACCAGGCGCATGATGCCGATCTCGGTTCGCCGGGTGTAGGCGGCCACCTGCACCATGTTGGCGATCAGCAGGATCGCCCCGATGGCCTGCACCAGCGCCACCGCGAACGCCGCCCCGCTGATCCCGTCGAGCACCGCGAAGAGCCGGTCGATGAGGTCCTTCTGGTTCTTGACCTCGCGGACCCCGGGTTGGCCGCGCAGTGCGTCGTCGAAGGCGGCGTGCTCCTCGGGGTTCTCCAGCTTGACGATGAACGACGCCGGGAACGCGTCCGTGCTGGCCACCTCCTTGAACTGCGGCAACTTGGCGATCGCGTCCTCGTAGGCGTCCTCCCGGTTGAGGAAGCGGACCGACTTGACGTCGTCGCGGGCCTCGATGCGCTCGCGCAGCGCCTTGCAGGCGTCGCTGTCGCAGGTCATGTCACCGGCGGAGATGTCGTCGGTGAGGAAGACCTGCGACTCCACCCGGTCGAGGTAGATGGCCTTGGAATGGTCGGCCAGCCGGATGATCAGCAGCCCGCCGCCGAACAGCCCGATCGAGATCGCGGTCGTCAGGATCATCGCCACGGTCATGGTGACGTTGCGACGAAGCCCGATGAGGACCTCGTTGAACAGGAATCCGAAGCGCACTATCGATCCATTCCGTAGATGCCGTGCTGCTCGTCGCGCACCAACCGGCCCAGTGAGAGCTGGACCACCCGCTGGCGCATCGAGTCGACGATGTGGTGGTCGTGAGTGGCCATCACCACGGTGGTGCCGGTCCGGTTGATCCGGCCGAGCAGGTCCATGATGTCGCGGCTGGTCTCCGGGTCGAGGTTGCCGGTCGGCTCGTCGGCCAGCAGCACCAGCGGCCGGTTGACGAACGCGCGCGCGATGGCGACGCGCTGCTGCTCACCGCCGGAGAGTTCGTCGGGCAGCCGGTTGGCCTTGCCCGCCAGCCCGACCATCTCCAGCACGTCGGGCACCACCCGGTTGATGGTGTCGGCGCGTTTGCCGATCACCTCCAGGGCGAACGCGACGTTGTCGAAGACCGATTTCTGTTGCAGCAGCCGGAAGTCCTGGAACACGCAGCCGATCACCTGGCGCAGCGCGGGGATGTGCCGGCCGGAGAGTTTGTTGACGTGGAATTTCGACACCCGGATGTCGCCGCTGGTGGGACGTTCGGCGGCCAGCAGCAGCCGCATGAACGTCGATTTGCCCGAACCCGACGGCCCGATGAGGAAAACGAACTCGCCCTTGTCGATCTTGACGCTGACGTCGTCCAACGCCGGACGCCCCGACGATTTGTACTGCTTGCTGACATGGTCAAGCGTGATCATCACGGCACGCAGTGTAACCGCGGATAACCCCGCCGCCGGTCACGCTAGCCCGGCGGGGCTTGCGGCGGTGTCGTCAGCGGAGTCGGTGACGGCGATGTCGGCGGTGACGGTGAACCCGGCTCCGGCGGGATCAGCGGCGGCAGCGTCCCGAACGGGGAGGGCAGCGGCAGCGGCGGCGGCTCCGGCGACAGCGGGGTCGGCGGCGTGGTGGTCACCGGCGTGGTCGGCGTGGTGGTGGGGGTGGGCGGCGGCGGTGTCGAAGTGTCCGCGGGCGCCCGCACCTGGGTCCTGGGCACCCAGGTGTAGTCCGGGTCGGGGACGTAGCCGGGCGGGACCACGTCGCTGGCCGGCACTTGATGATCCGGCGGTTCGGGGTGATAGGTGTCATAGAGCCACCACACCGCCACGAACGCCACCAGCAGCACCACCGTGGAGGTGCGGACCCGACCGCCGAACAGGTGCCGGGGCCGGCCGCGGCCCATCCGCTTCCCCCGGGTTTCCCCCTGGGCCTTCACCGGTCCTCCCCCGCATCGTCGGAGTCGTCCGTGTCGTCCCCGGGCGGGGCGTCGACCCGGGCGGCCGGCGCGAGCCCACCCACCCGGGC
>NZ_LQPZ01000039.1 GCF_002102395.1 Mycolicibacillus trivialis
TCCCTCGACGTTGGGGTCGTTCCTGCGCGCGTTCGACCACGGCAACGTGCGTCAGCTGGCCGCGGTGGGCCGCCGGGTGCTGGCCGAACTCGCGTCGCGCACACCGCTGCTGCCCGGCGGGCAGCAGCTGGCGTTCATCGACGTGGACTCCACGCAGAAGAGGGTGTACGGGCCCGCCAAGCAGGGCGCGGCGTTCGGGCACACCAAGATCGCGTCCAAGTCGCTGACCGTGCGCGGCTTGAACGCACTGGCCGCGGCGGTGTCCACCCCGCTGGCCGCGCCGGTGGTGACCACGGCGCGGCTGCGCGGCGGCAACGCCGCCTCCGCGCGCGGCGCGGCGAGTCTGGTGGCTGAATCGATCACCACCTCCCGCGACGCCGGGATCAGCGGGCTGATCGTGGCGCGCGGTGATTCCGCCTTCTACACCGGCGCGTTCGTGAGCGCGTGCCGCCGCAACAACGCGCACTTCTCGGTCACCGCTCGGATGGACCCCAAGATCCGGCGCGCCATCACCGGCATCGACGAGACCGCCTGGACCCCGATCAAGTACCCGAACGCGATCTTCGACGAGCAGGCCCAGCAGTGGATCTCCGACGCCGAGATCGCCGAGGTGGGCTACACCGCGTTCGCCTCGTCGAAGACCCATCGCGTTGACGCCCGGCTGATCGTGCGCCGGGTCAAGCGGCTCAACCGAAAAGCCGCCGCCCAGGGACAAGACGAGTTGTTCGCCACCTACCGGTATCACGCGGTGTTCACCGACAGCCCGTTCGGCCTCGTCGAGGCCGAATCCCAACACCGCGGACACGCCATCGTCGAACAGGTCTTCGCCGACCTGTTCGACGGGCCGCTGGCGCATCTGCCCTCCGGGCGGTTCCACGCCAACGCCGCCTGGCTGCAACTCGCGGTCACCGCGCACGCGCTCACCCGCGCCCTGGGGGTGCTCGCCTCACCCCGGCACGCCGTCGCCCGCGGCGCCACCATCCGCAACGAACTCATCTCCGTCGCCTGCCGCCCCGCCCGCAGTGGGCGCGACCAGATCACCTGGCACCTGCCCGAATCCTGGCCATGGGAATATGCCTGGCTCAACACCTTTGACGCCACCCACCGTGGACCACCGGCCACCGCCGCCTGAGAACACCCGCGCTTTCGACCATCTTCGACCCCGACTTCCACGCCCGAAACGGCCCAGACCGCAACAGATCACAAGGACAGGCTGGACGCAGGCCAGCAGATCACCGCTGGC
>NZ_LQPZ01000040.1 GCF_002102395.1 Mycolicibacillus trivialis
GAGTTTGCCCTACAGTGGGCCGCGACCCACCAACCGAAAGTCGCATAGCGGCTGGACCACCAAACGGGTCCCCCTCAGATGGATTTTCAGTTCGACACCACCGCCGACGGACGCACCCTGAAGATGCTCAACGTGATCGACGAGTTCACCCGCGAAGCACTCGCCATCGAAGTGGATCGCTCCATCGACGCCGATGGTGTCGTCGACGTCTTGGATCGCCTGGCACTCCTCCATGGGGCGCCGCACTATGTGCGTTTCGACAACGGTCCCGAGTTCGTCGCGCACGCCGTAGCTGATTGGTGTCGATTCAACAGTGCTGGTTCGCTTTTCATCGATCCGGGCTCGCCGTGGCAGAACGCCTGGATCGAATCGTTCAACGGCCGCCTGCGGGACGAGCTGCTCAACCTGTGGCGGTTCGACTCGCTGTTGGAAGCCCGGGTGATCATCGAGGACTGGAGGATGGACTACAACGCCAACCGGCCTCACTCTGCCCATGGCGACCGCACCCCCGCCGAGTTTGCCCTACAGTGGGCCGCGACCCACCAACCGAAAGTCGCATAGCGGCTGGACCACCAAACGGGTCCCCCTCAAGATCTGCTCGACGACAGGCTGGGCTTCATCAGCGTTTCCGCATGTCGGCGTCGCTTTTCCCGCCACTCTTAGCCCGGACTGTCCGACCTCCCCCCTACCCTGACCGGCTGTGAAGGCCAAGCTGCTGCTGGCGATCGGTGTGGTCGCCGGTGTCCTCGCCTACCGGTCCGGGTTCGCCCCGCCCCAGGTGTTGGCGGCGACGATCGCCGCGCCGGTGCTCACCTGGGCGGTGCTGCGTTCCCTTGCGGCATTGGGTTCGGCGTCGCTGGCCGTCACCCGCCCGTCGGTCTCGGCGTCGGCTCCGGTCTCCCTGCCCGGCCGGGCAGCCCGCCGCGCGCGGCGGGACCTGGCCACGATCGACACCATGGAAGGCTGGGAGTTCGAGGATTTCGTCGCCGATGCGGCACGGGCCAGCAGGTTGCCGGTCATCATGACCGGCGCCACCGGAGACTGGGGTGTCGACATCGTCGTCGGGCACCGACCGGACCGCCTCGCCATCCAATGCAAGCGCCAAAGCAGGCCGGTGGGCGCCGCCGCCGTGCAGGAGGTGGTGGCCGGCGCCCCGATGCAGGACTGCCGCCGCACGATGGTGGTCACCAACCAGGGGTTCACCGCCGCCGCCCGCCGGCTCGCCGAGACCCACGACTGCGTCCTGGTCGGCCGCCGTCATCTCGGCGTCTTGCCCGACCACATCCGCCGGGCGGCCACCCGCGAACCGGCGCCTCCCGAAGAGCAATAACCGCAAACCCTTGCCTGGGCGCCCGCCTCGGCGGACAGTTACCCCTATGCACCCGGTGCAACGGCGCGCCGGCGCCGCTCTGACCGCTGTGACGATCACCGCCGCAGGGCTGTTCGGGTTGCCCCGGTACACACCGTTGTTGGACCTCGCGACGTTCGCCGTGCACCTCACCGCCGAGACCGACGCGGACGTGGCCACCGTGCCGCCCGCCCTGGTGATGGGCGGCAGCGGGGTGCCCAATCCGAGCGACGGCTGGGTGGACAGCGCCAGTCGGCTCTACCTGCAACCGCTGGGCTTCGGCGGCACCGCGCAGTCGTTCTACACCCCGGAGTTGATGGGCCAGCACCCCGATTGGTCGATGGCCGAGGGCGCCCGGCTGCTCACCGATGCCATCAAAGACAACCTCGGCACCGAGAACCCGGTGTACGTGTTCGGCTACTCGCAGAGCTCGGCGCTCTCGACACTGACCATGAACCAGCTCGCCGCGGACCACGTCGATCCGAATCTCGTGCACTTCGTGTTGGTCGGCAATTCCGCCAACCCCAACGGCGGCATGCTCACCAGCTTCGACCTGCCACTCATCCGCGACCTCTCCCGCATGTTCGAGATGACGCTGGGCAACCCCACCCCGAACCTGTTCCCCACCGACGTGTTCACCCTCGAATACGACGGCTACGCCGATTTCCCCCGCTACCCGCTCAACCCGCTGTCGACGCTCAACGCCCTGGTGGGACTGTTCACCCAGCACCTGAAGTATCTGGGCTTCGACTACAACGACCTCTGGTCGTCGCCCGGGGTCGTCAACCCCGCCAACGTCGTCCAACTCGACACCGTCGGCGACCTCACCGACTACTACATGATCCGCGCCGATACCCTGCCGCTGCTCGACCCGCTGCGGCTGGTACCCGTGGCCGGCCGGCCCCTCGCCGACCTGCTGGAACCCGACCTGCGGATCCTGGTCAACCTCGGCTACGGCAGCATCACCGACGGCTGGAACTCCGGGCCGGCCGACCTGGCCACCACCATCGGCCTGTTTCCCACCGAGCTGCACTGCGTGGCCGGCTGCACCTGGCTGGACCTACCCGAGGCGTTGCTGCGCGGCGCATGGCAGGGACTCACCGATTTCGTCGACGACCTGCTCGACCCGGCGACCTACCAGCTGGCCGACCCGATCACCAGCCCGGCGCTGACCACACTGGTCAACGCGGCGATCAACACCGGCATGGTTGACGGCGCCCCGGGTTCACTGTGGGAGTTGCTGTCCGCCTGGCTCGCCACTTCAGCGACACCGCTGGACCTCGGCGATCTCGCCGGACAGCTCGGCCTGAGCTCCCTGCTCGACTGGGTGACCGCACTGCTCACCGGCCTGACCGGATGACCCCGCCGCCACCCGGCCACCTGACCCAACTGGCCGCCACCGACTCACCGATGTGCCATCATGCGACGGATAACCACACTCCGGGAGGCATGATGCGCCGCGCACTCGCGCTGCTGTTCGGTCTGTTCACCGCGGCCACCATCGCCGTCGCCGCCCCGGCCGGCGCGGTCGGCGACGCCCCGATCGGCCCCCTCGGCGACACCCTCCGGATCCAGACCGACAACGGCATCGTCGCCGACGTCACCGTCCACGACGTGCAACCCGTCCCGGTGCCGCCGGGCTGGACCTGGACCGGGCATCCCGGCTACCGCGAGGCCGGCGGCCCCTGGCGTGCCGGGGTCACCGTGCACGTCATCGAAAGCCCGCAGGCCTACTCCCCCTCGGTCCGGCTCACCTTCCGCGGCGTGACCCCGTTCGCCGACGCCTACGTCTCCAAGCACACCGACGCCCCCGACTCGCTGGAGACGCTGCTGGCCAACGCACCGGCCGGGTCGACGGTCAACGGCGGCGTCTACTGGCACGTCTACCGCGACCTGGTCACCAACGTGGTGCTCCTCGACGCCATCAACGGCGAACACCTCGCCCAGTGGAACCTCTGAGCCCGCCGAGCTAGTCGCCGACCGGCGCCACCTGCGCGGCACCCAGCGCCAGCAGCCGCGACGTGGCCCGCAGGTACTTCTTGCGGTAACCCCCGGCGAGCATCTCCTCGCTGAAGATGGCGTCCAGCGGTGCACCGGAGGCGGCCACCGGGACACCGGCGTCGTAGAGCCGGTCGACCAGTGCGACCAGCCGCAGCGCCACGTTCTGGTCCTCCAGCGGGTGCACTCCGGTCAGGCAGACCCGACTCACCCCGTCGATCAGTGACAGGTACCGGGACGGATGCATGGTGGCCAGGTGGTCGCAGAGCGCGTCGAAATCGTCCAGCGTCGCCCCGTCACCGCCTGCGGCGCGCGCGACCACCGCGTCATCGCTGAGCGGTTCCGGCGCGGCAGGCAGCCCCCGCTGCCGGTAGTCGGGGCCCTCGATGCGCACGGTGGTGAAGATCTCCGAGAGCGTATTGATCTCGCGCAGGAAGTCCTGCGCGGCGAACCGGCCCTCGCCCAGTTGCTCGGGCAGCGTGTTGGAGGTCGCGGCCACCGACACGCCACGTTCCACCAGTTGCGCCAGCAGCCGGGAGACCAGCGTGGTGTTGCCCGGGTCGTCGAGTTCGAACTCGTCGATGCAGACCACCGTGTAGTCGGCGAGCAGCTCGATGCACTCCACGAACCCGAACACCCCGGCCAGCTGGGTCAACTCACCGAAGGTCGCGTAGGCGGCGGCACTGCCGTCGGAGGCCGCCAGGGTGAAGTAGGTGGAGGCCAGCAGGTGGGTTTTGCCCACCCCGAAACCACCGTCGAGATACAGCCCCACCCCGGGCAGCACCTCGCGCTTGCCGAACAGCTTGCGCCGGCCCGCCCGCCGCTGGAGCGCCTGCTCACAGAACTGCGCGCAGGCGGCCACCGCTTCGGCCTGGGTGGGCTCGGCGGGATCGGGCAGGTAGTTCCCGAAACTGACGTCGACGAAGGTGGGCGGCGGCACCAGTTGGGCGATCAACCGCTCCGGGGAGACGGTCGGATTGCGGTCGACCAGGTGAGCGATCGGGCCGTCGGAACCGGCGGAGTCAGGGTCGTGCATGCAGGCACTGTAGCGACGTGCTGCAATGTAGGTCATGGCAGAAAGCGGCGCTGGGACCGAACTCACACTGCTCGAGGCCGGTGAACCGGTCGACACCGCCCGGTTGCGTGAGCTCTACGCCTACCCCGACGGCCTCCGGGACTGCCTCGTGCGGTCGAACTTCATCGCCAGCGTCGACGGCGCGGCGACCCTCGACGGCCGCTCGGGCGGGCTGGCCGGGCCGGGCGACCGGCAGATCTTCGCGATGCTGCGAGCATTGGCCGACGTCGTGATGGTGGGTGCCGGCACGGTGCGCGCGGAGAACTACGGCGGGGTCAAGCTGGACGCCGCCGCCCGCGACACCCGCAGGCGGGCCGGGCAGGCCGAGGTGCCCCCGATCGCGGTCGTCACCCGCTCCGGGCGCCTCGACCCGGACATGAAGGTGTTCACCGACACCGATGTCCCGCCGCTGGTACTGACCAGCACGGCCTCCGCACCGCTGGTCGCCGAGCGTCTCGGCGACGCCGCGGAGGTGCTCGACTGTTCCGCCGCCGACCCCGACGCCGTCGACCCGCCGACCGCACTTCGCCACCTCGCCGACCGAGGCCTGGTGCGGGTACTCACCGAGGGCGGGCCCACCCTGCACGGCACCCTGACCCACCACGGGCTGCTGCACGAGCTGTGTTTGACCGTCGCCCCGGTGCTGGTGGGCGGAAAGGCACGCCGGATCACCACCGGCCCGGTCGGCTTCCAGACCGCGATGCACCCGGTCCACCTGCTCACCGACACCGCCGGGTACCTCTACACCCGCTACGCCGTCGGCACCGACTGACGATGACCCGCGACAAGGCGCACCGGACCCCCGTCCGGCACTCGCTACTGTGGTCGGCATGACTCGGCGCCCCCGGCTCGCGGTGTCCTCGGCCGTGCTCACTGCAGTGACCCTGGTGCTCGCCGGCTGCGTGCCCGCCGCCCCCGGCGCGGACCCGCGCTACGCCACCGACGCCGACCACCCGCAGGGCGAGGTCACCACCAGCGCCGCGCCGGAAGGTCCACCGCCGGTCAGTGCGCCCAACAACGACATGACGTGGCACGAGTGCACCACCAAGACCTTCGACGACGCGCACGTGCCGAAGATCCCGGGGATCACACTGCAGTGCACGACGTTCGACGCCGACCTCGACCCGCTCAGCGGATCCTCGGCGACCGTGAACATCGGTGTGGTGCAAGCCAAATCGGACAAGACACCGGACGACGCCGGCCCCCTGGTGTTCACCACCGGCACCGATCTGCCGTCCTCTGTTCAGCTGCCGGTCTGGCTGTCGCGGGCCGGCGCCGACGTGCTCGACACCCACCCGATCATCGCGGTCGACCGCCGCGGGATCGGGCTGTCGAGCGCGGCGACCTGTCTGGACTCCTACGACCGCCGCGACATCGCCGACCAGGCCCAGTTCGAGCCGGGCGACGACCCGGTGGCCGCCTTGAACACGATCGCGATCACCGCGGCCAACAACTGCACCGACGCGGTGCCGCAGAGCGGTATCGCCTACGACAACGCCCACGCCGCCGAGGATCTGGAGGCGCTGCGCAGCCGCCTCGACGTGCCGGGGCTGGCGCTGGCCGGGGTGGGCAACGGCGCCCAGGTGGCGCTGGCCTACGCCTCCTCCCACCCCGACAAGGTGGCCCGGCTCATTCTGGACTCCCCGCTCACCCTGGGTGTCTCCGCCGAGAACGTGGCGGAACAGCGGGTGCAGGGTCAACAGGCCGCGCTCGACGCGTTCGCCGCGCAGTGCGCCGCAGTCGAGTGCGCACTCGGCCCCGATCCCAAGGGCGCGGTCGACGCCTTGATCTCCGACGCCCGGGCCGGCCGCGGCCCCGGCGGGATCTCGGTGGCCGCGCTGGTGCACGCGATCACCACCGCGCTGGGGTTCCCGCCGACCGACCCGGTGGGCAGCACCACCGCACTGGCCGACGCGCTGGCCGCCGCCCGCTCCGGCGACACCCGCCTGCTCACCGAGATGGTCGACCGGGCGCAGTGGTTGCGCGGCAGCGACGGGCAGTTCATCAACTCCTGCAGCGACGCGTTGAACCGCCCCACTCCCGACCGGGTGCGGGAGCTGGTGGTGGCCTGGGGCAAGCAGTACCCGCAGTTCGGCACGGTGGCCGCCCTCGACATGGTGCGCTGCCTGCCCTGGCCGTCCAGCAATCCCACCGAGCCGCCCGCCGACCTCGGCGTCGACGTGCTGTTGCTCGGGGTGGCGAAGAACGACCCGATCGTCGGCTCCGGGGTGGCCGCCACGGCCGCCACCGTCCTCAACGCCGGGTCCGCCAGCAAGCGGGTGATGTGGCAGGGGGTGGGCCACGGCGCCGCCATCTACTCCGGCTGCGCGCTGCCGCCGCTCATCGATTACCTGGTCAGCGGTGTGCTGCCGGAGACCGACACGTTCTGCCCGGCCTGAGCCGGCCGGTTCCCGCTTCGTTATAGGGTGCGCTGGTGGCGCTCGCAGATTCTCGGGGTTCCGGCCTGCGCGATTTCGCGTCGGCCGCCTTCCGGCCCCGTTCGACTCCCCCGACGACCTCGACGGTGCTGCGTGCCGTCCTGTGGCCGCTGGCGATCCTGTTCGTCATCCACCGCAGCTACGTGCTGGCCACCAACGGCTACATCACCGATGACTTCGGCCCGGTCTACACCGCGGTGGTCAACTTCAAACGCGGGTTGAGCGTCTACGGGGAGAACTTCGACTTCGTCGACCCGCATTACCTGTACCCGCCGGGCGGGACACTGCTGATGGCGCCGTTCGGCTACCTGCCGGTGGACGCCTCCCGCTACTGGTTCATCTTCTTCAACACGCTGGCGATCGTGCTCGCCGCATACTTCCTGCTGCGGCTGTTCAACTACACGCTGGCTTCGGTGGCCGCCCCCGCCCTGCTGGCCGCCATGTTCTGCACCGAAGCGGTGATCAACACGCTGGTGTTCACCAACATCAACGGGGTGGTGTTGCTGCTGGAGGTGCTGTTCCTGCGCTGGCTGCTCGACGGCAAGGTCAACAGTCAGTGGCTGGCCGGAGCGGCCATCGGATTGAGCCTGGTGGTCAAACCGCTATTGGGGCCACTGCTGTTGCTGCCGCTGCTCAACCGGCAGTGGCGGGCGCTGGTCACCGCGTTCGCGGTGCCGGTGGCGTTCAACCTGGCCGCACTTCCGCTGATCGCCGATCCGATCGACTTCTTCCGCCGCACCCTGCCCTACATCTTCTCCACCCGCGACTACTTCAACAGCTCGATCCTGGGCAACGGCGTCTACTACGGGCTGCCGATGTGGCTGATCACCGCGCTGCGCATCGGGTTCACCCTGCTCGCGATCGCCAGCCTGTGGCTGCTCTACCGCTATTACCGGCGCCGCGACCCACTGTTCTGGATGACGACGTCCTCCGGTGTGCTGCTGGTGACCTCGTTCCTGGTGCTCTCGCTGGGGCAGGGCTACTACTCGATGATGCTGTTCCCGTTCCTGATGACGGTGGTGCTGCCGAACTCGGTGCTTCGGAACTGGCCGGCCTGGTTGGCGATCTACGGGTTCATGAGCGCCGATCGGTGGCTGCTGGGGCATTGGCCGACCACCGGACGCGCGCTGGAGTATCTGCGGATCACCTACGGCTGGTCGCTGATCCTGATCGTGGTGTTCTGCGTGCTGTACTTCCGCTACGCCGACGCCAAGGACGACGATCGCCTCGACGAGGGCATCGATCCGCCGTGGATGCCGCAACCGCCGGCCCGCGCTAGCGTGGAGGCATGACCTCACCTCGTCCGAAACTCGACCTGACCGAGGAGCAGTGGCAGCAGCGGCTCACCCCCGAGGAGTTCGCGGTGCTGCGACAGGCCGGCACCGAGCGGCCGTTCACCGGTGAGTACACCGACACCGAGACCGAAGGCGTCTACCAGTGCCGGGCGTGCGGTGCGGAGTTGTTCCGCAGCACCGAGAAGTTCCACTCGCACTGCGGGTGGCCGTCGTTCTTCGACCCGTCGCATTCGGAGGCGGTGCTGCTGCGCCCCGATGAGTCGCTGGGCATGTCGCGCACCGAAGTGCTGTGCGCCCACTGCCACAGCCATCTGGGTCACGTCTTCGTCGGCGAGGGCTACCCCACCCCGACCGACCAGCGGTACTGCATCAACTCGATCTCGCTGCGCCTGGAACCCGCCGAAGGCTAGGAACCGGCGGGCTCAGTCCAGCCGGGTGGCGTGGACCTCCCAGAACGGGGCCAGCGCTATGCCGTCGGTCAGCCACGGCTCGATGACGGCGAACCGCTCCTGTAATTCGGCGATCCGGTCGGCCAGCGCCGGATTGCGTTCGGCCATCTGCCCGAACGTCGCACCGCTGACGTGCACCCGGTAGGTCGTCGGACCCACGTAATCCAACCGCCAGCCGGCGTCGGGAAGCAACCGCTCAAAGTGATTCCGCGACAACGACCGCGGCATCCGGAATCCGTTGACGGTGCCCTCACCGAAGGTGAACATGAACAGCCGCGCCCCGGGCCGGGTGGCCCGGTGCAGCGCCCGCGCATACTCGGTTTGCGGCTCGTCGTCGGTGGCGAACGTGTGGTAGAAGGCGCAGTCCACCACGGTGTCGAACCGGTTCGTGATCCCGTCCAGGGTACGGGCGTCGCCCAACTCGAATTCGACGCTCGCCCCGGCTTTTTCGGCGTTGTTCCGGGCCCGCTCCAGCGCCGCCGGCGACACGTCGATCCCGGTGACCGCATGCCCGTGGGAGGCCAGGTGGATCGCGTTGTGGCCCGGCCCGGTGCCCGGGTCGAGCACCTGCCCGCGGATCGCACCGAGCGCCGCCAGGCGCTGCACCACCGGCTGTGGCCCGCCGACGTCCCACGGGGTGGCGGTCGGCAGACCGTGGGAGGTGTGGGCGTCGCGGTAGCGTTCGTCGAACAGGTTGGGGTCGGCCGGCGGTTGCGTCACGGCAGGGCCGTCACCAGGCGCTCGACGTCGACCCGCGGTCCCACGAAGAACGGGGTCTCCTCGCGGGTGTGCCTGCGCGCATCGGTGGCACGCAGGTCCCGCATCAGGTCGACGATCCGGTCCAGTTCGGGACCTTCGAACGCCAGCAGCCATTCGTAGTCGCCGAGCGCGAAGGCCGGCACCGTGTTCGCCCGCACCTCCTTGTAGGGGCGGGCCGCCATGCCGTGCTCGGCGAGCATGCGGCGACGCTCCTCGTCGGGCAGCAGGTACCACTCGTAGGAGCGCACGAACGGGTAGACGCAGATGTAGTCGCCCGGGTCCTCCCCGGCGATGAACGCCGGTAGGTGGCTCTTGTTGAACTCGGCCGGCCGGTGCAGCGCCACACTGCTCCAGAACGGGGTGCTGGCGCGCCCCAGCGTCGTGGTGCGCCGGAAGTCGGAGTAGGTCGCCTGCAGCGCCTCGATGCGCTCGGCGTGGGTCCAGATCATGAAGTCGGCGTCGGCGCGCAACCCGGCGATGTCGTAGACGCCGCGCACCACCACCCCGTTGTCCTCCTGGCGTTTGAGGAACTCGGTGGTCTCCTCGATGACCGCGGTCCGGTCGTCACCGAGCACCCCGGGCCGCACCGAGTACACCGAAAACATCAGGTAGCGCAGGGTGGCGTTCAACGCGTCGTAGTCAAGGCGGGTCATATCCCTATCGTGCCACGGTCGGCGCGGCCGCCCCGAGCACCCTGGTGGCCGCCGCGGTGGCCGCGGCGATGCAGGCCGGCACCCCGATCCCGTCGAGGAAGCTGCCGGCCACCGCCAGCGTGGCGGGCAGGTCGGCGCGCAGGTCGGCGACCAGCTCGCCGTGACCCGGCCCGTACTGCGGCATCGCGTCGACGAAGCGGGCGACAGCGGAGTCGGCGGGGTCCGCCTCGACGCCGAGCACGGTGGCGAGATCCTCCCGCGCCCAGGCCAGCAGCTCGTCGTCGCCGGCTTCGACGGTCCGCCCACCGTCCCCGAACCGGCCGAAGGAGACCCGCAGCAACTCCGGGCCCGCCGCATCGACACCCCATTTGCGTGACGACAGGGTGATCGCCTTGGCGTGCAGCCGCTCCCCGCTGGCGACCAGCACGCCGGAGTGTTCGGGGATCGGGGTGCCCGCCGGCAGTGCCAGCGCCACCACCGCCGAGGAGGCGGCGGGGATGCGGGCGGCCAGCGCCGCGGCCCGCGGCGCCGCCTCGCCGAGCAGTTCCGCCTGCCGGTGCGGTGGCACCGCCAGGATCACCGCGTCGGCCCGGTGGGCGGTGCCGTCGGCGCCGGTGAGTTCCCAGCCGGGGCCGGACCGGCGCAGTCGCGACACGGCCGTGCGCACCCGCTCGGGCCGGGCCCGGCGGGTCAGTTCGTCGACCAGCACCCGGTAACCCCCGGTCAGCGCCCCGAAGATCGGTGCGCCGGTGGGTGCGGGCAGCGCGGAACGCACCGCGGCCAGCAGGCTGGGGGCGCCGCGGTCGAGCGCGGCAGCCAGGCCGGGGGCGGCGGCGCGCAGCCCGATCGTGTTCGCCGACCCGGCGTAGACCCCGGCCAGCAGCGGGTCCACCGAGCGGGTCACCACCTGCTCCCCGAAGCGCTCCCCCACCAACTCGGCCACCGTCGGGTCGGCGCCGCGCCGCCAGTGCAGGGCCCGGTCCGGTTCGGCGTCGATGCGGGCCACGGTGGCGGTGTCGACCAGTCCGGACAGCGCTTGCGCCGACGACGGGATCCCGTTGAGGGTGCCGGTGGGCATCGGGTGCAGGCCGGCCCCGCTGTAGACCAGCGGGCGCACCCCGGTGGTGTCCCGAACCCGGTCGCCGAGACCGAGTTCGGCCAGCAGCGCGGGCACCTCGGGGCGGCGGCGGACGAAGGCCTCCGCGCCGACGTCCATCGCCCGCCCGGCCACCTCGACGGTGCGCAGCACCCCGCCGAGCTGTTCGGCGGGGTCGAACAGCACGATCCGGGCGTCCGCACCGAGCGCGGCCCGCAGCCGGTAGGCGGCGGTCAGGCCGGAGATGCCGCCGCCGACGACGGCGTAGCCGCCTACGTTCACAACGAGTGCACCAGCGCCACCAGGTCGGTGAGGACACCCGGGTCGGTCTCGGGCAGCACGCCGTGCCCCAGGTTGAAGATGTGACCGCCCGCGCCTGCGGCCACCGCCTGCCTGCCGTCCGCCACCACGTCGCGGGCAGCGCGCTCGACGGCCGGCCAGCCGGTGAGCAGCACCACCGGGTCGAGGTTGCCCTGCAGGACGGTGCCGGCTTCGACGCGGCCGGCCGCGGCAGGCAGGGCGGTACGCCAGTCCACCCCGACCACCCCGGCAGCCGAACGCGGCAGCGCCTCCGACATCGCGCCGAGCAACTCGGCGGTCCCGACCCCGAAGTGGGTCATCGGCAGCCCGCGGTCGGCCAGTGTGGCGAACACCCGGGCGCTGTGCGGCAGCACGTAGCGGCGGTAGTCGGCCAGCGACAACGTGCCGGCCCAGGAGTCGAAGAGCTGGATGGCGTCGACACCGGCATCGATCTGCACGGTCAGGAAGGCGATCGCGATGTCGGTGAGCTTGGTCATCAGCTCATCCCACTGTGCCGGCTCGGCCAGCATCATCGTCTTGGTCCGTGCGTGGTTGCGGCTGGGGCCGCCCTCGATGAGGTAGGAGGCCAGCGTGAACGGGGCGCCGGAGAAGCCGATCAACGCGACCTCACCCAGCTCGCCGACCAGGGCGCGCACCGCGTCGGCGACCGGTGCGACGCCGTCGGGGTCCAGGGCCGGCATCGCGTCGATGTCCGCGGCGGTGCGCACCGGTTCGGCGATGACCGGGCCGACGTCGGCGACGATGTCGAGGTCGATGCCCGCGCCGCGCAGCGGCACCACGATGTCGGAGAACAGGATCGCCGCGTCCACCCCGTGCCTGCGCACCGGCTGCAGGGTGATCTCGGTGACCAGGTCGGCGTCGAAGCAGGCCTCCATCATGGTGTGCCGGGCGCGCAGCTGCCGGTATTCGGGTAGTGATCGGCCGGCCTGGCGCATGAACCACACCGGGGTCCGGTGCGGGGTGCGGCCGGCGGCGGCGGCCAGATAGGCGGAATTGGGCAGCTCACGACGGGTACTCATCGCCGTCTATGCTGCCACGGCCGTGCCGCGGGTGATCGGGGCCGTCGCGGTCGGCGCGCCTGCCGGATCCCGTCCGAGACCCGGGTTAGCGTGGATTGCAAGTGCCTTGCGCCGGCGACACCGTCAAGTGAGGAAGAGGAGCAGCGCTTGACCTCAACTGAACCGGCCCCGTTCCGCGAGGCGGTGGCCACGATGGCCGCGGCCACGGCGCGGCCGGAGATCGAGCTGGCTCCGATCCGGCCGCCACAACGCCTCGCGCCCTACAGCTATGCGCTGGGCGCCGAGATCAAGCAGCTCGAACTCGACGCGCTGGCGGCGCAATCCGAGCTCTCCGACCAGGACGCGTTCGGCCGGCTGATCCTGCTCTACGACCCGGAGGGCTCCGAGGCCTGGGACGGGACCATGCGGCTGGTGGCCTACATCCAGGCGGACCTGGACGCCAGCGAGGCGATGGACCCGCTGATGCCCGAAGTGGTGTGGAGCTGGCTGGTCGAGGCGCTCGAGGCACGGACCAGCGAGGTCACCGCGCTGGGCGGGACGGTGACGGCCACCACCTCGGTGCGTTACGGCGACATCGCCGGGCCCGAGCGTGCCCACCAGCTGGAGCTGCGCGCCTCGTGGACGGCGACCAGCCCCGAGCTCGGCGGCCACGTCCAGGCGTTCTGCGACGTCCTCGAACACGCCTCCGGATTGCCGCCGGTCGGGGTGACCAAGCTGGGAACGCGGTCGCGCGGCTGACGATGTCCGACACCGTCGACGGGACCGACGCGAGCGCCGAGGAGCCCACCGCCACCCCGTTGCGCGCCCCGCGTGGCGGGGTGCCGCCGGTCTCGGTCACCGCCGACGAGATCGCTCGGGCCGCCGATCGGCTCGCCGCCGGCCGCGGCCCGTTCGCGGTCGACGCCGAACGCGCCTCGGGTTTCCGCTACTCCAACCGGGCCTACCTCATCCAGATCCGGCGCGCGGACGCCGGGACCGTGCTGATCGATCCGGTCGGCGACGGCACCGACCCGGCCGCGCTGCTCGAACCGGTCGCCGAGGCTCTCTCCGACGGGGAGTGGATTCTGCACTCCGCCGACCAGGACCTGCCGTGTCTGGCGGAGGTGGGTTTGCGCCCGCCTGCGCTCTACGACACCGAGTTGGCCGGCCGGTTGGCCGGCTTCGACCGGGTCAACCTGGCCGCAATGGTGCAGCGGTTGCTCGGGTTGGGGTTGGCGAAAGGCCACGGCGCCGCCGACTGGTCCAAGCGGCCGCTGCCCGCCGAGTGGCTGAATTACGCCGCACTCGATGTGGAGGTCCTCATCGAACTGCGCAACGCGATCGCCGACGTCCTGGTGGAGCAGGGCAAAACCGACTGGGCCGCAGAGGAGTTCGATCATCTGCGCAAGTTCGAGGCGCCGCCCACCCGTCGCGACCGGTGGCGGCGCACTTCGGGGATCCACAAGGTGCGCGGCGACCGGGGGCTGGCCGCGGTGCGCGAACTGTGGCTGGTGCGCGACCGCCTCGCCCAGCGCCGCGACATCGCACCGGGCCGTATCCTGCCGGACCGCGCGATCATCGACGCCGCGCTCACCGACCCCAGGACGGTCGCCGAACTGCTGGAGCGGCCCATCTTCGGCGGCCCCAAACAGCGCCGCTACGCCGAACTGTGGGTCGCCGCGCTGGCGTCCGCCCGGGAGAGCCCGGCTCCCCCACCCGGCCCGGAGTCCAACTCCGGGCCGCCGCCAGCGGTGCGGTGGGCAAAACGCAAGCCGGAGGCCGCCGCCCGGCTGGAGGCCGCGCGCGCCGCGATCAGCGCGGTCGCCGAGCAGGTCGACGTCCCGGCCGAGAACCTCCTCAGCCCGGAGTTGGTGCGCCGGCTGTGCTGGGACTGGGCCGGTTCCGCGGATACCGCCGCGGCGGTCGAGGACGTGCTGCGCGCCGGTGGGGCGCGGTCCTGGCAGCGCCGGCTGGTGGTGCCGGCGTTGGCGACGGCGCTGGACTCCTGAGCCCGGCCGTATCGCCTACTCGGCGGGCTGGCCGACCTCGGTGTCCACCGGTGTGGTGGCGCCCAGCGCCGCCACCCAGCCGGTGATCTGGCGGCTGATGTCCTGGGCGGTCAGACCGGACTCCGCCAGGATCTCGCCACGGGAGGCGTGGTCGTAGAACTGCTGCGGCAGCCCCAGGTCGCGGCACGGCACGTCGATCTCGGCGCGGCGCAGCGCCGCCGACACCGCCGAGCCCACCCCGCCGGCCACTCCGCTGTCCTCCAGGGTCACGACCAGCTTGTGTGCGCGGGCCAGGGTGCCGATCCCGGCCGGCACCGGCAGCACCCAGCGTGGGTCGAGCACGGTCACGCCGATGCCCTGGTTGCGCAGTCGCTGCGCCACCTCCAGCGCCATCGGGGCGAACGCGCCCACCGCCACCAGCAGCACGTCATCGCCCAGCTGGTCGGCAGGCAGGGCCAGCACGTCCATGCCGTCGACGTGTTCGACGGCCGGGATGTCTTCGCCGACGTCGCCTTTGGGGAAGCGGATCGCGGTCGGGCCGTCGTCGACGCCGAGCGCGTCACCGAGTTGCTCGTGTAGCCGGGTGCCGTCGCGCGGAGCCGCCACCCGCATTCCGGGCACGATGCCCAGCAGCGACAGGTCCCACATGCCGTTGTGGCTGGCGCCGTCGGGGCCGGTGATGCCGGCGCGGTCCAGCACGAACGTCACCGGCAGTTTGTGCAGCGCGACGTCCATCAACATCTGGTCGAAGGCCCGGTTGAGGAAGGTGGAGTAGATCGCCACCACCGGGTGCAGGCCGGCCATCGCGAGTCCCGCGGCGGACGCGGTGGCGTGCTGCTCGGCGATGCCGACGTCGAACAGCCGGTCGGGGAAACGGGCGCCGAACGCGGCCAGTCCGGTCGGTCCGGGCATCGCCGCGGTGATCGCGACGACGTCGCGGCGCACGTTGGCGAATTCGACCAGGGCGTCGGAGAACACCGCCGTCCAGCCCCGCCCGGCCACCGTGGTGGGCTGGCCGGTAAGCGGGTCGATCGGCGCGGTGGCGTGCATCAGCTCGGCTTCGTCGTTTTCGGCCGGGGCGTAGCCGGCGCCCTTGCGGGTCACGGCGTGGACGATCACGGGGCCGTTGAAGGAGCGGGCGGCGCTCAGCGACAGCTCGAGCGCGGAGAGGTCGTGGCCGTCGACCGGCCCGACGTATTTGAGGCCGAGGTCGGTGAACATCTCCTGCGGGCTCAGCGCGTCCTTCAGGCCCACCTTGACGCTGTGCAGCGCCTGGTAGCTGAACTCGCCGATCATCGGGATGCCGCGGATCAGCCGGCGCCCCTCCTCGAGCAGCCGTTCGTAGCCGGGCTGCAGGCGCAGCGCCGCCAGGTGCTCGGCGAACCCGCCGATAGTCGGGGCGTAGCTGCGGCCGTTGTCGTTGACGACGATCACCACCGGCCGGTTGGCGGCGGCGATGTTGTTCAGCGCCTCCCAGCACATCCCGCCGGTCAGCGCACCGTCACCGACCACCGCGACCACGTGCCGGTTGCGGTGCCCGGTCAGCTCGAACGCCTTGGCCAGCCCGTCGGCGTAGGACAGCGCGGCGCTGGCGTGGCTGGACTCCACCCAGTCGTGCTCGCTCTCAGCGCGGCACGGGTAGCCCGACAGGCCGTCCTTCTTACGCAGCGTGTCGAAGTCGCGGCAGCGGCCGGTGAGCATCTTGTGCACGTAGGACTGGTGTCCGGTGTCGAACACGATCGGGTCGTGCGGCGAGTCGAAGACCCGGTGCAGAGCCAACGTCAGTTCCACGACCCCGAGGTTGGGGCCCAAATGACCGCCGGTGACTGCAACCTTGTGGATCAGGAACTCGCGGATCTCGCCGGCCAGGTCGGCCAGCTGCGGGTGACTGAGGTGTTGCAGATCAGCGGGACCGCGGATCTGGTGAAGCATCTGGTCAGTCTACGCAGCGCGCTAGGGTGTCGCACATGCACGCCGCCGACATCGCCGAGAGTTTCCCGGTGGTGACACTCGACACGCCGGCGCTGGAGGCGGCCCGGCTGCTCGCCGAACACCGGCTTCCGGGCATCGTCGTCACCGATGCCGACGGGCGGCCGTCGGCGATCCTGCCCGCCTCTCAGGTGGTGGCGTTCATCGTGCCGCAATACGTCCACGACGACCCGTCGCTGGCCGGGGTACTCAACGAGGAGATGGCCGACCGCATCGCCGAGAAGCTGGCCGGAAAGACGGTGCGCGCCGTGCTGCCCGATCATCTGCACGACGTGCCGCCGGTGGACGCCGACGACACCGTCATCGAGGTGGCGGCGCGGATGGCGCGGCTGCACAGCCCGCTGCTGGCCGTGCACCGCGACGGCACCTTCCTCGGGGTGATCACCGCCTCGCGGCTGCTGCAGACCGCCCTGGGACACTGAACCGGTGACAGCGGCCATCGCGATCACCGCGTTCGTGGTCGCCTATCTGTTCATCGCCAGCGATCGGGTCAACAAGACCGTCGCCGCCCTCGTCGGGGCGGCGGTGGTGGTCTGCCTGCCGATGGTCGGCTCCGACGACATCTTCTTCTCCCGCGAGACCGGCATCGACTGGGATGTCATCTTCCTGCTGTTCGGCATGATGATCATCGTCTCGGTGCTGCGCCAGACCGGGGTGTTCGAGTACGCGGCGATCTGGGCGACCAAGCGGGCCGCCGGGTCGCCGCTGCGCATCATGATCCTGCTGGTGCTGATCACCGCGGTGGCCTCCGCGTTGCTGGACAACGTCACCACGGTGCTGCTGATCGCGCCGGTCACGCTGCTGGTCTGCGACCGGTTGGCGATCAACGCGGTGCCGTTCCTGATGGCCGAGGTGCTCGCCTCCAACATCGGCGGCGCCTCGACGCTGGTCGGTGACCCGCCCAACATCATCATCGCGAGCCGCGCCGGGCTGACGTTCAACGACTTCCTGGTGCACATGCTGCCGATCGTGGCGATCGTCGTCGTCGTGTTCATCGCGCTGCTGCCGTGGCTGTTCCGCGGCAGTTTCACCGTCGACCCCGAGCGGGTCGCCGACGTGATGGCGCTCGAGGAGGGCGAGGCGATCCGCGACCGCGGGCTGCTGATCCGCTGCGGGGTGGTGCTGGCGGCGGTGTTCGCGGCGTTCATCGGCCATTCGGTGGTGCACATCGAGCCGTCGGTGGTGGCGTTGCTGGGCGCCGGGGTGCTGGTGCTGTTGTCCAAGCTGGGCCGCTCGGAGTACCTCTCCAGCGTCGAGTGGGAGACGCTGCTGTTCTTCGCGGGGTTGTTCGTCATGGTCGGCGCGCTGGTCAAGACCGGTGTCGTCGAGTCGCTGGCCCGTTCGGCGATCGAGGTGACCGGCGGCGACATGCTGCTGACCACAATGCTGATCCTGGGTGTGTCGGCCCCGGTTTCCGGTGTCATCGACAACATCCCTTATGTCGCGACCATGACCCCGATCGTCGGGGAGTTGGCGGCCGCCGCCGGCGGGCCCGACCACCAGGGCGCGCTGTGGTGGGCGCTGGCGCTGGGCGCGGACTTCGGCGGCAACCTGACCGCGGTCGGCGCCAGCGCCAACGTCGTCATGCTCGGCATCGCCCGCCGGGCCGGGACGCCGATCTCGTTCTGGGAGTTCACCCGCAAGGGCGCGATCGTCACCGCGGTGTCGGTCGGGTTGTGCGTGCCCTATCTGTGGCTGCGCTACTTCGTGTGGGGCTGACCGGGCGGCCCCGCGGCCCTGCCATCCACGTCCCCGCCATCCACGTCCCCGCCATCCCCGCCACCTACTTCCCGCGGCCCACCCTTACCTCCGCGAAAGTGAAAATATGCAGGAAAAGTGCGAGAAGCGCCCTGCATGGATTCAATCTCGCGGCGCGGGAGGCGCGCGGCGCGGGACGTGCGCGGCGCGGGAGGCGCGCGGCGCGGGAGGCGCGCGGCGCTGGACGTGCGCGGCGCGGGAGGCACGCGGCGCGACGCCCAGCCCCGTCACCGGGTCAGCAACGCCGCGCACTCCACATGGTGGGTGAGCGGGAACGCGTCGAACACCCGCACGTCGGCCACCGTGTAGCCGTGCTGCTGGTAGAGACCGACGTCGCGGGCGAACGACGCCGCCTCACAGCCGATGTGCACGACACGCGCCACCCCGGCGGCGGCGAGCAGCTCGATCACCTGCCGGCCCGCCCCGGTGCGCGGCGGGTCGAGGACGGCGACGTCGGCGCCGGCGGGTTCGGCGGCCAGCGCGCGACGCACCGAATCGGTGACCACCCGCACCTGCGGCAGATCGGCCAGGGCGGCCCGCGCCGCGCCGGACGCACCGCGGGCGGTGTCGACGCTCAACACCCGCCCGCTCTCCCCCACCGCCTCGGCGAGCACCGCCGCGAACACCCCGGCGCCGCCGTAGAGGTCCCAGGCGGTCTCCCCGAACGCCGGCTGCGCCCATTCGGTCACCAGCGCGCTGTAGGTCGGCGGGCCGTCGAGGTGGGCCTGCCAGAACCCGGTCACCGGCACCCGCCAGGTCCGCGCACCCACCCGGTGCACACCGTGGTAGGCGCCGTCGGCGACCCGGCGCCGCCGCCCCGGTCCGGCGACGACGACGTGTCGGGTGCCCTCGTCGTCGAGCACGGCGTGCAACCGGGCGCCCGGTGGCCACGCGACGCCGGCCAGCCCGTCGGTCAGCGCCGGGGGCAACTGACCGCAGCGCAGGTCGGTGACCAGGTCGTCACTGCGGTAGCGGTGGAACCCGGGCCGGCCCTGCCGGTCGATGTCGAGTTGCACCCGGGTGCGCCAGCCCAGGACCTCGCCGTCGCCCAACGGTTCGGTCTGTCCCGCCCAGTCGTGCCGGCCGTGGCGGGCCAACTGGTTAGCCACCACCGCCGTCTTCACCGCCCGCGCCGTGGCCGGGTCGGCGAACGCGAGATCGCAGCAGCCCGAGCCGTCGACACCGGCGATCGGGCACAGCGACTCCACCCGACCGGGTGCGGCGTCGAGCACCTCGAGCACCTCGGCGTGCCAATAGGCGCTGCGCTGTTCGGTGACCCGCACCCGGACCCGCTCGCCGGGCAGCGCGCCGCGGACGAACACCACCCGGCCGTCGTGGCGGGCCACGCAGCGTCCGCCGTTGGCCGCTGCGTCGGTGCGCACGATGAGGCCGGTGTTCACGGGTCGATGAAGCCGCGCCGGGTGTCGCCGGGTGCGACGCGACGCTGCAGGGTCTTGAGCCGCTCGGAGGAGTCCAGCTGCCAGGGCACCGAGGTCACCATCACGCCCGGCACGAACAGCAACCGGGTCTTGAGCCGCAGCGCGCTCTGGTTGTGCAGCAACTGTTCCCACCAGTGCCCGACGACGTATTCGGGGATGAACACCGTCACCACCGTGCGCGGCGATTCCTTGGCGATGCGTTTGACGTAGTCGAGCACCGGCCGGGTGATCTCCCGGTACGGGGAGGCGATCACCTTCAGCGGCACGGTGACATCGCTCTCCTCCCAGTCGTGCACCAGGAGTCGGGTCTCCGCGTCGTCGACGCTGACCGTGATCGCCTCCAGCATGTCCGGGCGGGTGGCGCGGGCGTAGGCCAGCGCGCGCAGCGTCGGCAGGTGCAGTTTGGACACCAGGACCAGCGCGTGGTTGCGGCTGGGCAGCACCGTCTCGGACTCGTCCTCGGTCTGCCTGCGCAGTTCATCACTGACCGTCGCGTAGTGGCGGTGGATCATCTTCATCAACGCGAACAACACCGCCATCGCCAGGATCGCGATCCACGCTCCGGCAACGAATTTGGTGACCAGCACCACCAGGAACACGGTGCCGGTGCACACCGCCCCCACCGTGTTGACCAGTCGGGAGCGCATCATCGTGCGCCGCGTGCGCGGGTCGGTCTCGGTGCGCAGCAGCCGGGTCCAGTGCCGGACCATGCCGATCTGGCTGAGCGTGAACGAGACGAAGACCCCGACGATGTAGAGCTGGATCAAGGCGGTGACCTTCGCCTGGAAGGCGACGGTCACCGCGATCGCGGCGATCGCCAGGAACAGGATCCCGTTGGAGAAGGCCAGCCGGTCCCCTCGGGTGTGCAGTTGGCGGGGCAGGTAGCTGTGCTGGGCCAGCACCGAGCCGAGCACCGGGAAGCCGTTGAAGGCTGTGTTGGCGGCCAGCGCCAGGATCAGCGCGGTCACCGCGGTGGTGAGCACGAAACCGAGGTGAAAGCCGCCGAACACGGTTTCGGCGAGCTGGGCGATGAGCGTCTTCTGCTGGTAGCCGGCCGGTGCGCCACCGAGCTGGGTGGCGGGGTCGTCGACGATCTTCACCCCGGTCTGCTGGGCGAGCACCATGATGCCCATCAGCATGGCCACCGAGATCCCGCCCAGCATCAGCAGCGTGGTGGCGGCGTTGCGGGACTTCGGTTTGCGGAACGCCGGGACGCCGTTGCTGATGGCCTCCACCCCGGTCAACGCGGCACACCCCGACGAGAACGACCGCGCCACCAGGAACACCAGCGCGAACCCGGTGAACGCGGTGCTCTCCGCGTGCATCTCGAACGCCGCGGACTCCGCCTGCAGCGGGTCGCCTAGCACCCCGATCCGGAACAACCCCCAGCCCAGCGTGACCGCCATCGCCGCGATGAAAGCGTAGGTGGGGATGGCGAACAGGACCCCGGACTCCCGCACGCCACGCAGGTTCAGCGCCATCACCGCCACGATCGCCGCGACCGCGAACAGCACCCGGTGGTCGGCGATGAACGGAAACGCCGAACCGATGTTGGACACCGCTGAGGAGATCGACACCGCCACGGTCAGGACGTAGTCGACCAGCAGGGCGCTGGCCACGGTCAACCCCGCGCTGGGGCCCAGGTTGGTGGTGACCACTTCGAAATCGCCACCGCCGGACGGGTAGGCGTGCACGTTCTGGCGGTAGCTGGCGACCACCACGAGCATCACGAAAGCGACCGCCAGACCGATCCACGGCGTCAGCGAATACGCGGCCAGACCCGCCATCGACAGCATGAGGAACACTTCCTCGGGCGCGTAGGCGACCGAAGACAGCGCGTCCGAGGCGAACACCGGCAGAGCGATCCGCTTGGGCAGCAGGGTGTGCTGCAAGCGGTCGCTGCGGAACGGCCGGCCCAGCAGCAGGCGGCGCGCGGCGGTGGAGAGTTTGGACACGAGAGCCAAGAGTATGCCTCCTGTGGGATGCCGGTAGCGTTCCCGGTACGTAAAACGTCACCGAAAGGACCTCGGGTGCGGGTTGTAGTGATGGGGTGTGGCCGGGTCGGTTCCTCGGTGGCCGACGGGCTGGCCCGGATCGGCCACGACGTGGCCGTCATCGACCGCGACAGCGCGGCGTTCGGCCGGCTCAGCCCGGAGTTCACCGGCGAGCGGGTCCAGGGCATGGGCTTCGACCGGGATGTGCTGCTGCGGGCCGGGATCGAGGACGCCGGTGCGTTCGCCGCGGTGTCCTCCGGCGACAACTCCAACATCATCTCGGCCCGGCTGGCCCGCGAGACCTTCGGCGTGGAACGCGTCGTGGCCCGCATCTACGACGCCAAGCGTGCCGCCGTCTACGAGCGGCTCGGCATCCCCACCGTGGCGACCGTGCCGTGGACCACCGATCGGTTGCTCAACATCTTGACCCGCGACACCGAGACCGCCAAGTGGCGCGACCCGACCGGCACCGTCGCGGTGGTCGAGGTGGTGCTGCACGAGGACTGGGTGGGCCACCGGGTCACCGATCTGGAAGCGGCGACGGGCTCGCGGGTGGCGTTTCTGCTGCGGTTCGGCTCCGGGTTGCTGCCCGAGCCCAAGACCGTGATCCAGGCCGGCGACCAGGTGTACGTCGCGGCCGTCTCCGGTCACGCCGCCGAGGCGGTGGCCATCGCGGCGCTGCCGCCCAGCGGCGACCTCGAGCGGGGGCACGGGTGAGCGCGGCACACGGAAGGATGCGACACAGGTGAAGGTGCTGATCGCCGGGGCGGGTGCCGTCGGCCGCTCGATCGCCCGGGAGCTGGTCGACAGTGGCCATGAGGTCTGCCTGATCGAGCGCAACCCCGACCACGTCGACGTCGACGCCCTGCCCGCCGCGCAGTGGGAACTCGGTGACGCCTGCGAGCTGAGCCTGCTGGAGGCGGTGCACCTCGAGGAGTTCGACGTGGTCATCGCCGCGACCGGCGACGACAAGGCCAACGTGGTGCTGGCGCTGCTGGCCAAGACCGAGTTCGCGGTGTCGCGGGTGGTGGCCCGGGTCAACGATCCGCGCAACGAATGGCTGTTCACCGAGGCGTGGGGCGTCGACGTCGCGGTGTCGACGCCGCGGATGCTGGCCTCGCTGGTCGAGGAGGCCGTCGCCGTCGGCGACCTGGTGCGGCTGATGACGTTCCGCAAGGGCGAGTCGAACCTGGTCGAGATCACCCTGCCCGACGACACCCCGTGGGGCGGGCGCCCGGTGCGCAAACTGGAGCTGCCCCGCGATGTGGCACTGGTGACCATCCTGCGCGGACCGCGGGTGATCGTGCCGCAGCCCGACGAACCGCTCGAGGGCGGCGATGAGCTGCTGTTCGTGGCCGCCGAGGAATCCGAAGAGGCGCTGCGGGGGCTGCTGCTACCGGCTCATTGAGCCGGCTCGCCGACCGGCTCGACCGCGGCCTCGACGGTCAGCCGCCGCTGTACGGCCTTGATCACCAGGTAGCTGATCACCGCGGCCAGCGCCGTCAGCGGCCAGCCCATCCCGATCTTCGCGGCCGCCAGCCAGCCGGTCTGATCGGCGTTGAACAGCGCCGCCTGCACCGCGAACCGGGAGCCGAACACCAGCACCCAGATGGCGGTGGCCAGGTCGAACAGGTACACCGCCGCGGGCATCTGCCGCCAGCCGTGGCCGTGGCCACCGGCCCAGCTCCACAGGTAGCCGACCGCAGGCCTGCGGATCAGCATCGACACCGCGAACACCACGGCCCAGAACAGCGACATCACGATGCCGAGCAGGAAATAGCCCCGCGATTCGCCGGTGAGGTAGGCGATGAGCACGCAGATCGCGACCCCGAAGAACCCCGAGATCGCCGGCTGGGTGGATTGGCGGCGGATCAGCCGCCACACCAGCACCGCCGCAGCGGTGCTCAGTGCGGCGACGACCGCGGCGAGCAGCCCGAACACGCTGGATACCGGCACGAACACCAGCACCGGCAGCGAAGAGTAGATCACCCCGCGCACCCCGCCGATCTGGTCGAGGATGCGCTGGAAGCCCTGCGTGTCGTCGCTCACGTCTCGCCCCTGGTGTGCGCGGCCGTCACCGCGGGTTACCGCTCATCGTCGGGTTGCTTACTGCTCGATTTCGTAGCGCGGGTTGTAGACCGCCTTGGCGCCGTTGTCCATCCGCCCCAACCGGCCGTGCACCCGCAGGGTGCGGCCGGATTCGATGCCGGGGATGCGGCGCTGGCCCAGCCACACCAGGGTGACGGTGTCGGTGCCGTCGAAAAGTTCGGCGCGCAGGCCGCCGGCGCAGCCCTTGGCGTTGGCCTCCACGCTGCGCAACGTGCCGACCATGGTCACTTCCTGGCCACGCTCGCAGTCGATCACCCGCTGCGCGCCGGTGTTGACCACCTCGTCGCAGAGTTCTTCGGCGTCACGCTGTTGAGGGTCCTCGGTCAACCGACGGGTGAGTCGGCGCAGATACCCTCCGGGCGCGGCCATGTGTGTCTCCTGATAGCGCGGTGTGCGTTCACCCGACACCGTAGACCTGTTACCGGTCAAAAGCCACGCGGCCCGCAGGCCGCGCGCACCGGTGTCCGGGACAGCGGGCACGATCAGGGAATGACGGTATCCCTGCGCGGCGTCACCGCGGTTCTGCTGCCCGGCGCCGGCTCCGACGACGACTATGTGCGCCGGGCGTTCACGACTCCCCTTCGGCGGGTCGGCGCGGTGCTGGTGGCGCCCGCGCCGCAGCCGGGCGCGCTGATCGCGGGGTACACGGCCGCACTCGACCGCGCCGCCGAGGCCGGGCCGATCGTCGTCGGCGGGGTGTCCATCGGCGCCGCGGTGGGCACCGGGTGGGCGCTGCAGCATCCGGAGTCGACGGTGGCCGTGCTCGCCGCACTGCCCGCCTGGACCGGCGCACCCGCGCAGAGCCCGGCGGCCGACTCGGCCCGCCAGACCGCCGCACAGCTGCGCACGCAGGGGCTGGACCCGGTGGTCGCGGCGATGGCCGCGTCGAGCCCGGACTGGCTGGCCCGGGAATTGGCCCGGTCGTGGCGGGGGCAGTGGCCGGCGCTGCCCGGCGCGCTCGACGAGGCGGCCGGCTTCGTCGCACCCGAGACCGACGCGCTGGCCGGGCTGCGCGCACCGCTCGCGGTGGCGGCCGCGGTCGACGATCCGATCCACCCGCACGCGGTCGGCGTGCAGTGGGCGGCCGCGGCGCCGCGGGCGGCGCTGCGCTCGGTGACCCTGGACCGGATCGGCGCCGACCCGGCCGAATTGGGGGCGGCCTGTCTGGCGGCGCTGGCCGAGGTGGCTTAGCCGCCGGTGATCGTGCGCAGTTGCTGCATCGCCGAGCCGTCGACGCTGCGGCGGGCCACCGACTCCGTCGGTGGCTGCTGTTGCGGCGCTTCGGCGGCGCGGGCGGCCGCGGCCTCGCGCAGTTGCTCGGCCATCGGCTCGGGCAACACGACCGGCAGCGGCGTACGCACCGGCAGCGGGTTGTCGCCGCGGCGCACCACGGTGTCCGCCAGCGCCTCGCGCGCCTCCGCGGCGAGCGCCTCCATCGACTCCAGCGCCCCGTTGGCCACGCAGCGGATCATCCACCGGTAGCCGTCGACACCGATGAACCGCACCGCGCCGGCGCCCGCGCCGTGCACCTCGCGGCCCCACGGCCCGTCGGTGATCGACACCTGCGCGCCGTCCTTGCGCAGCGACTCGCCGAGTTCACCGGCGACCTCGCGCCACAGCCCGGCCGACTTCGGCGCCGCGTAGGCGGCGATGGTGAACCGGCCGTTGGGAGTGACCACCCACACCGCGTTGGGCACACCGGCCTCGGTCAACTCCACCTGCACCTGCCCGGTCTGCGGGATCGGGATCAGCACCGAACCCAGGTCCAGCCGCGCATGTTCGGCGGCGGACGGGTCGTCGAAATCCTCGATGTCGAACGGGCCGTCCAATTCCTCGATCGTGCCGTCGTCGTCGTTAGTGTCCATGGCCCCCACGGGCGCCGCTCCTTTTCTTCGCTTGGCTCTGCCCATCGGCTTCGCCCACCATCGTCCCCCGGTGTGCGGTGCGGGCGCTAGAGGCTCGCATGCCCACCCGAGGATCCGTGGCCGCCCTCGCCGCGGGCGGTGCCGGTCAGCCCGGCCTCGTCGAACGAACTCACCTCGACCAGGTCGGGGAGTTCCACCCGCTGCACCAGCAGTTGAGCGATCCGGTCACCGCGGGCCACCGCGATCGGGGTCGCCGGATCCAGGTTGATCAGGCACACCTTGATCTCGCCGCGGTAGCCGGCGTCGATGGTCCCCGGACTGTTGACGATCGAAAGCCCCACGCGGGCAGCCAGTCCCGACCGCGGGTGCACCAGCCCGACCATCCCGTGCGGGATGGCGACCGCGATACCGGTGGGCACCAGCGACCGCGCTCCCGGCGCGAGGTCGACGTCGACCGCGCTGTAGAGGTCGATCCCGGCGTCCCCGTCGTGGGCTCGGCTGGGCAGCGGCAACTCCGGATCGAGGCGGAGAACGGCCAGGGTGGTCGACACGAGGCCACAGACTACCCTTGACCCGATGTCGGGAACACGTGTCGCCGCGCAGAACGTGCGGTATTCCGAACGGCTCTGGGTGCCGTGGTGGTGGTGGCCGCTGGGTTTCGCGGTGGCGGCCATCTTCGGCTACGAGGTCACGTTGAGCCTGCGCGATCTGCCCGAGTGGGTGCCGTATGTGGTCTTGAGCGCGGTGGCGGTCGGGGTGCTGCTGTGGCTGGGGCGGGTGGAGATCCGGGTGGTCGACACCGGCGGTGACGTCGAGTTGTGGGTCGCCGACGCCCATCTTCCGGTGACGGTCGTCGACCGGGTCGCGGTGATCCCCCCGTCGGCGAAGTCGGCGGCGCTGGGCCGCCAGTTGGACCCGGCGGCGTTCGTGGTGCATCGCGGATGGATCGGTCCACTGCTTCTGGTCGTCCTCGACGACCCGGAGGACCCGACACCGTATTGGCTGATCAGTTGCCGTAACCCGGACCGGTTGACGGCGGCGTTGGAGAGCTAGGCGAGACGAGAGCTAGACGAGACGGGAGCCGGTCAGGCGGCGCAGTCGGTGCAGATCATCACGCCGTTCTTCTCGCTGGCGAGCCGGCTGCGGTGTTGCACCAGGAAACAGCTCGAGCAGGTGAACTCGTCCGCCTGCTTCGGGATGACCCGCACCGACAGTTCCTCGCCGGACAGGTCGGCGCCGGGCAACTCGAAGGATTCAGCGGTTTCGGATTCGTCGACGTCGACCACGGCAGACTGCGCCTCGTTGCGTCGCGCCTTGAGCTCCTCGATGGAGTCTTCCGAGACCTCGTCGGCCTCGGTGCGCCTTGGAGCGTCGTAGTCGGTAGCCATCGTCCGTCTTTCCCCTCTGTACAAAGCTCTGCAAGCACAGTTTTGTACCAGCGTTAACTGCATCCGCCAAATGATTCGTGCCCAATTCCGGCGCCCCTTATGTGTGATTTACCTCACACATCGGTGCGGGTTGTCGTGAGGCCGACGCACCCCTACCTCTAGAGTGCTTGCGTGGTCGCACACATCACCCAAGCGGGCACCGTCTTCGACAAGCACGGGCGCCCGTTCCGGCGGCGCAACCCTACACCGGCACTCATCGCGCTGGCGGTCGCGGTACTGGTGACGACCGTGGTCTGGTCGGTCGCGCTCACCCGCACCGACGAGGGCGAGCAGATCGCCGCCTGCAACCCGCCACCGGCGGCCGGCACCGCCGACCGGCCCGCGCTCGGCGAACAGGTGTCCGCCTCGACGATGGTGGAGATCGCTCCCGCCCCGCTGTCGGCGACCAACATCCGGGTGCTCAACGCCAGCGGCCGCGGCGGGCAGGCCAGCGAGGTCGCCGCCGCGTTGCGCGACCTGGGGTTCACCCAGCCGACCGCGGCCAACGACCCGATCTACGCCGAAGCCCGCCTCGACTGCCAGGGCCAGATCCGGTTCGGCAAGACCGGCGAGGCGGCCGCGGCCGCGCTGTGGCTGGTGGCGCCGTGCACCGAACTGTTCCGCGACGGCCGCGACGACGACTCCGTCGACCTGGCGCTGGGCACCGATTTCGGGGCGCTGGCCCACAGCGACGACATCGAGTCGGTGCTCGACGGGCTGCGGCCCGACGCCGTGGAGGCGCCCGGCCCGGACCTGGTGGCCCAGGCCCACTCCGGCGTCTGCTGAGCGCTCCGCGTCACTCCCCGATCGGCGCCAACCCGCCGAATCCGGCCAGCGTCGCCTCGAATTCGGCGGCGATCCCGGGGGCGGCGGCCAGCACCGGGCCCGCCGACGGCGGGGAGGCCAGCCGCACCACCGCACCGGCCTCGGCGGCGATCAACGTCCCGGCCGCCCAGTCCCACACGTTCAGCCCATGCTCGTAGAACGCATCCAGCCGGCCCGCCGCCACCAGGCACAGGTCCAGCGCCGCCGAGCCGATCCGCCGCACGTCGCGCACCCTCGGCAGCATCCGGGCCAGCAGCGCCGCCTGCGCGGCGCGGCGGGTCGCCGAATAGCCGAACCCGGTGCCCACCAGCGCCAGCGACAACTCCTCGACCGCGGTGCAGCGCAGCGACCGGGTGCCGTGCGGGTCGGTCAGCCGCGCACCCTGCCCGGCCGCGGCCGAATACACCGCGGCCGCAGCCACGTCGGCCACCGCGCCGGCCACCGACACGCCGTCGACCTGCGCGGCGATCGAGACCGCGTAGGCCGGTATGCCGTAGACGAAGTTGACGGTGCCGTCGATCGGGTCGACGACCCAGGTGACCGCCCCGGGCGCGGCGGTGTCGCCGCCGCTCTCCTCCCCCAGCACCGCCTCACCCGGACGTGTCCGGGCCAGCCGGTCACGCAGGAACCGCTCGGTCTCGGTGTCGACGACGGTCACCGGGTCGGTCGGGGTGCTCTTGGTGCGCACCGCGGGCTGCCCGGCGGCGGTGAAAACCTGCGCTCGCCGGTCGCGGACGAACCCGGCGGCCTCACCGGCCAGCGTCTCGGCCACCCGGCGCAGTTCGGCATTGCGGTCCTCGGCGTTACCCACCCCTCCATCGCAGCACATCCGCCGCGACGGCGCCGCGGTGCCGTTTAGGGTGGCATCCAGACGTCGACCAGCGGCGTCGACCCCGGCCCGAGGAGTTCCGATGACCACCGTTTCGACACCCGATACCGCCGCGCAGCACCGCGGGTTCGGTGTCGACGTCGGCGGCAGCGGCATCAAGGGCGGCATCGTCGACCTGGCGACCGGGCGCCTCGTCGGGGACCGGGTCAAGCTGCCCACCCCCCAGCCCGCCACGCCCGGCGCCGTCGCCGAAACCGTGGCCGCCGTGGTCAACGAGTTCGGGTGGACCGGTCCGCTGGGAGTCACCTATCCCGGGGTGATCCAGGACGGCGTGGTCAAGACCGGGGCGAACGTCGACCCGGCGTGGATCGGCGCCAACGTCCGCGACGTGATCGGCGCCGAACTGGCGGGTCAGGACGTCACCGTCCTCAACGACGCCGACGCCGCCGGGGTGGCCGAGGCGCGTTACGGCGCGGGCCGGGACCACACCGGCGTGATCGTGCTGTTGACGTTCGGCACCGGGATCGGCTCGGCGGTCATCCACAACGGAGTGCTGCTGCCCAACACCGAGTTCGGCCACCTCGACGTCGGCGGCAAGGAGGCCGAGCACCGCGCCGCGGCGTCGGTGAAAGAGAAGCGGGGCTGGAGCTACGAGAAGTGGACCCGGCAGGTGACCAAGGTGCTGGTGGCGATCGAGAACGCCCTGTGGCCGGACCTGTTCATCGCCGGCGGCGGGATCAGCCGCAAGGCCGACAAGTGGCTGCCGCTGCTGCAGAACCGGACGCCGGTGGTGGCCGCCGCGCTGCAGAACACCGCCGGCATCGTCGGCGCCGCGATGGCCGCGGAGCCGGGCTTCGGGGTGGAGGAACCGCGCTGATTTCCCCGGCGGCCACCGGCGGATTCCCATCCTGTCGTTACAATGGTCAGCGGCGGCCGCGCAACCGACAGCGGTGAATATTCCATACCGAAAGCGCCGCCGACATTCGATACAGCCGAACCGTCCGGTCAGCGCATGCCCACGCGACCGGAAGCCAGCCCGACTGAAGGGGTGTACGTGGCAGCGACCAAGCCCAGCCCGGTGTCCGAGAAGCCGGTGAAGCGCACCGCTACCAAGACCGCCACGAAAGCCGGCCAGGCCAGCAACTCCGCGGACGCGGAGCCGGCAGCCGAGGTGACGACCCCCGCCAAGAAGGCCCCCGCGAAGAAGGCGGCCCCCGCCAAGAAGGCCGCAGCGAAGAAGGCGGCGCCGGCGAAGAAGGCCGCCAAGAAGACCGCGGCCAAGAAGACGGCACCGGCGAAGAAGGCCACCAAGAAGACCGCGGCCAAGAAGACGACCGACGCCGAGGACACCACCGGCGCGGTCGACACCGAGACGGACCTGGACGCCGAGCCCGGCGACGGCGACATCGACGCCGCCGAGGTGAACCTGGCCGAACTCGCCGAGGACTCCGAGGAGGCCGAGGAAGAGATCGCCGAGCCGACCGAGAAGGACAAGGCCTCCGGCGACTTCGTCTGGGACGAGGAGGAGTCCGAGGCGCTGCGGCAGGCCCGCAAGGACGCCGAGCTCACCGCGTCGGCGGACTCGGTGCGCGCCTACCTCAAGCAGATCGGCAAGGTGGCCCTGCTCAACGCCGAGGAGGAAGTCGAGCTGGCCAAGCGCATCGAGGCCGGCCTCTACGCGACGCAGAAGATGGCCGAGCACGCCGCCAGCGGCGAGAAGCTCGCCGTCGCCTACCGCCGCGACATGGCCTGGATCTGTCGGGACGGGGAGCGCGCCAAAAACCATCTGCTGGAAGCGAACCTGCGGCTGGTGGTCTCGCTGGCCAAGCGCTACACCGGGCGCGGGATGGCGTTTCTGGACCTGATCCAGGAGGGCAACCTGGGACTGATCCGCGCGGTGGAGAAATTCGACTACACCAAGGGCTACAAGTTCTCCACCTACGCCACCTGGTGGATCCGCCAGGCCATCACCCGGGCGATGGCCGACCAGGCCCGCACGATCCGCATCCCGGTGCACATGGTCGAGGTGATCAACAAGCTCGGCCGCATCCAGCGGGAGCTGCTCCAGGACCTGGGCCGCGAACCCACCCCGGAGGAGCTCGCCAAGGAGATGGACATCACCCCGGAGAAGGTGCTGGAGATCCAGCAGTACGCCCGGGAGCCGATCTCGCTGGACCAGACCATCGGCGACGAGGGCGACAGCCAGCTCGGCGACTTCATCGAGGACTCCGAGGCCGTCGTGGCGGTCGACGCGGTGTCGTTCACGCTGCTGCAGGATCAGCTGCAGTCGGTGCTCGAGACACTGTCCGAACGCGAGGCCGGCGTGGTGCGGCTGCGGTTCGGCCTCACCGACGGGCAGCCGCGCACCCTCGACGAGATCGGCCAGGTCTACGGCGTCACCCGGGAACGCATCCGACAGATCGAGTCGAAGACGATGAGCAAGCTGCGCCACCCCAGCCGCTCACAGGTCCTCCGCGACTACCTGGACTGAGCGGGCCCGAGCGGTTCGCCCGGGCCTCGGGTCGCACCGTTCTCTACCGGCGAACACCCGTCGGAGCCCGGTCGTCACCGCCGCGGCGGCGCACCGGTCAGTCGCCCGGAAGCGGTGCGAACCGGCCGTCGGGCCCGGAACGGTAGGGCCGTACCGCGCTCACCGCGGCGACCGGCAGCGGGCCGTAGAGGTGCGGGAAGAGCATGCCGTCGGGGTCGGTGGGCACGCCGGGCTCCCACTGCACCGGATCGGTCAATTTCTCCGCGTTGACGTGCAGCAACAGCAGGTCGGTGCGCCCCCGGTAGAGCCGGTTCGCCGGCAGGTGCACCTGCTGCGGGGCGGACAGGTGGACGAACCCGACCTCGTCGAGGGACACCGGGTGCAGTCGGCCGTCCCGTTGCGCGGCGGCCCACTCGGTCTCGCCGCACAGGTGCACCAGGATGTCGCGGTCCATCCGGCCAGCCTGCCCGAGTCGCTCGACGCGGTGAGGCGCGACACACCCGATGCGGGCCAGGAACAAGGCAGGCGCCCCGATCGTCTGACAGAGTGGAAGCATGCAAGGAACGGAGGGAGCTATGAACGCGACTCTGACCAGTCCGCCGCTGACCCGGGCTGATCGTTGCGACCGGTGCGGTGCCGCCGCCCGGGTGCGCGCCAAGCTGCCGTCGGGCGCGGAGTTGCTGTTCTGCCAGCACCACGCCAACGCGCACGAGGCCAAGCTGATCGCGATGGCCGCCGTGCTCGAGACGAGCCCTCCGCTAGAGGACTAGCGTCACCGCGAAGAACGCGACTCGCCCGGCGGTGCGCTGCCGACCACGGTGCGCGTCAGGGATGCTGGGTGGGCCATGACCGAACAGACCCCCCGGCCGTCCCGTCACCACGTATGGCGGATCTCCCGCCGCGCTCTGGCGAAGAGCTGGGACGACTCGATCTTCTCCGAGTCCGCGCAGGCCGGCTTCTGGTCGGTGCTGTCCCTGCCGCCGCTGCTGCTGGGCATGCTGGGCAGCCTGTCCTACATCGCCCCGCTGTTCGGGCCGGACACTCTGCCGATGATCCAGGCCCGGCTGATCGGCGCGGCCGGGCAGTTCTTCTCCCAGAACGTGGTCAACGAGATCATCGAGCCCACGGTGCGCGACATCGTGCAGGGCGCCCGCGGCGAAGTGGTCTCGCTGGGGTTCATCATCTCGCTGTGGGCCGGTTCCTCGGCGATCTCGGCGTTCGTCGACTCGGTGGTCGAGGCCCACGATCAGACCCCGCTGCGCCATCCGGTGCGGCAACGGTTCTTCGCGCTGTTCCTCTACGTCGTGATGCAGGTGGCGATCATCGCCGCCGCGCCCTTCCTCGCGCTGGGCCCGCGCAAGATCGCCGAGCACCTGCCCGCGAATTGGTCGTATTTCCTGCACCTGGGGTATTACCCGGCGCTGGCGCTCACCCTGATCCTCGGGGTCACCGCCCTCTACCGGGTGTCGCTGCCCAAGCCGCTGCCGACCCACCGGCTGATCGTCGGTGCGCTGCTGGCCAGCAGCGTGTTCGTGCTCGCGACGATGGGGCTGCGGATCTACCTTCGCTACATCACCCGGACCGGCTACACCTACGGCGCGTTGGCCACACCGATCGCGTTCCTGCTGTTCGCCTTCTTCCTCGGTTTCGCGATCATGCTGGGCGCCGAACTCAACGCCGCGATCGAGGAGGAATGGCCGGCGTCCTCGACGCATGCCCTACGGGTGCGCCGCTGGCTGCGAGTGCGCCGCCGGTGGCTGCGGTTACGGCGCCGGGCCCGCCGTGCCGGGACCCCACCGCCCGCCGCACCGCCGCCGCAGACCGGTGGACGAGTCCGGCCCGACGAGCAACCCGCCGCGGCCGGGCCGCTCAGCCCTTCTTGAGCTTCTCGTAGATCCGCTTGCACTCCGGGCACACCGGTGAGCCGGGTTTGGCCGACCGGGTGACCGGAAACACCTCGCCGCACAGCGCCACCACGTGGTTGCCCATCACGGCGCTCTCGGCGATCTTGTCCTTCTTGACATAGTGGAAGTACTTGGGGGTGTCGCTGTCGGTTCCGTCGTCGACGCGTTCGTCGGTGTCGGTGCGGTCGAGCGTCTGAGTCTCCATGACCGACATTGTGCCCCGCGGCGATCGGCGGGGAAACCGGCTCTGCCGCGCGGGCCCGGATGTGGAACAGTGGAGGACATGAGACACGGCTCCGAGCTGGGTTTCGATGACGACGGTAGGCCAGTACTGATCACCGCCGCCGCGCCCTCCTACGAAGAGCAGCACCGCGCCCGGGTGCGCAAGTACCTGATCATGATGTCGTGCCGGATCCCGGCGTTCGTGTTGGCCGCCGCGGCCTACGGCGCCTGGCACAACGGGCTGGTCTCGCTGCTGATCTTGGCGGTGTCGATTCCGCTGCCCTGGATGGCGGTGCTCATCGCCAACGACCGGCCGCCGCGCCGCCCCGACGAACCGCGCCGTTACGACACCCGCCGTCGCGGCGCCGGGCTGTCCTCGGCCACGCCGCCGGCCCTGGAACGCACTGTGACACCCGACGGCGAACCCGACGACGCAGGCCGATCCGCCGACGGACGTCCCGGGACCTCCGAGCGCCAAGCCGCGGATTCGTCGGGCCCGGAAAACCCGACTCCGTAGCGGTCTTTGCGGTGTTCAGGCCGCTGCCACCCGCCCCGCAGGTGTGACAACCGCGTCTCCGGGGAACTCCTGTCGCAGGGTGCGCGTTGTACCCGATGAGTGTATCGCCGATCAGGAGGCTCACCATGGCAAAAGCCACCACACGCGCCACCGTCGGGCGGACCGAGGCCGAACTGGACGGGCAAGGCCCCGCAGCGGATCTGGTGCGGGTGTACCTGAACGGGATCGGCAAGACGGCTCTGCTGACCGCCGCCGACGAAGTCGAACTCGCCAAGCGCATCGAAGCCGGGCTCTACGCCAAGCACCTGCTGGAGACCCGGCCGCGGTTCGGGGAGAAGCGCCGCAACACCCTCGCGGTGGTCGTCCGCGACGGTGAGGCCGCCCGCCGGCACCTGCTGGAAGCCAACCTGCGGCTGGTGGTGTCGCTGGCCAAGCGCTACACCGGGCGGGGCATGCCGTTGCTGGACCTCATCCAGGAAGGCAACCTCGGATTGATCCGCGCGATGGAGAAGTTCGACTACGCAAAGGGTTTCAAGTTCTCCACCTACGCCACCTGGTGGATCCGCCAGGCCATCACCCGGGGCATGGCCGACCAGAGCCGCACCATCCGGCTGCCGGTGCATCTGGTGGAGCAGGTCAACAAGCTCGCCCGCATCAAGCGCGAAATGCACCAGCGGTTGGGCCGGGAAGCCTCCGATGAGGAACTCGCCGAGGAATCCGGAATCCCGGTGGAGAAGATCCACGATCTGCTCGACCACAGCCGCGACCCGGTGAGCCTGGATATGCCGGTCGGCTCCGACGAGGAAGCGCCGCTGGGCGACTTCATCGAGGACGCCGAGGCGATGTCGGCGGAGAACGCCGTGATCGCCGAGATGCTGCACACCGACGTGCGCAGCGTGCTGGCCACCCTCGACGAGCGTGAGCAGCAGGTGATCCGGCTGCGTTTCGGGCTCGACGACGGTCAGCCGCGCACCCTCGATCAGATCGGCAAACTGTTCGGCCTGTCCCGCGAACGGGTCCGCCAGATCGAACGCGAAGTGATGGCCAAGCTGCGGTACGGCGACCGCGCCGACCGGTTGCGGTCCTACGCCAGCTGACCGACCGTCCTGATATGCCCGCCGGCCCGTCCGGCGGGCATATCTTTGCGCACAGCGGTGTTGAGGGGCACAAGGCGTGCATAACCGCTGAGCAGCTGCCGGACCAGTAGACTCGGGTGGCGACGAAGGATGTGGAATGAACGATCTGGTTGACACCACCGAGATGTACCTGCGGACGATCTACGACCTCGAGGAAGAGGGTGTGACCCCGCTGCGAGCGCGCATCGCCGAGCGCCTGGAGCAGAGCGGACCCACCGTCAGCCAGACCGTGTCGCGCATGGAGCGCGATGGGCTGGTGCGAGTCGCCGGCAACCGGCACCTCGAGCTCACCGGGACCGGGCGGGCGCTGGCCGTGGCGGTCATGCGCAAGCACCGGCTCGCCGAGCGACTTCTGGTCGACATCATCGGGCTGCCTTGGGAAGAGGTCCACGCCGAGGCGTGCCGGTGGGAGCACGTGATGAGCGAGGACGTCGAACGTCGTCTGGTCAAGGTGCTCAAGAACCCGACGACCTCCCCGTTCGGAAACCCGATTCCCGGCCTCGACGAACTCGGTGTGGACGCCGATGCCGAGTCCGGCGCGGACCTGCTGCGGCTGACCGAACTGCCCGCGCGGTCGCCGGTGGCGGTGGTGGTCCGGCAGTTGACCGAACATGTGCAGGGTGACGTGGACCTGATCTCCCGGCTCAAAGCGGTCGGCGTGGTCCCCGATGCCCGGGTCACCGTGGAGAACAACCCCGACCACGGGGTCACCATCGTGATGCCCGGCCACGAGAACGTGACACTGCCCAGCGAGATGGCGCACGCGGTGCTGGTGGAGAAGATCTAGCCCAGCGGGCATCATCCGGCGCGCCGCGCCGGGCGTTGCGGCGGGAGCTGCACTCCGAGTTCCTCGGCGATCCGCAGACCGGTGATCGCCAACTCACGGATCTGCTCCGGGCGCATCCCGGATTGCAGCGCCGAGTCGAGCATGCCGGCCATCCGGTGGTCGGGGCGTTCGTCCAGCGCCGCACCCAGCGCCATCCCGGCCAGCGACCCGTCCCCGCGTGCATAGGCGGCGAACGCCAGCAGCACCAGCGCTTCGGCCCGCGCCGGTTCCGGCAGCACTTGGGCCAGCAGCACCCACAGGGCCTCGGCGTCGACGGCGCGCTCCCCCACCGCCAGCCCGAACAGACTGTCCCGCACCCGGATGTCATCGAGCGCACCGCCCAGCGACACCAGGTCGGCGTCGTCGAAGACCGTCCCGGTGGACAGCCGCTCGACCGCCGCGACGACGAACTCGAGGGCACCCCTGGCGCGGGCGTCGGAGTCGCCGGCGCCCTCGGCGCGAGACTTCGCCGCCTGTTTGCGCAGTGCCGCCGCGAGGCGGCGGCGCCGCCGCCGGTCCCGCGGCGCGAACACGGCCACCATCTCGTCGCGGCTGGAGTACAGCCGCCGGCCTTCCAGCACCGCGGCCATCGCCAGCGGTGAGCACGCCGGGTCCTCGACCCGTCCGGCCGACCCGCAGCCGTCGACGCAGTGCCACCGGCCGTCCGCGGCGATCGCATCGACCACATGGGCCGCCCACACCACGATGTCGTGGCGGGCCAACAACCGCACCAGCGCGTCGGCGATCCGGCGGAACTCGATGTTGCAGACCGGACACCGGGCGCCGTCGGCGTCCACGAAGACCGCGATCACGGCTTCGGGTGCCGCGGCGGACACGGCGTCGGTGAGGGTGGCCAGCCGGTCGGGTAGTTCGTCGCCGAGATCGGTGCGCGTCACCAGCCCCAGCGCACCATCCTCGACGGCGGCCAACACCAGTGAATGTTCCGGCACGAAGCCCAGGACGGCGGGCAGGGCCGCGATCAAGGCGCCCGGGCGGTCGGGATGGATGTCGTATCGCTGTTTCGTCATACCCGCACCGTGGCGACCGCGTCTGTCAACGCGGCCGCCGCGGGCGGGCCCGCTACGCCTCCACCGTCACGGCTGGGGACGGCGGCGCAACTGGGGATAACCGCCGGCCGGCGGGATCGTCAGTGCGGCACCCAGGACCACACGGTCCTGGCGATCGACCGCAGCGGCTTGGGCCAGTGCACGCCGGGCCGCTGCATGCCCGGGCCGCACTTCGGCCACGCCTCGGGGCCCTGTACGGCCAATACCCGGTTGGCCACCGCAATTTGCTGGTCGCGGCTGGCGTCGGACGGAGAGCCGACCCCGCCGAACTCCCGCCAGGTGGATTCCTTGAATTGCAGGCCGCCGTAGAAGCCATTTCCGGTGTCGGCGGACCAATTTCCGTTCGATTCACATTGCGCGACCGCGTCCCAATTGACGCCATCGGCCTGGGCGACGCCGACGCCCGGACTCAGCAGCAACCCCACACCGGCGATCACCGCGCCCGACGTCAACAACGGCCTGCTCCGGGGGGCAGACGAGGCGACTCGCCGGCCCGCCACATTGCGGTCCATACCCCAACCTCCGTGATAGAAGTAGCACGTGTGGTCAGAGAACCTAACGTGATTAATGGGACAAATCCATAAGTTTCGTTATTACTGCGTCGTAAGTGTCAACTTTTTTTATTGATGCAAAAAACAATTAGGGTTGTTAATGAGTCAAACGATGTTGCTGATGCTTGTGATGTAGCTGTTATGTTTGTTATTGATGTTGTTCATGTTTCGCATGTGGCGCCAGCCGGCGGCGTCTGACCGGGATTCACCGGTAGGCGAAACGGCTACCCGATCGGAATGGGCGCGACGACGGCGGTGTTTGACCGGTCAGTGGGCGAACCGCCCGGCCGTCCCGGCGCCGATCCGCCGTACTGTGCGGCTCCGGGACTGCTGCTGGGACACTGGTGGGACGCCACGGTCGGCCCCACCGCCGGGGTCGGCGATGACAGACTTGAGTAGGACCTGCACCGAAGGAGGCTGAGCCCTATGACGCAGGACGCACACGCCGATCCCGGGCCCGAGCACCGGCCCGACCAGAGCGGCATGTACGAGCTGGAATTCCCGGCGCCGCAATTGTCGGCCGACGACGGCCGCGGCCCCGTCCTGATCCACGCTCTGGAAGGTTTCTCCGACGCCGGGCATGCGATCCGGCTGGCCGCCACTCATCTCAAGGGGACACTGGAGAGCGAGCTGGTGGCGTCGTTCGCCATCGACGAATTGCTCGACTACCGCTCCCGGCGTCCGCTGATGACGTTCAAAACCGACCGCTTCACCCATTACGAGGAGCCGCAACTGAACCTGCACGCCCTGCGGGACAGCGCCGGTACCCCGTTTCTGCTGCTCGCCGGGATGGAGCCGGATCTGAAGTGGGAGCGGTTCATCACCGCCGTGCGGCTGTTGGCCGACCAGCTCGGCGTGCGCCAGACCATCGGGCTGGGCACCATCCCGATGGCCGTGCCGCACACCCGGCCGGTGACCTTGACCGCTCACTCCAACAACCGCGAGCTGATCGCCGACCACCAGCCGTGGGTGGCCGAGGTTCAGGTGCCGGCCAGCGCCTCCAACCTGCTGGAGTACCGGTTGGCCCAGCACGGGCATGAGGTGGTCGGGTTCACCGTGCACGTCCCGCACTACCTGTCGCAGACCGACTACCCCGCCGCCGCGCAGGCGCTGCTCGAGCAGGCCGCCAAGACCGGCGCGCTGCAACTGCCGGTCGGTGAGCTGGCCGAGGCCGCCGAAGCGATCCACGTCCGGATCGACGAGCAGGTCTCCGACAGCGAAGAGGTCGCGCAGGTCGTGCACGCGCTCGAGCAGCAGTACGACGCGTTCATGAGCGCCCAGCAGAACCGGTCGCTGTTGGCCCACGACGAGGATCTGCCCAGCGGCGACGAGCTCGGCGCGGCGTTCGAGCGCTTCCTGGCCCAGGAGGCCAAGAAAGACGGCGACGGCCGCTCGTGAGCCTGCCGGTGGCGGTGCTGCGGGTCTTCACCGACGCCGCCGGTGACTATGGAAACCTGCTCGGGATCATCGACGCCGACGCCGTCCACCCGCAGGAGCGTCCCCGCCTGGCCGCTCAACTGGGTTACAGCGAAACGATCTTCGTCACCGCGCCCTCCCACGGGTCGGCCAGCGCCCAGGCGCGCATCTACACGCCCGGCGGCGAGATCGACTTCGCCGGCCACCCCTGCGTCGGGGTGGCCTGGTGGCTGCACGAACGCGGCACCCCGATCCGCGAGCTTCAGGTGCCCGCCGGGTCGGTGCGGGTGCGCACCGACGGCGACCGCACCGCGATCACCGCGCGCGCGGACTGGGCGCCGGACTTCGTGCTCACCGAGTTGCCGTCGGTGACCGCGCTGGCGCAGGCCGAGCCGGAGCACTATCCGGCGACCGCCGCGCACTATCTGTGGGCCTGGGCCGACCCCGGCCGCAACCGGGTACGGGCCCGCATGTTCGCCCCCAATCTCGGTGTGCCCGAGGACGAGGCGACCGGGTCGGCGGCGCTGCGGCTCACCGCCCACCTCGGCCGGGACCTCACCGTCGTGCAGGGCCGTGGCTCGGTGATCGAGACGCGGTGGAGTCCCGACGGTTGGCTGAGCGTCGCCGGCCGGGTGGTAGTCGAAGAAACCATGACCGTGGTCTGATCGCGCCTCTGAGCCTGCCGCGGGTGGCCGGGCGGCGGGGTCAGCCGGGTCGGCGCAGCAGCGTCGCGCTGAGGTGGTCCTGGGCGTGCTGACCGACCGCTCCCATCCGCAACGTGTAGCTGAGTTCGGCGCCGTCGACGCGAACCGAACGCTCCAGCGCGGTCACCTCTTTGGCGGTGGGGCTGAGCCCGATCGCGGTGGCGGCCATCTCCGCGGTGATCACCGCGTCCACCACCGAGTAGGTACCGACCTGGATCTCGGTGATCCCGGTGGGATGAGCCAGGATCCATTCGACCCGGCCGGGTTCGGGCACCCGCAGGTAGCCTGTCTCGGAGTGCAGCCGCCGCCCGTCGGCCATCGCCCTGGTCTTCTGTCGATAGCTGAAGAAGGGTTTGCCGACATGGCTGAACGAGATCTCCTCGAGGTATTCGAAGGTCTCGATGGTCGGGTACATGCCGACCCCGCGACCCGACCAGGTGCCCAACAATGGCGCCAGCTCAACGAGATTGGGATGGAGTTCCGGCGGCATACTCCGAGCCTAAGGCAGGAAGCGCCACTCAGCCCGCATTCGAAACCTTGCGGTGTGCCCGCAGGGTCGCGATCTCCTTCTCGAAGTCGTCGGCGGAGGAGAACGACCGGTAGACCGACGCGAACCGCAGGTAGGCGACCTCGTCGAGATCCCGCAGCGGTCCCAGGATCGCCAGGCCGACCTCGTTGCTGGGCACCTCCGCCGAGCCGCCGGCCCGGATCGCGTCTTCGACCTTCTGCGCCAACAGGTTCAGGGCATCGTCGTCGACCTGCCTCCCCTGGCAGGCGCGCCGGACACCGCTGACCACCTTCTCCCGACTGAACGGCTCGGTCACGCCGCTGCGTTTGACCACCGCCAACACCGCGGTCTCCACGGTGGTGAACCGTCGGCCGCATTCCGGGCAGGCGCGGCGCCGCCGGATGGCCTGCCCCTCGTCGGTCTCGCGGGAATCGACCACGCGCGAATCGGGGTGCCGGCAAAACGGACAGTGCATAGCCGCTCCTTCGCCACGCCACAACGCGGGGTGCTTGAACGACACCGAGCGTACCCGCGGCCCGCCGACGGCGGTCAACACCGTCGGGGCGCGCCGGTCCCGGTCGCTCATCGCACCGGAGCGATCAAGGTCTGGCCGGCCTCCAGCGCGGTCGACTCCAGGCCGTTGAGCTCGCGGATCGTCGCCGCGACCCGACCGGCGGGGGCGCCCGGGGCCACCCGGGCCGCGAGGTGCTCGAGGGTCTCGCCGCTGTGCACCTGGACCACCGCCAACTCGGCCGGCACCTGCTCCGCCTGGGCCGCCACCGCCGCACCGAACTGGGCGACGATGCCCAGCCACACCGTGATCAGCGCCGCCAGCAGCGCCAACACCACCGTGGTGGCCGGGGTGACCGGCCTGCGGCGGTGCGGCCCCCGGGCCACCAGCACCCCGGTGCCGCGGTACCGCAACGGGGCCACCGGCGGGCGGGACGAGCCAGGACGGGTCCGGGAGCGGGGACCGGCATCGCCGCGAGGCGGGCCGACACGGACCGGCTCCGCCCGGCGCGGGGCCGGGCGGCGGCCCGCCGGGCGGGCGGATACCGAAGGGGTGGATGCGGGGCGGTGGTCGATGACGGTCATGAGGTGTCCTCTCGGAGACGATTCGCTTGTACGTTCGATGTTAGAACACCGGGACGACAGAATTCGAACACGTTATTGAACCGTTGTAGAACACCTGATCGAACGCCGTCGTTCGACACACCTCGAACACCTGTTTGAAAGTTGGGCGGGTTGGGGCTAGATTCGGAGGTTATGAGCGACAGCACCGGCACCGACCGCCCCACCGAGACCGCCGGCCGCGGACGCGGTTCGGCAACCGGATTGACCGACCGGCAGCGCACCATCCTGGAGGTGATCCGCGCTTCGGTGACCGAACGCGGCTACCCGCCCAGCATCCGCGAGATCGGGGACGCGGTGGGGCTGACCTCGACGTCATCGGTGGCCCACCAATTGCGCACGCTGGAGCGCAAAGGCTACCTGCGGCGCGACCCGAACCGGCCGCGGGCGGTGGACGTGCGCGGGGTCGACGAGGCGCAGCGGTCCCGGCCGGCCACCGAGGTGGCCGGTTCCGATGCGCTGCCGGAACCGATGTTCGTGCCGGTGCTCGGCCGGATCGCCGCGGGCGGACCGATCCTGGCCGAGGAGGCGGTCGAGGACGTGTTCCCGCTCCCCCGCGAACTGGTCGGCGACGGCGCGCTGTTCCTGCTGAAGGTCGTCGGCGAGTCGATGGTCGATGCGGCGATCTGCGACGGCGACTGGGTGGTGGTGCGCCAGCAGAACGTCGCCGACAACGGCGACATCGTCGCGGCGATGATCGACGGCGAGGCCACCGTCAAGACGTTCAAGCGCGCCGCCGGGCAGGTGTGGCTGATGCCGCACAACCCGGCCTTCGACCCGATCCCGGGCAACGACGCCGCCATCCTCGGCAAGGTCGTCACCGTCATCCGCAAGATCTGAGGCGGCGCCGACGCCGCGGGCTACTCCGCCCTGAGGAAGCCGTTGGCCTGCGCGACGGCCTCGGTGGCGAACCACACCTCAGCCAGTGTGTCGTGGTACAGCGCGTTGTCCGGCGTGTAGTAGAGCCCGGAAACGGTGTTGGCCTTGATCGGGTACCCGGCCGGTGCCTGGTAGGGGTCGCTCAGCGGCAGGTGGATCGCCGGGTGCGCACCGGCCTGGTCGTCGCCGGCCTGGTCCCCGCCTGCCTGGTCCCCGCCTGCCGCGGGGCCGCCTGCCGCCTGGTCGCCGTAAGACCCGTGACCGCGCGGATCGGCGTCCTGGTACCGGGCGTCGTCGTGCCGCAGGTCGTCCTGGCCGGGGTGGTCGTGGGCGGCCTCGTGGATGACGAACGCGCCACCGGGTACCCGGTAGGACTCCTCGGCGGCGTCCGACGGTTCAACGGCGGAGTGCCGGCCGCCGCCCAGTTCGGCTTCGGCCGGGATCCGGGTGGGGGCGGTGTCGACGTCGTCAGGATCCTCGTCGGATTCCTCGGCGGCGAAGTCGTCGCCGTAGGCGCCACCGTCCCGATGGGTCCGCTCGGGGTCGGCGAACGGGTCGTAGTCGAACGCCTCGCGGCCGTGGTCCTCGCCGTAGCCTCCGATCTCGCCGCCCCGGTCGTCGCCGGCCTCGTCCTCGCCCGAGCGGTGCGCCCAAGCCACCCGCGACGGCATCCCGGATTCGGCGAACTCCTCGGTGCCGGACTCATCCAGGTCGTAGAAGACCTCGCGGGGGCCGCCCCCGTCGAGGGCCTCGTGCTCGTCGAGTTCGGGCGCCCACGGCTGCGGTTCGGCCGTCTCCCGGCGGGCACCGGCGCGGCGGCCGGTGTTGCGGGCGCGGCGGGTGATTTCCTCCTCGGCGCGGCGGCGACGGCCCCACCAGGCCAGCCAGGCCAGCAGGCCCGCCAGCACCAGCACGCCGAGGCTCACCGGCAGCCACCACCAGTGCCAACCGATGCCCTGACCGGAGCCGGTGGTCGGGGCGTTGGCGGCGCCGACCCCCGGGATCTGCAGGCCGGACAGGGCGCCGCCCAGGCTGGCCGGGTCGGTGGTGAAGCTGTTCTCGGCCTGGTTCCACGAGATGGTGCCGCCGCTGAACTCCTGGGAGATCAGGTCGCCGTCGGCGCTCTGGTCGCCGACCGGGGCGCCGAGGTCACCGCCGGCGCCGCCGAGTTTGTCCCAGGCGGCCTTCATCGCACCGCGGACCACGAACGCGCCGTGTTCGGAACTCCAGTAGATGACCGGCTGGTCGGCCGCGGCGAACGGGCTGACCTGCGCATCGTCGCCGGTGTCGGTCGGGTTCTCGGTCGGGAAGCCCAGGTCGCTGCCCTGCGGGCCGCCCAGCGAGTCGTACTTCTCCAAGATCGCGCCCTCGACGGCGTTCGCGCCGGTGGTCGGGCTGTAGAAGATCTTGCCGCCGGCGTAGCCCTGGACCAGCCCGTCGTCGCCGATCGGTTCCTGCTCGCCCTGCCTGGCGCCCAGCGGACCGCCGGCGCCGCCGGTCGCGCGCCACGCGGCGTTGATGGCGTCCTCGGGGGTGACGTCGACCTGCAGGTCGGCCAGCTGTGCCGCCAACTCCGGCGGCGTGGTGGTGTAGGCCCTGGTCTTGCGGTTCCAGCCGACCTCGCCGTTGGCGAACTTCTGCGTGACGGTGTCGCCGTCGAAGGTCTCGGCTCCGGCGGGCGGACCCAGCGGGCCCGAGGAACTGTTCAGGGTGTCCCAGGCGGCGTTGATCGGGCCGCGCACCACATATGCACCGTGTTCGGGGGTGAAGAAGATCAGTGGGTTGTCGGTGGCCGAGAACGAGATGAATTGGGCTTCCGGCCCGGCCAGCCCGGGTGTCTGGTCCATGTCGGGAAAGCCCAGGTCGCTGCCGGCGGGGCCGCCCAGTGACTCATAGGTGTCCAGGATCGGCCCGTACATCGCCCGGGCCCCGGTGGCCGGGGTGAAGAAGATCTTGCCGCCGGTGTAGTCCGCGGCGAAGCCGGCACCGACCGGATAGACGTCGCCCTGCGGCGCGCCGAGCCGCGAGTCGTTGCCGCCGGCGGCGTCCCAGGCCGCGGTGATCGCGTCGTGCGCGTCGGTCTCCGGGGACGCGCCCGCCGCCGGGGCCAGCAGCGCGTACGACGCGGCCGTGGCGGCGGCCACCACAGCCAGCGCCGCGCCGCGCACCCACTTGCCCATCTGACTTCGCTGCCTACTCACCCAGCCTCCCGGCCTGTCGCTGTCACACGTGTAACCGTCGCAGGGGTCATCATGGCGTGAACCGGGCGCGAATTGCGAACCAATCGCATCTCCGATGCGGAAATGGACATCAACCTGATGTCGAATCGATGCACGATCGCGGTGTTGCGTGCGATCACACGCCCAGGCTGCGCCCGATGATCTCCTTCATGATCTCGGTGGTGCCGCCGTAGATGGTCTGCACCCGCGAATCCAGGAACGCCCGGGCGACCGGGTACTCGCGCATGTAGCCGTAGCCGCCGTAAAGCTGCAGGCAGCGGTCGATCAGATGGACCTGCTTCTCGGTGGAATACCACTTGGCCATCGCGGCCTGCTCGACGGTGAGCTTCTCGTCGAGGTGCAGGCGGAGGAACTCGTCGACCATCATCCGGACCACGGTGGCTTCGGTGGCCAGTTCGGCGAGCAGGAACCGGCTGTTCTGGAAGCTGCCGATCGGTTTGCCGAACGCCTTGCGCTCCTTGGTGTAGGTGATGGTGTCCTCCAGCACCTGTTCCATCGCGGCGGCGGCCATGATCGCGATCGAGATTCGCTCCTGGGGCAGGTTCTGCACCAGGTAGATGAAGCCCATCCCCTCCTCACCGAGCAGGTTCTCCACCGGCACGCGCACGTCGGTGAAGGACAGTTCGGCGGTGTCCTGGGCGTCCATGCCGATCTTGTCGAGGTGGCGGCCCCGTTCGAAGCCCGCCATGCCGCGCTCGACGACCAGCAGGGAGAAGCCCTGCGCGCCCTTGTCCGGGTCGGTCTGGGCGACCACGATCACCAGGTCGGCGTGGATGCCGTTGGTGATGAAGGTCTTGGCGCCGTTGAGGATGTAGTGGTCGCCGTCGCGGACCGCGCGGGTCTTGATGCCTTGCAGATCGCTGCCGGTGCCGGGCTCGGTCATCGCGATCGCGGTGATCAGCTCGCCGGTGCAGAACTTGGGCAGCCAGCGCTGCTTCTGCTCCTCGTTGGCCAGCCGTAGCAGGTAGGGCGCGGTGACGTCGTTGTGCAGCGAGAACCCGATGCCGCTGTAGCGACCGCGGGTGGTCTCCTCGGTGATGATCGTGTTGTAGCGGAAGTCGGGGTTGCCGCCGCCGCCGTACTCCTCCGGCACCGCCATGCCCAGGAAGCCCTGCTTGCCGGCCTCGAGCCAGACGCCGCGGTCGACGATCTTGGCCTGCTCCCACTCCTCGTGGTGCGGGGCGACGTGCCGGTCGAGGAACGCGCGGTAGGACTCGCGGAACAGCTCGTGCTCGGACTCGAAGAGGGTGCGCTGGAATTTGACGGCACTGCCCATCGGGGACCTCCGGGAGAAGTTGGTTCAAGACGTTGCGACGAGGATAGACCAACCGGATGGTTGGGCACCGGCGGGGACCACTCCCGGCGCCGGGCGGCGGGGCCGGGTCACGACCGCGGTGTCGCGAACCCCTCCAATGCGGCGGCCAGCGCCGCCGGTACCCGGGCCCGCATCCGGGTGCCGCCCTCGTCGTGCACGGTGGTCTCCACCCGGCCCTCCTCGTGCAGCCGGGCCACCAGGTCCCCGCGGTGGTACGGGATGGTGACGTCCACCGCGGTGTCGCGACGCTCCACCAGCCGGCTCATCGCCGCGCGCAGTTCCGGGAGGCCCGCGCCGGTGCGCGCCGAGACGAACACGGCCTCCGGCAGTGCGCGGCGCAGCTGAGTCAACGCCAGCTCGTCGGCGGCATCGATCTTGTTGACCACCAACAGTTCCGGCACCGGCGGTCCGGTGCGGTCGGCGAGCACATCGCGCAGCACCGATCGGACCGCCTCGACCTGGGCGAGCGGGGTCGCGTCCGCGCCGTCGAGCACGTGCACCAGCAGGTCGGCGTCGGCCACCTCCTCCAGAGTGGAGCGGAACGCCTCGACCAGCTGGGTGGGCAGGTGCCGGACGAAGCCGACCGTGTCGGTGAGGACGAACGGCCCCTCTTCGGCCTCCGGGTCGAAGTAGCCGCGCCGGGTGGTCGGGTCCAGCGTCGCGAACAGTGCATCCTGGACCAGCACGCCGGCCCCGGTCAGCGCGTTGAGCAGGCTGGATTTGCCGGCGTTGGTGTAGCCGACGATCGCGATCGCCGGCACATCGCTGTCCAGGCGACGGCGCCGCTTGGTGTCGCGGACCTGTTTCATCGCCTTGATGTCGCGGCGCAGTTTGGCCATCCGCTCGCGGATGCGGCGCCGGTCGGTTTCGATCTTGGTCTCACCGGGCCCGCGCAGCCCGACACCGCCGCCGCTGCCGCCGGCGCGGCCACCGGCCTGCCGCGACATCGACTCGCCCCAGCCGCGCAGCCGCGGCAGCATGTACTCCATCTGCGCCAACGCCACCTGGGCTTTGCCCTCCCGGCTGGTGGCGTGCTGGGCGAAGATGTCCAGGATCAGCGCGGTGCGGTCGATCACCTTGACCCGCACCGCTTTTTCCAGCGCGGTGAGCTGCGCGGGTGAGAGCTCGCCGTCGCAGATCACGGTGTCGGCTCCGGTCGCCAACACCACCTCCCGCAACTCGGCGGCCTTACCCTCCCCGATGTAGGTGGCCGGGTCCGGTTTGTCGCGGCGCTGGATGAGCCCGTCGAGCACCTCGGAGCCGGCCGTCTCGGCCAGCGCCGCCAACTCGGCCAGGCTGGCGTCGGCGTCGGCGGCCGCGCCCTCGGTCCAGACGCCCACCAGCACGACCCGTTCCAGGCGCAGTTGGCGGTACTCGACCTCGGAGACGTCGTCGAGTTCGGTGGACAGCCCGGCCACCCGGCGCAACGCGGCACGGTCGTCGAGGTCGAGTTCGCCGGTGCTGGGCACGGCGGGGCGGAAGGGGGTGTCACTGGTCATGGTCGGCCTCCGATGATGCCCGCCGGGGCGCAATCGCGCATCCGATTTACTGCTCGGCCCACCAGTCCTCCGCGACCTCACCCTCGGCGACCAGCACCGAAGGGCCGCGCAGGTAGCTGGTGGCCGCGGTGATCGTGACCGTCACCGTCCCGCCGGGGACCCGGACCCGCAGCTCGCCGGTGTCGGTGTCGGCGGCGGCCAGGGCGGCGAGCGCGGCGGCGACGGTGCCGGTGCCGCAGGAGCGGGTCTCCCCCACCCCACGCTCGTGGACCCGCATCGACACCGCGCCGCCGGCCGGGGCGGTGAGGACCTCCACGTTCACCCCATCGGGGAAGAGGGCCGGGTCGAACTCGACCGGGGCGGCCACGTCCAGCCGGGCCAGCTCCTGCTCACTGAGGGTGGTGTCCACGCAGGCCAGGTGCGGGTTGCCGACGTCGACCGCGATGCCGTCGAAGCGGCGCCCGCCGACCACCGCGCTGCCGGTGCCGAACCCGACGGCCTTGCCCATCTCGACGGTGACCTCGGCGTGCAGTGGGTCGACGTGGTGCACCCGTACCGGGCGCGGCCCGGCGAGTGAGCCGACGACGAACTCGTCGCGATGCTCGAGCCCGGCGGCGCGCAGGTAGTGCGCGAACACCCGCACGCCGTTACCGCACATCTGGGCGATCGAGCCGTCGGCGTTGCGGTAGTCCATGTACCAGTCGTCGGCGGCCACCCCGTCGGGCAGCCGGTCGATGACCCCGGCGGCGCGCACCGCGGCGGCGGTGGCGACCCGCAGCACCCCGTCGGCGCCCAGTCCGCGGCGTCGGTCGCACAGCGCGGTCACCGCGGCCGGTGTCAGCACCCGCGCGGCGTCGAGGTCGGGCAGCAGCACGAAGTCGTTCTCGGTGCCGTGCCCCTTGGTGAATCTCACCCGTTCAGGATACGGACCGCCAGGCGGCCAGCGCCGCGTCGAGCAGGTCGGGCGCGGTGGCATCCAGCCAGTGGATGCGGTGGTCGCGGCGGAACCAGGACCGTTGCCTGCGGGCGTAGCGGCGGGTGCCGATGAAGGTGCGTTCCCGGGCGGTCTGTAACTCCCGGCTGCCGCCGCCGGCGTCGAGCGCGGCGATCACCTGCGCGTAGCCCAGCGCCCGGGCGGCGGTCACCCCGTCCCGCAGGCCGACCTCGAGCAGTCCGGCGACCTCCTCGACGAGGCCCGCCTCGAACATGAGGTCGGTGCGCAGTTCCAGGCGTTCATCCAGAAGCGCTGTGTCACAGTCTATTCCGATGATCATCGTCTCCCATCGGGGTGCGCCGATGCGCGGCGCGGACGCCGCGAAGGGCCGGCCGGTCAGCTCCACCACCTCCAGCGCACGCACGATCCGTCTGCCGTCGCTGGGCAGGATGGCGGCCGCGGCGGCCGGATCGGTGGCGGCCAGTTCCTCGTGCAGACCGGTCGCGCCGATCTGGGCCAGCCGCGCCTCGTATCGGGCCCGGACCGCCGGGTCGGTCGCGGGGAAGGCCCAGTCGTCGAGCAGCGCCTGGATGTAGAGCATCGACCCGCCGACCAGGATCGGCACCGCGCCGCGTGAGCGGATCGCGGCGATGTCGGCACCGGCCGCTGCCTGGTAGGCCGCGACGGTGGCGGTCTCGGTCACCGACAGCACGTCGAGCTGGTGATGAGGTAGGCCGCGGCGCTGGGCGGCCGGGACCTTGGCGGTGCCGATGTTCATGCCGCGGTAGAGCTGCATGGCGTCGGCGTTGACGATCTCGGCGGCGACGCCGAGCTGCCGCAGCCGGTCGCCGAGGTCGAGGGCGAGGTCGGATTTGCCGGTTCCGGTCGGTCCGACGATCGCCAGCGGGCGCCGGTCCGCGGCGGTCACGGGGCCCAGAATCCGACGAAGTAGCCCACCCCGTAGGGCGCGCCGCGGTACAGCTCGGTGACGCAGCGCGGCGGGTCGGCCAGCCCGCCCAGCGCCGCGAACGCCGCCCGCCCGCCGATCGTCTCCGGCAGCCCGGCCAGGGCGGCCGGTTCGCCCCCGGCCAGCGCCGCGTCCAGGCGCCGCTGGTCCGCGGCGTCTGCCGGGCGGTGTCCCCCGGGTGCACCGGCGGTCAAGGTGGTGGCGCCGTCGGCGACCACCAGCACCCCCATCGGCCGGCCGGCGGAGTCGATGCGGCCGCGCAGCCGCCGGCCCGCGGTGTGCGCGGCGACCGGGTCCGCGCCGAACACGTGCACTTCGGCGCCGGCCTCGGGGCGGACCCGGCCGCGCACCCACCCGGCGATCAGTGCGCACAGCGGCAGCGTCGTGGGCGGGGCGGCCGGCGTGCCGGGTGCCAGCCGGACCGGCAGGTCGACGCCGTAACCGGCGAAGGTGCCGCACGCGCCGGCGGGCACCACCCGGTCGTGTGCCCCGGCGCCGAGCACCAGCCAGGAGTCCGGCAGCCGGGCGGCCGCCTCCAGGGCGGCGGCGGTCAGCTCGGCGTCCTCGTCGGCGGCGGCGCCCACCAGATCGGGAACCAGCAGCGGCGCGCTGGGGATGATCGCGACACCGGCTAACACGGCGGCACGCTACCGCTCCGGCCGCGCCCCGGCGGGCAGTGCGGTGTCGCGGCCCCCGGCGCTGGCGGCGATCGTGGCGGCCTCACCGCGGGCGAGCTTGGCGGTGGCCACGATCACCAGGACCAGGCTCACCGCGACCGCGACGTCCTCGACGCCGCCGGCCTGCAGGTGCTCACCGAGTACCAGGATGCCCAGCACCGTCGCCACCAGCGGTTTGGCCACCGTGATCGTGGGCATCGAGGCGGTCAGCGCGCCGGCCCGGAACGCCGACTGCTGGAAGATCATCCCGGTGAGGGTGGCGGCCAGCCACGGCACCAGCTCCGGTGCGGTCAGCACCGCCCAGAAGCCGTCGTGGGCGACCGCGACGATGCTCTTGGTGAGCACCGCGAACATCGCCAGCGACGCCCCGGCGACGACCGCGAGCAGCACCGCGGCCGTCGGGGTGCCGGCGTGGCGACGCGCCATCACCACGCACACCACCAGTAGCGGGATCATGACCAGCGCGACGACCAGCCACACCGACCCGGAGGCGCGGTCGCGCCCGGGTGTCGGGTCGCCGACGATGACCACCACCGCCAGCGCGGCGGCCAGCACCGCGGCCCACAGCCACTCCGCGCGGCTCACCGCCTGCTTGGTGATCCGCGCGTAGATCGGCAACGCGAACAGCAGTGCGGTCACCTGCAGGCCGGTGACCAGCATCACCGACCCCACCACCAGCGCGGCCGCCTGCAGTCCGTAATTGGCGACCGCGGCGATCCCCCCACCCCAGAACCGCAGGTCACGCAGCGACATGCGGAACAACTCCAGGTGCCCGACATCGGGCTTGTCGGTGATCTCCTGGGCCGAGCGCTGCCGGATGACGTCGCCGACCGCCGAGGCCAGCGCCGCGCAGAGCGCGAGTGCCGCAGCGATGATCGCTTCAGGCTGCATTCACTGGTCTCCTCAGCCGACGTCACCGGCCAACCCGCGGCGAAGCGAACACACCCCCGGGTGGGACAACATCACGATTGCCGGCGCGCTCCCCGCCGAACACGGTCAAAGTCTCGGTGCGCAACGATACCTCCCCGACCGCGCCGAGACTGCGATCAACCCGGCGATCAACCCGCGATCCCCCACTCCGTCGGCCCGGGGTGGCTCAGGTGGCGGCGGATTCGATGGCAAGCTGCTTGAATACCCGATGGGGAGAACTCCCCGCGACGGAGTACAGGCGCCGCGACGCGCGGCAGCGGTGCGGGCGATGCCCGCCGGAGAGTAGGTGGCGGTACCGATGACGACCCACGAGCCCGACAACCGTGCCCCCAAGCCGGCCCCGCGGCCCGGACCCAAACCCGGCCCGGTCGTACCGCCCGCGATGGTGGTGCCGACCGCCGACCCGCGCCGGTTCGGCCGGGTCGACGACGACGGCACCGTCTGGCTGATCAGTTCGGCCGGGGAACGGGTCATCGGGTCCTGGCAGGCCGGTGAGCCGGACGCCGCGTTCGCCCACTTCGGCCGCCGTTTCGACGACCTGAGCACCGAGGTGGCCCTGATGGAGGAGCGGCTGGCGGCCGGCTCCGGGGACCCGCGCAAGATCAAGGCCTCCGCCGAGGCGCTGGCCGGCACACTGTCCACCGCGGCCGTACTCGGCGACGTCGACGCGGTGGCCGCCCGACTGGCGGTGATCGTCGAGCGGGCCGACGCGGCGGCCGCCGCCGACCGCGCCGAGCGGGACGAGCAGCGCGCCGCGGCCACCGCCCGCAAGGAGGCGCTGGCCGCCGAGGCCGAAGAGTTGGCCGCCAACGCCACCCAGTGGAAGGCGGCCGGGGACCGGCTGCGCGAGATCCTCGCCGAGTGGCGCACGATCCGGGGTTTGGATCGGCGCACCGACGACGCGTTGTGGAAGCGGTATTCGGCGGCCCGGGACGGCTTCAACCGGCGCCGGGGCGCGCACTTCGCCGAGTTGGACCGGGACCGGGCCACCGCGCGCGAGGCCAAGGAGCGGCTGTGCGTGCGCGCCGAACAGCTCAGCGAGTCCACCGACTGGGCCGGCACCACCAAGGCGTTCCGTGCCCTGCTGACCGAGTGGAAGGCGGCCGGCCGGGCCGCCCGCGACGTCGACGACGCGCTGTGGGCCCGGTTCAAGGCTGCCCAGGACGTCTTCTTCGGCGCCCGCAAGGCGGCCTCCGCCGAGCGGGACGCGGCCCTGCAGGGCAACGCGACCGCCAAGGAGACGCTGTTGGCGCAGGCCGAGAAGCTCGACCCGGCGAATTTGTCCGCCGCCCGGGCCGCGCTGCGCTCGATCGTGGACAAGTGGGATGCGATCGGCAAGGCGCCGCGCGATCAGGAACCGGAGCTGGAGCGGCGGCTGCGTGCGGTGGAAAAGCGGGTGCGCGACGCGGCCGACGCCGACCGGGTCGACCCGGAGGCGCAGGCTCGCGCCGACCAGTTCCGGGTCCGCGCCGAACAGTTCGAACAGCAGGCGCACAAGGCCGAGGCGGCCGGGCGGGCCAAGGACGCGGCTCAGGCCCGGGAGAGCGCCGCGCAGTGGCGGCAGTGGGCCGAAGCGGCGGCCGCTGCGGTGCAGCGCCGGGCCTGACCGTCGCTCAGCGCGGCGGCTCGCCGTTCTGTTCCGGCGGCTCGGGCAGATCGTCGAGGAGTTTCCTGGTCTGCTGATCGGCGGCGGCGCGCCGGCGTTCCTCCTCGGCGGCCAACTGCACCACGGTGCGGGTCCACACCACCCGCGCCCAGTGGAAGGTCAGCACGATCAGGGCGAACCAGGCGATGATCAGCCCGATCCCCGGGCCCGGCTGCCCGGCCGCGGCGGTCTGGCGGGACCAGACCGCGAGCAATCCGATCACCGCGGCGGTGGCCGACCCGGCCAACGCGATCCAGGCCACCGCCCAGCGACGGGTCAGCAACGCCAGCGTCGAGAAGCCGACCCCGAACACCAGGGCCAGCCAGGCGAACACCCGGATCGGCAGGGTCACCCCGGCGGCGACGGTGCTCTCCGAGCCGAACAACAGATCCCATCCGCGCACCTCGCCGGTGTGCGGCAGGATGAACGACGCCAGAAGCACGAAGACCAGGATCGAGACGACCAGGGCGCGACCGCCCGGCTCGATCTGGCGGGCCAGCCGGCGCTCCACCTTCTCCAGGTCGGCGCGGTAGGCGTTGAACGCGTCGTCGTCGGGTGGGCGGTTCATCGAGCACATCCAGGGGTCGTCGCGGCGGGCATCGGTTTCACGCCCAGGGTCGGCATGCCCAGGCCCACCCCGCGGGGCCGGCGGCCGGCCTCGTGGGCGTCGCCGGCGCGGGTGCGCCGGTGGTCGAGCACCGGGTCGTCGGCGAGTAGGTGGTGCGGGGCGGCACCGGTGATCTCGGTGGTCACGATGTCGCCGGGCCGCACCGGGCGGTCCCCGGGCTGGAAGTGCACCAGCCGGCCGTCGCGGGCGCGCCCGCTCATCCGTGCGGTCTGCGCGTCCTTGCGGCCCTCGCCAGTGGCCACCAGCACCTCGACGCGGTTGCCGACCTGGTTGAGGTTCTCCTCCCAGGAGATCTGCTCCTGCACCGCGATCAGCCGGTCGTAGCGCTCCTGTACCACCGCCTTGGGCACCTGGTCGGGCAGTTCGGCGGCCGGGGTGCCCGGCCGCGGCGAGTACTGGAAGGTGAACGCCGAGGAGAACCGCGCCCGGCGCACGACGTCGAGGGTGGCGGCGAAGTCGTCCTCGGTCTCGCCCGGGAAGCCGACGATGAGGTCGGTGGTGATGGCCGCCTCGGGCATGGCGGCCCGGACCCGGTCGAGGATGCCGAGGAACTTCTCGGCGCGGTAGGAGCGGCGCATGGCCCGCAGGACGGTGTCGGAGCCGGATTGCAGCGGCATGTGCAGGGTCGGGCACACGTTGGGGGTGGCGGCCATCGCGTCGATGACGTCGTCGGTGAACTCCGCCGGGTGCGGCGAGGTGAACCGGACCCGCTCGAGGCCGTCGACGGTGCCGCAGGCGCGTAGCAGTTCGGCGAAGGCGCCCCGGTTGCGCGGCAGCGTCGGGTCGGCGAACGACACCCCGTAGGCGTTGACGTTCTGGCCCAGCAGGGTGATCTCGAGCACCCCTTCGGCGGCCAACGCCGCCACCTCGGCGAGGATGTCCTCGGGGCTGCGGTCGACCTCCTTGCCGCGCAGCGACGGGACGATGCAGAACGTGCAGGAGTTGTTGCAGCCCACCGAGATCGACACCCAGGCGGCGTAGGCCGATTCGCGGGCGGCCGGCAGCGACGAGGGGAACTCCTTGAGTGATTCGAGGATCTCGACCTGGGCCTCGTTGTTGTGCCGCGAGCGCTCCAGCAGGACCGGCAGCGAGCCGATGTTGTGGGTGCCGAACACCACATCCACCCACGGCGCCTTCGTCAGCACCGCGTCCTTGTCCTTCTGCGCCAGGCAGCCGCCGACCGCGATCTGCATGCCCGGGTCGCGTTTCTTGCGCGGCGCCAGGTGACTGAGGTTGCCGTAGAGCTTGTTGTCGGCGTTCTCCCGGACCGCGCAGGTGTTGAACACCACCACGTCGGCGTCGGCGCCGTCGGGCGCGCGGACGTAGCCGGCCTGTTCCAGCAGCCCGGCCAGCCGTTCGGAGTCGTGCACGTTCATCTGGCAGCCGTAGGTGCGCACCTGGTAGCTGCGTGCCCGTTCGGTCGTCAAGCTCACGCGCCCATGGTACGGCCGTGCCGCAAACCGGCCCCGCCGGGTTTTCCGGGCGGCCGGTCAGACCCGGCGGCGGTCCTGCTCGGCGGTCATCGCGGTGCGTACCACGTCGTAGGCCATCGTCTGGTGGTAGCCGCGCCGCGCCAGCATCGCCACCAGCCGGCGCGCGACCTTGGTGCGATCACCGTCGAGATCCTCCCGGCGCAGCCGCTTGCGCACCAGTTCCTCGGCGCGTACCCGCTCGGCGGCGGCGTCGACCTCGCCGAGCGCCTCGGCGGCCACCTCGTCGTCGACGCCCTTGCGCCGCAATTCGGCGGCCAGCGCGCGCCTACCGCGCCCGGCGTAGCGGTGCCGGGACCGCACCCACTGCTCGGCGAAGGCGGCGTCGTCGATGAGCCCGGCGGAGGCGAGCCGGTCGAGCACCCGGCCTGCGACGTCGTCGGGGTAGCCGCGGCGGGCCAGCTGGCCGGCGAGTTCGGCGCGGGTGCGGGCGCGAGCGGTGAGCAGGCGCAGACACACCGTCCGCGCCTGCTCCTCGCGCTCAGAAGTCGACGGGGGCGGGCAGGACGTCATCTGCCAGACCGTCGGCGTCGTCGGTCAGCACCGCACCGATACCGAGCTTCTCTTTGATCTTCTTCTCGATCTCGTTGGCCACGTCGACGTTTTCCAGCAGGAAGGTGCGGGCGTTCTCTTTGCCCTGCCCCAGCTGCTCGCCCTCGTAGGTGTACCAGGAGCCGGATTTGCGGATGAAGCCGTGGTCGACGCCCATGTCGATCAGCGAGCCCTCCCGGCTGATGCCCTTGCCGTAGAGGATGTCGAACTCGGCCTGCTTGAACGGCGGTGACACCTTGTTCTTGACCACCTTGACCCGGGTGCGGTTGCCCACCGCGTCGGTGCCGTCCTTGAGTGTCTCGATGCGCCGCACGTCCAGCCGCACCGAGGAGTAGAACTTCAGCGCCTTGCCGCCGGTGGTGGTCTCCGGGCTGCCGAACATCACCCCGACCTTCTCCCGCAGCTGGTTGATGAACACCGCGGTGGTGCCCGAGTTGCTCAGTGCGCCGGTCATTTTCCGCATCGCCTGGCTCATCAGCCGGGCCTGCAACCCGACGTGGCTGTCGCCCATCTCGCCCTCGATCTCCGCGCGCGGTACCAGGGCGGCCACCGAGTCGATGACCAGGATGTCCAGCGCCCCGGACCGGATCAGCATGTCGGCGATCTCGAGGGCCTGCTCACCAGTGTCGGGCTGGGACACCAGCAGTGAATCGGTGTCCACGCCGAGCCGTTTGGCGTATTCGGGGTCCAGGGCGTGCTCGGCGTCGATGAACGCCGCGATGCCGCCCGCCGCCTGGGCGTTGGCCACCGCATGCAGTGCCACGGTGGTCTTCCCGGAGGATTCCGGGCCGTAGATCTCGATGACGCGGCCGCGCGGCAGCCCGCCGATGCCCAGGGCGACGTCCAGGGCGATCGACCCGGTCGGGATGACCGAGATCGGCTGGCGGACCTCGTCGCCCAGCCGCATCACCGAGCCCTTCCCGTGGCTCTTCTCGATCTGGGCGAGCGCCAGTTCGAGTGCCTTCTCGCGGTCGGGAACCTGTGCCATGAGGGTGTCTCCGTTCTTTCCGGTGTTCAGTGGTGACCGGTGCCGGTCGATTGGCCGCGACGTTAGCGACGGGGTCCGACAAGTCGGCCGACTGCTGTGCCTCGAACATCACCACCGTAAACGAACGGGTGTTCGATTGGCGAGTGACACGCCGGGCGCGCGGCACCGGTTGGGCTCGCCGTTCAGAATCGGGGCGGGGTCACCACTGATCACGCGGGACGTCGAAGTCCGAGCACAGCGCCCGCCAGACCGCGCGCGGCTCCACCCCGGCCTCGATCGCCTCGGCCGCGGTGCGTCCGCCGACCCCGCTGAGCACGTGGTCGGCCAGCACCGAGGAGCCGTAGGCCGCACCGAATCGGGCCGCCACCAGCTCGTGGAACTCCGTCAATCGCACCCCGCCCACGCTACCCAGAGCGGGCCAGCGCCTCATGGCAGACCTGTACCGGGTCGGCGACCCGGTCGGCATCGGCGGCCGCCCGGCGGGCCGCCGCCCGGTAGCGCGGGGCTGCGAGCACCGCACCGACCGCGGCCGTCAGCGATTCGGCGGTGAGCGGGCGCACCAACTCGGCGCTGCCCTGCCGGACCACCCGGTTGGCGATCTCCCACTGGTCGCCGCCGCCGGGCACCACCACCAGCGGCACCCCGGCCAGCAGCGCCTTGGCCACCATGCCGTGCCCGCCGCCGCAGATCGCCACGTCCGCCCCCGCCAACAGCGCGTCCTGACGTCCCAGCCCGACCACCGCCCACGGCGGCGCGGCCACGTCGTCGCCGGCCAGCCGGGAGACCGCGAGCCGGGCTCCGGCGGGCAGCCCGGCACCCGGACGCAGCGCCGCCAGCGCGGTCTCGGCCAGCCCGGCCGTGCCGGTGGTCGCGGTCGACGGGGCGACCACCACCAGCGGGCCGGTGCCGTCCGGCACGGCCAGCACGGTGTCGGTCGGTTCGAAGTGCAGCGGGCCGACCACGACGGCCTCCGCCGGCCAGTCCGGGCGCGGCACCTCCAGGGCGGGCAGGGTGGCGATGAGCCGGCGCCGCGGCCCCGGGTCGCGGGCGGGCAGACCGATGCTTTGGCGTGCCGCGGCCCGCTGACGCAGCCCGGCCCGCCAGGACCGCGCGGTCAGGCCGCGCAGCACCGCGTCGCGCGCCCGGCCGCGCAGCCCGACCCCCGCCGCCAGCCCGCTGCCGATCGGGGGCAGGCCCCGCGAGGGCCGGTACAGCGGATGCGGGTTGAGTTCCACCCACGGGACGCCGAGCAGTTCGGCGGCCAGGCCGCCGCAGGCGGTGATGACGTCGGAGACCACCAGGTCGGGCGCCAGTGCCCGCAGCTGCGGCACGTTGAGCACCGCCATCCGGGCGGCGCGCCGGTGGATCTTGGCACCGGCGTCGGAGTCGTCGTCCTCGTCGGTGACCTCCAGGCCGAGCAGTTCGGCGGCGTCGACGCCGGCGGCCCGCGCCGTGTCCAGCCACGCCGTCCCGGTCAGCAGGACGGGCTCGTCGCCGGCGGCCAGGAGCCGGCGGCACAGCGCGATCGCCGGAAAGGAGTGTCCGGGATCGGGTCCGGCGACCACCACGACTCGCATCCGCTCACCTTGTCACGGCGTCGGGGCCTAGTGTGAGGAGCATGGCTGAACCGATCGCCGCGCCGAGCGCGGACCCGAACATCCGCACCGTGGCGACCCTGCTGAGCTCGTTGCAGGCGCAGGACTTCGACGCGCTGGACGGCACCCTCGACGACGACGTCGTCTACCAGAACGTGGGGCTTCCGATTATCCGGGGCCGTCGTGCCGTGGTGAAGCTGCTGCGCCGCATGGTCGGTCGGGTCGGTTTCGAGGTCAAGACCCACCGGACCGCGGCCGACGGGCCGGTGGTGCTCAACGAGCGCACCGATGTGCTGGTCATCGGGCCGCTGCGGCTGCAGTTCTGGGTGTGCGGGGTGTTTGAGGTGCACGACGGGCGGATCACGTTGTGGCGCGACTACTTCGACGCGCTCGACATGGTCAAGGCCACCGTGCGCGCGGTGGCCGGCGCCGTGGTGCCTGCGCTCAAGCCCAGTCTGTAGACCGGCCGCCGGCCGGCCGGTTCAGGCGCGGCGGGCGGCGGCGATCTCGTCGAAGGCCTGCGCCCACCCCTGGAGTCGGTCGGTGGCGCCGATCAGTTCCCGGCGGTAGCGCTGACCGCCGATCGGGGCGGCGTGTGCGCTGTCCCCGTTGGCCGCGGACACCAGGTGGGCGGCGGCGGTCACCATCGCGTTGTACTGCCGGACACCGCCGCCGAGCTGCGCGGTGAACGCGTTGATGGTGGGGACCAGATGATCCCGTGACTGCGGGGTGAAGTTCATCGCCCGCTCCATCGATACCACTTCGTCGGCGGTGGCGGTCATGGTCGCCGCGGTATCGGTGGCCACCGCCTTGAGTTCCTCGATCTCGGTGCGCGGCAGCATGTTTCCACGTTCGATCACGCCGATCAGGGAGATCAGGCCGCGTTCGGAGGCGGCGAGCGCCGACATCGCCGACCGGGCCGCCGAGCCGGGCGGCGGCAGCCGGCGTGCGGTGGCCACCGGCGCCGCCGGCAACGGCACCGACCGCAGCCAGCGGTAGCGCAGCAGCAGCAGCGTGGCCGGAACGACGGCGGCCGCGGCGATCACGCTGGTGATGATCAGCACCCACACCGGGGTGGCCCACGACGCCAGCAGCGCGGTCAGCAGCGCCCAGAACAGGCTGGCGCCGGTCGCCGCCAGGCCCCAGCGCAGCGCGCGGCGGCGTTGCCGCAGCAGCCGGGCGCGCGGTTCGTTGGCCGCGTTGAAACGCTGGATCGCCAGATCGACCAGGGTCACCGCGCCGTGGGCGCCGCGGCGCAGCAGCATCCGCCACTGCCCCGCTCCCCGAGCCAATCCGGCCACCATCCTTGCCCCCTACCGGCCCAGCGGGTTTTCCGGCTCGCGGTCCGGCCGGGCGGCCCGGGTGCCGTCGGCGGTGTCGGCCGCCGCGGTGGGCGTACCACCGGCGGGCAGGGTCTCACCGCGCATCGAGGCGCGGATCTGTTCGAGTCGGGAGTGCCCGGCCATCTCGACGGTGGCCTGCTCGACTTCGAGCATCCGGCCGTGCACCGAGTTCTGGGCGAGCTCGGCGGCGCCGAGCGCGTCGGCGTAGCGGCGCTCGATCTTGTCCCGGACCTCGTCGAGGCTGGGGGTGGTGCCGGGGGCGGCCAGTTCGCTCATCGACCGCAGCGACGCGCTGACCTGCTCTTGCATCTTGGCCTGCTCAAGCTGGCTGAGCAGTTTGGTGCGTTCGGCGATCTTCTGCTGCAGCATCATCGCGTTCTGCTCGACGGCCTTCTTGGCCTGGCCGGCCGCCGCCAGCGCCTGGTCGTGCAGGGCTTTGAGGTCTTCGACGCTCTGCTCGGCGGTGACCAGTTGCGCGGCGAACGCTTCGGCGGCGTTGTTGTATTCGGTGGCCTTGGCCTGCTCTCCGGCCGCCTCGGCCTGGTCGGCCAAGGTCACCGCCTGACGGACGTTGACCTGGAGTTTCTCGATCTCGGCGAGCTGGCGGTTGAGCCGCATCTCCAGCTGACGCTGGTTGCCGATCACCTGGGCGGCTTGCTGGGTCAGCGCCTGATGGGTGCGCTGCGCCTCCTCGATGGCCTGCTGGATCTGCACCTTGGGGTCGGCGTGCTCATCGAGCTTCGAGTTGAACAGCGCCATCATGTACTTCCACGCCTTGACGAACGGGTTGGCCATCGGTTCTGCTCCGCCTTCGGTTCGGTTGTCGGGCCCTCGGGGGTCCCAATTTATCGGGTTGCGGCCGCGGCGGCGGGTCAGACGGCGGCCAGCGCGCCCACCGGCGGGATGACGATCTTGGTGGCCGGGTCGATGTGCGCGGCGGTGGCGGCCCGGTCCTGCTGGGCGACCCGGTCCCCGGCGGAGGCCAGCACCGTCGACAGCGGCACGTCCAGGGCGCCGCAGATCGCGTTCAGCAGTTCACTGGAGGCTTCCTTGCGGCCGCGTTCCACCTCGGAGAGGTAGCCGAGGCTCACCCGGGCGGAATCGGAGACCTCCCGCAGGGTGCGCCCCTGCGCGGTGCGGGCACGGCGCAGCACGTCGCCGATGACCTCACGCAGCAGTACCGTCATGACGCTCTCCTTAACTCGATCCCCGGGGTTCACTTGGGTCAACGCCCGCGACCGCCGCCGGGTTCCCGGCCCGGCTCAGCGCCGGGTGCGGGCGGTGTCGCGGACCGCGGCGACGACGTAGTCGATGCCGGTGACCACGGTCAGCACCAGCGCCACCAGCATGACCGTCCAGGCGAAGGTGAGCCAGGTGCCCGACACCGGCAGCACGAACAACCCGATCGCGACGGCCTGGACCAGGGCTTTGAGTTTGCCGCCCCGGCTGGCCGGGATCACCCCGCGGTACAGCACCGCCAGTCGCAGCACGGTGATCCCGATCTCGCGGGACAGGATCAGCACGGTGACCCACACCGGTAGGTCGCCGAGGACCGACAGGCCGATCAGGGCCGCGCCGATCAGCGCCTTGTCGGCGATCGGATCGGCCAGGGCGCCGAATTCGGTGACCATGCCCAAGGAGCGGGCGAGCGCGCCGTCGAGTCGGTCGGTGATCACCGCGACGGTGAAGATGGTGAACGCCGTGATACGCCACGGGGTCTCATGGCCGTCGCCGGCGAACAGCGCCACCAGGAAGACCGGGACCAGCACCAGCCGCAGCACGGTGAGCATGTTGGCGACGTTGGCCACCCGCACCTGCGGCGCCGCTGAACCGGTATGAGGTTGGCCCGACACGGGCAACACAATATCGGTTCCCGATTCCGCCAGCTCAAGCCGATAGTCTGCACGGGTGGAGGCAGCAGCGGCGCCCGCCCCGGCCGAGCCGACGATTCGGCGGGCGCGCACCACCGATGTGCCGGCGATCAAGCGGCTCGTCGACACCTACGCAGGCAAGATCCTGCTGGAGAAGAACCTGGTCACGCTGTACGAGTCGGTGCAGGAGTTCTGGGTGGCGGAGTCGGCGGGCGAGGTCATCGGCTGCGGCGCGCTGCACGTGCTGTGGTCCGATCTCGGCGAGGTACGCACCGTGGCGGTCGCGCCCGCGGTCACCGGCCGGGGCATCGGCCACGCCATCGTCGACCGGCTCACCGAGGTGGCCCGGGAGCTGGCGTTGAGCCGGCTTTTCGTGCTGACCTTCGAGACGGAGTTCTTCGCCCGGCACGGGTTCGCCGAGATCGACGGCACCCCGGTGACCGCCGAGGTGTTCGAGGAGATGTGCCGCTCCTATGACCTGGGGGTCGCGGAGTTCCTCGACCTCAGCTACGTCAAACCCAACACGCTGGGCAACACCCGGATGCTGCTGATCCTGTGAGGGGCCCCCGGCGACGCGTCGGGCACCGTTAGGCTCGGGCGCGTGAGAAAGCTGACCTCGGTCGCGCTGGCGGCGGCTCTGCTCCTACCGACCGCCGCCTGCGTGGACCGCCGCACCGACGCCGACTCCATCTACACCCAGATCCAGAACATGCCCGGGGTGTCGAGCACCGACCTGGACTACAAGGCCAGCTACGAAAGCGGTCGGGTGTTCCGGTTGACCGTGATGCTCGACCGCGAGGTCACCGAACCGCAGGCCACCGAGCTGGGGCGCACCTTCGTCGAGCAGATGAACCGCAAGGGCATGGCCGGGCACAAGGTCGATTTCCGGGTCCGCTACCCCGCCTCCAAGAGGCAGAAGAGTCCGGCGCTGCCGCAGTACTCCCAGGCGCTGTTCGAGTTCGGCAAGGCCGACCCGCCGACCAACCCCAGCGCCGACGACGTCGCCGACAGCATCACGGTGTGGTTGACCGCGGTGCGCTCCCCGGTGAGCCAGTCGGTGTACCTCGGCCAACCGACCTGGGGCGACACCGCGGACAGCCGCAACATCGCCATCACCCTGAAACCGGATGCCACCGAGGCGGCGGCCCGGCGGTTGCAGCGGGAGCACCCGGCGCTGGCGGAGGTGACCTGGCAGCTCAGTCTGGCGGTCGGCGAGGTGGAACGGCCCCGCACCTACGCGGCCACCCCGGACCCGCCCAGCGACGACGTGCGGGCGCTGTGGGGCGACATCAGTCGCGCGGTGGACCCGCGCTACGAGCTCAGCGGGTCGACCCGGCCGCCGCAGGACGACGACCAGGCGAAGACCAAGATCGAGATCGATCTCGGCCCCGGCGCCAACCATGAGGACGAGGCCGACACCCAGCGCATCACCCGGGACGTGGCGGCGCTGTTGCCCCGGTTCGGGTATCCGACCGCGCTGTATGTCTGGGGTCCGGCCACCAACATCGAACTCGTGGTCGGCGGCTGTTACCGGCACAAGGACGGCCACCAGCCACAGCCGCTGGAGAAGGAGCTCGCCAAGCGTTACGAGCGCTGCTGACCGCTGCTCCGGCTCACTGCACGTTGTCGGCGATCCGGGCGGCGATCGCGGTCGCGGCGTCCTCGGCGATCCCGTCCCCGCAGGCCGCGACGTCGATGACCACGTTCTCCGTGGTGGTCATCGCGCGCCGGCAGACCCAGCCGGGGCGCTGCGGGTCGGTGTTGGTCACCGTGAGGGTGCCGTCGGCGGCCGTGACCTCGCCGATCACCGCGGTGGTGACGGCGCCGTCGACCGCGGTGGTGGTGACGGTCTTGCCGGCGCAGCGCTCCCAGGCCTTCTGCTGGCGGTTGCGGAAGTCCGCGGCGGCGTCCTCGGACCGGAACGCGGTCGCCACCTGCAGCACCTGGTGGGGCCAGGGCGGCTCGGCACCGTCGTGGACCCGCTGAGCGGCCATCCCGGTCATCGGGATGCCGCTGTAGGTGGTCGAGGCGCCCGCGGTGGCCACCCCGGTGCACTCGCGGGGCACCACGTTCTCCCCCTTGACCGGGACGATGAGGTCCTCGCCGACCAGGGCGGTGGCGGGCAGCAGCGGTTCGATCACCGCCGGGCCGGGTAGCAGCTCGTCGAGGTCGTCGACGGCGACGGTGCGGTCCTCGGTGTCCTCGCCGGCGGTGCCGGAGCGACCGGGCAGGCCGCGGGCGAAGACGACCGCCACCAGGGCGACGAGGGCGAGCACCACGACGGCCGAACCGATCAGCGTCCGCCTGCGGGTGCCGCGGGCGACCGGGGCGCCCTGCGCGCGCGCCATCGCGGCCAGCCGCAGCCGCCAGCGCACGAACACCGTCCACAGCACGACCATCACCGCCAGCACCGCCATGTCCAGCAGCCACCAGGTCGGTTCGTGCCACCACAGCCGGTCGTCGGCCGGGGCGCGCAACGCCGCGTTGCGCAGGTCGACGGTCGCCGCGGTGGCCGCGAAACCCCACCGGGCCGGCAGCAGCCAGGACAGCTGGTCGAGTCCGCCGCGGCCGGTGACCGGGACCAGGCCACCGGCGAACACCATCGAGATCATGACCACCCCGACCAGCATCGGCAGGACCTGTTCGGTGGAGCGGGCCAGCGACGACAGCGCCAGCCCGATCACCGCCGAGACGATCGCGGTCAGCGCCAGGGCCAGGTACAGCTCGATGACCGCGCGGTCGGTGCCCTCCCCCAGCAGCGCGCCGCCGTAGGCCGGTGGGCGTTTGCCCGCGACGACGATCGCGGTGACCACGGCGGTCTGGATGGCGGCGGCGCAGCTGTAGACCACGATCTTCGCCGCCAGGTAGGCCGAGGCCGACAGGCCGACCGCCTGTTCGCGCTGGAAGATGGACCGCTCCCCGACCAGGTCGCGGATGGTCAGCGCGGTGCCGAGGAACACCGCGGCGATGTTGAGCAGCACCAGGATCTGCACCGGCTCGCCGGCGGCGTCGGTGTTGGCCCGACCCAGCCCGGCGTGACCGGGGACCACCAGCGAGAGCACCCCGAGGATGATCGGCAGTAGGGCCAGGAACAGGAAGTAGCCGCGGTCGGCGCCGATGAGCCGGACCTGGCGGCGGGCGACGGTGAGGAACTGCCGGGTGATGCTGGTGCTCGGCGGTGAGCCCAGCGGGGTTTCCTCCAGGGAGGGCTCCTGCGCGACGACCGCGGGATGGCGTTCGAGGTAGTCGCGGTGCGCGCCGTCGGGGTCGGTGCTGACCCGGGAGAAGATGTCGGCCCAGTCGGTGGTGCCCAGCGCCGATTCGACCTGGGCGGGCGGGCCGGCGAACGCGGTCTTGCCGCCGGGCGCCAGCAGCAGCACCTGGTCGCACATGTTCAGGTAGGTCAGTGAGTGGGTGACCACCAGCACCACCCGGCCGGCGTCGGCCAGCTGGCGCAGCATGCTCATCACCTGCCGGTCCAGCGCGGGATCCAGCCCCGAGGTGGGCTCGTCGAGAATGAGCAGCGACGGGCCGGTGAGCAGTTCCATGGCCACCGAGACCCGTTTGCGCTGCCCGCCGGAGAGCTTGTCGATGCGTTTCTTCTTGTGCTGGGTCAGCTCGAGTTCGTCGAGCACCCGGTCCACCACCTCGCCGCGGTCGGCGCGGGTGGTGTCCGGCGGCAGCCGGAGTTCGGCGGCGTAGCGCAACGCCTGGTCGACGGTGAGCCGCGGATGCACCACGTCGTCCTGGGGCACCATCCCGATCCGGGAGCGCATCGAGGCGTACTCGGCGTGCACGTCGTGGCCGTCGAAGACGGCCAGCCCGGCGGTGGGCGCGATGGCCCCGCCGACCAGTTTGATCAGGGTGGATTTCCCGGCGCCGGACGGGCCGATCACGGCGGTGAGGCTGCCCGGCCGCGCGGTGAAGGACACGTCGCTGAGCAGGGTGGCGTCGTCGACCTCCAGCCCGGCTCCCAGCACCTGCAGGCCGGCGGTGTCCGGGGCCATCGGCCGCGGGGTCAGGGTGCCGCCGGCGACCAGCAGGTCGGTGTTGCCGATGGTGACCACATCGTCGTCGTGCAGCACGGCCCGGTCGACGCGTTGGCCGTTGACGAAGGTGCCGTTGCTGCTGCGGTTGTCGATGATCTCCAGGCCCGCCCGGGTCTGCGACAGCGAGGCGTGCACCCGGGAGGCGAGCGCGTCGTCGACGACGATCGCGTTGGTCTCCAGCCGTCCGATGGTCTCCGCGCCCGGTGGCGGTTGCACCAGCCGGGGCGGGACCAGGCGGCGCACCGCTCCGGTGATCCGTTCCCCCGCCCCCGGCGCCGCCGGCTGGTCCGGTCGGGTCATCACCCGGGCGATGACGGTCTGCGGCGCGGCGGCCTGGGGCGCGGCGGTCTGTGGCGCGGCGGCCGCGGGCTGAGGTCCCGAAGACCCGGCAGGCCCGGGCGGCGCGGCGGCGGCCGGTGCCGGGCGCGGCGCCGGCGGGCCGCTGGGGCGCCGACCGGGCGGCGGCCCTCCCGCCGCCGGAAGGGGTTGGGACGGTGGCCCGGGCCGGTGCGGGGGCCGGGCCTGCTGCGGGGTGAGCCCGAAGCGTAGCCGCGGCCCGTTGGGGGCGCCGACCGCGATGGTTTGACCGTCGCGCAACACCGCGGTCGTGATGCGCTCGCCGTCGACGAAGATGCCATTGCGGCTCTGGTCGACCGCGGTCCAGCGGCCGTTCTCGACGCGCACCACGGCGTGCACCCGGGAGACCCAACCGGCGACCTCCGGGGCGTCCAGGCAGATGTCGCACTGGGCGCTTCGCCCGACGGTGATCTCCTGGCCGGGCCGGAACGTGTACATCGCCGTGCCCAGCCACACCGTCAACGGCGGCGCGTTGGTGTCGGTCATCGACCCGATCGTCCTTTCCTCGCCCGCGGTTGCGGCCGGCACCGGGCCGTTGTCATGAAGCCAACAGGCTGGCCAGCGCGGCGATCCGTTGTGCACGATATCCCGGCCGCACCGGCGACCCGCCGAATTCGGCCAGCGAACGCAGTTTCCGCAGCGCGAAATCCCGGGCCCGGCCCGACTCGGGGATCTCGATGCCGGCCCACAGTCCCTGGGCGCCCGGGGTCTCCCAGGCCTCCCGGGCGCAGAGCCAGCGCGCCGGGCAGACCCGGCACAGCGCCTTGGCGCCCTCGTCGGGGTGGGTGGTCCACCGTTCGGGGTCGGCGGCGCACGCCGGTACGAAGCCCTTGCCCGGAACGGTCCCCGCGGCGATGGTTTCGGTCATGAGTCCTCCTCAACTGGTCCGGTGCTCCGATGCTCTTCGCACCAGCGCGCTGCAACTGTAACCATAGCGGTAGGCATAGCGCAACAGTTAGCGCTTCATTTTCGGAAGATTTGTCCCGAAACTTGCAGCATCGCTATGGATCGACGCGTTGACCAGCGGCGTTAGCGCTCCACCCGAAGGGGAGCTCCGGAATCCGACGTGCCGGGTCTGCGGCCGATCCGGGCCCGATCGCATCCGGCCGCTACGGTTCGCACCGATTTTTCGGTCCACCGCCACGACCTCGAGTGCGGTATACATGTAGCATCGCCGAACAGGCGGCCCGGTTTAGTCGTAGCGACTCGGGCCGCGAGCCCACGGACACCCGACCAGGAGGGAGTACCTCATGAGCCGGCCGGCCCCCGCCCCCACCCTCGCTGTCCAGATCGGCTCCGAGCGCCACATCCTCACCCCCACCGGCGGGCCGGCCGTGATCGGTCGCGATCCCGACGCCGCGGTCCGCATCGCCGACGACCGGATCTCGCGCTCCCATGTGCGCCTCGAACCGCACGCCGAGGGCTGGCAGGCCATCGACACCAGCACCAACGGCATGTACGTCGACGGGGTGCGCCGCAGTTCGGTGTTCATCAGCGGGCCGGCCACCATCCATCTCGGCGACGCCCGCGGCATCCCGGTCACGTTCACCCCCAGCGCGCCGCTGGAGGCCACCGGCATGACCCCGGTCGCGCAGATGTCCGCAGGCACCCAGACCGTGTCGACCACCGAGTTCTCCACCGAACTGCCGGACGCCGACCCCGCCATCGCCCGGGCCGGGCGCGCGGTCGCGGCCCGGCGCCGCGAACTGGAGATCACCCAGCGCAGCCTGGCGCGCGACAAGATCATCAACGCCGGCACCCTCATCTCCTTTGAGAAGGGCCGCAGCTGGCCTCGGCGTTCGACGCTGGCCAAACTCGAGGAGGTGCTGCAGTGGCAGCCGGGCACGATCTCCCGGATCCGCAGCGGCACGGCACCCGAGCAGGACCACGAGACCACCGAGGTGATGACCGACAGTGTGCGGGCCCCGCTGATGGCCGAGGCGGTGGAGTTGGCGATGCACACCATCAACGCCGCGGTTGCCGACCTGCCGCCGGCCTCCGACCCGGAGTTCACCCCGAAGGTCACCGCCGTGCTGGCCGACCTGCGCAAGCTGGAGTCGGTGGCCGCCAACGCCGCCCGCAACGCCAAGGGGACGCCGTCGGTGGTGCTCGCGTTGAGCACCGTGCGCCGCCACTATCACGACCTGATGCTGCGGGCGGTCAAGTCGCCGGCGGCGACGCTGGGTCAGCGGCTCTACGCGGTGCGCCAGCAGGCCGATCTCAGCATCGCCGAGACCGCCAACGCCGCCGACCTCCCGCCCGACGCCGTCCTGGCCGCCGAGCAGGAGCGCGACCTGAGCCCGGAAACCACCGCCGCGCTGGAGAACCTCGTCGCGCAGCTCTCCATCAACTGAGCGCCCCCTTGCAGCCCTGCTCGCCTTGCCACTAGGGGCTGTCGCCGAACCGCCCGAAGCACTGCTGCTCGTCGCCGACGACGCCGGACCGGAACGCGGTGATGCGGGTGAATCCGGCAGGCACCACACCGCCGTTGACGTCGCTGGCCACCAGACCGTTGGTCAGCAATCCCGCGACCGCTTCGTCGAGATCACCCGCGGTGATCGCGAGTTTGCGTCCCGGCGTGGACATCTCGCGGTGCGCAACCCCGGTCAAGCAGGCCGTCAGCATCGCCGAGCGCGGCGAGTCCAGCGGCAGTCCCCGTTGCCGCTGCACCGCGAACATGTAGCGCGCCATCACGATCGACAGCGCGGTGTCATCGCCCTGGACCAGCACCCCCTGCTCGGTGTCGCCGGGCACCGCCATCCGCCGCAACGCGGGCAGGTCCACCGCGATGGTGTTCGTGGCCGGGCAGTAGGAGACCGGCGGGCTGGGTTGGGCGTCCGGGCAAGCCGCGGTGTCATAAGACAGCGTGGGCGACTGGTCGAGCGGGAAGACCTCCCCGAGCACCTCGATCAGATCGGTGAGGGTCTCCTCGTCGATGGGGACCTCCCCGGTCTGCAGCCGGCCCCGGGAGTCCGGCTGCAGCGACATCGGCAGATCGCCGCGACGCTCCCGCACCTCCTCCAGATCGATTGCCGAGCAAGCCCGCGGGCCGCTGTCGAAACCCATCTGCACGGCGCTGACCCGGTCCAGCGCGGTGCCGTGGCCGTATTCCTCCAGCAGCAGGTCCTCGGTCTTGGGCGTCATGACCGGGTCGCGTCCGGCGATCGCGGCGGCGAGCACCCGCGACAGCCCGTCGCCGGTGTTCAGGGTGAACCGGGGCGAGCTGCCCTCGGTCACCCAGCGCAGGTAGACCCCGGCGAAACAGTCGGCCTGCTGCTCCAGGACGATGCCCGGGCTGCTCTTGGTGACCAGGTCGGCCATGTGCTGGATCGCGTGGCCGTACTCGTGGGCCACCAGTCCGGCGACCGCCATGTCGCCGAAGTACTTCTGCACTGCCGGGACCAGCACGCCCCGGTCCCAGGCCATCAGGTTGTCCGGCGGGCAGTACATGGCGTTGGGCTCGTCGTAGGTCTTGGATCCGCACACCTTGGGGCTGCGCGGATCGGTGGAGTCGTAGGACAGCAGGGTTCCCACCGGGACGAACCGGCTGTCGAAATACTCCGGATAGGACTGCTTCCAATACTCCTCGACGTCGTTGACCGAAAGCAGTGCCAGCCGGTCGCTCTCACCGTCGTCGGTGTTCTTCACGGTGCCGCTCGGCGCCGCCGCATCGGGACGCTGACCGCTGGGGCCGTCGGTCACCGGAAGCCCCCCGACATAGAACGGGTCGTACATCATCGACACCGCGTGCCCGGGTATGTAATCGGTGCACCCGGCCACCACGGCGGCCGCACAAAACCCGACCAGGGCGGCGATGCCGCGCCGGGAGAAGCGTTTCGGAACCCGCAGTGTCATTCGCCAACCTCTCACCTGATCAACCCGCCGGCCGTCGGGCCTCTGCGCCTGCCGCGGCGGTATGAAGAATACTGGTCTGGCTGACCGGGTTTCCGCAGAAGTTGCCCGATCAGCGCGGCGGGCTGACCCCGTATTTGCCGTCGCGGTCCTCGATCGTGACCGTCACCGTGCGCTGTTCGCCGGCGACGGTGACCGCGCAGGTGAAGGTGGTTCCCGGGGCGACCGTCGGGTCGCGGCCGTCGTTGCACCCGAGCACCGAGACGTTCTGCAGCCCGTAGCCGGTGTTGCCGTCGGTGAGGATCTGCCCCACCGCCGCCTGGACGTCGGCCACCTTCAGTTTGGTGTCGCGGAAGAACCCAGGTTTCCAGAAGCCCAGCAGCAGGATGGCCGCCGTTGCGGCCAGACACACCGCAATCACACTGACCAGCAGCGCGTTCACCCAGCCGGAGTCCTTGCTCGGCGCCGATGTCCGCGGTGCGGGTGCGGGTGCCGGTGGCGGCTGCACCGGACGGGGCGGCGGTACCGGCCGCGACGGCCTGCGGGCCGGCACCGTCGGATCGGCCGAGGCATCCCGACGGTGCGGGCGTCGCGCCGGGTCGTGCCAGGGCGCGCGGCTCATGTCATCTCCTCGAAACGGCGGGCGGCGAAAAAACCGCTGGGGTACGGGCCAGATCGCCCGTACCCCAGCGGCATCGCGTGCTAGTTGCAGGCCCAGGTGAGAATCCAGCTGCCCGGCAGACGGCTCATCGCGTCGTTCATGGCCTCCAGCAGCGTCGTCCCGTACCCACCCTGCAGGCTGGTGGCGTTCTCCGCGACCGCACCGCAATCGGTGAAGCTGACCAGCACCTTGCAGTCGGTGTAGCCGCAGTAGCTCAGCGCCATGCTGTTCGCCGATTCCTTGGTGGGGTGATCCCACGCGCGGCCGCCCGAACCGGTGGACGGTGAGTAGGCGATCGCCCCCCAGTAGGTGGCGGCGTCCGCGGCCGGGGCCACGGCGACGGTGAGTCCGGCCACCGTCGCGAAGCTAGCCATTACGGCTGCGGCTCGTCGTCGAAGAGCAGCCTTTGCCATGGCGGTTCCTTTCTCGCTCCGGTGATCCGGAAGTTGTTGAATTCGGTTGGGGTTCACGGTGTCATCCATGGCTTCACATCGGCGGCTTGGTCGCTTCGACCTGCTTGCCCCACTCCGAGAGGTTCAGCGTCACCATGGCGTCCTCGGCCGGGATGATCTGCACCCGCACCGGGTGGTTGGTGCCGTCGTCGGCGATCCACACCGTGGTCGGCATGGTCTGCTCTTCCTTGGGCGCCAGCCGCGAGCCGGCCAGCAGCGCGATGTCGTCGGTCGACGAGGTGCCGGTGACCTTGGTGGTCTCGGTGCCGTCCAGGTCCTCGGTGCCCTCGATCTTCGGGTCCTTGAGATTGGTCAGCACGTTGGCCAGGCCCTTGCTCGGGTCCAGGATCGTCGACACGTCGTAGATCGAGGCGCCGTCACCGAAGTCGGTGAACTTGCCGCCCGGGTCCCCCACATCGGAATACAGGTGGCCCTCGACGTAGACGAACTTCGCCTCGACGTCCTTCTGCCCGACGATCAGCGTCGCGTTGCCGGTGGCGGTGGTCTGCGGGTCGCTGGACACGTCACCCTCGAGCTGTTTGACGGCCAGGTTGGGCACCTTGCCCTCGGTGGTGAGCTTCAGGTGCAGACCGGTGACACCGCTCATCGCCTCCGCGGCGTCCTCGACCAGCTGCGCGGCGTCGGAGCTGGTCTCCGTTCCGCTCTCCTTCTCTTTCGTTCCGGAGTCCGATGAGGTGCAACCGGAGAGCGCGAATGCCGCCGCGAGAAAGACGGACGTGGCAGCCACACCGGTTCGTAACCGGAGCTTCATAGACATCTCCTTTGTAAGGTTCGCGGCGGTGCCGCAGGGCAAACTCCCGGGGAGCCGGTCAAAGCTTAACCAGATCGGTGGGGGCGATGGCACGGTTTTTTCCATCAGCCCGCCGATTCGTCCTCGTGAACGGCTCAGGCTGCGGTCAGGATCCGATATTGCGCGGAAAGCTGCTGCTTGGCGTCGGTTTCGGTCTGCGAGAACGTGGTGAACACATACCGGTCGGTGTGGGCGACGCACTTGGTGTGCCAGACCATGCGTTGCACCGACGGCGGATCGGTGGGCGCGGCCGCCCCCTGGGTGCGTTCGAAACACCGGGCGCCGGCCAGCCCGTCGACCCCGTCGAGTTCGACGACATCGGGCTGCACGGTGGCCGCGTCCGCCAGCCCGTCGGCGAGGTGGGCGGCCGCCTGCTCGTCGCGGGCCTGGTACACCGTCGCCAGCATCTGCGACACCCACTCCACACCGGTGTCGTCGAACAGCGGTGCGGCGCTGAGCGGATCGTCCTCGAAGTGCAGCCAGCCCGCCGGTCGCCACACCCCCACGCTCAAGCCCGGCACCTTGTTACCGGGCGCGGTCAGCGTGCGCGCCAACAAGTCTGCGCTCGGGTCTTTGGGCAGTTCGGGCAGCGCGGCGGTCTCGGTGGCCTCGAAGTCATCGAGCAGTGGTTCCTGCGCGTCGAGGGTCCGGCCGATCAGGGCGAGTGCGGCGCCGTCCGGGTCGGCCGGTTCGGTGCCGGTGACCGCCGATTGGTAGAGCACGAACGGTCCACGTGGGGTGAAGCTTTCGACAAAGACCCGGGTGCCGTCGCGGTCGATGCGCGCGGTGGTCTCCGGCCGGCCCTCCATCGGCACCGGCGCGTAGGACTCCTCGAGTGCAGCTGCCATCTCGGTGGCCGCTGCGACGGCACCCTCCGGATCGGGAAAGCGCAGCACCGCGTTGGTCAAGTTCACCGCATCGTCGTCGACAGCCGAGCGGTAACTGCTGAAGCCGGTGAGGAATCCGTGTGCGGCGGCGACGCCGTCGAGCCCGCGCGGCAGCACCTGCCGCAGGCTCTCCGGGCCCGCACCAACCGGGCCGGTGCGCATCGTGACGATCAGCGGCATCCGGCCGGTCAGCGTGTCGTCGACCCGCCACGGTCCGGCGACGTGATCGGCCATGCGCCGCGCCTCGACCGCGGCGCCGTCCTCTCCCGCCGGGCCTGCCGCGGCGCCCGGTTCGGTGTTGTAGGACCCGGTGTCCAGTGCCGCGGCCACCGACGGGTCGACCGGGGCGGTCGCCGGTTCGGTCGACTGGCATCCCACCAGGGTGACCGCGCCGGCCAGCGCGACCAGAGCGAGCCGTGTGTGCACGTTGGGCCTCCCGCCGTCGTCGCACCGTTTATACCGGAGCGGCGCGGCGCCGCAGCGGGCGGTTCGGCCGTTCTCAGGAGAACTCTCAGGCGAAGTCGTCGGTGTCGTCCGAGCCGTCGTAGCCGTCGTCGTCGGGCGCCCCGCCGCCGCGGATCGAGGCCAGGGTGGCGGCCAACTCGTCGGGTTTGACCAGCACCTCCCGCGCCTTGGACCCCTCTGAGGGCCCGACGATGTCGCGGGTCTCCATCAGGTCCATCAGCCGGCCGGCCTTGGCGAAGCCGACCCGCAGTTTGCGCTGCAGCATCGAGGTGGAGCCGAACTGGCTGGACACCACCAACTCGACGGCCTGCAGCAGCACGTCCATGTCGTCGCCGATGTCGGGGTCGACGTCCTTGCGCTCCCCGCCGGACCGCGCCACGGTCACACCGTCGGTGTACTCCGGCTCGGCCTGCTCCTTGCAGGCGGTCACCACCGCGTGGATCTCCTCGTCGGTGATGAACGCGCCCTGCAGCCGCACCGGTTTGCCGGCACCCATCGGCAGGAACAGCCCGTCGCCCATGCCGATCAGCCGTTCGGCGCCCGCCTGGTCGAGAATGACCCGCGAGTCGGTCAGCGAGGATGTCGCGAACGCCAGCCGGGACGGCACGTTGGTCTTGATCAGCCCGGTGACCACGTCCACCGACGGCCGCTGGGTGGCCAGCACCAGGTGGATGCCGGCGGCGCGGGCCTTCTGTGTGATCCGCACGATCGCGTCCTCGACGTCGCGCGGAGCGGTCATCATCAGGTCGGCCAGCTCGTCGACGATGGCGACCACGTACGGGTAGGGCCGGTATTCACGTTTGCTGCCCAGCGGGGTGGTGATCTCCCCGGAGCGCACCTTGGCGTTGAAGTCGTCGATGTGGCGCACCCGGGAGGACTTCATGTCCTGGTAGCGCTGCTCCATCTCCTCCACCAGCCAGCCGAGCGCGGCGGCGGCCTTCTTCGGCTCGGTGATGATCGGGGTGATCAGGTGCGGGATCCCCTCGTAGGGGGTGAGCTCCACCATCTTGGGGTCGATCAGGATCATCCTGACCTCTTCGGGGGTGGCCCGCGCCAGCAGCGAGACCAGCATCGAGTTGACGAAGCTGGACTTACCCGACCCGGTCGACCCGGCCACCAGCAGGTGCGGCATCTTGGCGAGGTTGGCGCTGATGAAATCGCCCTCGATGTCCTTGCCCAGCCCGATCACCAGCGGGTGGTGGTCGCGTCGGGTGGACGGCGCGGTGAGCACGTCGGACAGCCGCACCATCTCCCGGTCGGTGTTGGGCACCTCGATGCCGACCGCGGACTTGCCCGGGATCGGGGCGAGCATCCGCACGCTCTCGGTGGCCACCGCGTAGGCGATGTTCTTCTGCAGCGCGGTGATCTTCTCCACCTTCACCCCGGGCCCGAGCTCCACCTCGTAGCGGGTGACGGTGGGTCCGCGGGTGCAGCCGGTGACCGCGGCGTCGACCTTGAACTGGTGGAGCACGGTGGAGATGGCGTCGGCCATCTGGTCGTTGGCCGCCGAGCGTTTCTTGGGCGGGTCGCCGGCGACCAGCAGCGCCAGCGACGGCAGCGTATAGGGGCCTTCGACCACCCGGTCCAGGGCCAGGGTGTCGGTGTCGGCGGGGGCCGCCGGTTTGCGCGCGGCGCGTTTGCGTCGCGGCGCGGGCGCCGCCGGCGCCTCGTCGATCGGGTAGTTGTCCTGCGGGCTGCCCGACGCCCAGTCCGGGACCGGGTCGTCCTGCAGCTCGGCGTAGGTCGCCGGGTCGTCGTAGTAGCCGTCGGAGAAGTCATCCGGCGGTGCGGGGGCGCGCCGGCCGCCACCGCTGCGGCCGGACTCCAGTGCCGGGTAGTCGCCGACATCGAGGTCGTCGGCGTCGTAGCCGTCGTAGCCGTCGTATTCGCCGTCCTCGTCATAGGCGCCGTGGAACCCGCGGGTGGAGAACATCGCCCGGATGGTCTCCGGCGCCTCACGGATCGTGGTGCCGGTGAGCAGCAGCACCCCGAACAGTGCGGCGAGCACCAGCAGCGGCGCGGCGATCCAGGCGGTCAGCCCGTCGGCCAGCGGTCCGCCGATGGCGAAGCCGACGAAGCCGGCGGCGTGCTGACGCGCCGACGGGTCCTGCGGCGAGCCCGCCCACAGGTGCCACACCCCCAATGCCGGAAGCACGACCATGGCCGTACCGAGCACCAGTCGCGGGCGCGCGTCGGGGTCGGGTTCGCTGCGCATGAGGATCACCCCGACCGTCGCGGCCAGCAGCGGCACCAGCACCACCGCCGAGCCGATGAGGGTGCGCAGGCCGGCGTCGATCCACTGCCCGGCCGGGCCCGCGGCGGTCAGCCAGGAACTGGCGGCGACCACACCGGCCACCGCCAGCAACCCCAGCGCGATGCCGTCCCGGCGGTGCCCGGCGTCGATGTCGTGGGCGCGGCCGACCGAGCGCGCCGCTCCGCCGACGCCGCGGGCGACCATCAGCCAGGAGGCGCGCCCGGCCCGGCCGCAGGCCGCGGTCGCGGCGGCGAACCGGGATCCGCCGCGCCGGCGAGCGGGGCGACGCGGCGGCGCGGGCTTGCGGGCCGGCCGCGACCCGGTCCGCGGGGCGGGCTTCGACCTGCTCGTTCGGGCTCCTGATCGCGCAGCGGTCTTACTCGGCATGCCCGCCAGCCTAGTCGCTAGGGCCTCTTTAGCACCATGCGCCACACTGGTCACCGGAAAACCGGCCCCTGCGACGCCACCGTCGGGCCCCGATAGGGTGACCGGGGTGGCCGACGTGAGCGAGGTCACCGCCGCCGACGCCGAGGAGTCCCCGTATGCCTGTTGTCGTGGTCGCCAGCCTGACCGCCAAACCCGAGTCCGTCGAGACCGTCCTGGAGATCCTCACCAAGACCGTCGCCGACGTGCAGCAGGAGCCCGGTTGTGAGTTCTACGGCCTGCATCGCGCCGAGAACACCTTCGTGTTCATCGAGCAGTGGGCCGACGCCGACGCCCTGCGCACCCACGGCAGCGCCCCGGCGGTCACCGGGATGTTCACCGAACTGCGCGACCACCTCGACGGCCCGCCGGAGATGAAGCTGCTGGAACCGGTGCCGGCAGGCGACCCGGCCAAGGGCCGGCTCGCTCCGTAGCCGGAGCAGTCCGATGGCGCAGAACCCCGCCGCCAAGACCGCCGCGGGCCCGATGGTCTTGGCGGCCATCGAACAGCATGAGGAGCCCGCTCGCCGACTGGTCGACGACGACCTCGCCGAGCTGTTCCTGCCGGCCCGGCTGCGCTGGCTGGTCCGCGCCGCGCGACCGGCGGCCATCCGGCGGCTGCTGATCGCTGCGGTCCAGCGGTCCGGACCCGGTCTGTGGGCCAACCTGGCCTGCCGCAAACGCTTCGCCGACGACACCCTCGAGGCGGCGCTGGCCGAGATCGACGCGGTGGTCGTGCTCGGCGCCGGGCTGGACACCCGCGCCTACCGACTGGTGCGTCGCAAGCGCATCCCGGTCTTCGAGGTCGATCTGCCGGTCAACATCGCCCGCAAAGCGGCAACCGTACGCCGCGTTCTGGGCGAGTTGCCGTTGTCGGTGCGGCTGGTGGCCGTCGACTTCGAGCGCGACGACGTGCTGACCGCCATGGGCGAGCACGGCTACAACACCGACTTCCGGGTCTTCTTCATCTGCGAGGGGGTCAGCCAGTACCTCACCGAGCCGGCCGTGCGTTCGGTGCTGGCCGGCTTGCAGCCCGCCGCACCCGGCAGCCGGCTGGTATTCACCTACATCCGGCGGGATTTCATCGACGGCATGGAACTCTACGACGCCAAAGCCCTGTACCGGCGGTTCCGGGAGCGCAAGCAGGTGTGGAAATTCGGCCTCAACCCCGAGGAGGTCGCCGACTTCCTCGCCGGCTACGGCTGGCGCCTCGTCGACCAACTCGGCCCGCAGGAGATGATCGACCGCTACGTGGCCCCGGCCGGGCGCGACCTCAGCGCCTCCGAGATCGAATGGGTCGCTTACGCTCGGAAGGACTGAGCCCGGAAAGACCGAGCTTCGGCTCAAACTTCAAGCAGCGTCGGCACGATCATCGGCTGACGCCGGTAGGTCTCCCCCACCCAGCGCCCGACCGTGCGCCGCACCGCCTGCACGATTCGGGCCGGATCGGTGACATTCTGCGCGGCAAGGGATTTCAGTTCGGCTTCGACGTCGCGGGCCACCGGGTCCAGCGCCTTGGGGTCCTCGGAGAAACCGCGGGAGTGCAGATGCGGCGGGGCAGCCGCCTTCGCGGTGCCGCGGTGCACCACCACGGTGACCGCGATGAAGCCCGACGAGAGCACCAGGCGCTCACCGAGGGTGGCGTCGCCGACGTCCCCGGTGATCAGCCCGTCGACGAACATCTTGCCGACCGGTACGGCGCCGGCGATCCGGGCCCGGCCGCCCACCAGGTCCACACTGACCCCGTTCTCGGCGAGCATGATCGCGTCCTCGGGCACACCGGTGCGGGTGGCCAGCGCGGCGTTGGCACGCAGCATCCGCCAGGTGCCGTGCACCGGCATGACGTGGCGCGGCCGGATCCCGTTGTACAAGAACAGCAGTTCCCCGGCGTAGGCGTGCCCCGAGACGTGGACGCGCACATCGGCGTTGGTGACAACCCGGGTGCCGATCTTGGCCAGCGCGTCCATCACCCCGTAGACGGCTTCCTCGTTGCCCGGGATCAGCGAGGAGGACAGCACGACCAGGTCCCCGGCGGTCAGTGTGATGGAGCGGTGCTCGCCGCGCGACATGCGCGACAGCGCGGCCATCGGCTCGCCCTGGGTTCCGGTGGTGATCAACACGACCCGGTCGGGCGGGAGCTGTTCGGCGGCGCCGATGTCGATCACGTCGGCGTCATCGACGCGCAGGAAGCCGAGGTCTCGGGCGATGTCCATGTTGCGCACCATCGAGCGGCCGACGAACGCCACCCGCCGGCCCAACGCCACGGCGGCGTCGATGATCTGCTGCACCCGGTCGACGTTGGAGGCGAAGCACGCGACGATGACCCGCCCGTCGGCGCCGCGGATCAACCGATGCAGTGCAGGCCCGACCTCGCTCTCCGAGGGACTGACGCCGGGGACGGCAGCGTTGGTCGAATCGCACAGGAACAGGTCCACCCCGGCGGCACCCAGCCGGGACATGCCCGGCAGGTCGGTGGGCCTGCCGTCCAGCGGCAGCTGGTCAAGCTTGATGTCGCCGGTGTGCAGGATCGTGCCCGCCCCGGTGTGCACCGCGATGGCCAGCGCATCGGGGATGGAGTGGTTGACCGCGAAGTATTCGCATTCGAAGACGCCGTGGGTGCTGCGCTGCCCCTCGGCGACCACCTGGAACACCGGCTTGATCCGGTGTTCGCGGCATTTCGCGGCGACCAGGGCCAGGGTGAACCGCGAGCCGACGACCGGGATGTCGGGACGCTGTTTGAGCAGGAACGGGATCGCCCCGATGTGGTCTTCGTGGGCGTGGGTGAGCACCAACGCCTCGACGTCGTCGAGCCGGTCGGAGATATGGCGCAGATCCGGCAGGATCAGGTCGACGCCGGGTTCGTCGTGCCCGGGGAACAGCACCCCGCAGTCGATGATCAGCAGCCTGTCGAGGTGTTCCAGAACGGCCATGTTGCGGCCGATCTCCCCGATTCCGCCCAGGGCGGTCACCCGCAGCCCACCGGTCTCCAGCGGTTCGGGCGGTTTCAGCGCTTTGCTCATCCGGTCGTCACCGCAGCACCCCGGCCGCCCGCATGTCGGCCTCCAGCGCGGCGATCTCCTCGGGGGTGGCGGGGACCTGCGGCAGCCGCGGCGGTCCGACGTCCAGGCCGAGCAGTCCGAGGCCGGCCTTGGACATGGTGACCCCGCCCAGCCGCACCTGGGAGGCGGCCAGCGGGCCGAGGGCGACGTTGATCTTGCGGGCGGTCTCGATGTCGCCGGCGTTGAACGCGGTGAGCATGTCGCGCAGCTGCCGGGCGGCGAAGTGCCCCCAGACGCTGATGAAGCCGACCGCGCCCATCGCCAGCCAGGGCAGGTTCAGCGCGTCGTCGCCGGAGTAGTAGGCCAGCCCGGTCTCGGCCATCAGCTGCGCAGCGGCGTGCAGGTCGGCCTTGGCGTCCTTGATCCCGACGATGTTGGGGTGGGCGGCCAGCGCCAGGATGGTCTCCGAGGCGATCGGCACGATCGAGCGCGGCGGGATGTCGTAGAGCAGCACCGGCAGGTCGGAGGCGTCGGCGACCGCGGTGAAGTGCCCGATCAGCCCGGATTGCGGCGGGCGGGAGTAGTACGGGGTCACCACCAGCAGCCCGTGGGCACCCTCGGCGGCGCAGAACCGGGCCAGCTGCACGCTGTGGGAGGTGTCGTTGCTGCCCGCGCCGGCGATGATGCGGGCGCGGTCGCCGACGGCCTCCAGCACCGCGCGCAGCAGCCGGATCTTCTCGAAGTCGTCGGTGGTCGGCGACTCGCCGGTGGTGCCGGAGAGCACCAGACCGTCGCAGCCGGCGTCGACCAGGTGGGTGGCCAGCCGTACCGCGGTCTTGATGTCCAGCGATCCGTCCGGGTGAAACGGGGTCACCATCGCCGTCAACACGGTGCCCAACTGCGCACGGGCGTCGAATCCGCTGGTACTCACGGGACAGAGATTACCCGCAGGGTCCCGGCCCCGGTCTCCAGAGGCTCACGCCTCGCTCCCCAACGGCTCAGGCTTCGCTCCCCAACGACTCAAGCTTCGGTCGCCAACGGCGACGTCGCGACCTCGGTGCCGTCGGGCAGCGCGCTGATCTCGAAGTCGGCGAACGCGGCAGGCGCCGCCTCGGCCAGCTGCCGCAGGCAGGCGATCGCCAGCCGCCGGATCTCCAGGTCGGCGTTCTCGCTGGCGCGCATCGCGATGAAATGGCGCCAGGCGCGGTAGTTGCCGGTCGCCACCAGCCGGGTCTCGGTGGCGTTGGGCAGGACCGCGCGGGCGGCCTGACGGGCCTGTTTGCGCCCCCCTGCGGTCTGCGGGAACAGCGGTTCCAGCCGCTCCAGCAACGCCGTGTAGGCGGCGTGGCCGGCGTCGGCGGCGCCGGTGAGCAGCGCTTGCAACTCGGTGTCCCCCTCGAGTCCGGGCGGCAGCACCACCCGGGAGGCCTCCGGGACGTAACGCTGGGAGAGCTGGGAGAACGACAGGTGCCGGTGACGCAGCAGTTCGTGGGCGCAGGACCGGGAGATGCCGGTGATGTAGAAGCTGACGCTGGCGTGCTCGAACACCGCGAAGTGGCCGACGTCGAGCAGGTGCTTGAGGTAGGCGGTGTTGGTCGCGGTGCGCGGGTTGGGCTTGGACCAGCTCTCGTAGCAGGCCCGCCCGGCGAATTCGACCAGCGCCGGGCCGCCGCCGGCGTCGGCCGCCCAGGCGACGTCGGGCGGCGGGGTGAATTCGGTCTGGGCGATCAGCTGCACCCGCAGCGATGCGGTTTCGGCCACGGCGCCTTACCTTAGCGGCCCGGGTTCCGCTGACTCGCCGACTCCGCTACAGTTAGTCACTAACATGTTAGTGACTAACAATGGAGGGGTCATGGACGTCGAGGTGCTGATCGTCGGGGCCGGACCCACCGGCCTGGCCGCCGCGTGCGGGCTGGCCGCCGCCGGGGTCGCGGTGCGGGTCGTCGACGCCGCGCCGGCCCCCGCGACCACGTCCCGGGCGTTGGCCCTGCAGCCGCGCGGCATCGAGGTGCTCGACCGACTCGACGCGCTCGGTGACCTGCCGCGCCGCGCGCAGCCGATCTCCCGGCTGGACGTGTTCGTCGACGGGTCCCCGATCGCCGGCATGCGCACCGACCGCGCGCTGGAGCGCTGGCACGCCCCGGGGGTGCTGGTGGTCTCCCAGGCCGAGGTCGAGGGGGCGCTGCGCGACCGCCTCGCCGCCCTGGGCGGATCGGTGGAATGGGGACGGGCGGTCACCGGCGTCGAGCCGCGCCCCGATGCGGTCACCGTGCGCTTCGGCGACGGTCCCGCGCTCGAGGCGGACTGGCTGATCGGCGCGGACGGGGCTCGCAGCGCCGTCCGCAAAAGCGCCGGCATCGATTTTCCGGGGATGCCGCTGATCGAGCGGTTCCTGCTCGCCGACGTCCGCGCCGACCTCGACCGGCCCCGCGACGCCACCGCGGCCTGGCTGCGCGGCACCGACCTGGTGGCGGCCTTCCCGCTGCCCGGCGACCGGCGGTGGCGGATCATGGGCACCGCCCCGGCCGACGGGTTCGACGAGCCGACCCCGGCCGAGATCGTCGAGCACTTGGGCCAGCGGGTGGCCGCGGAGACCGGCGGGGTCATCCGCTCCACCGAGTGGACGTCGATGTTCCGCATCCAGCGCCGGCTGGCCGGCGCCTACCGCCGGCGGCGGGTGCTGCTGGCCGGGGATGCCGCGCACATCCACAGCCCGCTGGGCGGGCAGGGCATGAACACCGGCCTCGGTGACGCCGAGAACCTGGCCTGGAAGCTGGCCCTGGTGGTGACCGGGCGCGCCGAGCCGGCCCTGCTGGACTCCTACTCCGCCGAGCGCCGTCCGGTCGCCGAGGCGGTGCTGACCTCGACCAGCCAGGTGACGATGGGCGCGCTGGGCCGCGGGTGGGCGGCCCGGGTGCTTCGCGACCGGGTCGCGGTTCCGCTGCTCAACCGCGACTGGGTGCAGCGGCTGATCACCGCGGAGGCCTCCCAGTTGCGGGTCTCCTACCGGCACGGCCCGCTCGGCGGGCGGGGCCTGCGCCGTCCGCGCCCCGGTGACCGGGTGCCCAACCGGGAATTCCAGCGCGCCGACGGCACCGCGATCCGGCTGCACGACGCCGTCGGTCCCGGCTGGGCGCTGGCCGGCCCGGAACCGCTGGCCGCGGCCGCCGCCGACCGCCTCGGCGCGGTGCAGCACCTGGCCGGTACCGGCGATGCGCTGCTGATCCGGCCGGACGGGCATCTGGGCTGGCGGGGTCGCGACGCGGCGGGGCTGCACCGCTGGCTCGACGGCGTGCTGGGAACGCCGCGATGAACGCGGACTGGCGGGCGCGCAAGAAGGCGGCGACCCGCCGCGCCATCCAGGAGCACGCGCTGGAGCTGTTCGCCGCACAGGGCTACGAGGCGACCACGGTCGAGCAGATCGCCGCGGCCGCCGGGGTGTCGCACATGACCTTCTTCCGGCATTTTCCGCAGAAGGAGTCCGTGGTCGAGGCCGACGACTACGACCCGCTGATGGCGGAGTTGATCGCCGCCCGACCCGCCGACGAGCCACCGCTGGTGGCGCTGCACGGCGCGCTGCGCCAAACCTATGAGCACGTGCTGGCCGCCGATCGAGCCGCGATGGCGACGCGGGTGCGGCTGGTACTCAACACCCCCGCGCTGCGCTCACGGCTGTGGATCGCCCAGGAGTCAACCGTGGCGTTGTTCGCCGGCGGGCTGGCCGCCCGCGCCGGGCTGGCCGAACCGGGCCTGGCGGCCACCGCCCAGGCCACCGCAGCCCTGGCCGCCTCGGCCACCGCGCTGCGGGCCTGGGCCGCCGACGACAGCGCCGACCTCGTCGCCCTGTTGGACGCGGCCTTCGCCGCGATCGCCAGCGGCCTCGAGGCGCCCTGACCGCCTGCGGCGGTGTCGGGCACGATGGGGCCGGCCCATCGACTGCCACCGGAGGACCCGTGACCGCTGCATCGCACCCGTTCGACGACGCCATCGCGGCACACACCGCCGAGCCCGGCCGGTTGCGCGGCCACACCAACCCGGCCTGGGCCAACATGGTCGGTCCGTTCGGCGGTGTCACCGCCGCCGCCCTGCTGCACGCCGTGCACCTGCAGCCCGAACGGGCCGGCGACCCGCTGGCCCTGACCGTCAACTTCGCCGCCCCGATTGGCGACGGCGCCTACGACATCACCGCCCGCGTCGCCCGCACCAACCGCACCAACCAGCACTGGCTGGCTCAACTCGACCAGGACGGGGAGGTCAAGACGACCGCCAGCGCGGTCTTCGGCACCCATCGCGACACCTGGTCGGACACCGAAGCCGTACCGCCGCCGGCGGCTCCGCCCGAACAGATCGACCCGACCGGCTTTCCGGACGGCATCGAGTGGGCCCGCCGCTACGACATGCGTTTTGTGACCGGCCCGCTGCCGCTGGACAACCGCGCTCAGCCGGATTCCACCACCACGCTGTGGGTGCGCGACGCCGCCGACCGCCCGCTGGACTTCACCGCCCTGGCGGCACTGTGCGACGTGTTCTATCCGCGGGCGTTCCTTCGGCGCGGCACCTTCCTGCCGGCGGGGACGATCTCGCTGACCACCTATTTCCACACCGATGCCGCCGAACTCGACTCCGTCGGAACCGATTTCGTGCTCGGCACCGCTCGCGCGCACCGCTTCCACCGGGGCTACTTCGACCAGAGTGCACAGGTGTGGAGCCGGTCCGGCCAGTTGCTGGCCAGCTCCCATCAGCTGGTCTACTTCAAGGGCTGAGCGTCGTCAGACCCGGGACCGCAACGGCCCCGCCAGGTTCCCGCGCTCCCCTACGCCTACCGCGTCGAGCCCGAGCCAATCGGCCATGCGCTGCAGGTGGGCGGCCAGCTCGGCACTCACCGCGGGGCGGTCGATGCCCGCCTCGCCGAACGCGCCGACCACGCGCAGTACACCCGCCGCCCGGTCGGCCTTGAGGTCCACCCGGCCCACCAGCTTCCCGTCGAGCAGGAACGGCCACACGTAGTAGCCGTAGCGCCGCCGGGCTGCCGGGGTGTAGATCTCGATGCGGTAGTGGAACCCGAAGAGCCGCTCCACCCGGGGCCGGAAGAAGATCAGCGGGTCGAATGGGCAGAGCAGCGCAGTGCCGCGGTCGCGACGCGGAACCCGTTGGCCGGCATTCAGATACGCCGGCGCCGACCAGCCCTGCACCTGCACCGGCTCCAGCTCCCCGGCCGCGACGAGCCCGTCGATCGCCGGGGCGGTCTGGGCGGCCGAGAGCCGGAAGTAGTCGCGCAGGTCGGCCGCGGTGGCTACCCCGAGCGCGCCCGCCGCGCGGGCGACCAGTTCCCGGATCGCGGTCGGCTCGTCGACGTCGCGGGTCAGCACCTCGGGGGGTAGCACGTTGTCGACCAGGTCGTAGTGCCGGGCGAAACCCACCCGGGTGGCGGTGGTGAGCTTCCCGGCGGCGAACAGCGCCTCGGCCACCCACTTGGTGGTGCTGCGTTGCCACCACGTCCCGCGGGCCCGCCGCGGTGCGGCCTCCAGGTACGCCTCGATCTGACCGGCGGTGGCCGGGCCGAGTTCGGCGACCGCGGCCAGCACGTCGTCGGCCAGTTCCGGGTGCTCGCGCAGCAGTTCGGTGCGGTAGCGGCCGTGCCGGTAGTCGCGCATCCGCCAGCGCAGCAGCGGCCAGTCGGCCACCGCCATCAGCGCAGCCTCGTGCGCCCAGTACTCCACCAGCAGCCGGGACTTGTCCGCGCGGAGCGGACCCCAGGCGGCCCGGTCGAGCAGGCCCCGGTCGTAGCCGCCGAGCCGGCTGAACACCGGCGCGTAGTGCGCCCGCACGCTCACCGAGACCGAATCCAGTTGCAGCAGTTGGATCCGGTCGATGAGCCGCTTGAGGGTGGCCGCGGTGACCGGCGCGGCGGGCGGGCCCGCGGCCAATCCCTGGGCGTCGACCGCGATGCGGCGCGCCTGCTCGCTGCTCAGTCGCGCCATGCCCGCCGGTAGTCGACGAACCGGTAGCGCAGCCCCGCGCTGCTGGTCTGCCACTCCCCCGGCTCGGCCCGCCAGGAGTCGTCGAGGGTGGGTGCCGGGGTGTCCCCGGGGAGCGGCGGCAGGTCGAGGTCGACCTCGGTGACCTCGCAGCGGGTGGCGTGCGGCAGCGCCAGCGCGTATATCTGGCCGCCGCCGATCACCCACACCCGGTCCGGCTGCTCACCGAGCGCGACGGCCAGATCGGTGACCACCCGGGCGCCGTCGGCGCGGTAGCCGGGGTCGCGGCTCACCACGACGTTGTCCCGGCCGGGCAGCGGGCGCACCCGGGCCGGCAGTGACTCCCAGGTCCCCCGGCCCATCACGACGGTGTGCCCGACGGTGAGCCGTTTGAAGTGGGCGAGGTCTTCGGGCAGGTGCCACGGGATGCCGCCGTCGCGGCCGATCACCCCGGTGCTCGACTGGGCCCAGATCAGCCCGGTCATACCGCCACGGGCGCTTTGATCGCCGGGTGCGGGTCGTAGTTCTCGATGGTGATGTCGTCGAAGGTGTAATCGAAGATCGAGTCGCACGCGGCCAACCGCAGGGTCGGGTAGGGCCGGGGTTCGCGGCTGAGCTGCAGACGCACCTGGTCGACGTGGTTGGTGTAGATGTGACAGTCCCCGCCGGTCCAGACGAACTCGCCGACCTTCAGCCCGGCCTGGGCGGCCATCATGTGGGTCAGCAGTGCGTAGCTGGCGATGTTGAACGGCACCCCGAGGAACAGGTCGGCGCTGCGTTGGTAGAGCTGGCAGCTCAGGGTGCCGTCGGCGACGTAGAACTGGAACAGCGCGTGGCAGGGCGCCAGCGCCATCTTGTCCAGCTCCCCGACGTTCCACGCCGAGACGATGATCCGCCGCGAGTCGGGGTCGGTGCGCAGCAGATCCACCGCCGCGGCGATCTGGTCGACGTGCTCACCGCTGGGGGTGGGCCAGGAGCGCCATTGCACGCCGTAGATCGGCCCCAGATCCCCGGTGTCGGAGGCCCATTCGTCCCAGATGGTCACCCCGTGGTCGCGCAGCCAGCCGATGTTGGAATCCCCGCGCAGGAACCACAGCAGCTCGTAGATCACCGACTTGGTGTGCACCTTCTTGGTGGTGATCAGCGGGAATCCGGCGGCCAGGTCGTAGCGCAGCTGGTGGCCGAACAGGCTGCGGGTGCCGGTGCCGGTCCGGTCGTTTTTCGGCGTGCCCTGCTCGAGCACCAGGGCCAGCAAATCCTCATACGGGGTCGCAATCGGCACGTCGTCCAGCTTACGGTGTGGGTCAGCCGGCAGAAGGGACGCCATGCCCACCATCACCGACACGGTGCGCACCGCCGACGGCGCGTGCCCGGTCAGCCTGACCACCCCCGACGGCGGCGCCGGGCCGTGGCCCGCGGTGGTGATGTATCCCGACGCCGGCGGGGTGCGTGACACCTTCACCGCGATGGCGGCCCGGCTGGCCGCCGACGGCTACGCGGTGCTGCTGCCCGACGTCTACTACCGCCACCCCGGTTGGGAGCCGTTCGACATGGCCAGCGTGTTCTCCGACCCGAAGGAACGGGCCCGGATCTTCGCGATGATCCGCGGGGTCACCGCCGAGATGACCGCGCGTGACGCGGCGGCGTTCTTCGACTACCTGGCCGCCCGGCCCGAGGTGCGCGGCGACCGGTTCGGCACCACCGGCTACTGCATGGGCGGGCGGATGTCGCTGGTGGTGGCCGGGCGGCTCGGGCAGCGGGTGGCCGCGGCCGCGTCGTTTCACGGCGGCGGGCTGGTCACCGATGCCGCCGACAGCCCGCACCACGCGGCCGACGCGATCCGGGCGGCGGTCTATGTCGCCGGGGCCACCGGGGACACCGCGTTCACCGCCGCCCAAGCCCGCACCCTGGACGAGACGCTGAGCGCTGCCGGTGTCCGCCACACCATCGAGATCTACCCGGCCGCACACGGTTTCGCGGTGCCCGACAACGCCCCCTTCGACGCCGACGCCGCCGAACGGCACTGGGCCGCCACCCGGGAGTTCTTCGCGGCCGAACTACCGGGCTGAGCGCGGGTCAGCGCCTGTGCAGCAGCCGGCGTACCGCGCGCAGGATCCCGCGAGCCGCGTAACCGCCGGTCAGCACCGACAGCGCAACCAGCACCACGAACAGCGCCGGCCAGTCGTCGCGACCGTGGTCGACGTTCCACCAGATGACCGTGAACAGTACGGTGCACGCGAACAGGACCAGGTCGCGCCAGTTGCCGCGGTAGCCGATCAGGGCGTCCCGCAGGGCGCGTCGCTGGTCGACGGCGGCCACCAGGTCGTCGATGCGGGCGTCGATGCTGCGCTGCAGGCCGGCGCGCCGCTCGACCTGATCGGCCGGGATCCGATCCAGCAGGTCCAGGTCGGCCTTGATGCCGGCCCGCAGGTCGGGGCCGCGAAGGCTGCCCGCGGCCGCACCCAGCAGCGCTCCGCCGAGCAGCGGCGCGGACCCCAGGGCGATGCTGGACAGTGCGGGCATCGGGTCCTCCTGCGGTGGGCGGGAACGGTGTATTCCTACCGGGGTTGCGGCCCGGCCGCAACGGTGTCGCTCAGCAGCGCGGTGTAGTCGGCGACACTCGCCGCGCCCACCTCGACGCGTTCCCCGGCCAGGACCACCGGCACGCTGACGATGCCCAGCGTGGCGGCGCGGGCCTGATCGGACGCGACGCGGCGGTCCAGTGCCGGGTCATCGAGGCTTCCCGCCACCTCGGCGCCCAGCCCGATCGTGGCGGCGAGTTCCGTCAGCACGTTCGGGTCGCCGATGTCGCGGCCGTGGCGGAAGTAGGCCGCCATCACCGCCGCGGCCAGCGCCGCGCCGCGCCCGGCAGCCTGTTCGGCCGCGGCGATCAGCCGATGGGCGGCACGCGTGTTCGGGGTGCGGGTGATCGCGTCGTAGTCGAAGCTCAGCCCGTCGCCGGCGGCAGCTGCCACCGTCTGGGCGTCGAGTTTCCGGGAGCGCTCCCAACTGCCGAACTTGGCGGTGCGGTACTCGCGTCGGCTGATCCCGGCGGCGGGCATGTCGGGGTTGAGTTCGTAGGCGCGGTACGCCAGATGCGGACGCACCCCGGTGTTCTCGGCGACGGCGTCGACGGCACAGCCGAGCCGGTGCACGCCGATGTAGCACCACGGGCAGATGACGTCGCTGAACACCTCGACGGTGACGGCGCGGCTCATCCCATCAGTCCGGCGGCCAGTGTCGCGCCCAATTCCCAGCAGGCGTCGATGTCGGCCTTCTCCGGTTTGCCCGACACGATCACGTAGTCGGCGGCCTTGGTCCACTCCAAGCCGGTGGTGATCGAGGTGACCGCGCGTTCGGCGCCTTCGGTGCCCTCGTTGCCGTGCAGGTAGAGCCCGTACGGTCGGCCTCGGGTCGAGTCGAGGATCTGGTAGTAGGTGGTGTCGAAGGCGTGTTTGAGCGCCCCGGAGATGTAGCCGAGGTTGGCCGGGCTGCCCAGCAGGTAGCCGTCGGCGCCCAGCATGTCGGAGGCCGAGACGTCCAGTGCGGCACGGCGGACAACCTCCACCCCTTCGATCTCGGGGTCGGTGGCCCCGGCGACCACCGCTTCGAACATCGCCTGGCAGAACGGCGACGGGGTGTGGTGGATGATCAGCAGTGTCTTGCTCATCGGCCCTCCTGTGCGGTCTGTCCTTCCTGCATCGCCACCGCCTTCTTCATCACCGCCCGGGCTCGGCCGCGGTCGCCGGCGTAGTCGTAGGCGCGGGCCAGCCGGTACCAGCGGCGCCAGTCGTGGGGTTCGGCTTCGGCTTCGGCGCGGACCTGATGGAACAGTGTGTCGGCGGCGTCCCGGTCGATCCGGCCGGACGGGCGTCGGGGCAGCGCGCTGACGTCGAGTTCGAGGCCGTCGCGGGCGGCCAGCCGGGCCAGCCGCTGGTGGGCGAACCCGGCGCGCAGGGTGGCGATCATGGCCCACAGCCCGATGCCCGGCAGGATCAGCACCGCCAGACCCAGCCCGACGGCGGCCGGGCGGCCGGAGCCGACCAGCAGCAGCGCGGTGCGCCCCAGCAATGCGAAGTACACCAGCAGGGCCAGGCACATGAACCCGATCAGCAGTTGGGTGCGCAGCGCGCCGGCCGCGCCCGGACGGGTCCGTTCGGCACTCATCGCAGGTCGAGCAGCGGCTCGAGGCCGATGGTCAGGCCGGGGTGTTCGGCGATGGCGCGCACCGCCAGCAGCACGCCGGGCACGAACGAGGTGCGGTCGTAGCTGTCGTGGCGGATGCTCAGCGTCTCCCCCATGGTGCCCAGCAGCACCTCCTGATGGGCGACCATCCCGGTCATCCGCACCGAGTGCACAGGGACGCCGTCGACGTCGGCGCCGCGCGCCCCGGGCAGCGCGCTGCTGGTGGCGTCGGGGTTGGCCGGCATACCTTTGCGCGCCTCGGCGATCAGTTGCGCGGTGCGCATCGCGGTGCCGGAGGGGGCATCGGCTTTCTGCGGGTGGTGCAGCTCGATGACCTCGACGGACTCGAAGTGGCGGGCGGCCTGGGTGGCGAAGTGCATGCACAGCACCGCACCGATCGCGAAGTTGGGGGCGATGAGCACCCCGGTCTCCGGCGCGTCGGCCAGCCAGGTGCGCACCTGCTCCAGCCGCTGTGCGGTGAACCCGGTGGTCCCGACGACGGCGTGGATTCCGTTGTCGATCAAGAACTTCAGGTTGTCCATCACCACGTCGGGGTGGGTGAAGTCGATGACGGCCGCGGTGTCGGTCTCGGTGAGCCGGCTCAGCGGGTCGCCCGCGTCGACCTCGGTGGACAGCGTCAGGTCCTCGGCGTCGCGCACCGCGCCCACCATCGTCGCCCCGACCTTGCCTTTGGCTCCCAGCACTCCGACTCGCATGGCCCCAGCCTATCGGCAGGGCTCAGCGGTCGATGACGATCCGACCGCCGCGGGCCCGCGAGACGCACACCAGCATGTCGCCGTCCCCCTCGGCGGCACTGCCGCGCCGGTCGACCTCGCCGTCGAGCACCGGGACCCGGCAGGTGCCGCAGAAGCCCTGCTGGCAGGAGTACGGCGTGGTGGGCTCGATGTCGAGCATGACGGCCAGGGCCGAGCGGTCGGCGGGCACCGTCAGCACCCGCCCGGAGCGGGCCAGCTCCAGTTCGAAGGGCACCCCGCCGACGATCGGCGGCGGGCTGAACCGTTCGTAGTGCAGCGGTGCGTCGGCGTGGGCGTCGCGGGCGGACCGCACCGCCTCGAGCAGACCGCTGGGCCCGCAGACGTACACCGCGGTGCCCGGCCCGGCGCCGGCCAACAGGTCGTCGACGGTGGCGAAACCGCCACGTTCCTCGTCGGACCAGACCGTGACCCGGTCGGGGGCCACCGCGATCACCTCGTCGAGCAGCGGCATGAACGTGCGGCTGCGCCCGGCGTAGACCGCGCGCCAGTTCACCCCGCGAGCCTGGGCTTCGCGGATCATCGGCAGGATCGGGGTGACGCCGATGCCGCCGATGACGAACAGCACGTCGTTCTCGTCGCTGCCGAGGTGGAAGGCGTTGCGGGGCCCCTCGAAGACCAGCGTGTCACCCTCGGCGTAGGCCTCGTGCATCTCCACCGATCCGCCGCCGCCGTCGTCGAGGCGGCGCACCGCGATGCGGTATTCGTTGCGCCGACCCGGCGGCCCGCACAGCGAATACTGGCGCCGCAGCCCGGACGGCAGCCGCACGTCGATGTGTCCGCCGGGGGTCCAGCTGGGCAGCAGACCGCCGTCGGGGTCGGCCAGGGTCAGCCCGACCACGTCGGGGGCGAGCATCTCGCGTTTGGTGACCACCGCGGTGAGGGTCCGCGGCACCGGGATCACCTTGGACGGCTTCCACCAGGACGCGGCGGTGATGCCGCCGAAGACGGCGCCGAGTCCCCAGATGGCGGTGAACAGCCGATCCCGTTGTCGCCTGCCGTACAGGTCAGTGGGCCTGCTTTCCCAGAGTGGTTGCGGCACAGTGGTTCCTAGGTCTGTCGCAGATCGAGTCGCGCCAGTAGCCGCACCGCGGTCGGGCTGATGCGGCGCATCGCGTAGCCCAGACGCGATTCGGGAGCGATCGGCAGCACCGGCGGGCCGGTGCGCACCGCTTTAACGATCGCCCTCGCCGTAGCCTCCGGGGTGTAGTTGCGGCGCCGGTAGGCGGCGTCGGCCTTCTCCCTGGCCCGGTCCTGCGCTTCGGCGCTCATCCCGGCGTAGACGGTGTTCTTGGCGATGTCGGTGTTGACGAAGCCGGGGCAGACGGCGGTGACGGCGATGCCGTCGTCGGCCAGGTCGGCGCGCAGCGATTCGCTGAACGCGAGCACCGCCGCCTTGGTGGTGCCGTAGGCGACCATCGACTTCGACGGCAGGAACGCCGCGGCCGATGCCACGTTGATGATCGTGCCGCCCTCGCCGCGCTCGACCATCTGCTCGGCGAACGCGCGGGTGCCGTTGAGCACCCCGCGCAGGTTGACCGCCAGGATGTCGTCCCAGTTCTGCGCCGAGGTCTCCAGGAAGCGCCCGGCCATCCCGATGCCGGCGTTGTTGACCAGGATGTCGACCACCCCGTGTTCGGCTTTCACGTCGGCGGCGAGTGCGTTGACGGCGTCGCCGTCGGTGACGTCGACCTGGTAGACGGCGGCGTCCGCGCCGGCGTCGCGCACCGCTGCGGCGGTGTCGGCGGCGCCGTCCCGGTCGCGGTCGACGATGATGACGGTTCGCGCGCCGTGGCGGGCGAGTTCGATCGCGGTGGCCCGGCCGATGCCTGCGCCCGCGCCGGTGATCAGCGCGGTCTTCCCGGCGACCGCACCGCGGCGCCGGTGCGGGACGGCGGTCGGGGTGGAGTCGCCGGCGACCGCCCGGTCGACCCATTCGGCGGTGAGCCGCGCGATGACGTCGGGACGGCTGGTGACCACCCAGTGCCCGCCCTCGATCGTCACGACCCGCCCGCCGGCGGGGATGGAACCGGTGAACCGTTGCAGCGCGGGGCTGACGAAGAGGTCCTTGCGCGGAACCAGCACCTGTACCGGCACCGTCGTCTCCGGGAGCTCGCGGGTGGGGGCCAACAGGGCACCGGGCATGTTGGCGCGGTAGAGGTTCAGCCCGTTGAGGTAGTCCTTGTCGGTGCGGGCCGCGTCGCGCTCCTGGCTGCGGGTGCTGGAGCGGCCGATGCGCTCAAGGCCGGTGATCACCCGCGTTCCCAGACCCGAGCGGAACATCGCCTCGGGCACGCGCGGGGTCAAAAACAGCCAGATGTAGCCCGACGACACGGCCTGTTTGGCCACGTCGGCCACGCCGCGCGGGGTGCGTGCCGAGCGCAGGAATTTCCCCGCGTAATCCAGGTGCGGACCCGAAATCGACGTGTAGGAGCCGATTTTGGCAGCCAGCTCGGGATCGGTGACCGCGGCCCAGCCCTGGATCGAGCCCCAGTCATGGCCCAGCAGATGCACCTGGTCGACGCCGAGTTCGGCGATGACCGCGCCGATGTCGGCGACGAGCTGCTCCAGCCGGTAGGCCGACCGCTCCTGGGGGACCGCCGATTCGCCCGCGCCGCGCACGTCGAACGCCGCGACGTTGTAGCGGCCCGGGTTGGCGCTGATCAGCTCCTCGGCGACACCGTCCCAGACGTGGTGGTTGTCGGGGTAGCCGTGGACGGCCAGGATCGTCGGCCGGTCGGCGTCGATGTCGGTGTAGCGGTGGACGGCCAGCGCGATCCCGTCGGAAGCGGTGACGGTGGCGGTGGGCGGTGCCGGTGCGGTCATCGGGGCCTCAGTGGGTGGCTCGGGCGGCCGGGGAGACCGCGAGGTAGTTGACAGCCTTCTCGATACCGCCGAGTTCCGACGGGTGGAAACCGGGCCGATAGTAGGCGCCGATCACCCGCAGAAACCGCCAGGGAGCGGGCACCAGACCGCGACGCGCGGAGGTGAACCAGTCCCGCCAGCGCGGCTTGGCGCCGGCCGGCAACTCGGGGTCGACGCTGTACATGTAGCGCAGGCCACGCACCCACAGCAGCAGCATCAGCGGGGTGACCAGCAGCTGGGTCCGCACCTGGCGCCAGTAGCCGGATTGCAGGTGCTTCATCACGTCGAAGGCGACGGCCTTGTGCTCGACCTCCTCGGCGCCGTGCCAGCGCAGCATGTCCAGCATCACCGGGTGGGTGCCGATCGCATCGTGGGCGGGGGTGTCGAGGATCCACTCCCCGAGGATCGCCGTGTAGTGCTCGATGGCGGCCACCAACGCGACCCGTTCGAGCAGCCAGGCGCGCTGACGCCGGATGCTCCACTGCGGCCGGTCGCCGAGCAGTTTCTCGAACAGCCAGCGCATCTGGTCGGTGAACGGCGACATGTCGATGCCGTTGGCGGCGAAGTAGTCCACCACTCCGGCGTGGGCCTGGGAGTGCAGCGCTTCCTGGCCGATGAAACCCTGCACATCGAGGCGCAGTTGCTCGTCGCGGATCAGCGGCAGCGCCTGTTTGAACACCTCGACGAAGAATTCCTCGCCGGCCGGCAGCAGCAGGTGCAGCACGTTGCAGAAGTGCGTGCTGAACGGTTCGCCGGGCACGTAGTGCACCGGCAGGTCCGCCCAGTCGAACTCGACGTCGCGGGCCTGCAGCACGATGCGTTCGTGGTCGAGCGTGCGGTCGTGCGGACCCGCTGCCCTATCGTCGACGGTGAGCATTCCGACCTCCTGACTGGTCATCCGGCCGCAAACTACTTTACAAATATCGATCGTTTGTCTTATACATGGACATACATCGTCGTCAAGTATACCCGGGACCGCCGGTACTGGGAAGACCTTGCCCGCCGCACTCGCGGCGCTGCCTGAGCCGCCGCAGGTCGGACGTCATCGGCCGATGGTAAGTCGGGCTGGGACAATCCGGCCATGACCTACTCGGTTGTCCTGCGCGACCCGGACAGTGGCGCGCTCGGCGTGGCCGCCCAATCCCACTACCTCGCGGTCGGGGCGGTGGTTCCGTGGGCGCGGGCCGGCGTCGGCGCGGTCGCCAGCCAGGCCATCCCCGACCCCCGCTACGGTGCGCAGGGCCTGGCCGCAATGGACGCCGGCGCCACCGCCCCCGAGGCGCTGCGCGGCCTGCTCGCCGCCGACGTCGCCCCGCAGTTGCGCCAGGTGGCGATGGTCGACGCCGCGGGCCGGGTGGCGGTGCACACCGGTGAGCGCTGCATCCCGGCCGCCGGGGCGCGTCACGGCGCTGGCTGGAGTGTGCAGGGCAACATGCTCGCCGACGAGGCGGTGCTCGACGCGATGGCCGCGGCGCTCACCGAGCCGACCGCACCGGCGGATCTGTCGCGCCGGTTGCTGGCGGTGCTGCGAGCGGGTGAGGATGCGGGCGGCGATGTGCGCGGCAGCCAGGCCGCGGCGTTGCGAGTGGTCACCGGTGACCGTCGCGCCGACGGTGGGGTGCTGGTCGACCTACGCGTCGACGACGCCGTCGACGCGGTCGCCGAGTTGGACCGACTGCTGTCCCGCCACGAGGCCACCACCGCGCTGGGTGCGGCCTTCGCCTTGATCATCGATGATGCCGCCGAACTGCCGGCCGGGCTGATCGAGGCGGTCAGCGCCGGCACCCGACGGGCCGAACAGCTGCTGGGGGCCAACCCCGAGCCGGCACTGTGGCGCGCGGTGCTGTTGGCCCGCGCGGGACGCCCGGCCGAGGCACGCACCGAGTACCTCGCCGCGCTGCGCATCCAGCCGCGCCTGCACGACGTCGGCGCGAAGTTGGCCGCGGTCGGGTTCCTCCCCGAGACGGCGGCGACCACACTCTGCGCCGATCCGGCATGTCCGCCGGGCGCACTATAATCGAAAGTATGTTCGATGCTTTGCCGATAGATCTCCCGGATCTGCCCGACGCCGACGATCCGACCGTGGCCGCGGCCATCGCCGGCTGGGCGCGGATCGAAGCCGCCGCCGCGGCACGGCGGTTGGCCGCCATCGCCGAGTTGACGGCCCGCCGGGCCGAAACCACCACCGGCCGCGAGCTGTGGTCCTGCGACGACTGGGACGCCACCGCCGCCGAGGTCGCCGCCGCACTGCGCATCAGCCACGGCAAGGCCTCCGGCCAGATGTATTTGGCCAAATCGCTACGCGACAGGTTGCCCCGGATCGCGGCGCTGTTCGCCGACGGCCGGCTGAGCGCCCAACTGGTGTCCACCATTTCGTGGCACAGCGCCTTGATCAAGGACCCCGACGCCCTGGGGCGGGTGGATTCCACCCTGGCCGGCGATGCGCTGCGCTACGGGCCGATGTCGGCGACCAAGACCGCGGCGGCCATCGACGCGATCATCGACCGGCACGACCCCGGGGCGCTGCGCCAGACCCGGGCGAGCTCACGCTGCCGTGACCTGGTCGTCGACACCCGCGAGAGCAGGCACGGCACCACCCCGCTGTGGGGCCGGCTGTACGCCCACGACGCGACCGCGCTCGACCGGCGGCTGATGCGGATGGCTCACGAGGTCTGCGACGACGACCCACGCACCGTCGCGCAACGTCGCGCCGACGCACTCGGCGCATTGGCCGCCGGACGCGACCGGCTGGTCTGCGGCTGCGGCAGCCCGCAGTGCCCGCCGGCCACCGAGGTTGCGCCGGGATCTGCCGGCGCGGTCATCCACGTGCTCGCCGACGCGGCGACGATGGACACCCCGGTGGACAACCACAACAGCGGCCAACACCCGCTGCCGCCGACCGGTGACCTGAGCTTGACCGATCCGCCGCTGCCGGAGCCCGACCGGCCGGCGACCACCGCACCTCCGGCTCTGCTGCTCGGCGGGCCGCCGATTCCGGCGCCGTTGCTCGCCGAGTTGATCCGGAACGGTGCGACGGTACGTCCGGTCTGGCTGCCGGATCCGGCGGATCCACCCGAGACCGGATACCGGCCCTCGGCGCGGCTGGACGAGTTCGTCCGGTTGCGCGACATGACGTGCCGGTTCCCGGGCTGCGATCATCCGGCCGAGTTCTGCGACGTCGACCACACCATTGCGTACGGCGATGGTGGCTGGACCCACCCGTCGAACCTCAAGGTTTTATGCCGAAAACACCACTTGCTCAAGACTTTTTGGACCGGATGGCGTGACGTCCAGTACCCCGACGGCACCGTGGAGTGGACCAGCCCCACCGGCCGGGTCTACACCACCAACCCGGGAAGCCGGCTGCTGTTCCCGCGGCTGTGCCGCCCCACCGGCCGACTGCCCGCAACCGCACCGCGGCCACGCCCCGGCGGCGGGCGCGCGATGATGATGCCGCTGCGAAAACGCTCCCGCTGCCAAGACCGCGCGCACCGCATCGACGGCGAGCGCAACCTCAACGCCGCGCACGTCGCCGAGCGCAACCAGCCGCCACCGTTCTGACCCGCCTGTGCTCCGCCGCCGGGAGTCGCCCGATCGGTCATCCCACGCCGAGCGCCGGCCCCACGGTGGTGTTCCAGGATTCCTGCATCTCCGATTCGAACAGCCCCCAGGTGTGCGAGCCCGCCGGCCGGACGACGTAATTGACCGGCACCCCGGCAGCCGCGGCAGCGTCGGCGAACCGACGGGTGCTGTCGGCGATGATTCGTTCAATGAGCCCGCCGGTGACGTTCGGCCCGAAGCCGGGCGGCAGCCGGTCCACGTCGCCGACCTCACCGCTGGCCGAGGCGGCGACATAGAGCGCGACACCACGCAGCTTTTCGACGTTCTTGGACGGGTCGTGCACCGCCCACAGCGGATCGCCCGGGGGTCCCCACATATTGTCGGCGCTGGCGCCACCACCCATCAACGTCATCGCCACCTGCTGACGGTCGTCGGCCGGGGTGAGCAGACCGCTGTAGGAGGCCGCCGCCTGGTAGCGCCCGGGAGCCTGCACGGCGTAGTCGAGCGCGGTGCCGCCGGTGCTGGACAACCCACCCACCGCGTTGCGTCCGTTGGTGTTGTACTGCGCATCGATCAGCGGTGGCAGTTCCTGGGTCATGTAGGTCTGGTACTGCTTGGACGGGTCGTTGACCCAGTCGGTGTACCAACTGAACTGACCGCCCAGCGGCGAGACCACGTTGACGTTCCGGTCGCCGAAGAAGCCCGGGATGTCGGCCATGCCGAACCAGCTTTTGGTGCCCGGCGCCCAGGAGCCGCCCGGGTCGAGGTTGTCGCCGCCGTCGATGCCCGGCAGCAGGTAGAACACCGGCGCCCCACTGTTCGGCGCCTTGTACACGTCGTTGACGATGACCTTGTTCATCGACGGGGAGTAAACCGAGACCTTGTCCCATCGATCGCTCACCGACTCGATGCCGGTGATGTGCGCTCCCTGAGCGGCTTCGGCCCCGGCCGGTTCGGCGGTCGAGGCGGGTGTGGCCTGCACGCCCAGAGCGAACAGCAGGGCGGAGGCGAAGACGGCGATACGCCGTGGCGATGTGATCACCCGCAAATTATTAAGGTGTTGTTCAGGAAATGACAACCTTTTGCGCAGATTCAGGTCGACCGTCCGGCAAACCGGGTTCAGCGCGCCCTATTCACCGGCCGCCAGGCCAGCGACGATCTCACCTGCCGACCCAGCCCGGGCGGCGGCGTGCGCGGTGCCGGCCCACAGGCTGGCGCCCTGCGGGTCGCCCGCCGCGACCGCGGCTTTGCGGATCGGCGCGGTCAGGTGCTGCAACTCCGGATAGGCCGGCGGCGCGATCGGATCGAATCGGCGGGTGAAGTCGTTGACCAGGCTGCGCGCGTAGCGCCCCGAGAACGCCCGGGTCACGACGGTGGCACTGAACGCCGGGTTCTGCAGCGCCGCGCGGTGCACCGGGTTGGTGCCGGCCTCCTCGGTCAGCAGCAGGACGGTTCCGACCTGAGCGGCCACCGCTCCCCCGGCCCGCACGGCGGCGACATCGGCGGCGCTGCCCAACCCGCCCGCGGCGATCAGCGGCAGGTCGGTCACCGCGCGGACCCGGTCGAGCAGGGTGGCCAGCGGTGCGGCGCCGGGCTCATCCCCGGTCCGGAAGGTGCCGCGGTGCCCGCCGGCACCCGGGCCCTGCACCACCAGGCCGTCGGCGCCGGCCCGCACCGCCTGCGCCGCCTCCGGTGCCGAGGTGACGGTGACCAGCGTCAGCACACCACGCTGCCGCAACCGGTCCAGAACCGCGGCCGGCGGGCATCCGAAGGTGAACGAGGCGACCTCCGGCGCCAGGTCGGCGATCACGTCGAGTTTGGCGGCCCACCCGTCGTCGTCGCCGGGCCGCGGAGTCCCCACCTGGGCGCCGTAATGCTCGGCCCACACCGCTAATTCGTCGCAGTAGCGCTGCACCTCATCGGCGTCGGAGCGGTCCTGCTGCGGCACGAACACGTTCACCGCGAGCGGACCCGAGGTCAGTGCGCGGGCCGCCTCGATGGTCTCGGCGAAGCGTTCCGCGCTCAGATAGCCGCCGGCCAGGAAACCCAGCCCACCGGCCTCGGAGACCGCCGCCGCCAACTCCGGGGTGCTCGGCCCGCCGGCCATCGGCGCACCCACCACCGGGATATCCAGTTCTTCCAGACTGAACGCCACCACTGCAGTCTGCCACTGCGCCGCGACCGCACCGCACGCCGCAGTTAGAGACCCAACAGCCGAACCGCCTCACTGCGCAGGTCCACTTTGCGTATCTTGCCGGTCACGGTCATCGGGAACTCGGCGACGACGCCCACATACCGCGGGACCTTGAAGTGGGCGATCCGGCCCCGCGCGAACTCGGCCACCGCTGCGACGTCCAGCACCGCCGAACCCGGCCGCAGCCGGAGCCACGCGTAGAGCTCCTCGCCGTAGCGGTCATCGGGCACCCCGACCACGGCCGCCTCGACGATGTCGGGATGCGTCTGCAGGAACTCCTCCACCTCGCGGGGATAGATGTTCTCCCCGCCGCGGATCACCATCTCCTTGATGCGGCCGACGATGCGGCAGTAGCCGTCCTCGCGCATCACCGCCAGATCACCGGAGTGCAGCCAGCCGTCGTCGTCGATCACGGCGGCGCTGCGCTGCTCGTCGGCCCAGTAGCCGCGCATCACCGAGTAGCCCCGCGTGCAGAACTCACCGGGGACCCCGCGCGGCACCGTCGCACCGGTGGCCGGGTCGACGAGCTTGATCTCCACGTGCGGGTGCACCCGGCCGACGGTCTCGGTGCGCCGCTGCAGGTCGTCGTCGGGGACGGGTCTGACAGGACACCGGCGAGGTTTCGGTCATGCCGTAGCAGATCGCCACACCGGTCATGTGCATCTCCTCGATGCACCGGGTCATCAGCTCGGCCGGGCAGCTCGCGCCGGACATGATCCCGGTGCGCAGGGTAGACAGGTCCCGGTCGGCGAAGGACGGTTCGGCCAGCATGGCGGCGAACATCGTCGGGACTCCGTAGACCACCGTGCAGCGCTCGGCCTGCACAGCGGCCAGGGTGGCGGCGGCGTCGAAACCCGGTGCCGGGATCACGATCGTGGCGCCGTGGCTGGTCGCCCCGAGGTTGCCCATCACCATCCCGAAGCAGTGATAGAACGGCACCGGCAGGCACATTCGATCGGCAGCGGTCAGGCCGAGCAGTTCGGTGACGAAGAAGCCGTTGTTGAGGATGTTGCGGTGCGACAACGTCGCACCTTTCGGGAAACCTGTGGTGCCCGAGGTGTATTGGATGTTGATCGGGTCATCGTTGTCCAACTCCGCGGCGCACGACCTCAACCGGTCCGGCGCGACACTCGACGCCCCGTCGAGCAGTGCGTCCCAACTGTCGGTTCCGAGGAACACCGACTGCCGCAGGTCCGGGCAATCGTCGCGCACGGCGGCGACCATGGCGGCGTAGTCGGAGCGTTTGAAGGCCGTGGCGGAGATCAGGGTGTGCACGCCGGACTGGTTGAGCGCGTAGGCCAACTCGTTGGTGCGGTAGGCGGGGTTGATGTTGACCAGGATGGCGCCGATCTTGGCGGTGGCGTACTGCACCAGGACCCACTGCGCGCAGTTGGGTGCCCAGATCCCGACCCGGGTGCCCCGTTCGACGCCCAGCGCCAGCAACCCGCGCGCGACTCGGTCGATCTCGGCGTTGAACTCGCCGTAGCTCCACCGCGCGCCGGTCGCGACCTCGACGAGGGCTTCCGCGTCGGGGTCGGCCGCCACCGTCCGCTCGAGGTTGGCGCCGATCGTCTCCTCCAGCAGCGGGGGGCCGGTGGGCCCGGCGGCGTAGGACAGCATCGGTCTCGATTCTCGCCGATCGTGGCTCAGTCGGCCAACGGCCGAGGACCGATCAGCCCTGGCCGGCCATCGCCCGCAACGCCGGCGGCAGGGACCGCCGGGTGCGGTGCGGACCGAGCACCGCCACCCCGTACGGGCGGCGCAGCACCTTGCGGGCCACCGCATTGACCTCGGCGAGGCTCACCGCATCCAGTTGACGCAGGGTGTGCTCCAGGCTGCGGTAGCGCCCGTAGTTGAGTTCGGTGCGCCCCAACCGGTGCATCCGCGAGGCGGAATCCTCCAGGCCCAGCACCAGGCTGCCGTACAGCGCCCCTTTCGCGGTGCGCCATTCGGTCTCGCTGATCCCGTCGCGGGCGACGGTGTCGAGCACCTCCGCGGTCACCGCCGCGACCTCGGCGAACCGCTCCGGCTGACAGGCCGCGTACACCGACAGTGCGGAGCTGTCGGCGTAGGTCTCCACCGCCGAATACACCGTGTAGGCCAGCCCGCGTTCCTCCCGGATCTGTTGGAACAGACGTGAACTCAGCCCACCGCCGAGCGCACTGTTGAGCACCGCCAGCGCCCACCGGTGCGACCAGTGCCGCCCGGGTGCGCGCACTCCCAGCGACAGATGGGTCTGCTCCCCGTCGCGGTGCACCAGCGCCAGTCCGGGCCGGCCACCGACGCGTGCGGCTCCCTTGCGCGGCGGGGCGGCCGTCCGGCCCCGGGTCAGGCGTGCCGCGAAGTGGTGGCGGACCAAGGCCACCACCTCGTCGTGGTCGACGTTGCCGGCCACCGCCACCACCATCCGGTCCGGGGTGTATCGGCGGGTGTGGAACGAGCGCAGCTGCCCACGGGTCATCGCGGCCACCGACTCGGGGGTGCCGATCACCGGCCGCCCGATCGGGTGGTCGCCGAACAGCGCCGCCCCGAAGATGTCGCCGAGGGCGTCTTCGGGATCGTCGTCGCGCAGCGCGATCTCATCCAGTACGACGTCGCGTTCCAGCTCCACGTCGGCGGCGGCGCAGTTGCCGTTGAGCACCACGTCGGCGACCAGCCCGATCGCCAGTTCCAGGTCGGTGTCGAGCACGTGCGCGTGGTAGCAGGTGTGTTCCTTGCCGGTGAAGGCGTTGAGATCGCCGCCCACCGCGTCCATCTCCTGGGCGATCTGCGCCGCGGTGCGGTTCGGCGTCGCCTTGAACAGCAGGTGTTCCAGGAAATGGGCCGCTCCGGCTACCGTCGCACCCTCGTCGCGCGAGCCGACACCGACCCACACCCCCACCGACGCGGAGCGCACGGCGGGGATGTGTTCGGTGACCACCCGCAGCCCGCACACGGTGGTGCGGCGCAGAACCCCGGTGTCAGCTGCCCGTCGTGGCGGCATCGGCCGGGGCGGTCTCCGCGGCGTCCTCGTCGATGAGCACCAGCGAGATCTTGCCGCGGTTGTCGATGTCGGCGATCTCCACCCGCAGCTTGTCGCCCACGCTGACCACGTCCTCGACGCGCGCGATGCGCTTGCCGCGGCCCAGCTTGGAGATGTGCACCAGACCGTCGCGGCCCGGCAGCAGCGACACGAACGCACCGAAGTCGGTGGTCTTGACCACCGTGCCGAGGAACCGCTCGCCGGCCTTGGGCAGCTGCGGGTTGGCGATCGCGTTGATCTTGTCGATCGCGGCCTGCGCACTCGGCCCGTCGGTGGCGCCGACGAAGATGGTGCCGTCGTCCTCGATCGAGATCTGGGCGCCGGTCTCCTCGGTGATGGAGTTGATGATCTTGCCCTTGGGCCCGATCACCTCACCGATCTTGTCCACCGGGACCTTGATCGTGGTGACCCGCGGCGCGTACGGGCTCATCTCATCGGGCTCGTCGATGGCCTCGGACATCACGTCCAGGATCGTCAGCCGGGCCTCGCGGGCCTGGGACAGCGCACCGGCGAGCACCTGCGACGGGATCCCGTCGAGTTTGGTGTCCAACTGCAGCGCGGTGACGAACTGACGGGTGCCCGCGACCTTGAAGTCCATGTCGCCGAACGCGTCCTCGGCGCCGAGGATGTCGGTGAGCGCGACGAAGCGGCGCTCGGTGCCGCCGCCCTCGAGCTCGACGTCATCGGAGACCAGGCCCATCGCGATACCGGCCACCGGCGCCTTCAGCGGCACGCCGGCGTTGAGCAGCGACAGGGTGGAGGCACACACCGAGCCCATCGAGGTGGAACCGTTGGAGCTCAACGCCTCCGAGACCTGACGGATCGCGTACGGGAACTCCTCCACGCTGGGCAGCACCGGAATCAGCGCCCGCTCGGCCAGCGCGCCGTGGCCGATCTCGCGGCGCTTGGGCGAACCGACCCGGCCGGTCTCGCCGGTCGAGTACGGCGGGAAGTTGTAGTGGTGCATGTAGCGCTTGGAGGTCTCCGGCCCCAGCGAGTCGATCTGCTGGGCCATCTTGACCATGTCGAGGGTGGTGACGCCCATGATCTGGGTTTCGCCGCGCTCGAACAGTGCGCTGCCGTGGGCACGCGGCACCACCGCGACCTCCGCGCCCAGCGCCCGGATGTCGCTGACACCGCGGCCGTCGATGCGGAAGTGGTCGGTCAGGATGCGCTGGCGGACCAGCTTCTTGGTCAGCGCCCGGTAGGCGGCGCCGATCTCCTTCTCCCGGCCCTCGTAGGTGCCGGCGAGGCGCTCGGCGACCTCGTTCTTGATCTCGTCGGTGCGGGCGTTGCGCTCCGCCTTGCCGGCGATGCTCAGTGCCTTGCCCAACTCGTCGCTGGCCAGCGACGCCACCGAGTAGTAGACGTCCTCGCCGTACTCGGGGAACAGCGGGTACTCGGCGGTGGGTTTGGCGGCCGCGTCGGCCAGCTCCCGCTGCGCCTTGCACAGCTCGGCGATGAACGGCTTGGCCGCTTCCAGGCCCTCGGCCACCACGGCCTCGGTGGGCGCCTGGGCGCCGGCCTCGATGAGGGCCAGGACGTCGTCGGTGGCCTCGGCCTCGACCATCATGATCGCCACGTCACCGTCGTCGAGGGTGCGCCCGGCGACCACCATGTCGAACACGGCCCGCTCGAGCTGCTCGACGGTCGGGAACGCCACCCAGGTGCCGTCGATGAGGGCGACGCGCACCGCGCCGACCGGGCCGGAGAACGGCAGGCCGGCCAGCTGGGTGGAGGCGGACGCGGCGTTGATCGCCACCACGTCGTAGAGGTCGTTGGGGTCCAGGCTCAACACGGTCACCACGACCTGGACCTCGTTGCGCAGCCCGCTGACGAACGACGGGCGCAGCGGCCGGTCGGTGAGCCGGCAGGTCAAGATCGCGTCGGTGGACGGCCGGCCCTCGCGCCGGAAGAACGAGCCCGGGATACGCCCGGCGGCGTACATCCGCTCCTCGACGTCAACGGTGAGCGGGAAGAAGTCGAAGTGCTCCTTGGGAGCCTTGCTGGCGGTGGTCGCCGACAGCAGCATGGTCTCGTCGTCGAGGTAGGCGGCGACGGCTCCTGCGGCCTGCTGGGCCAGCCGGCCGGTCTCGAAGCGGATGGTGCGGGTGCCGAAGCTCCCGTTGTCGATGGTGGCGGTGGATTCGAACACGCCGGGGTCGATTTCAGCGACAGACATAGACGTCCGTACAGCCTCTCTGGATTTTGGTGGTGTTTCGCGCCGTCACGCCCGGCCCGAACGGCCGGGGGTCGGCTGGCTTCCGGATGCGGCTGCGGCCATCGATCGAAGCGGCCGACTTCCCGAGTGGGAGCCCGGCAGCCACTACCGAAGACCGCCCGTATTCCGGCCGGCAGCACTGGTGTGACACGCCGGAACGGTGCACACAGGTTGCGGCACCGCACCGGATGTCCGGCGCCGAACCGGCGCAGAACGTCCTTACTCTACACTCCGGGACCCCGCCCGGTGCGCCTGGCCTCGCCCGACTCGGGGATCTTCAGGCGAGGTTCTCCACACAAACGGTGAACTGGCGTTCGGTGTAGGTGTAGCCCAACCCGGTACCGCACTGATCGGCGCCGATCGCGCCCGTCTCGGCGGTGAGGATCTCGGTGGCGCGCTGCCGGGGCCGCACCGCGGTGTCGTCACAGTCCACCCGCACCGGGTCGGCGTTGCTGGCCGGGTCGACGCTCATGCAGCCGCCGATCACCCAGTCGATGTCCAGGCAGGCCGTGCCGCCGGCCCGGTTGAACGCATCGCGCATCGAGAATGTGGAGTCGACGTCGGCCGGGCAGCCCTGCTCGGCATCCGGGGCCTCCGGGTTCGCAGCGGGGTTCCCGGTGGAATTCTCGCCGGGGCTCTTGGCTGGGATCTTCGCCGGGATCTTGGCCGGGATCTTGGCGACGACCTTGAAGTTGGATTCCGGGCTGCCGCACTCCGCGGCCACCGCGTGCGGCCGATCGGCGGTGCCGCCGAGGTGCACGCAGTCACCCACCTGCAGGTCGGCGACGGCGGCGGTGTCGGTGCAGCCGACGGTGCCGGCGGCCAACAGCAACGCCGCGGCCGGCAGAACCGGCCGGGCACGACGGGTCAGCGACGCAACCCCAGCCGTTCGATCAGCGAACGGTACCGGGCGACGTCGACGGCGGCGATGTACTTGAGCAGCCGACGCCGGCGGCCCACCAGCAGCAGCAGCCCGCGCCGCGAGTGGTGGTCGTGCTTGTGGGTCTTGAGATGCTCGGTGAGGTCCTTGATCCGCTTGGTCAGCAGCGCGACCTGCGCCTCCGGCGAGCCGGTGTCGGTCTCGTGCAGGCCGTACTCGGTCAGGATCTCTTTTTTCTGCTCGGCGGTCAGCGCCACGGGACATCTCCATCGGTAGGGTTCGCGATCACATCGTCTCGGGCGTGGCCACCGCGACCCGCAGCGCACGCCGCCGGGGAGTCTAACAGCGCGGGCGACGCGTCAGGTAATCGCGAGGCGGGTCCGCACCTGCGCGGTGTCGGCGTTCATCGCGTCGATGAGGTCGTCCACCGACTCGAACTTCGTCTGCCCGCGCACCCGGTCGACGAAGTCCACCGCGACGTGCTCGCCGTACAGGTCGGCCGACTCGTCGATCACGAACGCCTCCACGGTGCGTTGCCGCCCGGAGAAGGTCGGGTTGGTGCCGACCGACACCGCGGCCGGGTAGGCGCGGCCCGGCCGCACCGTGCCGTCCACCGGCCCGGGACCGAGCACGGTGAACCAGGCGGCGTACACCCCGTCGGCGGGGATCGCGGCATGCATGGTGGGCGCGACGTTGGCGGTGGGGAATCCCAGCGACGCCCCCCGGCCGTCGCCGCGCACCACCACGCCCTCGACCCGGTGCGGTCGGCCCAGCGCCTCGGCGGCGGTCACCATGTCCCCGGCGTCCACGCAGGCCCGGATGTAGGTGGACGAGTAGGTGACGCTCTCGGTCTGGTCTCCCTCGGTGACCAGCGACACCGCCGAGACCACGAAGCCGAACTGCTCGCCGCCGCGGCGCAGCGTGTCGACGTCTCCGGCGGCCTTGCGGCCGAAGGTGAAGTTCTCCCCCACCACCACCTCCACCACGTGGAGCCGCTCGACCAGGAGTTCGTGGATGTAGCGCTCCGGGGTGAGCTTCATGAAGTCGGCGGTGAACGGGATCACCAGGAACACGTCGACCCCGGCCTGCTCGGCGAGTTCGGCGCGCCGGGTCAGGGTGGTCAGCTGGGCGGGGTGGCTGCCCGGGTAGACCACTTCCATCGGATGCGGGTCGAAGGTCATCAGCACCGTCGGGACGCCGCGTTCCCGCCCGGATTTCACCGCGCGCGCGACCAACTCGGCGTGCCCGCGGTGCAAACCGTCGAACACACCGATGGTCAGCACACATCGCCCCCAGTCCGTGGGGATCTCATCCTGCCCACGCCACCGCTGCACGTCGCAAGCCTACGATGCCGCAGGGTTGCCTACACTCAGCGGTGTGGCCACCGAGGATCCGAGCAGCGCGCTGACAACGGTCGCCCAGGACTACCTGAAGGTCATCTGGACCGCGCAGGAGTGGGCGCCGGAGCGGGTCAGCACCAAACTCCTGGCCGACCGGCTGGGGGTTTCGGCGAGCACCGCCTCGGAATCCATCCGCAAACTCGCCGACCAGGGGCTGGTCGACCACGAGAAGTACGGCGGAGTGACGTTGACCGAACTCGGCCGGCGCGCCGCGGTGGCGATGGTGCGCAGGCACCGGCTGCTGGAGACCTATCTGGTCAGCGAGCTGGGCTACAGCTGGGACGAGGTCCACGACGAAGCCGAGGTGCTCGAGCACGCGGTCTCGGATCTGTTGATGGCGCGCATGGACGCGAAACTCGGCTACCCGCAGCGCGACCCGCACGGTGACCCGATCCCGGCGGCTGACGGTCAGGTGCCCGCCGCCCCGGCGCGGCTGCTGTGGGACTGCCACGACGGCGAGTCCGGGACGGTGGCGCGCATCTCCGACGCGGATCCGGAGATGCTGCGCTACTTCGCCGACGTCGGGATCAGCCTGGATTCCCGGCTGCAGGTGGTGACCCGCCGCGAGTTCGCCGGGATGACGTCGGTGGCGGTCACCGCCGACGACGGCACCAGTTCCACCGTGGAGTTGGGCAGTCCGGCGGCGCAGGCGATCTGGGTGCAGTAGGCCGTTTCGCCTACAGCGGGTTGGATTTTGCGTCGGCACCGTAGACGCCGAGCAGGTCGCGGGCCGAGACGATCCCGATCAGCACGCCGCTGCGCTCGACCAGGATGTGCCGGATGTAGTGGTTCATCATCCGCACCGCGGCCTGGTCGATGGTGGTGTCGGCGTCACACCAGATGAGGTTCTTGCTGGCGACGTCGATCGCGCGGACGGTGGCCGGGTCGTCCCCGGCCGCCACCACCGCGGCCACATCCCGCTCGCTGACCAGTGCGCTCGGCCGCTCGTCGGAGCCGACGACGACCGCGCCCACCTCGCCGTGGATGATCGCCTGGGCGACGTCGGCGACGGAGGCGTCAGCGGCGACCCGCACCACCGGATCCCCGGTGACCTCGGAGACCGGGATCGAGCCTGCGCTGGGTATGTCTGTCATGGCTCGATCATCGCATCTCGGTCATCCCGGTCGTTTCCGGTGTGCGCTCGGTCGGTCACCCGTCCAGCGGATGAAGGCCCGGGTGAACGCCGCGGTCTCGGAATAGCCGAGCTGGCGCGCGGTCTCCTCCACCGTCAGCCCCGACTCCAGCAGGGCCACTGCCAAGGCCACCCGGACCTCGTCGACCAGACCCCGGTAGCTGGTTCCCTCCGCGGCCAGCCGCCGGTGCAACGTTCGCTCGGTCATCGCCATCTCCTCGGCGATCTCCGCCATCGGCGGCAGCTGTCCGGGGGTCGCGATGAGTCGGCTGCGCACCCGCGCGGCCAGTCCGCGGCGCTGTCGGCGCGACTGGAGCAGCTCCGCGCATTGCCGCACGCAGGTCGCGGCGGTCGCCGCGTCGGCCGCCGGCATCGGCAGGGCCAGAACGTCAGCGGGGATGGTGACCGCCGTCCGGGACGCCGATCCGTCGATCACGACGGTGAGCCGATCGAATTCGAGCCGCTCGGCCGGCAATTCGATCCCGGGCGACTCCACAAGAATCGGCGTGCTGGCTTCCAGTTGGCCGACCAGCAGTGGCGCCATGTTCGCCAGGGCAACCAGGTCCCGCTCAAGCATGAAGCCGCGCACATCCGCGGGTACCGCGCTGTTGTCGAACTCCACCACCGCACCCGCCGGGGTGTCGGTGCGACGGAGCCGCAGATACGTGGATGACAGAGCCGCATAGCGGCAGGACACGTTGACGGCGTCGCCGATGGTGGGGCTGGCCAGCACGGCGTAGCCGAGGATGCCGGTGTTGGCGAAGTTGTACTGCGCGCCGACGTCGCGGGCGAACCGGCCGGGGTCCCCGATGCGGGCCAGGACGTTGCGCACGATCGTCAACTCTTGGGCCGCCTGTACTTCGGTTGCGGTGTCGGTGATCTCGGCGGTCGTCAGCCCCGTGCCCGCCAGGCAGGTGTCCACACCGATGCCCTGCGCCTCCGCCGCGCGGAGGAGGTGCTGGCAGGTCGACGCCGGGCGGGGGATGTCCCAGGCGACCTCGCCGGGGTCGCCCGTGGCGCCACCTTCGCCCATGTGTCCGAACGTATCAAATGGCGGGTTCTCCGACGCCACCGAAACACCGGCGACGATCCGCTGGTGCGCGGTCTCCGCACCGACCGGTGCGGTCACCGAATCGAGCGATCAAGACCACACCCGCTCGACTTCGACAGCGGTGTCGGTGTTGTTGTCCTGACCGGCCCGGGCCAGCTCGTAGTCGGCGGGATCGGGAGCCGCGGCAAGTCGCCGCTGGTAGACGTGCGGGGTCCACGGCCACAGTTCCGGGTTGCCGTCGGCGCCGAGATACCAACTGGTGCAACCGGATGCCCAGATGGTGTCCGGCATCGCGGCTCGCATCGCAGCGTTATGTCGCTGAGTCGCCGCCACCGTCGGTGCGACGGTGTCGAATTCACGGTCGGACCAGCGTTGGATCCAGCGCAGGATGTGCCGGCCCTGGGATTCGGCGATCGCGGTGAGCGGATAGTTGCCGACCGGGCTATGCGGACCGATCAACATGAAGAAGTTCGGGAAACCCGGCAGCCCCACTCCCAGGTGGGCCTGCGGGCCATTGGCCCATAGCTGCTCCACGTTCGCCCCGTTCGCGCCGACCAGGGTCATCGGCCGCATGAAGGCGTGGGCGTCGAACCCGGTGGCCAACACGATGGCGTCCAGTTCGTGCAGCATGCCGTCGACGGTGACGATGCCGCGCGGGTCGACGTGGTCGATTCCGGTGTCGACCAAGGTCACGTTCGGTCGCTGCATCGCCCGGTAGAACCCGCCGGAGATGACCAGCCGGCGACACATCGGTTGATAGTCCGGGGTCAACCGGCGACGCAGGTCGCGGTCGCGCACGGTGCGCAGGTTGGCCCGCACCAGGTTGCTCAGCGCGGTCCGTCGCCAGCCCGGTTTGACCAAGGCCCCGGCGAAGAATTCGAAGGCCCGGTCATAGCCGCCGTAGGCCAGCCGGCCCAACCCGGGAAGACGACGGTGCAGCGGCGCCGACCAGGGCCGGTACCCCGGGTTCGGCAACGGCAGTACCCACTGGGCGCTGCGCTGATACAACTCCACTCGGGCAGCCGTCTGGGACAGCGCGACCACGATCTGCGCGCCGGTGGATCCGGTGCCGACGATGCCGACCCGTTTGCCGTCCAGGTCGGCGTCGTGGTCCCAGCGCGCCGAATGCATGACCGGTCCGGTGAAATCGGCGAGCCCGGGGATGTCGGGCACCCGTGGCTGCCGCAACACACCGGTGGCCGCGACGAGGAAATCGTGGGTGATCGTCTCCCCCGCATCGGTGGTGAGGCGCCAGCGCCGGTCGACGAAGCGGGCCTCGACGATCTCGACACCGAACCGGATCACCCGGTTCAGGTCGTATTCGGCGGCAACCCAGCGGAAGTAGTCGAATATCTCCGCGCCCGGCGAGAACAGTCTGCTCCAGTTCGGGTTGGTGGCGAAGGTGAACTGGTAGAGCCGTGACGGCACATCGCAGGCCAGCCCGGGATAGGTGTTGTCGCGCCAGGTGCCGCCGATCTCGGTGGCCTTCTCATAGACGGTGATGTCGGTGATGCCGGCCTGCCGCAGCAGAATCGCCTGGCACAGCCCCGACATGCCGGCGCCGACGATGCCCACCGAAGGCTGCCGTCGATTCATCGCAACTCCTTTTTCCGGTCGGCGGCACCGACGGTGCGCCGGATGCTCGGCCAGACCGCCAGCAGCCGGTCGGCGGCGCTCAGCGGGGTGCGCAGGTCCAACAACAACGCCACCCAGCCGGGTGCATAGAGCCGCCGCGATCGGCGGGCCACACCGGTGACGATCGCGGTCGCCGCCGTCGCGACCGGGATGGGTCGGCCGACGGCGGCAGGCACTGCGGACATCACCGCCCCCAGCCCGGAGTCGGTGAGCAGATCCGCCGCCAAACCGGTGTCGACCAAGCCGAAGTAGGCGATGCCGACCCCGACGCCGGTGCCGCCGAGTTCCACCCGCAACGACCGCACCAACGATTCGACGCCGGTCTTGGCCGCCATGTAGCCGCTGACCGTCGGCCCCGGCAGCACCGCTGCCACCGAAGCCACCGCGAGGAGGTAGCCGCGGCTGGCGCGCAGGTGCGGCAGCGCGGCGTGCGCGGTGTGGAAGACGCCGGTGAGGTTGATGTCGATGACGTTGCGCCACTGCTCGGGGTCGACCGACGCGACGGTGGCGCCGGGCCCGGCGATTCCGGCGTTGGCCACCACCACGTCGATGCCGCCGAAGTGCTCGGCGGCGCTCGCACACCCGGCGATCATCGACGCCACGGAGGTGACGTCGGCCTCGAATGTCGCTGCCGCACTGCCGAGCTCACCGGCCAGGTGCGCGGCGGCAGTCTTATCGCGGTCCAGGATGGCGACCCGAGCACCGTAGGCGACCAGGTCCCGGGCCACCTGTGCCCCGATGCCGCGGGCCCCTCCGGTGATCAGCACGGTCTTGCCGGCGATCCGAGCCGCGTGCGTTCGCCTCATGCCGCCCGCCGGGCCCGCATCGGCAACGACGCGGGGCCTTGGAGTGACGGGGTCGTCCCCCACCGCACCGGCCCGACCAGCTCCAGGCCGTCCACTTCATCGAGTAGGTGATCGATGGCCGTGATCACCTCCAGCCGGGCCAGGTGCGCTCCGAGGCAGAAGTGGATCCCGTGACCGAACGCCAGGTGCCCGGCGGTCTTGCGGTGGATGTCGAACCGGTCCGGATCGGGGAACTTCTCCGGGTCGCGGTTGGCCGAGGCGTAGAACAGCACCACTCGCGAACCCCGCGGGATCACCACGTCCCCGATCGGGGCGTCGGCGGTGACGGTGCGGGCCACCCACTGCACCGGCGAGCCCCATCGCGCGGTCTCCTCCACCGCCGCGGGCAGCAGACGGCGGTTCGCGCGGAGTTCGTCGAAGAGCCGCTGATACTGGGCGAGTCGCATCAGCAGCATCCCCAACAGGTTGGTGGTGGTCTCGTTGCCGGCTACCAGGATCAGCACCGCGTAGAAGAACGCCTCGGTGTCACTGATCTCCGCGGTGTCCACCGCGGCGGCCAACTGATCCAGCACGGCGGCCTGCCCCTGCCGGCCGGCTCCCCGTCGTATCTCCCCGGCGATGAAGTCGCGGTAGCCGATGTACGCCGGCAACGCGGAGCGAACCAACCCGAGGACCTCCAGGAAGGATCGGGGGCTGAAGATCTCGGCGAATTCGTCGGAGACCGCCCGGAACTGTCCCCACCGGTCCCGCGGCACTCCGAGCAGATGGGCGATGACGTTGATCGGCAGTGGGATGGTCAGCTCCGACACCAGATCGACCACGTCGCCGCCGCGCAATTTCGCCACCCCGCCGGCGGCCAGGGCGCGGATCTCCTCGGTCACCGAACCGACCGCCTTCTTGCTGAACATCGGCTGGGTGACCTTGCGCAGTCGCTCGTGGTCGGGCGGGTCGGTGACGATCATCGCCGGGCCGGGGGTGGCGCGCAGCATGATCCCCGATGCCGACGAGAACATCGTGTTATCGCGGGCGGCGGCATGCACGTCGGCGTAGCGCCCCAGCATCCACACATCCAACTTCTCGTTGACGACGACCCGCTCACGGCGGATGCGCTCGAAATCCGGGTAGGGGTTGGCGATGCTGGCCGGTTCGGTGGGATCGAACTCGGTTCGGGTCACCGGCTTCGGTGCTCGCCGGGCTCGCGGCCGACGCAGATCGCGATAAGTCCCGGTCACCAGTGAACCGCCCAGTTCGGTTACCACTCGTCGGGCGACCGCGGCCACCGTCCGCGGGGTGGGTCGCAACATGTCAGTGCTCATAGCGCTGACGTTAGGGCTTTGATCGCGGTAGCGGAATGCTCGATACAGACAAGGATTTGATATTTTCAGACAGCGGTTTCCCCGTCGTTTACCCCTCGCGCGCTCCCCTCGGTTCCGGTGGCGCGATGGTGGTAGGCGTCACGGGTCGCCCGGTCCACGGCGAGATAGGCGTGATCGGTCCTCGTGACCCGAAACGCCCACCGGCGCAACTTCTCCGGCAGGATCTTCGCCGTCGCCAGGGTACCGCTGAGCCGACGCGGTACGTAGGTCATCGCCCGCTGGTTCCGTGCTGCCGCCACGACGGCTGCGGCGATGTCCTCGGGCTCCACCGAGCCGAACCGCTCGATCACCCCGGGAAGGTCGATCCCCGCCGAGAGTTCGGTGTGCACGATCCCGGGCAGGATCGCACTCACCGCGATCTTCTGCTCCTGCAGTTCCTCCCGTAGCGCCAGCGTCAGCCCGACCACACCGAATTTGGTGGCGCAATAGGTTGCCACGCCGGGAAAACCGGCCACTCCCGCCATCGACGCGATATTGATGATGGTGCCCGACCCGTTCCGGGCGAACCGCCGCGCAGCCAGTTTGCAGCCGGTGATCACCCCACGCAGGTTGATGTCGATCATCGCGTCCTCGGTGGCCTGCGTTTCGTCGACGAACTCACCGGTGAGCATCACCCCGGCGTTGTTGACCAGGATGTCCAACGGACCGAGCGTGTCTTCGGTGGCGTCGAGGAAATCGGTGAACGACTGCGGCGAGGTGACATCCAGCGACGCCGCCAGCACGCCGGGCAGTTCGGCGGCCGCTCGCCGGGCCAGGTCGGCGTCCAGGTCACCAATCGCCACTTTGGCGCCGGCCGCGACAAACGCCTTCGCGGTGGCCAGACCGATTCCGCGGGCCCCGCCGGTGATGGCGACCACCCGTCCGGTCACTGCTGTTGAGGTCATCGTGCTCCTGTCACTGTGGATTGGTGCACTGCGTGGCCGCCGCAGCGCAGCTAGTCGGGCAGTGGTTCGGTGAGCTGTCGTTTCAACAGTTTTCCGGTGGCGTTGCGCGGCAGTTCTTCGACGAACACCACATCGCGGGGCACCTTGTGTCGGGCGAGATTGCTCCGCACAAAATCCTTGATGTCGTCGGCGCTGAGCGTCGCATCGGCGCGGGTGACGACGAACGCACACAGCCGCTGACCGAAGTCGAGGTCATCGACGCCGATCACGGCTGCTTCGACCACATCGGGGTGGTCGTCGAGCAGATTCTCCACCTCGAGCGGGAAGACGTTCTCCCCGCCGGAGACGATCATCTCGTCGTCGCGTCCGTCGACGAACCAGAGTCCGTCCTCGTTGAAATGCCCGGTGTCCCCGGTCGAGAGCAGACCGTCGACGATTTCCTTGTGGCTGCCGTCGGTGTAGCCGCCGAACGACAGGCCGCTGGAGACGAACAAAGTGCCCGACCGGTGCGGTTCGGTGACGCGGCGGCGCTCTGCATCGTAGACGGCCAGCCGGCAGCCGACCGGCGGCCGGCCGACCGTGCCCGGGGCTGCCCGCAGGTCGGCGGGGGTGGCGACCGCGGCGGCGGCCACTTCGGTGGAGCCGTACAGGTTGTAGAGCACGTCGCCGAAAGCCGCGGCGGTGCGGCGGCACAGCTCCGGGGAGAGCGCCGATCCGGCAGCGAATACCACGGTCAGACTGGAGGTGTCGTAGCGATTCAGGACGTCGTCGCCCAGGTCCAGCATTCGCTGCAGCATGGTCGGTACCACGATCAGGGTCTGCGCCCGGTAGCGGTCGATGGCCGCCAGCGTGGCCTCCGGATCGAATCGACGCGTCAGCACCACGCGGTTGCCCAGTGACAGGCCCAACGCACAGGTCGCCAGGCCGGTGGCGTGGAACAGTGGAGCGGCCACGCAGTAGGTGCCGCCGGCCGGCCACGGGATCCGGTCCAGCAGTTGGGCGGTCTGCAGCGGGTTGATCTTCTCCCGCGGCGCGCCCTTGGGCGTTCCGGTGGTGCCGCTGGTCAACAGCACCATGCCGCCTGGCCGCGACGGCGCCGGCACCGGGTCACCGGGGCGGCTCCGGCCCATCTGTCCAACCTGCAACCGAGGCGTGCTGGGTGGCAGCCCGGTAAACAGATCGGCGAACTCCGCATCGGCCAGCACCGCGCCGACCCGTTCCCGGCCGCACACCTCGACCAACTGCGGGCCGGCGAAGCCGGTGTTCATCAGCACTGCGCGGGCGCCGATCCGGTTCGCCGCCGAGAGCCCCAGCAGTAGATCGCGGTGGTTTCGGTGCAGCATCGCGATCGTCGATCCGGCTCCCAACCCCTCGGCGACCAACCCCCGGGACAGCGCGTTGCTGGCCTCCTCGAGTTCGGTGAAGCCGACCTCGCCGTCGTCGTCGACGACGGCCGGCGCGGTGCCGTAGCGACCGGCGGCGTAGTGCACCATCCCGCCGAGCGCACCGTAGCGGCCGACCGACCGCGCCGCCCGGACCGCGCGGTCCGGCCGCAACGGCTCGATCATGCCGCGCCGCACCAACACTCGCACCGCGGCCACCTTGTCGCCGAGCATTTATCCCTGTCTCCTTCGTTCCGGCCGCCACGATCCGATCGATTGTGCCGACCGCCGTGGTGGGTCCGCCCGGTTGTGGGCGTGCCCCGGGAACCCCGGGTCCGCAGCCTCACCGGGGCCGTAGAGCAGCCCCGTCACCGGCGACACTCAAAGTCCGGGTGAACACACCGGCATGACAGGCTTCACCCTCGGTGATCATCGCTGCTGCCTCCCGCGGTCAGGCCAGCAGTCCCTTGGCGATGTGGGTGATCTGCACCTCGTTGCTGCCCGCGTAGATCATCAGTGATTTGGCGTCGCGGGCCAGTTGTTCCACCCGGTATTCGGCCATGTACCCGTTGCCGCCGAACAGTTGGACCGCTTCCATGGCGACCTCGGTGGCCGCCTCCGAGGAGTACAGCTTCATCGCCGAGGCTTCGGCCAGCGACGGTGTCTTGCCGGCCTTGGCCTTCTCCAGCGTCTGGAAGACCATGTTCTGCACGTTGATCCGGGCGACTTCCATCTTGGCCAGCTTGTACTGGATCAGCTGGAACTGGCCGATGTTCTGGCCCCACAGGGTGCGGGTTTTCGCGTAATCCACGCACAGCCGGTGGCATTCGTCGATGATGCCCAGCGACATCAACGCCACCCCTGCCCGTTCGGCAACGAAATTCGCCCGAGCGCTCTCCCGGCCGTCACCACCGGTGTGCTGTTCGGTCTCCCCGAGCAGACGATCGGGCGTCAACCGGACGTTGTCGAAGAACAGCTCCCCGGTCGGCGAGGACATCATGCCCATCTTCTTGAACGCCTTGCCCTGAGTGAGCCCGGGCATCCCGGACTCCAGGACGAAGGTGAGCACCGGCCGGTGGCGTTTGTCCACGGCGGGGTCGCGTTCGTCGAGTTTGGCGTAGACGATCAGCACGTCGGCGTCGGGGCCGTTGGTGATGAACGTCTTCTGACCGTTGAGGATGTAGTCCTCACCGTCGCGGCGGACATAGGTTTTCATGCCGCCGAAGGCGTCCGAGCCGGCGTCGGGTTCGGTGATGGCCCAGCAGGCGATCTTGTCCAATGTCATCAGGTCGGGCAGCCAACGCTCCTTCTGTGCCAGCGTGCCCCGGCTCATGATCGTGGCGGCGCCCAGCCCGAGGCTGACACCGACGGTGGACAGCAACCCGATGCTGACGCCGGACAGTTCGGCGACCAGGACCGCCGCCATCGACAGTTGCCCGGCCATGTCGCCCATGCCGCCGGACTCGGACGGCTCCTTGTCCTCGGCTATCGTGCCGTCGGCCTTGGCGCGTTGCTTCTCCAGCATGTTCTTCACGGCCTCGCCGGCCATCACGTCCAGCCCGAACTCGCTGAACAGTTTGCGGACGATCGGGTACGGCGACAGCTCACCGCTTTCCAGCGCGTCCTGGTGTGGACGGATCTCCTTGTCGATGAACGCACGCATGGTGTCGCGCATGATGATGTCGGTTTCGGACCACTCGAACATTCGTTGTTCTCCCGTTGTCGTTCCCGCCGGCGCTACTGGGGCAGCCGCGCGGCGATGTCGTCGATCTCCCAGAGCCCGTCGGTTTCGATGGTCTCGGTGTCGTGCCAGCCGGCCAGCCGCGAGATCGCCCCGCCCTGCACCGCGAACACCCCGCCGGTGATCGGGCATTTCTCCGTGGCCAGATACGCCACCAGCGGCGAGATGTTGGCCGGGTTGAACAGGTCCAGCTCCCCCTCGTCTGGTTCGGCCATCAGCGCGCCCATACCCGGAGTGGCCAGGGTCAGGCGCGTCCGCGCGATCGGGGCGATCGCGTTGGCCCGCACCCCGTAGCGTTCCAGTTCCTCGGCGGCCACCAGGGTCAGCGCCGCGATACCCGCCTTGGCTGCCCCGTAGTTGGCCTGGCCGGCATTCGGCAGGGTGACACCCGAGGCCGAGGCGGTGTTGATGATCGCCGCGCTGGGCTGATCCCCCGCCTTCGACTGGTTCTTCCAGTATTCGGCGGCGTGGCGCATCGCGGCGAAGTGCCCCTTGAGGTGCACGTCGAGCACAGCATCCCACTGGGATTCCTCCATCCCGGCGATGAACGCGTCACGCAGGATCCCGGCGTTGTTGACCAGCACGTCGAGCCGGCCGAACTCGTCGACTGCCTGGGTGATGAGGTTCTTCGCGGCCACCCAATCGGCGACGCTGTCGGTGTTGGCCACCGCGCGACCGCCGGCAGCGGTGATCTCGTCGACCACCTGCTGGGCTGCACTGGCGTCCGCGCCTTCCCCGGCGTTGTCCCCGCCGAGGTCGTTGACGACGACCGCCGCGCCTTCGCGGGCGAACAGCAAAGCGTGTTCGCGTCCGATTCCGCGGCCCGCTCCGGTGATGATCGCGACCCGCCCTTCCAAAGCTCCCATGCCTGTCTCCCTTTGTCTGTTCCTGAGATGTCTAGTCGGCGAGGACGGCCAGGCCGTCGGTGATGGCGAATTCGTCGGTGCCCACCCGGGCGGTCTCGAACGCGTAGCTGGTGACGCCGCCGCCCGATCCGGTCTTCCAGATCCGGGTCTCCAGGTCGTCGCCGGGCAGCACCATCTTGGAGAATCGCACCGCGAGTCGCTTGAGCCGGTTGACGTCCGAGTCACCGAATTCGGTGAGCACCGCCCATGAGGTGAACGCCATGGTGCACAGTCCGTGCGCGATGATGCCGGGCAGTCCGGCGTCGCGCGCCACCTCCTCGTCGAGGTGGATCGGCATCGGGTCACCGGCGGCCGGACCGTATCGGTAGGTCTGGTCGTCGTCGACGTGCTGGACGACCTTGGCTGCCGGCCCCTGTTCGCGCAGTGCCGCGTCGAACTTGTGCTCGGGCACCTGCTCGCCGACCGCAGGTCCGGCGTTGACACCGCGGAAGAACCCGATCAGGTACTGCTCGTTGACCAGTTCGCCGATGGCGTCCCGGGTTTCGAGGTGAATCGAGACCCGGGCACCGGAATCCACCGAGTCGTAGCCGATCACGCGACCCCGCGAGCTGAGTTGGTCGCCAGGACGGATCGGTCGGTGGAAGTGGAAGTCCTGCTCGCCGTGCACGATCCGTCCGAAGATCTCGATCGGAACGACGTCGAGCACTGGTGTCATGAGCGCGTCGAATGCCGGCACGATCGCGAATACCGGCGGGGCGATGTCCCCGGACCGGTGGGCGGCGATCGGGTCGTTGCTCGCCGCCGCGTATTCGGCGATCCGCTCCCGGGAGACCTCGAAAGTCTCCGGGTCGGCCCAGACGTTCAGGCCCGAATTATCGAATTCGGTGATCTCGTCGGTCATCTCAGACCGCCGCGGAAGCCAGGGCGTCGAGTTTCTCCAGCGACTTGTCCAGCTGTTTGGCCCCGTCCTTCTCCACCGCCTTGGCCAAAGCACCCTTGACAAGTGCGCCCTCGAAGTCCCCGGCGACGGTGAATTCCGATCCGCCGTCGTCTGCCGGCTTCACGGTGAACTCGAAAAGTGCTTTCACCCCGGCCATCCCCGTGCCGGCCAACGCCAGCGAGGTGGGCGGGTCCATCTTCTCGACGGTCCATTCGATCTTGTTGGCCATGCCGAGCATGACGATCTTCGCGGTGAGCGGGGTGCCGGCGGTCAGGGTCGCGGGAACGTCGGCCAGCCATTTCTCGTGCACCGTGAACCACTGGTCCCAGGTGGACAGGTCGGAGATGATTCCCCAGAGCGCGTCCGGGCTGGCGGAGAGTTTTTTGGTGGCTTCGATGTGTCCCATGGTGGTACTCCTTGCGGTGGTGGGGTGATATCTCGGTTGTCGGGGTCAGCGCTCGGCGCGCTGGTAGGCGGTGATCACGGCGGCACCCCCCAGGCCGATGTTGTGCTGCAGTGCGGCAGTGACGGCTTTGACCTGGCGCTTGTCGGCGGTTCCGCGCAGTTGCCAGGTCAGCTCGGCACATTGGGCCAGGCCGGTCGCTCCCAGCGGGTGTCCCTTGGAGATCAGCCCGCCGGAGGGGTTGACCACCCAGCGCCCGCCGTAGGTGGTGTCGTTGTTGTCGATGAGCTTCGGGGCGTCACCCTCGGCGCACAGCCCCAGCGCCTCGTACAGCAGCAGTTCGTTGGCCGAGAAGCAGTCGTGCAACTCGATGACCTGGAAGTCCTGCGGCCCGAGACCGGACTGGTCGTAGACCTGCCGGGCGGCTTGGACGTTCATGTCGTAGCCGATCAGGTTCTTGGCGGTGCCGTTGAAAGTCGACTCGAAGTCGGTGGTCATCGACTGTCCGACGATCTCGACCGCACGGCCGGCAAGGCCGTGTCGCTCGACGAAAGCCTCGGAGGCCAAGATCGCCGCTCCGGATCCGTCGGAGGTCGGCGAGCACTGCAGCTTGGTCAGCGGGTCGTAGATCATGCGCGACGCCAGGATGTCCTCGAGGGTGTAGGCGTCCTGGAACTGCGCGTACGGATTGTTCACCGAATGCTTGTGGTTCTTGTAGCCGATCTTGGCGAAGTGTTCGGCCGTGGAACCGTGTTCCTTCATGTGCTCACGTCCGGCCGCCCCGAACATCCACGGCGCCGGCGGAAACAGAACCTCGGAGATCTCGGCCAGCGCCAGGATGTGCTTCTCCATCGGCTGGGCCCGGTCGTCGTAGGATGCCTCCAGCGAGCCCGGTTTCATCTTCTCGAAGCCGAGCGCCATGGTGCAGTCGGCCAGGCCGCCGCGGATCGCCTGGGCGGCCAGGTACAGCGCGGTCGAGCCGGTCGAACAGTTGTTGTTGACGTTGATGACCGGGATCCCGGTCATCCCCAGTTCGTAGAGGGCGCGCTGACCCGACGTCGACTCCCCGTAGACATAGCCGACGTAGCCCTGCTCGACCGCGGTGTAGTCGATGCCCGCGTCGGCCAGGGCGTTGGTGCCGGACTCTCGGGCCATGTCGGGGTAGTCCCAAGCCGAGCCGTCCTCGTTGAGTCGGCGGCCCGGCTTCTCGAACTTCGTCATGCCGACACCGATCACGAAAACCCTGTTTGTCATGCGATTCCTTCCGGTAGCCGAACCCGCCCAGCCGAGCGGTTCGCACGCTGCGGACATAAACATACACACTGGAATGTATTCATGTAAACGGTGGGTGGCGGCGGGGTCGCGCACCGGCGTTCGCCGTCCGTTCCGCCCGGCGCGTCGCAGTGCCGCCGTGACCAGTGCGTTCGCGGTTTTCGCGGGGGCGCTGCGACATTGCCATTGACAACTGGCATCAGTTTCGATTGCCTGGGTGGCACCGCCAGCACGCCGTCGCAGATGCCTACCGGCGCGCATGCCGCAACGAAAGCGAGGATCCATGCCCGCTCCGCGAGTCGACACCGAGCCGCGGCCCGACTCCCCCACCCGGCACGACGCGCCCGACCACGAGATCGTGGTGATCGGCGCCGGTTTCGCGGGCATCGGCGCCGCGATCAAACTGGCCCGGGCCGGCTTCGACGACTTCGCCATCCTCGAGGCCGGCGACGACGTCGGCGGAACCTGGCACTGGAACACCTACCCGGGCATCGCGGTCGACATCCCCTCGTTCTGTTACCAGTACTCCTTCGAGAAACGTGCCGACTGGTCGCGCACCTACGCGCCGGGCAACGAGTTGAAGGCCTACGCCCTGCACTGTGTGGACAAGTACGGTCTGGCCCCGCGGTTGCGGTTCAACACCACCGTCACCGCCGCGGAGTTCGACGCCGACCGCAACGTCTGGCGACTGTCGACCGCCGCCGGCGGGCAGTTGACGGCACGGTTCGTCATCAACGCGTGCGGAATCCTGACCCAGCCGGTGATCCCGGACATCCCCGGCGCGACCGAATTCGGCGGGGTCACCATGCACACCGCCCGGTGGGACCACGATCAGTCGTTGCGAGGCAAGCGGGTCGGCATCATCGGCACCGGTGCCTCCGCGGTACAGGTCGTCCCGGAGATCGCCGCCGACGTCGAGCACCTCACCGTCTTCCAGCGCACCCCGATCTGGTGTCTGCCGAAACCCGATGTGCCGCTGCCGCGTCCGGCGCAGTGGCTGCTCGACCGGTTGCCCGCCGCGCAGTGGGGATCATGGCTGGCCGCCCAACTGTTCGTGGAGTTCACCTTCCCCATCCCGGCGCACTACCAGCGGGTGATCCCCCGGTTCCTGCCGATCAGCCACGCGCTGGCCAAACGCTATCTGCGCAGCCAGGTACGCGATCCGCAGGTGCGCGACAAACTCACCCCGCGCTACGGACTGGGCTGCAAACGGCCCAGCTTCCACAACTCGTATCTGTCCACCTTCAACCGGCCCAACGTCTTCCTGGAGACCACCCCGATCAGCGCGATCAACACCGCAGGAGTCCGGGTCGACGACGGCACCCAGCACGACCTCGACGTGTTGATCTTCGCCACCGGGTTCAAGGTGATGGACCCCGACAACATGCCCACCTACGCGCTGCGCGGCCTCGACGGCGTCGACCTCGGCGCGTTCTGGGACGAGCACCGGTTGCAGGCCTACCAGGGGGTGAGCGTCCCCGGCTACCCCAACCACTTCTCGGTCATCGGGCCCTACGGCTACAACGGATCGTCGTATTTCAACCTGATCGAGGCCCAGACCGACCACATCCTGCGCTGCCTGCGCCGCGCCCGCGATGGCGGTAATCACTACGTCGAGGTGTCCCGGCAGGCCCACGACCGGTTCTTCGCCGAGATGATGCGCCGCCGTAGCAGCCAGATCTTCTGGCAGGACACCTGCGCCGCGGCCAACAGCTACTACTTCGACAAGCACGGCGACGTGCCGCTGCGACCCGCGACGTCACTGGAGGTGGCCTGGCGCAGCCGCACCTTCCGGCTCGACGACTACGTTTTCCGGGCCGGCTGAGCGTCGCCGGCCGGCCGGTCGGCGGCCAGCGGCGGGATGGTGCCGGCCATCAGCGCGGTCAGGTCGACGCAGGCCCGCTCCCAGCGCCGGCGGGCACGGTCGGTGTCGCCGTCGACGAACCCGCTGACCAGGATGCCGCGCAGCACGTCCATCGCGGTGTAGACGAGGTTGCGGACCTCCTTCTGCGCCGGGTGTTCGGGCAGCAGCTGCGCGATCGCCGCGATCAGCGTGCTGTTGACGATCGGCTCCATCCGGGCGATGTGCTCGGCCAGCACCCGGTCGGTACGGGCGGCCACCCACAGTTCCACGGTCGCGACGAACAGCGGACCCTGATGGGATTCCCACAGGAACTCCAGCACGGTAGCGACGGGGTCCGGGCTGGAGCGCACCCGCCCGACGTCGCGCACCGCGCTTTGCACCCGCTGCTGCGCCAGGTGCTCGACCGCCGCGACCACGAGGTCCTCCTTGGACCGGAAGTGATGGATCTGGGCGCCGCGGGTGACCCCGGCGATCTCGGCGATCCGCGGCGTGGTGGCCCCCGCGTAACCGTGGGAGACCAGGCATTCGATCGTGGCGTCGAGCAGCCGGGTGCGCATCGCCGCGCTGCGCTCGGCCTGCGTGCGCCGCACCGGTTGTTCCTCGACGCCGGTCGCCATCGTCGGTCCTTCCGCGCGGGGCTGGTCGCCCCACCCTAACGCATCGACGGTTAGATACAGCGATGAACGTATCTAATCTTCGGCGCGGCTGTCGTGGGCGCCTACAGGGTGGCCGGGCGGATCACCACCACCGAGCGGGTACGCCCCCCGGCGTCCTCGAGCAGCGCGATCACCCGGCCGTCTGCGGCCGTGGCGGCGTAAACGCCGTCGACCCCGTCGACGCCCCAGGCGGCCAGGGCCCGGCCGTGCCCGGCCGATTCGGCCTCGGCGGCGGTGAGGTCGCGGCGCGGGAACGCCTGCAGGCAGGCCGCATCCAGGGTGTAGCTCAGCGACGGCTGCTCGGCGAGTTGCTCGAGTGTGCGGGCCTCGGCCAGCCCGAACCGCCCGGAGCGGGTGCGACGCAGCGCGGTGAGGTGTCCACCGACACCGAGCCGCTCCCCCAGGTCACGCGCCAGCGCCCGCACATAGGTGCCTGCCGAGCACTCCACCGCCACATCCAGGTCGATCGTGTCGGCGTCGCGGCGCAGCGCCAGGGGCTCGAAGCGTGCGATGCGCACCGGGCGGGCGGCCAGCCGGACCTCGTGGCCCTCCCGGGCGAGTCGGTAGGCGCGCTTGCCGTCGACCTTGATGGCGCTGACCGCCGAGGGCACCTGCGCGATGTCGCCGCGCAGCGACGCCATCGCCGCCTCGATCGCGGTCTCGTCGAGCCGGCCGGCCGGCGTGGCGGCAAGGAGCTCCCCTTCAGCATCCTCAGTGCTGGTGGTCTGGCCGAGTCGGATCGTCGCGGTGTAGGCCTTGGCGTCGGCGGTGAGCAGCCCGAGGATCTTGGTAGCCCGCTCCACACCGATGACCAGCACCCCGGTGGCCATCGGGTCGAGGGTTCCGGCGTGCCCGACCTTGCGGGTGGCGAAGAACCGCCGGCAGCGGGCCACCACGTCGTGGCTGGTGATGCCGGCCGGCTTGTCGACGATGACCAGCCCCGGCCCGACCGCGCTCACAGCGTAATCGCCGTCAGGACCAGCCCCCGCGCCACCGACCAGCGTCCGCGCAGGACGGTCAGGGGTGGTCCGCTCAGCGCGGCCGGGTCGATCAAGATGGTGGAGGTGAAACTGCCGGTACTGCCGGTGTCGTCGGGCTCGAAAACGATGTGGGCGTCTTCAAACCCCAGCCAGCGCTGCGTCAGCGGGAACCACGTCTTGTAGGTCGCCTCCTTGGCGCAGAACAGGATCCGGTCCCAATGCAGCTCGGCGGGCAACGCCGCGATCTCATCACGCTCGGCGGGCAGGCTGATCGCGTCGAGCACGCCGCCGGGCAACACGTCGTGCGGTTCGGCGTCGATGCCCACCGAGCGCACCGCGCCGTCGCGGGCGACGACGGCACCTCGGTAGCCGGCGGTGTGGGTCAGGCTGCCGACCACACCGTCGGGCCAGCGCGGTTGTCCCTTGTCGCCCTTGAGGATCGGGACCGGCGCCACACCCAGTTCCGCCAGCGCCGTACGCGCGCATGCCCGCACCGTGATGAACTCGTTGCGCCGCTTGGGCACCGACCGTGCGATCAGCGGCTCCTCCTCGGGGAGCGCACGCAGTTCGGGCGGATCGTCGTAGCGTTCCGCGGCGGCCAGCCCGACCACGCTCGGCAGGACGCTGGAGAGCAGCGGGGTCATCGGCCCCGCCTGCCGCGGGCCCGCTCGGCGAAACGTTCGGAGGCGGCCCGCATCTCGGGGGTGATCACGAAATGCCCGCCGAACTCGTTGAGGTAGCCGGGCGCGTACTGCGGGTCCGGCAGGATCTGACGCAGCCAACGATAAGGCTTGCGCCGGCGCCACTCCCGCGGGTAGCCGACCGACACCTCCTCGAATCGCACCTCGTCGTACCAGGTGGTGCGCGGGATGTGCAGGTGGCCGTAGACGCTGCAGACCGCGTTGTACCGGGTGTGCCAATCGGCGGTGGCCGTCGTGCCGCACCACAGCGAGAACTCCGGGTAGAACAGCACCTCGCACGGATCGCGCACCAGCGGGAAATGGTTGACCAGCACCGTCGGGGTCATCCAGTCCAGTTCCTCCAGCCGGGCCTGGGTGGCGGTCACCCGCTCGCGGCACCAGGCGTCGCGGGTGGCGTAGGGCTCACACGACAGCAGGAACTCGTCGGTGGCGACCACGCCCGCCTCCCGGGCGATCGCCAATCCCTCGGCTTTGCTGGACGCTCCGGCGGGCAGGAAGGTGTAGTCGTAGAGCAGGAACATCGGCACGATGGTGGCCGGGCCGCCCTGCTCGGTCCAGACCGGGAACGGGTGTTCGGGGGTGACGATGCCCAGCTCGTCGCACATCTCGACCAGGTAGTCGTAACGGGCCCGGCCGAAGACCTGGGTCGGGTCCTTTCCGGTGGTCCACAGTTCGTGGTTGCCGGGCACCCAGATGACCTTGGCGAACCGTCGGCGCAGCAGATCCAGCGACCAGCGGATGTCGTCGGTGCGTTCGGCGACGTCGCCGGCCACGATCAGCCAGTCCTCCGGGGAGGACGGATACAGCGATTCGGTGACCGGCTTGTTGCCGACGTGCCCGGTGTGCAGATCCGATACCGCCCACAGGGTGGGGCGCACCTCGCCCGTCCTCTGCGCTGCCACAGTGCCCCAGCGTAACCATGCGACGCGCGCCGCGGCCGGCGGCGACCGGATCCGGGCTTTGCCGGTGGTCTCGGGTGGCCGACTTGTACACTCCCGGGCAACGACGAGTCGATGCAAGGGGTGTGATGGTCGCCAAGGTGCGTCTGTTCGCGGCGCTGGCCGCGCTGGTGCTGGCCATGGTGCTGGTCGCGCAGAGCGCGCCGCCGGCCGGCACCGATTCGGCGGCGGTGCAGTTGCGCTCCACCGACGTGCCGATCACCACGACGATCAAGAGCCCGATCGCGAACCTGACCGACCCCAAGCCGTTCGAGCCGTGCGACGAGATCCCCTTCGACGTGGTGGCCGGCCTCGGGTTGGCCTACACCCCGCCGGAGCCGGAGACCCCGATGCGGTGCCACTACGACGCGGGCAACTACCAGCTGGCGGTCGAGGCGATCGTGTGGCGCACCTACGCCGAGACCCTGCCGGCAGACGCCCTGGAGACCACGATCAACGGCCACCGCGCCGCCGAGTACTGGGTGATGAAGCCCACCGACTGGAACAACCGGTGGTGGGTCACCTGCATGGTGACGTTCAAGACCAGCTACGGGGTGATCCAGCAGTCGCTGTTCTACTCGCCGGTCTACTCCAACCCGCAGCCGGACTGCCTGGCCACCAACCGCGAACGCGCCGAACAGCTTTCGCCGTTCTACAAGTTCTGATCCCACCGCATCGCGATGGCTGTGCCACACCGGCGGGGTGATCTCGGGCTGGGCCGGGTGCTCGGACTGCGCAAGCCCACGACCCGGTTCACCCGGACCCGGGTGCGGGTGCCGATGCGCGACGGTGTGGAGTTGCTCGCCGACCACTACGCCCCGGTGGGCGCGGCAGCCGGCACCGTGCTGGTGCGCTGCCCCTACGGGCGGGGCCTGCCGAACTCGGTGGTGTTCGCGCGGCTCTACGCCGCCCGCGGCTACCACGTCGTGCTGCAGAGCGTGCGCGGCACCTTCGGTTCCGGCGGGGTGTTCACCCCGATGGTCCACGAGGTGGCCGACGGCGCCGACACGGTCGACTGGCTGCGCCGCCAGCCGTGGTTCACCGGGACGTTCGCCACCATCGGCCTGTCCTATCTGGGCTTCACTCAGTGGGCCCTGCTCACCGACCCACCGCCGGAGCTGACCGCCGCGGTAATCGTCGCGGGCCCGCACGATTTCAGCGCGACCTCGTGGGGCACCGGGGCGTTCGCCCTCAACGACTTCCTGGGATGGAGCGACCTGATGGCCCACCAGGAGGGCGCCGGACGGGCGCGTCTGCTGTGGTCGCGGCGCCGGGTACGCCGCACCGCCGACCGGCTGCCCGCCGGGGCCGCGGCCCGCGCGATGCTCGGCGACCGCGCCCGCTGGTACGAGTCGTGGCTGGCCCACCCCGACCCCGCCGACCCGTTCTGGGAGCCGCTGCGGGTGCCCGCGGCCCTGGACCGGGCCGACATCCCGGTGCTGCTGATCGGTGGCTGGCAGGACCTGTTCGCCGAGCAGACCCTGCACCAGTACCGCAGGCTGCGCGAGCGCGGGGTGCCGGTCGCCTTGACGATGGGGCCGTGGACACACAGCCAGATGCTCACCAGCGGGTTGGGCACGCTGTGCCGGGAGTCGCTGGCCTGGCTGGACACCCACCTTGCCGGCGGGCCGGACACCCGCGCCCAGCCGGTGCGGGTCTGGGTCACCGGGGCGGGCTGGGCCGAGACCGGCGACCTACCGGCCGCGACCGCCCGGCAGGTCCTGCACCTGCATCCGGGCCGGCTGGCCGCCGCGGTGCCGCAGCCCGGGGCGGTGCCGGCGTCGTTCCGCTTCGACCCGGCCGACCCCACCCCGACCGTCGGCGGGCGGCTGCTCTCCCCCGACAGCGGCTACCGCGACGACCGGAGGCTGGCCGAGCGCGCCGACGTGCTGACCTTCACCGGCGAGATGCTCACCGCGGACCTGACCGTGACCGGTCGTCCGGTGGTCGAACTCGACCACGGCTCCGACAACCCGCACGCCGACCTGTTCGTCCGGCTCGGCGAGGTGCACCCGGACGGCAGGTCGCTCAACGTCGCCGACGGCTACCTGCGGCTGACCGGCCGGCCTGGCCCGGTGCGCCTGGAGTTGGACACCGTCGCACACCGGTTCTCGGCGAGCTCACGGATCCGGTTGCTGATCGCGGGCGGCTGTCATCCGCGGTTCGCCCGCAACCTGGGCACCGGGGAGCCGGTGGTCTCCGGCACCGTGCTGCGGCCGGCCACCCACACGGTGGCGTTCGGTGTCTCGCGGCTGCTGCTGCCGGTGGGTGCGCCGGGCCTCGAGCGGCACTGACTACGGTGAGCACATGACCGACGACATCCTGCTCATCGAGACCGCCGACCGGGTGCGCACCCTGACCCTGAACCGGCCGCAGGCGCGCAATGCGCTGTCGGCCGCGTTGCGGGAGCGCTTCTACGCCGCGCTGTCCGAGGCCGACCGCGACGACGACGTCGACGTGATCATCCTGACCGGCGCCGACCCGGTGTTCTGCGCCGGGCTGGACCTCAAGGAGCTCGGTGACTCCACGGAGTTGCCCGACATCTCGCCGCGCTGGCCGGCGATGCGCACCCCGGTGATCGGGGCGATCAACGGGGCCGCGGTCACCGGCGGCCTGGAGCTGGCACTGTACTGCGACATCCTGATCGCCTCGGAGCGGGCCCGGTTCGCCGACACGCACGCCCGGGTGGGGATCCTGCCGACCTGGGGCATGACGGTGCGGCTGCCGCAGAAGGTCGGGGTGGGGCTGGCCCGCCGGATGAGCCTGACCGGTGACTATCTCGACGCGGCCGGGGCGCTGCGGGCCGGGCTGGTCACCGAGGTGGTGGCGCACGACGAGCTGCTGCCGGCCGCCCGCGCCGTCGCCGCCTCGATCGTGGGCAACAACCCCGCCGCGGTGCGCGCCCTGCTGGCCTCCTATCACCGCATCGACGAGGCGGCGACCGCACCCGGGCTGTGGCTGGAGGCCGCCGCGGCGCGGCAGTGGCTGGCCGGCACCAGCGGCGACGACGTCGCCGCCAACCGGGACGCGGTGCTGCGCCGCGGCCGCGAACAGGTGCGCTGAGCGGGCCGGCGTGGTCCAGCCGCCGTACGGCCCGGGGCCGCGCCACCCGCAACGCCCACTGTGGGACCCGGTGCTCACCGCGTCGCTGACCGCGGTATTGCTGCTGGTGATGGCCGCGGCGCTGCTCTATTCGCTGCTGGCCGGGACGGCCACCGCCGCGTGTTCGCAGGCCAATCCGTGCGACTACGGGCTGATCGACACCGGCTATGCGGTGGCGTGGGGCGGTGCCGCGGTCGCGGTGCTGGTCACCCTCATCGGCGTCATCGTCGCCGCGGTGCGCCGCCGGCTCCTGGTGATCTGGCCGGTGGTCGGCTGGGTCGTCTTCCTGGCGAGCTATCTGACCGGCGCGGTCATGGTGATCAGCGGACTGCCCGACTGATCTCCCCCGCCCGCGGCTCAGGCGATCGAGCGGTTCCCCGACGTGGGCACCACGCTGATCTGAGTAGCGTCACTCATGTGCGACGCCTACCCCGGCGCGACGATTGTCGTCATGACCGCACCTCGTGAACGTCGCACCGGCCCAGCCCAATCACCCGCCACCTGGGACATCCTGCTGACATCCGCACTCACCACCGTGTTGGTCGGGGCGAGTTTCCTCTGCTCACTCAGTGCCGCCATGATCGGCGACTCGTGTCTGAACTCCTGCAACGGAGCCGTGCTCGGTGCTGCTCATCTGGTCTACTGGGGCGGTTTCGCCGCGGCCGTCGTGGTCGCGGTGGTCGGCATGGGTCGGGCGGCGGCCGCAGACAACGCCCTGGTCGTCGGGCCGATTCTGGGATGGGCGGTCTTCGCCGGGGCGTGGTTTATCGGTGGTCTCCTGACCGAAGCGGCCGGCACCCGGTAGTCAACGGGCGCTACCGCTCCCCCGCAGTCGCCGAGCGTGAACCCATGCGCACGCTCGAGCTCGAACGTGAACCTGGGTTCACGTTGGGCCGGTGGTGACGGTCGCCCAGCGCCCGGAGATCCCGCGGTAGCCCACCAGCACCAGCCGCAACACCATGAACGCGGTCAGCCCCGACCAGATCCCGGCCAACCCCCAGCCGAAGACCAGGGACAGCCAGATCGCGGGCAGGAACCCGACCAGCGCGGCCAGCACCGTCGCATTGCGCATGAACGTCGCGTCCCCGGCGCCCAGCAGCACCCCGTCGAGTCCGAAAACCGCCCCGGCGAGGGGAAGTTGGGCCACCAGGAACCACCACGGCACCCCGATCGCGGCGCGCACCGCCGCATCGTCGGTGAACACCGCAGGCAACACCGGGGCACCGGCCGCCAGCAGCAGCGCCAGCACCGTCGCCGCGGCCGCCGAGTAGCCGGTCACCCGCCGCGCCACCGACACCGCGTGCCCGCGATCGCCCGCCCCGAGTGCGGCACCGACCAGCGCCTGCGCCGCGATCGCCAGCGAGTCCAGCACCAGCGACAAAAACGTCCACAGCTGCAGCACCACCTGGTGCGCGGCGACCGCCGCCGCCCCGAACCGGGCGGCCACCGCCGCCGCGGAGACGAAGCAGGCCTGAAACGCCAGGCTGCGCACCAGCAGGTCGCGGCCCATCACCAGCTGCCCGCGCAGCACCGCGGGCACCGGGCGCAGCGCGGCGCGCTCGGCGAGGAGCGCGGCGAGGAACAGCACCGCGGCCAGCCACTGCCCCACCAGGTTGGCCACCGCCGACCCGGGCAGCCCCAGCCGCGGCAGCCCGGCCAGGCCGTATACCAGCGCCGGGCACAGCAGCGCCGAGACCGCGAACCCGGCCACCACGAACCGCAGCGGCCGGACCGTCTGCTGCACGCCGCGCATCCAGCCGTTGCCGGCCAGCGAGACCAGGATCGCCGGCACCCCGAAGACCGCGATCCGCAGCCACGACAGCGCGGCCGCGGCGATCGCGGCGTCACCGGCCAGCACCGCCAGCAGTGGCTCGGCGACCAGCTGCACCACGGCCACCACGACGACCCCGATCGCCAGCGCCAGCCAGCTGGCCTGCACGCCCTCGGCGACCGCGGCGCGATACCTGCCTGCGCCGTACAGCCGGGCCGCACGCGCCGTGGTGCCGTAGGACAGGAACGTCGCCTGCGAACCGACCACGGCCAGGCTCAACCCGCCGATCGCCAGCCCGGCCAGCGGCACCGCACCGAGCCGGCCGACGATCGCGGTGTCGAACAGCAGATACAGCGGCTCGGCCGCCAGCACCCCGAGCGCCGGGGCGGCCAGCGCGGCGATCCGCCGCGCGCTGGGAGGGTCCGCCGGGGTCAGTCCAGCGCCGCGCACAGTGCCGCTGTCACCTCGCCGGCCGAACCGATCGCGGTGTAGCCGGCGGCCAGCTTGTGTCCGCCGCCGCCGAACCCGGCCGCCACCACCGAGAGGTCCACCGCGGACTTGGCCCGCATCGACACCGACCAGCGTTGCGGCTCCACCTCTTTGAACACCGCGGCCACCTCGGCCTGCGCGGTGGTGCGCACGATGTCGACGATGCTCTCGATCTCCTCGGCGCGCGCGGCCGCACACTCGCGGTGGTCGACCACGGCGTAGACCAGCCCGCGTCCGCCCGCCGCGTCGGGCTCCAGCACCGCCGAGGCCAGCACCCGCGACAGCATCGGCAGCCACGCGTAGGGGTGGGTGTCCATCAGCACCCGGCTGATCGCGGCGTTGTCCACGCCGGTCTCCAGCAGCCGGGCGGCCAGCCGGTGCGCCCGCGCGCTGGCCCACCGGAACGACCCGGTGTCGGTGGCCAGCCCGGCGTAGAGGCAGTGCGCGACGTCGGCGTCGATCGGTCGGCCCCAGGCGTCGAGCAGGTCGGCGACCAGCATCGTGGTCGAGTCGGCGGCCGCGTCGACGAAGTTCGCCGTGCCGAACAGCTGGTTGGATGCGTGGTGGTCGATGACCAGCACCTCGCGCACCGGGTCGGCCAGGTCACCCAGGTCGCCGAGCCGGTCGACGCTGGGGCTGTCCACCGTCACCGCCAGGTCCACCTCGCGGCGCAGCGCCGCCGGCGCGACCAGCAGGTGCCCGCCGGGCAGGCTGGCCAGCGACTGCGGCAACCGTTCCGGTGCGGCGAAGCTGACCTGCACGTCCTTGCCGTCGCGTTCCAGCACCGTGGCCAGTGCGAGGCCGGCGCCGATCGTGTCGGCGTCGGGGTGGACGTGGCAGACCACGGCGACCCGGGTGGCGGCCGACACCAGTTCGGCGGCGCCGGCCGCGTCGACGTCTCGTCGGGTCGGGGCGTTCACCTGCCGCCGTCGAATCGCTCATCCCCCGACCGCTCGTCCGCTGTGTCCCGGCCGGCCCCGCTATCGTCCCCGGCGTCGTCCGACTCGGCCCCGTCGTCCCTGTCGTCCTCGGCGCCCGGGCGCACCCGGTACGGGTCGGCGTCCCCGGCCGGCCGGGCTCCTTCGCGCACCCGCGCCAAGTCGGCGTCGGCGGCCTTGGCCGCGGCGAGCAGCTCCGCCATCCGGTTGGCGGTGTCGGGCACGGTGTCGCGGGTGAACGCCAACGTCGGGGTGAACCGCACCCCGGTCTCGGCGCCCACCTTGGTGCGCAGCAGTCCCTTGGCGCTCTCCAGCGCCGCCGCCACCCCGGCGTAGTCGGGCACGTCATCGAGGGTGCGCCCCAGCACGGTGTAGTACAAGGTCGCGTCGTGCAGATCGGCGGTGACCTTGGCGTCGGTGATCGTCACCCCGGTCAGCCGCGGATCCTTGATCTCGTGCTCGATCGTCGAGGCGACGATCGTCGCGATCCGCTTGGCCAGTCGACGGGCCCGGGCCGGGTCAGCCATCTGCTAGCTCCGCTCCTTCTCCACCAGCTCGTAGGTCTCGATGACGTCGCCTTCCTTGATGTCGTTGTAGGTCAGCGTCAGACCGCATTCGTAGCCGTCGCGGACCTCGGTGACGTCGTCCTTCTCCCGGCGCAGCGAGGACACGGTGAGGTTGTCGGCGACCACCACCGAGTCGCGCAGCAGTCGCGCCTTGGCGTTGCGGCGCACCACCCCGGAGGTGACCAGGCAGCCGGCGATGTTGCCGACCTTCGACGAGCGGAACAGCGCCCGGATCTCGGCGCGGCCGAGTTCCTTCTCCTCGTAGATCGGTTTGAGCATGCCCTTGAGCGCGCTCTCGATCTCCTCGATCGCCTGATAGATCACCGAGTAGTAGCGGATGTCCACGCCCTCGCGGTTGGCCAGTTCGGTGGCCTTGCCCTCGGCGCGCACGTTGAACCCGATGATGATGCCGTCGGAGGCCGACGCCAGGTTCACGTTGGTCTCGGTGATGCCACCGACACCGCGGTCGATGACCCGCAGCGCGACCTCGTCGTCGATCTGGATGCCCATCAGGGCCTCCTCGAGCGCCTCGACCGTGCCGGCGTTGTCGCCCTTGAGGATCAGGTTCAGCTGGTTGGTTTCCTTCAGCGCCGAGTCCAGGTCCTCCAGCGAGATCCGCTTGCGGGAGCGGGCCGCCAGCGCGTTGCGCTTGCGCGCGTTGCGCTTGTCGGCGATCTGCCGGGCGATGCGGTCCTCGTCGACGACCAGCAGGTTGTCGCCGGCGCCGGGCACGGAGGTGAAGCCGAGCACCTGCACCGGTCGCGACGGTGTCGCCTCCTCGACGTCGTCGCCGTGCTCGTCGACCATCCGCCGCACCCGCCCGTAGGCGTCGCCGGCGACGATCGAGTCGCCCACCCGCAGGGTGCCGCGCTGGATCAGCACGGTGGCGACCGGACCGCGACCGCGGTCCAGGTGCGCCTCGATGGCCACCCCCTGGGCCTCCATGTCGGGGTTGGCCCGCAGGTCCAGGGCCGCGTCGGCGGTCAGCAGCACCGCCTCTTCCAGCGCCTCGATGTTGGTGCCGTTCTTGGCGGAGATGTCGACGAACATGGTGTCGCCGCCGAACTCCTCGGGCACCAGGCCGTACTCGGTGAGCTGGCCGCGGATCTTCTGCGGGTCGGCGCCTTCCTTGTCGATCTTGTTGACCGCCACCACGATCGGCACCTCGGCGGCCTGCGCGTGGTTGATGGCCTCCACCGTCTGCGGCATCACACCGTCGTCGGCGGCGACCACCAGGATCGCGATGTCGGTGGCCTTGGCACCGCGGGCACGCATGGCCGTGAACGCCTCGTGACCGGGGGTGTCGAGGAAGGTGATCAGCCGCTCGCCGTCCTCGAAGTCCACCGTCACCTGGTAGGCGCCGATGTGCTGGGTGATGCCGCCGGCTTCGCCCTGCCCGACGGTGGCCTTGCGGATGGAATCGAGCAGTCGGGTCTTCCCGTGGTCGACGTGACCCATCACGGTCACCACCGGCGGACGGACCTGCAGGTCCTCGTCGGTGCCCTCGTCCTCCCCGTAGGTCAGGTCGAACGACTCCAGCAGCTCGCGGTCCTCGTCCTCGGGCGAGACGACCTGCACCTTGTAGTTCATCTCGCTGCCGAGAAGCTCGAGGGTGTCATCACCCACCGACGCGGTGGCGGTGACCATCTCCCCGAGGTTGAACAGCGCCTGCACCAGCGCGGCCGGGTTGGCGTCGATCTTCTCGGCGAAGTCGGACAGCGATGCGCCGCGGGCCAGCCGGATGGTCTCGCCGTTGCCGCGGGGCAGCCGGACGCCGCCGACCGCGGGCGCCTGCATCGAGTCGTATTCCTGGCGCTTCTGCCGCTTGGACTTGCGGCCGCGCCGCGGGGCGCCGCCGGGACGGCCGAACGCACCGGCGGTGCTGCCGCGCTGGCCGGGCCGGCCGCGGCCGCGGTAGCCGCCACCGGGGGGCGGCGGGCCGCCGCCACCGCGGAAACCGCCGCCACCGCCGCCGCCACCGGGCCGACCGGCTCCGGCGCCGGCACCCCGGCCGCCGGGGCCGGGTCGCGGGCCGCCGCCGGGGCGGGCGCGGCCGGGCATGTTCGCCGGGCGCGACGGCATGTTGCTGGGGGTGGCGCCACCGCCGGGCCGCGGCATCCCCGGGCGGGGCGGCTGCGGGCGCGGGATGGCCCGCTCGGCGGGCTGCGCGGTGGAGAAGGGGTTGTTGCCCACCCGCGGCGGCCGGGCGCCGGCCCGCGGCGCCGGGCGTGGGCCCGGGGTGGGGGCGCCCGGTTTGGGCCCGGACGACGCCGCCGGTGCCGGCGGGGTGGCCGGCTGCTGCGCGGGCGGCGTCGGCGCCGGTGTTGGGGTCGGCGCCGGCGGTGGGGTCGAGGCGGCGGGCGCGGCCGGGGTCGGGGCGGCGCCGTCGCCCGGGGTGGGCGCCGGTGCGGCCGGGGCGGCCGGTTTGGGGGCGGCCGACGCGGACTTGGCGGCCGGTTTGGCCGGCTCCTTCTTCTCCGGCTTGGGGCCGCCGAAGGATTCCAGCAGCCGGCGCGCGACCGGTGCTTCCACCGTCGACGACGCGGATTTGACGAATTCGCCCTGTTCGCTCAGTCGGGCGAGCACTTCCTTGCTGGTGACACCGAGCTGCTTAGCCAACTGGTGTACGCGGGCCTTTGCCACTACTTCTCCTGTCCATGAGGCGACAGCGGTGGTGGCCGCGCCTCGGTTAGCTATGACACATGGTCATCGGGTCTTCACGGTGTGCTCATGTTCTTCGTTGCCTGTCCTGTCGTGCGGCGGGTCGAGCACCCCGAGGTGCTCGGCCACCGCAGTCGTGTCCGGTGAACCGGTGATCCGCAGCGCCCTGGCGAAGGCTCGCCGCCGAACGGCTGCGCGCAGACACCGCGGTGTGGGGTGCAACCAGGCGCCCCGCCCCGGCAGGTTACCCGCCGTGTCAACGGTGACGGCATGGTTTCCGTCCCCGGTCGACACCGCGACTGTGCGAAGCAGATCGGCGGCCAGCGCTCGCTGCCGGCATCCGATACAGGTCCGTACCGGCTGATGCCGGTGCGGGCGGGGCTCGGATTCCGATGACGCGTGCTGGACCATCGGTGAGTCTACCTTCACTGCGGCCGTACTCCGAACCACCCGCGGGGGTTCAGTGGTCGGGGCCGCCGGCGGCCGGCGAGTCCGCCCGGTCGGGGGCCGCCCCCGGCACCCGCCCGGCGGGCAGGCCGCCGTCGGGCTCGGCGATGCCCGCGCCGTGGTGGTCCGGGTCCGCCGGGTCTGCGGCGTCGCTGCGGATGTCGATGCGCCACCCGGTCAGCCGGGCCGCCAGCCGGGCGTTCTGCCCCTCCTTGCCGATCGCCAGCGACAGCTGGAAGTCCGGGACGACGACCCGCGCGGCTCGGGTGGTCTGGTCGATGACCGTCACCGAGACCACCTTCGCCGGGGACAGCGCGTTGGCCACGAACCGCGCCGGGTCCGGGTCGTAGTCGATGATGTCGATCTTCTCCCCGGCCAGCTCGCTCATCACGTTGCGTACCCGCTGGCCCATCGGCCCGATGCAGGCGCCCTTGGCGTTGAGTCCGGAGACCCGCGAGCTCACCGCGATCTTGGAGCGGTGCCCGGCCTCGCGGGCCACCGCGACGATGTCCACCGAGCCGTCGGCGATCTCGGGCACCTCCAGCGCGAACAGCTTGCGCACCAGGTTGGGGTGGGTGCGGGAGAGCGTCACCACCGGTTCGCGCGGGCCGCGGGAGACCCCGACCACGTAGCAGCGCAGCCGGTCGCCGTGGTCGTAGGTCTCGCCGGGGACCTGTTCGGCGACCGGGATGACGCCCTCGGAGCCGGTGGTTTCGCTGCCGATGCGCACCACCACCAGCCCGCGGGCGTTCTGGCGGGCGTCGCGCTGGATCACCCCGCCGACGATGTCGCCCTCACGGGCGGAGAACTCGCCGTAGGTGCGTTCGTTCTCCGCGTCGCGCAGCCGCTGCAGGATCACCTGCCGGGCGGTGGTGGCGGCGATGCGGCCGAACCCCTCGGGGGTGTCGTCCCACTCGCTGAGCAGGTTGCCGTCTTCGTCGGTCTCGCGGGCGATCACCTGCACCGCGCCGGACTTGCGGTCGATCTCGATGCGGGCGTCGCCGTGGTGGCCCTCGGTGTGCCGGTAGGCGGTCAGCAGGGCGGACTTGATGGTCTCGACCACCACGTCCACCGAGATGCCCTTCTCGGCCTCGATCGCGTGCAGTGTCGCCATGTCGATGTTCACGCCCCGGCCTCCTTGCTGTCCGCGCCTGCGGCGGGTCCCGCGGCGACACCGGCCAATTCCAGTTCGCGGGGATCCGGGCCGGCGAACTCGATCTGCACGACCGCGTGCGCGATGTCGGCGAACCGGACCTCGCGCAGCGTCCACTCCTTCTTTCCGGCGGCCACCACCAGCGCGACCCCGTCGGGCTCGGTGGCCCCGACCCGGCCGGTCAGCTCGGTGCCGTCGGCCAGCCGCACCGCGACCTTGCGCCCGCGGGCCCGGCGGAAGTGCTTCTCGGCGGTGAGCGGGCGGTCCACGCCCGGCGAGCTGACCTCCAGCAGGTAGCCCTCGGTGCCGGGATCGCGGTCGAGCAGGGTCGAGGCGGTGCGGGAGAGCTGCGCGATCGTGTCGGAGTTCAGGGCGGTGTCCCCGTCGGCGATCACGGTGATGCGGGGCGGCCGGGCGCGTGCGTCGATGACGACGTCTTCGATTTCGTAGCCGGCTCGCGCGAACTCCGCATCGAGTAGCTCGATCACCCGAGTCTGTGAAGGTAGCCCGGTGGCCACGGCGAGCTCCTCATCTTGAGTTGTCCGGTCATCGCGTCGATCGCCGGCACCAGCGGCGTCCGGCGAATCAGCCACCAACGATACGCCAGATGCGGCGGCCGCGGCCGCGAACGGCCCCACCCCGCGGCCGGGTTGCCGCTGCCCGGTCCGCCGCCGGCCGGGCGGCCAATGGCAGGATGTCGCTGTGCCGAGCTCACCGCCCCCGTTCAGCCGCCGTCGGCTGCTGGCCGGCGGTGCGTCGCTGGCGTTGCTGACCGTCGCCGCCGGCGCGTGCGGTCCGGCGGCGCCGCCGGCACCCGACGAGCTGGTCGAGCAGGTGGAGCTGGCGCGCCGGGACGCCGACCTGGCCGCTGCGGCGGCCGCCGGCGCCACCGTCCCGCTCGCCGACCTGCTGCAGCAGGTCGCGGACCGCAGGCAGGCCCACGCCCGGGTTCTGACGACCGAGATCGCCCGGGTCACCACGGTCGCGACCAGCACCGACGAGACCACCACCCCGGCCGCCGCGGGCGCGGCCGACGTCGCGCAGGTGGTGGCGGCGCTGGGTGAGTCCGCGCAGCGCGCCACCGCCGCGGCGCGGACCGAGTCCGGGTACCGGGCCGGGCTGCTCGGCTCGATCGCCGCGGCCTGCACGGTGGATTCCACCGTCACCCTCGCCGGTCCGGAGTCGGCGCGATGAGCGACGTCGAGCAGGCGTTCTGCGACGCGCTGGACGTCGAGCACGGGGTGATCTACGGCTACGGGATGGTGTCGGCGCATTCGCCTTTCGACGTCAACGACCTGGTCGCCGCCGCGATGCGCGAGCACCGCGACCGCCGCGACGCGGTGATCGCGTTGCTGGGCGCGCGCGGTGTCGACGCGCCGGTGGCCGCGGCCGGCTACGAGCTGCCGATGCCGGTGACCGACCCGGACCAGGCGGCCGAACTGGCGGTGCGGATGGAGAACGACGCCGCGGTGGCCTGGCGGGCGGTGCTCGAGCGCGCCGAGACCGGCGAAGACCGCGAGTTGGCGCTCGCGGCGCTGACCGAGTGCGCGGTCACCGCGGCGCGGTGGAACGTGGTGCGGGGCGCGACGCCGGTCACCGAGACGTTTCCGGGCGGCAGCGAGTAGCCAGCTCGTCGGCCAGGCCGGCGGAGACGGCGAGCTCGTCGGCCTGTCCCCCGAAGCGATCCCGCAACTCCACCACGCCGTCGGCCCAGCCGCGGCCGACCACCACGATCCAGGGCACCCCGAGCAGTTCGGCGTCCTTGAACTTCACCCCCGGGGATGCGCCGCGGTCGTCGAGTAGGACGGCCACGCCGCGGCGGTCCAGTTCCGCGGCCAGTTCCAGCGCGCCCGCGCGGGCCTGCTCGTCCTTGTTGGCGATCACCAGGTGCAGGTCGAACGGGGCGACCGCCGACGGCCAGCGCAGGCCCAGCTCGTCGTGGTGCTGTTCGGCGATGACCGCGACCAGCCGGGAGATCCCGATGCCGTAGGAGCCCATCGTGAGCCGCACCGGTTTGCCGTCCTCGCCGAGCACGTCGGCGGCGAACGCGTCGGTGTATTTGCGGCCGAGCTGGAAGATGTGGCCGATCTCGATGCCGCGGGCGCTGACCAGCGGGCCGGCCCCGTCCGGGGACGGGTCGCCGTCGCGCACCTCGGCGGCCTCGATGGTGCCGTCGGCGGTGAAGTCGCGGCCGGCGATCAGCCCGACGACGTGCCTGCCCGGCTGGTCGGCTCCGGTGATCCAGCTGGTCCCGTCCACCACGCGTGGGTCGACCAGATAGCGGACCCCGTTGTCGCGCAGCGCTTTCGGGCCGATGTACCCCTTGACCAGGAACGGGTACTCGGCGAAGTCGCGGTCGTCGAGCAGGGCGTATTCGGCCGGTTCCAGGGCCGCGGCCAGCCGCTTGTCGTCGACCTCGCGGTCACCGGGCAGCCCGATGCCCAACAGTTCCCAGTCGCCGCCGGGGGCACGGACCTTCAGCAGCACGTTCTTGAGGGTGTCGGCGGCGCTCACCGGGGCGCCGTCGACGGTGGTGATGCCCGCGGCGGTGGCCCACTCCACCAGGGCGGCGATCGTCGGGGTGTCGCCGGTGTCGTGCACGGCGGGCTCGGGCCTGCCGTCCAGCGGCTGCGGCGGCGGGCTCGGGGTGATCACCGCCTCGACGTTGGCGGCGTAGTCGGAGTCCGGGCAGCGGACGAAGGTGTCCTCGCCGACCGGGCTCTCGGCCAGGAACTCCTCGGAGGCCGAGCCGCCCATCGCGCCGGAGAGCGCCGCGACGACGACGTAGTCGATGCCCATCCGGTCGAAGATCCGCCGGTAGGCGGCGCGGTGCGCGTCGTAGGCGGCGACCAGCCCGGCGTCGTCGACGTCGAAGGAGTAGGAGTCCTTCATCACGAACTCCCGGCCGCGCAGGATGCCGGCCCGCGGCCGTGCCTCGTCGCGGTACTTTGTCTGAATCTGGTACAGCAGTACCGGGAAGTCCTTGTAGGAGCTGTACTCCCCCTTGACCGTGAGGGTGAACAGCTCCTCGTGGGTGGGACCGAGCAGATAGTCGTTGTTGCGACGGTCGGTCAGCCGGAACATGGTGTCGCCGTATTCGGTCCAGCGCTGGGTGGTCTCATACGGCGCGCGCGGCAGCAGGGCGGGCAACAGGATCTCCTGGCCGCCGATGGCGTTCATCTCCTCGCGGACGATCTGTTCGATGCGGCGCAGCACCCGTAGCCCCAGCGGCAGCCAGCTGTACAGCCCCGGCGCGACCGGGCGGATGTAGCCGGCCCGGATCAGCAGCTTGTGGCTGGGCACCTCGGCGTCGGCGGGGTCGTCGCGCAGCGTGCGCAGGAACAGTTCGGACATGCGGGTGATCACAGCGGGCCAGCTTATCGGTGCGGCCCGGCCCGGCCCGCACGGTGATCGTCAGCGCGGCGCCGCCGCGCGCAGCGGGTCACCGCCCGTCGGCATCGCGGCTACAGCTCACCGGCGTCGAACGCGTCCTTGACCTCCTGGGCCTGCGCCACCTGCTTGGAGGTGTAGCCGATCAGCAGCGCCGCCGCGCCGACGAGCACCGCGACCGCCGCGACCCACAGCAGCCCGTAGGTGTAGCCCTGGTCCAGCGCGTGCAGCTGGGCGTCGTTCATGTCCTTGACCGGCCCGGTGATCCCGCCCAGGTACAGGGTGCGGGAGGTGATGACGGCCTGGATGACGGCCAGCACCAGCGGCCCGCCCAGGTTCTGCAGCATCAGCGCGATCGCCGAGACCGGGCCGATCTGGTCGAAGCCCACCCCGGCGATCGCCGACAGCATCAACGGCACCACGATCGCGCCGATGCCGATCCCGCCGACCGTGATCGGGATCACCAGGTCGGGGAAGTACGGGATCCCGGCGTGCAGGGTGGAGCCGTACAGCATCGCGGCGAGCACCAGGACACCGCCGCCGATCACCAGCACCCGTGGCGAGAAGAACCGCACCAGCTGCGAGGACGCCCCCAGCCCGATCCCCATCCCGATCACGAACGGGATGAAGCCGATCCCGGCGCGCAGCGCCGAGTAGCCCAGGATGTCCTGCACGTAGAGCCCGATGAGCACGGTCAGGGTGAACAGCACCCCGCCGGCCAGGAAGATCGCCCCGAACACCGCCAGCCGGTTTCGGTCGTAGAACAGGTCGAACGGCACCACCGGGTTCTCCGCGGAGCGCTCGGCGATGATGAAGGCGATCCCGCAGACCGCCGCGACCGCGCCGAGGCCCAGCGTGACCGGGGACAGCCAGCCGCTGACCGGCCCCTGGGTGAAGGCGAACACCGCCGCGGTGCAGCCCAGCGTGGCCAGCAGCGCGCCGGTGGCGTCCAGCTTCATCCGCTCCCGCACGGTCTCCCGCAGCGCGGTGCGGGCCAGGTAGATCATCACCAGCCCGATCGGCACGTTGACCAGGAAGGCCAGCCGCCAGGACACCTCGGTCAGTGCGCCGCCGACCACCAGGCCCATCACCGAGCCGATCGCGGTCATCGCGCCGAACACCGCGGTGGCGGTGTTGCGGGCGGGCCCCTTGGCGAAGGTGGTGGCGATCAGCGCCAGCCCGGTCGGCGAGGCGATGGCCGAGCCGACCCCCTGCAGCAGCCGGGCGATCACCAGCGTCGGGGCGTCCCAGGCCACCCCGCACAGCACCGAGGCGATGGTGAACAGCGAGACCCCGACGATGAAGGTGCGCTTGCGGCCGATGGTGTCGCCAAGCCGCCCACCGAGCAGCATCAGCCCGCCGAAGGTCAGCACGTAGGCGGTGATGACCCAGCTGCGCCCGGCGTCGGAGAGCCCGAGGTCGTCCTGGATGCGGGGCAGCGCCACGATCGCCACGGTGGAGTCCATGGTGGCCAGCAGCTGCATCCCGCCGATGGCGATGACCGCGGCCACGAACCGATAGGAGGGCAGCCAGGCGGGGTAGAACCTGCTCACATCGCTCATCCGGGCTTCCCGCTCCGCATCCTTGAGAGCCGTCATAGCGGGCTACCCTACAGTAATATTAAGAAGAGTTTAAGCGCCGAAGCCGGCGACCGGCCCGATCACGATGATCGCGGGGGGTCGGATCCCCTCGGCGCGGATCTTCTCCGGCGCGTCGACCAGCGTCGCCCGCAGCGCGTATTCGGCCGCGGTGGTGCCGTGCTGAACCACCAGCACCGGTGTTTCCGCAGGTCGACCGCCCGCCAGCAGCGCGGCGCTGAACTGTTCGATGCGTTCGACCGCCATCAGCAGCACGATCGTGCCGGACATCTTCGCCAGTGCGTCCCAATTCACTAACGATTCGGGCGAGCCGGGCGGCACGTGACCGCTGACCACGACGAACTCGTGGTTGACCGCCCGGTGGGTGACCGGCACCCCGGCCAGCGCGGGCACCGCGATGGCGCTGGTCACACCGGGTACGACGGTGACCGGGACCCCGGCCTCCGCGCAGGCCTGCACCTCCTCGTAGCCGCGGGCGAACACGAACGGGTCACCGCCCTTGAGCCGCACCACGAACTTGCCTGCCCGCGCCCGATCGATGAGCACCGCGTTGATCGCGTCCTGGGCCATCGCCCGCCCGTAGGGGATCTTGGCGGCGTCGATGACCTCCACGTGCGGGCCGAGCTCGCCGAGCAGCTGCGGCGGGGCGAGCCGGTCGGCCACCACCACGTCGGCCTCGGCCAGCAACCGCCGGCCGCGCACCGTGATCAGCTCCGGGTCGCCCGGGCCCGCGCCGACCAGCGCCACCCCGCCGGGGGCGGCGTCCGGGCTGTGCACACTGACCGCGCCGGTCTGCAGGGCTTCGGCGATCGCCGAGCGGATCGCCGCCGAGCGGCGGTGCTCCCCGCCGGCGAGCACCCCGACCAGCAGCCCGGCATGATCGACGGTGGCCGGGGTGACCGCGCTGCCGGCCACCGCGACGTCGGCGCGCACGCAGAAGATCTGCCTGCGGTCGGCCTCGGCGACGACGGCGGCGTTGACCGCCGGCTCGTCGGTGGCGGCCAGGGCGTACCAGGCTCCGTCGAGGTCGCCGTCGCGGTAGTCGCGCAGCAGCAGGGTGATCCCCGGCATGGCCTCGACCGCCGGGGTGGCCGCACGGGCGATGACGTGCACGTCGGCGCCGCTGGCGGCCAGCAGGCCGAGCCGGCGCTGCGCGACGTTGCCGCCGCCGACCACGACGACCTTGCGCCCGGCCAGCCGCAGCCCGACCAGGTAGGCGTTCTCGCTCGCTTGCTCGCTCACCCGGCCAACCTAACCGCGTGCGCCACGAAGCGCCGCACCGCCTGCGGATGCCCGGCCGGATGAGTATGTAGGTATGCCGCGTGCAGCCGGGGCCCGGCGACGCCGTCGGCGACCGTCACCCCGTCGGTGCCGCGATACAGCCAGGCGGGCGCCGGCGCGGCGGCGAAGCGCACCGCGGTGCGGTGGAACTCGTGGCCGACCACCCGGGCGCCGGCCGGGTGCGCCGGGGAGTCGGTGGCGGCGACCGCGTCGCGGTAGCCCAGGGTGAGCCGGTCGGTGAACCGCGCCGACCCGTCCAACACCCCGCACATCGGCGCGCCGTCGAGGTCGGTGGCCAGGTAGGTCAGCCCGGCGCATTCGGCGTGCACCGGGGCGCTGCGGGCCAGTGCGGCGACCTGCTCGCGCAGCGCGCTGTTGGCCGACAGCTCCGGCGCGTACTGCTCCGGGAAGCCGCCGGGCAGCACCAGGGCGCCGGCGCCGGCGGGCAGCGGGTCGGCCAGCGGGTCGAACTCGGCGACCTGCGCGCCGGCCGCGCGCAGCAGCTCGGCGTGTTCGGGGTAGCCGAAGCTGAACGCCTTGCCCGCCGCGAGCGCGACGAGCGGCTCCCCGGTCACCGGGGCGCCGACCTCGGCGCGCGGGTCCCAGGCCGGGCCGGGCGCCCGGGTGTCGGCCAGCGCGGTGATCGCCTCGAGGTCCAGGTGTCGCGCGGCCAGTGCGGCCATCGCGGCGACGGCGTCGGCGGCGGCGCGACCGTGTTCGACGGCGGTCACCAGCCCCAGATGCCTACTGGGGACGGCGAGTTCGGTGTCGCGCGGGATCGCGCCGAGCACCGGCACGCCGGCCTGTTCGCAGGCCGACTCCAGCACCGCGCGGTGCCGGGGGGAGCCGACCCGGTTGAGGATCACCCCGGCGATGCGGGTGGCCGGGTCGAAGGTGGTGAAACCGTGCAGCAGCGCGGCGATGCTGTGGCTTTGGCCGCGGCCGTCGACGACCAGCAGCACCGGCGCACCGAGCAGTGCGGCGACCCGTGCGGTGGAACCCGCCGCGACGCCGGTGGTGACGTCGGGGTCGATGCGCCCGTCGAAGAGCCCCATCACGCCTTCGACGACGGCGATGTCGGCGCCGGTGGCGCCGTGGCGGTACAGCGGGCCGATCCGGTCCTCGCCCACCAGGATCGGGTCCAGGTTGCGGCCGGGCCTGCCGGTGGCCAGGGCGTGGTAACCCGGGTCGATGAAGTCGGGCCCGACCTTGAATCCGGCGACCCGGTGACCGGCGGCGCGCAACGCGCCCATCAAACCCGTTGCCACCGTGGTCTTCCCCGACCCGGAGGCCGGTGCCGCGATCACCACGGCCGGCGTGGCCGTCACCGACCGGCCCTACCGGTGCCGAAACGCCGCGAGAGCCGGGGTCACCATTCGATCCCCTTCTGCCCCTTGCGTCCCGCGTCCATCGGGTGCTTGATCTTGGTCATCTCGGTGACCAGGTCGGCGGCCGTCATCAGCGCCTCGGGGGCGTCGCGACCGGTGATCACCACGTGCTGCTTGCCGGGCCGAGCCTGCAGGGTGCTCACCACCTCGTCAACGTCGACCCACCCCCACTTGAGCGGGTAGGTGAACTCGTCGAGCACGTAGAAATCGTGTTCCTGCTCAGCGAGCCGGCGGGCCACCTCCGCCCAGCCCTCGGCGGCCGAGGCGGCGTGGTCGTCCTCGCTGCCAGGCTTGCGCGACCACGACCAGCCCGAACCCATCTTGTGCCACTGCACCGGCGCGCCCACGCCGTGTTCGTCGTGCAACTCGCCGAGCCGGTGGAAGACGGACTCCTCACCGACCCGCCACTTGGCGCTCTTGACGAACTGGAACACCCCGACGCTCAGCCCGGCGTTCCAGGCGCGCAGCGCCATCCCGAACGCGGCGGTCGACTTGCCCTTGCCCGGGCCGGTGTGCACCGCCAGCAGCGGGGCGTTGCGGCGTTGTTTGGTGCTCAGGCCGTCGTCGGGGACCACCGGTGGCTGTCCCTTCGGCATCGCGGTTCCTCCTCGACGATCAGGCCGCGCTGCGCACGGCCATGGTCAACTGATCGGCGCGCAGCTGTTCCAGCCGCACCAGCGGTGCACCCAGTTGGCCGGCGAGCCGGTCGGCCAGACCGAGGCGCACGAACGACGTCTCGCAGTCGACCACCACCGCCGCCGCGCCCTGGGCGACCAGCCGGGCCGCGGCGGTCGCGCTGCGGCCCAACGGATCCGGGCCACCGGTGGCCCGGCCGTCGGTGAGCACCACGACCAGCGGGCGGCGGGCCGGGTCGCGGACCCGTTCGCGGGCGACCAGGTCGCGCGCACTGATCAGCCCCTCCGCCAGCGGTGTCTTGCCACCGGTGTCGAACTGGGCCAGTCGCCGTCCGGCGATGTGCGCCGAGGAGGTCGGTGGCAGCAGCAGGTCGGCCTGGCGGCCGCGGAAGGTGATCACCGCGACCTTGTCCCGGCGCTGGTAGGCGTCGCGCAGCAGCGACAGCGCCGCACCGCTGACCGCGGCCATCCGGTCCCGGGCCGCCATCGACCCCGACGCGTCGACCAGGAAGATCACCAGGTTGCCTTCCCGGCCTTCCCGCACCGCGCGGCGCAGGTCGCCCGCGCCCGGTCGCAGCCGTCCCGGCCCGCCCGCGTTCTCCGCGGCGGCCAGCACGGTGGCGAACAGGTGCAGGCCGTGGCCGGGCGCGTCGGGTTCGGCGGCCCGGACCTTCATCCCGGTGCTGTTACGGGCGCGGGAACGTCGCCCCGGTACGCCCTCCCCCACCCCGGGCACGGTGAGCGCGCGGGTGCGGAACAGCCGCGCCGGCGGCGCGCTCGGACTCGGCGGCCGGGTTGCTGCACCGCTCTGCGAGCCCGAATCCCGCTGTGGCGGTGTGGTTTCGCCATCCTGGGCCTGCCCGCCGCCGGGCGGGTCCGGGTCCGGCTCGGGGTCGCTGTTCTCGGCGTCGGCACCGGCCTGGGACAACGCCTCGTCGAGCTGCTCGGGGTCGATGCCCGGGTCGTCGAACGGGTCGCGTCGGCGCCGGTGCGGCAGAGCCAGTTCCGCGGCCACCCGCACGTCCTCCTCGGCGACGCTGTCCGCGCCACGCCACGCGGCGTGCGCCACCGCGGTGCGGGCCACCACCAGGTCGGCGCGCATCCCGTCGACGTCGAAAGCGGCGCACAGCGCGGCGATGCGGCGCAGCTCCAGGTCGGGCAGCTCCACGTCGTCGACCCGGCCGCGTGCGGCGGCGATCCGGCGGGCCAGCTCGACGTCGTCGGCGGCGTAGTGGTCGGCGAAACCGTCCGGGTCGGCCTCGTAGGCCATCCGCTGACGCACCACCTGGGTGCGCACGTCGACGTCGCGGGAGGCGTAGACCTCCACGGTGAGCCCGAAACGGTCGAGCAGCTGCGGGCGCAGCTCGCCCTCCTCGGGGTTCATCGTGCCGATCAACACGAAGCGGGCCTCATGCGAGTGCGAGATGCCGTCGCGTTCGATGTGCACCCGGCCCATCGCCGCCGCGTCGAGCAGCACGTCGACCAGGTGGTCGTGCAGCAGGTTGACCTCGTCGACGTAGAGCACGCCGCCGTGGGCGCGGGCCAGCAGCCCCGGGGAGAAGGCGTGTTCGCCGTCGCGCAGCACCTTCTGCAGGTCCAGCGAGCCCACCACCCGGTCCTCGGTGGCCCCGATCGGCAGTTCGACGAGGCGGGCGGTGCCACCGGCGGTGCCGGGCAGGGCGGCCAGCAGGGCGGCCAGCCCGCGCACCGCGGTGGATTTGGCGGTGCCTTTCTCGCCGCGGATGAGCACCCCGCCGATCTCGGGGCGCACCGCGCAGAGGATCAGCGCGAGCCGCAGCCGGTCATGGCCGACGATCGCGCTGAACGGGTACGGTTTCGGTCCGGTCTGCTCGGCTGTCACGGTGAAACGCCGTCGGCCTGCAACCCGAGCACCTTGGTGCCCCAATCCCAGACCTCTTCGAACAGCGCCGGCTCGTCGGAGAGCTTGGTGCCCAGTGACGGCACCATCTCTTTCAGCGTCGGTTGCCAGGCCGGGAACCGGTCCGGGAAACACCGTTCCAGCACGTCGAGCATGGCCGGCACCGCGGTGGACGCGCCCGGGGACGCGCCGAGCAGCCCGGCCATCGTCCGCTCGTCGTCGACGAGGGTGGTAGTGCCGAACTCCAGCACCCCCTTGAGCCCGTCGGGGCGGATGACCTGCACCCGCTGGCCGGCCTCGATGGTCTCCCAGTCACCGTCGCGGGCGGTGGGCGCGAACTCGCGCAGTGCGTCGACCCGGTCGGCGTCGCTGAGCACCAGCTGGCCGACCAGGTAGTTCACCAGGCTCAACTCGGTGACCCCGATGGACGCCATCTGGAGCAGGTTGTTCGGTTTGATCGACTTGGGCAGATCGGTGAAGTGTCCCTGCTTCAAGAACTTCGGCGTCCACCCGGCGAACGGCCCGAACAGCAGGAACGGTTTGCCTGCGATGACCCGGGTGTCCAGGTGCGGCGCCGACATCGGCGGCGCGCCCAGCGGCGGGAAGCCGTAGACCTTCGCGTGGTGTCCGGCGGTCACGTCGGGATTGCCGGTGCGGATGAACTTGCCGCCGACCGGGAATCCGGCGAAGCCGCGGGCGGCCTTGACGCCGGCCTTCTGCAGCAGCGGCAGTGCCTGACCGCCGGCGCCGACGAAGACGAACTTGGCGTTGATGGTGCGGTTGGCGCGGGTGCGGCGGTTGCGCACCTTCACCGCCCAGCTGCCGTCGGACTGCCGGGACAGGTTGCGCACCTCGTGGCCGAACAGCGCGTTGATGCCGCTGTTGACCCCGTAGGCGATGAGCTGGCGGGACAGCGCACCGAAGTCCACGTCGGTGCCGTCGGTGGACCAGTTCAGCGCGACCGGCTCGGTGAAGTCCCGACCGGCGGCCATCAACGGCAGCCGGCGGGCGAACTCGTCGGGGTCGTCGATGAACTCGGTGGCCGCGAACAGCGGGTTGGACGCCAGCGCCTCCTTGCGGCGCCGCAGGTAGTCCACCCGGTCGGCGCCGTGCACGAAGCTGACGTGCGGGATCGGGTTCAAGAAGTTGCGGACGTCGGTGAGGATGCCGTTCTCCACCGCGTACGCCCAGAACTGCCGGGTGACCTGGAACTGCTCGTTGACCTTCACCGCCTTGGTGATGTCGATGGAGCCGTCGGGCAGCTCGGGGGTGTAGTTGAGCTCGCACAGCGCCGAGTGTCCGGTGCCGGCGTTGTTCCACGGGTCGCTGCTCTCCGCCGCGGCGCCGTCGAGTCGCTCGATCAACGTGATCGACCAGTCCGGCTGCAGCCTGCGCAGCAACACGCCCAGCGTGGCGCTCATGATCCCCGCGCCAACCAGCACGACGTCGGTCTTCTCGGTTCGGGCTTCCTTCGGGTTTGACACCACTGTCCTTAGAAGTCGGGCGGTTCGGTACCGGCCTTTAGATTATCGCGACGCGGTCCGCCCCGGCCGCGGGCCGCTGCGTTGTGCACCTAAGCTGGTACGACGATGCGAACCTATGATCTCGCCATCATCGGCACCGGGTCGGCGAACTCGATTCTCGACGAGCGGTACAGCGGTAAACGGGTGGCGATCTGCGAACAGGGCACGTTCGGCGGCACCTGCCTGAACGTCGGTTGCATCCCCACCAAGATGTTCGTCTACGCGGCCGACGTGGCCCGCACCGTCACCGAGGCGGGCCGCTACGGCGTCGACGCGACGTTGACCGGGGTGCGCTGGGGCGACATCGTCTCCCGCATCTTCGGCCGCATCGACCCGATCGCCGAGGGCGGGGAGAACTACCGGCGCGCCGACCCGGCCATCGACGTCTACGACACCCACACCCGCTTCGCCGGCCCCGACGAGGGCGACGGCTACCTGCTGCGCACCGCCGCCGGCGAGGAGTTCCGCGCCGCCCAGGTGGTGCTCGGTGCCGGGTCGCGGGCCACCGTCCCGCCCGCGATCGCCGACAGCGGGGTCAGCTACCAGACCAGCGACACCGTCATGCGGATCCCGGAGTTGCCGAAGCACCTGGTGATCGTCGGCGGCGGGTTCATCGCGGCGGAGTTCGCGCACATCTTCTCCGCGTTCGGGGTGCGGATCACCCTGCTGCTGCGCAGCGGCGCGATGCTGCGTCACCTGGACCCCGACCTCACCGAGGCGTTCACCCGTATCGCCGCCGACCAGTGGGAGGTGCGCGGCCACTGCAGCGTCGTGGACGCCCGCGACGTCCCCGACGGCGTGGAGCTGACCCTGGACGACGGGTCGGTGCTCGCCGCCGACATGCTGCTGGCAGCCACCGGGCGCCGGCCCAACGGGGACCTGCTCGACGCCGAGACCGCCGGGGTCGAGGTTCAGGACGGGCGGGTGCTGGTCGACGAGTACCAGCGCACTTCCGCGCGCGGGGTGTTCGCGCTCGGTGACGTCTCCTCGGCCTACGAGCTCAAGCACGTCGCCAACCACGAGGCCCGGGTGGTCGCCGACAACCTGCTCTGCGACTGGGACGACACGCAGTTCATGACCGCCTCGGACCACCGGTATGTGCCCGCCGCGGTGTTCACCCATCCGCAGGTGGCCTGGGCGGGGCTGACCGAGACCGAGGCGAGAGCCCAGGGGTTCGACGTGTCGGTGAAGGTGCAGAACTACGGCGATGTGGCCTACGGCTGGGCGATGGAGGACACCACCGGGATCGTGAAGCTGGTGGCCGAACGCGGGACCGGCCGACTGCTGGGTGCGCACCTGATGGGCCCGGAGGCGTCGTCGTTGATCCAGCCGCTGCTGCAGGCGATGAGTTTCGGGTTGCCCGCCCGGGAGATGGCCCGGGGTCAGTACTGGATTCACCCGGCGCTGGCCGAGGTGGTGGAGAACGCGCTGTTGGGGTTGGGGTGACGGGTGTGTCGGCTCAGTAATCACTTGCGTCCCAATGATTCTGGTGCCCGGTTCCGGGTGGTTTTGGGGTGCGCGGTGAGCATGTCAAGTTTTCTGTGTAAGTCGTCTGCCTGGATAGTTCGGTTGTGGTGCTTATAGGTACGGCTCGATGCGGTCTGGGTAGACCAGCGTGAGCTGTTCGAGGGCCTTCTTCCAGTTGGTGACCACCTGGCCTTCCACGAGTCGTCCGGGGGCTGTTCGGCAACGTTTCTGGCCGCGTTCCTTGGCCCGCTCAGCGGCTCGTTTGTCCTCGATGTTGCAGATCGCCAGCCACAGCAACTTCACCACGGCGGCGTCGTTAGGGAACTGGCCGCGAGTTTTGATGACTTTGCGCATCTGGTAGTTCAGCGACTCGATGGAGTTCGTCGTGTAGATCACCCGCCGCAGTTCCGGCGGGAACGCCAAAAACGGAATGAACTGCTGCCAGGCTCGATCGAAAGCCCTGGTCACCGTCGGGTTCTTGGAACCCAATTCCGATGCGGCGAAGGCATCGAGCTCGGCGCGAGCAGCTTCAGCGTCAACCGCGGTGTAGACCGGTTTGAGGGCGTTAGCCACGGCCTTGCGGTCGCTGTAGGACACGAATCGCAGCGCGTTGCGGATCAGGTGGACCACGCACGTTTGCACCTTGGCTTGTGACCAGGTGGCCGCGATCGCCTCGGGGAAGCCGGTCAACCCGTCGCAGCAGACGATCAGCACATCGCGGATCCCGCGGTTGGCCAGGTCAGCACAGACCGACGCCCAAAACGCCGCGCCTTCGTTGTTTTGAACCCAGATGCCCAGGACGTGCTTGATCCCGGCCATATCGACCCCTACGGCGATGTGAGCGGCCTTGTTGCGGGTGTGGCCGCCGTCTTTGACCTTCACGATCATCGCGTCGAGGTAGATCACCGGATACAGCGACTCCAGCGGCCGGCGCTGCCAGGCAAGGACCTCATCGGAGATCTCGTCGACGATCTTGGAGATCGTCTCATGTGAGACTTCGGTGCCGATCGTGGACGCCAGATGAAATTGAATATCCCGCAACGTCATTCCACCGGCATAAAGCGAGATGATCATGTCGTCGAGGCCCCCGATGCGGCGTTGGCCCTTGGGCACCAGGCGCGGGGTGAACGAACCATCCCGATCTCGAGGTACCTCCAAAGGCACCGGGCCCGCCTCTGTCAGCACCGTCTTGGGCGAAGAACCGTTACGGGCATTGGGCAGCTCCCGCCCGACCGGATCACCCTTCTCATATCCCAGGTGATCCGTCAGCTCGGCCGTCAGCCCCCGCTCCAAGGCGAGCTTGATCAGGCCGGGCAACAAGCCACCCTCGCCAGTCAGCGCAACCTCACCAGTATCGATTTGAGCCAGCAGTTCATCCACTGCGCCAGAGGCCCGAAGCGCCTCGGCCATCTCCACCGTGGAACCAGCCTCAACCAGCTGCGAATCCACATCCTTGTCTGTCGTCACGTCCTGAGATCCTTCCGTTTCCCGGACCTACACAGACCATCTGACACCCCCTGCGCGTGTCCGATCCGCGAGCTATAATTCGAACATGCGTTCGAGTAGTCGGGAAGAGGTCGTCGAAACCTTCGACGCCCTGGATGCCGACCTGACCCGCGCGCTGGAACTGTCCTTTGACACCCTGACCACCCCCGAGCGACTCAACCTGCTCGAACGCATCGAAACCCTGCGCCGGCGCCTACCGGCCCTCGAACGGCCCCTCATCGACGAGCTGACCCACGCCGACCCCGAACAACTCGGCGGCAAACTGCGCTGGGCGCTGGCCGACCGGCTGCGCATCACCCGCGCCGAAGCCAAACGCCGCATCGACGAAACCGCCGACCTCGGTAAGCGCCGCCGCTTCGACGGCCAACCCCAACCCCCACTGCTGCCCCACACCGCCGCCGCCGCGGCCGCCGGGCGCATCAACGCCGCCCACATCCACATCATCCGCGACTTCTGGCACCACCTGCCCAACGACGTGCACCCCGAACTGGCAGCCAACGCCGAAAAACACCTCGCCAACCTGGCCTGCCAATACCGCCCCGACGAACTGGCCAAACTCGCCGCCTGCCTGGCCGACTGCCTCAACCCCGACGGCCTGTTCTCCGACGTCGACCGCGCTCGGCGCCGCAGCCTGACCCTGAGCCGCCAAGACACCGACGGCATGAGCACCCTGACCGCCACCTTGACCCCTCAAGCCCGCGCCGCCCTCGATGCCGTCCTGGCCCGCTGGGCCGCCCCCGGCATGGCCAACCCCGCCGACACCACCCCCTGCCTCGATGGCACCCCCAACCAAGCCGCCATCGACAACGACGACCGCACCACCAGCCAACGCAACCACGACGCCCTCGCCGCCCTGACCACCGCCATGCTCGCCTCCGGAAAACTCGGCACCCACAACGGCCTGCCCGCCACCATCGTGGTCACCACCACCCTGGCCGAACTGGAAGCCCCGGCCCGCACCGCCCTGAGCGGCGGCGCCAAAGCCCACACCGGCGGCGGCACCTGGCTGCCCATGAGCGACGTGCTCAAACTCGCCACCCAAGCCCACCACTACCTCGCCATCTTCGACGGCGCCAAACCCCTAGCCCTCTACCACGCCAACGGGACTGGTGCACGATCGGGTGACAGTGTCGGTGTCATGCCGCTGAGGCGGCTGTGTTGATGATCGTCTCGTATTGG
>NZ_LQPZ01000041.1 GCF_002102395.1 Mycolicibacillus trivialis
TACCCCATGCCTCCAGCCCGGAACAGTCACGAAAGCCATACCTCAACACATCAGCGAGGACAGTCCACGGATCGAGGCTAAGCTCGGCGGCGGCGGCGATCGCGGCCGCTGCTCGGAGGTGTCTTCCGGTGTCCGTGTCCACCGATGTCTTTTCGGCCGTGTGGTCGGGATTGCCGCCCCCGATGCGCGACCCGGTGCTCTTCGCGATCCCGTTCTTCCTGCTGCTGCTCATCCTGGAGTGGGCCGCGGCGCGCAAGCTCGAACACCTCGACAGTGGCCGGCCGGCGCCCGGCGGCTACCAGCACCGCGACGCCTGGGCCAGCATCTCGATGGGCCCGGTGTCGGTCGCGACCACCGCGGCCTGGAAATCCCTGGCGCTGGTGGGCTATGCGGCGTTGTACGCCTATGTGGCGCCATGGCAGCTGCCCGCGACCGCCTGGTACACCTGGGTGATCGCGCTGGCCGGTGTGGACCTGCTGTACTACCTGTATCACCGGATGGCCCACCGGGTTCGGCTCGTCTGGGCCACCCACCAGGCCCACCACTCCAGCCGCTACTTCAACTTCGCCACCGCGCTGCGCCAGAAGTGGAACAACAGCGGCGAGATCCTGATGTGGATTCCGTTGCCGCTGTTGGGGGTTCCGCCGTGGATGGTGTTCGCGAGCTTCTCGGTCAGCCTGATCTACCAGTTCTGGGTGCACACCGAGCGCATCGACCGACTGCCCCGTCCCATCGAATTCCTGTTCAACACCCCGTCGCACCATCGGGTGCACCACGGCATGGACGCCCCGTATCTGGACAAGAACTACGGCGGCATCCTGATCATCTGGGACCGGCTGCTGGGGACCTTCCAGCCCGAGACGTTCCGGCCGCACTACGGGCTGACCACCCAGGTCGACACGTTCAACATCTGGACGCTGCAGACCCACGAATACGCCGCGATCGCCCGCGATGTCGCCGCGGCGACCCGCTGGCGTGACCGGCTGGGTTATCTGCTCGGGCCGCCGGGGTGGTCACCGCTGCCGGAACGGCGCGACGCCGCTATGCTCCCGGGTGAATGCTGACCGGGCATCTGGCACGCGGCCCGGGCCCACCGAACAAGGAGAAGGACCCGCATGGCCGACACCCTCAACGCCGGCGAGAAGCTGACCTCGCGCGAATCGCTGATCTCGAAGAACGGCGCCTACCAGCTGACCCTGCAGGACGACGGCAACCTGGTGCTCACCGAGAACGGGAAACCGGTGTGGGCCAGCGGAACCAACGGCAAGGACGTCGTCCGCGCCGAGGTGCAGAAGGACGGCAACTTCGTGCTCTACACCCCCAAGGAGCCGGTGTGGCACACCGACACCAAGGGCAAGAAGGACGTCAAGCTGGTCCTGCAGGACGACCGCAACCTGGTCCTCTACGCCGCCGATGGTCCGGTGTGGTCGTCGAAGACCGCCACCAGCGCGGCCCCGGCCGCGCCCGAGGCGAAGCCGGCGGCCGCCGAGAAGCCCGCTGAGCAGCCCGCCGCGCCGCCCGCGCCGCCGGTGCCGCGCACCCACACCGTCGTCTCCGGGGACACCCTGTGGGCGATCGCGGAGAAGTTCTACGGCGACGGCAACAAGTACCAGCAGATCGCCGACGCCAACGGCATCGCCAACCCCGACCTGATCCACCCGGGCCAGGAGCTGACGATCCCGTAACCGCGACCCCGACGGTCTTTCACGGCGGCCCGGATTTCGGTCCGGGCCGCCGTTTTCGGTAACGGTTCGCCGGTCCGCGACGGTAATCTCAGCAACGATCATTTCCGGCCGGCGCTGGCGCCGGCCCGACGAGCGGAGTCGCGGTGCGCCGGGGGACATGGGCGGAAGTCATGGTCACGATGGTGGCGGTCGGGATCCTCTGTGCTCCTGCACCGGCGGCGCGGGCCGACCCGGTGCTGGTCTATCCGGGCATGGCGATCCATCAGGACAACAACCTGTGCACGCTCGGCTACGTCGACACGGTGGCGCGGGTCGCCTTCACCGCGGGGCACTGCCGCGGCAGCGGGCCGGTCACCGACGCGGCCGGGCGCCCGCTGGGCACCCTGGCGGTGTTCCGGGACAACACCCCCGACGGGGCGACGGTGAACACCGACGAGGTGATCGCCGACTACGAGGTGATCGCGCTGGCTCCCGACGTGGCGGTCAACGACATCCTGCCCGGCGGGCGGGTGCTGCGCGCCGAGCCCACCCCGCCGCTGGAGGCCGGCAACCCGGTCTGCCACTTCGGGGTCATCACCGGGGAGAGCTGCGGGGAGGTCGAGCGGGTCAACAACGGCTGGTTCACCATGACCAACGGCGTCGTCAGCGGCCGCGGGGACTCCGGCGGGCCGGTGTATGTGATCGGCCCCGACGGGGTGGCGCGCATGGTGGGGCTGTTCAACAGCACCTGGGGCGACTTCCCGGCGGCGGTGTCCTGGCAGGCCGCCAACGAGCAGGTCCGGCAGGACGCCGCACCGGCCTGACCGGTCCGGGCGCGACACGGCTGGGTTATCCTGCCCACCGACGGATGCACCTGACCAGACACCTGTCCGGCTAGCCGTCCAGATCACCAGGAGCAGCAGTGAGCACCGAGATCCCCACCCCCGTGCGCGCGGCCGACGTGACCTCCTACTCCGACGAGGTCGACGTCGTCGTGATCGGCTTCGGCATCGGCGGCGGCTGCGCGGCGGTCTCCGCGGCCGCGGCGGGCGCCCGGGTGCTGGTGCTGGAGCGCGCCGCGGCGGCCGGCGGCACCACCTCGATGGCCGGCGGCCACTTCTACCTCGGCGGCGGCACCGCGGTGCAGCAGGCCACCGGCCACCCCGACTCCGCCGAGGAGATGTACAAGTATCTGACCGCGGTCTCCCGCGATCCCGACCCGGTCAAGATCCGCGCCTACTGCGACGGCAGCGTCGAACACTTCGACTGGCTGGAGTCGCTCGGTTTCCGGTTCGAGCGCAGCTACTACCCGGAGAAGGCGGTGATCCAGCCCGGCACCGAGGGACTGATGTACACCGGCAACGAGAAGGTGTGGCCGTTCCTCAACGAGGCGGTGCCAGCACCGCGCGGTCACAAGGTGCCCGCCCCCGGCGACACCGAGGGCGCCAAGATGGTCATCGACCTGCTGCTCGAACGCGCCGCGGAGCTCGGGGTGCAGATCCGCTACGAGACCGGCGCCACCACCTTGGTCACCGACGACGACGGGGCGGTGACCGGGGTGGGCTGGAAACACTTCGGCCAGACCGGCACCATCCGGGCCCGCTCGGTGATCATCGCCGCAGGCGGCTTCGTGATGAACCCGCAGATGGTGGCCGCCCACACCCCCAAACTCGCCGAGAAACCGTTCGTGCTCGGCAACACCTACGACGACGGGCTGGGCATCCGGATGGGCGTCTCGGCGGGCGGCGCCACCGAGCACATGGACCAGGTGTTCATCACCGCACCGGCGTATCCGCCGGCGATCCTGCTCACCGGGGTGATCGTCAACAAGCTCGGCCGGCGCTTCGTCGCCGAGGACTCCTACCACTCGCGCACCTCCGGGTTCGTGATGGACCAGCCCGACAGCGCGGCGTTCCTCATCGTCGACGAGGCACACCTGCGCAAACCGCAGGTGCCACTGGTGCCACTGATCGACGGCTGGGAGACGATCCCGGAAATGGAAGCGGCCCTGGGGATCCCGACCGGCAACCTGGTGGAGACCATGGACCGCTACAACTCCTTCGCCGCCCGCGGCGAGGACCCCGACTTCCACAAGCAGCCCGAGTTCCTGGCCGCGCAGGACACCGGGCCGTGGGGCGCCTTCGACCTGTCGCTGGGCAAGGCCATGTACGCCGGGTTCACCCTGGGCGGGCTGTCCACCACCGTCGACGCCGAGGTGCGCCGCGCCGACGGCAGCGTGGTGCCCGGGCTGTACGCGGTGGGGGCGTGCGCGGCCAACATCGCCCAGGACGGCAAGGGGTACGCGTCGGGCACCCAACTGGGGGAGGGCTCGTTCTTCGGCCGCCGGGCCGGGGCGCACGCCGCGGGCCGGGCCCGGTGAGAAGATGGCCGGCATGACCGATCGAGTCGTGCTGGACGTGCGGGAGGGTGTCGCGCACGTGACCCTCAACCGCGCCGAGAAGTACAACGGGCTGGACCTGCCGATGCTGACCGCGCTGGTGGGCACCGCGAAGAAGGTGGCCGCCGACCGCTCGGTGCGGGTGGTGATCCTCACCGGGGCGGGCAACGCGTTCTGCGCCGGGCTGGACTTCGCCTCGGTCGGCGCGTCGCCGACCAAATTCCTGCTGTCCGGCCTCAAGGTGCCGGGCCAGACCACCAACCTGTTCCAGCGGGCCTGCTGGTCCTGGCGCCAGCTGCCGGTGCCGGTGATCGCGGTGCTGCACGGCCACTGCTTCGGCGGCGGGCTGCAGCTCGCACTCGCCGCCGACTTCCGGTTCGCCACCCCCGACTGCGAACTGTCGGTGATGGAGGGCAAGTGGGGGCTGGTGCCGGACATGACCGGCACCGTCACGCTGCGCGAGCTGGTCGGAATGGACGTCGCCAAACGGCTGACGATGACCGCGGAGATCATCGACGGGCGTACCGCCGGTGAGTACGGGTTGGTCAGCGGGGTCTCGACCGATCCCGGCGCCGACGCCGACGCCCTTGCCGCCCAGCTGCTCACCCGATCCCCGGACGCGCTGGCGCTGACCAAACGACTGCTGCACGACACCTGGACCAAGTCGCCGCGCCGGGCGTTCTGGACCGAGACCGTGACCCAGCTGCGGCTGCTGCGCGGGGCCAACCACCGGATCGCCCGGGCCGCCAACTTCGCCAAGGAAGCGCCCCGCTTCGTCGACCGGCGGGTGCGCTGAGCGCCGCTACACCCGCGCGGCCGGTTCCTCGACGTCGCCGAGGCGCCACGCGCCGCCGCCGAGCAGTTTCAATTGCCGGTCGTGGTGCTGCTCGACGGTGCCGCGGTGGCTGACGCTGACCACGACCGTCTCCGGCAGCCGGGTGCGCAGCAGCCGGTACAGCGTGTACTCCAGGCCCTCGTCCAGTGCGGAGCTGGCCTCGTCGAGGAACACCGCCTTGGGCCGGGCCAGCAGCACCCGCGCGAACGCCACCCGCTGCTGCTCGCCGGGGGAGAGCACCTTGGCCCAATCGGCGCTCTCGTCGAGCCGGCCCACCAGGTGCGGCAGCGCCACCGCGTCCAGCACGGCCGCCAGTTCGTCGTCGCCGACGTCGGCCGCCGGGCGCGGGTAGGCCACCACCGTGCGCAGGTCGCCCAGCGGCACGTAGGGCAGCTGGGACAAGAACATCGTCTCGTCCTCGCCGTCGGGGCGGTGGAAGGTGCCCGACGCGTACGGCCACAGCTGGGCCAGGCTGCGCAGCAGCGTGGTCTTGCCGCTGCCCGACGCGCCGGTGATCACCAGCGCCCCGCCGCCGGGCACCCGCAGGTCCAACCGTTCGACCAGCGGCTCGCCGGCCGGGTTGCGCACCTCGACACCGTCGAGGGTGATCGAGCCGTCGGTGCTGGGCGCGGTGGCGATCTCCGGCAGCGCGCGGGCCCGCTCGTCGGCGTCGATCAGCCCGTTGAGCCGGATGATGGCCGCCCGGTAGCCGGCGAAGTCGTCGTAGGCGTTGCGGAAGAACGACAGCGAGTCGTGGATGTTGCCGAACGCGGTGGCGGTCTGGCCGACGTCGCCGAGCATGATCTGCCCGTCGAACAGCCGGGGCGCCTGGATCACCCACGGCAGCGGCACGATGGCCTGACTCATCGACACGTTCCAGCCGAACCAGCCGACGGTGCGGTTCACATACCGCAGGTAGTTGTCGATGATCGGGGTGAAGTAGGAGCGCAGCTGCGTGCGTTCGGCGCGCTCGCCGCGGTAGAAGCCGACCGCCTCGGCGGCGTCGCGCACCCGCACCAGCGCGTAGCGGAACGCGGCGTTGGTCAACTCGTTGCGGAAGCTGAGCCGGATCAGCGGCCGACCGATCCAGAACGCGACCAGCGAGGCGATGAGCACGTAGACGAACACCACCCAGAACATCGCCCGCGGCACCCCGACCGGGCCGACCGTGAGCGTGCCGGACAGGTTCCACAGGATCGCGGCGAACGAGATCACCGACACGATCGACTGCACCGCGCCCAGCAGCAGGGTGTTGCCGGTGCCCTTGGCGGGCTGGTTGGGCATCGCGCCCATGCCCGCGGTGAACACGTCGATGTCCTGCTGGATGCGCTGGTCGGGGTTGTCGATGCCGGCGTCGATGAACCGGCTGCGGTAGTAGGCCCGCCCGTCGAGCCAGTTGCCGGTGAGCCGGTCGGTCAGCCACACCCGCCAGGCGACGATGAACCGCTGGGTCAGGTACACGTCGAGCATGAACCGGGCGATGTGCAGCACCGCCATCACACTGAACACCGTGATCGACAGCCAGAACCCGTCGATGCCGGACTGCCGGACCGCGTCGTCGTGGGCGCCGCCTGCGGCGAACGCGGTCTGCAGCGAGGAGTACAGGTCCTTGCCCTGGTAGCTGAAGAGCACGTTGAGCCGCACCGCCAGGATCACCGACAACAACAGCACCCCGAAGTGGGCCCACACCGCGACGCTGCCCGGCCCGCTGAAGTAGTCGCCGGTGATCCGCCAGAACTGCCGCCCCCACCCGGTGAAGGTCCGCAGCACCATCAGCACCAGCAGCAGACACAGCGCGGTGACGGCCCAGGCCATCGCGACCCAGGTCAGCGAATCGGGCAGGGCGTGACCCCAGTCGATCGACGGCTCGAACGGTTCCACCGGGGCATCTCCTCACGGCCGGGCGCAAACGGGGTGACCTCGAGAAGCTACTCCGCCGAGCTGCCCCGCGGCTGCACGGCGGCTGACTACGCTGCCGGAATGGACACCCTGCACGCCGGCCGGCTGGCCGCCCGGCGGCTGCGCGCCGCCGGCCTCGACACCGTGTTCACCCTCTCCGGCGGCCACCTGTTCTCGTTCTACGACGGCTGCCGCGCCGAGGACATCCGGCTGATCGACACCCGCCACGAGCAGACCGCCGCGTTCGCCGCCGAGGGCTGGGCGAAGGTCACCCGTGATCCCGGGGTGGCGGCGCTGACCGCGGGTCCGGGCATCACCAACGGGATGAGCGCGATCGCCGCGGCCGCCCAGAACGGCTCCCCGCTGCTGGTGCTCGGCGGACGCGCGCCGGCCGGGCGCTGGGGGATGGGCTCGCTGCAGGAGATCGACCACGTCCCGTTCGTGGCGCCGCTGGCCCGCTTCGCCGCCACCGCCGAGTCGAGCGCCGCGGTCCCCGGGCTCATCGACACCGCGCTGCGCGCGACGCTGGGGCCGCCGTCGGGGGTGGGCTTCGTCGACATCCCGCTCGATCACGCGTTCGGGGAGGCCGCCGATCCGGGCGGGCCGGGCGCGCTCAGCGCCCCGCCGGACCCCACTCCGGCCGACGGTGCCGCCCTGCAGCGCGCGGTGGAGCTGCTGGCCGGGGCGCGCCGCCCGGTGATCATGGCCGGCACCAACGTGTGGTGGGGACGCGCGGAGGCCGCGCTGCGGGAGCTCGCCGAGCGGCGCGGCATCCCGGTGCTGGCCAACGGCATGGCCCGCGGCGTGCTGCCAGCCGACCATGAGTTGGCGTTCTCCAGGGCCCGGTCCCGAGCCCTGGCGGAGGCCGACGTGGCGCTGGTGGTCGGGGTGCCGATGGATTTCCGGCTGGGGTTCGGGGCGGTGTTCGGCGCCGACACTGCGCTGATCGTCGCCGACCGGGTCGAGCCGGAGCGGCCGTCGCCGCGCGCCGTCGCGGCGGGACTGTACGGCGATCTGGCGGCGACGCTGACCGCCCTCGCCGACGGTGCCCCGGCTCCGCGCGACTGGACGGCAACGCTGCGCGAAACCGAAACCGCGGCACGGGAATCAGAGCGCGACGAGTTCACCGACGAGCGGGCGCCGCTGCACCCGATGCGGGTCTACGCTGAGCTGGCCCCGCTGCTGGACCGCGACGCGATCGTGGTGATCGACGGCGGCGACTTCGGCTCCTACGCAGGCCGGCTGATCGACAGCCATGTGCCGGGCGCCTGGCTGGACAGCGGCCCGTTCGGCTGCCTGGGCTCGGGGCCCGGCTATGCGCTGGCCGCGAAACTGGCCCGCCCGCACCGGCAGGTGGTGCTGCTGCAGGGCGACGGCGCGTTCGGTTTCTCCGGCATGGAGTGGGACACCCTGGTGCGCCACGGGGTGCAGGTTGTCTCGGTGATCGGCAACAACGGCATCTGGGGGCTGGAGAAGCACCCGATGGAGGCGATCTACGGCTACTCGGTGGTCGCCGAGTTGGCCCCGGGCACCCGCTACGACACCGTGGTCGAGGCGCTGGGCGGCCACGGCGAACTGGTGCGTCGCCCCGCCGAGTTGCGGCCCGCGCTGCGCCGGGCCTTCGACAGCGGTCGGCCGGCGGTGGTCAACGTGCTCACCGACCCGGCGGTGGCCTATCCGCGCCGGTCCAACCTGGGCTGAGCAGCGCGTCTGGGCGCACCTGCGGCCGGCGCGCCGCGTACGGTAAGCGGGTGGCCAAAACCAGTACCAAGACCGGCCGGTTGAGCGGCAAGTTCTGGAAGCTTCTCGGCGCGACCACCGAGAAGGACCAGTCCCATTCGCTGAACCAGGTGCGTGCCTCCGGCGACTTCGACGACAAGGCCGCCGGCCTCGACGACGCGAAGCTCGCCAAGGCCGCCGGGCTGCTCAACCTGAAGGATCTCGCCGACTCCGACGACATCCCGCAGTTCCTGGCGATCGCGCGGGAGGCCGCCGAACGCGCCACCGGACTGCGCCCGTTCGACGTGCAGCTGCTCGGGGCGCTGCGGATGCTCGCCGGCGACGTCGTCGAGATGGCCACCGGTGAGGGTAAGACGCTGTCCGGTGCGATCGCCGCCGCCGGGTACGCGCTGGCCGGGCGGCGGGTGCACATCATCACGATCAACGACTACCTGGCCCGCCGCGACGCCGAATGGATGGGCCCGCTGGTGGAGGCGATGGGATTGACCGTCGGCTGGGTGGACGCCGAGTCCACCGCCGAGCAGCGCCGGGAGGCCTATCGCCGCGACATCACCTACGCCTCGATCAACGAGGTCGGCTTCGATCTGCTGCGCGACCAGCTGGTGACCGACATCGACGACCTGGTCTCACCCAAACCCGACGTCGCGCTGATCGACGAGGCCGACTCGGTGCTGGTCGACGAGGCGCTGGTGCCGCTGGTGCTGGCCGGAACCACCCACAAGGAGACCCCCCGCGCGGAGATCATCCGCTGGGTCGGCCAGCTCACCCCCGGGGTCGACTTCGCCGCCGACACCGACCACCGCAACGTGCACCTCACCGACACCGGTGCCCGCAAACTGGAGGCCCGGCTCGGCGGCATCGACCTGTACTCCGAGGAGCACGTGGGCACCACGCTCACCGAGGTCAACGTCGCCCTGCACGCCCATGTGCTGCTGCAGCGCGACGTGCACTACATCGTCCGGGACGGCAAGGTGCAGCTGATCAACTCCTCACGCGGCCGGATCGCGCAGTTGCAGCGCTGGCCGGACGGCCTGCAGGCCGCGGTGGAGGCCAAGGAGGGGATCGAGACCACCGAGACCGGTGAGGTCCTCGACACCATCACGGTGCAGGCGCTGGTCAACCGGTACCCGACCGTGTGCGGCATGACCGGCACCGCGCTGGCCGCCGGGGAGCAGCTGCGCCAGTTCTACTCGCTGGGGGTCTCACCGATCCCGCCGAACACCCCGACCGTCCGCGAGGACGAGCCGGACCGGGTGTACATCACCGCGGCGGCCAAACACGACGCGATCCTCGAACACATCAAGGAGGTGCACGCCACCGGCCAGCCGGTGCTGATCGGCACCCACGACGTCGCCGAATCGGAAGACCTGCACGAGCGGCTGGTCAAGGCCGGGGTACCGGCGGTGGTGCTCAACGCCAAGAACGACGCCGAGGAGGCGGCGATCATCGCCGAGGCCGGCAAGCTGGGCCGGGTGACGGTGTCCACACAGATGGCCGGGCGCGGCACCGACATCCGCCTCGGCGGCTCCGATGAGGCTGACCACGACGAGGTCGCCGAGCTCGGCGGGCTGCACGTGGTGGGCACCGGGCGGCACCGCACCGAGCGGCTGGACAACCAGTTGCGCGGCCGGGCCGGCCGCCAGGGCGACCCCGGCTCGTCGGTGTTCTTCGCCTCCTGGGAGGACGACGTGGTCACCGACCACCTGGAACCGGCGAAGCTGCCGATGGAGACCGACGAGGACGGCCGCATCGTCGGCAGGAAGGCCGCGGCGATGCTCGACCACGCCCAGCGGGTGGCCGAGGGCCGGCTGCTCGACGTGCACGCCAACACCTGGCGCTACAACCAGCTCACCGCCCAGCAGCGGGCGATCATCGTCGCGCGGCGCAACACGCTGCTGTCCACCGACACCGCCCGCACCGAGCTGGCCGAGCTGGCCCCGGAGCGGTACGAGGAACTCTCCGAACGCCTCTCCGAGGAACAGCTCACCCGGATCTGCCGGCTGATCATGCTCTACCACCTGGACCGCGGCTGGGCCGACCACCTGGCCTACCTGGCCGACATCCGGGAGAGCATCCACCTGCGGGCCCTGGGCAGGCAGAACCCGCTCGACGAGTTCCACCGGATGGCCGTCGACGCGTTCACCTCGCTGGCCGCCGATGCGATCGAGGCCGCCCAGCAGACCTTCGAGACGTCCTCGGCGATCGAGGAGGAGCCCGGCATCGACCTGTCGAAGCTGGCCCGGCCCACCTCGACGTGGACCTACATGGTGCACGACAACCCGCTGGCCGACGACACGCTCGCCGCGCTGAGCCTGCCCGGGGTGTTCCGCTAGGGTCGCGGGCTATGGAGCCGGTCGCGCAGGATCGGGTGCTCACGGTGCCCAACGCGCTCAGCGGGGTGCGCCTGGTGCTGATCGTGGTCTTCGGCTACCTGCTGCTGGTGGCCGACGCCGAGGTCGCCGCCGCGGTGGTGCTGATGGTCAGCGGGGCCACCGACTGGCTGGACGGCAAACTCGCCCGGCTGCTCGGCCAGTATTCGCGGCTGGGGGAGCTGCTCGACCCGGCCGTCGACCGGCTGTACATGGTCATCGTGCCCATCCTGTTCGGGCTGCACGGGCTGGTGCCGTGGTGGATCATCGGCCTGCTGCTGGCCCGCGACGGGCTGCTGGCCGCCGCGCTGCCCGCGCTGCGCAGCCGCGGGGTGACCGCGCTGCCGGTGATCTACCTGGGCAAGGCGGCCACGTTCGCGCTGATGTCGGCGTTCCCGCTGATCCTGCTCGGCCAGCTCGACGCGCTGTGGGGCCGGGTGCTGTCGGCCTGCGGGTGGGCGTTCCTGATCTGGGGGCTGGGCATGTATCTGTGGACGTTCGTGCTGTACGCCGCCCAGTCGGTGCAGACGGTGCGGCGGCTGCCCAGGGTCGCCGATGAGTGAACCGTTCTTCGCGCTCAGCGGTTACGACCCGGTCGGCGGCGCCCACGACGCCACCCGCGCCTCCCGGTTCCCGGTGCCCTCGCTGTTGCGCTCGCTGCTGTCGGAACACCTCGACCCCGGCTACGCGGCCGCGGCGGCCCGCAGGCACGGGGAGCCCGACCGCCCGGCCGCGCGGTGGGCGTGGCGGGCGGTGGCGGCGCTGCTGATCGCGGTGGTGTTCGCCGCGGCGATCGCCCAGGCCCGCACCATGGCGCCCAGCATGAACGCCGCCCAGCAGGTGCTGGCCGACAACGTGCGCAGCGCCCGGCAGTCCACCGACGCGCTGGCCGCCGACCGCGATGCGCTGGCCACCGACGTCAACGAGCGGCAGCGCCGCCAGCTGCGCAGTGACGCCGAGGGCCGCCGGCTGCTCGCCGGGCTCGACGCGCTGGCCCTGCCGGCCGCCGACAGCGCGGTGATCGGCCCGGGGCTGACGGTGACGGTCACCGACCCCGGCGTCGGCCGCAACCTCACCGACGTGTCCAAGCAGCGGGTGGCCGGCAGCCGCCAGATCATCCTGGACCGGGACCTGCAGCTGGTGGTGAACTCGCTGTGGTCGGCCGGGGCCGAGGCGATCGCGGTCGACGACGTGCGGATGGGCCCCAACGTGACCATCCGGCAGGCCGGCGGCGCGATCCTGGTCGACAACACCCCCGTCTCCAGCCCGTACACCATCCTGGCGATCGGTCCGCGGGAGATGCAGGCCGCCTTCGACCGCACCCCGGGGCTGTACCGGATGCGGCTGCTGGAGGCCTCCTATGGTGTGGGGGTCACCGTCGCCGCCGGCGACGGCCTGGTGCTGCCCGCGGGCACCACCCGGGACGTGATGTACGCCCGACCGGCCGGGCCCTGACCGGGGCCCACCGCAGCGACCACCGGCCACCGCACGAACCAGTAGAGGAGACCCCGACGACCATGATCGGCATCGCCGCCCTTGTCCTCGGCATCGTGCTGGGGTTGGTGTTCCAGCCCTCGGTGCCCGAGGCCGTCCAGCCGTATCTGCCGATCGCGGTGGTCGCCGCGCTCGACGCCGTGTTCGGCGGTCTGCGCGCCTACCTGGAGCAGATCTTCGACCCGAAGGTCTTCGTGGTGTCGTTCGTGTTCAACGTGCTGGTCGCCGCGCTGATCGTCTACGTCGGCGACCAGCTCGGGGTCGGCACCCAGCTGTCCACCGCGATCATCGTGGTGCTCGGGATCCGCATCTTCGGCAACGCCGCGGCGCTGCGGCGGCGGCTGTTCGGGGCGTGAGCCGGCGATGAGCGACACCGCCGAGCGCGGCCGCCACGAACTGCCCGAGGACCGCGGACCGGACCGGGCGGGCGACGGGCGCCGCGGGCGCAGGCAGCCGGTCTTCGCGACGCTGGCGGTGCTGCTGTGCGTGATGCTGGGGGTGGCCATCGCCACCCAGGTCCGCCAGACCGACAGCGGCGACGCGCTGGACTCCGCCCGCCCGGCCGATCTGCTGGTGCTGCTGGACTCGCTGCGCCAGCGCGAAGCCGCGCTCAACACCGAGGTGGCCGACCTGCAGCGCACGCTGACCGCGCTACAGGCCGCGGGCAGCGGCGACCAGGCCGCCATCGAGGCGGCCCAGGCCCGGCTGGCGGCCCTGTCGATCCTGATCGGCACGGTCGCCGCGACCGGCCCGGGCGTCGCGATCACCATCGAGGATCCCGGCCCCGGGGTGACCCCGGAGACGGTGCTGGACGTGATCAACGAGCTGCGTGCGGCCGGCGCCGAAGCGATGCAGATCAGCGACGGGCGCCAAGCGGTGCGGGTCGGGGTGGACACCTGGGTGGTCGGGGTGCCGGGCGCGCTGGTCGTTGACGACACGACCCTCAACCCGCCGTATTCGGTTGTGGCGATCGGGGATCCGCCGACGCTCGCCGCGGCGATGAACATCCCCGGCGGGGCGACCGACAGCATCGAGGTGGTCGGCGGCTCGATGTCGATGGAGCAGCAGGACTACCTCGAGGTGACCGCCTTGCGGCAACCGAAACAGCGCCAATACGCTCAGCCTGTGAAATAACCCCGACACACAGAACAGGAACACCGTGAGCTCTGCCAGCGACGTCCCGACCGATCTGCAGTACTCCGCCGACCACGAGTGGGTGCGCCGCACCGGCGCCGACACCGTGCGGGTGGGCATCACCGACTTCGCCCAGTCCGCGCTCGGCGACGTGGTCTTCGTCCAACTGCCCGCGGTCGGCGACACCGTCACCGCCGGCGAGTCGTTCGGTGAGGTGGAGTCCACCAAGTCGGTGTCGGACCTGTTCGCCCCGGTGTCGGCGACGGTGGTGGCGGTCAACGAAGAGCTCACCGGCAGTCCGCAACTGGTCAATTCCGACCCCTACGGCGCGGGTTGGCTGGTGGACCTGCAGGCCGACACCGATTCACTCGATCAGGCGGTGGCCGGTCTGCTCGACGCCGACGGCTACCGGGCCAGCGTCGAGCAGTGACACTGTTAGGGTTTGACACGCCCGCCGCGGCGCGGGTGTCGCAATGGTGCGACGCGTCGACGGCCACACCGGGTGGCCGCCGATCCGGCCGTGCCGGCACCATTGTCGGCCGCGGCGCGGTACGGTCAACACAGCGGCGCCGGCGGCGGGATTCCGTTGCGCCGTGCGCGCGAAGGCAGCCACGAAGGAGGAGCGGGTGACGGAGAACGACAGCAATCAGGACTCCGACGACGTCACCGCGGAGACCACCTCGGTCTTCCGTGCCGATTTCCTCAGCGAGCTCGACGCGCCGGCCCAGGTCGGCTCCGACAGCGCCGTCTCCGGGGTGGAGGGGCTGCCGGCCGGTTCGGCGCTGCTGGTGGTCAAGCGCGGCCCCAACGCCGGCTCGCGGTTCCTGCTCGACCAGCAGGTCACCTCGTCGGGGCGGCACCCCGACAGCGACATCTTCCTCGACGACGTCACCGTCAGCCGCCGGCACGCCGAGTTCCGGCTGGAGGGCGAGGAGTTCCAGGTCGTCGACGTCGGCAGCCTCAACGGCACCTACGTCAACCGCGAGCCGGTGGACTCCGCGGTGCTGTCCAACGGCGACGAGGTCCAGATCGGCAAGTTCCGGCTGGTCTTCCTCACCGGCCCCAAGAGCGACGACAGCGGTGGATCCGGCAGCTAGATGACCGCACCGGAGACGCCCGCGCCGGCCGGAATGTCGATCGGGTCGGTGCTGGAGGAACTGCGTCCGGAGTTCCCCGATGTCACGATCTCCAAGATCCGGTTCCTCGAGGCCGAGGGCCTGGTCACCCCGCAGCGCACCGCGGCCGGTTACCGGCGCTTCACCGCCTACGACTGCGCCCGGCTGCGGTTCATCCTGGCCGCCCAGCGCGACCAGTACCTGCCGTTGAAGGTGATCAAGGCCCAACTCGACGCCCAGCCGGACGGCGAGTTGCCGCCGTCGGCCTCGCCGTACGGGACGCCGCGCCTGGTGGCCGGCGGGGAGGCCACCGCCCCTGCTGCGGTCGCCCCCGCCCAGACCCGGTTGAGTCGCGAGACGCTGCTGGAGCGCGCCGGCGTCGACGAGACGCTGCTCGCCGCGCTGCTCGACGCCGGGGTGATCACCACCGGTGCGGCCGGGTTCTTCGACGAGCACGCGGTCGTCATCCTGCAATGCGCCCGCGCGCTGGCCGACTTCGGTGTGGAGCCGAGGCATCTGCGGGCGTTCCGCTCGGCGGCCGACCGCCAGTCCGACCTGATCGCCCAGATCGCCGGGCCGATGGTCAAGGCGGGCACCGCCGGGGCGCGGGACCGCGCCGACGAGCTGGCCCGGGAGGTGGCGGCGCTGTCGATCACCTTGCACACGGCGCTGGTCAAATCGGCGGTTCGCGACGTGCTGCACCCCTGAGGACTAGACTTCCGGGCAGCGAGTTGGATACCGCGACAGGGGCGGAGGGCAGACGCAGATGGGTGAGGTTCACGTCGTCGGCATTCGTGTCGAGCAGCCCCAGAATCAGCCGGTGCTGTTGCTGCGGGAGGCCAGCGGGGACCGCTACCTGCCGATCTGGATCGGGCAGGCCGAGGCCGCGGCGATCGCGCTGGAGCAGCAGGGGGTCGAGCCGGCCCGCCCGCTCACCCACGACCTGATCCGGGATCTGCTTGTCGCCCTTGGCCACTCCCTGCGCGAGGTGCGCATCGTCGACCTGCAGGAGGGCACGTTCTACGCCGACCTGGTCTTCGACGACGACGTCGTGGTGTCGGCGCGGCCGTCGGACTCGGTGGCGATCGCGTTGCGCACCGGTGTGCCGATCTTCGTCGAGGAGGCGGTGCTCGACGAGGCCGGGCTGCTGATCCCCGACGACGACACCGAGGGCGAGGGCGGGGTGCGCGAGGACGAGGTGGAGAAGTTCAAGGAGTTCCTCGACAGCGTTTCGCCCGACGACTTCAAGGCCACCTGAGCCGCCGGTAGACTCCCGGGGACGGCAACGTCACGGATGCGTCTCAACTGCGGCGAGGACGACGACACGCCCGGGCGGAACCGGGCATCCCGACGCCGAACGGCCATACTTTCATAGCGACGACAAGCGGACAGCCCGCCGAAAAGCGTATGCTCACAGGCACTTGAGCAGGACGACGGTCGGCGACCGAGCGTGATCAGCGAGAGGACACACCCGTGGGTGAACAGCCACGTCAAGAACAACTCAACCTTGCTGATCACCTCGCTGATCGTTCCGACGTGGGCGCCCCGGTGCAGGGCGGACTGTTCCCCGACGACTCCATCCCCGACGAGCTGATCGGCTACCGCGGGCCCAGCGCCTGCCAGATCGCCGGCATCACCTACCGCCAGCTGGACTACTGGGCGCGCACCTCGCTGGTGGTGCCCTCGATCCGCAGCGCGGCCGGCTCCGGCAGCCAGCGGCTGTACTCGTTCAAGGACATCCTGGTCCTCAAGATCGTCAAGCGCCTGCTGGACACCGGCATCTCGCTGCACAACATCCGGGTCGCGGTCGACCACCTGCGCCAGCGCGGGGTGTCCGACCTGGCCAACATCACGCTGTTCTCCGACGGCACCACCGTCTATGAGTGCACCTCCGCCGAAGAGGTCGTCGACCTGCTGCAGGGCGGGCAGGGCGTGTTCGGGATCGCGGTGGCCGGGGCGATGCGGGAGCTGACCGGCGCGATCGCCGACTTCCCGGGTGAGCGCGCCACCGACGGCGAGGCGATCGCCGCCCCGGAGGACGAACTGGCCTCGCGGCGACGCAACCGGGACCGCAAGATCGGCTGAACCCACTTCGGTAGGCTGGGGCGTGCATCGCGCCGACGCGGGAGAGTTCCGTGGCCGCCAGCCACGGACGCCGAAGGAGCAACACCTCTCCGTCAACCTCTCAGGCCCCCGGACCGCGGCCGGCTCCGATGCCTCTGGAAAGTGGCGATGTCGTGTCGCCCGCCGATGGGGAAAGGCGCCGCGCGCCGAATCTCTCAGGCGCCCGGTCACGGGTGAGGACAGAGGGAGAGGGCCCGACACCGGTTGCCACCCCAGGAGAGTCCGCCTTGACCACCGAATTCCGTTTCGCTGACCGCCACATCGGCCCCGACCGCGACGCCCTCGCCGGCATGCTCGAGGTGATCGGCGTGGACTCGCTGGAGGCCCTGGCCGCGCTCGCCGTGCCGGCGGGCATCCTCGACCCGCTCACCGACACCGCCGACGGCCCGGTCGCCCCCGGCCTGGAGGCGCTGCCCGCCGCGGCCACCGAGGAGCAGGCGCTGGCCGAACTGGCGGCGATGGCCGACGCCAACACCGTCGCGGTGTCGATGATCGGGCAGGGCTACTACGACACGCTCACCCCGCCGGTGCTGCGCCGCAACATCGTGGAGAACCCCGGCTGGTACACCTCCTACACGCCCTACCAGCCGGAGATCAGCCAGGGCCGGCTGGAGGCGCTGCTGAATTTCCAGACCATGGTCGCCGACCTGACCGGGTGCGAGATCGCCAACGCCTCGATGCTCGACGAGGCCACCGCGGCCGCCGAGGCGATGACGTTGATGCACCGCGCGGTGCGCGGGGACTCGAACCGGTTGGTCGTCGACGTCGACCTGTTCGCCCACAGCCGCACCGTGCTGGCGACCCGCGCCACCCCGCTGGGCATCGAGATCGTGCCCGCCGACCTGCGCGACGGGCTGCCCGACGGCGAGTTCTTCGGCGTGATCGCCCAGCTGCCCGGCGCCAGCGGCCGGGTCACCGACTGGTCGTCGCTGATCGATGCGGCCCACCAGCGCGGCGCACTGGTCGCCGTCGGCGCCGACCTGCTGGCGCTGACCCTGATCACCCCGCCCGGCGAGATCGGCGCCGACGTGGTGTTCGGCAGTGCGCAGCGATTCGGGGTGCCGATGGGCTTCGGCGGCCCGCACGCCGGTTACCTGGCGGTCAACCAGGTCCACGCCCGCCAGCTGCCCGGCCGGCTGGTGGGGGTGTCGGTCGACGCCGACGGCACCTCGGCCTACCGGCTGTCGCTGCAGACCCGCGAGCAGCACATCCGCCGCGACCGGGCCACCTCCAACATCTGCACCGCGCAGGCACTGCTGGCGGTGGTCGCCGCCATGTACGCCAGCTATCACGGGGCCGAGGGGCTCACCGCGATCGCGCGGCGGGTGCATCAGCACGCCGCCGCGCTGGCCGACGGACTCGGCGACGCGGTGGTGCACGACGACTTCTTCGACACGGTGCTCGCGAGGGTCCCGGGGCGGGCCGACGACGTGGTCGCCGCCGCCAAGGCCGACGGCATCAACCTGTGGCGCGTCGACGCCGATCACGTCTCGGTCTCCTGCGACGAGGCGACCACCGACGCCCACGTCGCGTCGGTGCTGGCGGCGTTCGGGGCCGCGCCGGGCCGGTCCGGCGGCGCCGACCGACTCGCCGCGGTCGCCCGCACCTCGACGTTCCTGGAGCATCCGGCGTTCCGCGACTACCGCACCGAGACGGCGATGATGCGCTACCTGCGTGCGCTGGCGGACAAGGACATCGCCTTGGACCGCAGCATGATCCCGCTCGGGTCGTGCACGATGAAGCTGAACGCGGCCGCCGAGATGGAGCCGATCACCTGGCCCGGCTTCGCCCGGTTGCACCCGTTCGCCCCGGCCTCCGACACCCCGGGGCTGCGCCGGCTGATCGACCAGCTGGCGTCCTGGCTGGCGCAGATGACCGGCTACGACGCGGTGTCGCTGCAACCCAACGCCGGCTCGCAGGGCGAGTATGCCGGCCTGCTGGCCATCCAGGCCTACCTCGCCGGGCGCGGGGAGGGCCACCGCGACGTCTGCCTGATCCCGTCGAGCGCGCACGGCACCAACGCGGCGTCGGCCGCGCTGGCCGGGTTGCGGGTGGTGGTGGTGGCCTGCCGCGACAACGGTGACGTCGACCTCGACGACCTGCGCGCCAAGATCGCCGAGCACGCCGGGTCGCTGGCCGCGCTGATGATCACCTACCCGTCCACCCACGGCGTCTACGAACAGGACATCGAGGAGATCTGCGCCGCCGTGCACGACGCCGGCGGGCAGGTCTACGTCGACGGGGCCAACCTCAACGCGCTGGTCGGGCTGGCCCGGCCGGGCCGGTTCGGCGGGGACGTCAGCCATCTGAACCTGCACAAGACGTTCTGCATCCCGCACGGCGGGGGCGGGCCGGGGGTGGGTCCGGTCGCGGTGCGCGCCCACCTGGCGGAGTTCCTGCCCGGTGACCCGCAGGGCGGCGACGGCCCCTACGCCGGGGAGGTCGGTGGCGGCCCGGCGGTCTCCTCCGCCCCGTTCGGTTCGGCGTCGATCCTGCCGATCACCTGGGCCTACATCCGGATGATGGGCGCCGGCGGGCTGCGGGCCGCGTCGCTGACCGCGATCGCCTCGGCCAACTATCTGGCCCGCCGCCTCGACGAGTACTACCCGGTGCTCTACACCGGCAACAACGGCATGGTCGCCCACGAATGCATCCTGGACCTGCGGCCGCTGACCAAGGCGACCGGTGTCACCGTCGACGATGTCGCGAAACGGTTGGCCGACTACGGTTTCCACGCACCGACGATGAGTTTCCCGGTCGCGGGCACGCTGATGGTCGAGCCCACCGAGAGCGAGAGCCTGGCCGAGCTGGACGCGTTCTGCGCGGCGATGATCGCCATCCGCGGCGAGATCGACCGGGTGGCGTCGGGGGAGTGGCCGGTGGAGGACAACCCGCTGCGCGGGGCGCCGCACACCGCCGAGTGCCTGGTGGCCGAGGAGTGGGCGCACCCCTACACCCGTGAGCAGGCCGCCTACCCGCTGGGCGTGCGGTACCGGCCGAAGGTGTGGCCGCCGGTGCGCCGCATCGACGGCGCCTACGGCGACCGCAACCTGGTCTGCTCCTGCCCGCCTATCGAGGCGTTCAGCTGATCAGCCGAGCGGTGTTCAGCTGATCGACGGGGGACGGCGTTCAGCTGACCCCGGCGGTCAGCCCAGCAGCGCGGCCAGGGTGGCGGCCAGCTCCGGGGAGTCGGAGCCGGCCAGCTGCCGGTATTGGCCGCCGCTGAGCTCGGCGACCGCCTCCCAGGTGGCGCGGTCGGCGTCGTCACCGAAGTCGAGGACGTTGACCGCGACCGGGCGGGCCGGGTCCAGTGCGCCGCGGATGTAGTCCTGCAGGCCGGGGCCGTCGAGGGTCCGGTCGGTGTGCGGGCCGGTGGTGATCACCAGCACCGAGTTGGGGCGGCCCTCCCGGTAGCCGGCCAACGCCGCGTCGTAGACCAGTCGCAGCGTGGTGAACGACACCGCGCCGCCGGAGCCGGCGCTGAGCCCGTCCAGCCGGCCGGTGAGAGTGTCGAGCTGGGTGTCCAGCGGCCCGGGGGCGACCGCGGTGCGGCCCTCCACGCCGTCGAAGACCCACAGGCCCACCGTGGAGTCCGGCGGCAGGTCGCGCAGTCCCGCGCCCAGGGCGGCGGTCACGTTGGCCAGCCGGGTGGCTCCGCCGTCCTGCTCGTTCATCGACTCGTCGAGCATCACCGAGACCGCCGGGCCGTTGACCGGTGCGGTGAGCACGGTGGCGATGGTGGCGCGGGCGCTGTCATCGCCGACCGCCAGGGTGTCGGGCAGGTCGGGGAAGTCGGTGACGTCGCTGTCGGGCCGGTCGGTGTCGGGGGCGCGGAACCCGGCCTCGGCGAGGCGGTCGAGCTGTTCGGGTTTGCGCAGGAACCGGGCGAATTCGCTGGCCGCGGCCTCCTGCTCGCTGGACAGCCAGTTGCCGGCGAGCAACACGGTGGGGTAGTCGGCCACCGCGACCGGCCCGGGCGGCAGCCAGGTGGTCAGGGTGCCGCTGCGGTCGGTGCCGGCCTGCCCGCGGGCGAACGCCTGCTGTTCGGTGGTGACCACCGCGTGCACCGGCGCGGTCGCCGGGTCGTCGGCCTCCAGCAGCGCGTTCATCGCCTCGGCGATCGAGTCGTCGGCCAGCTTCGGTTGGGCGCCCAGCAGGGTGCGCACCGCCGCGGTGCCCGCAGCGGCCGGTTCGCCGGCCGGCGCGGTAGCTGTCGCAACCGCTTCGGCGGCCAGGTAGGAGGCGTCGCTGTTGCCGCGCACCGGCAGCGCCAACCGCAGCGAGCCCCAGCCGGGCAGGGCGCGGTCCAGCGCATCGGGGGCGGTCTGCAGTCGGGGCAGCGATGCCCAATCCTGGTCGGCGAGTGCCGGTTTCAGCTCGGGCCGGATGGCCAGCAGCACCGGTGAGACGACCAGCGAGCGGCTGTCGCTGATGGTGTCGGCGCCGACGGCGGCGCTGAGCCGGGCCGCGGAGATCGAACTGGCCGGGATCCACAGCCCGGGCCGCTCACCGAGGTCGGCCGGCCAGTCACCGATGAACCCGTTGATCACCGCGTCGGAGGCGGCCGATTTGACCTCCACCGTGATGCAGCGGTCACCGACCTGGCGACCGGTGCCGCTGAACTCCTCGGCGAACTGCCGCATCGGCTCGGCGATTGACGGGTCGGCAACCACCCCGACCGTGGCGTCGCCGTCGACGCAGCGGGCCGCGGCGGTGCCGGAGCGGTCGGCGAGCGTCGCACCGAAGAACTTCCACAGGATGACCCCGGCGACCACCACGATCACCGTGACCAGGGCGGCGATCACCCCGACACTGACCCCGCGGCGCCCACCTTCGCTGCGATGCCCGCCGCTCCACTCGCCGATGCGGCGCCGGCCGCGGGCCAGCCGGGCGGCAGCGGCTGCGGCGCGCGGCGACGACGGCCCGGAACCGGGCTCGTCGGGGGAGTGGTCGCCGGTGTCGTCGGGGTCCGGGATGCTGTGCTTGCCCATCGCGCTGTCGTTATCTCCGTTGCTGCCGGCCGGATCCCTTCTCGCCGAGTCTCTTCAAAGGCCGAACTGGGCTTTGAACTCCCGGCGCCTGCGGTGCAGGATCGGCTCGGTGTACCCGTTGGGCTGGCTGGTGCCCGCCAGGATCAGTTCCTCGGCGGCCAGGAACGGGATGCTGTTGTCGAAGTCGGGACTCATCGCCGGGTAGTCGGAGTCCCCGGCGTTCTGCTCGTCGACGACCGCGGCCATCCGCTCCAGGCTGGCCCGCACGTCCGCGGCGGTGATGACACCGTGGCGCAGCCAGTTGGCCAGCAGCTGGCTGGAGATGCGCAAGGTGGCGCGGTCCTCCATCAGCGCGACGTCGTGGATGTCCGGCACCTTCGAGCAGCCGACGCCCTGCCCGACCCAGCGCACCACGTAGCCCAGGATCGACTGGCAGTTGTTGTCGACCTCCTCGTGGATCTCCTCCGGAGCCCAGGCCAGCTCCTTGGCCAGCGGGATCGTCAGCAGCTGGTCGAGGCCGGCCCGGCGCTCACCGGCCAGCTCCTGCTGCACGGCCGCCACGTCCACCTGGTGGTAGTGGATGGCGTGCAGGGTGGCCGCGGTCGGGGACGGCACCCAGGCGGTGGAGGCACCGGCGCGGGGCTGACCGATCTTCTGCTCCATCATGTCGGCCATCAGGTCGGTCATCGTCCACATGCCCTTGCCGATCTGGGCGTGGCCGGCCAGCCCGCACTCCAGGCCGACGTCGACGTTGTTGTCCTCGTAGCCGGAGATCCAGGGCTGGCTCTTCATGGCGCCCTTGCGCACCATCGGCCCGGCCTCCATCGAGGTGTGGATCTCGTCGCCGGTGCGGTCCAGGAAGCCGGTGTTGATGAACACCACCCGGTCGGCGGCCGCGGCGATGCAGGCCTTGAGGTTGAGCGTGGTGCGCCGCTCCTCATCCATGATGCCGACCTTCAGGGTCTTCTCCGGCAGCCCGAGCACCTGCTCGACCCGGCGGAACAGCTCCACGGTGAACGCCACCTCGTCGGGGCCGTGCATCTTGGGTTTGACGATGTAGATCGAACCGGTGCGGCTGTTGACCAACGGGCCGTTCTCGTCGCCGGCGCGCAGGCCGTGCATCGCGATCAGCCCGGTGAACAGGGCGTCCTGGATGCCCTCCGGCACCTCGTCGCCGTCGGCGAACACGATCGCGTCGTTGGTCATCAGGTGCCCGACGTTGCGCACGAACAGCAGGCTGCGCCCGGGCAGGGTCAACTCGCCGCCGTCGGGTGCGGTGTAGGTGCGGTCCTCGTGCAGCACCCGGGTGAACGCCTTGCCGTCCTTGAACACCTCTTCGGAGAGGTCACCGCGGTTGAGGCCCAGCCAGTTGCGGTAGCCGAGCACCTTGTCGTCGGCGTCGACGGCGGTGATGGAGTCCTCGAAGTCGATGATCGTGGTGACCGCGGACTCCAGCACCACGTCCTTGATCCCGGCCGCGTCGGTCGAGCCGACCGGGGAGTCGGCGTCGATGAGGATCTCTAGGTGCAGCCCGTGGTGGGTCAGCAGCAGCGCGGTCGGGGCGTCGGGTTCGCCGGTGTAGCCGACGAACGCGGCCCGGTCGCCGAGCACCGTCGAGCGGTCCTGGCCCAGCGACACCATCAGCTGGCCGTCGGCCACCTCGAAGCCGGTGGCCTCGGTCCAGGAGCTGGTGGCCAGCGGCACCGCCTCGTCGAGGAACCCGCGCGCGTAGGCGATGACCTTGTCGCCGCGCACCTTGTTGTAGCTGGTGCCCTTCTCCGCGCCGTCGTCCTCGGGGATTACGTCGGTGCCGTACAGCGCGTCGTACAGCGAGCCCCAGCGGGCGTTGGCCGCGTTGAGGGCGAACCGGGCGTTGGTCACCGGGACCACCAGCTGCGGGCCCGCGGTGGTGGTGATCTCGTCGTCGACGTCGGCGGTGGTGACGGTGACGTCGGCCGGCTCCTCCCGCAGGTAGCCGATGTCGGTGAGGAACCGCTGGTACTCCTCGGGGTCGTGCGGGCCGATCACCCGGGCGCGGTGCCACTTGTCGATCTGGGCCTGCAGGTCGTCGCGGTGCGCCAGCAGTTCGCGGTTACGCGGGGTGAGGTCGGTGACGACCCGGTCCACCCCCGCCCAGAAGGCGTCGGGGTCGACACCGGTGCCGGGCAGCGCCTCGGTGGTCACGAAGTCGTAGAGCACCCGCGCGATCCGCAGATTGCCCACCGAGACCCGGTCAGTCATGCTTCCTCCCTTTCCGCCGACAGTGCGTCCACCTTACCGGGGGTACCCGCCGGTAGGTTTGGCGGTCACGCGGGTCAGGCCGGCGTGTCGTCGAGCCGCCGGCAGTGCTCCAGCAGCCGGGCGCGCAGCACCGCCGCCCGCTCGGCGATCTCGGTCTGGCCGCGCACGTATTCGGCGCGCCCGGCCGCGGTCTCGACCGGCACCGGGCGGTAGCCGAACGCGCGCAGGTCATACGGGCTGGCCCGCATGTCGAGCACCCGGGCGGTGTGCGCCAGCGCGAAGCAGTCGGCGGTCAGCGCCGAGTCGATCAGCGGTGCCAGGTGGGCGCAGTGCTTGTAGAGGTCCATCGCCGCGTGCAGGCAGCCGGGTTGCTCGTGGTCGACCTGGTCGGCGCGGCGCAGCGCGGTGCGGTTGCGGGGCGCGGCGGCGGGGCTGAAGAACCGGAAGGCGTCGTAGTGGGTGCAGCGCAGGTCGAGCGCGTCGACGACGGCGTCGGTGCCCGCCCGGCCCAGCCGCAGCGGCACCCCGGGGTGGCGGACCTCGCCGCCGCGGTAGAGCATCGCCCACTCGTGCAATCCGAAGCAGGACAGCTGCGGCGGGCGGGCGGCGGTGGCGGTGAGCAGCCGGCCGATGGCGGCGATGGTGTCGCGGCGGCGGGCCAAAAACCGCGGGTCGGCGGTGACCCCGTCGCCGCAGCGGGTGTACCCGCGGTGGCCGAGGTAATCGCCCAGTTGCCCGTCGGTGCCGGTGAGCACCACCCCGAAGCCGGGATGCCAGCGCAGCAGCTGCGCCGGGCGCGGCCGGTAGTAGGTGAACAGGAAGTCCACCACCGGCTCGGCCTCGCCGGCGGCGCGGCGGGCGAGGTAGTCGCCGAGCACGGCGTGGATGCGGGCGCGGTGCGCGGCGGCCCGCGACTGCCACCGGTCGGCGGTGAGCCGCCGGGTCGTCGTGGTGGCGGTCATGCGGTGCCCATCAGATCCGGTGCGTGCCGTCGCGGACGGTGCCGACCAGGTCCTCGACCAGGTCTTCCAGTGCCACCATCGACACCACCCGGCCGTCGTGGCCGGTGGCCAGCGCCAGATGGCTGTTGGTGCGCCGCAACCGCGACAGCGCCTCGGGCAGCGGCAGGGATTCGAGGACCCGCGGCAGCGGGCGCACCGCGGCGCGGGCGAGCACGGCGTTGGGGTCGTCGCCGAGCGCCAGCACGTCCTTGATGTGCAGGTAGCCGACGAACCCGCCGGTCGGGTCGACCACCGGGAAGCGGGAGTAGCCGGTCTCGGCCAGCGCGGCCTCGACCGCGGCGACGGTGGGCCCGGTGCCGGGGGCGGCGGCGGGCACGGTGCGGATGTCGCCGAGCGGCACCGCGACGTCGGCGACCACCCGGGAGCGGATCTGCAGGGCGCGGGTGAGCCGGGTGTGTTCCTCGTGGTCGAGCAGGCCCTCGGAGACCGATTCGGCGATCATCTCGGAGAGTTCGACGGTGGAGACGGTGATGTCCAATTCGTCCTTCGGGTCCACCCGCAGCGCGCGCAGGGTCAGGTTGGCGCACCAGTTGTAGAACGCGATGAACGGCCGTGCGGCGCGCACATAGACCAGGTAGATCGGGATCATCAGCATCGCGGCGGTCTCCGGCCCGGCCAGCGCGATGTTCTTGGGCACCATCTCGCCGAGCAGCACGTGCAGGGTCACCACGATCGCCAAGGCGATCAGAAACGCCAGCGTGTGCACCAGCGGGTCGGGGATGCCGACCAGGTCGAAGGAGTGCCCCAGCATGGCCGCGACCGCGGGTTCGGCGACCCGGCCGAGCAGGATGGAGCAGACCGTCACCCCCAGCTGAGCCCCGGCCAGCATCAGCGACAGCTGCTCGCCGGCGGCGATGACGGTCAGCGCGCTCTTCTTGCCCTGCTCGGCGAGGGCTTCCAGCCGGTCGCGGCGCGCCGAGATCAGCGAGAACTCCGCCGCGACGAAGAAGGCGTTGGCGCCCAGCAGCGCGACCGTGAGCAGGATCGCGGCGAGGTCGGCCATCAGTGCGCCGCCTGACCGGTCTCGGTGAGCTCGAGCAGGTCGATGCGTCTGCCGTCCATCCGCACCACCCGGGCCCGCCAGCGCACCGGCAGCTCCGGGTCGAACTCGGGCAGCTCCACGCTCTCCCCGGCGGCCGGGATGTGGCCGAGTTGCTGCAGCACCAGGCCGCCGATGGTGTCGTACTCGCCGTCCGGGCCGCGGTAGCCGGTGGCCGCGGCGACCTCGTCGATGCGCAGCAGCCCCGACACCTGCCAGCCGGTGCCCAGGGCGACGACGTCGGGGGTGGCGTCGTCGTGTTCGTCGCGGACGTCGCCGACGATCTCCTCGATCAGGTCCTCCACCGTGACCATGCCCGCGGTGCCGCCGTATTCGTCGACGACCATGGCGGTCTGCAGGCCGTTGGCCCGGATCTGGGTCATCACCGCATCGCCGTCGAGGGTGGAGGGCACCACCGCGACCGGCTGCGCGATGTCGGCCAGCGGCGTGCCGGCCCGCTGCGCGGCGGGGACCGCGAAGATCTGTTTGACGTGGACGATGCCGATGGTTTCGTCGAGGTCGCCGCGCACGATCGGGAACCGGGAGAACCCGGACTCGGCGGCGATGGCCGCCAGGTCGGCGATGCTCGCGTCGCTTTCCAGCGCGACGATCTTCGACCGCGGGGTCATCAGTTCCTCGGCGGACAGGGTGCCGAACTTCAGCGAGCGGCCCACCAGCGCGGCGGTGGCGCTGTCCAGCGAGCCGCTGCGCGCCGAGCTGCGCACCAGCGCGGTCAGCTCGCGCGGGGAGCGTGCCGAGCGCAGTTCCTCGGCCGGTTCGATGCCCATCCGGCGCACGATCGCGTTGGCGGCGCCGTTGGTCAACCGGATCGCCGGGGCGAACAGCGCCGAGAACAACAGCTGCGGGCCTGCGGTGGCGCGGGCGGCCGGCAGCGGGCGGGCCACCGCGAAGTTCTTCGGCACCAGTTCGCCGAAGACCATCGACAGCGAGGTGGCCAGCAGCAGCGCGACGAACAGTGCGATTCCGCCGGCCCAGCCGGCGGGTATCCCCACGGCGCCCAGCGCGGGCCGGATCCAGCGGGCCAGCACCGGTTCGGCCAGGTAGCCGGTGGCCAAGGTGGTGATCGAGATGCCCAGTTGGGCCCCGGAGAGCTGGAAGGACAGGGTGTGGTGGGCGCGTTTGACGAACCGGTCGCGGCGGCCGCCGTGGCGGGCGTTGGCCTCGACCGTGGAGCGTTCCAGCGCGGTCAGCGAGAACTCGGCGGCCACGAAGACCGCGGTTCCCGCGGTCAGCGCCAGGATCGCCAGCAGCGATCCCGCGGTGAGCGCGATCGTCATCGGCTCGGACATCGCGCGGCGGTCACCACCCGTGGGGCAGCGGGTGCCCCTCGGCGAACCCGGCCGCCGACTGCACGCCGAGGACGACCCGCTCGTGCAGTTCGGGCAGGGTCGCCGCGCCGACGTAGGTGCAGGTGCTGCGCACCCCGGCGGTGATGTGGTCGAGCAGGTCCTCGACGCCGCCGTGCTCGGGGCTGACCGCCATCCGGGAGGTCGAGATGCCCTCCTCGAACAGCATTTTGCGGGCCCGGTCATAGGGGCTGTCCAGGGCGGTGCGGGCGCCGACCGCCCGTTTCGACGCCATGCCGTAGCTCTCCTTGTAGGGCCGCTCGTCGCGGTCGTGCAGGAGGTCGCCGGGGGACTCGTAGGTGCCGGCGAACCAGGAGCCGATCATCACGTTCGACGCTCCCGCCGCGAGCGCCAACGCCACGTCCCGGGGGAAGCGGACCCCGCCGTCGGCCCACACGTGTCCACCGAGTTCGCGTGCGGCCGAGGCGCATTCGAGGACGGCGGAGAACTGCGGGCGACCCACCGCGGTCATCATCCGGGTGGTGCACATGGCGCCGGGGCCTACCCCGACCTTGACGATGTCGGCGCCGGCCTCGATCAGGTCGCGGGTGCCCGCCGCGGACACCACGTTGCCGGCGACCACCGGCAGCCCCAGCCCCAGTCCGGCCACCGCGCGGACCGTGTCGATCATCTTCTCCTGGTGGCCGTGCGCGGTGTCGATGACCAGCACGTCGGCGCCTGCCTCGGCGAGCGCGGCGGCACGCACGGCGGCGTCGGTGTTGATGCCGATCGCGGCCGCGACCCGCAACCGGCCGGCCGTGTCCAGCGCCGGGGTGTAGATCTCGGCCCGGACCGCGCCGGTGCGGGTGAGCACCCCGGTCAGCCGGCCGTCGGCGGCGGTCAGCACCGCCATCCCGACCGGGGCGGACTCCAGCAGATCGAACACCTTGCGCGGGGCGGTGCCTGCCGGTGCGGTGACGAAGTCGGTCAGTTGCACGTCGGCGACCCGGGCGAACCGGTCCACCCCGGCGCAGCACGCCTCGGTGACCAGGCCGACCGGGCGGCCGTCGACGATGACCACCGCTGCGCCGTGGGCGCGTTTGTGGATCAGCGCGAGCGCGGCCGACACCGAGTCCTCCGGGGTGAGCACCACCGGGGTGTCGGCGACCAGATCGCGGCTCTTGACGAACGCGACGGTCTGTTGGACCGCCGCGATCGGCAGGTCCTGCGGCAGCACCACCAGTCCGCCGCGGCGGGCCACGGTCTCGGCCATCCGCTTGCCCGCGACGGCGGTCATGTTGGCCACCACCACCGGGATCGTGGTGCCCGAGCCGTCGACGGTGGCCAGGTCGACGTCGAAGCGCGAGCTCACCGTCGAGCGGTTGGGGACGATGAACACATCGTCGTAGGTCAGGTCGTAGGGCAGGTCACGCCCGGGGCGTTGGCCGTCCAGAAACCTCATCCGCGTTCACCCGCCCGCCGGGTCGGGTCCGGATCGTCGTCCTCCAATGGTCATCCTGTCGTCGTGGTGGTCTGCGGTCGGCGGGTCAGGCCGGCACCTCGCTGCGGTCGCCGCTCCACAGGGTGTGGAACATGCCGGGCCGGTCGGTGCGACCGTAGGTGTGGGCGCCGAAGTAGTCCCGCTGGGCCTGGGTGAGCGCGGCAGGCAGCCGTTCGGTGCGCAGGCCGTCGTAGTAGGACAGCGCGGAGGCGAAGCCCGGCACCGGGATGCCCAACCCGGTGGCGGTGATCACCACGCGCCGCCAGCTGTCGATCGCGGTCTCCACCGCGGCGCGGAAGTAGGGCGCGGCGAGCAGGCTGACCAGCTCCGGGTCGGTGTCGAAGGCGTCCTTGATCCGGTCGAGGAACTTGGCCCGGATGATGCAGCCGCCGCGCCAGATCGTGGCCAGGTCGCCGGGGGCGACGTTCCAGCCGTGTTCGGCGCTGCCGGCCTGGATCTGGTTGAAGCCCTGCGCGTAGGCGACGATCTTGGAGGCGTACAGCGCCTGGCGGACGTCCTCGGTGAACGCGGCGGCGTCGGCGGGCCGCTCGCCGAGCCGGCCGGCGGCCAGCCCGGCGCCGGCCGCGCGCTGCTCCACCGAGCCGGACAGGGCCCGGGCGAACACCGCCTCGGCGATGCCGGTGACCGGGACCCCGAGGTCCAGCGCCGATTTGACCGTCCAGCGGCCGGTGCCCTTCTGTTCGGCCCGGTCCAGGATGACGTCGACCAGCGGTGCCCCGGTGGCCGCGTCGACCTGGCGCAGCACCTCCGCGGTGATCTCGATCAGGTAGCTGTCCAGATCGCCGGTGTTCCATTCGGCGAAGACGTCGGCGATCCGCGGCGCGGTCAGCCCCAGACCGTCGCGCAGCAGCTGGTAGGCCTCGCCGATGAGCTGCATGTCGGCGTATTCGATGCCGTTGTGCACCATCTTGACGAAGTGCCCGGAGCCGTCCGGGCCGATGTGGGTGCAGCACGGCACCCCGTCGACGTGCGCGGAGATCTCCTCGAGCAGTGGGCCCAGCGAGGCGTAGGACTCGGCAGGCCCGCCCGGCATGATCGACGGGCCGTTGAGGGCGCCCTCCTCGCCGCCGGAGATGCCGGCGCCGACGAAGTGCAAACCGCGTGCGGCCAGCGCCTTCTCCCGGCGGATGGTGTCGGTGTACAGGGCGTTGCCGCCGTCGATGACGATGTCGCCGGGCTCCATCGCGGCGGCGAGTTCGTCGATGACGGCGTCGGTGGCGGCGCCGGCCTTGACCATGATCAGCACCCGCCGCGGCCGTTCCAGGGCGGCGAGGAATTCACCGATCGTCTCGGTGCGGACGAAGGCGCCGTCGCCGCCGTGCTCGGCCAGCAGCGCGTCGGTTTTGGCCACCGACCGGTTGTGCAGCGCCACGGTGTAGCCGTGCCGGGCGAAGTTGCGGGCGATGTTGGAGCCCATCACCGCCAGGCCGGTCACCCCGATCTGGGCACTGCCGGTGGCTGTGGTGGTTTCCGACGGACTCATTCAATCGCCTCCCAAGGCTTGTCGGGGACTGGGCGGAACCGGCGCGGCGCACCCCGCCAGCGGGGCGCGGGCGGTCACGGCAGCATCAGCCGTTGCAGCTCGAAAAGCCACGGTACCGCCACGGCCACGGTGGGCACGCCGACGATCGCGGCGGCGGCGGCGTAGGCCAGCACGGCCAGCGTCCGACTGTTGGTGTGCCGGGCGAGCCGACGCACCCGCACCACGGTGTGGGTGCCCGCGCCCAGCGCGCCGGCGGGCACCGGGCCTGCGGCGCAGGCCACCAGGGCCCGGCCCAGCGGCCTGCGGCCGGAGGTGCGGACGGCGGCGTCGTCGGCGAGCAGTTCGATCAGCAGCCGCACCGCGTCGAGGGCGTGGGCGCTGCGCACCACCCGCGGGAAGGCGGCGTGCACCGCGGTGAACGCCTCCAGCACCAGGTCGTGGCGGGCGCGCAGGTGGGCGCGTTCGTGGCTGAGGATCGCGGCGAGTTCGTCGTCGTCGAGCCGGGTGAGGGTGCCGTCGCTGAGCACCACCCGGGCGCGGACACCGGGCAGGCAGTAGGCCAGCGGCTCGGGGACCTGCAGCACCCGCAGCGGCGGGTGGCCGCGCGGGGCGGGGGAGACGCCGCCGACCAGGTCGACGAGCATGCGGTGGCGGGCGCGGCGGCGGCGGGTCCCGATCATCACCTGCAGCACCGCGACCACCAGCCGGGCCCCGACCAGCACGGTGAGCACCAGCACCGTGACGTAGAAGAACCACAGCGGCCAGCCGAGCCGGCCGATGTCGCCGGCCAGGGTGGCGGTGGGCCGGCCGTCCGGGCCGGGCATCAGCAGCCGGCTGGCGGTGGCGATGCCGGCGCTGAACGCGGAGAGCACCGCGGCGACGGCGATCGCCTGCCAGAGCACCAGCGCCGCGCGGGGTGCCCGCAGCGGCCAGCGCGACCGGGCCAGCAGCGCGGGCACCGGTGCGGCCAGCAGCAGCGCGAGGAGGGTGAAGGCCAGCGCGGACACGTTGTCAGTGTCTCTCAGTCGACCGGTCGACCGCCAGTAGGGTCGCCGTCCCGGTGGGCGGTCTGCAGCTCGGCCAGCGCGCGGCGCAGGGCGTCGGCCTCGGCGGCGCCGACCCGCTCGACGAAGTGCATCAGCGCGGCCTGCCTGCCGGTGCGGTCGGCGACCTGGTCCAGGGCGTCGACCATGAGCCCGGCCACCAGTTCGTCGCGGCTGAAGCGCGGGGAGTAGCGGTGGGCTCGGTCGTCGCGCAGCTGGACGACCAGGTCCTTCTTGGCGAGCCGCTGCAGCACGGTCATCACCGTGGTGTAGGCCAGGTCGCGCCGCAGCGCGAGTAGTTCGTGCACCTGGCGCACCGTCTGGGGCTCCGACGCCGACCACAGGTGGTCCATCACGGCGCGCTCCAGGTCGCCCAGCCGTGTCAGGTTGGCCATGGTTCGTCTCACCCCTCCCGTGATGTGCTGCAGCCTACTCCGGTCCACTACGCGGCGTCGCACCGCCCCCCTTGCGCGGTTAGGGCAGCCTTGCCTATGCTGTCGTCGTCGAGTGCTACACGGGCCGCGCCGGCGTCCTGAGGGCTGCAGAGACCCCCGGTCCGACTCGACGGGCGGGCCCCGCGCCGATCCGGCCGGGGCCCGCCCGCACTCGGCAGATGGTGTAGACACAGAAGATGCCCTCGTCCGACGCCTCCCCGGTCCCGCCCGAACTCGGCGCCCCGTTCGACAACGAACTGGGGCTGGTCTACACCGAGGTCGGCCCGGACGGCGCCCGCGCACACCTGGATGTGACGCCGAAACTGTTGCAGCCCATGGGTTTGGTGCACGGTGGGGTGTTCTGCTCGGTCATCGAGAGCATGGCCAGTGTGGCCGGGTTCGCCTGGCTGAGCGAACACGGTGGCGGCAACGTCGTCGGCGTCAACAACAGCACCGATTTCCTGCGCGCCGGGCGCTCCGGGCGGCTGCACGGGGTCGCGACGCCGCTGCATCGGGGCCGGCGCCAACAGTTGTGGCTGGTGACGATCAGCGACGCCGAGCAACGGGTGCTCGCCCGCGGCCAGGTCCGGCTGCAGAACCTGCCCACCGACGGCGGGTAGCCGGCGCGCGACGGGTCAGTTCGCGACCCGGTGCACCTCGGCGCGCTGCGCTTCGGTGGCGAACACCTCGAGTTGTTCCATCCGGGTGCGGCCGAAGGCCTGCTGGTCGGTGATGGTCAGCTGGCTGCGGGCGTCGGACAGGAACGTCATCGCCCACGACAGCAGCGTGCTGATCTTGGATTTGAACCCGACCAGGTAGACCAGATGCAGCACCAGCCAGGCCAGCCAGGCCAGAAAGCCGCTGAACTCCAGCGGACCGATCTTGGCCACCGCGGAGAACTTCGACACCGTCGCCATCGACCCCTTGTCCAGGTATTGGAACGGTTCCCGCTGGGCGGGGTCGGCGCCGCGCAGTTCGGCCCGGATCAGGTTGGCGGCGTACTTGCCGCCCTGGATGGCGCCCTGCGCCACCCCGGGCACGCCGTCCACCGCGGCCATGTCGCCGACGACGAAGACGTTCGGGTGGCCGGGCACCGACAGGTCGGGCAGCACCTTGACCCGGCCGGCCCGATCGAGTTCGACGTCGGACTGCTCGGCGAGGTCGCGGCCCAGCGGGCTGGCCGACACGCCCGCCGACCACACCTTGCAGGTGGATTCGATCCGGCGTTCGGTGCCGTCGTGGTCCTTGACCATCAGCCCGTTGCGGTCCACGTCGGTGACCATCGCCCCGAGCTGGATCTCCACGCCCATCTTCTCCAGCCGGGCGGCCGCACGCTGCCCGAGTTTCTCGCCCATCGGCGGCAGCACCGCGGGGGAGGCGTCGAGCAGTATCACCCGGGCCTTGGTGGGGTCGATCTTGCGGAAGGTGCCCTTGAGGGTGCGGTCGGCCATCTCGGCGATCTGCCCGGCCATCTCCACCCCGGTGGGCCCGGCGCCGATGACGGTGAAGGTCAGCAGCTTGCTGCGCCGGGCCGGGTCGCTGGAGCGCTCGGCGCGTTCGAAGGCGCTGAGGATGCGCCCGCGCAACTCCAGCGCGTCGTCGATGGACTTCATGCCCGGCGCCCACTCGGCGAACTGATCGTTGCCGAAGTAGGACTGGCCCGCGCCGGCGGCGATGATCAGGCTGTCGAACGGGGTCTCGTAGACGTGGCCCAGCAGTTCGGAGACGACGACCTTGTTGGTCAGGTCGATGCGGGTGACGTCGCCGAGCAGCACCTGCACGTTGCGTTGTTTGCGCAGGATGACGCGGGTGGCCGGGGCGATCTCGCCCTCGGAGATGATCCCGGTGGCCACCTGGTAGAGCAACGGCTGGAACAGGTGGTGGGTGGTGCGGGCGATCAGTTTGATGTCGACGTCGGCGCGTTTGAGTTTTTTGACGGCATTGAGCCCGCCGAAACCGGATCCGATGACGACGACCTGGTGACGACGCCGGGGCTCGGCAGCGACTTCGGGTTGGGCACTCACGGTTTGATTGCTCCTCGACACCGACAGCACGTTCGTCTTTAACCGTAGCCGCCCGGCTTCGCGGCCGCCCGCCGGGTGGCTGTGGGGTCGACCACCCCTTGGCGCCGAGTGGGGGAGCGGGCCGCGGTCAGCCGAAGTTGGCCAGGGCGCCGTGGCTGACGTGCAGGGTCTGCCCGGTGATGTGGCGAGCGGCCGGGGTGGTCAGGAAGACGCTCAGGCGGGCGATCTCCTCGGCCACCGTCGGCGTGCCGCGGGTCAGGCCGTCGTAGCCGGGCTGGAAGCTCTGGCCGCCGGCGACCACGTTGACGGTGATCCCGCGGGTCCCGAAGGCCTCGGCCTGCCCGGCGCTCCAGTTGCCCAGCGCGGCCTTCATCGCCGCGGGGACCGCGCCGCCCTGCTCCTCGTCGGCGACCACGCTGACGATCGAGCCACCCGAGCGCAGGTGGTCGCCGACGGTCTGCACGGTCAGCACCGCGGCGAGCACGGTGGCGTCCAGGCCGGCGCGCCAGGCTCCGGCGTGGTCGGCCAGGGTGTAGGTGCGCGGGTCCCCGGACTCGGCCTGCGGGGCGGGCACGTTGACGATGGTGTCGAGGTGGTGCGGGAACAGCCCGCGCGCCTCGGCCAGGCTGGCCGGGTCGGTGTTGTCGCAGACGATCGCGTCGACGTCGAGTTGCCGGGCGATGGCCTGCAGTTCCTCAGGGCGGCGACCGGTGAGCGTCACGGTGTGGCCCGCGTCGCGAAAGCCCTCGGCGATCGTGCGACCCAGTTCGGTGTCGCCGCCGGTTACCAGGACCTCCATCACCATGACCTCCTCTTCCGCGGCGCCCGAACGCGGCGCCGACCGCGGCTCATGTTACTGGACAGTAGCTAGTATCCGCACCGGGGCCGACACGATCGGGACACGGTTTGGCCTCCGGACCGGAACGGCACTGTCGCGGCCCGGTCGGCGGTGACTAGGGTGCAGTCCATGCGTCGAATCTCCTTGCTGGCCGTCGGTGTCTCGACGATGCTGGCGACCGCCCTGAGCGGGTGCAGCACCGCCGATGACCAGGCCTCCGCGATCACGGTGTTCGCGGCCGCGTCGCTCAAGCCGGCGTTCACCGAGATCGCCGAGCAGTTCAAGACCGACAATCCCGGCGTGGACGTCGAATTCGACTTCGGCGGCTCCTCGGCGCTGGCCACCCAGCTCACCGAGGGCGCGAGCGCCGACGTCTTCGCCTCCGCGGACACCGCGCAGATGGACAAGGTCGTCCAGGCCGGGCTGGTCGACGGCACCCCCACCGATTTCGCCGCCAACACCCTGGTGATCGTCACCGCGCCGGACAACCCCAAGCACGTGGAGTCCTTCGCCGACCTGGCCCGCCCCGAGCTCAACGTGGTGGTGTGCCAGGCGCCGGTGCCGTGCGGCGCCGCGACCCGCCAGCTCGAGGACAACACCGCGGTGCACCTCAACCCGGCCAGTGAGGAGCCCAGCGTCACCGACGTGCTCACCAAGGTCACCAGCGGGCAGGCCGACGCCGGGCTGGTCTATGTCACCGATGCGCTCAACGCCGGTGACGCGGTGACCACCGTGCGGTTCCCGGAATCCGACGACGTGGTCAACGTCTATCCGATCGCGGTGCTGCAGAAGGCCGCCGACACCGACCTGGCCCAGAAGTTCGTTGACGCGGTGACCGGGGAGGCCGGCCAGAAGGTTCTGGACCGGGCCGGCTTCGCCAAGCCCTGACGCCGACGCTGGTGAACCGGCCTGCCGGACTGCCGGCGTGGGTGTATCTGCCCGCCGCGGCGGGGGCCGCGTTCGTGGTGCTGCCGCTGGCGGCCGTGGCACTGCGGGTGGACTGGCCGAACTTCTGGTCGCTGCTGACCAGCCCGTCCTCGCTGGCCGCGCTGGGCCTGAGTTTGAAGACCGCCACCGCCAGCACGCTGTTGTGCATCGTGTTGGGCGTGCCGATGGCACTGGTGCTGGCCCGCAGCCGGGCCCGGCCGGTGCGGCTGGCGCGGCCGTTGATCCTGCTGCCGCTGGTGCTGCCGCCGGTCGTCGGCGGGATCGCGCTGCTCTACGCGTTCGGCCGGCTGGGGCTGGTCGGACGTCATCTCAGCGCGGCCGGGATCGACATCGCGTTCACCACGACCGCCGTGGTGCTGGCCCAGACCTTCGTGTCCCTGCCGTTTCTGGTCATCGCGCTCGAGGGTGCGGCGCGCACCGCCGGCGCGGACTACGAACTGGTGGCCGCGACGCTGGGTGCGCGGCCCAGCACGGTGTGGTGGCGGGTGACGCTGCCGCTGCTGGTGCCCGGGTTGACCTCCGGCGCGGTGCTGGCGTTCGCCCGTTCGCTGGGGGAGTTCGGCGCCACCTTGACCTTCGCCGGCTCCCGGCAAGGGGTCACCCGCACCCTGCCACTGGAGATCTATCTGCAGCGGGTCACCGACGCCGACGCCGCGGTGGCGCTGTCGTTGCTGCTGGTGGCGGTGGCCGCGGTGGTCGTGGTGGGGCTGGGCAGTCGCCGCCTGACCGGGGTGGGCTAGATGGACGCGGCGGGGCTGACGGTGCGCGCCGTGGTCGCCGGGCGCGGCCTCGACGTCGCGTTCAGCGTGCCTGCCGGTCAGGTGCTGGCGATCGTCGGGCCCAACGGGGCGGGCAAGTCGACGGCGCTGCACGTCATCGCCGGGCTGGTGCGGCCCGACTCCGGGCTGGTGCGGGTGGGCGACCGGGTGCTCACCGATACCGCCGCCGGGGTGCAGGTGGCCACCCACGACCGCCGGGTCGGGCTGCTGTTGCAGAACCCGTTGCTGTTCCCGCATCTGAGTGTGGCCGCCAACGTCGCGTTCGGACCGCGCTGCCGGGGCGGGCGGGAGTCGGTTCCGGCCGTCGCCCGACGCTGGCTGCGCGAGGTCGACGCCGAGGAGTTGGCCGACCGCAAGCCGCGCCGGCTCTCCGGGGGCCAAGCCCAGCGGGTCGCGATCGCCCGCGCGCTGGCCGCCGAGCCGGAGGTGCTCTTGCTCGACGAGCCGCTGGCCGGGCTGGACGTGGCCGCGGCCAGTGCGGCGCGGGCGGTGCTGCGCCGCGCGGTGACCGGGGCCCGCACCGCCACCGTCCTGATCACCCACGACCTGCTCGACGTGGTGAGCATGGCGGATCGGATCCTGGTGCTCGAGGCCGGCGGCGTCGCGGAGGCCGGCCCGGTCAGCGCGGTGCTGGCCGCGCCGCGCAGCGCGTTCGGTGCGCTGCTGGCCGGGGTGAACCTGGTCGCGGGCACGATTGCCGGTGACGGCCTGCTACGCGGTGTCGACGGCACCGTCTGGCACGGGTTCGGCGAGGTGGGTGCCGGGCAGGCCGGGGTGGCGGTGTTCGCGCCGTCGGCGGTGGCGGTGTTCGCACAGCCGCCGCAGGGCAGCCCACGCAACCTGGTCCCGGTGACCGTCGCGGAGATCGACACGCGCGGCCCGGTGGTGCGGGTGCGAGCCGGTGAGCAGTCCGACGGCACACCCGGGCTGGCGGCCGACATCACCGCCGAGGCGGCCGCACAGCTGGGGCTGGCCGCCGGCCTGCGGGTCTGGTTCGGGGTGAAGGCCCAGGAGGTGGCGTTGCACCCGTCGGCGCGACACACCGAGGGCTGAGACCGGCTTGCGGCCGGGTTCGCTCCTCGTCGGGTGGCGTTCGGCGCGGGTTTGGGCGCCGATGTTTGCAATTCGAACTTGCGTCACGGACGTAACACGGTAGATTTTTGCGCCATGGAGCAGGTGGATCCGACATCAAACCGTAAATCACTGTGGGGGACGTTGGCGGTCGCGGCGGCGACCGGAGCCAGCGCGGTGACGATTGCGTTGCCGGCGACCGCACTCGCCGACCCGCCGCCGCCGCCGGCACCGCCGACCACGGAGCAGGCGCCGCCACCGGCGGACCAGCCCGCGCCACCGCCGGCGCCGGGTGAGGCCCCGCCGCCTCCGCCCGGCGAGGCTCCGCCGCCGGCACCCGGGCAGGCTCCGCCGCCGGCCGACCCGCTGGCGCCGCCACCGCCGCCCGCGCCGCAACCGGCCCGCGTCGACAACCCGGTGGGCGGGTTCAGCTTCGTGCCGCCCGCCGGCTGGGTGGAGTCCGACGCCACTCAGCTCAACTACGGCTCGGCGCTGCTGAGCAAGGAGATCAGCCCGGGCGAGTTCGGGCAGCCGCCGGTGGTCGCCAACGACACCCGCATCCTGCTGGGCCGGCTGGACCACAAGCTCTACGCCGCCTCGGAGGCCGACAACGCCAAGGCCGCCTCGAAGCTGGCCTCGGACATGGGTGAGTTCTACATGCCCTACCCGGGCACCCGAGTGAACTCGGAGAACAGTGAGCTCACCGCCGGTGACCTCAGCGGCAACGCGTCGTTTTACGAGGTGAAGTTCACCGACGAGACCAAGCCCAACGGCCAGATCTGGTCCGGTGTGGTCGGCGACGCGGGCACCGACGACGCCACCAGCAACCGTTGGTTCGTGGTGTGGCTGGGCACCGCCAACGACCCGATCGACAAGGGCGCCGCCACGGCACTGGCCGAGTCGATCCGTCCGTTCACCGCGCCGGAGGCCCCGCCCGCGCCGGGTGAGCCGCCGGTGCCGGGTGCTCCGCCCGCGCCCGAGGCTCCCGCGCCGCCGCCTGCGCCACCTGCTCCGCCGGCTCAGCCCGCCTGATCCGGACCGGTCGAGCCGTCCGCGGCTCGGCCCGGTTCACCGCCTCGAGCGTCGCCGAATGAAGTTCCTCGGCGGCGCTCGACGCGTTTTTCCGCCATGGTTCAACACTCGGGCGCCCTGGTTCTTCACTCGCGGGTTCTGCACGCGCGGGTTCTTCACTCGGGGTTCTGCACTCGCGGAATCCCCGCTTGCGGCGATGGGATGCCGGCGATCGGGCGCCCGCGACGCGTTGGCCGCGGTCAGGCGGAGAGCTGCCAGACCAGGGCGGCGGCCAGGGCGCCCATCCCGTTAAGTGACCAGTGCAGCGCGATCGGCGCGATCAGGCTGCCGCTGCGCCGCCGCAGCCAGGTGAACACGAAGCCGGCGGCCCCGGTGGCCAACACCGCCAACACCACCCCGGCGAGCATGCCCAGCACACCGCCGCCGAACAGCCGGGTGAACCCGACGTTGCTGCTGGTCAGCCCCATCGACGTGGCGATGTGCCACAGCCCGAACAGCAGGGATCCGGCGGCGGCGACCCCACGGAACCCCCAGGCGCGGTCCAGCGCGCCGTGCAGCACCCCCCGAAACGCCAACTCCTCGGGGATCACCGTCTGCAGCGGGATGATGATCATCGAGGCGACCAGCGCGCCGGACAGCGTCGCGTAGTGGTTGTTGAGGAACATCGCACGGGTCCACGGCAGCGCCGCCCCCACGGCGATGACCGAGACCACCACGCCGACCGCGGCCAGCGCGTAGCCCGCCCCGGAGCGCCAGTGGTCGCGGCCGAGGCCCAGTTCCGCCCAGCCCAGCCCGCGGGCGCGGACCAGGACCACCAGCCCGACCGCGGCCAGCGGCACGGTGGCCACCCCGGCCCAGGTGGTGGTGAAGTGCGCGATGAGGTTGGTCAGCGCCAACACCACCACCACGACCGCGATGTCGACGTAGACCCGGGCCTGGCTCAACGCGCTGAGCTGCAGGGATAACGGGTGCGGGTGGGGCGCGGCCACGGCCGGTGCCTGATGCATTCGGCCCAGTTTACCGGCTGTTCGACCAGGTCCATCCGGTGATCGCGGGGTCGTCCTCACCGTGTTCGCGGGTGTAGGAGCGGGCGGCCAGCCGGGCGTCGACCATTCGTTGGCGCAGCACCGCGGCCCGCCCACCCAGGCTCGGCACCCGGTCGATGACGTCCATGACCAGGTGGAACCGGTCCAGGTCGTTGAGCATCACCATGTCGAACGGCGTGGTGGTGGTGCCGCGGTCCTTGTAGCCGCGCACGTGCAGGCCGGCGTGGTTGGTGCGCCGGTAGGTCAGCCGGTGGATCAGCCACGGATAGCCGTGATAGGCGAAGATGACCGGCTTGTCGGCGGTGAACAGCGTGTCGAACTCCCGGTCGCAGAGTCCGTGCGGGTGGTCGGTATCCGGCAGCAGCCGCATCAGGTCGACGACGTTGACCACCCGGACCGCCAGGTCCGGCAGCTCGCGGCGCAGGATGTCGGCGGCCGCGAGGGTCTCCAGGGTGGGCACGTCGCCGGCGCAGGCCAGCACCACGTCGGGTTCGCCGGTGGTGGTGCTCGCCCACTCCCAGATCCCCAGCCCGCGGGTGCAGTGCGCGACGGCGTCGGTCATGTTCAGGTAGCTCAGCTGCGGTTGCTTGCCGGCGACGATGACGTTGACGTAGTCGCGGCTGCGCAGGCAGTGGTCGGCCACCGACAGCAGCGTGTTGCCGTCCGGCGGCAGGTAGACCCGCACCACCTCGGGGCGTTTGTTGGCGACCAGGTCGATGAACCCGGGGTCCTGATGCGAGGCGCCGTTATGGTCCTGGCGCCACACATGGGAGGTCAGCAGGTAGTTCAGCGAGGCGATCGGGCGCCGCCACGGCAGCTCCCGGCTGACCGTCAGCCACTTGGCGTGCTGGTTGAACATCGAGTCGACGATGTGTACGAACGCCTCGTAGCAGCTGAACAGGCCGTGCCGGCCGGTGAGCAGGTAGCCCTCCAGCCAGCCCTGGCAGAGATGCTCGGAGAGCACCTCCATCACCCGCCCGTCCGGGGAGAGGTGCTCGTCGCTGGGCAGGATCGGTTCCAGCCACACCTTGTCGGTGGCGTCGTAGACCGCGTCGAGCCGGTTGGAGGCGGTCTCGTCGGGGCCCATCAGCCGGAACCGGTCGGGGTTGCGGGCCATCACGTCGCGCAGGAACCCGCCGAGCACCCGGGTGGCCTCCTGGGTCTCGGTGGCCGGTCGCGGCACCGCGACCGCGTAGTCGCGGAAGTCGGGCAGGTCCAGGTCGTGCAGCAGCAGGCCGCCGTTGGCGTGCGGGTTGGCGCTCATCCGCCGGTCGCCGTCGGGTGCCTGGGCCCGCAGCTCCGGGCGCAGCCGGCCGGCCTCGTCGAAGAGTTCCTCGGGCCGGTAGCCGCGCAGCCACTCCTCGAGTTGTGTCCGGTGTTCGGCGTTGTCGCGGGTGCCCGGCAGCGGCACCTGGTGCGAGCGCCAGGTGCCCTCCACCTCGAGCCCGTCGACGGTCTTGGGTCCGGTCCAGCCCTTGGGGGTGCGCAACACGATCATCGGCCAGCGTGGCCGCTCGCCGACCCCGTCGGTGCGGGCCGCGCGCTGGATGGCGGCGATCTCGTCGAACGCCTCGTCGAGGGCGGCGGCCAGCGCCCGGTGCACGGCGGCGGGCTCGTCGCCTGCGACGGTGATAGGCCGGTGCCCGTACCCGCGCAGCAGGCTGTCGAGTTCCTCCTCGGGGATGCGCGCCAGCAGCGTCGGGTTGGCGATCTTGTAGCCGTTGAGGTGCAGGATCGGCAGCACCGCGCCGTCACGGGCCGGGTTGAGCATCTTGTTGGAGTGCCAACTGGTGGCCAGCGGCCCGGTTTCGGCCTCGCCGTCACCGATCACGCAGGCCACCACCAGGCCGGGGTTGTCCAGCGCGGCGCCGTAGGCGTGGACCAGCGAATAGCCGAGTTCACCGCCCTCGTTGATCGACCCCGGGGTCTGCGCGGCCACATGGCTGGGGATGCCGCCGGGGAAGGAGAACTGCCGGAACAGCGCGCGCAACCCGTCGGTGTCCTCGCCGATGCCGGTGTAGACCTCGCTGTAGGTGCCCTCCAGGTAGGCGTTGGCGACCAGGCCGGGCCCGCCGTGGCCCGGGCCCGTGACGTAGATGACGTCGGCGTCGCGCTGCCGGATCACCCGGTTGAGGTGGGCGTAGACCAGGTTGAGCCCCGGGGTGGTGCCCCAGTGCCCGAGCAGCCGCGGTTTGATGTGCTCGGGGGCCAGCGGTTCCCGCAGCAGCGGGTTGTCCAGCAGGTAGATCTGGCCGACCGACAGGTAGTTGGCGGCGCGCCAGTAGGCGTCGATGGCGGCCAGGTCGTCCTCGCCCAGAGTGCGGGCGGGCGCGGTGTCAGCAGTCATCTGTCTCATTGTCCCGATTTCCGGCCGGTGGTGCCGCACCGTGGCGAACCGGTTGCCTACGCTGGCGGGGTGTTGCTGGAATCGGTGCGGGTGCTTGATCTGTCCGGCGGGGACGCCGACGCGGTGACCCGGGTCTTCGCCGACCTGGGCGCCGACGTCCTCAAGATCGAGCCGCCCGGCGGCGATGCGGCGCGCACCGCCGCGCCGACACTGGCCGGCGCCGGCATCCCGTTCGGCCTGCACAACGCCAACAAACGCGCGGCCGTGCTCGACCCGGACGCCGAGGCCGACCGGCGCCGGCTGGCCGAGTTGGCCGCCGGTGCCGACATCGTCGTCGACAGCAACGGCCGTGCCGCCGCCTACGGTCTCGACTGTGCCGCGCTGACCGACCGGCATCGGCATCTGGTCGCGGTGACGGTCAGCGACTTCGGCACCGACGGCCCCCGCGCGTCGTGGCGGGCCACCGACGCGGTGTTCTACGCCCTGTCCGGAGCGCTGTCGCGGTCCGGGCCCACCCACGGCACACCGGTGCTGCCGCCGACCGGGATCGCCTCGGCCACCGCGGCGGTGCAGGCCGCCTGGGCCACGCTGGCCGCCTACTACCGCCGGCTGCGCTGCGGCGTCGGCGACTACCTGGATTTCTCCCGGTTCGACGCGGTGGCCGTCGGCCTGGACCCGGTGTTCGGCACCCACGGCCAGACCGCGGCCGCCCAGCGGGCGCCGGAGCGCTGGCGGGGCCGGCCCCGCAACCAGGACGCCTACCCGATCTTCGCCTGCCGGGACGGCTACGTCCGGATCTGCGTGATGTCGCCGCGCCAGTGGCACGGGCTGCGCGCCTGGCTGGGCGAGCCGGAGCGGTTCCAGGACCCGAAGTTCGACCGGATCGGCGCCCGGTTCGCGGCCTGGCCGCAGATCAGCGAACTGGTCGCCGCGCTGTTCGCCGACCGGACCAGGGCGGAGCTGGTGGCCGCCGGGCAGTCCCACCGGGTGCCGATCGCGGCGGTGCTGGACCCGGCCGAGGCGCTGACCTCCGACCATTTCCGGGCGGTCGGCGCGATCGCCGACGTCGAGCTGGTCCCCGGCGTCGACACCGCGGTGCCGGTCGGCTATTTCACCGTCGAGGGTGCGCGCGCCGGGTTCCGCACACCGGCACCGGCGCCCGGTGCCGACCGGCCGGACTGGGCGACCGGCGCGCCGGCGACCGTCCCCGACGCCGACCCCGGGAACGGCCGGCCGTTCACCGGGCTGCGCATCCTGGATCTGGGCATCATCGTCGCCGGCGGCGAGACCAGCAGGCTCTTCGCCGACCTGGGTGCCGAGGTCATCAAGGTGGAGAGCGCCGAGCATCCCGACGGCCTGCGCCAGACCCGGCCCGGCCAGCCGATGAGCGAATCGTTCGCCTGGGCACACCGCAACAGCGCGGCGTTGGGGCTGGACCTGCGCAGCGCCGAGGGCGCCGCCCTGTTCGAGCGGCTGGTCGCCGAATCCGACGCGGTGTTCGCCAATTTCAAACCCGGCACGCTGGCCGGCCTCGGCTTCGACCACGCGCGGCTGCGCGCCCTCAACCCGCGCATCGTGCTGGCCGAGAGCAGTGCGTTCGGCGACACCGGCCCGTGGAGCGACCGGATGGGTTACGGGCCGCTGGTGCGGGCCACCACCGGGGTCACCCGGCTGTGGACCGCCCCGGACGGCACGGCCGAGAGCGGCCGCCACCCGTTCTACGACGCGACGACGATCTTCCCCGACCATGTCGCCGGGCGGGTCACCGCGATCGCCGCGCTCGCGGCGCTGATCCACCGCCATCACCGGGGCGCGGGGGTCCGCGTCCACATCGCCCAGACCGAGGTCGCCGTCAACCAGCTGGCCGTCCACTACGTCACCGAGGCGGCCCGCCGGGACGGCACGGCGGCGGTCTCGGACGGCGCCGACCTGCACCTGGTCTCTCCCGCCGCCGGCGACGACGAATGGTGTGTGGTGTCGATCTGTGACGACGTCGACTGGCGCGCGATCACCGCGGTGCTGGGCCGCCCCGAACTGGCCGACGACCCCCGCTTCGCCGACGGCGCCGCGCGCCGGGCACACCGCGCCGAGCTGACCGCGCAGCTGTCGGATTGGACGTCGCGGCGCCCGCCGTCGGCGGCGGCGACCGAATTGCAGGCCGCCGGCATCGCCGCCGCCCCGATGAACCGCCCGCCCGAGCTGGCCGAGGACCCGCAGCTGCACCACCGGAAGGTCTTCGCCGACATGGTCCATCCGCTCTTCGACACCCCGCTGCCCGCCGAGACCGGCCCGGCGAGGTATCGGCGCATCCCGGCGGCGCCGACCCGGCCCGCACCGCTCGCCGGGGCCGACACCCGCCGGATCTGCTCTGCGGTGCTGGGGCTGCCCGCCGCCGAGATCGAGCGCCTGATCGAAGCCCGCGTACTGTTTTCCGCAACCGGATGAGCACGGCACGGCCGCGCTCGTCCGACAGTGCTCTTCCCAGGTGAAAGGTGTTGCGATGACGCTCGATCCGCGAACCCCGGTGTTGATCGGCTACGGGCAGGTCAACAACCGCGACGACGACACCGTCGAGCCGGTCGACCTGATGGTCACCGCCGCCCGCCGGGCCGGCGCCGAACCGGTGCTGGCGGCCGTCGACGCGATCCGGGTGGTCAACATCCTTTCGGCGCAGTACCGCGACGCGGGGCGACTGCTGGGTGAGCGCCTCGGCGCCGACACGCCGGCGACCGGCTACACCGGGGTGGGCGGCAACACCCCGCAGAGCCTGCTCAACCGGACCTGCCTGGACATCCAGCACGGGCGCGCCGACCTGGTCCTGCTGGCCGGTGCGGAGACCTGGCGCACCCGCACCCGGCTGCGGGCCCAGGACAAGCGGCTGGCCTGGACCCGGCAGGACGAGTCGGTGCCGATCGCCGAATGCCTCGACGAGAACGTCCCGATGGCCGGGCCGGGGGAGGAGCGGATCCGACTGGACCGGCCGGCCTACGTCTATCCGCTCTTCGAGCAGGGGGTGCGGATCGCCGCCGGCGCCGCAATCGAGGAGCACCGCCGGGCGATCGGTGCGCTGTGGGCGCGCTTCGCCGAGGTCGCGGTGGACAACCCGCACGCCTGGATCCGTCGGCCGGTCACCGCCGAGGAGATCTGGCGGCCCAGCCACACCAACCGGATGATCAGCTGGCCCTACACCAAGCTGATGAACTCCAACAACATGGTCGACCAGGGCTCGGCCCTGCTGCTCACCTCGGTGGAGCGGGCCAGGCAACTGCGGATCCCCACCGAACGGTGGGTCTTCCCGCAGGCCGGCACCGACGCCCACGACACCTACGCGATCGCCGAACGCGCGGAGCTGCACCGCTCACCGGCGATCCGGATCGGCGCGGCGCGGGTGTTGCAGCTGGCCGGGCTCGGCGTCGATGACATCGCCCACGTCGACCTGTACTCGTGTTTCCCGTCCGCGGTGCAAGTGGCCGCCGCCGAAATCGGGCTGCCCGTCGACGACCCGGACCGCCCGCTGACCGTCACCGGCGGCCTGACCTTCGCCGGCGGCCCGTGGAACAACTACGTCATGCATTCAATCGCGACGATGGCCGAACGCCTCGTCGCCGCACCCGGCAGCTACGGGCTGGTCAGCGCCAACGGCGGCTACCTGACCAAGCACAGTTTCGGGGTGTACGGCACCGAGCCGCCGCGGGCCGGGTTCCGCTGGGCCGACGTGCAGGAGGCGGTCGACGCCGAGCCGACCCGGGTCGCCGTGGTGGAGTACGCCGGGCCGGGCACGGTGGAGTCGTGGACGACGCCGTTCGATCGGGACGGCCGGCCCGCGAAGGCGTTTTTGACCGTGCGCACCCCCGACGACGCGCGCACGCTGGCCTGGATCGCCGACCCCGACGAGGCCGCCGACACCGTCGACACCGAGCTGGCCGGCGCGCCGGTGACCGTGCACGCCGACGGCTCGGGGAGCCTGCGCTGAACGACGGTCAGCCGGCCAACTCGCCCACCGGGACCTGCGGATCGGCCAGCCGGTCCGGGTCGACCGCCGTCTTGGCCCGGATGAGCGCCTTGATGTCGTCGAGGCCCTCCCAGATGTTGACGTTCATCCCGGCCAGCACCCGGCTGTCCTCGTCGAGCCAGAACGCCACGAACTCGCGGCCCGCGACGTCACCGCGGGTCACCACCTTCGCGTACTTCGGGGCGTGGCCGACGTACTCCATGCCCAGGTCGTACTGGTCGGTGAAGAAGTAGGGCAGTTCGGCGTACTCGGCGGCCTCGCCGAGCATCCCGGCGGCGGCCACCGCCGGCTGTTTGAGTGCGTTGGCCCAGTGCTCGGTGCGCACCCGGGCCCCCAGCAGCGGGTGCTGGGCGGCGGCGATGTCGCCGACCGCGTAGACGTCCGGGTCGCTGCTGCGCAGGCCGGCGTCGACGGTCACGCCGCCGTCGGCGGTCTCCAGCCCGGCCTGTTCGGCCAGTTCCAGGTTCGGTTGCGCCCCGACCGCCACCAGTACCGCGTCGGCGCGGATCTCGCTGCCGTCCTCGAGCTTGAGGCCGGTGGCCTTCCCGTCGGCGGTGGTGATCTCGGCGACGCCGACCCGCAGGCGCAGGTCGACGTCGTGTTCCCGGTGCAGCGCGGCGAAGACCTCGCCCAGTTCGGAGCCCAGGGCGCGCAGCAACGGCGCGGCGGCGGCTTCGACCACGGTGACCGCGGTGCCGCGCTGGCGGGCCGAGGCCGCCACCTCCAGTCCGATCCAGCCGCCGCCGATCACCGCCAGCGACGCGCCGTCGCCGAGCACCCCGTCGAGGGCGGTGGCGTCGTCGATGCTGCGCAGGTAGTGCACGCCCGCGGCGTCGCCGGCCGGGATCGGTGGGCGCCGGGACCGTGAGCCGGTGGCCAGCAGCAGCTTGTCGTAGCTGACGGTGGTGCCGTCGGCCAGGGTCACCGTGTGGCCGGTGAGGTCCAGGCCGGTGGCGCGCACCCCGAGCCGCAGGTCGACGTCGTGGCCGCGGTACCAGTCGGCGGTCTGCACGGTGAACTCGGCGAGGGTCTTCTTGCCGGCAAGAAATTCCTTCGACAGCGGCGGGCGTTCGTAGGGCAGGTGCTCCTCGTCGCCGATCAGTATGATTTTTCCGTTGAATCCCTTGTCGCGCAGGGCTTCTACGGCCTTCGCCCCGGCCAGCCCGGCGCCGACGATGACGAAGGTTTGCGAATCTGCCATGATCATGTGCTCCGTTCGGCTGGGGGACCTGCTGTTGCGCGCAACCGGTGCCCGGTGGAGTTTGTTCCCGGTGCACATCCGAGGCTAGTGAAGCCCCGCGCGGCGCACACCGAATATCGGTCGTGGCAGCGGCGGTTTCGGCTGCTGTGGGCCGATCGAACCGGGCAGCAGGAGGGTCCCCGTCGTGACGACCCGTCGCTCCGGTGCGCCGGAAACCCGCACCTGCTACAAGGCCAACCGGCACCCGACGCCGGCCCGCACCCACCTCACCGGCCAGACGGTGACCATCGCCGACCGGTTGGCTTCGGGCAAGGGCAAGATCCCCCGGTTCTGATCCTCGGCTCAACCCCGCCGGGGCAGCTGGGTCACGTGGTCGGCGGTGAGTTCCTCCAGGCAGGTCACGCCGAGGAGCCGCATGGTGCGGGTGATCTGGTCGGTGAGGATCTCGATCGCGCGGGTGACGCCGGCCTGGCCGCCGGCCATCAGGCCGTAGAGATAGGCGCGCCCGATCAGGGTGCAGCGGGCGCCGAGTGCGACCGCCGCGACGATGTCGGCGCCGGACATGATGCCGGTGTCGAGGAGGATCTCGGTGTCGGAACCCAGTTCCCGGGCCACCGCGGGCAGCAGCCGGAACGGGACCGGCGCCCGGTCGAGTTGCCTGCCGCCGTGGTTGGACAGCACGATCCCGTCGACACCGACCTCGACCATGCGGCGGGCGTCGTCGAGGGTCTGGATGCCCTTGACCACGAAGCGGCCCGGCCACCGGCTTTTGATCCAGGCCAGGTCCTCGACGGTGACACCGGGGTCGAACATGGTGTCCATGTACTGGGCGACGGTGCCCGGCCAGCGATCCAGTGAGGCGAACGCCAGCGGTTCGGTGGTCAGCAGGTTGAACCACCAGGCCGGCCGGGGTACCGCGTCGAGCACGGTGCGCAACGTCAACGACGGCGGGATCGCCATGCCGTTGCGGCTGTCGCGCAACCGGGCCCCGGCGACCGGGCAGTCGACCGTGATCAGCAGGGTGTCGTAGCCGGCGGCGGCGGCGCGTTCCATCAACGCCATCGAGCGGTCCCGGTCGCGCCACATGTAGAGCTGAAACCACCGCCTTCCCTGCGGTATCGCGGTCGCGACGTCTTCGATCGACGCGGTGCCCAGCGTCGACAGCGAAAAGGGGATGCCCGCCGCGGCAGCGGCCGCGGCCCCGCCGAGTTCACCCTCGGTCTGCATCAGCCGGGTGAAGCCGGTCGGGGCGATCGCGAACGGTAGCGCGACCGGTCCGCCGAGCACGTCCCATCCGGTGTCCACGGTGCTGACGTCGCGCAGGACCGACGGATGGAACTCGATGTCGCGGAAGGCTTGCCGAGCCCTGGCCAGGGAGATCTCGTCGTCGGCCGCACCGTCGGTGTAGTCGAATGCCGCGCGCGGCGTGCGGCGCCGGGCGATCTGCCGCAGATCCTCGATCGTCAGCGCGTTGCGCAGCCTGCGCCGGGCCGGGTGCAGGTCGGGGCGGCGCAGCCGGATCAGCGGTGCCAACTCGCCGGGCCGGGGTACCCGGCGGGGGACGGCCACCGGTCAGGCCTCCGTGCCGGCCAGCGCGCGCTGCAGCCCGTCGCGCTGCTCTTCGATGGTGCGGCTGATCTCCTGCAGGAGCAGGGGTTTGCGGTGCACCAGGGCGGCCAGGTAGTGCCGGTCGACCTCGGCCACGGCGGTTTCCACCACCGCGCGGGCGGTGGTGGAAACCGGTTCGCGGGTCAAGGTGGTCTCGCCGAGATAGCCGCCGGTGGTCAGTGTCCGGACCGCGACGGGTGCTCCGGTGGCACCGATCGCACTCACTTGCACCTGGCCGGTCAGCACGCACGTCAGATGGTCGGGTACCTGCCCGGGCGCCTGCAGGAGTTCGTCGGTTCCGTAGCGGGTGAGCCGGATATGACTGCGCAACTCGTGCCGGTCGTCGGCGTTCAGGCGCAGGATCGGGGCGAGCATGGTCAGCGCCTGCTCGATCCGGTCCGGGGTGGCGTAGTCGTCGGCGATCCGGTCCAGGTGCAGGCCCTCGCGGCGGGCGGCATACCACAGCCAGCGCAGAAAGGTGGTGCGTGCCGCCCAGTTGTCGGCGGGGGTGTCCAGCGGGATCGATGTCGAGTACTCGTTCGCCCCGGTCGGTGCGCTGCTCACCGCCGCCCCGGCCCGCCGCTGCGGCAGCGCCTCGGCGACCCGGTTCAGCAGCAGGCACACCCGGTCGGGTGCATCGCTGAGTGCGAACACAGTGCTCACCGCGATCGAGTGCTCCGCGGGGGGCTTGCTGAGGTTGGTGAACGAGGCCGCCGCCAGCACCGAGTTCGGGATCACCAGCACGCCGGTGCCCGCCCGGATATGGGTGGCACGCCAGTTGACCTCGATGACCGGCCCCCGCCCCGACGGCGTGTCGATCCAGTCGTCCAGCTGGAACGGCTGCTCGAAGAGCACCAACAACCCGGAGATGATCTGGCCCACCGAGTTCTGCAGCGTCAGGCCGAGCACGATCGAGGTGATGCCCAGCGCGGTGAACAGCCCACCCACGTTGGCGCCCCAGACATAGGACAGGATCAGCGCGACCCCGACCGCGATCAGCACGAACCGGGCGACCTCGAGGAAGATCGCCGGCATCCGGCTCCGCCAGGATCCCGCCGGGGCGCTTTGGAACAGGGTGGCGTTGAACCCGGAGAGCACCAGCAGCAGCACCGCGAAGCCGAGCAGGGTGGCGACGATGCGCACACCGGTCACGTCCGGGGAGATGTCGCCGGCCTTGACCAGCAGCACCAGCAGCGCCGCCAGCGGCAGCAGGTAGGTGCGGATCAGCGCGACCGGGCGGGCCAGGGCGCTATCGCGGCGCAGCAGCGCCTGGTGCGCTTCGGTGAGAATCAGCAGCGCCAGGGGCAGGCCGAGTCCGACACCGACCGCCCAGAAGAACCAGGGCTCGTGCACCACGCTGGTCACGGGTCCGGCTCCACCTGGCGCCACACGGTCTGGTCGACACCGTTGACGGTGATGGTATCCGCCGAGACGAACCGGTTCTCGTCGCCGGCGACCTCGTGGACGGCGGAGGTGAGGTAGATGCCGGGCTCGGTCATGTCGTTCTTCAGCCGGTAGGCGAGGTTGACCGTCGGCCCCCACATGTCGTAGGCGACGCCGGACCGGCCGATCAGTCCGCTGGTGACCGGCCCGCTGTTGATGCCGACCCGAAGGCGCAGGGCGGTGTCGTTCTCCCGGTTGAACCGGTCCACGATGTGTTGCAACTCGACGGCGAAATCGACTGCCCGCCTGGCACTGTCGAGGCGGGGAACGCTCAGTCCGCACGCCGCCAGATACCAGTCGTGCAGGGTCTGCACCGGCTCGACGCCCAGGCTCTCCGCAGCGGCGTCGAATTGGCGGACCAGCGTGTTGACCGCTGACAGCGATTCGTCGGAGTCGAGTTCCGCGGAGAAGACGTCCAGGTGGTCGATCTCCGCAGCGATCACGGTCAGGTCCGCGTGTTGCATAGCGGTGGTCTCGTCGCCGTCCCGGTAGTGCTCGGCGGCCGCTTCGGGCATCACCGACCGCAACAGTCGCTCGTTCTCCTCGTGCTGTTGGCGGATGAGGTCTTCCTTGGCGGTCAGGGCCCGACCCATGTTGTTGAACGCGACCGTGAGATCGCCGAGTTCGTCGTGGGAGAGCACCGGCAGGTCCAGGTCGTAATCCCCGGCGCTGACCTGCCGGGCACCGGACATCAGCTGGCGCACCGGGCGGACGAAGATGCGCGCGAGTGCCATCGCGGCGACGCAGATGACGAAGATGATCGCCACGGTCGACAGCACCAGGGTCCTGGTGAAGGCGGCCACCGGCGCGAACGCCTCGGCGGTGTCGATCTTGGCGACGATGACCCAGTGCAGACCGCGCAGCGTCACCGGCGCATAGGACTGCAGCGTCTGGTTGCCCAGGTAGTCGCGGGTGATGACGTTGCCGGTCTGGCCCTGGGCGGCCAGCCGGGTGGATTCTTCGGAGATGGGTTGCACCAGCATGGTTCCGCCCTGCCGAATGGCCTTCTCGACGACCTCCGGCGCGGTCCCGGCGCGCACCACGTCACGCTGGTAGCGGTCGGGGTCCTCGAGGAACACCCGCGAGTCCGAGCGCATCAGGTTGTCCGGGCCGACCAGGATGGTCTCACCGGTCTGGCCGAGACCGGCGCCGGGCCACTTCTGGGCCACGGTCATCAACCGGTTGAGTTTCTCGATCGGGAGTTGCAGCGCCAACACGCCGAGGCGCTCCGAGCCGCGGTTGACCGCCGCCAGCAGCCACGCGGTCGGTTCGCCGGCCGGTTCGTACTCGGCGAAGTCGGTGACGCCGACGAAGTCCACCGCGCGCGAGTCCAGCGTCGATCGGTAGGCGGCGGCCAGGTTGCTGGTTTGGTAGGGGCCGGAGAGCACGTTGGTCCCCAGGTCGACGTTCTTGTAGGCGGAGTAGACGACGTTGCCGTGGGTGTCGAGCAGCAGCGCGTCCTCGAAGCTGGACCTGGTCACCATGGTGCGGAAGAAGTTGCTGTAGCGGGCGTTCGCCGCCGACCAGGAGCTTCCGTCGCCGGCGTCGTCGTTGTCGATGCCCGCCGACTGCTCGGCACGGGTGATCGTGTAGCGCAGTTGCAGGTACTTCTGCGCCCGCGAGATGGGCAGCAGCCCGGTGATGTCGACCGGGGAGCCGGTCTCCACCTCTTCACGTTCACCGATGGTCTGCTCGTAGTAGCGTCGGATGTCGTCATCCTGCGTGGGGGTGATCCGGGCGGTGATCAGTTTCGCGAAGCCGTTGGTGAAGGCGGTGAGCGCGTCGGCGACCGTCTCGCCGCGGGTGTTCACGATCATCGTGTCGCGCATCTCGTCGAATTGCGCCTGCAGCGTTCGCTTCTGGGCGGACCGGATCGAGGTCAGCCGGTCCATCGCGGCGGCTTCCAGCGAGTCCCGGCCGGACCGGTAACCGATGAATCCCACCACTGCGGCGGACAGCACGCTGGTCACCAGCATCATCAGCAGCAGCTTCGACTGGATGCTCACCCGGCCCCGGCGGAGCGCCGAGCGTAGCGGGGGGCCGGGGGACTCTGCCGTAGAGTCGCTCATCGGTTCCTTCGCGGTCGGTGTGTCCGGGGCCCGTCCGGGCCCGAGTCGCCTGACAGCCTAGCCCGAGCGCCGGTGCCGCTCAGGTCGAACGCCGGTACCGCGCGGCGTAGAGCGCCTTCATCTCCGCCTCGAATTCGGCGGCGGGGCCGTCGACGACCGCCCGCGGGACGACGGTGGCGATGGGCAGGGTGGCCACCGGTGCCGCCGGGACCCCCCACTCCTGAAGCCAGCCGCTGAGCTGGGTCGCGGAGGTGGCGTACACGATGCGGCCCAGGCCCACCCAGCCGTGGGCGGCCGCGCACATCGGGCAGTGTTCGCCGGAGGTGTAGACCGTCGCGCGCACCCGCTGCACCGGCGCCAGGTGTTCCGCTGCCCAGCGCGCAAGCGCGAATTCCGGGTGTGCGGTCGGGTCGCCGCCGCCGGTCCGGTTCCGGTCCTCGGCGCGGATGTTCCCGTCGCCGTCGACCAGCAGCGAGCCGAACGGCTCGTCGCCCTCGGCCAGGGCCTGCCCGGCCAGTTCGACGCAGCGACCCAACCGCTGCAGATCAGCCTCGCTCAGCGCCACGAGGCCAGTCTACGGTCGCCTTGGCGCGGTCAGCTGCCGGCAAGCGCCTCGGCGGCCATGATGGCCTGACCGACGCCGGCGACGATGGAGGCGGCCTTGAGCGCCTCGAAGATCGCCTCCCGGCCGACCCCCTCCTGGCGCAGCGTGTTCTCGTGGGCGACCACGCAGTGCGAGCAGCCGTTGATCGCCGACACCGCCAGGCACCAGAGCTCGAAGTTCGCCTTGGAAACCCCGGGGTTGCCGATGATGTTCATCCGCAGACCCGGACGCAGGTCGTCGTAGGCGCCGTCGAGGAAACCGCGGCCTCGGTAGAACACGTTGTTCATGCCCATGATCGAGGCGGCACCGAGGGCGGCGTTGTAGGCCTCCGCCGACAGGATGTCGGCGGCCTCGGCGCCGATGTCGGCGAGCACCCGCGGGTTGCGGGTGCTCGCCGCACAGCTGAGCAGGGTGCCCCACAACTGCTCCTCGTCGAGGGCGGTGGTGCGGGTCAGCGAGCCGAGGCTGAGCTTGAGGTCCTTGGCGTATTCGGGCAGGGCGTTCCTGAGGTTCTCGACACTCATCAGCGCTCTCCTTTACACCGACTCTTGCAGCAGCTCACCGGCGTCGAGCGTCGGGTCGCCCTTCTTCCAGTTGCACGCGCACAGCTCGTCGGACTGCAGGGCGTCGAGCACCCGCAGCACCTCGTCGACGTTGCGGCCCACCGAGCCGGCGGTAACCGAGACGAACTGGATCTCGTTGTTCGGGTCGACCAGGAAGGTCGCGCGGTCGGCCACGCCCTCGTCGTTGAGGACACCGGTCGCCTCCACCAGCTCGCGCTTGATGTCGGAGAGCATCGGGAAGGGCAGGTCCTTCAGGTCCTCGTGCTGGGCGCGCCACTGGAAGTGCACGAACTCGTTGTCCACCGAGGCGCCGAGCACCTGCGCGTCGCGGTCGGCGAACTCGTCGTTCAGCTTGCCGAACGCGGCGATCTCGGTGGGGCAGACGAAGGTGAAGTCCTTCGGCCAGAAGAACACGACGCGCCACTTACCGGGGTGGTCGTCGCTGGAGATGGTGGTGAAGTAGTCCTCCGGCGCCTTGGCGTCGACCTTCGACAGATCTCCGGGCACCAACGCCGTGAGCCGGTAGCTGGGGAACTGGTCACCGATGGTCAACAGAGACATGACACTCCTTTTTCGAGTTGCTTCAGGTGGTTAAAACTCGGCACCACCCATACTGCCGCATCACCACTATAAATGAAAGGTGATACTTCACACTATACTCATAAGCATGACCGATAAGAGCTATCAACCCACCCTCGCCGGGCTGCGGGCGTTCGCCGCGGTCGCCGAGAACCATCACTTCAGTAGCGCGGCAACGGCTCTCGGTGTCAGTCAGTCCACCCTGTCGCAAGCGCTGGCAGCACTGGAAGCCGGCCTCGGCGTGCAGCTGATCGAACGCTCCACCCGCCAGGTCTTCCTCACCCCGGAGGGCGAACAACTCCTGCCGCCGGCGCAGGCGGTGGTCGAGGCGGCCGCCGCGTTCTCCGCGGCCGCGGCCGGATCCGCCGACCCACTGCAGGGGACCCTGCGGGTCGGGCTGATCCCGACGGTGGCGCCCTACGTGCTGCCCGCGATGCTCACCGGACTGGCGCACCGGTTACCGCAGTTGAAGCTGCGCGTGGTCGAGGACCAGACCGCGCGACTGCTGACCACGTTGCGCGAGGGCGCACTCGACGCCGCACTGCTCGCACTGCCCGCCGAGGCCGGTGGACTCACCGAGATCCCGCTCTACGACGAGGATTTCGTCTTGGCGCTGCCCCCCGGGCATGCGCTGGCCGGCAAGCGGAAGGTGGACCCGTCGGTGCTGGGCCGGCTGCCGCTGCTGCTGCTCGACGAGGGCCACTGCCTGCGGGATCAGACACTGGAGGTCTGCCGTGGGGCGGGCGTGCGCGCCGAGGTGGCCGACACCCGGGCGGCGTCGCTGGCCACGGCGGTGCAGTGTGTGGCGGGCGGGCTGGGGGTGACCCTGATTCCGGCGAGCGCGGTTGCGGTCGAGGCCGCCCGCAGTCAACTGGCCCTGGCCAGGTTCGGCGTCCCGCGGCCGGGCCGGCGGATCGGACTGGTGTTCCGCAGCTCCAGCGGACGCGAGGAGCACTACCGCCGGCTGGCCGAGGCCTTCATCGACGCCCTCGGCGCGGACCCCGCGGTGCGGCCGTGGCGCGGCGCGGTGTCGACGGCGCGCGGCTAGGCTGCCGGGCGTGATACTGCAGATCGAGGACCACAACCGGGTGCGCACCCTCACCCTCAACCGGCCCGAGGCGCTCAACGCCTTCAACGAGGCGCTCTACGACGCCACCACCGAGGCGCTGCTGGCCGCCGCCGAGGATCCGACGGTCGCGGTGGTGCTGCTGACCGGAGCCGGGCGCGCGTTCTCCGCGGGAACCGACCTCACCGAGATGCAGGCCCGGGTCACCGACCCCGACTTCGTCCCGGGCCGCCACGGGTTCACCGGCCTGATCGACGCGCTCAGCCGGTTTCCCAAGCCGCTGATCTGCGCGGTCAACGGTGTCGGGCTGGGGATCGGCGCCACCGTGCTCGGACACGCCGACCTGGCGTTCATGTCGACGACCGCGCGACTGAAATGCCCGTTCACCAGCCTCGGGGTGGCGCCGGAGGCGGCCTCGTCGTACCTGCTGCCGCAGCTGATCGGGCGGCAGAACGCGGCGTGGATGCTGCTGTCCTCGGAGTGGATCGACGCCGCCGAGGCCCGGCGGATGGGCTTGGTCTTCGCCGTCTGCGAGCCCGGGGACCTGATGGCCGAGGCGCGCAGGCACGCCGAGGTCATCGCGGCCCGGCCGATCGCCAGCCTGGTCGCGGTCAAGCACACCATGGTCGAGCCGATCCGGCCGGAGATCGCAGCGGCGAGCCGACGGGAGAACGCCCACTTCGCCGAGCTGCTCGGCGGTCAGGCCAACGCCGATGCCCTGGCCGATTTCACCGGCCGCCGGGGGGAGTGAGGATCAGACCAGCTCGAGCATCTTGGCGCCGGGCGGGCAGAGGCTCTCCGAAACGGTGGCGATGATGGATCGGACGGTGCACCGGCAGCGGCCGCAGTCCGAGCCGGCCCCGCACATCGCCGCTACCTCGCGAGAATTCGAGGCGCCCGCGGCGACGGCATCGGACACGGTCTGGGTGGTCGCACCGACACACAGACACACATACATCAATGCACCCCTACACAGTCTGATCGCGTCCCGGTTCGCAGAAGAACCTCGTGTTAGCCCAGTCTAACCTAAGCTCGTTAGCAGAGTCTAACCTAACTCGGCGGGCGTGCCGCACCGACCGGCGCCACGCCCGGGGGTCGGTTGCGGCCAAAGGTCGCCGCCCGGTGGCGCACTGGACTAAATTCGAAGACGCAGCCCTCGGCGGTGCACAGCCCGCACCGCCGGCGCCGCTGGCTATTCAGACGATTGCGACAAGGGAGTGACCATGCAGGGCGATCCGGAGGTCTTACGCCTCCTCAACGAGCAGCTCACCAGTGAGCTGACCGCGATCAACCAGTACTTCCTGCACTCGAAGATGCAGGAGAGCTGGGGTTTCACCGAAGTTGCCGAACACACCCGCGCGGAATCCTTCGAGGAGATGCGCCACGCCGAGCTGCTGACCGACCGGATTCTGCTGCTCGACGGGCTGCCGAACTACCAGCGGCTGGGTTCGCTGCGGATCGGCCAGACCCTGCGCGAGCAGTTCGAGAGCGACCTGGCCATCGAATACGACGTGCTCGACCGGCTCAAACCGGGGGTCATCATGTGCCGCGAGAAGCAGGACAGCACCAGCGCGGCCCTGCTGGAGAAGATCGTGGCCGACGAGGAGGAGCACATCGACTACCTCGAAACGCAGCTGCAGCTGATGGACAAGCTCGGCGAGGAACTCTACAGCGCGCAGTGCGTCTCCCGGCCGCCGTCCTGAGCGCCGGTGCCGCGGCGGCGGCCGCGGCACTGTTGGGCCGTCGTGCGAGCAGGCGTGCCCGGTCAGGGCGGACCCGACGGCGGGTCGCCCCACCGTTCACCCCGGAGTGGACCCCGGGGCCGGCGCGCTACGGGGTGGGAGTCCACCACAACGTCGCGGTGCCGATGAGCGACGGCGTGACCCTACGCGCCGAGGTGCACTATCCCACCGATCCGGCGACCGGCACGGCCGCGCCGGGACCGTTCCCGGTGCTGGTGTGTGTCACCCCCTACGGCAAGAAGGCGCCTCCGCCCGCGGCGCAGCTCGGTGGGGGCGCCAGCCCGTACTTGATCACCCGCGGCTATATCGAGGTGCTGGTCGACGTCCGTGGCACCGGAACCTCCGACGGGGATTTCGAGATGTTCGGGGACCGCCAGACCCGCGACGGGGTGGAGTTGGTCGACTGGGCGGCCACGCTGCCCAACGCCAACGGCCGGGTCGGGTTGTTCGGGTTGTCGTATCTGGGCATCAACCAGCTGTTCACCGCCGCGGCGGTCGGTCAGCAGTCGCCGCTGCGGGCGATCTTCCCGGTGATGGCGGCGACCGACTTCTACCGCGACGCGGCCACCATGGGCGGGGTGCCCCACCTGTGGGCGATCCGTGGCTACGCCGTGGCCTACCGCCTGCTCAACATCATCAACCCCGCTCTGGAGGCCCTCACCACCGGAGATCACCCCCGTCCCAGGTCGGGAGGGCGGGCGGCGGTGCGCCGGCGCGGCCGCACCCAGCGCGGCTATTTCGGACCGCTCACCGCCGATGTTCGCAGTGGGGGAGAGACCGCCTTCGACGGCCCGTTCTGGGACTCCATGCGTCCGTCGGAGGTGCTCGCCGACATCGCCGCCAACGGGGTGGCGGTGCTGCTCACCGGCGGGTGGCATGACGCCTTCCAGCGTGCCGCGCCGCTGAACTACGCGGGCCTGCAGAACGCCGCGGCCGGCCGTGACGTGCACGCGCCGATGCAGCCGGGCCAGCCGATCTCCGACCGGGTCAAGCTGATCATGGGCCCCTGGTATCACGTCTCCGACTACGGCGGGATGCACCTGGATGCGCTGCAACTGCGCTGGTTCGATCACTGGCTCAAGGACGACGCCGATGCGGCGCTGCCCGATGCACCGTTGACGTTCCAGCCGATCGGCAGTGCGCAGTGGCTGCGGGCCCGCGAGTATCCGCTGCCCGAGGCGGTGCCAACCCGGTTGTACCTCTGCGACGCGGGCCGGCTGACCGAAACCGCCGGCGAGCAGGTGTCGACGGCCACCCTGACGTACCGGCACCGCGGACCGGTGTCGGGCCGCAGTCTGGAACAGTGGAGCCTCGGCCTCGGCGGGTTCGCGGTGGGCCAAGGCGGTCTGCAGATCCGCTACGACCGGGACAACCGGCGACTGCAGCGCGGGGCGCTGACCTACACCGCTGCACCGGTGCGGGCCCCGGTGCTGGTCGCCGGTCCGGTCACGGTGACGCTGTACGCGCGGGCCACCACCACCGAGACGCTGTGGGTGGCCCACCTCGATGACGTGGCCCCCGATGGGGCCAGCCGTCCGCTGACCCAGGGCGCACTGCTGGGGTCGCACCGCGCGCTGGACCCGCAGCGGTCGTGGTATCTGCCCGACGGCACGGTGCTCAGACCCCACCATGTGAGCACCCGAGCGGCCTGCACCCCGGTGGTACCCGGCGAGTTGACCCGTTACGACCTGGAGGTCTTCCCGACGGCGGCGTGGCTCGATGCCGGGCATCGGCTGCGGCTGACCGTGACCACATTCGATTTTCCGCAGTTGGTGCCCACCCGGCCCGCCCGACAGGCCCTCGCCGGTGGACGCTACGAGGTCCAGCAGGGCGGTGTCGAAGCGTCGTACCTGCTGGTCCCGCTCGTCGATCCGGATGCGCTGCGCTGACCGCGGCGAGCGAGGGCTCAGCCGGCCTCGGCGACGGCTTTGATCCGCTCGAGGGTGCGGGTCATGTCGCGGATGTTGTTGCGGCGGCGTAGCCAGCCGCCGAACACCCAGTAATACAGCGTGGTCAGTGGGGAGTCGGCCAGCCGGAACGACTCGGTGACCGACACCCCGTCGGCCGTCGGGGTCAGCCGGTAGTGCCAGGTGTTGACGACGCGGTCACCGGCGAGCACGGCGAAACCGAACTCCTCGCCCGGGACGCACGCGGTGACCCGGCAGGTGGTCCAGTAGACCGGTCCGATGCCGTTGCGCCGGACGTGGCCCCGGAACCGGGCCCCGGGCGCCGGGCCGGTCGCGCCGTCGAGCCATTCGGCTTCGAAGGTTTCCGGGGAGTACCGGCCGATGTTGGTCACGTCGGCGATGAGTTCCCACACCGCCTGCGGTGGGGCCGCCATGGTGACCGTCGCCGAACCCTGCATGAGACCCATCCAAGCACGGATCGGTGCGCCGCGGGACGGCGCGGGACGGTTCAGCGGCCCGGGACGAACAGCCCGATGATCTCGTTGACGCTGTTCACCAGGTAGGAGCCGCGCGGTGCGCCCCAGGTCGCCCGCGGTGTCCCGGCGCGGGCCCCGGCGCAGGTGGGCCAGGCGTCCGGGCCCTGGCTGGCCATGATCCGGTTGGCCACGGCGATCTGCTGGGCGCGGCTGGCGGTGGCGGGGGAGCCGGCGCCGCCGTGGGACCGCCAGGTCGACTGGCTGATCTGCAGCCCGCCGTAGTAGCCGTTGCCGGTGTCGGCCGACCAGTTCCCGCCGGACTCGCACTGCGCGACGGCGTCCCAGTTGACGGCGTCGGCGGCGGCCACCCCGGACGAGAGCGCCAGGCCGGCGGCGGCGACGGCGACGACGGTTCCGGCACGGGCGGCGCTGCGGGCGAGGTTCATGCCCGATATGTCGCCGATCGTTCACGAAGTGTTACCCGGCTGTTATCGAAGCCTGCTCCGCGCCGCGCTCAGCCGCCCGGTCCCGCCCCCGGGGTCTCCGGGCCGGCGGGATCGGCGGGATCCTCGTCGAAGTCGTGGCGCACCACCCGCACCCGGCCGCGCCGCAGGCAGGCGGCGTAGCCGTGGTATTTGCAGTACAGCTCCCAGGCCGGTGCCGGCCCGGGGGAGACGTCGATGCGATGGCCGGTGGCCAACTCCAGCCGCAGCTCGCCGTCGTCGTCGAAGAAAAAGCCGGTGCAGCGGGTGCCGGCGAAGTCGAACAGCGCCCGCTGCACCGGCGCGGCCGCCCGCGGGTCGATCACCACGGTCTCGGCCGCGTGCCGGCCGGTCGGCGGCAGATGCAGCCGGATCGGCACCGAGATCACCAGTTCGTTGTAGCCGTCCAGGCTCAGCACCAACCCGTCGCGGAAGGAGATCCGCTCCACCACGCAGTCCTCGATCCAGGGCCCGGTCGGCCCGGCGCCGGTCATGGTCTCATCTTGCCGGTTTCTGCGGCGCGGGCAAGGGGCCACCAAAAACTGAGGCCCGACCGGATCACGGTCGGGCCTCAGCCTCAGTGCTGCGGAGCGTCGCTCAGGCGGCGCCCAGGTGGCTCTGGAGGTCGGGCTTCATCTGCTGAAGCTGCGCACCCCAGTACTCCCAGCTGTGCGTGCCGTAGTCCGGGAAGTCGAACACCGCGTTGTGACCACCCGCGGCCTCGTAGGCCTCCTGGAACTTCTTGTTCTGGCCGATCATGAAGTTGCCCTCGAGGAAGGTGGCCGGGATGTTGTCGCCGCCCAGCTCGTTCGGGGTGCCGTTACCGCAGTACACCCAGAGCCGGGTGTTGTTGGCGACCAGCTTGGCCACGTTCACCGTCGGGTCGTTGCGCTGCCAGGCCGGGTCGTCGTCCGGGCCCCACATGTCTTCCTTCTTGTAACCACCGGCGTCACCCATGGCCAGGCCGATCCAGCCCTTGCCCTCGGAGGGGTTGACGTAACCCGACAGCGAACCGGCGTAGGTGAACTGGTTCGGGTGGTAGATCGCCAGCGTCATCGCCGAGGAACCGGCCATCGACAGCCCGACAGCGGCGTTGCTGGTCTGGCTGACCCCGTACTGCGAGGCCAGGAACTGCGGCAGCTCGCTGGTCAGGAAGGTCTCCCACTTGTAAGTGGTGCAGCCCGCCTTACCGCAGGCCGGCTTGTACCAGTCGGCGTAGAAGCTGGACTGGCCACCGACCGGCATGATCACCGACAGGCCGGACTCGTAGTACCACTCGAAGGCGGCGGTGTTGATGTCCCAGCCGTTGTAGTCGTCCTGGGCGCGCATCCCGTCCAGCAGGTACAGGCCGGGCGAACCCTCGCCACCGCTCTGGAACTGCACCTTGATGTCATGGCCCATCGAGGCGGACGGCACCTGCAGGTACTCCACCGGAAGGCCGGGCCGGGAGAACGCCCCAGCTGTGGCCGTTTCTCCAGCCAATCCGATCAGCCCGGGCAGCGCTGCGGCTGTCACGGCACCGATCATCAGCCGGCGAACCCAGCTGCGTTTCTTCTCGTTGACGTTTCCCATACCTAACCTTTACATCCGTGGGCAGTGCTTACGCCTCGGCAGAATTTACCGTGCGGTAGCCGTGATGTCGATTCGGACGCACCGAGTCGTCCGCCACTGCATTGCGATTCTGCATCATCTGCCACCGCAGGCGCCAGATGATGATAATGGACCCCGCGGTGGCGACGCCAGCCCGCGACACGTAGGCTCGGCGGGCGTTGAGCCGATAATGACCACGCCGTTTCGGCCGGATCCGGTGCCCGCGCCCCCTTCACCGTCGGAAAACCCCGACGTGCCGGTGGCCGCGAACCGTCCCGGCCGGGCGCGATATGAGGTGCGGATTTTGGATACGGTACTAGGGCTGTCGCTGACACCGACCGCGGCGGAGCGGGTGCTCGTAGCCGGGCGCGACGCCGGCGGATCACTGCTGAACTGCGACACGGTCGAGACCCCGGTCGGCGGCGGTGCGACCACCGCCGAGGCCGCCGCCCGGGTGGTGGAGACGGTCCTGCGTTCGCAGTCCCTGAGCGCCGAGAACGGCCGCGATCTCCGGACCATCGGGGTGACCTGGACCGACGACGCGGTCGCCGAGGCGGCTCTGGTGCTGGAGAAGCTGGCCGACGCCGGCGTGGACAACGTGGTCGCGGTGCGCTCGGCGCAGGCCGCCGAGGCCGTCGAGGCCGGTACCGCCGTCACCGTGGGCCACGGGGCCGCGCTGGTGGCGGCGCGGAATGTGGCGTTTCTCGCCGTCGGCGACGACGAGGCGGCCGCCGAGCGGCCCGCCGCGGCTCCGGCCACCTCGCTGCGCTACACCGGCGCGGTGGCGGCGGTGGTCGTCGGCGCCCTCAGCTTCGTGGTCTCGCTGTCGCTGGCGGTCAGCCTGCAGAACACCCCCGAGCGCGACTTCGGCCCGATCGAGCGGGTGGCCACCACCACCGAGACCGGCGCCGAACAGCTGCCCCGGCCGATGACGCCGCCGGCCGCGCCGCTGGGGATCGACGCCGTCGACACCCCGGATCCGTCGGCCGCCGCCGAGCCGGCCGACGAGTCCGCGCCGGAATAGCCGCGGCCGCGTTCAGCCGGTCTTGGCGCGGGTGGCGCTGAAGGAGACGGTGACCGCGTCGGACACCCGCAACGCGCCCAGCAGCATCGAATAGGGTCGCAGCCCGAAGTCGGTGTGACGCAGTTCCGCACGGGCCGACATCGCCCAGAATTCGCCGAAGTCCTCGGTGCGCAGCTCGAGGACCTGGCCGCGGGCGGTGCCGGCGACCTCCAGCGTGCCGGTCAGCCGGTAGCCGCCGCGGCGCCGGTCGACGGCGGTCGTGGTGTACTCGATCCGCGGGTGGTTGCGCGCCCCGAGGGTGCGCAGCGCGTTGAACCGCACCAGGGTCTTCTCCGGGCCGGTCATTGTGCTCAGCCCGCCTTCACCACGTCGCACCTGCAGTGAGTCGACGTCGGCGTGCAGGGTCACCGCCACCGGCTCCGCGGCGCGCCAGCGCACCCGCGCCCGCCAGGACTCCACGGCGATGACCAGCCGGTGACCGAACGCGGCGGCCGGGCCGGCGACGTCGGTGTGCACCAGGAGTTGCCCGTCGGTTTCGTCGAGCGTCCAGTCGGCGTCCCCCATCCCGCCATTATCGCAGCAGCAACCGAGCGGACTTCTCCAAGCGGTCGGCAATCTGTTGGTAGGAGCCATAACCCATGCCCGCGCGCAGCAATGCGCCGGCGTACAGCAACTCCAGCGATTCCACGAGGTCCGGGTCGGCGTCGGCGCCGAGCGCCTCGCTGAGCTGCCTGCGGATCTCGGCGCCGACCCGCAGCCGCAGGTGTTCGACGTCGGGGTCGGCGCCCAGCAGTGCGCTGGTCACCGCGCCGGCCAATTCGGGTTCATCGGCGACCAGTAACGCGATGTGGCGCAGCACCCGCACGGCCTGCTCGGCGCCGCCGATCCGGTCCGGCGGCGGGGGCGGGGGCGTGGAGGCCAGCCGTCGCCAGAAGATCTCGGCGACGAGATGTTCCTTGGAGGAGAAGTAGGTGTAGGCGGTGGCCGCTCCGACGCCGGCCTCGGCGGCGACCAGACGAACCGTCATGCCGGAGAACCCTTCTCGGCGCAACACCTCGACGGCGGCGCGTCCCAGCCGGTCGACGGTGTCGGCTTGCTTCGCCGTCAGCCTGCGGCGCGTCGATTCCCGAGCAACCGGACTGGACACATGTCCAGACGCTACTACACCACCCGGGGGGCAGCAAGAACGCGGTGGTCACCACGCCGGTAGCGTCGACCCATGGTCCCTTCGACGCCGCGACCCGACACCGCCGCGCTGTTCGCCCTCGCCGAGCGGGTACGCGGCTTCCTGCCCACCGACGAGGGCGCGGCGTTGCACGACGCGGCCCTGGAGGTCCTCGACGGTGGCGTGGCGGTGGAGATCGGCACCTACTGCGGCAAGTCGGCGGTGATCCTGGGGGCCGCGGCCGCGGCCCGCGACGCGGTGCTGTTCACCGTCGACCACCATCACGGATCCGAGGAGCACCAGCCGGGCTGGGAGTACCACGACGCATCGCTGGTGGATCCGCACAGCGGCCGGTTCGACACGTTGCCGCAGGCGCGCCGCACCCTCGACGACGCCGGCCTCGACGACACCGTGGTCGCGGTGGTCGGGCGGTCGGCGGTGGTGGCGCGGGCCTGGCGCACCCCACTGCAACTGCTGTTCATCGACGGCGGCCACACCGACGAGGCCGCGCAGCGCGACTTCGACGGGTGGGCGCGCTGGGTGCAGCCCGGCGGCGCGCTGGTCATTCACGACGTGTTCCCCGACCCGGCCGACGGCGGGCAGGCGCCCTACCGGATCTATCTGCGCGCCCTCGAGTCCGGCCGGTTCCGGGAGCACCGCGTGGTCGGCTCGCTGCGGGTGCTGCACCGGGTCGGCGGACTGGCCGGCGAGCCGGTGTAGCCGTCGCGGTCGGCGCCGCTCAACGACGGCCCGACACGCAGGTGCAGGCGACGTCGCCGGTCAGGCCCAGCGGCAGATCGGCACCGCGGAACAGACCCGCGGCGGGGGTGCTGTCCGATAGCGCATCGGCGGCCAGGATGACCGCCGCTCCGGTCCAGGTGGTGCGCTCCACCGGCCAGCGCTTGCCGTCGGAGTAGACCAATCCGGTCCAGTAGGAGCCGTCGGTTTCGCGCAGGTGCTGCATGGCCGCGAACTGACCCAACGCAGCATCGCGGCTGCCCAGCGCCTCCAGCGCGATCACCAGCTCGCAGGTTTCGGCGCCGGTGACCCACGGGTGGTCGTCCACGCAGCGAATACCCAATCCGGCGACCACGAAGTCGTCCCACCGAGCGGCGATGCGCTCGGCGGCGGCCGGGCCCCGCAACGCACCGCCCAGGATCGGGTAGTACCAGTCCATGGCATGCCGCGGCTTCTCGGTGAACGTCTCGGGGTGGGCGGTGATGGCATGCCCCAACCGGCCCACCGCGAGTTCCCACTCCGGCTGCGGCCGGTCGAGGTAGTCCGCCAGCGCCAGCGCGCACCGCAGCGCGTGATGGATGCTCGCGCAGCCGGTCAGAAGCGCCTCGTCGGCCGGTCCGGTGTCCGCACGCGCCCAGGCGATCTCGCCGCCGGGACGCTGCAGCCCCAGCACGAAGCCGATCGCCGCCGCCACCACCGGCCACATGTCGCGGGCGAAGCCGCGGTCGCCGGTGGCCAGCACGTGGTGCCAGACGCCGGTGGCGATGTAAGCGCAGAAGTTGCTGTCGCTGTTGGCGTCCTCGACCGACCCGGCGCGCACCTGGATCGGCCACGACCCGTCGGCGCGCTGGGAGCGTCGCGACCACTCGAACGCGGCGCGCGCCGGTTCTCTCAACCCGGCGGCGGTGAGCGCCATCGCGCATTCCACGTGGTCCCACGGGTCGGTGTGCCCGGTCTCCGACCACGGGATGGCGCCGGAGGGCTCCTGCACGGCGGCGATCGCGGTAGCGGTCCGGCGGACCTGGGTCGCGGTCAGGACGCCGGGCACCGCCGGCGTCGGGTGATCAAACCAGCGCGACATCGGCGGCGGGTTTCTCGAAGTAGAGCGCCACGCTCTTGCCGACCAGCGGGTCGAGCACGGCTTCGGCGACGCGGGTGGCCGCCGGGCGCGTCATCATGTCCCAGACCAGCAGCTTGTGGTAGGCGACGACCAGAGGGTTGTCGGTGTTATGTACTCCGACAAGGCATTTGAGCCACCAAAACGGTGCGTGCAGGCCGTGGGCGTGGTGGGTGTGGGTGTGGGTGAGTCCGCCGGAGCGGATCTTGTCCCGCAGCGTGCTGGCGCGATAGATGCGCACGTGGCCGCCCTCATTGCTGTGGTACTCCCGCGACAGCGCCCAGCACACCTGTTCGGGCAGCCACCGCGGCACCGAGACCGCCAGCACCCCACCGACCTTGAGCACCCGGATCAGTTCGGCGATGGCCGCGTCGTCACCGGGGAGGTGTTCGAGCACCTCCGAGGCGATGACGCAGTCGAAGCTGCCGTCGGGATAGGGCAGTGCCAGCGCATCGCCGACCACCGCCCGGGCCGACCCGCCCGGCACGACCTCGCCGGCTTCGGCCATCGCCTCGAACATGGTGGCCACCCCGTCGATCTCGGCGGCGTCATGATCGACGGCGACGACGTCGGCGCCGCGGCGGTAGGCCTCGAAGGCGTGCCTGCCCGCGCCGCAGCCGACGTCGATGACCGTGGTGCCGGGACCGATGCCGAGCCGGTCGAAGTCGACCGTCAGCACGGTGCGTCCCGGCCGGCCCGGGCGAACGCGCGCCGATAGACGGCGACCGTCTGCGCGGCCACCGCTTCCCAGCTGTAGACATCCAGGGCGCGACGACGGCCGGCTGCACCCAGCCGGTGCCGCCGGGCCGGATCGTCGAGCAGGCCGGCCAGTACGTCGGTGAGTTCCCCGGCGTCGCCGGGGGACACCAGGTGGGCGCAGCACCCGTCGGTGCCGAGCACCTCGGGCAGCGCGCCGGCCCGGCTGGCCACGATCGGGGTGCCGCTGGCCATCGCCTCCACCGCGGGCAGCGAGAAGCCCTCGTACAGCGAGGGGATGCAGGCGATCTCGGCGGAGGCGAGCAACCCCGCCAACTCCGCGTCGGACAGCCCGCTGGAGGTGTGCACGATGTCGGAGATGCCCAGCTCGGCGATGAGCTTCTCGGTCGGGCCGTTCGGTTCGAGGCGGGCGACCAGTTGCAACTCCAGGTCGCGTTCGGTGCGCAGCTTGGCCACCGCGGTCAGCAGGTGGGCCACCCCCTTGAGCGGGACGTCGGCGCTGGCGATCGCGATGATGCGGCCCGGCACCCGCGGGGCGTCACCGGGCCGGAAGACATCGGTGTCCACCCCCAGCGGCACCACCTGCAGCCGCTCGGGGCTGACGCCGAAGTCGGCGGCGATGTCGCCGGCGGACGCGCTGGAGACCGTGAGCAGATCAGGGATGGCTCGCGCGACCCGCTGCTGCATCGCGGCGAAGCCGTACCAGCGCCGGACCAGCGGCTTGCGCCACCAACGGGCCGCGGCCAGGTCGAGCTGGCGGTCCCGGGTGATCGGATGGTGCACGGTGGCCACCACCGGCAGGCCCAGTGCGGTGATCGACAGCAGCCCGGTGCCCAGGCACTGGTTGTCGTGAACCACGTCGAAGTCGTCACGCCGATCAGCGAGCAGCCGCGCGGCCCGCAGGCTGAACGTACGCGGCTCGGGGAACCCGGCCGTCCACATGGTGGCGAGCTCGAGCAGGTCGATCCGGTCACGGATCTCCCCGGGGCGCGGGGTGCGGAACGGGTCGGGTTCGCGGTACAGGTCGAGGCTGGGCACCCGGCGCAGCACCACGGCGGGGTCGAGGTCCTCCGGATAGGGTTGGCCGGAGAAGACCTCGACGTGGTGGCCGAGTTCGCTCAAACCCCGGCTGAGATGGCGGACGTAGACCCCCTGGCCGCCGCAGTGCGGTTTGCTGCGATAGGACAGCAGCGCGATGCGCATCCGCTACCCCCGGCCCGGCGGCGCGAGCGCGAGGCGACGGACCCGGTCGGCGAACTGTCTGGACATGTGTCTGGACTATAAGTCGATTGATACCGCGGCGCAACGCGCACCGAACCGGCCGGCGCCGCCGGGTGTGCAAGGATGCCCGGATGTCCACCGACGCTGCTTATTTCGTCCGCGACGACGCCGACCGTTTCCTGCCCACCGCGTGGGCGAACAGCCACTGGGGCGCCGACCACCTGGGCGGGCCCGCGGTGGTGGCGCTGGCCGCTCGGGTGCTCGAAGACCGGTACGGCGACCCGGACCTGCTGCCGGCCCGGCTCACCGTCGACCTGCTCCGGGCGGCCCGCACCGCCCCGACGTCCGTCGCTGCCCGGCCGGTGCGCGACGGCAGGCGGATCCGCACCGGCGAATGCGATCTGCTCCAGGACGGCCGGCTGATCGCCCGGGCGACGCTGGTGCAGTACCGCACCTCCGAGGCGCCGCCGGGCCGGTTGTGGCGGACCGCGCCGGAACTGACCGTGCCGGCCGGGCTCGACGACCGGGACTGGAGCCGGCTGGGCAGCGACGAGGCCGGCTGGGCTCCGGCACCCGGCGACCACCAGAACGTCTCCCGCAAACAGTTCCTGCACCGCGGCTTCCCGCTGGTCGCCGGCGAGGACAACAGCCCGTTCGTCCGGGCCGCGATGGTGGCCGAGGCCACCAGTCTGGTGACCAACCTCGGCACCCACGGGATCGGCTACATCAACGGCGATCTCAGCGTCGGGTTGTCCCGGCTGCCGCAGGGGGAGTGGATCGGGGTACGCGCCGAGTCGCACTGGTCCCACGACGGTATCGCCGTGGGATCGGCCACCCTGTTCGACGACCTCGGCCCGTTCGGCACCGGAATGGTCACCGCACTGGCCAACCCGGCCGCCCAGATCGACTTCACCGACGTCTCGTTCGCGGCGCGCCGCTGACCGCCGACCCGGCCCGGGCAAACCCCCGCCGTGGCCGCGACACAGCCGATAGGATGCCGTCGGAACCGACGCCAGGTCGGTGACGAGGTGTTCAACCGCAGACCGAACCGGGGTATTGGGATGATTCGCCAGCTTGGCATCGCCGCGGCGGCCGTGACGATTCTGGCCGTGCCGGGTCCGGCCGATCCGTCCGCCCACGCCGACCCGCAGCGCTACGACACCGACGTGCCCGGCATCGTCTACGACGCCTCCGCCGGGACGCCGTGCCACAGCTGGGAGAAGTTCATCTTCGGCCGCGGCCGGGACGGGCAGACGCTGGCCTGCCACTGGATCCCCAACCAGGGCCCGCCGTGGGACCCGCCGACCACCGGGTTCTGGGTGAACTCGCCGCCGCTGCGCGGCGTGCAGGACGTCGGCGCGCCCTGCCCGGACCCCAAACGCAGCCAGGTGGCGGCGCAGTCGCCCGACGGCCTGCCGATGCTGTGCACCGAACGGGGTTGGCAGCCCGGCTGGTTCACCGGCGGCGCCGGCCCCTACGCGCCCCCGGGATTCTTCCAGCCGTAACCGCGTGGCGGGGCGGGACTAGACTCAAGGCCAACCGCCAGCGAACAGGAGACACCGATGGCCTTCAACCCGAAGGACGCGCTCGAATCGGCCCGGGACATCGCCACCCACGCCGTGGAGAAGGCGTCCGACATCGTCGAGAACGCCGGCGACATCATCCGGGGTGACATCTCCGGCGGGGTCAGCGGCATCGTGGAGAACTCCATCGACATCGGCACCCACGCGGCGTCGAAGGTCAAGGAGATGGCCACCGGCCGCGACGTCGAACTCGAGGACCCCGACGACTTGTGACCCGGCGCGGCCGCGCGCTCAGACGCTGGCCGCTTCGTTGAGCTCGTTGAGCCGGCCGGTGGCCGCCAGGTATTCCTGCACCCAGCGCTCGATGACGGTCGCGGTCTTCTCCACCTTCTGCAGCTGACCGACCACCTGACCGACCGGGTTGAACGCCACGTCGACGGTCTCGTTGGGGTACTTGTGGGTCGCCTTGACCGCCATGCCGGAGACCATGTACTGCAGCGGCATGCCCAGCGGCTCGGGGTTGCCGGGCTGCTCCCACGCCTCGGTCCACTCGTTGCGCAGCATCCGGCACGGCTTGCCGGTGAACGACCGGCTGCGCACGGTGTCGCGGCTGGTGGCCTTGGCATAGGCCTCCTGCTGCTTGGGGGTGTTGTTGGCCTCCTCGACCATCAGCCACTGCGAGCCGGTCCAGGCGCCCTGCGCGCCCAGCGCCAGCGCCGCGGCGATCTGCTCCCCGCTGCCGATGCCACCAGCGGCCAGCACCGGCCGAGGCGCGACCGCCTTGACCGCCTGCGGCCACAGCACGATCGATCCGATCTCGCCGCAGTGCCCGCCGCCCTCGCCGCCCTGGGCGATGATGATGTCGACGTCGGCCTCGGCGTGCTTGACGGCCTGCGCCGGCGAACCGCACAGCGCGGCGACCTTCACCCCGGCGTCGTGGATGTGTTTGATCATGTCCGCCGGCGGGGTGCCCAGCGCGTTGGCGATCAGTTTCATCTTCGGGTGCCGCAGCGCCACCTCGACCTGCGGGGTGGCGGTCGCCTCGGTCCAGCCGATCAGCTGCAAACTGTCCTTGGCGCTGTCCTCGACCGGCACGCCGTGGTCGGCGAGGATCGTGCGGGCGAAGTCCAGGTGTTGCTGGGGGACCAGTTTCCGCAGGCTCTCGGCCAACTCCTCGGCGGACTGACCGGAGTCCATCCCCTCGTATTTGTTGGGGATCACGATGTCGACGCCGTAGGGGTGGTCGCCGATGTTCTCGTCGATCCAGTTGAGTTCGATCTCGAGCTGTTCGGGGGTGAAGCCGACCGCGCCGAGCACGCCGAACCCGCCGGCCTTGCTCACCGCCACCACCACGTCACGGCAGTGGGTGAAGGCGAAGATCGGGAATTCGATGCCGAGGTCATCGCAGACGGGAGTGTGCATCGGTGCGTCCTTACCGGGTCGGGCGAGAATTGAAACGTGTTCTAGTTTACTACGGGTCCGGCGGGTTCACGGCAGATCAGCCGCGCCGCGCCGAAACGCCGTGACGTACTGCGAACGCAGCACCCGGTCGACCGCCCGCTCCACCTCCGGCGGCGTCTCACCCCGCGCTGTCTGCAGATCCACCGTGGTGCTCACCGCGGTCACCGTCCAGCCGTGGGCGGCAAGCCATTCGGCCGGGTCAGACCGTTGCGCCGGGTCGTAGGTCAAGGCGCCGAAATCCACCTCGCGGAAGCCCTGCAACTGCGGGTGTTGCTCGATCACCGCATCGAGCGCCTCGGGGTCGAGGTGGGAGCCCAGCGCCCCGGTCGCGATCCGGCTCCCGGGCGCCGACAGCGCGCCGATGCCGGTCAGCAGCGCGTCCTGGGCCGGTCCGGTCAGGTAGGGCAGCAGTCCCTCCAGCGACCAGGCGGCCGGCACGCCCGCGTCGAATCCGGCGGCGGCCAGCGCGGCCGGCCAGTCCTGCCGCAGATCGCAGCCGACAACGGCGTGCCCGGCCGCCGGTCGGGCGCCGAGGTCGGCGAGAACGTCGCGCTTGAACGCCAGCACCTCGGGGCGGTCGAGTTCGTAGACGACGGTGCCGGCCGGCCAGTTGAGCCGCTGGGCGCGGGTGTCGAGACCGGCGGCGACGATCACCGCCTGGCGGATGCCGGTTTCGGCGGCGGCGGTGAAGAACTCGTCGAAGAACCGGGTCTGGACCCCGTAGAGGTGCCCGAACACCGCGGCGGTGTCGTCCGGTTCGGTCAGCAGTGCGCTCAGGTAGGGGTCGGCGGCCGCGGCGACGAAGCGCTGCGCGTAGTCGTCGCGGGCCACCGGCCGCGCCGTCGCGGTGTGCAGCGCGCGCCAGGCCGCGACCACCAGCGCGGTGTATCCGACGCTGGTGTGGATGTCCCAGTCGTCGTCATCGCTGCGCGCGGTCGGTGTCACGGCGCCACCGCGGTCCGGAACGCGGCTTCGGCCCGATCGCCGTGCACCACGAACACCACCCGCTGCAGTGCCGCCGGGCGGTGGTCGCGAACCGCGGTGACCATCAGCCGCGCCGCCTCGTCGAGCGGGAAGCCGCCGACCCCGGTGCCGAACGCGACCAGTGCCAGCGAGGCGCAGCCGAGTTCGTCGGCCTTGGCCAGGGTGGCGCCGGTGGCGGCGGCGATGATGTCGGCGGAGGTCGGGCCGCCCAGCTCCATGGTCGCGGCGTGGATCACATACCGCGCCGGCATCGGCCCGGCGGTGGTCTCCGCCGCCTCACCCAGCCCGATCGGGGCCTTCGCCCGCGACTCCCGCTGCAACTCCGCGCCGCCGGCCCGCGCGATCGCCGCGGCGACCCCGCCGCCGTGGCGCAGTTCGGTGTTGGCGGCGTTGGCGATCGCGTCCACCGCGACCGTGGTGATGTCGGCCTGGACCACTTCGAGGTGCATGGGCTGGCGCTCCTTCCGCCGGGCTTCCACGCTACCGAGATCGACCGCCGGTCAACCGCCCAGCGCGTTGCGACCGAGCCCGGCGAGCCGGCGCAGCCGTCCGCGCTCGTCCGCGCGGGCCATCCGCAGCACCGGCCAATCCCGTTCGAGCGCCAGGGCGGCCAGCCCCGAGCGCGGGTTGACCGGTCGTGGGCAGCCGACCAGCGACATCAGCGCCGCATCCTCGTCGCCGTCGGCGTAGAAGTAGCTGCGCTGCAGGTCGACGGCGTGGACCCGGCAGAAGTCCTGCACCGCGGCCGCCTTCTGCGGCCCCCACAGCACCGGTTTGATCACGCCACCGGTGAGCAGGCCGCGCTCGTCGAGTTCGAAGCGGTTGCACAGCACGTGCGCGATCTCCAGGAACCTGGCGACCGGTTCGGCGTGGATGGTCAGCGCCGAGGAGCTGAGCACCACGGTGTGGCCGCGCTCCTGGTGGGCGCGGACGATCTGGCGCATGTGCGGGTAGACCCGGCCGGTGATGCGGTGCACGAACAGCCAGTCGCCGAGGGCGTCGAGCCCGGCGATCGACTCCCCGCGCAGATAACCCGCGGCGCGCACCAGGAGCCGCTCGAACTGCATGCGGCCGAACCGGTAGCGGGTGGCCGCCTCGACCACCCCGAGGATCTCGCCGAGGCGGGCCTGGCCGCGCCGGATCCGGTGCCCGGCGTGCGCGGTCGCGGTGAATCCGGCGACCAGGGTGCCGTCCAGGTCGAAGAACGCCCCGACCCCGGGCCCGGGCGGGCTGGCGGCGATCTCGGCGACCGGGTCGGGAAATGTCATGGCCGGGGCACCCGTCGCCTAACCGCGGTCCCAGGCGCCGGAGAGGGTGGCCAGGATCTCCTCGGCCCGGCCCAGCCCGCCCAGATGGCTCTCGCCGGGCATCGGGTAGAGCCGCGCGTCGGGGAGCCGCTCGACGACGTGCTCGCCGTGGGAGTAGGGGATGATGTGGTCGGCGTCGCCGTGCCACCAGTGCACCGGGACGGTCACCTCGGCCAGCCGGAACCCCCAGTCGTGGGCGAAGACCACCGCGTCGGCGAACGGCGCGGCGAGTTGTTTGCGGCTGCCGTTGAGCAGGTCGTCGAGGAACATCGCCTTGAACTCCGGGCGGCCCAGCAGACGACGGTCGCCTTCGGGGGAGAGCCGGGCGTACAGCCCCAGAGCCGGCGAGGCCACCGGCCGCACCATGCGGATCAGGCTGCTGGCGACGAAGCTGATCGGCTGGCCGGCCCGCTCCAGCACCGGCGCGGCGATACCGGCCAGGGTCATCAACCCGCTGCTGATCCCGTCGGGCCCGGTTGAGGGCGCCACCCCGCCGAGCACCCCGGCCGCGGCCACCCGGTCGGGCATCAGCGCCGCGGCCGCCAGCGTGTAGGGCCCGCCGCCGGACAGCCCGATCACCGCCATCTTCTCGATGCCGAGGGTGTCGGCCATGGTGCGCAGGTCGTCGGCGAACTGCAGCACGGTCTCGTATTGGTGCGGCGTCGAGGAGCCGATGCCGGGGCGGTCCACCCCGATCAGCCGGATGTTCTGGTGCTCGGCGAAGATCCGTGCCTCCAGCGGGATCTGCCGCCGCGCCCCGGGAGTGCCGTGCAGCCAGAACATCGGCCGGCCCTGCGGGGCGCCGAACTCGGCGAACCCCAGCTGGCGGTTCTCCCCGACGGCGACGTTCCCCTCGATCTTGGGCCGGGCGATTGCGACAACCATGACCAGCAGTGTCGCATGCGGCCGGAGCTCCCGAACACCTTGATCGATTACGAGACTCGTAATAGCGTAATTGGGTATGTCGTCGCGCAACCGCTACGGCGGCCGACCCTTCACCACCGCCACTGCGGACATCGCCGCTGCGCTCGAACAGGTCAGCATCCCGACCCTGCTGCTGTCGTTGGTGCACATCACCGGCGACCCGCGCTACATCCGCGACTACCGGCAGGCGGGCCTGTTCCTCAACGAGATCCAGGGCTTCATGTCCGAGGAGGACAAGGGCCGCGCCCGCGCCGACGCGCTTGCGGTGCTGACCGACTACCGGGACCGCGGCTGCCCGGAGCCGGCCCCACTCGACCCCGCCCTGATCACCGAGATGCTGGAGTGGGCAGCCTGCGAGCCGGTCCCCGAGCAGTATCTGCCGATGCTGGCCGAGGAGATGGACCTCGACGGCCGCGACCCGCGTAGGCCGGCCCCACTGCCCGCCGCGGCGGCCGCACAGTGCCCGGTGGTGGTGATCGGCTGCGGCCAGTCCGGCCTGCTGGCCGGAATCCGGCTGCACCAGGCCCGGATTCCGTTCACCATCATCGAGAAGAACGCCGGGCCGGGTGGAACATGGTGGGAGAACACCTATCCGGGCGCCCGGGTCGACATCGCCAACCACTTCTACTGTTACAGCTTCGAACCCAACAACGACTGGTCGCACTACTTCGCCGAGCAACCCGAACTGCAACGTTATTTCGCCAGGTTGCTCGACGACAACGAGATCGCCGGCCGGGTGCGCTGGCGCACCGAGGTGACCGCCGCCGCCTGGGACGAGGTGGCCGGCCGTTGGACGGTGGAGGTACGCCGACCCGACGGCACCGCCGAAAGCCTCAGTGCCCGGGCAGTGATCAGCGCGGTCGGTCAGCTGAACCGACCGTACGTCCCACCGTTCCCGGGCGCGGACGATTTCCGCGGGCCGGCGTTCCACTCCGCGGACTGGGACCACTCGGTGGACCTGCGCGGCAAGCGGGTCGCGCTGATCGGCGCGGGCGCCAGCGGTTTTCAGATCGGCCCCGCCGTCGCCCCCGAGGTCGAACACCTCACCGTGTTCCAGCGCAGCGCCCAGTGGATGTTCCCCAACCCGATGTATCACGACGAGGTCGGCGACGGGGCGCGCTGGGCGATGGAACACGTACCGTTCTACGGCCGGTGGTATCGGTTCCTGCTGATGTGGCCCGGCGCGGACAAGGGCCTCGACGCCGCCCGGGTCGACCCGGACTACCCCGACCAGAACTACGCGGTCAGCGAGTTCAACGCCCTCGGCCGGATCATGTTCACCGACTGGATCACCGGGCAGATCGGCGACGACGAAAACCTGCTCGCCAAGGTGCTGCCGGACTATCCGGCCACCGGCAAGCGGACCCTGCAGGACAACGGGACCTGGCTGGCGACGCTGCGCCGCGACAACGTGGAGTTGGTGCGCACCCCGATCAGCCGGATCACCGAGAACGGCGTGGTCACCGAGGACGGCACGGCGCACGACGCCGACGTCATCGTCTACGCCACCGGCTTCCGCCACACCGACATGCTGTGGCCGATGCGGGTCACCGGTCGCGACGGGGTGGATCTGCACACCCTGTGGGGGACCCGGCCGTACGCCTACCTGGGCATCACCGTGCCCGGGTTCCCGAACTTCTTCATGATCTACGGGCCCGGCACCCACCTTGCCCACGGCGGCAGCCTGATCTTCCACTCCGAACTGCAGATGCGCTACATCGACCAGTGCTTGGCCGAGATCATCACCGCCGACCTGCACGCCATCGAACCGCGTGAGCAGGCCGCCACCGAATGGCACCGCCGCACCCGGGAGGCGATCGCCGGGCTGGTGTGGTCACAGCCGACGATCAAGCACTCCTACTTCAAGAACGCCGACGGCGAGATCCACACGCTGAGCCCGTGGCCGCTGCCCGAGTACTTCGCGGCGGTGCGGACACCGGACTGGTCGCAGTTCGTGATCCGCGACGGCGCGGCGCCGCTCCCGACGGTCCGATCCGGGGGAGACTGAACCCGTGTCGGTGGTGGTGGCGTTCTCGGTGACCCCGCTCGGGGTCGGCGAGAGTGTCGGCGAGCTCGTCGCCGAGGCGGTGCGGGTGGTGCGCGAGTCCGGGCTGCCCAACCGCACCGATGCGATGTTCACCGTGCTCGAAGGCGACTCCTGGGACCAGGTCATGGCCGTGGTCCAGCGTGCCGTCGCCGCGGTGGCCGCCCACGCCCCCCGGGTGAGCACGGTGATCAAGGTCGACTGGCGCGACGGCAGCACCGACGCGCTGACCCACAAGGTGGAGTCGATCGAGGCGCACTTGAAGCGGCCGCGATAGCCTCACTAGCGGTGAGCACACGCGCGGGCATCGTCGTCACGGGAACCGAGGTTCTGACCGGTCGCATCCAGGACCGCAACGGTCCCTGGATCGCCGACCGGCTGCTGGAGCTGGGGGTCGAGCTGGCCCACGTCACGATCTGCGGCGACCGGCCGGACGACATGACCGCGGCGCTGCGGTTCCTCGCCGACGACGGCGTCGACCTGATCATCACCAGCGGCGGCCTGGGCCCGACCGCCGATGACCTCACCGTGGAGGTGGTGGCCCGGTTCTGCGGGCTCGACCTGGTTCTCGACACCGCTCTCGACGACACGATCGCGGCGATCCTGCGGAAGCTGATGAGCCGCTACCCGCAAGCCGACTTCGAAGCGGTGCGCGCCGCCAACCGCAAACAGGCGATGATTCCGGCCGGGGCCACCGTCATCGACCCGGTCGGCACCGCTCCCGGGCTGGTCGTGCCGGGCCGCCCGACGGTGATGGTGCTGCCCGGCCCGCCGCGTGAGCTGCAGCCGATGTGGCATTCGGCGCTCGACACCGCCGCGGTGCAGCAGGCCATCGCCGGGCGCACCCACTACGAGCAGGCGACCATGCGGATGTTCGGGCTGCCCGAATCGGAGCTGGCCGACGCGCTGCGGACGGCGCAGCAGAGCATCACCGCCTTCGACCGGCTGGAGATCACCACCTGTCTGCGCCGCGGTGAGCTGGAGATCGTCACCCGCTACGAGCCGGAACTCTCCGACGCCTACACCGAGCTGGTCGAGTTCCTGCGCGCCCGCCATCCCCGCGAATTGTTCTCCGACGACGGCGAACTGATCGATGAGCAGGTGGCTCGGCTGCTGGCCGGGCGCACCGTGGCCACCGCCGAATCCTGTACCGCCGGGCTGCTGGCCGCGCGGCTGACCGAGCGGCCCGGCGCGTCGGCGTACGTGGCCGGGGGAGTGGTCGCCTACTCCAACGAGGCGAAGGCCGAACTGCTCGGCGTGGATCCGGAGTTGATCGCCCGCCACGGCGCTGTCTCCGAACCGGTGGCCCGGGCCATGGCGGCAGGCGCGCTGGCCCGGTTCGGCGCCGACGCGGCGGTGGCGATCACCGGGATCGCCGGACCCGACGGCGGCACCGACGAGAAACCGGTCGGGACCGTCTACTTCTGCGCACTGTTGGCCGACGGCCGCGGCATGGACCGCAACGTGCGGCTGCCCGGCAACCGCGCCGACGTCCGGGAACGATCGACGACGGTGGCGCTGCACCTGCTGCGCAGGCTGCTGGACTGAACCCGCCTCACCGGCGCCCGTTCAGCGTTGCGCGGCCACCAGGGCGTGCGCCTCATCCTCGGTGCTGACCGCGGGCGCCGCCCCGGGCAGCGGCTTGCCGTTGGTCTCCGGGATCAGCGCGATGCTGATCGCACCGACCACCCCGGCCCCGATCAGGTAGTAGGCGGGCCAGTTCAGGTCCTTGGTCGCCGAGAGCAGCGTGCTCATCACCAGCGCGGTGGTGCCGCCGAACAGCGAGACGAAGATGTTGAACGAGATCGCCAGCCCGCTGTAGCGGATCTCGGTGGGGAACAGCGCCGGCAGCGTCGAGGGTGCGGTGCCGGAGAAACAGGCCAGCGTCAACCCGATCATCAACAGCCCGACGAAGGTCAGCGTCGTCGAACCGTGCCGCATCAGCAGCACCGCAGGCAGCGAGAACAGCACCAGCCCGACGGCGCCCACCGCCAGGATCGGCCGGCGCCCGAACCGGTCGCTGAGCCAGCCGAAGCTGGGGATCAGCAGCAGCAGCATCACCAGCACCGCGATCTGCATGAACTGCGCGGTGGTCTGGTTGACCCCGGTCAGCCCGTATTCGGGCAGGTCGGCCAGGTATGTGGGCACGAAGCTGGTCAGCATGTAGTTGGTGATGTTCCAGGTCGTCACGATGCCGCCGCACAGCAGGATGGCCCGCCAGTGGTGGACGAACACACTGCGCACCCCGACCCGATCGGCGTCGTGCTGGTGTTCGGCGGACTGCTCCAACAACTGCTCGAACGCCGGGGTCTCCTCCAGCCGCAGCCGCAGGAACAGCCCGACCATGCCCAGCGGCAACGCGAGCAGGAACGGGATGCGGTACCCCCAGCTGAGCAGTTCCTCCTGCGGCATGACCGCGGTCAGCACCGCCACCGTCGCCGCCCCCAGCGAGTAGCCGGTGAAGGTGCCCATCTCCAGGAAACTGCCGGTGAAGCCGCGCCGCTTGTCCGAGGTGTACTCGGCGATGAAGGTCATCGCGCCGCTGTACTCACCGCCGGTGGACAGCCCCTGCCCGAGCTTGGCCACCAGCACCAGGATGGGCGCGGCGATCCCGATCGAGTCGTAGCTGGGCACCAGCCCGATGCTGAACGTGCTGACGGCCATCAGGATCACCGTCATCGCCAGCACCTTGGTCCGGCCGATCCGGTCGCCCAGCGAGCCGAAGATCACCCCGCCGAGCGGGCGGACCAGAAACGAGGAGGCGAAGACCGCGAAGGTCGCCATCAGCGACGCGGTGTCGGAGAGTCCGGCGAAGAAGACCTGCTGGAGGGTGAGCACGAAGTAGCCGTAGACACCGAAGTCGTACCACTCGGTGACGTTGCCCACCGCCGCCGCGGTCACCGCCCGTTTGACCACCTTGGGGTCGGTGACGGTGACGTCTTCCGCCCGGAGCGCGGGCTCCTGCGTGGCGTCTGCAGCCGAGGTTGCCACGCGGGTGCACCCCTCCTTGTGCGGTCAACGATGGACGGTAGCCGTTCAGCCAGCGTAGGGCATCGGCTCAGCGTGGCGCGGTCGCTCCCGGCGGCAGCGGTGCGGCGGTTGCGGTCACGGCCCGGGCACCTGCCCGCCGCCGTGCAGCAGCGATCCGAGGTTGAGCCGCCCGATGTCCCCCCGCAACCGGGCCTCGGCCCCCGCGGCGTCCAGCGGCGGCGGGGCCTCGGCGGAGTTGTCCAGCGTCCACGGCTGGCACCCGCTGGTGCGGAACTCGGTGTCGGTCGGTTCGATCCGCACGACTTGCGGTTTCTTGGTCATCGCGTTGTCGAGGAGTTTGCCGTCGCGGCTGCGTTTCCAGTAGCAGGTGCCGTCCTCGACCGGCCCGGCCGAGGTGTAGGTGCCGGGTGCGATGTCGGTGCCGACCGCGTAGTGACCGTCGGCGTCGATCACCGTCGCCGGTTCGGCGGGCTCGGCCGGCTCAGCGGGGTCGGCCGGGTCGGCCGCGGCCGGACCGATCGCTACCGCGCCGGTGACCACGAACATCGCCGCGGCCACCGCTGCTGCTTTCGATCTCATGGCCCCCCAGCGTACGCGCGCCCGACCGCGGGGGCCGAACCGCGGCGGCCGAGACGCGGCCGCCGCAGGTCCCGGATCGGGCCCGATCCTGCTGTTACCCTGCGGAAGCCGCGGCAGGCCGCGGCGGCACCGAGACCGGCAGGGACGAGCCCGGAAAGAGAGTTGTGGGCGGCGGAGAGATCAGGGCGTTGACCGGCCTGCGAATCGTGGCTGCCCTGTGGGTGGTGCTGTTCCACTTCCGGCCACTGCTCGCCGAGGCGGCCCCCTACCGCGCCGAGGCGCTCGCACCGGTGCTCGACACCGGCGCGCAGGGCGTCGACCTGTTCTTCATCCTCAGCGGCTTCGTCCTGACCTGGAACTATCTGGACCGGATGGGGGAGCGCTGGTCGGCGCGAGCCACCCTGCGGTTCCTGTGGCTGCGGCTGGCCCGGGTCTGGCCGGTGTACCTGGTCACCCTGCATCTGGCCGCGGTGTGGATCATCTTCACCCTCAATGTCGGCAACACCCCGTCCCCGGACGCGGAGAACCTGACTGCGGTCAGCTATCTCCGTCAGCTGCTGTTGGTGCAGCTGTGGTTCGAGCCGTACTTCGACCGCACCAGCTGGGACGGCCCGGCCTGGTCGATCAGCGCCGAATGGCTGGCCTACCTGCTGTTCGGGTTGCTGATCCTGGTGGTGTTCCGGCTGGCCCGGGTCACCCGGGCACGGGGACTGCTGTGGCTGGCGTTGGCGGCCACGCTGCCGCCGCTGCTGCTGCTGGTGGCCACCGGCGAGTTCTACACCCCGTGGAGTTGGCTGCCGCGGATCGTGATGCAGTTCACCGCCGGGGCGCTGGCCTGCACCGCGGTCCGCAAGCTGCGGCTCACACCGCGGGCCCGGACCGGGGCGGGCGCGCTCTCGGTGCTGCTGGTCGCGGTCATCGTCGGCGCCCTGTACTGGCTGGACGCACACCCGATCGCCACGATCCCCGACGCCCGCGGCCTCGTCGACGTCCTGTTCGTCCCGCTGGTGGTGACGCTGACGGTCGGCACCGGCGTGCTGACCCGGCTGCTGTCGACCCGGCTGCTGGTCTACGGCGGCCAGATCTCCTTCGCGCTGTACATGGTGCACGAGATCGTGCACACGGCGTGGGACTGGTTCGCCGCCGAACACCAGGTGGTCCTCAACCCGGCCGGCGGCAAGCTGGTGGTGGTCGGCACCATCGGGGTCTCGGTGGCCGCGGCGGCGCTGCTCTACCACCTGGTCGAGGAGCCCGCGCGACGCTGGATGCGCCGGATGGTCGAGGTCCGCGACGCCGACCTGCCCGCCGGGGCATGGGCGACGACGACAACGCCGTCCCCGCCGACAACGACGCAGCCCTCGCCGGTCGGGGAGACGGTCGGCGCGGGCCGTTTGGTTTGATGGTTCCCTCCGGTCGCGGTGTCCGCCGCGCCGACCCTCAACCACATCGGGAGGCAGCGGTGCGTCGGCCGGCTCTGATCATCACCTCGCTGACCCTGCTGGCCGGGCTGCTCGGCTGTCAGGCCCGCGCCCCCTACCGGCTGACCGACCATCACGTCGCGGTGAGCCACATCGCGGTGATCGGTGATTCCTACACCACGGGCTCGGTCGAGGGCGGCGTCGGGCCGCAGGGTTGGCCGGTGCGGGCCGGTCAGTTGCTCGACCACGACGGCAAGCCGGTCACGATGAGCGTGGTCGCCGAGGGCGGCGCGGGCTACGGCGTCCGCGGAAACCACGGCAGCATCTTCACCGACCTGGCCGCCCGGGCCGTCGGCACAGACGACGTGCTGGTGGTGTTCTTCGGCTCCCGCAACGATGACGTCGCCGACTTCGGCCGGCTGCCCGGACAGATGCGCGACGCCCTCGCGGTGGCGCGCCGCGGCGCCCCGAACGCGAAACTGCTGGTGATCGGGCCGCCGTGGCCGACGCCGGAGGTCCCCGAGCCGGTGCTGCGGGTACGCGACATCCTCGCCGCGGAAGCGGCCGCGGCCTCCGCCGACTTCGTCGATCCGCTGGCCGAGGGCTGGTTCGTCGGGTTGCCGTTCCTGATCGGCGCGGACGGCATCCACCCCAACGATCTGGGCCACGGCTACCTGGCCGACCGGATCGCGCCGCTGATCAACGCCCGGCTGCCGGGCTGATCCGGCGCTACCGGCGGTTGAGCCGTTCGACCACGAAGTCAGCGGCCTGACCGGTCATCCCGTTGGCCGCGTAGAGCCCGTGGGTGCCGCCGTCGTTGCCGGAGGGCGAGCAGATCGGGTCCGTGTCGATGCACAGGTTGATGGTCTTGGGGGCGTACCGGGAGCCGATCGTGATCGGTGGTGCGTCGATCTGCCGCAGGAACGCCGGGGACGGCTCGCCGAACAACGCGACCGCGGCCACGTGGTCGGCGACCCCGGCGGGCATCGGACCGTCGATCCCGTCCGGCAGGGTGAAGTTCTCCGGAACCGAGTCGGAGGTGACGTAGCCGGCCACCGCCGCGCCCTGGGAGAACCCGCCGAGCACGATCTTGGTGTCGGGGCAGTTCGCAGCGGTCGCCTGCACGTGGTTGCTCGCGTCGATGACGCCCTGCGCGGCAGTCGGGAAGTCGGTGCTGGCCGGGTAGTTGACCGGGTAGACCGTCATCGATCTGTCACCGACCCGGCCACGCAGCGCATCCACGAAACCCTGGCCGACGCCGCCGACCCCGGCCGGTTCGAAGGTGCCGCGCGCGAACACCACCTCCACGTCGGGGCAGGGGGCGGCACCGGCGACCGGGGCCGTCGCGGTCGGTGCGGTCACCGCCGCAGCCGCGGCGAGCGCACCGGCGCCGAGCAACCTCAGCCACCGCAGGGAATTCACTTCGACTCTGGTCATGCTCGCCCACCGCCTCGTCTCGCCTCAGTCCTGTTCGGGTGGAACCCAGCGTAGAACGGGCGGCCGCGAGCCGATGATTCCGGTCCGCGATCGAGGTGCCGGGCGGCGCTCAGTCCTCCTTGCGGATCAACTGCTGCAGCGCGGTCTTGTCCGGGGAGAGCAGGTCGCGGATCCGATCCTGGTTGACCTCGGCGACGATCACCTCGCCGACCTCCTGGTGCACGTCGGCGAAGATGCCGTGCGACTTCATCTTCTCGGTCTGGTAGACGTTGTCCTCGGTGGGCGTCACGTAGTAGACCGCGTCGACCTTGAACCGGTGCACCAGCCACAGGTGGATGAGGGTCATCAGGCGTTTCTGCCGCAGTTCCTCGGCGAAGGTGTTCTGGTCGCGCACGGTCAGGATGCTGCGGCCGTGCCGGTCCTTGATCGGGTCGACGATCACGTTGGCGAGGAGTTTCTCCTCGCCGCCGTCGTGCTCGCCGTAGATGCCCAGCTCGAGCAGTTCCCCGCCCGGCCGGCGCGGACGCAGCTGCACCCGCAGCGTCTCACCGATCCCGTAGTGCTCGCTCCACATCGCCAGCCACTCCTCGAGCAGCTTCTTGGGCACCTCGGTCTGCACCAGGTGCTGGTGTTGGGTGGAGCCTTCGCCCATCGCCTTGGTGGTGGCGGTCCGCCCGGAGGACGCGGCCAGCGCGGCGTCGCTGCGCGGCCCGCCGACCAGGGTCTGCGGAGTCCGGTAGGGCGATTCGATGAGCCGCATCTTGCGCTGCAGTCGGGCCAGCGCCAGCATCCCGTCCTGGCGGAGCGCACCGGCGAACTCCTCGGCGGCGACACCGTCGATCTGGTGACCGCCGTAGGTCATGAAGTTGAAGACGAAGCCCATCTTGCCCAGTTCCTCGGGGAAGCGGCGCATCTCCTCGTCGGTCATCCCGGTGGTGTCCCAGTTGAACGACGGGGAGAGGTTGTAGGCCAACATCTTGTCCGGGTAGACCGCGTGGACGGCGTCGGCGAACTGGCGGGCGTCGTCGAGGTTGGCGGTTTTGGTCTCCATCCACAGCAGGTCGGCGAACGGGGCCGCCGCCAGCGACTTGGCGATCGCATACGGAATTCCGCCGCGGATCTGGTAGTAGCCCTCCGGTGTCTTGGCGAGCTCGCAGTCCCAGGTCGCCGGCGCACCGAGTTCACGGGCCTTGGCCTGCGCGGTGTACAGCGAAGCGGTGGAGGCGAATTCGCGCCACTCGTCGGCGCTCATCGCACGGGCCTCGCCCTCGCTGGCGGCGAACTCCAGCAGGTCGGCGACCGCCTCCCCGTAGGTGGTCAGCCCGGCGTCGTCCTGCCAGGCCTGCACGAACCGGGACTCCACCGCGTCGTAGACGTTGTCGATCTGTTCCCCGCTGCCGCCGGAGCGCCAGCCCTCGACCGCTTCGGACGCGGCAGACAGCAAACCCTGCCGCTCCAGCCACGCGTCGGCGGCGGCGTACTCGCCGTCGGGCAGCGAGTACAGCAGGTGCCCGTTGAGGTCGGTGATGCCCAGCTGGTCGTGGAAGTAGCGCATCAGCGCCAGGAAACACGACTTGTACGACGGAACCGACAGGTTGGTGGCGCCGAGCAGGAACGGCTGGTCGCGTTCGTCGGCCCGGCTGTCGATGAGGTTGGCAGCCTCGGCGTCGGTGCGGGCCACGATGATGCCGGGCACCCGCATGATGTCGAGTTGGAACCGGGCGGTGTTGAGCCGCTTGATCTGTTCGTCGGAGGGGACCAGCACCTTGCCGCCCTGGTGCCCGCATTTCTTGGTCCCTGGCCGCTGGTCCTCGATGTGGTAGCCGGGTACGCCGGCCTCGACGAAACGCCGGATCAGGTTGCGCACGTGCGGATCGCCGCCGTGGCCGGTGTCGGCGTCGGCGATGATGAACGGGCGGAAGTCGTGCACCGGGGTCGCCGCGCGTTCCTCCTCGCTCATCCGGGAGCGCAGGTACTCCTGGTTGCGGTCGGCGGTGAGCAGTGCGCGCACCAGCCCGGCGGCCTCGTCGGGCACCTGGCTCAGCGGGTAGCTGGCCAGGTCGGGTCCGGGATCCTCGCTGATCGAGCCTTTCGCCGAGGTGGCCCAGCCGCCGAGGTAGATGCCCTCGATGCCCATCCGCTTGATGGTCACCGCCTGCCCCGGGGAGTAGGGGCCGAAGGTGGAGATGCTCTTCCTCTCCGCGAAGAGCTCACGCAACCGGGTGTAGAACGCCGCGGCCGCATCCCGCGCGACGGTGTAATCGACCGGGATGGTTCCGCGCTGCTGGACGACCTGGCGCGCGGTGTACAGCCGGGTGATCTCACTGAACCGCGGACCGTCGAAGTACTGCTGGGTCGCAGTCACGTCCTGCTCGAAGGTGGTCTGCGAATCCGTTTCCGCGACGGCCATGATTGCTCGCTCCTTCTCGGCGCTGGTGTTCTCTGCCCCGTCGACAAACCCTCGGGGAGACTTAGTGAGTCTGCCACTGCGGCCCAGTCTATGTGGGCGATTGCCGACGTCGCCGAGATCGCGGTGCGGTCGCCGGCCCGCCACTACACTCGACCGCGCACCGGGGGGCGATCGCGAGGAGGCCCGCGATGTCGAGGGACTGGCGACCGCAGTGGTCCGGGGTGGCGATCGCGGTGACCGCGCTGGCGGTGCCGACCGGCTGCAGCCCGACTCCACCCGCCGACACCGCCGCCACCACCGTGTCGGCGACCGCGACGACGCCGGTGACCCGGGCGCCGGCACCGCCGCCACCGCCCAGCGTCGCGCCGGCCGAGACGAGGCCGTGGGTGGCGCTGCAGACCGGTGACTGCCTGGCCGATCCACCGCCGGCCGATCCGGCCGTCGTCCTGGTGACGGTCGTGGACTGCGCCGCGCCGCACGCCGCGGAGGTCTTCCGGCGGGTGCCGGTGCCGGTCAACGACGCCGTCACCGACGTCGCCGACGTGGAGTGCGCGGCCGGTTTCACCGACTACACCGGCGTCGCGGTCGGCGACAGCCGGTACGCCATGACCTACTTGATCGATTCGATGCAGGACCGCACCGGCGCCGTGCCCGAGCCCAGCACGGTGATCTGCCTGTTGCACTCCCGCGACGGCGGCCCGACGACCGGCACCGCGCGACGCTGAGCGGCGGGGGTCTCGCGACCCGGCCCTACACTGCGGTTATGAGTGCCGCACCCGGACAACAGTTCACACCGCCGAAGGGCCTGCTGCGAATCGAGGACTGTCTTGACGACCGGGGCGAGATCGTGCTGCCCGCGGGCACCACACCGCTGTCGCTGATCGACCGCAACGTCGCGAACATCGGCGACACCGTCGCCTACCGGTATCTGGACTACACCGGCAGCGGCGAACCGCAGGTGCTGGAGTGGACCTGGGCCCGGCTCGGCAGCCGGCTGCGTGCCATCGGGGCCGAGGTGCAGCGGCACGCCGGACCCGGGGATCGGGTGGCGATCATGGCGCCGCAGAGCCTGGACTACATCGGCGGTTTTTTCGGCGCGGTCAAGGCCGGCGCGGTCGGGGTACCGCTGTTCGCCCCGGAACTGCCCGGCCACGCCGAGCGACTCGACATCGCCCTGCATGACGCCGCCCCGAGCCTGGTGCTGACCACCCGCGCCACCGCCACCGCGGTGCAGGAGGCGTTGGCTGCCCTGCCTGCGGCGGACCGGCCACCGATCCTGCTCATCGACGAGATCCCGGACTCGGCGGGCGAGGACTTCCGCCACGTCGACCTGGCCGTCGACGACGTCTCCCACCTGCAGTACACCTCCGGTGCGACGCGCCCGCCGGTCGGTGTGGAGGTCACCCACCGGGCGGTCGGCACCAACCTGGTGCAGATGATCCTGTCGATCGACCTGCTGAACCGCAACACCCACGGGGTGAGCTGGCTGCCGCTCTACCACGACATGGGGTTGTCGATGATCGGCTTCCCGACCGTCTACGGCGGGCACTCCACGCTGATGTCGCCGACGGCCTTCGTCCGCCGGCCGCAGCGCTGGATCCAGGCGCTGTCCGCCGAGGCCCGGCACGGCCAGGTGGTGACCGCCGCCCCGAACCTCGCCTACGAGTGGGCCGCGCAGCGCGGCAGGCCCGGCCCCGGCGAGGACGTCGATTTGAGCAACGTGGTGATGATCATCGGCTCCGAGCCGGTCAGCATGGCCGCGATCGACGCCTTCAGCGAAGCGTTCACCCCGTACGGCCTGGCGCCCACCGCGATCAAGCCGTCCTACGGGATCGCCGAGGCGACCCTGATGGTCGCCACGACCGCCCCCACCGTCCGCGCCGAACTGACCCATTTCGACCGGGATCGGCTGGCCACCGGCACCGTCGTGCGGGTACCCGCCGACTCGCCCACCGCGGTGCCGCTGGTGTCGTGCGGGCAGCTGGCGCGCAGCCTGCGCGGGGTGATCGTCGACCCGGCGACCCGCCGCGAGCTGCCCGACGGCCACGTCGGGGAGATCTGGCTCCACGGCGACAACGTCGGCCGCGGCTACTGGCGTCGCCCGCGGGAGACGGCCGCCACCTTCGGCGCCGTCCTCGCCGCGACGCTCGGCGACGACGGGCACGCCGGCGACGTGCCGGCGTCGGCGGGCTGGCTGCGCACCGGTGACCTGGGCGCCTATCTCGACGGGGAGCTGTACGTGACCGGCCGGATCGCCGAGTTGATCACCGTCGACGGTCGCAGCCACTACCCGCACGACATCGAGGTCACCGTGGCCGACGCCGCCGCGATGGTGCGCCGCGGCTACGCGGTGGCTTTCGCGGTGCCGGGCGACGGCGGAGCCGGGGGGCTGGTCGTGGTCGCCGAGCGGGCACGCGGCACCGGCCGCGACGATCCGCAACCGGCGGTCGACGCGATCGTCGCGGCGGTCAGGGCGACCCACGGCCTCGAGGTCGCCGATGTGCGGTTCCTGTCCGCCGGGTCGATCCCGCGGACCACCAGCGGCAAGCTGGCCCGGTTGGCCTGCCGCGCCCAGTACCTGGAGGGTGCGCTGTGACGTCCCGGACGAACCGCCAGGTGCTGCTGCGTCGCCGCCCTACCGGCCTGGTCGGACCCGACGACACCGAGCTGGTCACCGCGCCCGCCCCCGAGCCCGCTGACGGGGAGGCGCTGGTCCGCACCACCTACATCGGGATCGACGCGGCGGTGCGGACGTGGCTGGACGACCAGCCGGGGTATCTGCCGCCGGTGCAGATCGGTGAGGTGATCCGGGCGGCCGGGATCGGCGAGGTGGTCGCCTCCCGGTGTGACGCCTACGCGGTCGGCGACGTCGTCACCACGTTGACCGGGTTCCAGGAGTACGTGATCGTGCGCGACGACGTGTTCACCACGCCGGTGGCCGGAACCGACGTCGACCAGCGCGCGGTGATGTCGGTGTTCGGGCCCACCGGCGCCACCGCGTATTTCGGCATGGTCGGGGTGGGCCGGCCGGCGGCGGGGGAGACGGTGGTGGTCTCGGCCGCGGCCGGGGCGACCGGCTCGGTGGCCGGGCAGATCGCCAAGATCGCCGGGGCCCGCGTGGTCGGGATCGCCGGCGGGCCGCGCAAATGCCGCGCCGTGGTCGAGGAGTTCGGTTTCGATGCCTGCATCGACTACAAGCGCGGACAGGTCGCCGCGGATCTCAAAGAACACTGTCCGCGCGGTGTCGACGTCTACTTCGACAACGTGGGCGGCGAGATCCTCGATGCGGTGCTGGGGCGGCTGGCCCACAACGCCCGGGTGGTGCTGTGCGGGGTGATCTCCAGTTATCTCACCGGCGAGCACCCGGGGCCGGCCAACTACGTCAACCTGCTGGCCAAAACCGCGCGGATGCAAGGGTTCAACGCGCTCCACGAGTGGGGGCGCTTCGATGAGGCGTTCGCCGCACTGCGCGGTTGGGAGCGCGACGGGCTGCTGGTGCACCGCGAACACGTCATCGACGGCCTCGAATCGTGCGTGACGGCGCTCAACGGGTTGTTTACCGGGGTCAACATCGGCAAGATGCTGGTGAAGGTCAGCGAGCCGACGAGCCGCTGACCCGAACCCGGGCCGTCACCGTCAACCCGGCCCGGAAGCGCCCGCCCCGCAGTACGATTGCGTCGTGACCAGCCCGCAGCGCCGTGTCCTGGAGCCGGACGGTGCGCTGGCGCCCCGACGAGCACGCCGGATGAGCAGGCGGATGGCGGCGGTCGGTGTGCACATCCCCGCCGAGCGCCTGGTCGAGATCGCCGCGGGCTGCCCCGCCAGCACCGCCGAGATCACCGACATCCGGTTCGCCGCCACCGCGGCGCAGCTGCGCCACGAGCTGCGTCGCGCCCGTCAGGAGCGGTGGCATCGGCGCACCGTGCGCTGGTTTCTGGTCGCGGGGTTGACCGTCGCGGCACTGAATGCGCTGGCCTGCCTCGGTTATCTACTGTTCAGCACACTCGGTTCGGTCGCCGGTTTCTGAAAGGCCGGTCAGCGGCCACGCCATTCCGGGCGGCGTTTCTGCTGCCAGGCCGTCAGTCCCTCCGTGACGTCTTCGGTGGCGCCGACCACCTTGCGCATCGTCTCGCCGAACCGGACCGCTTCGGTCCAGCCCATGTCGGCGCTGCGCCAGGCCACCTCCTTGGTCGCTCGCTGTGCCAGCGGGGCGGCGCGGGTCAGCGTCCGGGCCCACTCGCGAGCGGTCTGCTGGAGCTGTTCGGGTTCCACCAACCGCCAGACCAGGCCGATCTCGAAGGCCCGTTGCGCGCTCATCGGCCGTCCACTCAGCAGCAGTTCCATGGCGTTGGCCCAGCCGACCTTCTGCGGCAGCCGGATCGCTCCGACGATGGTGGGGACGCCCAGCGACACCTCGGGGTAGGCGAACACCGCCTCGGTGCTGGCGATGACGAAGTCGCAGAACAGCACTCCGGTCAGCCCGTAGCCGACGCACGGACCGTGGACCGCGGCGATCGTCGGTTTGAAAAGCTCCATGCCGCTTTCGAAACTGTTCACGGTCGGCTTCTCCCAGAACGTGCCGCCGAAGGTGCCGACCGCGCCCGCGCTGTCCTTGAGGTCGGCGCCGGCGCAGAAGACTTCACCGGCGCCGGTCAGGATCCCCACCCAGGCGTCTTCGTCGTCGCGGAATCGGTCCCAGGCGTCGTTGAGGTCGGTGCGCAGCGCGCCGTTGATGGCGTTGCGGGCGTCGGGGCGGTTGAGGGTGATCGTCGCGACGTGGTCGTTCAGTTCGTAGGTGACCAGGCTCATGGGTGCAGCCTATGCGTGTGGTGGCCTGCGCTGGGCCGGACTGGCGGGGCCTGCCTTCCCCGCACCGCGATCCACTTGGCAGACTGGGGGGTATGGCACAGGTTACGTTTCACGGAAATGCAGTCAACACCGTCGGCGAGCTGCCCGCGCAGGGTGCAGCGGCCCCGGGCTTCACGCTCACCGGCGCCGACCTCAGCGAGGTCAGCAACGACCAGTTCAGCGGTAAACGTGTGCTGCTGAACATCTTCCCGTCCGTGGACACGCCGGTCTGCGCGACCAGCGTGCGCACCTTCAACGAGAAGGCCGCCGCCGGTGGCCTGAACGTGCTGTGCGTGTCGAAGGACCTGCCGTTCGCGCTGAAGCGGTTCTGCGCGGCGGAGGGGATCGAGAACGTCTCGGCCGCCTCGGCGTTCCGCGGCAGCTTCGGCGAGGACTACGGGCTGACGCTGACCGACAGCCCGCTGGCCGGTCTGCTGGCCCGCGCGATCGTGGTGGTCGACGCCGACGGCAAGGTGACCTACACCCAGCTGGTTCCCGAGATCGGCGAGGAGCCCGACTACGACGCCGCGCTGGCAGCGTTGAGCTGAGTTCCTCCCCGCCGGCCGCCGGGACGCGGTGGATCGTCGACGCGATGAACGTGATCGGCTCGCGTCCCGACGGCTGGTGGCGGGATCGCCGGGCCGCGATGTCCCGGCTGGTGGCGCACCTGGAGCGCTGGGCCACCGCCGAGGGCGAGCAGGTGACCGTGGTCTTCGAGCAGGCGGTGTCACCGCCGATCCACTCGTCGGTGATCACCATCGCGCACGCCCCGCGGGCCCGGCCAGACTCCGCCGACGACGAGATCGTCCGCCTGGTCGAAGCCGCGCCGGAGCCCGAGCAGCTCACCGTGGTGACCTCCGACGCGACGCTGGTGACACGGGTGCGCGCCGCCGGTGCGGCGACCCACCCGGCCGCGTCGTTCCGGTCGCGCATCGACACACCGACGGGCTGACCGCCGGTTATCGTTGCCGCATGGCCGTCGCCGGCTCACCCGCGCCCCTGTCCACCGCCCGCCGGGCTCTGTGCGTCGACTACGCGCTGATCGCGGCGGTGGCGCTGGTCGCGACCTGGAGCCAGAACCTGGCCTACGGCGTCGGAACCTCCACCGCCACAGCGTTTTTGCGTGATACGACCGTGACACCCGCGGCGCGGTCGATCACCGCCGACATCCTGCTGCTTACCCTCGCCGTGGTCGTCGTGATGGTCATCGAGGCCCGCAAGCACGGGGTACGGTTCGTCTGGCTGTATGTGGCGGCGAGCCTGCTCACCGCGATCAGCGTCACGTTTCCGCTGTTCCTCATCGCCCGCGAACGCCGGCTGGGCGCTGCCGGTACGGCGCGACTCCGGCCCGTTGACACCGCGCTGCTGGTCGTGGCGGGGGCGGCGATCCTCGCGGCAACGGTGTGGGTCGACACCCGCTGACGTCAGGCGACGGCGGTGACCGCGGCGCCGGCCCGACGCCCGGCGAACACGCAGTCGGCGATCGACAACCCACTGACGTATGAGCCCGAGCAGATTCCGACCGCGGTGCGACCGGCGCTGTAGAGGCCGGCGATCGGCCGGTCGTCGGCGTCGAGCACCGCGCCGGTGTCCTCGTCGACGCGGACCCCGCCGAGGGTGAGCATCGGGGTGGGGTAGAGGACGTTGGGCCGCACCGAGATGTCCATCAGGGTGAACGGGCCGCGTTCGATGCGCCGGCGGAATTCCGCGGGCTTGCCCACCGGGTCGGCGGTGTCGTTGTCGATGGCGTCGTTGTGTGCCTTGACGGTGGCGGCCAATCGCTCCGCGTCGATGCCGGCGGCCCGTGCGACGTCGGCCAGGGTCTTGCCGCGCGCCGCGCCGTAGAACATCAGCGCGGCGGCCTGCGCGCGCTGGAACCACAGGGTCTGGGTGAACAGTTGACGCTTGGCCTCGGCCATCAGTGTCGCGTCGGCCAGGATCCAGCCCTTGCCGCCGTGCCTGGTGACCATGGCGTGACCCAGTGCTGCGCCGTAACGGGTTTCGTCGATGATCCGCTGGCCCCGGTCGTCGACGACGATGGCGGAGATGAAGGCACTCGGCGGCGTGATGAACCGCCACACCGACACGTCGTCCATGTGTGCGGTGACGGCGCCCGCGCTCTCGGCTAGCGCGATTCCGCTGCCGTCGTCGCCGCTGGTGCCCAGCGGCAGCCCGCCGCCGAACTGCGGGGCGTAGTGTTCGCGCCACTCACTGTTGGCGTAGAAGCCGCCGGCGCAGACGATCACGCCGCGGCGGGCGACGATGCGCAACGGCCGCGCGTAGCGGGCTTCGAGGGCTGTGAGTCGCGCCTCCATGGCCCGACGCAGCGGTGGGTAGTAGACGCCGGGTTTGGTGGAGATCGCCGCCAACCGGGCATAGCGCCGGCGGACGCGGCGCGGCGCGAAGTTCATCGTCATCGTCTGCACCCCGGTCACCCGACCGGAGTCGTCGCGCAGCAGCTCGGTGACCCTGGTGTGCGGGCGGAACCGCACGCCCAGTCGCCGGGCGGACGCGGCGAGCGGGGCGTACATCTTCTTGCCCGAGGTGCCCTTGCCCTTGAAGCGGTGCCCGCGCGGCACCGGCGGGGTGTGGGCGCGGAATGCCCCGGAGTTCTCGCTGCCGGAGTAGTACAGGTAGTAGCGGTTGTTCGGAAACGAGGTCTTGTAGGGGCAGAGGCTGGCGTCGAACGGGACGCCGTGCTGCTGCAGCCACTCCAGGTTCTCCGGGCTGGTGCGCACGAACCGCTCGAGGGTTTCCGGGCGGACCGCCTCGCCGACTTCCAGCCGCAGATAGGTCAGCATCTGCTCGACGGTGTCGGTCACGCCCGCCTGCTGTTGGATCGAGGTGCCCGCGCCGGCGTAGTAGATGCCGCCCGAGATGGCGGTGGCGCCGCCGCCGTTGGCGCGGTCGACGGCGATGACCTCCGCGCCGCGTTCGCGGGCGGTGATCGCGGCGGTGGTGCCCGCCGCGCCGAATCCGATCACGACGACGTCGGTGGTCTCGGTGGTTCCTTCGGTCACGGCGGTCCTTTGCACGATCGGGATTCGGCCGCCGTCACTGTAACAGCCTCTAGCGGCGCCCTTGGCCCTCTGAACAGCGAGTAAGCCTGCCGGGGGAGCGAAGTCGAAACGTGTTCACCAGGGCTGCCTGCGGCGGTGGTTTCGCTGCTCGGCCACCGGGTACGACACACCCGTGGGACAAGGAGAGCGAGACGCCGATGACGCTAGCGGATCTATGTGGTCGCGTCGGCGGCCGAGGCGTTCCTGAACGCACGTGTGGCCCAAACGGACATCTGGGCGGACCGAATGCCTTGCGGACCCTTGCCGGTGAGCACGGTGAAGATCAATGCCGTGTTCGGCGGGGCGCCCGGGGGAGCGGCGGAACCCCGTCGGGCCGGCGGCACCGGGTTCGGGTTCGGACCCGAACTTCTCGACGAGATGACTGCCGTGAAAGTGGTGCACTGGACCGCGCCGGGACGCGGCGCCTGACCCTTCCTGTGTCCTAGCTCATATTCTTGCTATGATTGTGGCGTACGTCATAGTGAGAGGTGAGTCGGATGGGCCGGTCGGGAAAACGCGTCGTCGGCACACCACGATCCGGCGCGACCTTAAGCCTCCGACGGCTCATGATCGCGCTGTTCAGCATCGCGGTCCTCATCGTCGCCAGCGCGGGGATCGTCGCCACCGCTTCCACCGGACAGAGTTCGAACGCGATCGCCATCGGCCTGGTGGCCGGCGCGTTCTTCTTCGCTGCCGCGTTCTGTTGACGAACCGGGCCACTTCGGCCGGGGTGGCGTAGCCGGCGCCATTTCGCTGGCACGCCTCGGTTGGCGCGTCTCCGCCGCCGCACCTCCGCCAGTGCGATGACCCACCCACTTCACAGTCGGTGTTTGCCCACTCGACCAATTAGTTGTTAGGTTACCCTATGCTAATTTCTGGCAAGGGTTTTGGCGAGGGCTACGGTCAATCGGTAGCGGAGGCCGTGATCGCCTACCAGCGCACAGCGCTCAACCTCATTCTCGCCCGCCGACGGCGGATGTTCCTTGTGGTGCACCAACTCGCTACTCGACTGGGCCCTGTCCGGGTCCGCGGATCGGACAGCGCGCTGGTCCGGGCGCAGCTCGCGATCGTTCGAGACCTGATCATCGCCGGCCACGATGAGAGCAAGGCGCTCCTGATCGCGCTGGCTCCACTGTTCGGTGACGCCTCCATGAAAGGCGTCTGGCTCGATCTACGACGCAGCGGGCCGAACCTCATGAAGGCCACCGTCCAGGATGGCGAGGGTCGATTCGATGTCCGGCTCCGACACCAGGGCGGCAGGGAGCGACGCAGATCCGAGGTTTCGCGACGGTTGCAGTTGGGCAAAGTTACGGCTGCGTCGTCGCGGCGTCCGCGGTGACTCGATCCGGCTGCCATAGGGTCGGCAGCTATGACCGGGCTGCGCGATGTCGTGAAAAGTTGGGCCACAGTGCTTCACGTGGCTTTCGCGGCGCTGCTGATCGGCTCGTTCAGCCTGATAGCCACCCCGGTAGCCCGCGCCGCTGCGGCGACGGCGACGTTGTCGGTGACATCGACCTGGCAGACCGGATTCATCGCCAGTTTCAGCATCACCAATTGGAGCGGCGCGCCGCTGACCGACTGGCGGCTTGAGTTCGACATGCCGGTGGGGCAGTCGGTTTCGCACACCTGGAGCAGCAGCATCGCGCAGTCGGGCACCCACTTCGTCCTGACTCCCGCAAACTGGAACCGCATCATCAAGCCGGGGGACACCGCCACCGGCGGTATGCGCGGAGTGCTGTCCGGAACGTACTCGCCCCCGTCGAACTGCTTCCTCAACCGGCAGATTCGCTGCACCGTGCAGTAGGCAGAGTGGCTCGAGTACCAGTCGCGCACCCGCCGGCGCCGTTTAGTTGTCGGGTGGGGGGTGGGGTTGGTAGGGGTCGTACCACCACCAGTCGGCGTTTTCGCCGAGTGGGCCGGAACACGGGGGGACCGCCGGGGGTGGGCCGGTGGGGGTTCGGGCCAGCGATCCGCGGCGCAGGGGGTGACCGTCGGCGTCGGCGACCTGTAGTTGGTCGGCGGGGCCGGTGATGGTGAGGCCGCCGCTATGGTGCAGGCGGTGGTGAAACGGGCAGAGCAGCACCAGGTTGGCCAGCTCAGTGGGTCCGCCGTCTTCCCAGTGCACGATGTGGTGGGCATGCAGACCGCGGCTGGCCCCGCACCCGGGTACCGCGCAGGTGGGCTGGCGGGCCTCCAGGGCGCGGCGTAGCCGGCGGTTGACGGTGCGGGTGGCCCGCCCGCACCCGATCGGGCGCCCATCGCGTTCGAACCACACCTCCGCGGTGGCATCACAGGTCAGATAGCGGCGTTCGGCGTCGGTGAGCAGCGGACCCAGATGCAACCCGGCCAGCTTCTCTTTGACGTCGAGGTGCACGACCACGGTGGTGCGCTGCCCCTGCGGGCGCGCAGCCGCCTCGGCGTCCCAGCCGGCGTGCACCAGGGCCATGAACGCATCGACGGTGGTCGGCATCGGCGGGCGCCCGCTCGCCTTCTCCGCGGTGGGCTCCCCGGTGGGGTCGGTGTCGTGGTGATCGCGGCGCCACCGGCTCACCAACGTGTCGCGATGGGAAGCCAGCGCCGACTCGAAGACCGCGGAGTCGGTGTGCGCCAAGGTGATGCGCCAGAAATCGAACTCGCCGTCACCGGTCTTGGTGATCGCAGCGTGGCGACGGGGCCGATCAGGCTCCGGGCGCGGCTCCAACTTCACCGCGGTCCGCAACTGCGCGACGGTGGCGATCTCCACCAGTTGCGCATAATGGCCATCGCAACCCGCGCCCGCCCCGGCCCGCTCGGCGATCACCGCCACCTGATCCAGCGAACAGCGGCCCTCTTGCAGGCTTTGAGTGCAGCGCGGCAACTCCGCTGACCGACGCGCCACGGCGGTCAACCGCTCGGCATTGCTCGGCGAAGACCCGGTCTTCCACGCCACCAACGCCGGCACCGACCGTGCCCCCGTCGACCCCCACAACCCGTCCCGGTCGATTTCGGCCACGATCGCCACGATCCGCCCATCGATCGCATTACGCTGACCGGTCAACTCCGCCAACTCCGAAAACAACGCATCCAACCGCCCGGCCGGAGTCCCGGCGGGAGTAGCGGCGGCGGTCGACGACATGACCCCAGCCTCCTCCGAGGGTCTGACAAAAGATTGGCGCGAGATCTCCCAGGAGAGGGGAGGTCGATCGCTCGGGAGAACGGGCAGGTCAACCGAGCGCGGGGCACAATCCCCATTCGTTCCTACCGGTAACTCGATTCCTGCATATTCTCTCGCGCGAAACAGCGCGCTTAAAGTGCGGTACATCTATGTCTCACCGGTGATACACTGGGAACATGGCTACGGTCACGGTGCGCGAACTGCGCAACACTGGAGGAGACGTTCTGCGTCGTGTCGAGCATGGCGAGCGCATCGTCATTACGCGGGACGGCACACCCGTCGCCGAACTACGGCCGCTGCCGCGCTCCAGTGCGCCGCCCGCCGAACTGATTCGTCGCCGCAAGAATCTTCCGCCGGTGAACCCGGATGCCCTCCGGCGCGACATCGACAACCTCATCGACCCGTCGCTGTGACTCAAATCCAGAGCCGGGGGATGCTGGATACCTCCACGGCGATCCTGTTGGGTCAGATTCCTGACCCGGCCGAGCTCCCCGGCGAGTCGGTGATCAGCGCGATCACGCTGGCCGAGCTGTCCGTAGGTCCACACGTCGCCAACGATGACGCAGAGCGCAGCGCCCGGCAGCAGCACCTACAGCAGGCCGAGGCCGATTTCGACGTCCTGCCGTTCGATGGAGATTGCGCTCGGGCGTTTGGAGCCGTAGCGGCAGCGCTGCGCGCGTCGGGGCGCAAGCCGGCTGCGCGCGCCTACGACGCACTCATCGCGGCCACCGCAATCACGCACGCACTGCCGTTGTACACGTGCAACCCCGCCGACTTCGCAGGAATCCCGCGACTGGAATTACGGTCAGTCACACACCCGCATCACCGATAGGGCAACGCTGAAAGGTGTTGGGAAACGACATGATATGCAGTGGTTAACTTGACATAATGTAGCTTATCGGCAGATCGGTGGGCTGGGCCTTGTCCACACCGACCGATAAAGTAGCGCTCTTCGCTTGGCGCGGAGTCATTCCGGGAGACGTCGATGCCCGACCTCATCACCCGTCGCGAAGCTGGCGCGGCTGCGCACGATGCAAACCCCATCAGCGCAACGGAACCGCCGGCCGCTCGGACAACGATCCCGTCGCCGGCCGACGGCTATTGGGGCGCGCCCGCCGCTACTCGAGTCGCAGCGTGGAGCACGACTGCGCCACGAGGCCGGGCTCAGACCGGCCCCCCCGCAACGAGCGTCGTAGTAAAGCTGCACCCCGCCATTTCGTCACTGTGACGTTTTGCGAGGGCGGTGGGCAGTGGTGGGCCCCGGGCCCGCCTCCGCTCACGGTGCGCCGGGCCCGGTCGGTTTTCTTATTAGATCGGAGGCTGACCGGCTTGTAGCGGTGACCTGGTCGGCGGCGCTACCTGTTCCGGAGATGGCCCCGTGTCCTTGGGCACGAGTTTGGCGATGAGGGCCTGGACCCGGTTGGCGATGTCGTCGCGGATGAGGCGCATGCGTTCGATGCCGTCGATGCCGCGGTGAGAGGGCTCGTCGGTTTCCCAGGTTTCGACCGGGATGGTGACACCGGGGTCGAGTCGAGCTTCGGTTCCGAGGACCACCACGAGGTCGGCAGACCGGATCAGACTGTCGGTCAGCTGGGTCGGTTGGTGGCCGGTGATGTCGACACCGATTTCGTTGATGACTGCTGCGGACAGTGGGTTGACACCGGTCTTGGCGCGAGTGCCCGCCGAAAGGGCATTGACACGCGCCCCGGCACTACGCCGCATCAACGCTTGTGCCATCACGGATTTACCCGCGTTGCCCACGCAGACGAACAACACCGTGGGAAGGGCCTGGTCGGTCATCGTTGGTCCAGCTTGGCCGGCGCGGGCGGCGAGGGTGCCACGATTTGGGTGAAGCGTCGGCGCAGGGCCAAGGACACGTAGATCAGACCGACCAGCACCGGTACTTCGATGAGCGGGCCGACGACTCCGGCCAGGGCTTGCCCAGAGGTGACGCCGTAGGTGGCGATCGCCACCGCGATCGCGAGTTCGAAGTTGTTGCCGGCGGCGGTGAACGCCAGTGTGGTGGTGCGCTCGTAGCCGATTTTCAGGGCAGCGCCGAGCAGGTAGCCGCTCGCCCACATGAGGGCGAAGTAGGCCAGCAATGGCACCGCGATTCGGGCGACATCGCCTGGTCGAGAGGTGATTTGGTGGCCCTGCAAGGCGAACAGGATGACGATCGTGAACAGCAACCCGTACAGCGCCCAGGGGCCGATGCGAGTCAGAAACCGCGAGTCATACCAATCGCGGCCTTTGGCGCGTTCGCCGAGGCGGCGAGACAAATACCCGGCCAACAGTGGGATACCGAGGAAGATCAGCACGGACTTGGCGATCTGCCACACCGAGACGTCGATCCCGCTCTGTGGCAGGCCCAGCCAGCCGGGCAGCACCGACAGATAGAACCAGCCCAGTACGGCGAACATGACCACCTGGAAGACCGAGTTCAAGGCGACCAGCACCGCGGCGGCTTCACGGTCCCCGCACGCCAGGTCATTCCAGATGATCACCATGGCGATGCAACGGGCCAACCCGACAATGATCAGCCCGGTGCGATATTCGGGCAGATCGGGCAGCAACGTCCACGCCAGAGCGAACATCAACGCCGGCCCGACCAGCCAGTTCAATACCAGCGAGGACCCCAGCAGCTTGCGGTCGGCGGTGACCTCGCCAAGCCGGTCGTAGCGGACCTTGGCCAGCGGCGGATACATCATCACCAGCAGCCCGAGCGCGATCGGCAACGAGATCCCGTCGATCTCCACGGCGCCCAGTGCTTCACCCAGGCCGGGCACCACCCGCCCCAGCGTCAGGCCGGCGGCCATGGCCAGCCCGATCCACACCGGCAAAAACCGGTCCAATGTCGACATCTTGGCGGCCACTGCGGATCCAGCAGACGCCACGGCGGTGTCGCTCATCCGCAGCATCCCGCGTCGGCCTTGCTGGCGCGGATGATCGCGCCGTGCATTCCTTCGGCGATTTCGTGGGTGAACTCCACAGTGGCGTCGGTGAATCCGACCGCGGCCAGTCCGTCGAGGTACTCCTGGCGTGACAGTGCCCCGGCGATGCAACCGACGTAGGAGCCGCGTTCGGCGCGCTCGGCCGGGCTCAGGTGGTCTTCGGCGACGACGTCGGAGATCCCGATCCGTCCACCGGGGACCAGGACGCGAAACATCTCGGCGAGCACGGCCGGTTTGTCGGCCGACAGGTTGATCACGCAGTTGGAGATCACCACGTCGACGGCGCAGTCCGGCAACGGGATGTCCTCGATGGCGCCCTTGCGGAACTCCACGTTGGTGGCGCCGGCCTTGGCTTTGTTCTCCTCGGCCAGCGCGAGCATTTCGTCGGTCATGTCGATGCCGTACGCGAACCCTTGCGGGCCGACTCGGCGGGCGGAGAGCAGCACGTCGATACCGCCACCCGACCCCAGGTCGAGCACTCGTTCCCCCGCGCGCAGTTCGGCGATCGCAGTCGGGTTGCCGCAGCCCAGACTGGCTTCAACGGCCGTGATGGGCAACTCGGAGTGTTCGTCCGAGCCGTAGAGACCCGCGCCGAAGATGACGCCGACATCGGCCGAATCGCTGGATCCGCAACAGCTCGCTGCGCTCAGTACGTCGCTGTTGGTGTCGCCACTGCGCACCGCGTCGGCGGCGGCACCGTAGCTCGCCTTGACCTGGTCGCGCAGTGCGTCATGTTCGGTGGTCATTCGTCTCACTTCCATTCATCGACAAGAGTCTATGGATGCAGTCTGCACGATCCATCGATACTCGTCAATACGTGTGGCATACTGGGGTCATGCCCGCCGCGACCGCACCCCCGACCGAACCCGACGGCTTGCCGCTGGCCGCAGACTTTGCGGCGTGCTGCAGCCCGATCACCGACGGCGTGCTCGACATCGTGACCGCCGAGCGGTTGGCGGGTGTACTCAAGGCGTTGGCTGAGCCGACCCGGCTGCGGTTGGTCTCGCTGATTGCAAGCCAACCGGGTGGCGAGGCGTGCGTGTGCGACCTGACCGCCCCGGTGGACCTGTCCCAACCGACGGTGTCACACCACCTCAAGACCCTGGTCGACGCCGGCCTGCTTGAACGAACCCAGCGCGGCAAATGGGCCTACTACCGACTGGTGCCCGCCGCCCTGGAAGCGCTGGGTGGGGCATTTTCCCGCGCTGGCCGTTCCTGAGACGTGCCCCGTTTGCGCTAGACACCTCAGCCCTCTGGCACTTGGGCCGGCGCACTGGGCGACCGCCCCAGTCGAGCCCGGTGACCCTACGTCACCGATGACCCGCGCACGCGGTGCCACCGTCGGCCAGATGTCAACGGAAACCATCGATAGCCCGGAAAATGCGCTGCGGGCTGACCGGCCGTGGTGTACCGAGCTGCTGGGCCCACAGGCTCACTCGCAACTCCTCGATCTGGCGTGCGATGTCGCGAACGTCGGCACCGAGCCGTCGGTCGGGAGACAAGGAGTCGAGCAGTTCGCGGTAGGCATCCGCCACGGCGTGCACGTGAGCCATCCGCTCCCGGTCGGCAGCGATCTTGTGCGGGAGCTGTTCGAGGCGACGCCGAATCGCAGCCAGGTAGCGGGTCAGATCGGCCAGGTGTGCGCGGCCGGTGGCCGTGACGAATCCAGGTGCCAGCAACCGGTCCATCTGGGCGCGAACGTCATCGATCGCGTCGCGCTGGGCGGGCGACGGTTCGACCGGCAACAGCAGTTGTACCTCGCGGGCTGCGGCCAACACCTTTTCGACGCGGCCCACGATGTCCACGGTGGTCGGCACCAAGTCTTTCCCGACGCTCGTCTGCAGGGCGATGAATCCGTCCCGGCTCCACACCGGTTCGCCGACCAGGTCGGCGACTGCGGCGTCGGCGCAGTCCTCGATCAACGCTGCCAGCGAACCGTCGGGATTTGCCGCCAGCGCCAGCCGCATAGGCGAACCCAGTTGCCGCTCCACCGCTTTGACCGGCGAGGCCAGCCTGCACCGCAGCAACCTCCGGGTTCCCGGTGCCGCGACCACCTGCTGTTCGGCCGCGGTGGCAAAGACTCGAAGATCGACGGCGGCACCGGTGTCGACGAACGCCGGGTAGCCGCGTACCGTGCGTCCATCCACCTCGCGTTCCACCACGCGAGGCACGTCGTCGAGACCGTCGGGCCAATCGCGTAGCCCCCGGCGTTCCAGCTCGCCGGCCACCGCGCCGGCGATCGCGACCCGCGCCGGCTCGGCCAACCGTTCCTGCAACGCACCGAGATCGGTCCCCCGGCCCAACTCACGGCCGTCAGCGGACTCCACCGCGAACGTCAACCGCAGGTGCGACGGCAACGCGTCCAGGTTGAAGGCGTCGACGGGCACCAGTATCCCGGTGCGACAGTGTAATTCGCGCTGCACCGCCTCCAGTAACGCTCCGTCGTCCGGCTCGATCGCCGCCAGCACGGCGCGAGCGGTGTCCGGCGCGGGAACGAAATTGCGCCGTAGATTTTTCGGCAGCGAGCGGATCAGAGCGGTGACCAGTTCCTCGCGCAGAGCCGGAACCTGCCAGCTGAACTCCGCACCGCCGAGCCGGGCGAGCACATCGATCGGCACATGCACCGTCACCCCGTCGTCGGCGGCGGCGGGTTCGAAGCGATAGGTCAGCGGCAGCGCGGTATCCCCGAATTGCCAGCTACTCGGGCGGCCATCGGTGACGGTCTCGGTGGCGCGCAGCAGGTCATCGCGAGTCAGGTTCAGTAGCGTCGGGGCCTCCCGGGATTGCTTCTTCCACCATGAGTCGAAATGCCGCGCGGATACCACCCCGTTCGGGATGCGGGCGTCATACAGGGCGTACAGTTCGTCGTCATCGACCAGCAGGTCGCGGCGGCGCGCTCGATCCTCGAGTTCTTCCAGTTCGGCGCGCAGGCGCGCGTTCTCCGCAACGAACCGATGATGGGTGCGCCACTCCCCCTGTACCAACGCATGACGGATGAAAATCTCTCGCGCCACGGCCGGGTCGACGTCGGCATAGCCGACCCGACGTCGGGCCACCAGCGGGAGGCCGTAGAGCGTCGCCCGCTCGAAAGCCAATACCCGTCCTCGTTCAGCGTCCCAGTGCGGCTCACTGTAGCGGCGCTGAACCAACTCCCCCGCCACCCGTTCGACGACGTCGGGGTTGATCCGGGCCGCGGTCCGTCCGTAAAGCCGGCTGGTTTCGACCAGTTCGGCCACCATCACCCATCGCGGCGGCCGCTTCGCCAGGACCGATCCGGGTACCAGTGCGAACCGCGCGTTGCGCGCGCCCAGGTAGTCGCGTCCGTCGACATGACGCATACCGACATGCGATAACAGCCCGGCCAGCAATGCCGCATGCAACCGCGCCCGGTCAGCGGGCTTGTCCCAACCGACACCGGATTCGCGCAGACCGAGATCGGCGGTGATACCGCGAAGTTGACCGACCAAGTCCTGCCATTCCCGAATCCGCAGGTAGTGCAGAAACTCGTCGCGGCAAAGTCGACGAAAGCCGCTGCCGGACAATTCTTTACGTTGCTCAGTCAATATCTCCACAGATTGAGGTAGGCGAGGAAATCGGATTCCTCGTCGGCGAACCGAGCGTGGCTGGCCCGGGCCGCCTCCTCTTTGTCGGCCGGGCGTTCCCGTGGATCGGGGATCGTCAGTGCGGCCACCACAACCAACACCTCCCGCAGGCAGCCCTCGGTGTCAGCCGCCAGGATCATCCGCCCCAGCCGCGGGTCGACCGGCAGGCGGGCCAGTCGGCGCCCCACCCGAGTGATCTGCCCGGCCGGGTCGAAAGCACCGAGTTCCTGCAGCAGTTGCACCCCGTCGCGGATGCTGCGCGCATCCGGGGGGTCGAGGAAGGGGAAGCTCGCGATATCACCGAGTCTCAGCGCGGCCATCTGCAACAGCACTGCGGCAAGGTTGGTGCGCAGCACCTCCGGGTCGGTGTAACGCGGGCGGCCGGCGAAATCCGCCTCGGAATACAGCCGGATGCACACCCCCGGCGCCGTGCGGCCGGACCGGCCGGCCCGCTGTGCCGCTGATGCCTGCGAGATCGGTTCGATCGGTAATCGCTGCACCTTCAGCCGCCGGCTGTAGCGCGAGATGCGAGCGTTGCCCGGGTCGATGACATAGCGGATCCCGGGCACCGTCAGCGAGGTCTCAGCCACGTTGGTGGCCAACACCACCCGGCGCGCAAACCGCGACCCGGTCGGGGGCGCGAAAACTTTGTGCTGCTCAGCGGTGGGCAGTCGGGCATACAGCGGCAGCACCTCAAGGCGGTGGTAGCCGCGCAACGCCTCGGCGGTGTCCCGGATTTCACGTTCGCCGGAGAGGAAGACCAAGATGTCGCCCGGTGGCTCGGTCAGCAATTCCTCGACCGCGTCAACGATCGCCTCGACCTCGTCGCGAGCGTGCGTCCGGGTAATCGGTCGGTCCGGGTCACTGGTGCCGCCGGGACGCTGGGTGGTCGCGACGGCGGTGACCGGGGTCTCCAGCGGGCGGTATCGGATCTCGACCGGGTAGGTCCGACCGGAAACCTCAATCACCGGCGCCCCGGAGAAATGCGCCGCAAAGCGTCCCGGCTCGATGGTCGCCGACGTGACGATCACCTTCAGATCGGGCCGGCGCGGCAGCAGCCCGTGCAAGTAGCCGAGCAGGAAGTCGATGTTCAGGCTGCGTTCATGGGCTTCATCGAGGATCAACGTGTCATAGCGCAACAACTGACGGTCGCGTTGGATATCGGCGAGCAGGATGCCGTCGGTCATCAGCTTGATGAGGGTACGGTCGCTGACCTTATCGGTGAACCGGACCGTGTAGCCGACGATGTCGCCCAGCGGGCTGCCCAACTCGTCGGCGATGCGCTCGGCCACGGTCCGGGCGGCCAACCGCCGCGGCTGGGTGTGGCCGATGGCGCCGCGCACACCGCGGCCGATGTCCAGACAGATTTTTGGCAGCTGGGTCGTCTTGCCCGAGCCGGTCTCGCCGGCGACCACCACGACCTGGTGTTCCCGGATCGCCGCCGCGATGTCGTCGCGCCGGTCGCTCACCGGCAGATCGGGGTAGCTGATCGTGGGTGCGGCTGCGCGCCGCGCGGCGATGCGCGTCTCGGCGTCGGCGATGTCGTCAGCAAGTCGCCGCACCGCATCCGGGGGCGCGCCACGAAGCTTTTTCAGCCGCCTGCCTAAACCTCGATCCGTGGACTGTCCTCGCTGATGTGTTGAGGTATGGCTTTCGTGACTGTTCCGGGCTGGAGGCATGGGG
>NZ_LQPZ01000042.1 GCF_002102395.1 Mycolicibacillus trivialis
CTAAGCCGTATCCCCGCGAGTTCCGTGATGATGTCGTCGCGGTGGCCCGCCGTCGTGAACCTGGAGTGACGATCAAGCAGGTCGCCTCCGATTTCGGGGTTAGCGAGACCTGTCTGCAGAACTGGTTGCGCGCTGCTGATGTCGAGGAGGGGAAGCGCCCCGGCGTCACCGCTACCGACTCGGCGGAGCTGCGTGAGCTTCGGAAGCGCAATCGCTTGTTGGAGCAGGAGAATGAAGTCCTGCGCCGGGCGGCGGCGTATCTGTCGCAGGCGAACCTGCCGGGAAAATGATGTACCCGCTCGTGAAGGAGCTCGCCGCCGACGGGATCCCCGTGGCGGTGACGTGCCGGGTACTCAAGCTCGCCAGACAGCCCTACTACCGCTGGCTCAAGGAGGCGGTCACCACCGCCGATCGGATCGAAGCCGCGCGGGCGAACGCCCTGTTCGACGCGCACCGCGATGATCCGGAGTTCGGGTACCGGTTCCTCGCCGACGAAGCCGAACACGCTGGTCAGGCGATGAGCCAGAGGACGGCGTGGCGGATCTGCTGCGCCAACGGCTGGTGGTCGAGCTTCGGCAAGAGACGTGGGAAGAACGGTAAGAAGCCGGGTCCGCCGGTGCACGACGACCTGGTTGAACGCGACTTCACCGCTGAGTCCCCGAACCAATTGTGGTTGACCGATATCACCGAGCACTGGACCGACGAGGGCAAGCTCTACCTGTGCGCGATCAAGGATGCCTGCTCGGGGCGGATCGTCGGCTACAGCATCGACTCCCGCATGCAATCGGGTCTCGCGGTGGCCGCGCTCAACCATGCGGTCGCCCGCCGAGAAGGTGATGTTGCTGGTTGTATTATTCACTCGGACAGGGGTTCTCAGTTCCGGTCCCGGAAGTTCGTGTCCGCTCTCAATCGGCACGGCCTGGTCGGATCTATGGGCCGCGTCGGCGCCGCCGGCGACAACGCGGCGATGGAATCGTTTTTCGCGCTGCTGCAACGCAACGTCCTCGACCGGCAGCGGTGGGCCACCCGCGAGCAGCTGCGGATCGCGATCGTCACCTGGATCGAACGGACGTACCACCGCCGACGCCGTCAGGTCCGCCTCGGCCGGTTGACCCCGGTCCAATACGAGACGATCATCAACACAGCCGCCTCAGCGGCATGACACCGACACTGTCACCCGATCGTGCACCAGTCCC
>NZ_LQPZ01000043.1 GCF_002102395.1 Mycolicibacillus trivialis
TGTTGTGACCTGAGACGTTGTTGTCAGGCGGCGAGTCGGCTGATGGGTGGTTTCCCGCCGAGGGCGGAGTGGCCTCGTTGAGTGTTGTAGCGGTGAAGGAATCGGTCAAGGCCTCGGGTGCGCAGACTGTTTGATGACCAGGGTCGCGCGTAGGCCCATTCGTTGAGCAGGGTCTGGTTGAAGCGTTCTGCTTTGCCGTTGGTCCAGGGGCAGCCGGGTTTGATGAATCGGCGTCGCAGCCCCCAGGCGGTGCATACCCAGCCCCAGTTGGTGCCGCGCCGGTAGACCAGGGCGTTGTCGGTCAGTAGCCGCCGCACGGGTACGCCGTGGGCGGCGAACCAGGCCAGCGCCCGGTGGAGGAATCCGGCGCAGCTCAGGTCCTTCTCGTCGGGTAAGACTTCGCTGTAGGCCAGCCGGGTGTGGTCATCGATGGCCGTGTGAACGTAGTCGTAGCCGATCCTGATTTTCTTGTGCCGGTTGGCAACGGAGACCGCGGCTTCACGGCCATGCAGGCGCCACCCGCCACCGGCAGGGATGCGGCCGAGCTTTTTGACGTCGACATGGACCAGGGATCCGGGGGTGCGGTGTTCGTAGCGGTTGGGGCTGCGCTGTGATGAGCGCACCGCCTCGCCGGTGATCGGGTCGATCGCCGACAAATGGGGTACCTGGTGGCGGGCCAGGATCCGTCCGACCGTCGAGGGACTGAGACCGAGTTCGGCGGCGAGCACCACCGCGCCACGCTTGCGGCGTCGCCGGGCAGCGAGCACTTTCTGTTCGACCCGCTTGCTGGTGCGCTGGGGCATCCGGATCGGACGTGATGAGCGGTCGGCCAACCCCGCTTCGCCGCCCTCGGCGTGCCGGCGTAGCCACTTGTAGACCGTTGACCGCGAGATCCCCAGTTGTTCAGCCACCTGTGCGGGTGGCCAGCCAGCAGCGACACGCTCGACGATGAGGCGACGAGCGAACAGGTTGGTACGAGCGTTAGCGTGAGACACGAGGACCTCCTCCGGGTGAATGCCAGACACATCCACTCCGTCAGGAGGTCCTCCCCATTTCAAGCAGGCACGCCGTCAACAACCTCTCAGGTCACAACA
>NZ_LQPZ01000044.1 GCF_002102395.1 Mycolicibacillus trivialis
CCCGGCGGCCCACCGCGGCCAGCTGACGCACGTTGCCGTGGTCGAACGCGCGCAGGAACGACCCCAACGTCGAGGGAGCGCGGATCCCGCCGAAGGTGGCCGGGATCGCACCGTGGCGCAGCAGGTCCATCCCCTCGATGTCATCGGCGCCGGCGACCATCCCCGCGATCAACGACCCGATCTTGAGCCCCGCGTTCGCGCCCACCTCGGCGTTCACCCGAACATGGCGGGCAGCAAGCCTTTCCAGACCGACCAGCTCGGCCAACCGCATCGCCGGCACCAGTCCCGCGTGCGACATGAGATTCGGGTCATCAAAACGTGCGTGAGTCTTGCCCGCGGCATGCAACAATTGCACTTGAGAGGTGCCCTTTCTACCAGGACGATCGAAGTGTCAGCAACTCCGATTTTCCCAGGTCAAAGGGCACTTCTGTTGTTACAACACACACTCGGCAACCATTCCATCGATGGATTCAGGCTGAGGGCGTCGTCAGCGAGTACCCGGTCATAGAAGTTCGGGACCACGGTTTCGAGCGTCTCGTGGCCGCCGACGCGGTCATACAGTGTGCTCATCTGGCCATTGGACACCGGGGATGATTCCGTCGGATTAGGGCGAAGTTACGTCGCGGTTTCGCTCGACCGCCCCGATTAACGGCGCGGGTGCCACCACTGCGGCCGATAACGCGCCCGGTCGGTCTGTTCGGCCCCCAAGGCGGCCGGTGCCGCCTAAACTGCCACCCCGACGGCGCCGAGCGGATCGGCCCACCGTATACAAGGAAGCAGCCATCTCGGCGGACCGGCGCGAGGCCGGTGTGACCATGCGGGAAAGGAAGCCCATGCCCGGAGTTCAGGATCGAGTCATCGTTGTCACCGGCGCCGGTGGCGGGTTGGGCCGCGACTACGCCCTGACCCTGGCCAAGGAGGGTGCCAGCGTCGTGGTCAACGACCTCGGCGGGGCACGCGACGGCACGGGCGCGGGGCACAACATGGCCGACGAGGTGGTGGCCGAGATCAAGGCGGCCGGCGGGCGCGCCGTGGCCAACTACGACAGCGTCGCCGATGCCGACGGTGCCGCCAACATCATCAAGACCGCCGTCGACGAGTTCGGCAAGGTCGACGGGGTGGTGTCCAATGCGGGCATCCTGCGCGACGGCACCTTCCACAAGATGACCTTCGAGAACTGGGACGCCGTGCTCAAGGTGCACCTCTACGGCGGCTATAACGTGGTGCGGGCCGCCTGGCCGCACTTCCGCGAGCAGGGCTTCGGCCGGGTCGTCGTCGCCACCTCCACCTCCGGGCTGTTCGGCAACTTCGGGCAGGCCAACTACGGCGCCGCGAAGCTGGGCCTGGTCGGCATGATCAACACGCTGGCCCAGGAGGGCGCCAAGTACAACATCAAGACCAACGCGATCGCGCCGATCGCGGCCACCCGGATGACCCAGGACATCCTGCCGCCGGAGGTCTTCGAGAAGCTGACCCCGGAGTTCGTGGCTCCGGTGGTGGCCTACCTGTGCACCGAGGAGGTGCCCGACACCGCCTCGGTGTTCATCGTCGGCGGCGGCAAGGTGCAGCGGGTCGCGCTGTTCCAGAACGAGGGCACCACGTTCACCGACCCGCCCACGGTCGACGACGTGGCCGGCGCGTGGGCCACCATCACCGACCTCTCGGAGCCGCAGCGGGCGGCGTTCTCGCTGTAGCGGATTTGCGGTAGGGCTGGGGGAGCGGCGCCGGGGTTTCCGGCGCCGCTCCTTCGTTCGCGGGCTGGCGTGCCGGGTTCGCGCCCGCTCGCGGCTCCTTGGCGGCGAGATGGAAACTGTGCAGGCCGGCGTCGGCGTGTCGCCTGCATGATTTCTATCTCGCGGGATCAGAAGGGGATCAGGCCGCTCAGGTCGCCGATGATGGCCTGCGCGGCATCCGCGATCACCAGGAACTCGAAGCCGCCGGCCATGGTGGCCAGGCCGGCCGCGCCGGCGAGGGGCAAGCCGACGGCGTTGAGCAGGTCACCGTCGAGCAGGTGATCGAGCGACAGCTGGAACAGATAGGCGGGCATGGAGGTCACCACCGCGTTGGCGATGTCCGCGGTCGGCAGCAGGGCGGCGTAGGCCGACGATGCGGCACCGGAAAGACCGTTGACCACATTGGGGATGAAGTCGGTGAGGCTGTCCAGCGGTGAGGCGGCGGCCGCGCCGGCGGTTCCGTTTCCGAGGAGGGCCAGCGGGTTCAGATCGGCGAGCGACAGGTTGCCCAGGCTGCCGACGAAGTTCTCCAGCCCCTCCTTGGTTCCGTTGAACAGCTGACCGGGCAGCTGCTCGAAGGCGCTCCACTGCGGGAAGAGCCCGAACGGGGTGGCGACGTCGGCGTAGGTGGTGTCGGCGAAGGGGTTGTCGTAGCCGAGGTCGATGAGAACCTTCAGATCGGGTTGCAGCAACTCGGCGATCGGGTTGCCCACCAGCGGGATCGAGCGGACCGGGGTCAGTAGCGGCAGGTCTTCGGTGGGGAGCATGAAATAATTGGTGACGCCGCCATCGGCGTAATAGCCCGGCGACACTGGCAATTGGACGAAGTCCGCCCCAACCGCCTCCGGGTAACCGCCGTGCACGTAGTAGATCCCGGCGAAGGCGTTGAGATCGGCCAGCACGTTCAGCGGGTACTTGGGGAAGTCGGCGAAACCGTCGTACTGGATCGTGTAGATGTCGGTGGGGTAGATGGTGTCCGCCGGGGTGGCACCGTAGAAGTTCAAGCCCATGCTCGGGATGTTCAGCCCGGCGAAGCGGCTCAGTAGCCCGCCGTTGGGGTTCATCGGATTGCCGAGCAGCACGAAGTTGAGCTGATCGGAGGTCGGCGCGCCGCTGGACATGGCGGCCAGCTTCTCCATCTCGAGGGAGGCGATCACCGAACTCTGCGAATAGCCCAGCACCCCAAGCGCGCCGTTGGAGCCGACGGGTCCGTTGTCCGCGAGATCGGTGACGATCTGGTTGTCCAGGATCGTGACGCCGCGATCCACGGACGTGGTCAGCGGCAGGTCCTTGATCCCGGTCATCGGGTACAGCCCTTCGGGAGTGACCAGGCCATCGACGTTGCAGCCATCGTCACACGGGGTGATCGGGGTCTGGAGGCTGGGGAACTTGCCGGCGAGGTAATGGTCGAAGACCAGCTGCATGTACTGGCCGTCTTTGCCCAGCCACGGGATCGGCGTCCCGCTGCCGGCCATCACCTCCGCGTAACTGACGGCGGGATTCGGGATGGCGACATCCCCGTCCGCCGCCAACAACACCTCGGCGCTGACCACCGGCAGCGCGGCCACCGCCGGCCCCGATGTCACCGCCGAGACCACGACCAGGGCTAATGCCCCGAACAACGCCAGCAGCAGCGCTCCCAGCGAACGGATCCGGTTGACCAACATCGCGACCTCCCGACGGCGGGTGGATTGCTAGCTGGGAGCAGGCGACCACTCCTGCCCGGAAATGTACGCCGAAGATGAGGAAATGCTCGTTAGTTCTGAGGTGAAACTAGAAAATTCTCAGGTGAGCCTACCCGAGCAAGGCAGCTCGCAGCCGGTCCACGTCGGCCGGATCGACCCGCGCGGCTCGCAAAAACCCCGCGACCGAGCCGAACTCGGCGTCGATGGTGTGATACGCCGCGCCCAGGTACTCGTCGCGCACACCGAGCACCTCGTCGGTGAGGCGGGCCTCGGTGAAGGTCTGCACCTCCGGGGTCACCTCGCCGGTCTCCTCGGCGCGCTGCCGCACCGCCGCAAGGATCTCGTCGCGCAGCGCCGGCACGGCGGCATTGCTCTGCAGGTAATCGCCGACGATGGCGTCCCGGTCCACCCCGATCGCCGCCAGCGTCACCGCCACGGTGAAACCGGTGCGGTCCTTGCCTGCGAAGCAGTGCGCCAGCACCGTCTGCCCGGACCCGAGCAGGGTGATCACGGTACGTACCGCCCGCTGCGCCCCGCCCAGCAGCGGGAAGCGTCGGTACTCCTCGATCATGTAGCGGCGGGCGGCGGCCTCGACCGGCTCGTCGTCGGGCTTGCGGGCCATCATCTCCTGCCACGCCTGCTCGTGCGGCGCCTCGCCGTCGGTGGCGCCCAGGTCGGGGAACGGCAGCAGGTGGACGTCGACGCCGTCCGGGACCCGGCCGGGGCCGCGGCGCTCCACCTCCCGAGGTGAGCGCAGGTCGGCGACGTCGGTGACCGCCAGCCGGCTCAGTTCGGCGCGCCCGCTGTCGGCCAGCTGGCTCAGCTCCCCGGACCGCAGCAGCCGCCCGGGCCGCAGCCCGGCCACGGTGTCGGCGACATCGCGGAAGTTCCAGGTCCCGTCCACCCGGCGCAGCGCCTCGGGCATGTCAGGCCCGCACCGCCGCCGCGGCCAGCGGGTCGGGCTCCCGGCCGATCTCGGCGCGTGCGATCGACCGCATGTGCACCTCGTCGGGGCCGTCGAAGATCCGCATCGCGCGATGCCAGCCGTACAGCCGGGCGAGCGGGAAGTCGTCGCTGACGCCGGCCGCGCCGTGGATCTGGATCGCGCGGTCGAGCACGTTGCAGGCCATCTGCGGTGCCACCGCCTTGATCTGGGCGACCAGGTGGCGGGCCTCCTTGTTGCCGTGCTGGTCGATGGTCCAGGCCGCCTTCTCGCACAGCAGTCGGGCCTGGTCGATCTCGTTGCGGGAGGTGGCGATCTGCTGTTGGACGACGCCCTGTTCGGCCAGCGGCTTGCCGAACGCCACCCGGGTGCGGGCCCGTTCGGCCATCAGCGCCAACGCCCGCTCGGCGGCGCCGATGGCCCGCATGCAGTGGTGGATACGGCCCGGGCCCAGCCGGGCCTGCGCGATCGCGAAGCCGGAGCCCTCCTCGCCGAGCAGGTTGGCGACCGGCACCCGGACGTCGTTGTACTCGATCTCGCAGTGGCCGTGTTGGTCCTGCCAGCCGAACACCGGGGTGGACCGCACGATGTTGACCCCGGGGGTGTCCACCGGAACCAGGATCATCGACTGCTGCTGGTGTGGGGCGGCGTCGGGGTCGGTGCGGCCCATCACGATCAGGATGGTGCAGCGCGGATCCGCCGCGCCGGTGGTCCACCACTTACGGCCGTTGATCACGTAGTGGTCCCCGTCGCGCAGCATCGTCGTCTCGATGTTGCGAGCGTCGCTGGAGGCCACCGCCGGCTCGGTCATCGAGAACGCGCTGCGGATCTCCCCGTCCAGCAGCGGCTGCAGCCACTGCGCCCGCTGGTCCTCGGTGGCGAACAGGTGCAGGGTCTCCATGTTGCCGGTGTCCGGGGCGGCGCAGTTGAGCGCCTCCGGCGCCAGATCCAGGCTCCAGCCGGACAGTTCGGCCAGCGGCGCGTACTCCAGGTTGGTCAGCCCGGACACCGCCGGCAGGAAAAGGTTCCACAACCCGGCGGCCTTGGCCTTCTGCTTCAGCTCCTCGACGACCGGTGGCACGGTGTGGTCGCCCGGCCCAGCCTGCGCCCGGTATTCGGTGTAGGCGCCCTCGGCGGGGAAGACGTGTTCGACCATGAAGTCGGAGAGCCGCTGGTGATATTCGGCACCTCGGGCCGACATCGTGAAGTCCATGACCGAAACGATAGGCCACCGCCCGGGACAGCCGCCCACCTACCGGTTGGTCAGTCCGCGGGCGATGACCAGGCGCTGGATCTGGTTGGTGCCCTCGAAGATCTGGGTGACCTTGGCCTCCCGCATGAACCGCTCAGCCCGATAGTCGCGGGTGTAGCCCACCCCGCCGAGCACCTGCACCGCGTCGGTGGTCACCCGCATCGCCGCGTCGGTGGCGGTCAGCTTGGCGACGCTGGCGTGCTGCGAGTACGGCCGGCCGGCGTCGCGGCGCCGCGCGGCGTCGAGGTAGGTGGCGCGCGCTCCGGCCACCGCGGCGGCCATGTCGGCCAGCAGGAACCCCAGGCCCTGATGGTCGATGATCGTGCGGCCGAACGCGGTGCGGGTGTGGGCGTAGTCCACCGCGACGTCCAGCGCAGCCTGGGCGATCCCGACCGCCACCGCCGCAATCCCCAGCCGGCCGGAGTCCAGCGCGGAGAACGCGATCGACAGGCCTTGGCCCTCCGCGCCGATCAGTCGGTCGGCGTCGAGGCGGGCGTCGTCGTAGAAGGCGGCAGTGGTCGGCACCCCGGCCAGCCCCATCTTGTCCTCCGGCGCGCCGAAGCTCAGCCCGGGCAGATCGCCGGGCACCAGGAAGCACGAGATGCCCCGCGATCCCTCCCCGGTGCGGGCGAACAGGGTGTAGTGGTCGGCGACCCCGCCGTGGGTGATCCAGGCCTTCTCGCCGTTGAGCAGGTAGCCGTCGCCGGTGCGGGTCGCGCGGCAGCGCAGCGCGGCGGCGTCGGAGCCGGCCCCGGCCTCGGACAGGCTGTAGGCGCCGATCCGTTCCCCGGAGACCATCGCAGGCAGCCACCGCCGGCGCTGCTCGTCGGTGCCGAACTCGATCAGCGGGTGACACGACAGGCTCTGCACGCTCACCGCGACCGCCACCGCCGCCCACCGGGCCGCCAGTTCTTCGAGCACCTGCAGGTAGACCTCGTAGGGCTGGCCACCGCCGCCCCACTCCTCGGGCAGCGGCACGCTGAGCAACCCGGCGGCCGCCAACTGGGCGAAAAGGCCCTCCGGGTAGGTCTCGGCCTTCTCATGGTCGTCCACGATCGGATCGAGCAGCTTGTCGGCGATTTCGCGGGTCAGCGCGAGCAGCTCTTCGGCCTCCGGGGTAGGCAGCAACCGATCGACCGTCATGTGTTCCGACTGTAGTCGCGCGGGCAGTACGGATTCCCAGCATCGTCCCAGCACCAGTTAGGGTGTTCGGGCACGCGGTCGTCCCGTGGCGGCCTGGAAGCAACGGAAAGTAGACACACGCGCCATGACAGATACGCAGACTGCGACCCTCACGGTCGGGGTGGTCGCCGAGTCCGGGGCCGACGAACGTCGGGTCGCGCTGGTACCCAAGGCGGTGTCGTCGCTGGTCAAATCCGGGCTGGGCGTCGTGGTCGAGTCCGGGGCCGGTGAGCGGGCACTCCTGCCCGACGAGCTGTACACCGAGGTCGGCGCCACCATCGGCGACGCCTGGGCGGCCGACGTCGTGGTCAAGGTCGCCCCGCCGACCACCGAGGAGGTCGCCAAGCTGCACAAGGGCCAGACCCTGATCGGCTTCCTGGCCCCGCGCAGCGAGAACAACCAGATCGCGGCCCTCCAATCCGCCGGAGTGCAGGCGTTCGCGCTGGAGGCGATCCCGCGCATCTCCCGCGCCCAGGTGATGGACGCGCTGTCCAGCCAGGGCAACGTCTCCGGCTACAAGGCGGTGCTGGTCGCCGCGATGGAATCCACCCGCTTCTTCCCGATGCTGACCACCGCGGCGGGCACGGTGAAACCCGCCACCGTGCTGGTCCTGGGCGTCGGCGTCGCCGGCCTGCAGGCGCTGGCCACCGCCAAACGCCTCGGCGGGCGCACCACCGGCTACGACGTGCGGCCCGAAGTGGCCGATCAGGTCCGCTCGGTCGGCGCCCAGTGGCTGGACCTGGGCATCGACGCCGCCGGTGAGGGCGGCTACGCCCGCGAACTCACCGACGAGGAGCGCGCCGCCCAGCAGCAGAAGCTCGAGGAGGCCATCACCGGCTTCGACGTGGTGATCACCACCGCGCTGGTGCCCGGCCGGCCGGCCCCGAAGCTGGTCACCGCCGCCGCGGTGGAGGGCATGCGCCCCGGCAGCGTGGTCGTCGACCTGGCCGGTGAGACCGGCGGCAACTGCGAGCTCACCGAGCCCGGCGAGACCGTCGTCAAACACGACGTCACCATCGCCTCCCCGCTGAACTTGCCGGCCACCATGCCCGAGCACGCCAGCGAGCTGTACAGCAAGAACATCACCGCGCTGCTGGACCTGATGGTCGTGGACGGCGCATTGGCCCCCGACTTCGACGACCAGGTGCTCGCGGACTCCTGCGTCACCCGAGAGGACTCCTAGATGTACGACGAACTACTCGCGAACATCGCGATCCTGGTGCTGTCCGGGTTCGTCGGCTTCGCGGTCATCTCCAAGGTGCCCAACACCTTGCACACCCCGCTGATGTCGGGCACCAACGCCATCCACGGCATCGTGGTGCTCGGCGCGCTGGTGGTGCTCGGCCGGGTGGAGAACCCCAACCTCGCCCAGCAGATCATCCTGTTCGTCGCGGTGGTGTTCGGCACGCTGAACGTCATCGGCGGGTTCATCGTCACCGACCGGATGCTGGGGATGTTCAAATCCAAGAAACCGGCCGGCACCGACGCTGGGGATGCGGGGGTCACCCGATGAGCTATCTGGTCACGATCCTCTACATCATCTCGTTCTCGCTGTTCATCTACGGTCTGATGGGCCTGACCGGGCCCAAGACCGCGGTGCGCGGCAACCAGATCGCCGCCGTCGGTATGGCGCTGGCGGTCGGTACGACGCTGCTGCTGGTCCAGCACAACTGGCTGCTGATCATCGCCGGGCTGATCGTCGGTGTCGCGCTGGGTGTGCCGCCGGCGAGGTTCACCAAGATGACCGCGATGCCGCAGCTGGTGGCGTTCTTCAACGGCGTCGGCGGTGGCACCGTCGCACTCATCGCCCTCAGCGAGTTCATCGAAACCGAGGGCTTCACCGTGTTCGGCCACGACAGCGGGCCGACAGTGCACATCATGGTGGCGTCGCTGCTGGCCGCCATTATCGGGTCGATCTCGTTCTGGGGCTCGGTGATCGCCTTCGCCAAGTTGCAGGAACTCATCGACGGCAAACCGATCGGGGTCGGTAAGGCCCAGCAGCCGCTGAACATGCTGCTGCTGCTCGGCTCGATCGCGATCGCCGCCTACATCGGGATCGGCGCCGCCGGCGACGGACTCAGCGTGTGGTGGATGGTCGGGCTGCTGGCCGTCTCGGCGGTGCTGGGCCTGATGGTGGTGCTGCCGATCGGTGGCGCCGACATGCCGGTGGTCATCGCGCTGCTCAACGCCCTGACCGGGCTGTCGGCCGCCGCCGCCGGGCTGGCGCTGAACAACACCGCGATGATCGCGGCCGGCATGATCGTCGGTGCCTCCGGATCGATCCTGACCAACCTGATGGCCAAGGCGATGAACCGCTCCATCCCGGCGATCGTGGCCGGCGGCTTCGGTGGCGGCGGGACCGCCGCCGGTGGCGGCGACGACGGTGACAAGCACGTCACCTCCACCTCGGCCGCCGACGCGGCGATCCAGATGGCCTACGCCAACCAGGTGATCGTCGTGCCCGGCTACGGGCTGGCGGTCGCGCAGGCGCAGCACGCGGTCAAGGACATGGCCAGCCTGCTGGAGGCCAAGGGGGTGGCGGTCAAGTTCGCCATCCACCCGGTGGCCGGCCGGATGCCCGGGCACATGAACGTGCTGCTCGCCGAGGCCGAGGTGGACTACGACTCGATGAAGGACATGGACGACATCAACGACGAGTTCGCTCGCACCGATGTGGCCATCGTCATCGGCGCCAACGACGTCACCAACCCGGCCGCCCGGGACGACGCCTCCAGCCCGATCTACGGGATGCCGGTGCTCAACGTCGACCAGGCCAAGAGCGTCATCGTGCTGAAGCGGTCAATGAACTCCGGGTTCGCCGGGATCGACAACCCATTGTTCTACGGCGAGGGCACCAGCCTGCTGTTCGGCGACGCCAAGAAGTCGGTGTCGGAAGTGATCGAGGAGCTCAAGGAGCTCTAAAGCGCGGTAGGGTCCCGCCGGCGACACGGCCGGCGGGGCTCACACCGGCGGGTAGGCGGGCGGCGGGTAGCCGCCGCCTGGGCCGCTGATGCCGCGCAGCCCCCAGGCGAACCAGCCCATGAAGTACTCGACTTCGTCGGATGCGTCGTAGTCGGGATCGGGGTCCATGGGTCCCACCTCCTGTGCGGCTGTTCTCACCCAGTCTAACGGGGTGCACCAGACCCGTACGGCAAACCCCCGGCGTGACCTAAACTGTCCAACCAGTTGATTGACTCCCGGGCCGCAGGCCCGGACCGCCGATAGCGAGGACCATGCCCGCCGACAGCCGCACCAGCAACGGGCCGACCCGCCGCGACGAACTGCTCGCGGTGGCCACCAAATTGTTCGCGGCCCGCGGCTATCACGGCACCCGGATGGATGACGTCGCCGACGCGATCGGGCTGAACAAGGCCACCGTCTACCACTACTACGCCAGCAAATCGCTGATCCTCTACGACATCTATCAGCAGGCGGCCGAGCGCACCCTGGCCGCCGTGCACGACGATCCGAGTTGGACCGCCCGCGAGGCGCTCTACCAGTACACGGTGCGACTGCTCACCCAGATCGCCGCCAACCCGGAGGGTGCGGCGGTGTACTTCCAGGAGCAGCCCTACATCACCGAGTGGTTCACCGAGGAACAGGTCGCCGAGGTCCGGGAGCAGGAGGTCCGGGTTTACGAGCACGTGCACGGCCTGCTCGACCGCGGGATCGCCAGCGGCGAGTTCTACCCGTGCGACTCCCACGTGCTGGCGCTGGGCTACATCGGCATGACCCTGAGCGCCTACCGCTGGATGCGGCCCAGCGGCCGGCGCAGCGCCCAGGAGATCGCCGCGGAGTTCAGCACCGCGCTGCTGCGCGGGCTGATCCGGGACGCCACAATCCGCGACGAATCGCCGCTGGGTGTGCCGACCGAATCCGAAAGGGTGTCATGACCGATCTGTTCCGCCTCGACGGCAAGGTCGCCCTGGTCACCGGCGGTGGACGCGGGATCGGCCTGATGATCGCCCGCGGCCTGCTGCAGGCCGGGGCCCGGGTGTATCTGGCCAGCCGCAAACAGGCCGACTTGGATGTCGCGGTCGCTGAGCTGTCGGCGTACGGGCCGGTCGACGCGATCGCCGCGGACCTGGGCACGGCGGCCGGGGTGGCGACGCTGACCGACGAACTGGGCCGCCGCGAGGCGGCGCTGCACGTACTGGTCAACAACGCCGGCGCCACCTGGGGGGCGCCGCTGGGCGAGTTCCCCGAGGCAGGCATCGACAAGGTACTCGACGTCAACGTCAAAGGCGTATTGCTGCTCACCCAGGCGCTGCTGCCGTTGCTGCGCGCCGAGGCCACCGCCGCGGACCCGGCCCGGGTGATCAACACCGGCAGCATCAACGGGCTGCGCGCCCCGGCCAAGGGTATGAACAACTTCTCCTACAGCGCCAGCAAGGCCGCCGTCCACATGCTGACCCGGCATCTGGCCGGCGAACTGGCCCCGGAGATCCTGGTCAACGCGATCGCGCCGGGATTCTTTCCGTCGAAGATGACCAAACACCTGCTGACCGACGGGCCGGACCGGGTGGCCGCCGGCGTGCCGCTGGGCCGCATCGGCAGCCCCGACGACATGGCCGGGGTGACGGTGTTCCTGGCCAGCCGCGCCAGCAGCTACATCACCGGCGCGGTGATCCCGGTCGACGGCGGCGTGAGCACCGCCGACTAGCGCCGCAGGTGCTTGTCCAAAAACGCGATCTGGTCGACGACGGCCCGCTCGAAGGCCTCCCCGACGTAGATGTCGAAGTGGCCCTCGCGGTACAGCTTGACCTCCCCGCGCGGCGCCCGCGCCGCGTAGCGGCAGGTCGGACCGGCCGGAGCCACCGAATCGGTGGTGCACACGCAGAACAGGATGGGGCAGGGCACCTTCGCGGCCAGCCGACCCGGCCGGTACAGCGGCAGTTGCAGGGCGAACCGGGCGGCCACCGCGTTGGGGATCGCCGCGCCGTCGGGCATCAACGCTGAATAGCCGGGGTAGGAGTCCGGGGTCGTCATCAACGCGACCTCGCCGGGGTGCCCGGCGGCCGGCACCGTCACCGGGGGGCGGCCCCGGGCCGCGGCCAGCAGGTCGCGGGTGGCCAGCGCGGAGATGCGGGCCAGGTTGCGCGGGGAGATCACCCTCGAGGAGGCGATTCCGTCGGTGAACGGGCACTGCGCGACCACCGCGGCGATCCCGGCGGTCCGTGCGGCGGTGGCGATGACGTGTCCACCGCCGAACGAGGTGCCCCACAGCGCGATCCGCTGATGGTCGACGCCGGCCAGGGTGCGGACGTAGCCGATCGCTGCGCTCCAGTCGGCCAGCTGCCTCCCGATGTCGAGCAGCTGGCGGGGTTCGCCTTCGCTGTCACCGAAGTTGCGGTAGTCGAAGACCAGGCAGGCGTACCCGGCCGCGGCGAACCGCTCGGCGTAGGCGTCCAGCCGCATCGTGCGCACCGCCCCGAGGCCGTGAGCCATGATCACCAGCGGCGCGTCGCCCGCCGCGTCCGGTCGATACAGCCAGGCGCTGATCAGTTCCGCGCCGGAGGGGAACCGCACGTCGTCGCGTTGGGCCATGGCGACACTCCTCGATAGACCGGGTGGCGCCTGAGTCTACGGGGCGGCCGTGGCCCCGGCTTTGAGATGCTGGTCGAGGAACGCGATCTGGTCGGTGACGGCCCGCTCGAATCCCTCGTCGACGTAGATGTCGAAATGCCCTTCCGGGTAGTTCTTGATCGTGGCGTTGGGCGCCTGGGCGGCGTACTTGGCGGTGACGGAAGCCGGCGCCACCGAATCTGCTTCGCAGATGCAGAACAGGATGGGGCACTGCACCTTTGACGCCAGCCGTCCGGGACGGTAGGTGAGGATCTGGATTGCCAGCCGCGCGGCGACCTCGTTGCGCACGTCGAGGCCGTCGGGGATCACCTTCAGGTAGGCGTCGTAGGCGTCCGGGGCGTTGATCATCGCCACCTGGTCGGGATAGCCCGCGGTGGCCACCAGGATCGGCGGTTTGCGCAGCAGCGCGTTGACCACATCGCGGATGGCCAGCACCGACACCGGCGCGATGGTGCGCCAGCTGACGGTGCGCGCCGACGCGATCCCGTCGGTGAAGGGACACTGCGAGATCACCGCGGCGACACCGGGAACCCGTGCCGCGGTGGCGATCACGTGCCCACCGCTGAACGAGGTGCCCCACAGTGCGATCCGGTCGTGGTCGATGCCCGGCAGGGTGTGGGCGTAGGCGACGGCCGCCGCCCAGTCCGCCAGCTGCATGTTGATGTCGAGCAGCTGGCGGGGCTGCCCGCCGCTGTCGCCGAGGTTGCGGTAGTCGAAGACCAGGCAGGCGTAGCCGGCCGCGGCGAACCGCTCGGCATAGACGTCCAGGCGCATCGCCTTCACCCCGCCGAGCCCGTGGGCCAATATCAGCAGCGGCGTGTCCCCGCTGGTTTCCGGCCGGTACAGCCAGGCTTCGATCGTGTCGTTGCCGGAACGGAACTGCACATCCTCACGGACGGCCATCGGGCGGGCTCCTAACGTGTGGTGGCCCCGGAGTCTACGGACCCTGTTCCGGGCTCAAGGTCCGGGGAAGGTGATCAGCTGGCGCAGCGCAGTGCCGTCGACGAGCCGGTCCATAGCGATGTTGATGTCGGCCAACTGGATCGTGTCGGAGACCAGCTGCTCCACGGGCAGCCGGCCCGACCGCCACATCTCGACGAACCGGGGGATGTCGCGGGCCGGTATCGCCGAACCCAGGTAGCTGCCGATCAACGATCGGCCTTCGGCGACGAATCCCAACGGCGCCACGCTGATCCGGGCGTCCGGGGCGGGCAGGCCGACGGTGATGGTGCGCCCGCCCGGGCCGGTGAGCCCGATCGCGGTCTCCAGTGCGGCCGGGTGTCCGGCGGCCTCGATCACGATCGGTGCCGTGACTCCGGCATCGGCGGCCTGTTCGGGGGAGTAGGCCCCGGATGCGCCGAGCCGGGTGGCCGTTGCCCGCTTCTCGGCGGCCGGGTCGACCGCGATCACCTGCACCCCGTCGTGGGCCAAGGCGGTGAGCACCGCCGCCAGCCCAACCCCGCCGAGTCCGACCACCGCCACGGTGTCGCCGGGGCCGGGCCGGCCCACGTTGAGCACCGCTCCGCCGCCGGTGAGCACCGCGCACCCCAACAGCGCGGCGACCGGCGCGGGCACGTCGTCATCGACCTGCACCACGCTGGCTGCGGCGACGACGGCGTGGTCGGCGAACCCGGAGACCCCCAGGTGGTGGCGGACCGGGCCGCGCTCGTCGGCGAGCCGGATCGCACCGGACAGCAGTGTCCCCGCGGCGTTGGCGGCACTGCCCGGCTCGCAGGGGACCAGCCCGTCGGAGCCGCAACCGGCGCAGTGCCCGCAGCGCGGCAGGAACGTCATCACCACCCGCCGGCCGAGCGGCAGATCCACCCCGGACCCGACCGCCTCGACGATGCCGGCCGCCTCGTGACCCAGCAGCATCGGCACCGGGCGCACCCGGTTGCCGTCGACCACCGACAGGTCCGAATGGCACACGCCGGCGGCCTCGATCCGCACCAGCAGCTCACCGGGGCCGGGCGGCGCCAACTGCAACTCGCGGATTCGCAGCGGGCGGGACTCGGCGTAGGGGCGGGGCAGACCGATCCCGTCGAGCACCGCGCCGCGGATGGCAACCATGGTGGAATACAACCATGACCGACCGTGGCGCCCCGCCGTCCGTGCCGGCCGCCCCCGAGGGCCTGTCCAGCGCCGATTTCCCGGTGCACTGGCCGGTGGGCACCCGATGGGCCGACAACGACATGTTCGGCCACCTCAACAACGCGGCCTACTACCAGCTGTTCGACACCGCTATCAACGCCTGGATCAACACCACCGCGGGCGTCGACTCGCTGGCGATCCCGGAGCTCGGGGTGGTCGCCGAGTCGGGGTGTCGCTACTTCGCCGAACTGGCGTTCCCGGATCCGCTGGTGGTCGGTGTGGCCGTGACCCGGCTGGGCCGATCCAGCGTCACCTACCGGCTCGCGGTGTTCCGCGCCGGAGCGGGCGATGTCCCGGTGGCCGCGCTGGGCCACTGGGTGCACGTCTACGTCGACCGGTCAACCCGGCGCGCGGTGCCGATCCCCGAATCCATCCGGGCGCTGCTGGCAACGGCTGTCGTGTGACCGCGGTTACGGCGCCGATATGCTCTGCCCATGCCGCTCGTGAGCAAGACCGTGGAGGTCGCCGCCGACGCCGCTCTGATCATGGGGATCGTCGCCGACTTCGAGGCCTACCCGCAGTGGAACGAGGAGGTCAAAGGCGTCTGGATCCTGGCCCGCTACGACGACGGCCGGCCCAGTCAGCTGCGGCTGGACACCTCGGTCTCCGGGTTCGATGGAACCTACATCCAGGCGGTGTACTACCCGGGCCACAACCAGATCCAGACCGTCATGCAGCAGGGCGACCTGTTCACCAAACAGGAGCAGCTGTTCTCGGTGGTGGAGATGGGCCCGGCCAGCCTGCTGACTGTGGACCTCGACGTCGAGACCGAGATGACCGTGCCGCAGATGATGGTCAAGAAACTGGTCAACAACGCCCTGGACCATCTGGCCGACAGCCTCAAACAGCGCGCCGAGCAGTTGGCGCAACCGTGAGAAGGGAACCTCCACGTTGACCGCAATCGGCACCGAACAGCACATCCCGGGCGCGCCGCACACCGACCTCGGCGAACAGCCCTACCTGGCGCGGCGCCAGCACTGGATCACCCAGCTGGAGCGGCACGCGCTGATGCAGCCGGGCGCGCCGGCGCTGCGGTTCCAGGGTGAGACCACCACCTGGGGGCAGCTACACGACCGGGTCAGCGCCCTGGCCGACGCGCTGCACCGGCGCGGCGTGCGGTACGGCGACCGGGTGGTGGTGCTGATGCTCAACCGCACCGAATTCGTCGAGGCGTTGCTGGCCGCCAACAAGCTCGGCGCGATCGCGGTGCCGGTCAACTTCCGGCTCGCCCCGCCGGAGCTGGCCTTCCTGCTGGACGACTGTGCCGCCCGGGTGCTGTTGACCGAGCCCGCGTTGGCGCCGGTCGCCGTCGCCGCCCGGGATATCGCCCCGGTGCTGGAGACCATCGTGGTCGCGGATGCGCCAAGCGCGGACGGCCTGATCGGCTACGACGACCTGATCGGCGAGGCCGGTGAACCGCACCCGCAGGTGGACGTCTCCAGCGACGCGCCCGCGCTGATCATGTACACCTCCGGCACCACCGGCCGGCCCAAGGGTGCGGTGCTGACCCACACCAACCTCTACGGCCAGGCGATGACCGGCATCTACACCAACGGCGCGGGCGTCGACGACGTCGGCTTCATCGGGGTGCCGTTCTTCCACATCGCCGGGGTCGGCAACCTGCTGCCCGGCATGGTGCTGGGCACCCCCACGGTCATCCACCCGCTCGGCGCGTTCAACCCGGGCGACCTGCTCGACGTCCTGGCCGCCGAGGGTGTCACCGGCATCTTTCTGGTGCCCGCCCAGTGGCAGGCGGTCTGCGCCGAACAGCAGGCCAACCCGCGCGCACTGCGACTGCGGGCGCTGTCCTGGGGCGCCTCCCCGGCCTCGGACACCCTGCTGCGGCAGATGGCCGAGACCTTCCCCGACGCGCAGATCCTCGCCGCCTTCGGTCAGACCGAGATGTCGCCGGTGACCTGCATGCTGCTCGGCGAGGACGCGCTGCGGAAACTCGGCTCGGTAGGCAAGGTCATCCCGACCGTCGCCGCCCGGGTGGTCGACGAGAACATGAACGACGTCCCCGTCGGAGAGGTCGGGGAGATCGTCTACCGGGCGCCGACCCTGATGAGCGGCTACTGGAACAACCCGGAGGCCACCGCCGAGGCGTTCGCCGGCGGCTGGTTCCACTCCGGCGACCTGGTGCGCCTCGACGACGAGGGCTACGTCTGGGTGGTGGACCGCAAGAAGGACATGATCATCTCCGGCGGGGAGAACATCTACTGCGCCGAGGTGGAGAATGCGCTGGCGGCTCACCCGGCGATCGCCGAGGTCGCGGTCATCGGCCGTGCCCACGACAAGTGGGGCGAGATCCCGGTCGCGGTCGCCGCGCTCACCGGCGGCGAACTCGCGCTGGCGGAACTCGAGGAGTTCCTCGCCGACCGGCTGGCCCGCTACAAGCATCCGAAGGCGCTGGAGGTCATCGAAGCGCTGCCCCGCAACCCGTCGGGCAAGGTGCTCAAGACCGAGTTGCGGGAGCGCTTCGGCAAGGGCCCGACGTCGCCCGCGGCCACCTGAGGTTTCGCGTCACCACGACGCGAAACGCACCCCGCGGTTGTCGCGCTGAGCCAAACAATGTTGTCGCCCCGATCCAATATCCGCGGGGGTGCCGATCGGGTACAGTCCTGTGAGCTTGGTTACCGCTGGTGACCGTGTGGTTAGCGGTCACAACACGAGGGAAGGAGGACGCGGTGTCCACCACGGTCTTCCTCCCAGATCCGCCGGGATCGCGCTCGTGACCGCCACGACGGGGCGGCCCGACGGCCTGATGACCGCGGTCCGCGACCGGTTGGACGGCCCGCTCACCCTGGTGGGCGGCTTCTTCCGGATGTGTGTTCTCACCGCCAAAGCGCTGTTCGTCCCGCCGTTCCAGTGGCGCGAGTTCATCCTGATGTGCTGGTTCGTGATGCGGGTGGCGATCCTGCCGACCATCGCGGTGTCGATCCCGCTGACCGTGCTGCTGATTTTCACCCTCAACATCCTGCTGGGCCAGGTCGGCGCCTCCGACATCTCCGGGGCGGGCGCGGCGATCGGTGCGGTCACCCAGCTCGGTCCGCTGACCACCGTGCTGGTGGTCGCCGGTGCGGCCTCCACCGCGATCTGTGCCGACCTCGGCGCCCGCACCATCCGCGAGGAGATCGACGCGATGGAGGTGCTGGGCATCGACCCGATCCACCGCCTGGTCGTGCCCCGCGTGCTGGCCGCCACCCTGATCGCCACCCTGCTCAACGGCCTGGTGATCGTGGTCGGCCTGGTCGGTGGCTACATCTTCGGTGTCTACATGCAGAACGTCTCCGGCGGCGGCTATCTGGCGTCGCTGACGCTGATCACCGGGTTGCCGGAGGTCGTCATCGCGACGCTCAAGGCGGCGGTGTTCGGGCTGATCGCCGGACTGGTCGGCTGCTACCGGGGACTGACCGTCAGCGGCGGCTCCAAGGGCCTGGGCACCGCGGTCAACGAGACCGTGGTGCTCTGCGTGGTGGCGCTGTACGCGGTCAACGTCGTGCTGACCACCATCGGCGTCCGGTTCGGGACGGGGACCTGAGATGGCCACCAACCTCGCCGTACTGCGCACCCGCTTCCCGCGGGCCGCGGAGAACATCCGCCGCTACCCGGGGGCGATCGGCCGGGCGGTGGACCGCATCGGCGCGCTGGCCTGGTTCATGGTGGTCAGCTTCGGCGGGATCGGCTGGGCGTTGCGCCGCTACCGGCGGGAGACGCTGCGGCTGATCGCCGAGATCGGGATGGGGGCCGGCGCGATGGCGGTCGTCGGCGGCACCGTCGCGATCGTCGCGTTCGTGACCCTGGCCGGCAGCTCGCTGGTGGCCATCCAGGGCTTCGCCTCGCTGGGCTACATCGGCATCGACGTGTTCACCGGCTTTTTCGCCGCGCTGATCAACGTGCGCCTGGCCGCCCCGGTGGTCACCGGCATCGCGCTGGCCGCCACCGTCGGCGCCGGCGCCACCGCTGAGCTCGGGGCCATGCGGATCTCCGAGGAGATCGACGCCCTGGAGGTGATGGGCATCAAGTCCATCGCCTATCTGACCTCCACCCGGGTGCTGGCCGGGCTGGTGGTGATCGTGCCGCTGTACACGATGGCGATGCTGATGTCGTTCGTCTCCCCGCAGCTGGTCACCACGGCGCTCTACGGGCAGGCGTCGGGCACCTACGAGCACTACTTCCGGACCTTCCTGCGGCCCGACGACGTGTTCTGGTCCTTCGCCCAGATCATCATCGTGGCCGCCGTGGTCATGGTCACCCACTGCTACTACGGGTACACCGCCAGCGGCGGCCCGGTCGGGGTGGGCGAGGCGGTCGGCCGCTCCATGCGGTTCTCGCTGGTCTCGGTGCAGGTCGTCGTCCTGTTGTTCGCGTTGGCGCTCTACGGCACCAACCCCAACTTCAACCTGACGATGTGACGCCATGACCACCCACGCACCGTTGAACAAGCCCCGCGTCCCGCCCTACAAGTGGTCGGCGGTGATCTTCCTGGCGATCCTGGCGCTGATCGTCGGGCTGGTGTACCTGCAGTTCCGCGGGTCGTTCACCCCCAAGACCCAGCTGACCATGCTGGCCGCGCGAGCCGGGCTGGTGATGGATCCGGGTGCACCGGTGACCTACAACGGGGTGCAGATCGGCAAGGTCGCCGACATCTCCGAGACCCAGCAGGCCGACGGGCAGCCCGGGGCGAAGTTCCTGCTCGAGGTGCACCCCAAATACGTCAAGCTGATCCCGGAGAACGTCCGCGCGGACATCATGGCGACCACCGTGTTCGGCAACAAGTACGTGTCGCTGACCGCGCCGAAGGACGAGAAGCCCAGCGCCCGGCCGATCACGTCGGACCATGTGATCGACGCGGTGTCGGTGACCACCGAGATCAACACCGTGTTCGAGACGATCATGGACATCTCCGAGCAGATCGACCCGGTGAAGCTGAACCTGACGCTGAGCGCGGCCGCCGAGGCGCTCGCCGGGCTCGGCGACAAGTTCGGGGCGTCGCTGGTCAACGCCAACGACATCCTCGACGACCTGAACCCGCGGATGCCGCAGTTCCGCCACGACATGCAGGCGCTGGCCGCCACCGCCGACGTGTACGCCGACGCCTCCCCGGACCTGTGGGACGCGCTGGACAACGCCCTGACCACGGTCGGCACCCTGCGCGAGTACGAAAGCGACGTGGACGAGGCGCTGCTCTCGGCGGTCGGGTTCGGCAACACCGGCGAGGACATCGTCAACCGGGGCGGCCCCTACCTGGTGCGCGGCCTGGAGGACCTGGTGGTCACGGCGAAACTGCTGGACACCTACAGCCCGGAGTTCTTCTGCACGCTGCGTAACTTCCACGACGTGGCACCCAAGGTCAACGCCACCTTCGGCGGGCACAACGGCTACTCGCTGCGCACCTCCACCACGATCATCGGCGCGCCCAACCCCTACATCTACCCCGACAACCTGCCCCGGCTCAACGCGCGCGGCGGCCCGGGCGGGGCACCGGGCTGCTGGCAGCCGATCACCAAAGACCTGTGGCCGGCCCCGACCCTGGTGGTCGACTCCGGTGCCAGCATCGCCCCCTACAACCACTTCGAACTCGGCCAGCCGATGTTCACCGAGTACGTGTGGGGCCGCCAGTACGGGGAGAACACGATCAACCCATGAAAATCACCGGTACCGCTGTTCGTCTCGCCGCCGTGGGCATCGTGCTGCTGGTGTTCACCGCGATGATCATCGTCGTGTTCGGGCAGGTGCGCTTCGACCGCACCCAGCGCTACTCCGCGGAGTTCACCAGCGTCAGCGGGCTGCGCAACGGGCAGTTCGTCCGCGCGAACGGGGTGGAGATCGGCAAGGTCAAAAAGATCCACCTCACCGACGGCGGCAAACGCGTGGTGGTCGACTTCGACATCGAACGCTCGGTGCCGCTGTACGAGTCGTCGACCGCGGTGATCCGCTACGACGACCTGATCGGCAACCGCTACCTGGAGCTCCAGCGCGGCGACGGCGAGGGCGCCGAGCGCACGCTGCCGCCCGGCGGGGTGATCCCGGCGTCGCGCACCAAGCCCGCACTGGACCTCGACGCGCTCATCGGCGGGTTCAAACCGCTGCTGAAGGCGCTGGACAAGGACAAGGTCAACACCATCGCGAGCTCGATCGTCACGGTGTTCCAGGGTCAGGGCGGCACCATCAACCAGATCCTCGACCAGACCGCGCAGCTCACCGAGCATCTCGCCGAGCGGGACCAGGCGATCGGTGAGGTCATCAAGAACCTCAACACGGTGCTGGACACCACGGTGCGCCACCAGAAGGAGTTCGACCAGACCATCAACGACTTCGAGGTGCTGATCACCGGGCTGGAGAGCCAGGCCGATCCGCTGGCCGAGGGCACCGCGCACATCAGCAACGCCGCCGGCACCCTGGCCGGCCTGCTGGCCGACAACCGGCCGGCGCTGCAGACCGACCTGGGCTACCTGGACACCGTCGTCAGCCCGCTGGTCGACCAGCGGGACCGGTTCGACAAGCAGATCCGCGACTTCCCGGAGAACCTGAACCTGATCGGCCGGTCCGGCGGTATCTACGGGGACTTCTTCAACTTCTACCTGTGCGACATCTCGCTGAAGCTCAACGGGCTGCAGCCCGGCGGGCCGGTCCGCACCGTCCGGCTCACCCAGCAACCGTCGGGTAGGTGCACGCCGCAATGAGAACCCTCGAACCCCCCAACCGGTCCCGGCTGGGCCTGATCGGGATCATCGTCACGATCCTGGTCGTCGGCGTCGGCCAGAGCATCACCACGGTGCCGATGCTGCTGGCCCAGCCCACCTACTACGGGCAGTTCAAGGACACCGGTGGGCTCAACACCGGGGACAAGGTGCGCATCGCCGGGTTCGACGTCGGCAAGGTGCAGGGCATCGACATCGACGGCGACCACGTGGTGATGAAGTTCTCGGTGGGCCGCAACGCCATCGGCACCGAGAGCCGGCTGCGGATCCGCACCGACACCATCCTGGGCAAGAAGGTACTGGAGGTGGAACCGCACGGCGCCGCCAAACTGCGGCCCAACCAGTCGCTGCCGCTGTCCCAGAGCACCACGCCGTACCAGATCTACAGCGCGTTCGAGGACCTCACCAAGGACGCCGCCGGCTGGGACATCAGCACGGTGAAGGACTCGCTGCGGGTGCTTGCCGACACCGTCGACGAGACCTACCCGCATTTGAGCGCCGCGCTGGACGGGGTGGCCGACTTCTCCGACACCATCGGCAAGCGCGACGATCAGATCACCCACCTGCTGGCGCAGGCCAACAAGGTCGCCGCCGTGCTCGGCGACCGCAGTGAGCAGATCAACGACCTGCTGGTGCACGCCCAGACGCTGCTGGCCGCGTTCAACCAGCGCGGCCGGGCCATCGACAACCTGCTGTCCAACGTCTCGGCCGTCTCCGCGCAGGTGCAGGGGTTCATCGACGACAACCCCAACCTCAACCACCTGCTGGAGCAGCTGCGGGTGCTCACCGACCTGCTCAACGAGCGCCGCGACGACATCGCGCAGTCCTTCATCAACGCCGCGAAGTTCATCGGTGCGCTCAACGAGGCCATCGCCTCCGGCCCGTACTTCAAGGTGATGATCGTCAACCTGCTGCCGTACCAGATCCTGCAGCCGTTCGTCGACGCCGCATTCAAGAAGCGCGGCATCGACCCGGAGAACTTCTGGCGCGGCGCAGGCCTGCCCGAGTTCCGCTGGCCCGACCCCAACGGCACCCGGTTCCCCAACGGGGCGCCGCCGCCGGCGCCGGAAGTGCTCGAGGGCACCCCGGACCACCCGGGGCCGGCCGTCCCGCCCGGATCGCCGTGCTCCTACACCCCGACCGCGGACGCGTTGCCGCGCCCCGGCAACCCGCTGCCGTGCGCCAACCTGGCCCAGGGCCCCTACGGCCCGGTGCCGGGCGGATTCGGGCCGCCGGACGTGCTGAACCTGCCGGCCAACCCGAAGGGCCCGCCGCCGGGGCCGGGCATGCCGATCGCCGGGGTGCCGGGCCAGCCGCCGCCGAACGTGCCCGGCACGCCGGTGCCGCTGCCCGACGCGCCGCCGGGGGCGCGCACCGAGCCGGTCGGTCCGGTCGCCGGGCCGTACCCGCCGCCGGCGGTCCCGCCCGCGCCGGTGCAGGCGCCGCCCGCCCCGCCGGGGCCCGGGCCGCAGTTGCCCGCACCGTTCATCACACCGGACGGGACGGGGGGTAGCAGCCAGTGAGCCACACCGTGAGCACGCAGCGGCGCTGGCCGCGGGTGCTGGCCGTCACCATCACGGTCCTCGCGCTCGTCGCCGGCTTCGTCGGCCTGCAGCTGTACCGCAAGCTGACCTCGAACACCGTCGTCGCCTACTTCACCGCCACCAACGCGCTCTACGCCGGCGACATCGTCCAGATCATGGGTGTGCCGGTGGGCTCGATCGACAAGATCGAACCGGCCGGCGACCAGATGAAGGTCACCTTCCACTACGCCAACAAGTACAAGGTGCCCGAGGACGCCTCGGCGGTCATCCTCAACCCGACGCTGGTGGCCTCCCGCGTCATCCAGCTCGCCCCGGCCTACACCGGCGGGCCGACCCTGGGCGACGGCGCGGTGATCCCCGTCGAACGCACCCAGGTCCCGGTCGAATGGGACGACCTGCGTAAAGAGGTCACCAACCTGGTCGAGGAGCTGGGCCCGCAGGAGGGCAAGCCCGACGACATGGGTCCGGTCGGCGACGTCATCGACTCGCTGGCCGACGGCCTGGCCGGCAAGGGCCAGCAGATCAACAAGACCCTGACCAACCTGTCGACGGCGTTGACCGCGCTCAACGAGGGCCGCGGCGACTTCTTCGCGGTGGTGCGCAGCCTGGCGCTGTTCGTCAACGCGCTGCACCAGAGCGACCAGCAGTTCGTCGCGCTCAACAACAACCTGGCGCAGTTCACCACCAACCTGAGCAACTCCGACCGGGAGCTGGCCGACGCCATCGAGCAGGTCGACCGGCTGCTGCCGACCCTGCGCGGCTTCCTCGACGAGAACACCGAGGTGCTCACCCACGACGTACAGAACCTCTACAACGTGACCACCACCCTGGTGCAGCCGGAACCGCTGGACGGGTTCGAGACCAGCCTGCACGTCTACCCGTCGCTGCAGGGCAACCTCAACGGCATCTACCACCCGGTCAACGGCGCGATCGTGCAGGTCCCGGTGGTCACCAACTTCGCCAACCCGATGGCGTTCATCTGCAGCGCCATCCAGGCCGGCAGCCGGCTGGGTTACCAGGAGTCGGCCGAACTGTGCGCTCAGTACCTGGGCCCGATCCTGGACGCGATGAAGTTCAACTTCCCGCCGTTCGGGATGAACCTGTTCTCCTCGGCGGCGACGCTGCCGAAGATGGTCGCCTACTCCGAGGAGCGGCTGCGGCCCCCGCCCGGCTACAAGGACACCACCGTGCCCGGAATCTTCTCGCCGGACACCATCTGGTCGCACCGCAACAGCGAGCCAGGGTGGATCGTCGCGCCCGGCATGCAGGGCGTCGAGGTGCAGGGCTACACCGCTAACCTGCTGACCCCCGAGTCACTGGCCGAGCTGATGGGCGGACCCAACATCGAGCCGCCCACCGGCGGGCAGACCATGACCGGCCCGCCGAACGCCTACGACCAGCACAACCCGCTGCCGCCGCCGTGGTACCCGCAGCCCGGCCCGCTGCCGGCCCCCGGACCGGAGGTCACCCCGGGGATGCCACCGGCCCAGGTGCAGGTGCCCTCGCCGATGACCGGCATCGACCCCGGCGACGGGGTGCAGCGCGGCCCGCTACCCGGGGAGACGCCATGACGAGACGGGTGATGCGGATGCTGCGGCACCGGGTGTGGCAGGCGGTGGCGCTGCTGGCCGCGATGCTGATGCTCAGTTCCTGCGGCTGGCGCGGCATCGCCAACGTGCAGCTGCCCGGCGGGCCGGGCACCGGTCCGGGTACCTACACGGTGTACGTGCAGGTACCCGACACCCTGGCGCTCAACGGCAACAGCCGGGTGCTGGTCGCCGACGTCCACGTCGGCACCGTGCGCAAGATCGAGTTGAAGGACTGGGTCGCGACGTTGACCCTCGGGCTGGACAAGGACGTCGTCCTGCCGAAGAACGCCACCGCCAAGATCGGGCAGACCAGCCTGCTGGGGTCCCAGCACGTCGAGCTCGCGGCGCCGGCCGAACCGTCGGCGGACCGGCTCGGTGACGGCGACGTCATCAAGCTGGCGAACTCCTCGGCGTACCCGAACATGGAACGCACGCTGGCGAGCCTGGCGATGATCCTGCGCGGCGGCGGGGTGCCGAACCTGGAGGCGCTCTCCGACGAGCTGACCTACCTGCTGGACGGGCGCGCCGACGCGATCCACGACTTCCTCGGCAAGCTGGCCACCTTCACCGGCGAGCTCAACGACCAGCGTGAGGACATCACCCACGCCATCGACGCCACCGACCGGCTGCTCGGCTACGTCGCCGCCCGGGACGCCACCCTGGACCGGCTGCTGGTGGAGGTGCCGCCGCTGATCAAGCACTACGCCGAGAAACGGGAACTGTTCACCGACGCCGTCGAGGCGGTGGGCCGCTTCGCCGGGGTCGCCGACGAGACGCTCAGCGCCGCCCGAGGCCCGCTCGGTGAGGACCTGGAGGCGCTGAAGCGGCCGCTGAAGCAGCTCGGTCGTGGTGCGCCCTACCTCAGCGGCGCCCTGGACCTGATGGTGACCCTGCCGTTCGAGATCAACGGGGTGCCGATCGCGATCCGCGGCGACTACATCAACGTCTCGCTGATGGTCGACATGACGTTGAGCACGGTGGACAACGCGATCCTGTCCGGGACCGGGCTCTCGGGCATGCTGCGGGCGCTGGAGCAGTCCTGGGGCCGTGACCCGGCCACCATGCGCCCGGACGTGCGGTTCACCCCGAACCCGCTCAGCGCCGAGAACGGACCGCTCATCGAACGGGCGGAGGACTGACGATGTTGCTGAGCAGATTCGCCAAACGCCAGCTGGTGCTGTTCACCGCGGTGACCATGATCGCGGTGATCGGACTGGGCTGGTACTACCTGCGGCTACCCGCGCTGTTCGGTATCGGGCAGTACACCCTCAGCGCGGAGCTGCCGTCGTCGGGCGGGCTGTACGCCACCGCCAACGTCACCTACCGGGGCACCACGATCGGGCGGGTCACCGCCGTGGAACCGACCGCGACCGGGGCGGTGGCCACCATGCGGATCGACTCGAAGTACAAGATCCCCGCCGACGCCTCGGCGAACGTGCACTCGGTCTCCGCGGTCGGTGAGCAGTACCTGGACCTGGTGTCGCACAACACCACCGACCAGGTTTTACCGGCCAACGCGGTCATCACCGACACGTCGGTGCCGGCACCGATCGGGCCGACCCTGGACGCCGCCAACCGCACCCTGGCCGCGCTGCCCCAGCAGAAGATCAGCCAGTTGCTCGACGAGACCGCGATGGCGGTCGGCGGGCTCGGCCCGGCGCTGCAGCGGCTGGTGGACGCCACCCAGGCGATCGCCGGCGATTTCAAGACCAACATCGGCGACGTCAACGACATCATCGCCAACTCCGGGCCGATCCTGGACAGCCAGGTGGACTCCGGCGACGCCATCGAACGGTGGGCGGCCAACCTGAACACGCTGGCTGCGCAGAGTGCCGGTGAGGACGCCGCCCTGCGCCGCGTCCTGCCGCAGGCGGCCAGTTCGGCCGACCAGCTCAGCAACGTGATGGCAGGCCTGCAGGACTCCCTGCCGCAAACGTTCGCCAACTTGGCGATCGTGCTGGACATCCTCAAGCGCTACCGCCCCTACGTCGAGTCGATGCTGGTGGCGTTCCCGCAGGAGGCGGCGTCCGGGCAGGCGGTGACCGCGCCGTATGAGAACGAGGCCCGCGCACTGCTCGACCTGGGCTTGACCATCAACCAGCCGCCGCCGTGCATGACCGGGTTCCTGCCCGCCTCGGAGTGGCGCTCACCGGCCGACCTCAACCCCGAGCCCGCGCCGTCGGGGCTGTACTGCAAGATCCCCAAGGACACCCCGGCGAACGTGGTGCGCGGCGCCCGCAACATCCCGTGCGCCGACGTGCCCGGCAAGCGGGGCGCGACCCCGAAGGAGTGCCGTGACGAGGCGCCCTACGAGCCGTTGGGCACCAACCCCTGGTACGGCGACCCCGAGCAGTTCCGGAACTGCCCGGCGCCCGGCGCGCGCTGCGACCAGCCGGTGGACCCGGGCCGGGTGATCCCCGCCCCGTCGGTCAACAACGGCATGAACCCGGCACCGGCGGACAAGCTGCCGCCGCCGATGCGGCAGCAGGGCCCGATCAGCGACCCGTTGACCCGGCCCGGATCGGGTACCGTGCAGTGCAACGGCCAGCAGCCCAACCCGTGTGTCTACATTCCCAGCGCGGCACCGGCTGCGGTCTATCATCCGTCCAGCGGCGAATTGGTCGGCCCCGACGGCGTCAAATACGTGATCGACAACGAGACCCCCACAGGAGACGACGGATGGAAGGAGATGCTGGCTCCGGTCAGTTGAACCCCACCGAGTCCGACGTCTCCCCGTCGGACGACCACCCGCAGGACAGCAGCCCGGACACCGCCGGCGACGGCGACCGGGACGACGCCGCCGCGACCGCGGCGCCCGGCGACCCGGCTGCGCGCCGGGGGTCGCGGCTGGGCCGTGGCTGGCTGATCGGCATCGCGGTCGCCATGCTGGTGGCCGCCGCCGCGATCGGCGCGGGGGGCTATCTGGCGGTCCGGGCCCATCAGGGCAGCGTCGCCGCGCAGGACGACGACGCCGCGGCGCTGGCGGCGGCCAGGGACTGCCTGCTGGCGTTGCACGCCCCGGACCCGGCCGCGATGGACGCCAACCAGCGCAAGATCTTGGAGTGCGCCACCGGCGATTTCGTCGCCCAGGCGCCCCTGATGGTCAGCGTGCTCGCCGAAGCCTACGCCCAGGCCGACGTCCGGGTGGAAATGCTCGACATGCGCACCGCCGTGGAACGCCACAACCCGGACGGGTCGATCAACGTGCTCGCCGCATTCCGGGTCTTCGTCTCCAGCACGAACCAGCAGGTGGCCTACCGGTTGCGGGTGACGATGGCGCCCGACGACGGTGTGTACAAGGTCGCCGACATCCAGCAGGTCGCCCAGTGACCGATGTGGTCGACCGGCGCGGCGGACCGGCGCGATGGCCGGCGCGGGCGCTCGCGGCCGCCATCGACGTGCTGCCGGGTGCGGCGGTCGCGGCGGCGGCCGGGATCGCCGCGGTCATGGCACCCCGGTTCAGCCCCTGGTGGTGGCTGTGGCTGCTGTTGTGCGGGGCGGCGATCCTGCTGACCGCGGTCAACCGGGTGATCGCTCCCGCGGTCACCGGGTGGAGCCTGGGGCGCGCCGTCGTCGGCATCGAGGTGGCCCGCGCCGATGGCGGCGCCGTCGGGCCGGGCCGGCTGCTGGTGCGGGAGGCCGCGCACCTGCTCGACACGCTGCCGTTGCTCGCCGGCTGGCTGATGCCGCTGTGGGACCGGCGGCGCCGCACCGGAGCCGATCTGCTGGCCCGCACCGAGTCTCGGTGCGTCCCCGCACCCTCGGGGGGAGCGGTTCGCCGCGTCGTGCGGGTACTCATCGGGGCGGCGCTGGTGTGTGCCGCGGTGACCGGCGCCAGTTATCTCACCGTCTACCAGCCGGATCGGGTGGTCGAGCAGGCCCGTGACGACATCGCGCGCACCGGCCCCGAGCTGGTGGTGGAGATGCTCAGCTACGCGCCGGACACCATCGACGCCGACTTCGAGCGAGCGTCGACGCTGACCACCGAGCGCTACCACCCCGAACTGGAACTGGGGCAGCGGGCGGCGCGGGAGGCCCCGCTGCGGCACAGCTACTTCGTCCCGCACAGCGCCGTACTGGAATCCGGTGTGGACCGCGCCCGGCTGCTGGTGATGCTGCGCGGCGAACTCGGCGACCCGCCCGAGGTCTGGAACAGCACGGCCACCGCGGTGGTCGACTTCGTCAAGACCGACCGGGACTGGCTGATCGACGAACTGACCATCCTGCGGCGGTCCCCGATCCCGGAGGAGGGGCCGTGAGCCCCCGCCGCCGGGTGGACGCGGACGCGACGCCGGCGCGGCCCGACCCCGCGCCGGCGGCCCCGGCCACCCCGCGGCCCCCGCTGCGGGTGGTCTGGACCGGGATCGCCGCGACCGTGGCCGTCATCGCCGCGCTCGCGATCGCCACCGTGCTGCTCGTCGGGCACGAGAGCCGGTACGAGACCGCGATGCGCGAGGACACGGTGCTCGAGGTGGCCCGTTCGTTCACGATCCAGGTGATGTCGCCGGACCCGACCGGCGACTACGGCGCCAACCGCTACGTGGACCGGATGACCGAGCAGGTGACCGGGGAACTGGAGACCTACTGGCGCGAATCCCGCGACCAGATTCTGATCCAGGTCGCCAAGGGGCCGAAGTCGGAGGCGACAATCCTGTACGCGGGACTGGAACGCTGGAACGACGACGGAAGCGCCGACGTGCTGGTGATCGCCAAGCAGAGCATCAAGGACGACGACGACAAGACGATCGCCGAGCCGATCGCGCAGTTGCTCGAAACGGTACGACAGGAGGGGGGCCAGTGGAAGATCAGCAACATGGGCCCGGTGCTGTGAACGACGGCGAACCGAACGCCGAGGAGCCGCAGGTCGATCCCGAAACCGGCGGCGACGCAGCCGAATCCGAAACCGACGACGCCGAGGCGGACGCGGAGGCCGACGAGACGTCCGACGCCCCGGCCGCGGAGGAGGCGCCGGCTCGCGCGCATCGGCTCCGCCGAAAACTGCCGGCGCTCGGGATCGGGGTGGCCGCAACGGTGTTCGTCGCCGCGGCCGCCGCGGCCGGGGCCGCCGTCCAGCCGTATCTGGCCGACCGGGCCCTGGTCGACACCAAGCTGACCATCGCGCGGTCCGCCTCCGGGGCCATCCGAACTCTGTGGACCTACACTCCGGAGACGATCGGCACCCTGCCCGACCGGGCCGCCGAGTACCTCACCGGCGACCTGGCCGCCAACTACCGCAAGTACATCGAAGCGATCGAGCCGCGGTACGTCCAAGCCCAGGTCAGCCTGGACAGCGAAGTGGTGGGGGTGGCGGTCGCCGCGGTCGAGGACGGCGAAGCCAGTGCGCTGGTCTACACCAACACCAGTTGGTCGAGCCCGAAGACCAAGGACATCCCGGGCCTGCAGTACAACTCCTACCAGGTCGCGCTGGTGCGTGACGGTGCCCGCTGGCGGGTCACCGCCCTCGAGCCGATCACCAACTTCACCCTCACCCCGCAGTTCTGACCCGGGCGCGGCGGTCAGTTACCGCCGTACTCGGGGCGCAGGATCGGGGCCAGTGCCGCCAGCGGGATGTGCGCCTTGACGTTGCCGCCGTCCATCGACCACTGCTGCAACTGGTCGTACTGCACCGGGGAGTCGTGGCCGACCGGATAGTCGGGCATGTAGAGGATCAGTTCGTCGGGGGTCAACGCCCAGGAGCGGTACCCGCCGGAGAACGGCTTGTCCGGCGTCCAGCGGTCCGGGGTGAACGGGTAGCTGCCCGGCGAGTGCTCCCAGAACGCCCGGTCGAGGGCTTCCACGATGTACTGGTTGCCCAGCTTGGGGATCTCCGCATACGGGTCGACACCGTCCTTGGCGATGTCGGCCAGCTGCAGCTCGCGGCCCTGGGCCATATTGAAGGTGAAGGTGCGGTAGGCGTTGTTGATCCACGGCCCGTCGGCGTGGTAATCCTCGTGGAAAACGATGCTCAGCGCGTCGCCGTGCTGGAAGATCTCGTAGTTCTCGTTGCCCCAGCTGTCCTGGACCATCGACTGGCCCTTCTGCCGCCAGTTGTTGAACAGCTTCGACAGGTAGTCCTGGATCGGCGGTCCGGCGACGGGATGGTCGACGAGGTCGCCGGGGACCGCCATCTTGATGTAGCGGTTGGCGTTGCGCGGCGACGGGACCGTCGCATTGCAGAAGTGCCCATCCCACGCACCGCCGAGGCCTTCACAGAACGACGGCGCCGAGGCGCCCGTGGTGGGTGCGGCCATCAGCGCGCCCGCAGCCATCGCGACGCTGGCCGCCAGCCGGATCATCCACATCTCCGCAGCTCCTAGGGCAGTTCGACTTTGCTCGCCAGCCACCGGCCGTCGACATTCTCCATCGTCATTTTCATCCGGAGGCTGTCGACCCGGGGATCGGGGAGTTCGGTGTTCTCGACCTTCTGGTCGACCATCAGCAACACCACGACCTTGTCGGTGGACTTCGACTGGATCGCGGAGTCCACCACCTTGCCGTCGGCATCGGACTTGTTGTCGATCAGCAGCTGGCGCAGCCGCATGCTCGACTCGGTGTACATGTCCTTGAAGTCGCCGGTGGCCCCGTTGAGCACCGCCGCGAAGTTCTCGTCGACCTCATCGGAGCTGATGCTGGTCAGCACCTGCGCGTAGTCGACGGCGGTGTCGCGGGCGGTCTCGCCGGCCCGATCGACCCGGTGATCGGACCACAGTTTCCAGCCCAGCCCGCCGGCGATCGCCGCGAGCAGCAGGTAGACCGCCGCAGCGCCGAGGATCCGGGCAGCGCTCTGCCACACCGGGTTCGGGGCGCTCGGTGCGATGGGCGGGGCGGCGGTGCCGGTCGCGGCCGTCGCCTCGGTATCCGCGACTTCGGTTTCCCCGTCCTCGGCCGTGGCCTCGTCGGTCGGGGATGCGGCCTCGGTCGGGGCCTGCTCGGTAACCTCGTCCGGGGTTTCGGCCTCGGCGGTGGTGTCCGGGTCGGTGGGGTCGTCGGCCACGGGTGGTCGTCTCCTTGCGGGGGTCAGCGGGGCGGCTCGATCGGCAGCGTCGGCCCACCATAGGGGGTCGGGATGCTGTAGCGGCCCTGGGGCGTCGGGTCGGAGGTGGCGCTGAGGTCGGCGCCGTGCGGGGCGCCCGCGGTGTCGTCGCCGGCCGGCCGGGGAGCGTTCTTCGCGCCGCGGATCAGCACCTCGGGGTCGGTGTCCGGGCAGTAGCCGGCGTACAGGAACGGTTCGGGGTAGTCCGCCGCCGACCCGGGCCGCCGCGGCGTGCCGTACTCGCAGGCGTACGTCGGGTAGAGGTCGACGGTGGTCCAGAGGCCCTGGTCGTGCATCATGCTGCCGAGTGCCTCCAGCGTCGAGCCCCGGTAGTCGGGGAACAGCGCGTTGAGCGCCGGGACCCGTAGGTAGAGGATCTGGGCGGTGGTGGCCAGGTTCTCCAGCAGGCCGACCATGGTGTCGGAGTTGTCGTCGAAGATGCCGTCGACCCGCGACAGCATGCCGGGGCCCTGGTCGACGAACGTGCGGTAGCCGCCGTCCATCTTGTTGACCCCGGTCAGCACGTTGTGCAGGTTGTCGGCGGCGACCTGCAGGCCGGCGTTCTTGTCGGCGAGCAACTCCAGGGTGACCCGACTGGACTTCAGCACGCTCACCGTCTCCGGCAGCACCCCGTTGAGGGTGGAGAGCAGGAACGTTCCGCCGTCGATGATGTCGGTGAGTTTCTGCGGACCGTCCTTGCTCAGGCTCAGTTCGTGTTTGATGATCTCAAGCTTGTCGATGTCGACCTGGGCGAGCGCCCCGTCGGTGTGGGCGAGCATGTCCGACAACGGCACCGGGGTCTGGGTGTCCTCCCGGGCGATGACGTCCCCGTTGGCCAGGTACGGCCCGTCGGTGGTCTTCGGCTCGAAGTCGATGTACTGCTCACCGGCGGGGGACAGCCCCGAGACCCGCACCGGGGTGCCGACCGGGATCTTGACCTTCGATTTGACTTCGACCAGCGCGTCGACGCCCTGCGGCGTGAGCACCAGGTCCTGGATGGAGCCGACCGGAACCCCGCGCACCGCGACGTCCTGGTTGGCCAGCAGGCCCCCGGAGTCGGCCAGCTGCACCCGTAGCTTGTAGGTGGAGACGAACGGGTTGACCCGCAGCGCCCCGATCAGCAGGTAGCCGACGGCGACGACCAGCGTCAGCCCGAGGGCGATCCCGGAGACCCAGGTCTTCTGCCGGTGGCCGGCCCGGACGGCGCCGACGATCCGGCGACTGATGGTGTCCAGCATGTCGACCCCCTATCCTTCCGGTTCCGGCGGTCCGGGCGGCGGCCCCTGCGGCGCGTCCTGCACCAGCGGGCTCGGTGGGATGGGCGCGCCCACCGGAGCCCACGGCTGCTGACCCATCGAGGTGTCCGGGCCTTTGCCGACGACGCGCTCCTGCAGGCGCCACAGCGCGTACTTGATCGAGCCGACCAGCTTGGCCCAGTCGTAGCGCTTCGGGCCGTGCAGCGCCAGGTCACCCTTGAAGCCGGCGTCGGGCATCGACCCGATCACCAGCCGGTCGACGCTGACCCGCACCGAGATCGACGATCCCGGGGTGCTCTTGACGAGCGGTGGCATCAGCCGGTTCAGCGCGTACAGGCTGGTGTCGGGATCCAGCGACACGTCGTTCCAGGCCGCGGCGACGGTGTTGGCGTCCTTGATGATGCTGCGGCCGGTCTCGTCGGTGCCGGCGATCGACGGGAACTTTTGCAACAGCCGGGTGGTGTCGCCGATGGTCATGATGACGTCGGTGAGCTGTGCGGTGTTGTCGGCCAGCACGTCGGTCGCCGGCCCGGCCGCCTCCAGGATCTCGGTGAGCGCCTGGTTCTTCTCATCGAGTCGGTCGGCGAGCCGGGCGGTGGCGGTCAACGCGGAGTTGATCTCCCCGGAGCGGGCGTTGAGCTTGCCCAGCAGCAGGTTGGACTTGCTGATCAGATCGCCGAGCGCCTCGCCCTGGTCGCCGGTGGCCGCGCCGGCCCCGTTGACCAGGTTGGTAAAGTTGCGCACGGTTCCGCCGTTGACCAGCAGCGCCGCCGAGGCCAACACGGACTCGACGGTGGCCGCCGCGGCGGTCTCGGTGATGGTGTCGCCGTCGGTGAGCAGCGGGGCGTTCGGGTCGGCGGGTGTGGGTTGCTTGATCGCCACGAACACGTCGCCCAGCGGGGTCGCCGACCGCAGTTCGGCGATGCTGCCCACCGGGATGCGGGTGCCGTCCATGATGCGCAGGGTTGTTTCGGCCTTGTAGTTGCGCGCGACCATCGACTCCAACTGGCCGACGTCGGCACCGCCGAGTTTCACCTTGGCGTGTGAGGGCAGGTTCAGCGCGTTGTCGAACACCGCCTTGAGGGTGTAGCCGCCGGCCCCCATGCCGGGCGCGGGCAGCGGGAGGTCACCGAGCCCGACGCCGCAGCCGGAGGTCAGTAGCGCGGCTGCCGCGACGGCAACCACGGTGCGCTTACCGCGCCGGATCCCTGTCGTCCTGGCCACCATGATCACTGCCCCATCGCCGAGAGTCCGTCGAGAATGTAGGTCAGGCCGAAGTCCGGCCCGTAGTCCTGCAGGGTTCCGGTGCTGCAGCCCAACTGCCGCAGGTGCATCAGGTTGCACAGTTCCTTGGCCGACTGGGAATCGGTGAGGATCTTGTCGACCAGCGCGTGGATCCGCACCGCCCCGTTGTCCTGGTCGATGACGTTGTACATGTTGTCCATCAGCAGCGGCAGCACGTCGACCAGTTCCTCGACCTCCCGCTTGTGGTCGACCAGCGAACGCACGGCGGTGTCCCCGTTGAGCACCGCCTGCTTGATGTGATCGCGGTTCTCGTCGATGAGGATGGTGGCCTGCTCGATGATCTGGTTGATCTTGCGGCCGGTCGCCCCGGTGCCCAGCGCCTCGTCGTTGAGGATCTGGGTGAGTTGGTTGACCGTCGACCCGAACTCGCGCAGCTTGCCGTCGTTGCGGGAGGTCGCCTCCATCAGTGAACTGAGGTCGGTGATGATCGTGGTGAGCTGGTCGCGGGTCTGAATCCCGCCCTCGGAACTGAGCCGCAGCGCGTCGGAGAGCTCACCGAGCGCGGCCTTGACGCTCTCGCCGTTGCCGTCGACGCTGCTGGACGCGGCGTCGATCAAATCGGCCAGCGGGCCGCCGCCCTTGCCGTCCCCCTCCAGTGAGGTGGAGATCTTGTCCAGCATGTCGAGCACCCGGTCGAAGGCGACCGGAACGTGGGTGCGGAACTGCGGGATGCTGTCGTGGTTGGCCATCGTCGGACCACCGGTGTACGGCGGGGTCAGCTCGATCTGGCGATCGGTGAGGATCGAGGTGGTGATGGTGACCGCGTGCACGTCCGCGGGGATCTTGACATCCTTGTCGACGGTGAAGTCGACGGCGACCGTGTCGCCCAGCGCGGTGATCTTGGTGACCTTGCCGACCTGCATGCCGGCCACCGCGACGATGTTGTCCTCGTAGAGCCCGGCGGCGCTCTCGAAGTAGGCGGTCAGCTTGATCGTGTGCAGCTGGTTGCGGATGTAGACACCGACGGCCGCCAGCGCGAGCACGGCGACCAGCGCGACCCCGAGCAGCAGGGCCACGGTGCGGCGCTTACCGGCGTTCATTTGCAGTCCTTGTAGTACTCGATCATGCCGAATTGCTTGGCGCGCCCACTGATCGCGCACATCCAGGAGTCGATAAGCAGACCGTTGGGCACGAAGAAGTCCAGGAACGGCCCGTCACCGGTGGCGTTGGCCAGGCCTCGGATCGGCACCGGGGCGATCTGCAGGATGTTGCGGAACAAGTCGTCGTGCTGGGCCAGCATGTCGGAGAGCTCGCGCAGGTTGGCCACGGTCTCGCTGAGCATCGGCCGGTTGTCGACCACCAGGTCGTCGAGGGTGGCCACCAGGTTGGTCAGCGCGTTCATCATCGAGTGGAAGGTGGCCTGACGGGAGACGAACTGCCCCAACAGGTCCTGGCCCTGGTCGAGCAGGTTGCCCATCGCGTGCTGCTGGGCGCGCAGGGTGTTGGCCACCCGCTGGGTGCTTTTGAGCAGGGTGCCGATCTGGTCACGGCGGTCCGCGGCGATCCCGGACAGGGTGTTCAGGTTCTTCATCGCCTGCGGCAGCACCTCCGGCAACCCGTCGAGCTGGTGGCCCAGGGCGGCCAGCGACTCGGCGAACTGGTCGGAGTCGACCTTCTCGAAGGTGGTGGTGGCGTCCTCGAGCAGCGCCTGCAGGTCGTAGGGCACCTCGGTGTGGTCGAGGTCGAAGGTCTTGTCCGGCAGCTCGCCATCGCCGTTGGGCTGCAACTCCAGGTAACGCGACCCCAGGATCGTCATCACCTTGATGATCGCCTTGGAGTCGCGGCCCAGCGGCACGTTGTTGCGCACCGTCAGCCCGGCTTCGACGTGGGCGCCGACCAGTTTCATGCTGGTGACGTGGCCTACCTCGATGCCGGCGACGGTGATCGGGTTGCCGGGCTTGAGCGAGGCGGCCTGGGCGAATTCGGCGGTGTAATGGGTGTAGCCGAACCCGAGGAGCTTGACGAACAGCAGGGCGGCGACCAGCACCGCCACCACACCGAGGGCGATGACCCCCAGGATCGTGGCGTTGTACTCCTCCAGCGGCTTCTTACGCTGCTGCGGGGCCGCAGCGGGCGCGGTGGCTTCCGTGTCGGGCAGCTCGGGCACTTCCGGGTCAGCCATTGGCCATGTTCCTGCACTTGGGGGTGTGCCAACCCAGGTTCTCGCGGGTCAGCGGGGTCGCGTTGCCGGGCGTCGCGGCGTTGACGATGTAGGTCGTCATGTCGTTGAGGCCCGGGAAGAACCCGGTGATGTTGAGGTCGCAGCCGTAGGCGTTGGCGTAGGCACCCTCGGCGACGATCCGGGCCAAGCCCTTGAGCAGCAGCGGCAGGTTGGCGCCGGCGAACGCCAACTGCGGCTCGATGCCCACCATGTGCTTGCTGAACCCGGGCTCGCGCACGACCAGCTCGTTCAGCGACGGGTAGACCTCGTCCATGATCGCCGACAGGCGGGTGGTGACCTGGGCGATCGAACCCACCGAGGACTGCAGTTCGGGGCGGCGGGCGTCGAAGTCCCCGATCACCGTCTGGGCCTGGGTCAGGGTGTGGTCGAGGTTCTCGTTCTGGCCGGCGATGTTGTCGGTGACCCGGCTCAGGCTGGTGATCAGATCGCCGAGGGCCTCGTCGCGGCCGGCCAGCGACTCGGTGATCTGCGAGGTCTCGTTGACGAACTCGCTGATCGAAGCCTGGTCGCCCTGCAGAGACTGGATCACGCCCTTGGTCAGGTCGTCGGCCTTCTTCGGATCGAGCAGCGACATCATCGGCTCGAACCCGTTGAGCAGCCGGCCCACGTCGAAGGACGGGTCGGTGCGCTCCACCGGGATCACACTGTTGGGCTCCAGCCGGGCGGTGTCGCCGACGCTGCCCAGCGACAGCCCGAGATACCGCTGACCGATGATGTTCTGGTAGGTCACCCCGGCGATCGTGTTGCCGTAGAGCGGCTGGTCGCTCTGGACGATGAAGGACACCTTGGCCTGCTTGCCGTCCAGTTCGATCTTCTCGACCCGGCCCACCCGCACCCCGGCCATCCGCACGTCGTCGCCCTCGCGGAGCCCGTAGACGTCGGTGAACACCGCCGCATACGGCGTGGTGGCGCCGGAGACGTCCCGGCGCAGGGTGGCGTAGACCAGCCAGGTCAGGCCCATCGAGACGATCATGAACAGCGTCAGCCCGATCATCGGGCCACGGAACCTCATCGGGGCGCCTCCTGGGATTCTGCCGACTCGCCCGAGTAGTCCGCCGTCACCACGGTGCCGCGGGCGACCGGGCCCAGCAGCAGCTGGGTGGCCACCGTGGCGGGCTCGGAGGCGCCGGTGATGACGCCGAGCTGGTCACGTTCGTGCTGGCTACCGACCGGGCCGACGTTGCCGCCCCAGGCGGCCGGCGCCGCGGGCGCGGGGCCCGGTGGCGGTGCGGCACCCGGCGGGGGCACGCCGGGAAGCGCCGGTGAGCCCGGCAGCGGCGGGCCGACCGGAGCGGTGGGGATCGGCGGCGTGCCCGGGGGCGGCGGCTCGACGGCATCCGGGTTGGCGGTGCCGGGCACCCGCGGGGCCGGGGGCTCCCACCACTGCAGCGGCGGGTTCCACATCGGGTCGTCAAGGTTCTTCGGGGTGGGGTCGGTGTAGGGCGGGCCCACCGCGATCAGGTTGCCGTTGGGGCCGATCTCGGTGCCCGGCGGCGGTTCCAGACCCTGCGGGAACCGGTAGTTCTGCGGCAGCAGCGTTTCGGGCAGGTCGGCGCGCACCCGGGTCTCCGGCGCGGTGTAGCAGCTGGGGCCCTTGAAGTCGCCGTAGCGGGGGCAGTCCGCGCGGGTGTAGGTGTAGAACGGCGTCATCGACAGGTTCGCGCGCAAGTTGCCCACGTCGGCTTCCGGGATCCAGACCTCGTCGAAGAACTTGTCCGACAAGGTCTTCACCCGCCGGAAGATCGGCACGAACTTGTCGGCGTTCATCGCGAACACCCCGATGGCCGGGGTCAGGCCCTGGGTGATGCCGATCAGCTGGTCGGTGTGGTTGTCGAAGGCCTCCCGCACGGTGCCGAAGGTGTACTGCGAGGAGGAGATGAACGAGGTGAACTCGGCGCGCTTCTCGGCGAACGTCTGCATCGGGCGGACCGCCTCGTGCAGCGCGTCGACCAGGTCCGGTGCGGTGGCCTGCAGCCCTTCGGTGGCGTTGAGCAGCGCGGTCACCGTCGACGGGCCGGGTTCGGTGGCGACCACCGCGTTGAGCTCGTCGAGCATCCGGTCCAGGTGCGCCCCGGCGTGCAGCAGCTTGACCCGGCGGTGGTCGGTGGCGGCGGCCACCGCGGCCAGGATCCCCAGCGTGTGGTCGTCGCGGCCGCGGCCGGTGGCGGCCAGCACGTCGCGCAGCTTGCTGATCGTGGTCTGGAAGATCACCGTCGACAGCTCGGTGTCCTCCAGGATGTGGTCGTCGGACGCGATGGCCGGCCCGCCCTCGCCCTGGTCGACCAGCTGCACCGAGGACACCGCGAACACGTTGGACGGCACCACCCGGGCGGTGACCGTGTTCGGGATGTCCTTGGCGTAGTGCGGTTTGAGGTTGATGTGGACGTAGTTGGGGTTGCCGTAGGAGGCCGGGACGACGTTGTCGACGGTGCCGACCAGCAGGCCGTGGTACTTGACGTCGGACTGGCTGGGCAGCCCGTCGCCGACGTTGACCAGCTCGGCCACCACCCGCACGTAGGAGTCCAGCCGGCCGGTGGCCTTGAACAGCAGGGTGCTGGTGATGAGCACGATCATCGCCAGCACGCCGACACCGACCCCGAGCAGTTGGGAGTCGGACAGCCCGCGGCCGTCCGGATCCAGGGAGTTGCCCATCGTCGCCATCGCTCTACCCACCGAACCTTGCGCCGGCGTCGATGCTCCACAGCGCCATGGTCAGCAGCATGTTGGCCATGATCACCACGGTGATGCTGGCCCGCATGGCCCGCCCGGCGGCCACGCCGACCCCCTCGGGCCCGCCGCTGGCGAAGAAGCCGTAGTAGCACTGCATGGTCGAGGCGATCCAGACGAACACCACGCACTTGATCACCGAATAGATGATGTCCTTGCCGGAGAGCATCATCGTGAAGTAGTGCAGATACGGCCCGATCGAACCGCCGCTGATGGCGCCGGACATGATCTGCGCGGTCAGGTAGGTGACCGCCAGGCAGGCCACGTAGAGCGGGATGACCGCGATGATCGAGGCCATCAGCCGGGTGGTGACCAGGTAGGGGATCGGCTTGATCGCGATCGAGTCCAGCGCGTCGATCTCTTCGGCGATGCGCATCGAGCCCAGCTGGGCGGTGAACCGGCAGCCGGCCTGCATCGCGAACGCCAGCGACGCCATGATCGGCGCCAGCTCGCGGGTGTTGACCAGCGATGAGATGATCCCGGTGGCCGGGCCCAGCCCGAGCAGGTTGAGGAAGTTGTAGCCCTCGATGGCGACCAGCGCGCCCGCGGTGAAACCGAGCACGATCGCCACGCCCGCGGTACCGCCGCCGACGACGATGGAGCCGTTGCCCCAGGCGATGTCGGAGAGCAGCCGGAGGAACTCCTTGCGGTACTGGCGCAGCACGGTCGGGACCGCGGCTACCGCCCGCACGAAGAACATGAGCATGTGGCCCAGCCGGATGATCGACAGGGCGAACCGCCGATAGGCCTGGACGAGCGGCCGGGTGAAACCCGGGAAGTACGTTGCTGGTGTCGCTGCCACGGTTACAGCCCCGTCCGCGGGAAGAGCATCTCGTAGAGCTGGCTGATGCCGACGTTGACCAGCATCAGGATCAGGATCGCCTCGACCACGGCGGCGTTCACCGAGTCGGCGACCCCGGTCGGCCCGCCCTTGGTGGACAGCCCCTTCTGGCAGGCGACCACGGCGACGATCGCGCCGTAGATGACGGCCTTGAGCAGCGCGAGCAGCATGTCCTCGGGGGTGGCGAACGAGGAGAAGGTGGCCACGAAGCTGCCCGGCGCGCCGTGCTGGAAGTAGACGTTGAACAGATAGCTGGCCAAAAAGCCGACGAAGCAGGTGATCCCGGTCAGGGCGACACCGATCATGATCGAGGCGGCGAAGCGGGGCACCACCAGCCGCCGGATCACCGAGACGCCCATGACCTCCATGGCGTCGGTCTCCTCACGCATGGTGCGCGAGCCGAGATCGGCGGTGATCGCCGACCCGACCGCAGAGGCCATCAACACCGCCGCCACCAGTGAGGCGGCCTGCCGGATCACGGCCAGACCGCTGGCCGCACCGGCCAGCGACGTGGCACCGACCTGGTTGGCCAGCAGCGCGAACTGGATCGACAGGGTCACCCCGATGGGCAGGGCGACCAGGATCGTGGGCAGGACCGCGGTGCCGGCCATGAAGGCGCCCTGCCGGACGAACTCGCCCCACTGGAACCGGTTGGTGAACAGGTCGATGAAGAAGTACTGGACGGTCCGCACCGCCAGCACGCACTGCTGGCCGACGGTGGTGAGGGAGGCCAGCGGGTGCCGCCGGACATAGCCGGAGGCCCAGTCCTCGATCGCCGCGGTGCCCTCCGGGCGGGTTTGGGCGGTCTCGTCAACAGGAACGCTCATGTTGACTTCCCCCCGGGTAGCGGATCGACGACACCGTGTTTGGCGCGATGGTGAGGCGATTCACCGCCGGTATGGTAGCCAGCAAACTGACTCTTGGGTAGGTTTCGGCGTATAACGCAGTCGAGTCCGGTTAATCGGCGTGGCGGGCCGGTGCGGCGGCCGCGCTCGCACGACGCCGCGGCACGGCCACCCGCTTTGCTCATGGCGGCCATGATGGTGCATCGACGGACGGACAGGACCCGAATTCAGGGAAAGATCAGCTGGGATGGCGATTCCGGCCAGTGCGCGACGTCTATCGGGGATACTGCTCGGGTCAGGCAGGGCGGTTCAGGAGGATGCAGATGGCCCCGAACGCAGTGCGGCGCCGGGTGGCGGCCCCGATCGCGGCGATCCTCGCCGGGGCGCTCGTGCTGGCCGGCCCGGCTGCCGCCGACCCCGATCAGGTGCCGCCGCCGCTGCCGGTGTTCACCCCAGGACCCACCGACTGGAAACCCAACTTCGACATCTGGCCCTACAGCACCTTCACCTATCAGGTGACCCCGGAGATGATCGGCGGGATGTCCGACTCCTGCCAGTGGTTCAACGCCCAGTACGACCAATTGATGGGCCAGATCAACGATCTCAACAACAATCTCCGCGACCACGGCGACGACTACGGGGCGGTCGGGGCGCAGGCCGACGCCGTGGCCGCCAACATCGACCAGTCCACCGGGTTCCTGGCGCCGCGTCTGCAGCCGCTGACGATCCGCAACACCCCGGACAACTTCGGGCCGTACTCGCCGATCTACGGTGGGGAGTACATCACCAAGACGATGTTCCAGTTGACCCGGGTCAGTGAGAACATCAAGCAACGCAAACCGTCGGGGGTGGCGCACGCCAACATCGTGCACGCGACCGGCTGGGGCGACGCGCTCAAGTCCTCCGGAGCGTGCAACTAGCCCAGCTGCGCCGGGTAGGGTGGCCTACTCAGATCCCGGCCGGATCCGATCGGCGGGACGAGCCGTTTGCCCGAGCGTCCGGTCACACCGCGGGTGTGCCGAGTGGTGACGAGGGCCGGCGGCCATGAAGGGGTTCATGAAGGGTTTTTCTAAGGTGAGCACCGCAAAGGCAAACACCGGCAAGGCAAACACGTCGGACGCCGACGGGGCGACCGGCGAGGACGCCGCGGCGGCCACCGAGGCCACCGAGGCCACCGGCGCCGAGGTCGCCGAGCCGGTGGAGGCCGGTGAGGCCGGTGAGGCCGGCGAGGGCGGGGAGGGAGCCGAGATCGAGGCAGCCGAGATCGAGGCAGCCGACACCGAGGCGGCCGACTACCCCGACCTCGACCCCAAGAACTGGACCACCGCGCCGGGCGGCCGCAGCCGGCTGCGCCTCGGGATCGGCGTCGGGGTGATCGTGGCGCTGCTCGCGGTGATCGGCGTGGAGGGCTGGTTCGTCTACCAGCGGCACGTGGTGGACACCGCCGCCGCCGAGGCCCTCGACGCGGCCAAGGAGTTCACCGTCACGCTGGCCAACGTCGACCCCGAGCGCATCGACCAGACCTTCACCGACGTGCTCGACGGCTCCACCGGCACCTTCCACGACCTCTACAGCCAGTCCAGTGAGCAGCTGCGCGAGGCGCTGATCGCCAACGAGGCGGCCGCCCACGGCACCGTCATCGACGCCGCGGTGAAATCGGCGAGCAAGGACCGGGTCGAGGTGATGTTGTTCGTCGACCAGTCGGTGCGCAACAACAAGCTGCCGCAGGTCCAACTGGACCGCAGCCGCATCGTCCTGACCATGGAGAAAGTGGACGGGCGCTGGCTGGCCAGCGACGTCGAGCACCCGTGACCGTCACCTGAGGTACCGCGGCCGATGGCGATCAGCTCACCGGTTCCCCGGCGCCACACCGTGGCGGCGCTGCTCCTGCTGACCTTCGCCACCGGGCTGATCGACGCGATCAGCGTCCTGGTCCTGGGCCACGTGTTCGTCGCCAACATGACCGGCAACGCGATCTTCCTGGGTTTCCTGTTCGTGCCGAACTCCTCGATCTCGCTCAGCGGCGCGGTGGTGGCGGTCGCCGGGTTCCTGCTCGGCGCGATCCTCGGCGGCCGGCTGGTCCGGCGCTTCGGCGAGCGGGCCCGCACCTGGCTCACCGTCGCGCTCACCACCGAGATCGCGCTGCTGGCCGCGCTGGCCGTGCTGGCCGGTGCGGGTGTGCTGCGCTACCACGACCGCACGACGTTGATCCTGATCGCCGGGCTGGCCGCCGCCTTCGGCCTCCAGAACTGCACCGCGAGGCAATTCGGGATCTCCGAGCTCTACACCACGGTGCTGACCTCGACGATCGTCGGCATCGGACTGGACTCCCGGCTGGCCGGCGGCACCGGCCGGCGGGAGAAACTGCGCTACAGCGTGGTGGCGTCCATGTGCGGAGGCGCCGTCGTGGGGGCGACGTTGTCGCGCTGGGTGGTCGCCCCGGTGATCGGGTTGACCGCCGGGGTGGTCGCGGTCAGCATGCTGCTCTTCCGGCGCGGCCCCGCGGCCCCAGGGGATTCGGACCCCCCGGCGGCCCCGACAGCCGATGTCAGTTGAACGCCAGCCAACTGGGCAGCGCGCGTTCCTTCGAATCGCAGAGCACCTCGCGGGTGTCGCAGGAACCCTTGGGGACGCCCGCACCCGCCCACATCCCGCCGGTGTCGCGACGCAGCACGATCGCCGAGGAGCCACCGCCGTCCAACAGGACGGCATGGTCACTTCCCAACGCGCGGAACAGGTCCTGGATGTTGTCCGGGGTGTAGCTGCCGCCCTGGAAGACGTACATCTCATCCTTGGCCCGGGAATAGGCCAGCGCGGTACGCGCCGCGCTCGGCCCGCCGTCGTTGAGCTGGCCGGTCTGTCCGGGCGCCAGCAGCCCCAGCCCGCTGACCGCCACGAACCGGGCACCCTTGTTGACTAGGTCGGTGACCAGCGGGCCTGCCGCGTCGTAGTCGCCGCCGTCGCGACCGCCCTTGGGCCACACCACATACGGCGCGCCGCCTGCGGGCAGGATCATCGTGGCCAACGTCGACCAGTGCTCGCCGCCGCCGGACAGGCCCTGCTTTCCCGCGTAGGGGATGGTGCCGGTCACCGCCATGTTGGTCCGGCCCTGGCCGCGGGTGTTGTCCACCCAGACGCCCAGCGGCGAACTGCACCCGGTCGAGCGCCACGAGCCGCCCTTCTGGCCGCGCACGTCGAAGAAGTTGGCGTTGATGGCGATCGTCGGCTTGCCCAGCGCCTGCCACGCTTGCAACGGTGAGTAGATCTCCGAGGCCTGCCACAATCCCTCGCCGGTGCGCGCCCGCGGGTCGCGTTCGCAGCGGGCCTGCGCGCCCTGGTGGGAGTCGACCAGCAGATGCGGTGAGAGTCGTTGCGCCGCGGACTTGATCGTCATCAGGTGGCCGCCGTTGTTCATCTCGTACCAGCGTCCGGACGCGTCGAGCATCGGGGCCGGGTGGCCGCTGCCGAAGTTGTAGACCAGGTAGGCGCCCCGGGTGTTGGCGATGGCCGCCTCCAGCAGGTCGCGGCCGTCGGCGCGGGCCACCGGGACCCCCAGGGTTCCGGTGAGCGCCACGCACAGCAGCGCGGCCAAGCTGGCCAGCGCGCGCCGGGAAAGTGCTGATGTCGGCACGGATCGCCCTCTCCACGGAACGCTGATCGAAACAACAGAAACTGAAATCGCAGAAACCACGATAGTCACGTTGACAACACTGTCAACATAAATAACGGGCGGATACCGTTTCCATCACGCCGCAATCACGGTGAGGCGCTTAAGATTTCACAACCGGGCGGGGCGTCAGACCTCGATCGGCGGGTGCAAGCGTTCCATCGTGTACTGCCGGGCCCGGCGCGCCGCGACCGAGCTGGCCGCCAGCGAGACCACCAGGATGCCGGCGAGCACCCCGACCGACAGCCACAGCCGCGCGTCGATCCCGCCGACGGTCAGCTCGCGCAGCCCGTCGACGGCGTAGGTCATCGGGTCGAACGGGTGCAGGATCTGGAACGGTCTGGCGGTGGTCTCCACCGGATACACCCCGCCGGAGGACACCAGCTGGAACATCAGGAACGCCAGCGTGACCACCCGGCCGACCGCCACCCCGAAGACCGCGTTGAACGCCTGGATCAGCGCCAGGAACGACGCGCCGACCAGGAGCAGGAACGCTACCGTCCCCAGCGGGTATTTCGCGTCGAGCCCGACGCCGAAGTGCACCACCGCATACATCAGGGTGACCTGGCAGACCACCAGCAGCAGCGCCGGCCAGTAGGAGGCCAGCACCACGCGCAGCGGTCCCAGGCCGCTGACGATGGCGCGGGCCTGCAGCGGGGTGAGCAGCATCCACACGATCAGGGCCCCGATGAACAGCGCCAGCGGCAGGAAGAACGGTGCGAAGCCGGTGCCGAAGGTGGCGGCGTGGTTGGTGAAGTCCAGATCGACGCCGACCGGGCTGGCCACGGTCTGGGCCACCTGGTCACGCTGCTTGTCGGTCCAGGTCGGCAACTGGTCGGCGCCGGCCTTCAGTCCGTCGGCGAGTTCGGCGGCGCCGTCGCGCAACTGCGCCGTGCCGTCGGCGAGTTGGTCTGCGCCGTCGGCCAGCCGGTAGCTGCCGTCGGTGAGCTGCACCAGCCCGTCACTGAGTTGCTGCGCTCCGTCGTTGAGTTGGGTTGCGCCGCTGCGTAACCGGAGCACATCGGCCTTGAGCCCGCCGTTGAGCGCCTTGGTGAGGAACTGCCGGAAATCGCTGTTCGGGTCGATCAGTTCGTTCTCCAGGCGTTCGGCATCGGCGCGCAGCCGATTGAGGCCCTCGTCGGTGGCCGGGTCGACACCGCGTTGCGCCATCAGCCGCTGGGCACCGGAGAGGGTCTCGCCCAGTTGGTGCACGGTGGGGTCGGGGTTGCCGATCAGGGCGCCGGCGACCTGATCGACGATCGCCGAGGCCTGCACGTAGTCGATGCCCAGGCCGGCCACCCGGTCGGCGGCGGTGCGGATCGAGCGACCCAGATGCGCGGCCGTCTCACCCACCTCGACCGGGTCCAGGCCGAGCCCCTCGACGCTGTCGAGGATGCCGATCAGCGGGTCGATGGCCGCGTCGATGCCGGTGGTCAGCTGGTTGACCCCGGCGGCCAGGGTGGCCGAGCCGTCCCGGGCGGTCGCCAGGTTGGCCGCCAGCGTGTGGGCGCCGTCGGCCAACTCCGTCGCCCCCGAGTTGGCGGCGACCAGCCCGTCGTGCAACTGCCCGGCGCCGTCGGCGGCCTTCTTGATGCCTGCGCCGGAGTCGGTCAGCTCACCGAGCGCGGCGCCGATCACCTGGGTTCCCACCCCGGCGCTGACCTGGTTGAGCACCTCCCGCGCCGCGTTCTGGCCCATGATCGAGGCCAGGTAGCTGTTGGCGTCGTTGAACTGGAACTCGATCTGCGCCTTGTGCGGTCGGTCGGTGGTGGGCGAGGCGATCGCGGCGCTGAAGTCGCGCGGCAAGGTGATCGAGAAGTAGTAGTCGCCGCGGGCCACCCCGGCGGCCGCCTCCGAAGCCGACACCTGGTGCAGGTCGAGTTCGCCGGAGTCGACGAGCTGCCGGGCGACGTCGTCGCCGGCGCGCAGGGTGCGGTCCTGGATGGTGGCGCCCTGATCCTCGTTCACCAGCGCCACCGGCACCTTGTCGACCGCGGCGAACGGGTTCCAGAACGCCCACAGGTACATCGCCCCGTAGAGCAGCGGCAGCGCGATGATGGTGATCAGCGCGACGCGCGGCATCACCCCGCGCGCATAGCGCTTGATGTCGGTGCCCAAGGACATCCCGGCAAGCATGATCAGTCACGACCTTTCTGCGCGGCGGCGAGCTCGGCGTGGGAGAGGTTGTCGACGTGGAGCTGGGCGCGCACACCCAGCTCTTCGGGGATGGCGTTGGCCGAGGAGGTGATCACGGTCTGCTCCTCGCCGAGGGCCACCAGCCGGCGCACCAGCTCGTCGTGGTTGCGCAGGCTGGTCACCTGGTCGAGGCTGCCGACGACCAGCACCGGCAGCCGGTGGGTGTTGGCCAGCGCGATCCGCAGCAGCAGCCCGTCGAGCTCGGTGAGCTGCTCGACGTACTCGTCGATGTCTGGCAGCGGCAGCGGGCCGAACACCGGCCGGCACACCGTTTCCAGGTCGGCCTGGTCGGCGCGGCGGATCAGCCGGTACCACGGCGCGTTCCAGCGCAACTGCTCGGTGATCAGGTCGCCCACCCGCACCGACTCGGCGACGGTGTCGAGCTGTTCGACGCCGGCGAGCGCGCACAGCGCGAAGATGTCGGTGGCGGCGGTGCGGTCGAGCACGGTCAGCGTCCCCGACGCCGGCCGCATCCGGCCGGCCAGGGTCATCAGCAGTGCGGTGCGCCCGGTTCCGGCGGTGCCGATCAGCGCGGTGACGCCGCCGCGCTCGATGTCGAGGTCGATGGGCCCGTACACCGGACCCCACGGGCCGCTCATCGTGATGCCCCGGGCCACCACGGCCGGTGGCTGCTGGTCGTCGCTCACCGCACGCTCCTCGTCATCTCGGGCTGTCGCCTCGCCTTGTCCCGCCCCGGCTCGGGCTACTCGCCCAGACCGGCGCGCATCTCCCACACCAGGATCTCGGCGTCGTCGTCGGCGCCGATCGGGCCGACGGCGGTCGCGGTGGCCCGCAGCGCGTCGCCGGCGTCGAGCGTGCCGACACCGGCTACCTTGACACATCCGCGGGCGACGTAGAGGTGCAGGTAACGGGCTTCGGGTGCGGTGACCGACCGGCCCGGCCGCAGGCGGGCGGCGTGCAGGGCCACGTTGCGGTTGCCGATCGTGATCGCGCCGGGCCGGTCGGGCAGCCCGGACGCGATCGGCACCAGGTCGCCACCGCGCAGCGCGTCGCCGACCTCGGCCTGGGCGTAGCCGGGGGCGCCGCCGGCGCGGTCGGGCAGCACCCACATCTGCACGAACCGCACCGGCACCCGGGGCGACTCGTTGCGCTCGGAGTGTTCGACACCGGCGCCTGCCGACATCCGCTGGGCCAGTCCCGGGTAGATCACCCCGGAATTACCCAGCGAATCGCGGTGCGACAACTCCCCGGCCAGCACCCAGGTGAGGATCTCCATGTTGCGGTGCGGGTGGGTGTCGTAGCCGGAGTCCGGCGCGACGACGTCCTCGTTGTGCACCATCAGCACCCCGTGATGGGTGTTGGCCGGGTCGTAGTAGTCGCCGAACGAGAACGAGTGCGTCGAGGTCAGCCAGGGCGTACGGGTGGCGGTGCGGTCCGCGGCGCGCCGGACCTCGACGGTGGCGGTCATCGCCCCAGGGTATCCGGGGGAGCCGGCCCCGGCGGCGGTGCTGCTACCAGTCGGACTCGTCGAAGGTGATCACGCCGCGGATGGTCTTGCCGTCGAGCATGTCCTGATAGCCGTCGTTGATGTCCTCGAGCTTGTAGGTCTTGGTCACCATCTCGTCGACCTTGAGCAGCCCGGACTTGTACAGCCCGACCAGTCGGGGGGTCTCGACGTGCGAGTTGCCGCCGCCGAAGATGTTCCCCTTCAGCGTCTTCTGCAGCATGGTGAACAGGAACAGGTTCAGCTTGACGTCGACGTCGGTCATCGCGCCCATGCCGGTCACCACGCAGGTGCCGGTCTTGGCGGTCAGGATCATCGCCTCCTCGAGCATGTCGCCGTGCATCTCACCGACCGCGATGATCGTCTTCTGCGCCATGATGCCCCAGGTCAGCTCCATCACCGGGGCGATCGCCTCGGCCATCGACGGGTAGACGTGGGTGGCGCCGAACTTGATCGCCTGCTCGCGCTTGTACTCCGCCGGGTCGATCGCGATCACGTGCCGGGCGCCGGCGAGCACCGCGCCCTGCAGGGCGCTCATCCCGATCCCGCCGACACCGACGATGATCACCGATTCGCCGGGCTGGACCTCCGCGACGTTGGTGGCCGAGCCGAACCCGGTGGGCACCGCGCAGCCCATGATCGCGGCCGACTCGAACGGCACGTCGGGGTCGATCTTGACCACCGAGTCCTTGTGCACGGTCATGTACGGCGCGAAGGTGCCCAGCAGGTTCATCGGCGAGACGCCCTGCGAACCGGCGTGGATGCGGTGGGTGTCGTCGGCGATGGCCTTGCCGCCCAGCAGCACCGCGCCGCGGTCACACAGCGACCGGAACCCCTTCAAGCACGGCGGACAGGCACCGCAGGCCGGGATGAACGCCAGGATGACGTGGTCGCCCTCCTCGATCCCGCTGACGTTGCGACCGACCTTGGTCACCACACCGGCGCCCTCGTGGCCGCCGAGTGCGGGCAGGCCGATCGGGGTGGCGCCGGTGGTCAGGTGGTAGTCCGAGTGACACATGCCCGCGGCGTGCATCCGGATCTGGACCTCGTCGGCGACCGGGTCGCCCAGGTCGATCTCGTCGACCCGGAATCCGGAGTTCAGCTCCCACAGCAGCGCGCCCTTGGTTTTCATGACCCGCGATCATGCCACCTGGGCGGAACACGTTTCAACTGTGGGTATGAGATCCATTGTGACCTGCGTCAACAGCCGGTTACGGGGTCTCACGCGGCGGTTTTCGCGCCGACGGTGCCCGCGACGGCGTGCCGGTCCCGTCGCGGCCTGCGACTACGCTGCCGGTGATGACCAAACCCGGTACCCCCGGCCACGCGGAGCGGGCCTTCGACGGTGTCGGCGGTATCCGGATCGTCTACGACACCTGGACCCCGCCGGGCCGGCCGCGCGCCGCGGTGATCCTGTCCCACGGATTCGGTGAGCACGCCCGCCGCTACGACCACGTGGCGGCCCGCTTCGCCGACGCCGGTTTCGTCACCTACGCGCTGGACCACCGGGGCCACGGCCGCTCCGGGGGGCGCCGGGTCTACCTGCGCGACATCGGCGAGTACACCGGTGACTTCGCCACCCTGGTCGGGATCGCCGCGACCGAGCACCCCGGGCTGCCCCGGGTGGTGCTCGGGCACAGCATGGGCGGCGCGATCGTGTTCGGTTACGGCACCGACCACCCCGACGACTACGCGCTGATGGTGCTGTCCGGGCCGGCGGTCGCCGCCCAGACCATGGCCCCGGCGGCGGTGGCGTTCGTGGGAAAACTGGTGGGCCGGGTGGCGCCCGCGCTTCCGGTGCAGGCCCTCGACTCGGCGCTGGTCTCCCGCGACCCGGCGGTGGTGGCGGCCTACGACGCCGACCCGCTGGTGCACCACGGCAAGGTGCCCGCGGGTATCGCGCGGGCGCTGCTGCTGATCGGGGAGAGCATGCCGCAGCGCGCATCGGCGCTGTCCTGTCCGCTGTTGGTGGTGCACGGCGGCGAGGACGGGCTGGTCCCGGTGGCGGGCAGCCGCGAACTGGTTTCCGCCGTCGGCTCCGCCGACGTGTGCCTGGAGGTCTATCCGGGCCTGTTCCACGAGGTGTTCAACGAGCCCGAGGGCGACGGGGTGCTCGACGACGTGACGGCCTGGATCGGCACGCGGCTGTGACCGGTGTCGGTGGGCGCGCCTACGTTGGCCGTCAGCGGAGCGTCCGGCCGGGAGGCAGCCGGACCGGGGAGTGAGGTGAGGCCGTGAGCGAGGACAAGATGCTGGCGCGGATCGCGGCGCTGCTGCGACAGGCCGAGGGCACCGACAATCCGCACGAGGCCGAGGCGTTCATGACCGCCGCTCAGCGGCTGGCCACCGCCACCTCCATCGACCTGGCGGTGGCCCGCTCGCACGCCGACCGCCGCACCCCGGCCCAGGGGCCGGTGCAGCGCACGATCACGATCGGGCCGGCCGGAACCAAGGGGTTACGCACCTACGTGCAGCTGTTCGTGGTGATCGCCGCGGCCAACGACGTGCGCTGCGACGTGGCGGCCAACTCCACCTTCGTGCACGCTTACGGTTTCGCCGAGGACATCGACGCCACCCACGCCCTCTACGCGAGCCTGGTGGTGCAGATGGTGCGGGCCTCCGACGCCTATATCGCCTCCGGGGCGCACCGCCCGACCGCCACCATCACCGCCCGGCTGAACTTCCAACTGGCGTTCGGCGCCCGGGTCGGGCTGCGTTTGAGCGAGGCGCGCGAGCAGGTCCGCCGTGAGGCGGAGCAGGACCGCGGTCGCGCTCCCGGGACCGCGGTGGCGTTGCGGAACAAGGACGTGGCGCTCGGCGACTTCTACCGGCGCGCCTCCGAGGCGCGCGGGGTGTGGCGGGCCAGCCGTGCGTCGGCCGGCTACTCCTCGTCGGCCCGGCGGGCCGGGGACCGGGCGGGCCGGCGGGCCCGGCTGGGCCCCAGCCCGGAGCTGTCGTCGGCGCGCGCCGCGCTGGACCGGTGACCGCGCGGGATTCGCAGCGCGCCAAGGTGTACGCGGCCGAGGAATTCGTCCGCACCCTGTTCGACCGGGCCGCCGAACGCGGCTCCCGCGCGGTGGAGTTCTTCGGCGCAAACCTCACCCTGCCGCCGGAGGCACGGTTCGGTTCGGTCGCCGCGGTGCAGAACTACGTCGACGAGGTGCTGGGCCTGCCTGCGGTGCGGGACCGGTGGCCCGACGCCGCCGCCCTGACGGTCCGGGAGCGGCGCGGTGCCGCCGCGGCGCACTACGAGAACCGGGCGGGAGCCGCGGTGATCGCGGTTCCCGCCCGGGGCGGCGCGCCGTGGGCGATGCGCGAACTCGTGGTGCTCCACGAGCTGGCCCACCACCTCTGTTCGACCGACCCGCCGCACGGCCCGCACTTCGTGGCGACGTTGTGCACGCTCGCGACCGTGGTCATGGGTCCGGAAGCCGGGCACGTGCTGCGGGTGGTCTACACGCACGAGGGCGTGTCCTGACCGGCCGAATCCCGGGACACGCCCCGGGGCGTCAGCCCTGGACCGGCACCAGCTCCGCACCGCAGGTGCACCGGTAGGCCTGGCCGGCGCCGGAGCAGTTGCACGGGGCCTCGATCCGCACGCGACATCCGCAGCCGTCGTGGGTACACGTCAGTACGGTGCCCGCCTCGTTGTTCGTCATCATCTCTCCTTCCAACGGGTGTTTCCGCGCCCACTGTATACCCCATACGGGTATTGGGTAAAGGGGTGACGTCGATCCGGTCGGGACGGCGGGCTTACGCTGGGGAGCGTGACCTATGACCCCGCCGCCGCCGACGCACTCCTGGACCGCCTGCTTCTCGAGGAGGATCCGACGATGGCCGCCGTCCTGCGGGACAGCGAAGCCGCCGGGCTGCCGCCGATCGCGGTCTCCGCGCAGCAGGGCAAGTTCCTGACGTTGCTGGCCCGCGCCGTCGGCGCCCGCCGGGTCCTCGAGGTGGGCACGCTGGGCGGCTACAGCACGATCTGGCTGGCCCGCGGACTGGGCGACGACGGGGAGGTCGTCAGCCTCGAGTACGAGCCGAAACACGCCGAGGTGGCGCGCGCCAACCTCGACCGCGCCGGGGTCGGGGACCGGGTTGAGGTGCTCGTCGGCGCGGCCGCCGAGACCCTGCCGACCCTGACCGGGCCGTTCGATCTGGTGTTCATCGACGCCGACAAGGAGAACAACGGCACCTACCTGCGCTGGGCGGTGGAACTGGGCCGGCCGGGCACCGTCGTCGTCATCGACAACGTGATCCGCGACGGACAGATCCTGCGGGAGGACCGCGACGCCGCCGCCGCGGGCACCCTCGAGGCGCTGCGCCTCCTCGGCACCGACCCGCGGCTGGACGCCGCGGCGCTGCAGACCGTCGGGTCCAAGGGCTGGGACGGCTTCGCCCTCGCGGTGGTCCGCTAGCCGGACGAGGCCGGATCGAGTTCGGCCACCGCCTGCGCCGCGCTGACCACCCGATCGATGCGCAGGGCGGTCTGGCCGGCGTACAGCGCGGTGCGTTCCAGCACCGACTCCGGTGCGCCCGCCACCGGCGGGACCGGGCTGAACAGCGGAACCGCGGGCCGTTGCAGCCGGGCGACCGCGCCTGCACCGCGGTCGGCGAAGCGGGCCAGCACGGCGCTGCGGGCGTTGAGCGCCGCGGGCAGACCGCGCGCCGAGCCGTCCGGGTGGCACCAGCGCCGGGTGACCGCGTTGGGCACCACCCGGTGGCGCACCGGCCAGGTCAGGCCGAACACCGTGGTCTCCACGGTGTGATCGGCGGCCAGCACCCGGCTGCGGTAACCGGGGTGCGCGCCGGACTCCTCGGTCAGCAGGAACCGGGTCCCGGCCACCACGCCCGCCGCCCCGGCGTCGAGAGCCGCGCGGGTGTCGGCGGCGGTGGCGATGCCGCCGGCCAGGAACACCGGGCGTTCGCCGGCGACGTTCAGCGCGGCGGGCAGGAAATCCAGGGCGGCCCGGGTGCCCACCAGGTGACCGCCCGCCTCGCGGCCCTGGGCGATCAGCCCGTCGACGCCCCAGCCGAGCGCCTCGCGTGCCTCGGCCTCGGTGCCGACCATGCGCAGCACCACGATTCCCGCGGCGCGCAACCGGTCCACCAACTCCGCCGACGCGGTCCCGAAGGCCAGCACCACCACGTCGACGCCGCCGCGGATGCACGCGTTCACGTGGGCCCGGCGCACGAACGGCAGGAGCAGGTTGACCGCCACCGCCCGGTCGGGCGCGATGTCGCGGACCGCGCCGATCGCGGCCCGCAGCGCCGCGGGTGGGGCGATGCCGAGGGTTCCCAGCGCACCGGCGCGCGCCACCGCGCCGGCCAACCGCGGGCCCGCGATGCCCCCGCCCATCCCGGCCTGCAGGATCGGGACGTCGATCTTGAGCCGCTCGGTGAGAGCGCCACCGCTAGCCATGGCGCCGAGGGTAGTCGGCCGGGCGGCGGTCAGCCGCAGATCGCGCCGGTGGCCGCCGACTGCACCAGCTTGCGGTACTTGGCCAGCACGCCGGTGGTGTACCGCGACTCCGGCGGGATGTACCCCTCGGCGCGGGCGGCGAACTCGTCGGGGTCGGCCAGCACGTCCAGGGTGCCCTTGGCCACGTCCAACCGGATGCGGTCCCCGTTGCGCACGAACGCGATCGGACCGCCGTCCACCGCCTCGGGGGCGACGTGCCCGACGCACAGGCCGGTGGTGCCCCCGGAGAACCGCCCATCGGTGAGCAACAGGACGTCCTTGCCCAGCCCGGCGCCCTTGATCGCACCGGTGATCGCCAGCATCTCGCGCATCCCGGGTCCGCCCTTGGGGCCCTCGTAGCGGATCACCACGGCGTCGCCTGCGGCGATCGTGCCGTCCTCGAGGGCGTCCAGCGCCGCGCGCTCGCCGTCGAAGACCCGCGCGGTGCCCTCGATGACGTCGGTGTCGAAACCGGCCGACTTGACCACCGCGCCCTCCGGGGCCAGCGACCCGTGCAGGATGGTGATCCCGCCGCTGGGGTGGATCGGGTTGGTCAGCGCGTGCAGCACCTTGCCGTCGACGACCGGGGGATTCAGCTCGGCGATGTTCTCCGCCATGGTCTTACCGGTCACGGTCAGGCAGTCACCGTGCAACAGTCCGGCCTCCAGCAGGGTCTTGAGCATGACCGGCACCCCGCCGATCTTGTCGATGTCGTACATCACGTGCGCCCCGAACGGCTTCACGTCGGCCAGATGCGGCACCCGGGCACCGATCCGGGAGAAATCGGCCAGGGTGAGGTCTACGTCGGCCTCGTGGGCGATCGCCAGCAGGTGCAGCACCGCGTTGGTCGACCCGCCGAAGGCCATCACCACCGCGATCGCGTTCTCGAACGCCTCCTTGGTCAAGATGTCGCGGGCGGTGATGCCGCGGCGCAGCAGGCCGACCACGGCACGGCCGCTGGCCCGGGCGTAGCCGTCCCGGCGGCGGTCCGCCGACGGCGGTGAGGCACTGCCGGGCAACGACATCCCCAGCGCCTCGGCCGCGCTGGCCATCGTGTTGGCGGTGTACATCCCGCCGCAGGCGCCCTCGCCGGGGCAGATGGAGCGCTCGATCACCTCGACGTCCTCGCGGGACATCAACCCGCGCGAACACGCGCCGACGGCCTCGAAGGCGTCGATGATCGTCACTTCACGCTCGGTGCCGTCGGAGAGCTGCGCATAGCCGGGCATGGTCGACCCGGCGTAGAGGAACACCGCCGCCAGGTCCAGGCGGGCGGCGGCCATCAGCATCCCGGGCAGGGACTTGTCGCAGCCGGCCAGTAGCACCGACCCGTCGAGGCGCTCGGCGCTCATGACGGTCTCGACGCTGTCGGCGATCACCTCCCGGCTCACCAGGGAGAAGTGCATGCCCTCATGCCCCATCGAGATTCCGTCGGAGACCGAGATGGTGCCGAACTCCAGCGGGTAGCCGCCGCCCTCGAAGACGCCCTCCTTGACCGCCTTGGCCAACCGGTCCAGCGACAGGTTGCACGGCGTGATCTCGTTCCACGAGGAGGCCACCCCGATCTGGGGCTTGGCGAAGTCGTCGTCGTCCATACCCACCGCGCGCAGCATGCCGCGGGCGGCGGTGCGCTCCAGCCCGTCGGTGACGTCGCGGCTGCGGGGCTTGATGTCGGTGACCTTGCGGGTTGTGGACATGGGATTCAGTATGCCCGCGGCAAACAACGGCGCCCAAATCGTTTAGATACCCCGATGGGGTATCGGGTATCATGATTTTCATGTTCGTCACCGACGCGCCCTGGGCGCCGCTTCCCGTGCTTCTGACCGCGCTCGCCATCGGCTTGTCCGGCTGCTCCGGCAGCAGCGACACCGCGCCGACGTCCACCGCGGACAGCAGCGCGACCACCACCAGTTCCAGCGTCGAGCAGGCCGCCGACCACAACGCCGCCGACATCGCGTTCGCGACCGACATGATCCCGCACCACGAACAGGCGCTGACCCTGTCGGACCTGGTGCCCGAGCGTAGCGACAACCCGCGACTGGCCGCGCTGGCCGCCGACATCAAAGCCGCGCAGCAGCCCGAGATCGACACCCTGCAGCAGTACCTGCGCGACTGGGGGGCGCCGGAGCCCACCGACACCGACCACTCCGACATGGCCGGCATGGTCGACGACGCCACCATGGCGAAGTTGGCGACGTTGACCGGCAAGGACTTCGACGACCTGTGGCTGCAGTCGATGATCGACCACCACCGCGGCGCGATCGACATGGCCCAGACCGAGATCGACGAGGGCGTCAACCCGGGCGCGAAAGAACTGGCCACCGCGATCATCGACACCCAGCAGGCCGAGATCGACCAGATGACAGCGATGTTGGGGCAGTAGATGAGCGCACCGCACGGCTACACGGCCGAGAAAGACGCCTACGCCAAGCGGCTGCGCCGCATCGAGGGGCAGGTGCGCGGGATCGCGCGGATGATCGAGGAAGACAAGTACTGCATCGACATCCTCACCCAGATCAGTGCCGCCAACAGCGCGCTGCGCTCGGTGGCGCTGAACCTGCTCGACGAACACCTCGGCCACTGCGTCACCGGGGCGGTCGCCGAGGGCGGCCGGGAGGCCGAGGCCAAACTGGCCGAAGCGTCGGCGGCCATCGCCCGGCTGGTCCGCTCCTGAGCCCCCCAGGGGCTACCGTGGGGCGAGCGCGAACGGCACCGTAGAGCCGCGCGCCGCCGACACCATGACAGCCGACGACACCGCCACCCGCGCCAGCCCGTGGACGCCGCGGCTCGTCATCCAGCTGGCGGTGCTGGCGGCGGCGGCCTTCGCCTACGTCACCGCCGAGATCCTGCCGGTCGGCGCGCTCACCGCGATGTCGGAGGACCTGGGGGTCAGCGAAGCGGTGATCGGCAGCCTGCTGGCCTGGTATGCGCTGGTCGCCGCGCTGGCCACGGTGCCGCTGGTGCGGTGGACCGCGCGTTGGCCGCGCCGGCGCGCCCTGCTGCTTGCGTTGGCGTCGCTGACCGCCTCGCAGACCATCTCGGCGCTCGCCCCCAACTTCGCGGTGCTGGTCGCCGGGCGGGCGTTGTGCGCGCTGACCCACGGGCTGCTGTGGGCGGTGATCGCCCCGATCGCGATCCGGCTGGTACCGGCCAGCCACATCGGGCGGGCCACCACGGCGGTCTACGTCGGGTCCAGCCTGGGCCTGGTACTCGGCGTGCCGCTGATGGCGGGGCTGAGCCTGACCGCGGGCTGGCGGATGGCGATGGGTTCGGTGGCGGTGGCCGCTGCGCTGGTGTGGGTCGCCGCCCGTCGGGTGCTGCCGTCGCTACCCCTGAGCCCGGACCAGCAGGCGGTGGTCGCGGCCGGGGTGCCGCATCACCGCAACCCGAGGTTGATGACGATCTGCGCGCTGACCCTCATCGTGGTCGTCGCACACTTCATCTCCTACACCTACATCCTGACCATCATCGGCGGCGTGGTCGGGGTGCACGACCCGCACCGGGTGTCCTGGCTGCTGGTCGGCTACGGGGCGGTCGGCGTGGTGGCGATGACGCTGATCGCCCGCCCGCTGGACCGGCGCCCGGTCGTGGCGATGCTGACCTGCATGAGCGTCCTGGTCATGACCTTCGCCGGGCTCACCGCGATGGCGTTCCTCGACCGGCACAACCCCGCCACGATGGTGCTCGGGGCGGGCGGGATCCTGCTGTGGGGGGCGATGGCGGCCACCGTCTCGCCGATGCTGCAGTCCACGGCGATGCGCACCGCGCCGGTCGACCCCGACGGCGCCTCGGGGCTCTACGTGGTGGCCGCCCAGCTCGGCATCGCGGGCGGATCGCTGCTGGGCGGGCTGCTGTTCACCCGGGAGGGAGTGCCGCTCATGCTGGCCGGATCCACCGTGCTCATCGCGGCGGCGCTGGTCGGCATCACGGCGGCCCGGCGCATCTTCAGTGTTTACTCGATCGTCAGGTCGACGTAACATTGGCCACTCTTTCAGCGATGAACAGGCCAGGTCAGCCTCGTGTCGACGGTATCGAAGACGGACTTCGGGGTTCTTTCGACAATTAGCTGACCTGGTTCTTGTGCGAGACTGTAGCCACCTGTGTGAACTGGAGGATGTCAATGTCGCGACGGGGTTCTCTGCGAGCCGTTGTCAGCGCGGTGGGCTTGGCCGTCACTGTGAGCCTGGGCGCGGGCACGGCGCTGGCCGATCCGCCGCCGCCACCGCCACCACCGGTGGACCCATTCGCACCGCCGGCCGCCGCCCCCACCACCGCCCCGACCGTGACACCGGGAGCGGTGCCCGCCGGGCAGAACCCGAAACCGTTCACCGGTGACCCACCGTTCCTGCCGCCCTCGTTCAACCCGCTGAACGGGTCGCTGGTCGGGGTCGCCAAGCCGATCATCATCAACTTCCAGCGCCCGATCGGGAACCAGGCGATGGCCGAGGACGCCATCCACATCTCCTCGGACCCGCCGGTCCCCGGCAAGTTCTACTGGATGACCCCCACCCAGGTGCGCTGGCGCCCGCTGGACTTCTGGCCGGCGAACACCCGGGTCAGCATCGACGCGGCCGGCACCAAATCGAGTTTCCGCACCGGGGACTCGCTGGTGGCCACCGCCGATGACGCCACCCACGAGATGACGATCACCCGCAACGGCGAGGTGGAGAAGGTCTTCCCGATGTCGATGGGGATGACCGCGGGTGGCCACGAGACCGAGAACGGCACCTACTACGTGCTGGAGAAGATGCCCGAGGTGGTGATGGACTCCTCCACCTACGGGGTCCCGGTCGACTCCGAGTGGGGTTACAAGCTGAAGGTCAAGGACGCCGTCCGGATCGACAACAGCGGTGGCTTCGTGCACAGCGCCCCGTGGTCGGTCGCAGATCAGGGCAAACGCAACGTCAGCCACGGCTGTATCAACCTCAGCCCGGAGAACGCCAAGTGGTTCTTCGACAACTTCGGCAGCGGGGATCCGGTCGTGGTGAAGAACTCGGTGGGCCTGTACACCAAGAACGACGGTTCACAGGACTGGCAGATCTAACTCCAGATCCGCACCCGCTCCGCCGGTTCGAGGTACAGCGCGTCGTCGGCGCCGACGGTGAAGGCGTCGTAGAACGCGTCGATGTTGCGGATGACGCCGTTGCAGCGGAACTCCGGCGGCGAGTGCGGGTCGGTGGCCAGCCGGCGGATCGCCTCGGCGGTGCGTGACTTGGTGCGCCACACCTGCGCCCAGCCGAAGAACACCCGCTGCACCCCGGTCAGCCCGTCGATCACCGGCGGTGTCGCGCCGTCCAGGGACAGCTGGTAGGCCAGCAGCGCGATCGACAGGCCGCCAAGGTCGCCGATGTTCTCCCCGACCGTGAACGCGCCGTTGACGCGGTGCTCCGCGTCGAGTCCACGCGGGGTGAAGGTGTCGTACTGGGCGATGAGGGCGCCGGTGCGGGCGGCGAACTCGTCGCGGTCGGCATCGGTCCACCAGTCCACCAGGTTTCCGTCACCGTCGTATTTGGCGCCCTGGTCGTCGAAACCGTGCCCGATCTCGTGGCCGATCACCGCGCCGATCCCGCCGTAGTTGGCGGCGTCGTCGGCGTCGGCGTCGAAGAACGGCGGCTGCAGGATCGCCGCCGGGAACACGATCTCGTTCATGCCCGGGTTGTAGTAGGCGTTGACGGTCTGCGGGGTCATGAACCACTCATCGCGGTCCACCGGCCCACCCAGTTTGGCCGCCTCGCGGTCGAAGGCGGCGGCGTAGCCGCGCACGCAGTTGCCGTACAGGTCGTCGCGGTCGATCACCAGGGCGGAATAGTCCCGCCAGCGCGCCGGATAGCCGATCTTCGCGGTGAACTTGTCCAGTTTGGCCAGAGCCCGCTCGCGGGTGGCCGGGGTCATCCACTCCAGTTCGGTGATGCTCACCCGGTAGGCCTCCCGCAGGTTGGCCACCAGCACGTCCATCCGCTCCTTGGCCTCCGGCGGGAAGTGCCGTTCGACGTAGAGCTTGCCGACCGCGTCGCCCAGCAGGCTCTGCACCAGGCCGACACCGCGTTTCCAGCGTTCCGGCAGCTGCTCGGCGCCGGTCAGGGTGCGCCCGTAGAACTCGAAATCCTCGGCGACCAGCGCCGCGGTCGACACCCGGGCCCGGGTGGTGATGATCTGCCAGCGCGCCCACCGCTGCCAGTCGGCGAGCGGGCGCTCCGCCCATGTGGCCGCGAACGCGGTCAGGTAGTCCGGCTGGCGCACGACGAGCTCGTCGACGGCGGTCGCCGGGATCCCCAGCCCGGCCAGCCAGGCCGACCAGGCGAAGCCCGGCGCCTGCTCGGCCAGGTCGGCGAAGCGGCGCAGGTTGTAGCTCGCCTCGGCGTCGCGGCGCTTGACCACATCCCAGTGGGCGGCCGCCAGGGCGGTCTCCAGCGCCACGACCGCCGCGGCGTCGTGGGCGTGATCGGCCGGGTCGCCGCCGTAGACCAGCGCGAACATCGCCGCGATGTGCCGTGGATAGGCGGCGAGCACCGCGGCGTGCGCCGGCTCCCGGTAGTAGGACTCGTCGGGCAACCCGAGGCCGGATTGGGTCAGATACACCAGGTAGCGGCTGGAGTCCTTGGCGTCGGTGTTGACGTAGAGCCCGGCGCCGCCGCCGACGCCGCTGCGTTGCAGCGCACCGAGCACCCCGGCCAGTGCGTCGCGGTCGGCGGCCGCCTCGACGGTGGCCAGCTCGTCGAGCAGCGGGGCCACGCCACGCGCCTCGATCGCCTCCTCGGCCAGGAAGCCGGCGTAGAGGTCCCCGATGCGCTGGGTGTCGCTGCCCGGAGCGGCGCCCGCCGCGGCGGCCGCCTCGATCAGCTCCCGCACCTGGACTTCGGCGCGGTCGAACAGGGCCCGGAACGCGCCGTCGGTGGCCCGGTCGGCGGGCATGGTGTACCCGGTCAGCCAACCGCCGTTGACGTGGCCGAACAGGTCGTCCTGCGGGCGGATGCTGTCGTCGACGTGGCTCAGGTCGATGCCCGAACGGGTGGCGGCAGTGGTCATCGGGCCATCCTGCCACGGCGCACGGTAGCCTCACGGCCATGTCCGACGCCGAGCAGGCCGAGCAGGCCGGCACCGCCGGCGCCGAACCCGCCCGCGACGCCGAGGTCGGCGCCGGCGCCGCCGAACCGGCTGATGACCGGGTCTTCTCGCCCTACGGCGTGGCCTCGGCGGCACTGGGCGTGCTCGCCGTGGCAGCGGTGGTGCTGGCGGCGCTGATCTGGTCGGGGCACCGCGGCGACCATGCCGAACGCGTCTATCAGGAGCGGGTGCTGCAGACCGCAGCCGACTGGGTCGGCCTGCTGGCCAACATCGACACCGACAATGTCGAGCCGACCCTGGCACGGCTGCGGGACGGGACCGCTGGCGGCCTCAACGCCGAGTTCGACTCCGCCATCCAGCCCTACCGCGACGTGGTGCGCCGGCTGGCGGCGCGCAGCGTCGGGCAGGTCGAGGCGGTCGCCATCGAATCGGTGCACCGCGACGAGGACGGCAGGCCGCGCGATCGTGCGCCGCTGCCCGATGAACTGGTCGGACGCACCGACACCGTGCTGGTGGTCGCGGCCTCGGTCGCCGACACCAGCGCGGGCAAGCCGCAGACGGTGCGCTGGATGCTGCGGCTGGACGTCTCCGACGTCGACGGCACCCCGATGATCTCCGGGCTGGAGTTCCTGCGATGAGCGTGCGCAACGCCTGGCGGGTGGCGACCTTCGACGTGGCCGCGCCCGCGGTGGCGATCGGGGCGGTGTTGCTGATCGGGGCGGAACTGGGCTGGCCGCGTTGGTGGGTGGCGGCCGCGGCGGTACTGGTGCTGCTGATCGTACAGGCCGTGCTGATCAACGTGGTGTTCTGGCGCCGCGACGCGGTCACCGTCGGCACCGACGACGACCGGCCCGGGCTGCGGCTGGCCGTGGCCGGGGTGGCGACGCTGGCGATCGTGGCGGCGGTCGCGGTCGGTTACCAGCGCTGGACGGTGCCCGACCGCGCGTTCGCCGCCGACTCCACGCAGGTGGTGCGCATCGCCACCGACATCGCCGAGGTCACCGCCTCGTTCTCGCCGAGCGACCCCGATGCCGCGGTCGCCGCGGCCGAGGACGTCATGGTCCCCGAGCGGGTGGCCGCCCTGAAGAAGGAACTGGCCGCGGTCACCGAGCAGATGCTGCGGGACAAGGTCAGCACCCGGGCCGCCACCGTGTCCGCGGGGCTCGAGGCGCTCGGCCCGGACGCGGCCAGCGTGGTGGTGCTGGTGCGCAGCAGCCGCACCGAGGCGGACCGGCAGTCGGAGCGCCGGGTGCTGGCGCTGCGGGTCGCGCTGACCAAACCGCAGGACCGCTGGCTGGTGCTCGACATCGTTCCGATCCGCTGAGCTCCGATCCGCTGAGCTCCGCTGGGCTCAGCCCAGCCGCGCGTACTCGACCTTCAGGCAGCGGTCCATGACCACTTGCAGACCGGCGGCCTCGCCGTCGCGGGCCACCTGCTCGTCGCGCAGACCGGATTGCAGCCACAGCGTCGCGGGCCGCGGCGTCAACGCCAGCGCTTCGGTGAGCACGCCGGGCAGCTGGTCGCGTCGGCGGAACACGTCCACCAGGTCGGGGGTGGCCGGCAACGCCGCCAGGCTGGGGTAGACCGGGACGCCGTCCAGCTCGCTGAACGTCGGATTGACCAGGAAGAACCGGTACGGGGACGCGGCGGCCAGGTAGGTGTACACCTCGTGGCTCGGCCGGGCCGGGTTGGCCGAGATGCCGACCACCGCGACCGTGCGGGTCTGGTCCAGGATGCGGCGCAGGGCCGCGTCGTCGGGTGCCATCGCTGCTCTCAATTCTGGGTCGGGCGTTGCGCTTTCATTTTGACGAACCGGTCGGAGAGCCGCCGCATCCGGATCATCAGCGATGCCGACGGGCTGACGGTGGCGTCCAGGTAGGCGGTCAGTTCCTCGGTGGGCACCCCGATCCGGGAGGCGAACTCCGGGTGCCCGAGCCCGGACCGGTCGATCAGCAGCTGCACATGCCGGGCCACCTCGGCACGCTCGTTGGCCTCCAGATGGGCGCGGGTGCGCTCCAGCACCTCCGACAGGGCCTTGGAGATCCCGTACGGGCGGCTGCCGGCCAGCACCTCCTCCACCTGCCGGGCGGTCCGGCCGTACGGGTCGCGTTTGAGGGCCACCACGATGCGCTTCCAGACGCTGATGTCGCCGTTCTCCAGCGCGGAGCGGATCGCGGCGGTGGGCCAGAACTCGACCGGCCGGTCGTTGTAGGACCCGCGTGCGCCGGCCCGACGGGAGGCAGGTTTGCTGTGCGGGTCCGCGCTCACCGTCACCTCGCCTCCTCGAGCATCGCCACCGCCACCGCCAGACAGCGCTGCCTCACATCATCCCAGTCCGGCTCGTCGGCGGCGGCGCCCGGCCCGCCGTCGTCGTCGGGGCCGGGGTCGGGGTCCGGGCTGCTCGCCGGATCGGGCGCCGGCTGCGGGTCGGCCAACCGGCGCACCAACTGGGTGGCGATCCAGTTCGGCTGCACCGACGGGCAGCGGTAATAGCTGTCGAAACCGGCCAGTGCCACCGCCGCCGCTTCGGCGTCGACGGTGTCGACCAGCGCGGCGAACTCGGTGAAGTCCCGCCGGGTGTTGCGCGACATGATCAGGTAGCCCTTGAGCCGCACCGTCTCCGCGGCGGTCGGGATCTGCAGCCGGTCGCCGGTGGTCAACTGCACGTTGGTGATCTCCACCGGGCTGCAGCGCCGGAAGTCGCCGTCCCCGGTCTCGGTGGCCAGGGCGTCCAGGGCGACCGCCAGCCGGTGCCGCCACACGGTGACCGGGTGCACCGGACGCACCGCGCGCGGGGCGGAGCGGCCGATCACCCGCCGGGCCAGCCGGGTGTCGGCGGTCACCGAGGCCAGGGCGGGGGAGCGGTGGCCGCCGGCAGCGCCGCGCTGGCAGCCGCTGAACGCCAGCGGGTCGGTCACGCTGATCGCCTCGGGGGCCAGATCCTTCAGCCGGGCCGAGGACTTCACCACCATCCGCAGGTCGGCGGCGGGAGCCACCAGCGCGGAGATGTCGTCGGGGATCAGCACCACATCGCCGAGATCGACGGCAGGCAGCGGTTTCTCGAAGTCCACCGACGGCAACAGCCGCGCCAGCCAGCCCGGCAGCCACCAGTTCCACTGGGCGAACACCGCCATCAGCGCCGGGACCAGCACCAGCCGCACCACGGTCGCGTCGATGGCGATCGCCACCGCGCACGCGACCCCGAGCTGGGCGACCAGCGGCATCCCGGCGAACGCGAACCCGACGAACACCGCGATCATGATCAGCGCCGCGCTGGTGATGGTGCGGGCGCTGGTGCTCACCCCGTATGCGACGGCGTCGCGGGTGTGCCCGGACTCCAGGTACCGCTCCCGGATGCGGGTGAGCAGGAAGATCTCGTAGTCCATCGACAGCCCGAACGTCATCGCCAGCACCAGCGGTGGGATCGTGCTGTCGATCGACGACAGGCGCGGGAAGCCGAGTTGTTCCAGCCACCCCCACTGGAACACCACCACCAGGCTGCCGTAGGCCGCGCCCACCGACAGCATCGTCATCAACACGCCCTTGGCCGCCAGCACCACCGACTGGATCGCCAGCAGCAGCATCACGAACGCGATCGCGGCGACGAACAGCAACACCAGCGGCTCGGCCCAGGCCACCCGATCGTCGAAGTCCTTGATCAGCGCGGTCGGCCCTCCCACCGCGATCTGCGCGGAGTCGATGCCCGCAGTCCTCGGCAGCTCATCGCGCAGCCAGTCCACCGTCCGGCGGGCCCCGAGGTTCTCCGGATCCACCGAGAGCACCGCCGAGAGCAGGGCGCTGTTGCCGTCATCGGCGAAGACCGGCGGCGCCACCGTCGCGATGTGCGGCGCCTGCGCGATCCGCTGGGTGACCGCGTCGAGGGCGGCGGTGTGCTCCGGCGACGACGCGGACCCGTCGGGGAAGCTGACCAGCACCCGCACCGGGCCGAGCGCCCCGGGCCCGAGCGCCTGGGCCGCGGCGGCCATGCCGCCGCGGATCTCGTGGCCGGAGTCGAACTGGCGCACCATGCTGTTGCCCAACACCATCGTGAACGCGGGCGCGGTCATGATGATCAACAGGCCGGCCGCACCCGCGGTGGCCAGCCACGGCCGGCGCATCACCGAGCCGACCCAACGGGTCCAGAACGGCGACTGGGTCACCTCGGGCCGCCGCGACCAGTGCAGCAGCGCCGCCCGACGCGCCGCCGCCCGGCCGAACGTGCTCAGCACCGCCGGGGTGAGGGTGACCGCGGTGAGCACCGCCACCGCGACCGCGAGGATCGCGCCGGTGGCCATCGACACCAGCACCGGGGTGTTGATCAGGTAGATCCCGCAGACCGAGGCGATGACGGTGAGCCCGGAGAGCACCACCGCCAGCCCGGAGGTGGCCATCGCGGCGTCGACCGCCTCCTGCGGCTGCCGGCCGGCGCGCAACTCCTCCCGGTACCGCATCAGGATGAACAGTGAGTAGTCGATGGCCAGGGCGATACCGAACATCGACACCGTCGAGGTGACGAACACCGACATCGTGGTGAACAGCGACAGCAGGTAGACCAGCCCCATCGTGACGACCACGGTGCAGATCCCCAGCGCCAGCGGGATCGCCGCCGCGGTCAACGACCCGAAGACGGCCAGCAGCACGATCAGGACCACCGGCAGGTTCCAGCGTTCGGCCTGCGCGATGTCCTGCTTGGTCTTGTCCGCCGCGGCCGCACCGAGCGCGCCCTGCCCGATCACGTACAGCCGGACGTGGCCGTTGGCGGTCTCGCCCGGTTCCACACCGTGCACCCCGATCTCGTGGCGCAATCTCTTGGCGGTGTCCACCGCACCGGTGTTGTCGAAGTCCAGTTCCAGCATCAGCACATAGGGCCGGTCCGGTTGCGGGGGCGGCTGGGTCGGGTCGCGCTGCACGGACACGGCGGGCACCGTCGCCGCGGCGCGCTCCAACTCGGCGACCGCGTCGGCCATGTCGTCCTGGGTTGCGGCGGCGCGGGGGGCGGCCACCAGGGCCAGTGGGGAGGCGCCCTGATCGGGGTAGTGGTCCTCGACCTGATATTGCACGTGCAGCGACTGCGAGCCGGCCACCTCGAAACCGCCTCCGGTGAGCTGACCGGACTGGGTCAACGCCAGATACACCGCGGGGATCACCGCCAGCAGCCACCCGATGAACACCGCCCAGCGGAACCGGCGCAGGTGGCGGCTGAGGTGAATCATCAACTGCTGAATCTCAGTCTCCCCCGCATCGACCCGCGTTTCCGTCGCGTCACCCTACCGCAGCGTGTGGTAGGCTCACGCCCTTATTCGGGTGGCCCCGAACGGGCGCCCCGAATCCACGACAACGTCGTCGTCCACAGTCATCCACCGTCGCCGCCCGAAGGCCGGGCCCGCCCGCGCCGGATCGATGCGAACGGTGGTCTCGGCCCATTCTGCCGGTCGGCGCCCCGACCGCCCGCCGGCGGGCGACGGTCGGCGTTCACCGGGGCAGGTCGCCCCGGCGGCGCGATGCGCGTGCCCGTCGCTCGATTGGCGGGGTCCACCGGCGCGATGGCAGGATGGCGGAGTCGGCGAGGTAAGGAGCTTTCCATGACCGTGACCAGGGGGAACCGGCGGCAGCGGCTGCTCGGGACGATGGCCGCAGCGGCGCTGGGGGGCGCGCTGGCGGTGTCGATGTCGCCGTCGGCGGCGGCGAAACCCGAGGACCCCTGCGCGGCCAGCGCGGTCGCCAAGACGGTCAGCAAGGTCTCCGACGACACCAGCAAGTACCTGGAGAAGAACCCCGAAACCGACCGGGTGATCACCACGGCGCTGCAGCAGGACCCCGGACCGCGCTCGGTCATGACGCTGAAGAACTACTTCGACGCCAACCCGACCGTCGCCGACGACCTGGCCGAGATCAGCGAACCGCTCAGCGAGATCACCGCCAGCTGCCGGCTGCCGATCTCCCTGCCGCAGGTGCTCGGGCTGATGCAGGCCGCTCAGAACCAGCAGCTGCCGGGGCAGCTGCCCGGCCAGCTGCCGAGCCAGTTGCCGCCGGCCGCCGCCGACATCCTGGGCAAGACCGGGCGGCTGCCCGGCCCGGCCGCCGCGGTCACCCCGCCGGCGCCGGCAGCGACCACCGCGGTCGACTAGAGCACGACCGGTTCGGCGCGCCCGTCGCCGCGCCTGCGGCTGGTCAGCGCTGCGGCGAGCCGCCAGCCCAGCAGGAGGGCAGCGGTGCTCAGCGTCGCCACCACCCAGAAGGCGGCGGCCACGCCCTGTCCGGTCACCGCGCGCAGCAGCATGCCCACCACCACCGTGGCCACCCAGACCACCAGCCCGGTGGGGACGATCGCCCGTGGACGCCGCCACCCCCGCACCGCCAGCCAGCCCACCAGGGCGCCGACCAGAAACGGCCACGACGTGCCCGCGATGCCGGCGACGGTCAGCCCCTCGGCATGACTGCGCCGGCCCGCGGTGCAGAACACCACCACCGCGACGGCGTCGGCCAGGGCGGCCGCCACGACGGTGCGCATCGGGAATCGGGGTCCGGTCACGGGTCTAGGTCATCACACCGCCCGGACGCACCGGCAACCGGGCCGAATCGACCGCGGTCGGGTGGCCGGGCGGCGGCTACGCTACCGGTGTGTCGAACGCTGCTGAGGACTCCGTCCACCCGGTGGTACGCCAGGCGGCCGCCTGGGCCTGGCGACTGCTGATCCTGCTGGGCGCGGTCGTGGCGCTGCTGTGGGTGATGAAGATCTTCGAGGTGATCTTCGTGTCGACGGCGGTGGCGTTGCTGCTGTCGGCGTTGCTGCTGCCCGGGGTGGATTGGCTGGACCGGCACGGGGTGCACCGCGGGCTCGCGGTGTTCCTGCTGCTGGCCAGCGGCCTGGCCGCGATCAGCGGCATCCTGGCGTTCGTGATCAGCCAGTTCATCGAGGGTGTTCCCGGCCTGGTGGTGCAGGTGACCCAGGTGGTGGACTCCAGCCGGGCCTGGCTGGTCAACGGTCCGCTGCACCTGAGCGCGGAGCAGATGGACAAGCTGCGCGACACCGTCACCCAGGCGCTGCAGACCAACCAGTCCGCGCTGACCAGTGGGGCACTGTCCACCGCGGGCACCATCACCGAGATCGTCACCGGCGCGTTCGTGGTGCTGTTCACCATGATCTTCTTCCTCTACGGCGGCCGGAACATCTGGCAGTTCGTGGTCAAGATCTTCCCGACCGCGGTGCGGGAGAAGGTCCACACCGCCGGGATCGCCGGCTTCCGGTCGCTGATCGGCTACACCCGGGCGACGTTCCTGGTGGCGCTGGTGGATGCGATCGGCATCGGCACCGGCCTGGCGATCCTCGGGGTGCCGCTGGCGCTGCCGCTGGCCTCGCTGGTGTTCCTGGGGGCGTTCATCCCGTTGATCGGTGCGGTGGTCACCGGCTTCCTCGCCGTGATCGTCGCGCTGATCGCCAAGGGCTGGATCGTCGGGCTGATCGCGTTCGGCGTGGTCATCGGGGTCAACCAGCTGGAGTCGCACGTGCTGCAGCCGCTGGTGATGGGCCGCGCCGTCGCGATCCACCCGCTGGCGGTGGTGCTGGGCATCTCCGCCGGAGCGCTGCTGGCCGGCATCGTCGGCGCGTTGCTGGCGGTGCCGGTGATCGCGTTCTTCGACCGGGCGATCCGGGTGCTGATCGCCCCGGCGGAGGAGGCCGACGCGGTGGCCGACGGCGACGACCTGGCCGACGAGGACACCCCGGTGGCGATCACCGCCGAACCCGACCGGGTCTGACCCCGACGCGGGCCGGACGCCCCGGTCCGCGCCGTCGGTTCAGTAGCGGCCCTCGCGACGCAGCAGCTCCTGGGCGCTGAGACCCTCGCGGCCGCGGCGGCCCCGCCCCTTCTCCGACCGGGTATTGAGCTTCTCGGTCTTGGGGTCGTCGCTCTCCGGCTGGGTCGGGATCGCGGTGGTGGCGTCCGCGGACTCGTCGGCGCCGGGCGGCGGGGGCGACGTCTTGCCCGCGCCGGGCGGTGGGGTGGGGGCGGCGAACTTCTCGGTCTGCGCCCCCGACGGCGGCGGCTCGTTCGGCCCACCGCGCAACTCACCGAGCCAGGATTCGATCTCCCGCTCGCCCCCCTCGGGGCGGCGCGGCTCGCCCGGCGGGGGACTGGCCGGCAGCTTCGTGGTCTTCGGCTCGGTGGGCAGCTTGCCGGTCTCCGCGGTGCTCGAGGCACGCCGCGGGATCCGATTGGTCGGCGGGGCGTCCGAGCCGGGGATCCGGGTGGTCGCCGGGGCCTCCGGGCCGGTCCGGGTGGCCGGCGGGGCGCCTCCGGCGCGTGGGGTCGGCGCACCGCCCGGCGTCGGCCGGGTGGGATCGTGCGGGGCGCGGGGCGGCACCGCGGCGGGCAGTGCCGTCTGGGCGGCGACCGTGCTGCGCACCACCGGGCGCTTGCGCTCGTCGGGCAGATGGATCTCGCCGAGGCCGATCCGGTTCTGCAGGCGTTTCATCCAGCGCGGCGCCCACCAGCAGTCGTCGCCGAGCAGCTTCATGATCGACGGCACCAGGAACATCCGCACCACGGTGGCGTCGAGCAGCAGCGCCGCCATCAACCCGAACGCCAGGTACTTCATCATCACCAGGTCGGAGAAGACGAACGACCCGGCGACCACGGCCAGCACCAGGGCCGCCGCGGTGATCAGCCGACCGGTGGTCGCGGTGCCGATCCGGATCGATTCTGTGGTCGACATGCCCGACTCGCGGGCCTCCACCATCCGGGAGACCAGGAACACCTCGTAGTCGGTGGCCAGCCCGTAGCCGACCGCCACGACAAGGGCGATGATCACCACCATCAACGGTGTCGGCGTGAAGTTCAGCACGCCGGAGAAATGGCCCTCGACGAAGATCCAGGTCAAGATCCCCATCGTCGACCCCAGGGTCAGCACGCTCATCACGGCCGCCTTGATCGGCAACACCAGCGACCCGAACGCCAGGAACATCAGCAGCATCGTGGTGGTGATCAGCACCACCAGCATCAGCGGCGCCTTGGCGATCAGGCTGTGGATGCTGTCCTGCTCGAGCGCGGGGGTGCCGCCGACCCACACGGTCAGCCCCTTCGGCGGGGTGATCGCGCGCAGCTCCTTGATCTTGTGCGCGGCCTCGTTGCGGTTCTCCAGCCCGCTCTGGATCACCCGCACGCTCGGATCGTCGGGGTGTCCGTCGGTGCACGGGTTGTCGGCGATGCTGGGACAGGGCCGCTCCGGCCAGTGCTCGTCGGTGAACCCGGAGATCGCGCCGACCTTGCTGCGGATGTCGTTGACCTGCGCGTCGGTGACCTTGCTGCCGTCGGTGCTGCGGATGACCACGGTCAACTGCTCGGTGCGGTAGCCCGGGAACAGGTGGTCGAAGTCCTCTTGGGCCACCCGGGCCGCGTTGTCCGGCGGCAGGTACTTCTCGCTCATCCCGCCCAGCGTCAGCTTGCCCAGCGGGATGATCAGCAGGATCATCCCGATCACGATCGGGATCGCGAACACCAGCGGGCGCTTCATCACGAAGTTGGTCAGCCGGCCCCAGAACCCGGCCTCGACCTCCTCGCGGGTCTTGGTCTTCTGGGTCTTCTCGGCGAACCAGTCGACGATGCGGCGCAGGAACGGGGTGTCGCGCAGCAGCGGGACCCGCAGCAGGGTGCGCACCCCGAGCGCGTCGACGTGGCTGCCCAGCACGCCGAGGACGGCGGGTAACAACGTGATCGAGAGCAGCGCGGCAAGCGACACCGCGGCGATCAGCGCGTAGGTCAGCGATTTGACGAAGCCCTGCGGCAGCAGCAGCAGGCTGGCGCCGGAGGCGATGATCAGCACCGCGGAGAACACCACCGTGCGCCCGGCGGTGATCACCGTGCGACGCACCGCGGCCTCGGTGTCGTAGCCCTCGGCGATCTCCTCCCGGAATCGGCTGACCACGAACAGCCCGTAGTCCACCGCGATACCCAACCCGATCAGGGAGACGACCGGTTGGGCGAAGAAATGCACCGGGCCGAGCATGGCGACCCCGCGCAGGATGCCCATCGCGCCGGCGATGGACAACCCGCCGACCAGCACCGGCAGCACGGCCGCGACCACCCCGCCGAAGACGAAGAACAGCACGACGGCCACCAGCGGCAGCGCCAGCACCTCCATGCGGCGCTGGTCGGTGGCGATGGTGCCGGTCAGGGCATCGGCGATCGGCTGAAGACCGGCCAACTCGACCCGCCCGCCGTTGAGTTCCTGCAGGCCCGGCCCGACGCCGCCGGTCTCGGCGCGGTAGTTGTTCAAGATCTCGTCGTCGTCATCGCCCTTGAGCTGGATGGAGACGAAGGTGTGCTTGCGGTCGTCGGTGGCCATGCCCTTGACGACCTCGTTGTCGGTGTCGGGGGCCTTGAGCCAGCCGGCCCAGCCGAGCACCTGGTCGGGGTGGTCTTTGACGAAGGTGTCGAGTTCGTCGACGACCTTGTCCCGCCACGCGGCGTCGTCGACGGTCTTGCCGTCCGGCGGCGCGAACACGGCCACGATGTGGCTGGTGCGGTCCCGGCCGTAGGTGTCGTCGCCGACGACGGAGGCCTTCACCGATTCGCTGCCGTCGTCGTAGAAACCGCTCTGGGTGACGTGGTCGCCCAGGCTCATCCCGAACACACCGCCGCCGAGGCACACCGCGACCATCACGCCGATCACGATGAACCGGTATCGATAGACGATCCGACCCCACCAGGCGAACACCTAAACTCCTTGCTGATTCTGCGCCGATTCGCGCAATGGATTCATCAATCCTCCGGGTTCTCCAGTTGTCACACCCGCGAGGACAGGAGTGAAGTCAGCGGCCGGAACGGCTGCAACCACGCCCCCTGCTCTGGTAGCGAATCGAGGCTGATCCGCGGCAGCGGCTCCCGGAACACACCTGCGATGTCCTCCAGGTCTACAAACTCCAAGGTATCCGAGGCTAGCGCCCAACTGGCATGTTCGCGAAATCCCAGCACCTGGACCGGGACGCCGGTCGCGGCGATCTCCTCCAGCGGTTCCCGGAAGGCCTGGCCGTCGGCGGAGGCGACCACGAGCGCGGCCAGTCCCTGCCCGTTGCGCAGCGCGACGTGCTCGAGCATGTCGGTGTCGACGTCGCTGTCCTCGTCGAGTTTGGGTTTGGCGAACACCGCGAACCCGACATTGCGCAGCGCCTCCACCCAGGGCCGCACCACGTCGGCGGTGCCCGGGGCGATGTTGGTGAACACCGTCGCCTCGGGTTCGACGACGTCCCCGGGCCGCTGCGCGGCGACGTCCCCGGTGCGGGCCAGCAGCCAGCGGCCCAGCGCATCGAAGCGCGGCCGCTCCGCCCCGGTGGGCCGGCGGCCCAGGATGGAGCCCAGGCCCATGTCGAGGTTGGGCGCATCCCAGACCAGCAGCACCCGCTGCGGCTCGTGTTCGTCGCTCACGCCGGTCGCCTCTCCCAGATCAGCTCGGTGATCGCCCGGCCCGCCTCGCGGGCCTTGCTCTCGTATTTGGTGACCGGCCGGGCCACCGAGATCGGCAGGGCGGCGTCCGGCGCGACCCGGCGCAGCCGCGGCTCGGCGTCGCCGATCTCGGCGATTTGCGCGGCGTAGTCGGCGTGGTCGGTCGCGGCGTGCAGCACCCCGCCGGGACGCAGCCGGTCGGCGATGAGCGCGACGGTGGCCGGCTGCAGCAGCCGGCGCTTGTGGTGACGCGCCTTGGGCCACGGATCGGGGAAGAACACCCGTGCGCCGGTCAGGCAGCCCGGGGTGAGCAGATCGTGCAGCACGTCGACGGCGTCGCCGCGGATCAGCCGGATGTTGGTGACGCCCGCCCGGTCGATGCCGCTGAGCAGCTGCGCCAGCCCGCGCCGGTAGACCTCCACCGCCAGGACGTCGAGCTCCGGTTCGGCCTGCGCCATCGCCAGGGTGGCGCTGCCGGTGCCGCAGCCGATGTCGAGCACCAGCGGGGCGGGCCGCCCGAACCAGGCCGCGGTGTCCAGCGGCGCCGGCGGCCCGGTGTCGTCGGGGGAGCGCACCTCGGTGCCCAGTTCGGGCCAGCGCCGCTCCCAGAGCCGGCGCTGGGCGTCGGAGAGCGCCGAGCGTCGCGACCGGAAGCTGGTGGTGCGCGGAAACATGCCGCCGCCGCGCTGCGGGGCCGCGGACTGCGGCGGGGCCGCCTCGTCTTGCGCATGCACCCGTCCATGGTGGCCCATGGCCGCGGTCCCGCTCAGCCCGGAGGCCCGGATTGATACCCAACAGTTGCCTGGGTGACTCGCGATCGGTCCGCTGGGCGCCCACGATGGCGGGGCGAGGGAGGGGGAGCGGATGTCGGCCGAGGGTGCCGCCGGGCTCCGGATCCGCGCGCGACTGCGGGTGGGGCAGCTGGCCCGGCACCGGTGCGAGGTGTTGTGCACCGAGTTGCAGCGGGAGGCCGCGGCGCTGTCGCGGCGCGACCTGGCCGGGTTCCCGGCGCGGGTGCGCCGGCGTGCGGCCGGCACCGTCGCGGAGATCGACGGCGACATCACCGCGGCGCTGGCCGGGCTGGCCGCCCTCGCGGCCGGGCCCGCGAGCGCGGTGGGGGCACCGTGCCCGCGGCCGGTGCTGCCGGATCCCCCCGCGGCCCGGCCGCTGGAGCAGCGGCTGACCGGGCTGGTGGGGGTCGGTTTCGGCACCGGAGTGGGGGCGTCGCTGACCCGGCTGCTCGGCGAGGCCGCCGCCGGCCCGGCCGTGCTGGTGGCCGGGGCGGCGGGCGGGTTGGCGGTCGCGGTGTGGATGGTGGGGGCGCGGGGGCTGCTGCAGCGGCGCGCCCTGCTGGAGCGCTGGGTCGGGGCGGTCGCGGCGGTGTTGCGGACGACCGCCGCCCAGCGGGTGGCGATCCGGCTGCCGGCCGGCTGAACAGTGCTGGTGGCGCCGTCCGCCGAGCGTGTGCGCCCGCCGCACCCCGGCGGCGCCGGTCACGATAACCTCTATTAAAGGGTTTATAAGGACCGCGCAACCGACACAGGAGAGTTCCATGACCTCAGCGACCGTCCCCGGGTTGCAGAACGCGCCGACCACCCACCAGGGGCTGCTCGAGTGGGTGCGGGAGATCGCCGAGCTCACCCAGCCGGACCGGGTGGCCTTCGCGGACGGGTCCGACGAGGAGTGGCGCCGGCTTTGTGACCAGCTGGTCGAGGCGGGCACCTTCCGCCGGCTCAACGACGAGCTCAAACCCAACTCCTACCTGGCGCTGTCCGACCCGGCGGACGTGGCGCGGGTGGAGTCGCGCACCTTCATCTGCTCCGAGCGGGAGATCGACGCCGGGCCCACCAACAACTGGATGGACCCCGCTGAGATGCGGTCGACGATGACCGAGCTCTACCGCGGCTGCATGCGCGGACGCACGATGTGGGTGGTGCCGTTCTGTATGGGGCCGCTCGGCGCCGACGACCCCAAGCTGGGGGTGGAGATCACCGACTCCGAGTACGTCGTCGTCTCGATGAAGATCATGACCAGGATGGGCAAGGCCGCCCTGGACAAGCTCGGCGACGACGGTTTCTTCGTCAAGGCGCTGCACTCGGTGGGCGCCCCGCTGGAGCCCGGCCAGACCGACGTGCCGTGGCCCTGCAACGACACCAAGTACATCACCCACTTCCCGGAGACCCGGGAGATCTGGAGCTACGGCTCCGGCTACGGCGGCAACGCCCTGCTGGGCAAGAAGTGCTACTCGCTGCGCATCGCCTCGGCGATGGCCCACGACGAGGGCTGGCTGGCCGAGCACATGCTGATCCTCAAACTGATCTCCCCGGAGGACAAGGCCTACTACATCGCGGCAGCGTTCCCGTCGGCGTGCGGCAAGACCAACCTGGCGATGATCCAGCCCACCATCCCGGGCTGGCGCGCCGAGACCCTCGGTGACGACATCGCCTGGATGCGGTTCGGCAAGGACGGCCGGCTGTACGCGGTCAACCCCGAGTTCGGCTTCTTCGGGGTGGCGCCGGGCACCAACTGGTCGTCGAACCCCAACGCGATGCACACCATCGAGGGCGGCAACACCATCTTCACCAACGTCGCGCTCACCGACGACAACGACGTGTGGTGGGAGGGCCTGGAGAACGAGCCGGAACACCTGATCGACTGGCGGGGGCAGGACTGGATCCTGCGGGAGCGCGAGGCCAAGGCCGCGCACCCCAACTCCCGGTACTGCACCCCGATGTCGCAGTGCCCGATCCTCGCCCCCGAGTGGGACGACCCGCAGGGGGTGCCGATCTCGGCGATCCTGTTCGGCGGTCGGCGCAAGACCACGGTGCCGCTGGTGACCGAGGCCCGCGATTGGCAACACGGCGTGTTCATCGGCGCCACCCTGGGCAGCGAGCAGACCGCGGCCGCCGAGGGCAAGGTCGGCACCGTGCGCCGCGACCCGATGGCCATGCTGCCGTTCATCGGCTACAACGCCGGGGACTACATGCAGCACTGGATCGACGTGGGCAAGAACGCCGATGAGTCGAAGATGCCGAAGGTGTTCTTCGTCAACTGGTTCCGCCGCGGCGACGACGGCCGGTTCCTGTGGCCGGGCTTCGGGGAGAACTCCCGGGTGCTCAAGTGGATCATCGAGCGGGTCGAAGGTGGCGGTGAGGGCGTCAGTACCGCGATCGGCACCGTGCCCGGCGCCGACGCCCTGGACCTCGAGGGCCTCGACGTCGACCCGGCCGACGTCGACGCGGCGCTGGCCGTCCACGTCGACGAGTGGCGCGAGGAGCTGCCGCTGATCGAGGAGTGGTTCTCCTTCGTCGGTGACCGGCTGCCCTCGGGTGTCCGCGACGAGTTCGAGGCGCTCAAGCAGCGGCTCGACGCCGCCGACCGGGGCTGACCGGCGCGGGCACGGCCCGCTCGTCACAGGCCGCCGCGGGCCACCAGTTGCGCGGCGATCACGTTGCGCTGGATCTCGTTGGTGCCCTCGCCGACGATCATCAGCGGTGCGTCGCGGAAGTAGCGTTCCACGTCGAACTCGGTGGAGTAGCCGTAGCCACCGTGGATGCGGACGGCGTTGAGCGCCACCTGCATCGCCGTCTCCGAGGCGAACAGCTTGGCCATCCCGGCCTCGAGGTCGGCGCGCTCACCGCTGTCGTAGCGTTCGGCGGCGTGCCGGGTGAGCTGCCGGGCTGCGGTGAGCTGGGTCGCCATGTCGGCCAGGTAGTTGCCGATGCTCTGGTGCTTCCAGATCGGCTTGCCGAAGCTCTCCCGCTGCTGGGCGTAGGCCAACGCGTCCTCCAGCGCCGCGGTCGCCACCCCCAGCGCCCGGGCGGCCACCTGGATGCGGCCGGTCTCCAGCCCCTTCATCATCTGGGCGAAACCGCGCCCGGGCACCCCGCCGAGCACCGCTGCGGCCGCGACCACGCAGTCGTCGAACACCAGCTCGCAGGTCTCGACCCCCTTGTAGCCGAGTTTGGGCAGGTCCCGCGACACCGTCAGTCCCGCGGTGGGGTTCTCCACCAGCACCACCGAGATCCCGGTGTGGGCCGGCCGGGCCGCCGGGTCGGTCTTGGCCAGCAGCGCGATCAGCCCGGAGCGGCGGGCGTTGGAGATCCAGGTCTTGGCCCCGGTGATGCGCAGCGTGCCGTCGCCGCGGTCGACAGCGGTGGTGGTCATGTTCTGCAGATCGCTGCCGCCGCCGGGCTCGGTCAGCGCCATCGTGGCGCGCAGTTCGCCGGTGGCCAGCCGCGGCAGGTAGCTCCGCTTCTGCTCGGCGGTGCCGAACAGGTCCAGCAGCCGGGTCACCACGGTGTGCCCGCCCATCGCGCCGGCCAGGCTCATCCAGCCACGCGCCAACTCCTGGGTGACCAGCGCGTAACACCACGTCGACACCGGGGTGCCGCCGTACTCCTCCGGGACCGCCAGCCCGTAGACGCCGAGGTGTTTCATCCGGTCGATCCACGTCTCCGGGTAGGTGTCGGCGTGCTCCAACTGGCGAACCGTGGGTTTCACATCCCGGTCGATGAACGACCGCACGGTGGCCACCAGCAGGGATTCCTCCGCGGTCAACTCGGTGGGCACCGGTGCTCCTTCGGTTGTGCCAGTATCGGTACCGCCATGGTGACCCACGCGGAGGTGGCATGAACGACGGCCCCTACTTCGACGACCTGTCGGTCGGGCTGGTGTTCGACCAGGCGCCGCCGATGACGCTGACCGACGGCGTGGCGGCGGTGCACCAGTCCATCCTCGGCCACCGGCTGCGGTTGGCGCTGGACGGCGAACTCGCCGCGGCGGTCACCGGTGCGCCGGCCCCGCTGGCGCATCCCGCCCTGGTCACCGACGTCGCGATCGGGCAGTCCACGCTGGTCACCCGGCAGGTCAAGGCCAACCTGTTCTACCGCGGCCTGGTCTTCCACCGTTTCCCGGTCCTCGGCGACACGCTGCGGACCCGGACCGAGGTGGTGGGGTTACGGGCCAACTCGGTCCGGCCTGGCCGGGCGCCGACCGGCCTGGCGGCGCTGCGGATGACCACCGTCGACCAGCGGGACCGGACGGTGCTGGACTTCTACCGGTGCGCGATGCTGCCGGCCCGCGAACCGGTGACCGAACCGGCCGACGATCTGGGCCGGGTCGGCGCGGACGCTCCCGCACCCGCGGCCGATCCGACCGGGCACTGGAACGGCGAGGCGTTCCGCGCCCGGGTTCCGGGGCCGCATTTCGAGCCCGGACTGGCCGGTACGCGGCTGGTCAGCAGCGCCGACGTCGTCAGCAGCGCGCCGGAACTCGCCCGATTGACGTTGAACATCGCTGCCGCCCACCATGACTCGCGACGGGGTGGACGACGGTTGGTCTACGGCGGGCACACCATCGGACTGGCGCTCGCGCAGGCCGGGCGACTGCTGCCGAACCTGGCGACGGTGTTGTCGTGGCAGTCCTGCGATCACACCGCGCCGGTCTACGAGGGCGACACCCTCTACAGCGAACTGCATGTGGAAGCCGCGGAGCCGACCCGCCGGGGCGGGATCCTGCGGTTGCGTTCGGTGGTGTACGCGGTGGCCGACGCCGCAGAGCAAGCCGACCGGCCGGTGCTGGACTGGCGGTTCTCAGTCCTGCAGTTCTGAGCGTCAGCCGAACGGAAGATCGCGAAACGGGCTGTCCCGGTACGGGTCCGGCTCCTTGGGCAGGCCCAGCACCCGCTCACCGATGATGTTGCGCTGGATCTGGTCGGTGCCGCCGCCGATCGAGGTGAAATAGGCGTTGAGCGCCCGGAACGTCACGCCGTCACCGGCCGGGTTCTCCGGGCCGGCGAGCATCGACTCCGGTCCGACGATCTCGGTCTCCACCCGCGCCGTCTCGTGCAGGATCCGCGACATCGCGATCTTGCCCAGCGCGGACAGGGTGGCGGCCTCGGCCCGGTCGTCGGTCGCCTTGGCGCGTCGGGTGTTCCAGCGGTTCACGGTGGTCAGCGCCTCCACCCGGGCGATCTGCTGGCGGATGTGGGAATCGTCCAGGCAGCCCGACTGACGCGCCAGCTCGACCAGCCGGTGCTCGCCACCGGCACGCTGGCCGCGCTGCGTGGTGCGGGCCAAATCGCCCATCAGCCGGCGCTCGTAACCCAGTGCGACCTGCAGCACCGCCCACCCCTCGCCGGGAGCGCCGACCCGGTCGGCGTCGGCGACCCGGGCGCCGTCGATGAAGACCTCGTTGAACTCCGATTCGCCGGTGATCTGGTGGATCGGGCGAACCTGCACGCCGGGTTGGCGCATCGGCAGCATGAAGAACGTGATCCCCTGGTGTTTGGGCGCATCCACGTCGGTGCGGGCCACCAACATGCCGTAGTCGGCGGTGGTGGCGAACGACGTCCACACCTTCTGGCCGGTGATCACCCACTCGTCACCGTCGCGTTCGGCGCGGGTGCGCAGGCCGGCCAGGTCACTGCCGGCGCCCGGCTCGCTGTAGAGCAGGCACCACTTGCTCTCGCCGCGGATCGACGACGGGATCAGCCGGCGCTTCTGTTCGTCGCTGCCGCGGTCGTGCAGGGTGCAGGCGAACAGGTTCGCCCGGTCGTGGCCGGAGCCCGGTGCGCCGACAGCCCGGAATTCCTCGGCGACCAAACGGGATTGGCCGTCGGAGAGGCCGCGGCCGTACCATTCCGGTTCCCAGCTGGGCACCGCCCAGCCGGCGTCGACCACCGCCTGGGCGTAGAGCGCTCGGTCGGCGTCGGGTGACCAGTTGGCCGCCAGCCAACTCTGCACCTCGTCGCGCAGTTCCGCATCGGTCGCCACGTCATGCTCCGATCTGCTGTAGGTAGCGTTCCCGGTGCCAGGCCGGCCCGCCCAGCAGTTGCGCGTCACCGCGGGCCCGGCGCAGATACAGATGGGCCGGATGTTCCCAGGTGAAACCGATTCCGCCGTGCACCTGGATCCCGGTCGCGGCGACGAAGACGAACGCCTCCGAGCAGTAGGCCTGTGCCAGCGCCAGATCGGCGATCGCGGAGGTCGAGTCCTCGGCGAAGGCGGCGGCGACCTGGCGCGCGGCCGACACCGCCGACTCGGCCTCCAGCAGCATGTCCGCGCACAGATGCTTCACGGCCTGGAAACTGCCGATCGCCCGGCCGAACTGGAACCGGTTGCGGGCGTAGTCCACCGCCATCCGCATCGCCCGGTGTGCGCCGCCGGCCTGCCCGGCGACCAGGGCGACCGCGGTGTGGTCCAGCGCCTCCGCCACGGCCGTCGCGCCGGAGCCTACGGTTCCGACCAGCCGCGCCGGGGTGTCGACGAACTGCACCCGGTACTGCTTGCGGGTGTGGTCGACCGTGGTCACCGCGGTGACGGTCAGGCCGGCGGCGCCGGCGTCGACGGCGAAGACCGCAGGCCCGGCATCGGTGGCGGCCAGCACGTACAGCAGATCCGCGCGGCCGGCGTCGAGCACGTAGTGCTTGTAACCGGTCAGGTGCCAGGCGTCGCCGATCGCGCCGGCGGAGGTCGCGATCCGTTCCGGCGGGCGCGCCGAGCCGTCCTCGGCGAAGGCCACGCTGACCACCGCTTCGCCGGCGGCGATGCGCGGCAGCACCACCGCCTGCTCGGTTTCGTCTCCGGTCGCGGCGAGCAGTGCGGGCGCCAGCACCGCGGTGGACAGGAAGGGGGCGACCAGAAGGGCCCGGCCCATCTCCTCGGCGACCACGGCCAGTTCGACCGGGCCGGCACCGGACCCGCCGTGCGCTTCCGGGATGGTCAGGCCGAGTAGACCCATCGCCGCCAGCTGCGACCACACCTGCGGGTCGAACCCGGCTTCGCCGGCCATCAGTTCCCGGACGGCGGCCTCGGTGCTGTGTTTGGCCATCAGGTCCGCGACTGCGCTGCGCAACTCGCTGTGCTCGGGCATTCGATCAGCTCCCGGTGGAAAAGGCGGCGTGCATGGCACGGCATTGGCTGGCGAAATAATTCTGCGACACCGTTTTCCACGGTGCCAGTAGGTCGAAGCCGTGGAAGGCGCCCGGGACCACCTCGAGGTGGCACGCCACCCCCGCGCTGATCAGCCGGCCGGCGTAGGCCAGGCACTCGCCGTGGAACAGATCGTGGGTGCCCACGCCGATCCAGGCCGGCGCCAGCCCGCCCAGATCCTCGCGGCGGCCCGGCACCGCGACGGCGGGGTCGGCGTCGCCGAGATAACATGCCCAGCCGAACCGGTTGGCGGCCGGAGACCACAACCGGTAGCGGCGGTCCGGCGGCAGCGACCCGCTGCGGTCGTCGAGCATCGGATACGACAACACCTGCAACACCGGGTCGGGCAACCCCGCCTCGTCGCGGGCCCGCAACGCCAAGGCGGCCGCCAACCCGCCGCCGGCGCTGGCCCCGCCGACCGCGATCCGCGCCGCGTTCACGGTGGGCATCGACGCGAGCCGGGACAGGGCGGCGGCGCCGTCGTCGAGGGCGGCGGGGTAGGGGTGTCGGGGCGCCAACCGGTAGTCGAGGGCGGCGACGGTGGCGCCGAGCATCGCGGCGATCCGCCGGCACAGCCGGTCGTCCTGACGCGCGGTGCCCAGCACGTAGCCGCCGTGCAGCCACAGCAGCGCGGGTGTGGCGCCCGATGTGCCGGGCGGATGATGCAGCCGCAACCGCGCGCCGCTGGACAGGGTCAGCACCTCGACGCCGCGGGCCGGCGGGGCCAGCCGCGCCGCGGCGCGCAGGACACGCAGGTTCCGCGGTCCCAGCGAGGCGCGCGGGATCAGGCGGGCGAGGCCGACCAGATCGCTGTGGACAACGTTCACGGTGCCGCCTCCAGCTTGTCGATCTGCGCGGTGAACAGGTCGAGCACCCGGTCGTCGGCCTCGGTCTCGCTGTCGGTGCCGCTCTGGCTGCGATCCATCGCCTCGACGAGTACCCCGCGGTAGTAACCGGCGAGGACCCGCGCGGTCAAGTGGTTGGTGCCGCCGGTGGAGGCCGACGGTGCGATCACCTGCACGGTGTAGCCCAGGGCCCAGCCCGGTGCGCCGTCGATGTGCAGCGGCTGCACGGTCGCGCGGCCCTCCTGCCGTTGGCCGGTGGGCTGGTTGACGATGGTGAACTCCCGGCAGCGTTCGAGGTAGTCGGCCAGCGGAATCGGTTGGGCCGCCACGCTGAGCATCACCTCGAAGGCCTGCATGGTGTCGGCGGTGTAGTGCGACAACACCGCGTCGGCGACCTGCTCGGAGCCGGCCGGTTCGCCGAGCAGATCCGAGCATTCGGTGGGGCTGAAGCTCATGTCGTGCGGCGGGCCGAACGTCTTGGTCTCGGAGGTGTCCAGCGAGGTGATCCAGGTGGCGTCGTCACCGAGGTCGGGGAAGACCGCGCGGTCGACGAGCATCTCCTCGGCCAGGGCGGTGATGTCGGGCTTGGCCGAGGGCTTCGTTGCCGAATCGCCGCCACGCCCCACGGCCACGATCACCCCGGCGGCGATGACGACCACCGCCGCAAGCCCGGCCAGGCTCAGCCACAACGCCTTCCGTGACCGCTGTGGGCTGTGGACCGGCTCGTCGGCCACCCATAGCGGCCAGCCGGGCGGCACCGGCCCCCATGCCGGGTCCGGCTGCCACGACGGGTCGGGCACCCAACCCGGCGGCGCGGGAGGCCAATTCGGTGGCGGGTTGAAACGCATTCGGCGGGGCCTGCTTTCGGATCGTCGGCGACGACGGGGGTGGTGGGAGACGGGTTAGGGCGCGGCCTCCAATTCGTCGATCTGCGCGGTGAACAGGGTCAACAGCGGCTCGGAGGTGGTGCTGCGGAACGAGTCCAGGTCCGTCGGGTCGTCGACGTCGTCGGCACCGATCGCCTGGACCAGCAGGCCTCGGTAGTAACCGGACAGGATCTGCATGGCCATGCCGGATCCGCCGTCGGAGTCCGGGCCGCCGAACCCGATGGTGTAGGCGACCGCCCAGCGCGGCAGGCCGTCGATGGCCTCGGGTTGCACGGTCGCGGACAGCTTTTCGTCGCCGGCGTCGGCGATCGTGAAGGTCCGGCAGGCGTCGACGAGGCGGGCCAGCGGCACCTGCTCGTCGCCGATGCTCAGCTGCACCGCGTAGGCGAGCCGGTGATCGAGGCTGAATGCGCTGACCTTCGCGCCCACCGAGTCGGTGGCCGACCGCGGCGCATCGGGTAGGTCGGCGCAGTCGGCGGGCTCGACGGTGAGGTCCTCCGGCGGGCCGAACGAGTCCGGGTCGTCCTCGTGCCAGTCGGTGAAGACGTCGTCGTCACCGATGGTGGGGAACCGGGACTTGTCGATGAGCAGGTCGGTGTTGAGCGCGGTGATGTCGGGTTTGGCCGACGCCGAGGACGGCGCCGAGTCCCGCGACGTCACCGCGATGAGCGCGCCCGCGGCGACGATCACCGCCACCACCAGCGCACCGAGCCCCAGCCACAGCGGCGTGCGGGAGCGCGGCGCCTGCGGCGGGGGGAACGGCCCCGACGGGTAGAACGGCCCCGACGGATAGTCCACCGCGGCCGCGAGGTCGCCGGGCCGGTCGTCGGGAACCCAGAGCTGCCAGCCCGGCGGTGGCGGGCCCCAGGCGGGATCGGGTTGCCAGCCGGCGTCGGGCACCCAGCCGGGCGGCGCGGGTGGCCAGTTCGGCGGCGGGTTGAAACGCATGAGCTGGGTTCCTGCTCTCAGAAGTCCTGGTGACCGTGTGCCTGGTGTTCCGTGTGCCTGGTGACCCGAAGCCTAGCTCCCGGCCCCGCGTCGGACCCGCCGCCGGCCGAGCGTGAACACCTGCTCACGTTCGGGCTCGAGCGTGAACCTGGGCGCACGTTCGGCGGGGGCAGGGCGCACGTTCGGCGGGGGTAGGGCGCACGTTCGGCGGGGGTAGGGCGCACGTTGGGCGCGGGCACAGCGCGGTGCGGGCCGGCATAGGGACGGCCGGGTCAGGGCGCGGCCTCGAGCTTGTCGACCTGGGCGTTGAACAGCCGCACCAGATCGTCGAGCTGGGCGGGTTCGGCGGTGGTCGAATCCGACTTACCGGACACGATCTGCTCCGACGACGCCTCGACCAGCACGCCGCGGTAGTAGCCGCTGATCGCCGAGGCGTCCATCGCGGTGGAGAACGGGATCCCCGGCACCGACGAACTGGTGGTGGTGCGGTAGCCCACCGCCCACGACGGGATACCCGACACGTCGAGTGGGGTGACCTCGCCGTCCATGTCCATCGACTTGTCCAGCCCGGGCAGGCTGGTGCTGATCGTGAAGCTGTGGCACTTGTCCAGGTAGTCGTGCACGTCACGCTGCCCGCCGCCGAGGACCAGGTTCACCCCCACCGAGCGCATTCCCTGCGAACCGCGACTGGACAGTCGCGCCGCCGCGCGCTGGGTGGCGGTCGCCGGGCCGCCGAGCAGGTCGGCGCACTCCTGCGGGCTGACCGTGATGTCGCCGGGCATCGTCTCGTCCTCGTCGTCGTCGCCGTCGTTGAGGTAGTCGCGCCACTCGCCGTCGGCGACGTCGGGGAACACCGACCGGTCGACCAGGAGGTCCTTGCTCAGCGTGGTCAGGTCGGATTTCGCCGACGGCTTCTGGCCGCCGCCGCTGCGGGCGGCGACGATCACCAGGGCACCGGCCGCCAGGACCACGACGGCGACCAGCGCGGCCAGCCCGAGCCACAGCTTGGCTCGCGACTTTTGCGGACCCCCGGGCGGGTACGGGGCCGGGTAGCCGGGCGGATACGGCGGCGCGCCCAGCGGGGCGGCGTCGTCGACCCAGAACTGCCAGCCCGGTGGGGCCGGGCCCCACGCCGGGTCCGGCTGCCACTGCGGATCCGGAGCCCACCCCGGCGGGGTGGGCGGCCAGTTCGGGGGTGGGTTGAAACGCATCGGCAAGGCTCCCGCTCGTCCGTCGTGTGCGGCCAGGTCGTCAGCCAGCCTAAACAAGTCCCGGAGCGGCCGCGTCGGGCCGGGGCGAACGCCCCGCCGGGCCGCGGCAAACCCCCAACCCGCCGATCCGAGAGCCCTCCGGGGGTAGGCTGCGGCACATGGCTAAGCCGGAAACCAGTTTGGTGGACCGTGCGCAACGGCTGCTGCGGGCCCGCCCGAGCGACTACATGCTGGCGCTGAGCCAGGCCTCCGCGTCGCTCCCGGTGATCGGCAGACACCTCGAACCGCTCGGCGGAATGACCGCGATGAGTGTGTGGGGCACCCGCCACCTGCCGGATTTCCTGTCCACCACGGCGCGCACCTGGCTGGCGCCGGGCAGCGGTGAAGTGCGGCGCCGGGAGCGGGACCAGACCCGTCCGGCCGCCCGCGATGCGCTGCGCGACCTGGTGCCTGCCGACCTGCTTGCCGCCGACTGGCCCGAGCCGGACCGGACCCCGCCGGCCCTGCGCGCGCTGCAGCACCGCCGCTACCTGCACCGCGCCGCGGTGCGCTACGGCAGCGAGCCGACCCAACTCCTGGACGTGTGGCGCCGCCGCGACCTGCCCGCCGGAAAGGCGCCGGTGCTGGTCTTCCTCCCCGGCGGCGCCTGGGTGCACGGCAGCCGCACCCTGCAGGGCTACGCCCTGATGTCGCACCTGGCCCAGCAGGGCTGGGTCTGCCTGTCGGTCGAGTACCGGGTGGCGCCGCACAACCCGTGGCCCAACCATTTGATCGACGTCAAGACCGCGATCGCCTGGGCCCGCGCCAACGTCGACAAGTTCGGCGGGGACCGCAACTTCGTGGCCGTCGCAGGCTGCTCGGCCGGCGGGCATCTGGCCGCGCTGGCCGGGCTCACCGCGGGCGACCCGGCCCTGGCCGCCGACCTGCCCGAGGGGGCGGACACCTCCGTCGACGCGGTCGTGCCGATCTACGGCCGCTACGACTGGCAGGACCGCTCCACCCCGGAGCGGGAGCAGTTCGTCGACTTCCTACAGCGGATCGTGGTGCAGAACTCGATCCGCCGGTCGCCCGAGGTGTTCCGCGACGCCTCCCCGATCGAACGGGTCCACCCGCAGGCGCCGCCGCTGCTGGCGGTGCACGGCAGCCGCGACACCGTCATCCCGGTGGAGCAGGCGCGCGCGTTCGTCGATCGGTTGCGCCGGGTGTCGAGCGCCGAGGTCGGCTACCTGGAGTTGCCCGGCGCCGGGCACGGTTTCGACATGACGGACGGGGCCCGAACCGGGACCGCGGTCACCGCAATCGGACTGTTCCTCAACCAGATTCACCGCAGCAGCGCGAAAGTCGGCGTTAAAGCGGCGATGTAGCCCGGCGGAGTGCCGCCCGACGGTATTGTCCCTCCTCAGGGAGGTACCGCGTGAAACGGTTGAGTGGCTGGGATGCGGTCTTGCTGTACAGCGAGACACCCAACGTCCACATGCACACGCTCAAGGTGGCGGTGATCGAGTTGGACGCCGAGCATCGCGGCTTCAACGTCGAGCAGTTCCGGGCGGTGCTGCGTGGCCGGCTGTACAAGCTGGAGCCGTTTCGCTACCAACTGGTCGACATCCCGTTCAAGTTCCACCACCCGATGTGGCGGGAGAACTGCGAAGTCGACCTCGACTACCACGTGCGCCCATGGCGGTTGCCCGCCCCGGGCGGTCGCCGTGAACTCGATGAGGCCATCGGCGAGATCGCCAGCACCGCACTGGACCGCAGCAGGCCGCTGTGGGAGATGTACTTCATCGAGGGCCTGGCCGACAACCGGATCGCGGTGGTCGGCAAGATCCACCACGCGCTCGCCGACGGGGTCGCCTCGGCCAACCTCATGGCACAGGGCATGGACCTGCAGCGCGGACGGGACGTGGCGCGCGACTACCCCACCGATCCGCCGCCGACCCGCGGCGAACTGGTCCGGTCGGCTTTCCGCGACCATCTGCGCCAGGTCGGCCGGATCCCGGCCACCGTGCGCTACACCGGGGCCGGGCTGGGACGGGTACGCCGCAGCGGCCGGCGACTCTCCCCGGAACTGACCCGGCCGTTCACCCCGCCGCCGAGTTTCATGAACCACGTGCTCACCCCGGGCCGGCGGTTCGCCACCGCCACCCTGGCTCTGGCGGACGTCAAGGAGACCGGCAAGGCACTGGGTGTCACGATCAACGACATGGTGCTGTCGGTCGCGGCCGGCGCCCTGCGCACGCTGCTGGTGCGCTACGACGGCCACGCCGACCACCCGCTGCTGGCGTCGGTGCCGATGGGCTACGACTTCTCCCCGGAACGGATCTCCGGTAACCGGTTCAGCGGTGTGCTGGTCCCGCTACCGGTGGACGCCGACGACGCGCTGGAACGGGTGCGGCGGGTGAACGAGGCAGCCACCGAGGCCAAGGAGACCAACCAGCTGATCGGCCCCGAACTGATCACCCAGTGGGCGGCCTACTTCCCACCGGCGGCGATGGAGGCCCTGTTCCGTCGGATGTCGCTGTCGGAGGGGCAGAACAAGACCCTCAACCTCAACGTCTCGAACGTGCCCGGACCGCGCGAGCACGGCCGGGTCGGCGGAGCGCTGGTCACCGAGATCTACTCGGTGGGTCCGCTGACAGCGGGCGCCGGGGTCAACATCACCGTCTGGAGCTACGTCGACCAACTCAACATCTCGGTGCTGACCGACGCGGTGACCATTGAGGATCCGCACGAGATCACCGCGGCGATGGTCACCGAGTTCAGCGCCATCCGCCGGGCCGCCGGACTGCCCGAGGAGTTGACGGTCATCCAGGCCGCGATGGCGCCGGCCTGAGATACGGTTCGGCTCAGCCGATCACCGGGAAACGGCGCTCGGCGGCCAGTTCGTCGAGCGCATCCTGCATCACTGAACGAACGTGCGCGTCAACGGCTTCGATGTCCGGGTCCTCGCCGAACTCCGCGACGATGTCGATCGGGTCCAGCACCTGGGTGACGATCTTGGTCGGCAGCGGAAGGTTCGGCGGCACCACCGCCGACAGCCCGAACGGGAAACCGAACGACACCGGCAGGATCTTCGCCCGGAACAGCTTGTCCAGTCGCAGCGCTTTGGCCAGCCACTCACCGCGGGACAGGAAAAGTTGGCTCTGCTGACCGCCGATCGATACCGACGGGACAATCGGCACACCGGCGTTCAGCGCCGCGCGCACGTACCCGGTGCGGCCACCGAAGTCGATCGTGTTCTCCGACAGTGTCGGCCGGTAGACGTCGTAGTCACCGCCGGGGAAGACCACCACCACCCCACCCGAGCGCAGTGCGGCCTCGGCGTTTTCGTGGTTGGCGTGGATGAAGCCGATCCGGATGAAGAAATCGGCGGTGGCGCCGGTGAGCAGCATGTCGTGGCTGAGCGTGTAGACCGGCCGGTCGTAGCCGAACTTCTCGTAGAATCCGGTCGCGAACACTGGCACGTCCATGGCGAACAGTCCGCCGGAGTGGTTGGCGACCACCAGGGCGCCGCCGGGCGGGAAGGACTCCAACCCGCGGGTCTCGGCGCGGTGATAGCCCTTCACCACCGGACGCAGCCAGCCCATCACCCGTTCGGTGAAGCCGGGGTCCCACTTGGCGGTTTCGGAACGATCGCTCTCACGTGCACTCATCAGGGCGCCAATCCTACCCAGCCGCGACTGCCGATACCATCGGCGAGGTGAGTGAGAGCGGCGTCGACCTGGCGGCCTACCTGGACCGTATCGGCTACGACGGGGCCACCGAACCCACCGCCGACACCCTGGCCGCGCTGGTGATCGGACACACCTCGCACATCCCGTTCGAAAACCTCGATCCGCTGTGCGGTGTCCCGGTGATCGACCTCGGCCCGGCCGCGCTGTCCGCGAAGCTGGTCACCGACCGCCGCGGCGGCTACTGCTACGAACACAACACCTTGCTGCGATATGTGTTGGAGCAGTTGGGATTCGGCGTCGATGCGCTGGGTGCCCGGGTGGTGTGGGGAAACCCGGAGGGACTGGACGGCCCCCCGCACGCCGAGACCCATCAGGCGCTGGCGGTGCGGCTGCCCGGCGACGACGCCGGTGACGATCCGCTGCTGGTCGACGTCGGGTTCGGCGGGCAGACCCTGACCTCGCCGATCCGGTTGCGTCCCGACGTGGTCCAGCAGACCCGCCACGAGGACTACCGGATCCGCGAGCACGGCCGCGCCCACCTGCTGGAGACCCGGTTGCCGAACGGGTGGACGCCGCTGTACACCTTCACCACCGAGCCGCGCCCGCTGATCGACCTGCAGGTGGGCAGCTGGTACGTCTCGACGTATCCGGAGTCGAAGTTCGTCACCGGGCTCAGCGCCGCGATCACCACCGCCGACGCCCGCTGGAACCTGCGCGGTAGGCACCTGGTCATGCACCACCGCGACGGCCGCACCGAGCGGACCCGGCTGGACTCCGCCGAGCAGGTGCTCGAGGTGCTCGCCGAGCGGTTCGGTTTGCCGGTGTCGGGGATCGCCGGGTTGGCGGCGCGGGTCGCGGAGATGCTGGACAGCTGAGGGGTCAGGCGAACCACTCGTCGAGAGCGACGGCCAGGCCGCCGGCGCCGTGGTCGCCCGCCCAAGCGACGTAGCCGTCGGGCCGGATCAGCACGGCGCCGGGGGCCGGCACCTCGCCGAGCACGGGTAGGCGCCAGGCCGAGGGCGGGTGCGCGTCGACCACCGAGACGCGCTGCGCCCAGCGGGACAGGTCCTGAGCCAGATGCCGACCGAAGGTCACGACCACGCCGCGGGCGTTGTGCAGCAGCGTGAACAGTCGGGTGGGGCCGTCGGCGGTGTCCAGGGCGAGGTCGGGCATGCGCAGGCCGAGCATCGGATGCCCGGCGCCGAAGTCGTAGTGGATGTCCAACCCGCACATCATCGCTGCGATCCGCTCGTGAGGTTCACGCATGGACAGCAGCTCAGCCATGGTGTCGCGGAGCGCGGCGGTGCGTTCCCCGACGCCGTTGAGTGCGGTCTGCGCCATCGTGTTGTGCAACACCCGAGCGGCCACCGGATGACGTTCGGCGTGGTAGGTGTCCAAGAGGGTAGCGCTCGATGTTCGGTTGACGACCTGACCGAGCTTCCAGCCGAGGTTCACCGCATCTTGGATTCCGGTGTTGAGGCCCTGCCCGCCGATCGGGAAGTGCACGTGGGCGGCGTCCCCTGCGAGAAGAACACGACGATCGCGGTAACACGCTGCCTGCCTGGTCGTGTCGTTGAAGCGGGAAACCCATGCGGCATCACGTAGTCCGTAATCGGTTCCGCGGCAGTCGATGAGGGCTGCACGCAGGTCGGCCACGGTCGGTTCGGCAGTGTTCGTGACGTGGGCCTCGGTCGCCATCACCCGGGCGGTGTCTTCACCGGGGAACCGGAAGAACGCGTGAAAGCGTCCCTCGCGGTGCATACCCCAGGGCGGCTCGGTGGTCAGTTCGGCGTCGGCCACCAAGCAGCTGGTCGAGGCGGCCCATCCGGGGAAGGCGATACCGGATGCTTTGCGGATCAGGCTCCGGCCGCCGTCACAGCCGACGAGGTAAGCGCCCCGCCAGCGGGTGCCGTCCACCGACGTGACGGTGACGCCGGTGGTGTCCTGGTTGAAATCAGAGACCTCGCAGCCGTAATGGATCGCGCCACCGTTTTCGGTGACCCATTGGGCCAAGATCTTTTCGATCCGATACTGCAGCAGGGTCAGGCTGTAGTTGTGTCGGGTGGGTAGGTCGGACGCGTCGAAGAAGAGCCCCGAGTAGTGGCCGTTTTGGCCGATTTCGCCTTGGGACAGGAAACGATCGGCGATGCCGCGTTGGTCGAGTACCTCAAGAGTTCGGGAGTTCATTCCGGCAGCGCGCGAACCCACCAGAGCGCGATCAACCCGTCGCTCCAACACGGCCACGTCGACCCCGGCCAAGGCGAGTTCACCGGCCAGCATCAGCCCGGTCGGGCCGCCGCCGACGATGAGCACCGGATGTTCGGGCATCTCGCCTCCTTTTGGTAAACAATGTTCACCAAAAGGACGGTAAAGGTGATGCGACGGTGGTGTCAACACGGGTGTCTCTACGCTGGTCGGCGATGGTCAAACGTGGCTTGACTCGGGAAACCCTGGTCGCACTCGCCCACCGGTGCGTCGCCGACAACGGTCTTGATGCGCTCACCATGCGCCGCCTAGCCGGTGCCGCCGGCGTCACACCCGGAGCGCTCTACAAACATTTTCGGGATCGCGACGACCTGCAGCGCGCGATGGCCGACGCGATCTACGCGACGATCGACCTCGCCGACTTCGACGGCGCACGACCGTCGGTTGAGAACGTCAAAGACTGCTGCCGACGAATGCGCCGGGCGATGCTGACGTTTCGCGATGGTGGACGCATCATCGCCGGCTCCTATGCTCCTCTGGCTGCAACACTAGCCTTGTCGACGACGCTGTACACGCTCCTGGAATCGGTCACAGTTCCAGGGCGAAGCGCTGGTCAACTCGCGGTGCTACTACGTTCCTACACAATAGGATTCGTCATCGATGAGCAGGCCTATCTGGAGCTGAGCGCGAATGGCGAGTGGGACGGTCTAGTGGCGCAGATCGCCGAGGCAGGGCAACGCCGGCCAACCGATAACGAGGATCTCATCGCCATCCTGACTGGGGACCGCGACCAACGATTCGACTCCGGCCTCGACATGATTCTCACCGGGCTGGTACGGCCACCTCGGCAATCGGGCTGACGACCGTCGGCGGGGCAGTGGTAGCAGCCCAGTTCGTCGGCGCGGGCACGTCAACGAGGGAGCCCGGGTACGCCCGTTGGCGGCGCGGCGAGCGGTGAGCGGCGGCCCGGCGCTCAGCGCCGGGCGGTCACGTGCGCCAGCGCCCCGGAGCGCTGCAGCGACTCGACGGAAAGTCCGGCGTCGGTGAACCATCCCCGAAGCTCCGCGGTGGTGCCGCCGGGACCGAACACCCCGGATCGGCGTAGCGCCTCGATCGCCAGGTCGTGGCGCCACCCCGCGCCGCGCACCACGGACAGGGCGACCAGCCGGCCGCCCGGCTTGAGGCAGCGGGCGAGTTCGGCGATCGCGGTCGCCGGGTCCGGTAGGCAGTGCAGACCGTTGAAGGACACCACCACGTCGAACTCGCCGTCGCCGAACGGCAGCGCGGCGATGTCGGCGGTCGCGAGTTCGACGTCGGTGCGGCCGAGTTCGGCCGCACGCCGACGGGTGCGGGTCAGCATGTCCGGCGAGATGTCGGCCGCCACATAGCGCAGCCGCTGCGTGGAACGCAGACCGCGCAGCGCCACCCCGCTGCCGCAGGGGATGTCGAGCACCGCGGTGTCGTCGGGCAAATCGCCGAGGGCGGAGATGGCGTCATAGAACACGGTGACGTCGGTGCCCCAGACCAGCCGGCCGAACGGCCGGGCGATCCAGGCGTTCTCCACACCGAAGCTGTAGGCGGCCACGTTGGCCCGGTCGAACAGGGTTTGTTGCCCCCACCGGGTGCGCTGGGAACTCATACGGTCACTCTACGGCCGATCGGAGTGCGGCCGCTCAGAGCGCGGCCGGCAGCATCAACCGGCAGGCGCCCGGCTCGGCGAAGGCGACCAGGTCGGCGTCGGCCGGTGCGCCCAACTCCTCCAGCATCCCCACCGCGATGCCCTGATGGACCCGGCAGACGATCTCGGGGTGGCGGCGCGCCGCGCTGAGCAGCGGGCAGCGGCGCAATGCCACACCACGCGAGTCACCGGCCGATTCGTCGGGGCCGAATCCCAGGCGGGCCAACGCATCCAGCACGACGCGCCGGGGTTCGGCGCCGTCGCGTGCCTCGACCAGGGTGCGGCCCCAGTCCGCCCCGGCGGACTCGGCGTCTTGTTCCGGTTGCTGGCTGACCCGGGCCAACTGGCCGGCGAGCACGGTGGCCAGGGCGGCGAACGCCTCGCTTTGAACGGCGGGGTCGGCGGTCGTGGGCCGATACCGGGCCGCCGGGCGCCCCCGTCCGCCGGTCGGCGTCGTGGTGCGCTCCACCAGTTCCAGGTCGACCAGCGCATCGAGGTGCTCGCGGATGGTGTTGGCGTGCAAACCCAATTCGGTGGCGATCTCGGCCACCCGCACCGGCGCTCGGGTGCGGACCTGCTCCAGCACCGCCCACCGCTGCGCGGACAGCGGGGTCTGTGTCACCGGGGCCGGCGTCGGGGCCGGCCCCAACAACCCGGGGTTTTCCACGGAAATAACTGTAGTAAATTCGGGAGTGTTCGGCCACACTGGGTGAGCCGCACCCACCGAGCTAGATCCCCACAGCGAGAGGAGGCCGACATCATGTCTGCCAACGAGGTGATTGTCGCGTCCACGGCGGCCGACGCCGAAGCGGTCGAGGCGGTGAAGAACCACCACGCGGAGACCGTCGGACGGATGGCGATGCTCACCGACACGATCCTGTCCGCCGTCGAGCGCGGCGGCGACGTCGAGGGCGCCCGCACCGCCCTGCTCGGCTTCGCCACCAACGAACTACTGCCGCAGCTGGCGGCCGCCGAGGAGCGGCTGTACCCGGCCGCGGCGCGCACCGACCGGGTCCGGCCGCTGCTCGAGTCGCTGATCGCCCGTAAGCGCGGGATCGGCATCCTGGTCGAGCGGGTCCGCACCGAGCGCTCGCCGGCGCGGGCCGCCGCCGACGCCCACGCGTTGCGGGTGCTGCTCGAGACGCAACTGGGCGACGAGGCCGAGCGCGTGCTGCCGGCCCTGGCCGCCGACCGCGAGGTCTCGGTCGCCGACCTCACCGCCGGAATGACCGAGCTGGTCGGCCACGGCGGCGACGACCACGGCGGGCACAACTGCACCTGCGCGGAGAACGAGTCGGAGGTCCCGGTGCTCGACGTGCGGCAGATCCCGCACGCCATCCGGCACGCCACCGTCTTCGGCGCCTTCGACGCGGTCCCGCCGGGCGCGGCGATGGAGCTCATCGCCCACCACGACCCGATCCCGCTGCTGCACCAGCTGGAGCAGCGATCCGGTGGCGGGCTGGTGGTCAGCTACATCGAGCGCGGGCCGGAGGTGTGGCGGCTGATGCTGGGCCGCCGCTGACCCGAGACGGCTGAAACGGCCCCCGCGAACCGGTGGTTCGCGGGGGCCGTTTCGATGATTCAGCCGGTCACCCGGTGCGGGTCAGCTCCGGGTCAGGCGCTGCCGCATCCCGCGGCGCTGGGCAACCCGACGCTTGCGCCGGGACGGTCCCGGGCGGCGGGGGGTGCATTCGGCGGCCCGGTTGGTGAACCGGTGACCTGCGACGTTGAGCTCAATCGTCCACATCGTCGCGCCTCCTATCCGGGCCGTCGCCGACCCAACTAGCACGCCTAATCATAGAGTTCTCTTAAGTTCGGGGCCACTCGGCGCGCTGTGTGTTGCCTCACCGACGCGCCGGCCGCCCACACGTCTCGACGGCGGGTCGGTCCGGCTCGGCTTTCCCCGCAACGCCCGGGCCGGGGCCCTCCGAAACGGCTACGCTCGGCATCAGTCGAACCCGAAAGGTGTCGTCATGGGCCACTACAAGAGCAACGTGCGCGATCTGGAGTTCAACCTCTTCGAACTGTTCACCCTGGAGAAGGTGCTGGGCTCCGGTGAGTTCGAGGAGTTGGACGCCGACACCGTCCGCGAGATGCTCGCCGAGGCGGCCCGGCTCGCCGAAGGACCCACCGCGGAGTCCTACGCCGACGCCGACCACAACCCGCCCACCTTCGACCCCGACGAGCACACCGTCCACCTGCCCGAGTCGTTCAAGGAATCGCTGCGGGCCTGGCAGGCCGGCGAGTGGTTCCGCATCGGGCTGTCGGAGAACGTCGGCGGCGTGCCCGCGCCGGCCATGGTCGGCTGGGCGATCAGCGAGTTCGCGCTCGGCGCCAACCCGGCCGTCTTCATGTACCTGGCCGGTCCGCTGTTCGCCGACATCCTCTACTCACTGGGCAACGAGCAGCAGAAGCACTGGGCCACCCTGGCGATCGAACGCAACTGGGGCGCCACCATGGTGCTCACCGAACCCGACGCCGGCTCCGACGTCGGTGCCGGGCGCACCAAGGCCGTCGAGCAACCCGACGGCACCTGGCACATCGACGGGGTCAAAAGGTTCATCACCAACGGCGACACCGACGACCTGTTCGAGAACATCATGCACCTGGTGCTGGCCCGGCCCGAGGGTGCCGGACCGGGCACCAAGGGCCTGAGCCTGTTCCTGGTCCCCAAGTTCCTGCCCGACCCCGAGACCGGCGAACCCGGCGAACGCAACGGGGTGTTCGTCACCGGCCTGGAGCACAAGATGGGGCTGAAGGCCTCGGCCACCTGTGAACTGACCTTCGGGCAACACGGGGTACCCGCCACCGGCTGGCTGGTCGGCGACACCCACAGCGGCATCGCCCAGATGTTCCAGGTGATCGAGTACGCGCGGATGATGGTGGGCACCAAAGCGATCTCGGCGCTGTCGACCGGGTACCTCAACGCGCTGGAGTACGCCAAGACCCGGGTGCAGGGCGCCGACCTGACCCAGATGACCGACAAGACCTCGCCGCGGGTGACGATCATCCACCACCCTGACGTGCGCCGGGCGCTGATGATGCAGAAGGCCTACGCGGAGGGCCTGCGGGCGCTGTATCTGTTCACCGCCGCCTACCACGACCCGCAGGTCGCCGAGATCGTCTCCGGCGCGGACGCCGAGCTGGCGGCGCGCGTCAATGACCTGCTGCTGCCGATCGTCAAAGGTGTCGGCTCCGAACGCGCCTACCAGTATCTGACCGAGTCGCTGCAGACGTTCGGCGGCTCCGGCTATCTGCAGGACTACCCGATCGAGCAGTACATCCGCGACGCCAAGATCGACTCGCTCTACGAGGGCACCACCGCGATTCAGGCCCAGGACTTCTTCTTCCGCAAGATCGCGCGCGACCGGGGGGTCGCGCTGACCCACGTTGTCGAGCAGATCCGCGGGTTCCTCGACGCCGAGGGGGCCCGGCCCGAGCTGGCCGAGGCCCGCACCCGGCTGGCGACCGCCGTCGACGACGTGCAGGCGATGACCGCCTCGCTCACCGGTTACCTGATGGGCGCTCAGGAGGACTCCCGCCAGCTCTACCGGCTGGCACTGAAGTCGGTGCCGTTCCTGCTGGCCTGCGGCGACCTGCTGATCGGCTGGCTGCTGCTGTGGCAGGCCGAGGTGGCGCTGGAGGCCGCGAACGCGGGCGGGGCCGATGACGCCGACCGCGACTTCTACGCAGGCAAGGTCGCGGTGGCCAACTTCTTCGCCAAGAACGTGCTGCCCCGGCTGACCGACGAGCGCGCGACCGCCGAGAACGTCGATCTGGCCGTGATGGACCTGGCCGAGGAGGCTTTCTAACCGCCGGCCCGCCGAGTCGGGCTACTGCTGCTGGCCCTTCAGGCTGCCCACGTCCAGGGTGCCGCCCGCGCCCGAGCCGGCGTCCTCACCCTCGGCGGCGGCTTCGGCGTTCTCTCCGTTCTCGACGATGTCGCCGTCGCGGAACAGGATCCCCTGGGCGATCGCCCGCCACTGCGGTGTCTTGCGCAGCAGGAACTCCAGGTCCATGCAGAAGTGCTTGTACTCCTCGCCCAGCGCGTTGGCCATGATCGCCCGCGACTCGGCGTCCGGCTCGATCGACATGCGCTGGCTGTACCAGCTGATCGCCTCGGCCTCCTCGGTGAGGTTGGCGCACATCCGGGCGAAGGTGCGGGTCTCCGCGGAGAGTTCGGCTGCCGGTTCGTGGTACTGGTCGAAGCCCATGGCTCCAGTGAACCACGGATCGGCGCGGTGCCGGGGCGGGCTCAGCCCTCCATCGTGTAGCCCATCGGCATCAGCACACTCTTGTGTTGAGTGAAGTGCTCCACGCCCTCCGGGCCGTTCTCCCGGCCGATACCGGAGTTCTTGAACCCGCCGAACGGCGAACCCGGGTCGAAGGCGTACCAGTTGATGCCGTAGGTGCCGGTGCGCACCCGCTGGGAGATTTCGATGCCACGGGGCACGTCGGTGGTCCAGACGCTGCCGGCCAGGCCGTAGTCGGAGTCGTTGGCGATCGCCACCGCGTCGTCGACGCTGTCGTAGGGGATGACGCAGAGCACCGGCCCGAAGATCTCCTCCTGGGCGATGGTCATCTTGTTGTCCACGTCGGCGAAGACCGTCGGCTGCACGAAGTGCCCGCCGTCGAGGCCCTCCGGGCGCCCGCCGCCGCAGACCAGCCTGGCACCCTCTTCGATGCCCTTGGCGATGTAGCCCTCCACCCGGGCGCGCTGCTTCTCGTTGATCAGCGGCCCGATCTGGGCGGCCGGATTGTCGGGCAGCCCGACCGGCAACGCCTCGACGACGCCCTTGACCGCGTCGACGACCTCGTCGTAGCGGGTCCGGGGCGCCAGGATCCGGGTCTGGTTCACGCAGCCCTGGCCGGCGTTCATCACCCCGGAGAACACCATCATCGGCACCGCGGTGGCCAGGTCCACATCCTCGAGGACGATCGCCGCGGACTTGCCGCCCAACTCCAGCGTGCACGGCTTGAGCAGGTCGGCGGCGCGCTTGCCGATCTCCTTGCCCACCGCGGAACTGCCGGTGAAGCTGAAGCAGTCCACGTCGGGGTTGGCGGTCAGTGCCTGCCCGGTCTCCACACCGCCGGGCACCACCGACAGCACCCCGTCGGGCAGGCCGGCGTCGGCGAACACCTCCGCCAGGGCGTTGGCGGTCAGCGGGGTCTCCGCGGCGGGCTTGAGCACCACCGTGCAGCCGGCCAACAGCGCCGGGCCCAGCTTGTTCACGGCCAGGAACAGTGGCACGTTCCACGCCACGATCGCGGCGACCACGCCGAGCGGTTCGCGGGTCACCAACGTCTGCCCGTAGGAGCCGTTGCGGGTCTCGCGCCAGGTGACGTCGTCGGCAGCCCCGGCGAAGTAGGTCAGCGCCCCCAGCGAGCCCAGCCAGTGCATCGTCTCGATGATCGCCGGCGGCTGCCCGGTCTCGTCGGCCAGCAGTGTGGTGAACAGTTCCTTGCGCTCTTCCATCAGCGTGACCGCCTTGGCGATCACCGCGGCCCGCTCGGCGGGCGGGGTGGCCGGCCAGCGGCCGTTGTCGAAGGCGGCGCGGGCGGTGGCCACCGCGGTGTCGACGTCGGCCTTGGCCGCCAGCGGCACCTTGCCGACGTAGGCGCCGGTGGCCGGGGAGTGCACCTCGATCACCTCATCGGTGGACGGTTCGACCCAGGTTCCGCCGATGAAAAGCTTGTCGTACTCGGTGGGCGTGCTCTCGGGCATGGGGTGCTGCTCCTTGGTCGGTGTGGGTCGCCACCGGGCTCGCTCTCGGCGGCGTAGATCACACCCTAACTCAGCCCGCGGCAGGATTAGAACCTGTTTCAGTCACGGGGTTGCAGCACCAGCACCAGGTTGCTCACCGCGAACTCCCGCAGCACCGGAACCCGGGTCAGCCACCACGCCCATCGCGGGTGGTAGCGGGGGAAAGCGGCCACCAGCGCCCCGCTGTGGCGGGCCCAGTCCAGCCCGGCGGCCGCCGACACCGCGAACAGTGACGAGCCGTAGTTGTTCTTCGGCGGATGGCCGTGTTTGCGGGTGTAGCGGGCCGCCGCCCGCGCCCCACCCAGATAGTGGGTCAGGCCCATCTCATGCCCGCCGAACGGCCCCAGCCACACCGTGTAGGACAGCACCACCAGCCCGCCGGGGCGGGTGACCCGCAGCATCTCGGCGCCGAGCCGCCACGGGTGCGGCACATGCTCGGCGACATTGGAGGACAGGCAGATGTCCACGCTGTCGTCGGCGAACGGCAACGCCATGCCCGACGCCCGGACGAACGTCGCCGCCGACGGGCCCGCCGGCCCCCCGGCGTGCATCTCCGCCGGGTCCGGTTCCACCCCGATGTAGCGCAGGCCGGCGTCGGCGAACGCGGCGGCGAAATAGCCGGGCCCGCCGCCCACGTCGAGCACGGTGCGCCCGTCCGGCGGGCCGCCGTGCAGCCCGCGCCACAGGTCCGCGACCATGACGGCGGTGTCGGCGGCCAGCGGCCCGTAGAAGCGGTCCGGGGCGGTCTGCTCGTAGCGGAACGCGCCGAGCAGCCGCAGTGAGCGGCGCAGCGTGGCACGACCCGCGAAGCGGGCGGTCGACGAGGAACCGGCCATCGCAGGCCAGCCTAGAACGACCATTAGGCTGGACGGCGATGCCCACCGCCGTTGAGCCGCCGGGAGCCGAGCCGCCGCGCTCGACCCCCGGCCGAGTCGGCTCGGTGCTGCTGCTGTGCTGGCGCGACACCGGCCACCCGCAGGGCGGGGGCAGCGAGACCTATCTGCAGCGGATCGGCGCGGAGCTGGCGGCCGCCGGCATGACCGTCACCCTGCGCACGGCCCGCTACCCCGGGGTGGCGCGCCGCGACGTGGTCGACGGGGTCCGCATCGAACGGGCCGGCGGGCGCTACACGGTCTACCTGCGTGCGCTGGCGGCGATGGCCGGCGCCCGGCTGCGGATCGGCCCGCTGCGCGGGGTGCGCCCGGACGTGGTGGTCGACACCCAGAACGGGGTGCCGTTTCTGGCGCGGTTGCTCTACGGCCGCCGGGTGGTGGTGCTGGTGCACCACTGCCACCGCGCTCAGTGGCCGATGGCCGGGAAGCTGATGGGACGGGTCGGCTGGTACGTCGAATCGCGGCTCTCCCCGCGGGTACACCGGCGCAACCAGTACCTGACCGTCTCCCTGCCCTCGGTGCGCGACCTGGTGGAACTCGGGGTGCACCCGGACCGGATCGCGGTGGTGCGCAACGGTCTTGACCGCGCCCCGCCGAAATCGCTGACCGCCGACCGCTCCTCGCGGCCGCGCGTGGTGGTGCTGTCCCGGCTGGTGCCGCACAAGCAGATCGAGGACGCGCTGGACACCGTGGCGGCGCTGCGCCCACAGGTGCCCGACGTGCACCTGGACGTGATCGGCGACGGCTGGTGGCGCCACCGGCTGGTCGAACACGCCGACCGGCTGGGCATCCGCGACGCCGTCACCTTCCACGGTCACGTCGACGAGGACACCAAACATGCTCTGCTGCAACGGTCCTGGGTGCAGTTACTGCCCTCCCGCAAGGAAGGCTGGGGGCTGGCGGTGATCGAGGCCGCCCAGCACGCGGTGCCGACCATCGGCTACCGCTCCTCCGGCGGGCTGTGCGACTCGATCGTCGACGGGGTCACCGGGGTGCTGGTCGACGACCGCGACCAACTCGTGACGGAGCTGCGGCAACTGCTGGACGACCCGGTGCTGCGCGACCAACTCGGCGGCAAGGCCCAGGCGCGCAGCGCGGAGTTCTCCTGGCGCCAGAGCGCCGAATCGATGCGCACCGTGCTGGAAGCCGTCGCCGCGGGCCGGCCGATCAGCGGCGTGGTGTAGCGACTACACCCGCAGCGTCAACTCGTAACCGATCGGCACCACCACCAGATAGCCCAGCACCGCCAGCGGAATCCCGATCAGCGGCGTCCAGCGCCGCCACGCGGCCAGCGCCGCGCCCGCCGTCGCGCCGGCCAGACCGCCGCCGACGGCCAGCCACGGCAGCAACACCAGCAGGTTCTGCCCGCGCGCCGACAGTTGGCAGACCCACTCGGTGTCGTCGCCGTGACAGGGATCGGTGGCCATCGCCAGCGGCAACATCAGCACCAGCGCCACCGCGCTGCCCGCCAGCGTCAACACTGCGATCACCGCCACCAGCCACACCCAGTGCCGTTGTCTGCGTCGCGCGGCGGGGTCGGGGGGCGCGTCGCTCATCGGGTCAGTCAACCACGCCGGACCGGTCCGGGCGTCGGGGCCGGCCCAGCACCGCGGCACCCACCAGCAGCGCCAGCCACAGGCCGTGCGCGGCGAGCACCACCGCCCGCCGCGGCGCCGACGCGCCCTCGGCGTGGCCTCCGACCCGGTAGAGCGTCAGTCCGCCCTCCCGCACCGCCACCGGAAGCCGGTCCAATGTCTGTGCCGCAGCGCCGAATTCGCCTGTGCTGTCGGCCTCGACGACCACCCAGCCCACCCCGGCGTCGACCAGGTCCGCCGGGGGAGCCCCGCGCAGCAACATCGCCTGTACCGACCGGGCGTGGTCTCCTTCGCCGCGCACCGTGGTCCCGGAGACGCTCAGGTCACCCGAGGAGAGCACCTCGGCGCGTACCCAGCGCGGCAGCGGATCGAGCACCGGGCCGGCCCAGTCGAACCGGCGCATCGGCCCGGCGGGCAGCACGGCCACCGGCCGCGGATCGGCATTGATCGCCGCGGCCACCGTCGCCCAGCCGGCCGGATAGGACACCGACGTCACCCGTCCGCCCACCCCCCACGCCAGGTCCGGCAGCACCGCGATCAGCGCCGCACAGCACAGCGCCGCCGCGACCGCGGGCCGCAACCAGCGGCGTAGCGCGACCACCGCGCCCGCGGCGGCCAGGGTGTAGCCGGGCATCGCCAGCGCCACCCACTTCTGCCCCTCCCGCAGCACCCCCAGCCCGGGCACCGCGTCGACCGCGGCGTGCAGCACCGCAAGCCCCGCGCCGGTGGCCGCCAACGCGGGCACCACGACGGCGACCCCGGCCAGCGCCAACAGCGGCACCGCAGCCGGCCGCCGCGCCGTGACCGGCAACCCGGCACCGACGACCGCCAGCAGCACGCCGGTCGCCACCAGCGCGAACAGCCCGGTGCGGGACCCGGGCACCGCCTCGGCGTTCCAGATCCCGGCCAGACCGGCCAGACTGCCCAGGGTTCCCAGCCCCGGCTCGGCCCGCGCGGCGAACGCGCTCACACCGGTGCCACCGGTCATCGGCGGCCCCAGTGCCGCGGCCACCAGCCACGGCGCCGCCGCCACCAGCGCCGCCCCGGTGGTCAGCGCCGCGCAGCGCCGCCGCGACAGTCCCGGCCCGGCGGCCGCCGCGGCGGCCAGCGCGACCGTCGCCGCCAGCAGCAGCCCGGTCGGGGTCAGCCCGGCCGCGGCCAGCCAGAACACCGGTGCCGCGACGTCACGCCACCGGGTGCGAGGCCGGCCGCGCAGCCGCAGCACCGCCGCGGCCAGCCACGGCAGACAGCCGTACCCGACCAGCAGACTCCACTGCCCCTGCAGCAACCGCTCGGCCACGAACGGGTTCCACACCGCCACCGTGGTGCCCACCGCCACCCCGGGCAGACCCGACTGCGGCAGCACCACCCGCACCAGGCGCCCGGCGCCCAGCCCGCCCAGCAGCACCCCGCCGATCAGCAGCGCCCGGACCACCAGCCCGCCGTCCAGGAGGCGGGAGGCCAGCGCCACCGCGACGTCCTGGGGAACCGCGCGCGGGGCGGACCCGGCCAGCCCCAGCGCCGCATCGGACAGATACGCCCGCGGGGTCGACACCGCGTCGCGCAGCAGCAGATACCCGGGCCGCAGCAGCGGCGCGGTCACCAGCAGGGTCAACGCCAGGGCATAGACCGGCCCGGCCCAGCGGCGCGCCCGGGTCACCCGGCGGCTAGCCGCGCGGCGGCGGTTCCGCTGAGCCCGGTGCGGCCGGCGGGTCCGGCGGGCGGGTGGGCAGCTTCTCGGTGGCCGCTTCGGCCGCCGGCATCGGTTCCTCGGCCTTGGCGCGCCGGTTCAGCAGGCTGTCGAACAGGCCCTCGAAGAAACCCTGCTCGGTGGTGTCCAGGCCCGGGTCGACCAGCGCGGCCTCGCTGCGCACCGCGAAGGTGGCCAGCAACACCCCGCCGACCAGCGCGATCAGCCCCGACGCGGCCAGCGTGATCGGCAGGATCCGTGACCACAGCGCCAGCCAGTCGCGCTGATCGCGGGCGATACCGACCTGCTCCTCGATGGTCTGCTCGGTGGAGGTGACGGTGTAGTCGGCCAGCGTCGCCTCCGGCTTCAGCGGGTCGCGGGCGTAGTAGTGCTGGGCGCGCTCCTTGGCCTTGACGATCGTGCCCGACACCGGATCCACCCACAGCGTGCGCTGCGCCGCGTAGTAGCGGGTCATGGTGATCTCCTCGTCGGGCTCGCCCTCGACGCCCCACTGCGCAGCGGTCGTGGTGACCTCGCCGTCCTCGTTGTCGCTGTAGAGCGACGGGTACTTGATCGGCTTGACCAACTTGCCCTCGGAGTTGTAGCCGACGTTCTGGGTGAACCGGAATGCGGTGAGCCCGTTGACGTCGTCCTCACCCTCGTAGTTGGCGTCGAACGCCTCCTGCGCGATCGGGTCGAAGTACGGGTAGCTCTTCTTCTCGGTGTGGAACGGGAAACGGTAGGCCAGCCCCTCATGGGCCAGCGGCAGCGGCTTGGGCGGGTTGTCGTCCTCGATGCTGCGCGGCTGCTGCACCGTGCCGCCGGGGTGGTTGTCGTCGGAGACGGCCTCGGCGGTCTCCCGGTTCACGGTGACCGTGTCGACCATCGCCAACAGCAGCCCGCTGTCTTTCTGCTTGTCGGTGCGGCGCACCGTGGAACCGACCTGCAGGGTGACCACATCGGCGTTCGCCGGGGACTCCACGCTGATCTGCTTCTGCGACACCAGCGGCACGTCTTCGTCGATGACGAAGTGCTCGCCGGCCAGCGACGCGGGGTCCAGCGCGGTGCCGCGGCCCTCGCTGACCAGGGTGGTGTCGATGTCGAGCGGGATCTTGGTGATCTGGCTGACCGTGTAGGTCGGCAGCAGCAGGGCGGCGATCAGCAGCGCGGCACCGAGCCCCAGCGCGCCGTACACCGTGATCCGCAACATGACTGCTCTGCTCACGTTGCCGTGCCCTCCTTCTGATCCGAGGCCTCCCGGGTCTCCGCGACCCCAGAGCGTCCGACCTGTGGGTACCCCCCGCGCAGGGAGAGCAGCCAGGCAAACTCTCCCGACCCTAACAGCAGAATTTAAGCGCCTCCTAACGGTCCCCGGGGCCGTTTCCGGGCGGTGAATCCGGCCGTCGCCGACCCCGCGCCCGCGCACACCGGCAGACTGTCAGCCATGACCGTTGACGCGCAGGTGGGCGGCACCCGCAGTTTCCTGCCGGCCGTGGAGGGCATGCGGGCCTGCGCCGCCATGGGTGTCGTGATCACCCACGTGGCGTTCCAGACCGGGCACTCCAGCGGCATCAGCGGGCGGCTGTGGGGCCGATTCGACCTGGCGGTGGCGCTGTTCTTCGCGCTGTCGGGATTCCTGCTGTGGCGCGGGCACGCCGCCGCGGCGCGCGGGCTGCGGCACCGGCCGGCCACCGGCCACTATCTGCGGTCCCGCATCGTGCGGATCATGCCCGCCTACCTGGTCGCGGTGGTGGTGATCCTGGCCCTGCTGCCCGACGCGGTCGGCGCCAGCCGCACCGTCTGGCTGGCCAACCTGACCCTCACCCAGGTGTACGTGCCGCTGACCCTGACCCCCGGGCTCACCCAGATGTGGAGCCTGTCGGTGGAGGTCACCTTCTATCTGGTGTTGCCGTTGCTGGCGCTGGCGGCCCGGCAGTTGCCGGTGCGCGCCCGCATCCCGGCGATCCTGGCCATGTCGGTGGCCAGCCTGGGCTGGGGCTACCTGCCGATCCACGCCGCGGAGGGACTCAACCCGCTGAACTGGCCGCCGGCCTACGGCAGCTGGTTCGGGGCGGGCATGCTGCTTGCCGAACTCACCGTCAGCCCGCCCGGCTGGGTGCACCGGCTGGCGCGGCGCCGGATCGTGATGGCGGTCATCGTGGTGATCACCTACCTGCTGTCGGCGTCGCCGATCGCCGGCCCGGAGGGCATGACCCCGGCGACCGTCGGGCAATTCGTGGTGCGCACCGGGCTGGGCGCGATCCTGGCCGGGGCGCTGCTGGCACCGCTGGTGCTCGACCGGCCCGACACCAGCCACCGGATCCTGGCCAGCCCACTGATGGTCACGCTCGGCCGCTGGTCCTACGGACTGTTCATCTGGCACCTGGCCGCGCTGACCATGGCCTTCCCGATGATCGGCAAGTTCGCCTTCGCCGGGGACATGCCGGTGGTGCTGGCCCTGACCCTGCTGTTCGGCTTCGCGATGGCCGCGGTGAGTTTCGCGCTGGTGGAGGAGCCGTGCCGGCTGGCGCTGCGACGCTGGGAGTACCGGCGCACGCACCGGGTGGCCCCGCTGGCCAGCGCCATCAGCGACGAGCCGGCCATCGAGTTCCCCGCCGACCCGGTCGTCGGCGCCACACCGTCGCAACCGACCCCCGTCCACACCGCATCGACACCAGGGAGCCGCAGATGACCACCTCCAACCGCGCCGTGATCGTCGCCGGGGCGCGCACGCCGTTCCGGCGGGCCTTCACCGACTTCACCAAGCTCGACACGATCGCGTTGGGCGCGGCCGCGGTCACCGGCCTGCTGCAGCGGGTGGGGCTGGCCAAAGGCGAGGTCGAGGCGATGGTGTGGGGCGGGGTCATCCTGCCTTCCGGCGCCCCCAACGTGGCGCGGGAGATCGCGCTGGACCTCGCCTTCGACCCCGGCTGCGAGGGCTACACCGTCACCCGGGCCTGCGCGTCCGGACTGCAGGCGATCACCTCGGCGGCCGCCGCCATCGAACGCGGCGAATACGACGTGATGATCGCCGGCGGCAGCGACTCCACCTCCAACGCCGAGATCAAAATGCCGCAGAAGGTGGTGCACGCGGCCGCACCGGTCGCCTTGGGCAAACCCGGCTGGCGGGACTACCTGCAGGTGATCGCCGAGTTGGCGCCGTTCACCGACATCCTGCCCCGCCAGCCCAAGATCGCCGAGCGCACCACCGGCGAGGTGATGGGCGAATCGGCGGAGAAGATGGCCCGCATCCACGGCGTCACCCGCGCCGAGCAGGACGAATTCGCCGCCCGCTCCCACCACCGCGCCGCCGCCGCGATCGCCGCGGGCCGCTTCGACGACGAAGTCGTCCCGGTCACCACCGACAAGGGGGTGACGGTCGGCGTCGACGGCCAGGTGCGCGGCGACACCAGCGTGGCCAAACTGGCTCGCCTCAAACCGGTTTTCGCCGCCGACGGCACCGTCACCGCGGGCAACGCCAGCCCGCTGACCGACGGCGCGTCGGCGGTGCTGCTGATGAGCGAGGCCAAGGCCCGCGCGCTGGGGCTTTTGCCGCTGGCGGCGTTCCGGTCGTGGAGTTATGTCAGCGTCGACCCCAACGACCAGGTGTTGATCGGGCCGGCGATCTCGATGCCGAGGGCGCTGGCCAAGGCCGGGATGAAACTGGCCGACGCCGACCGGGTCGACATCCACGAGGCGTTCGCCGCGCAGACCCTCTCGGTGCTGCGGGCGTTGGCGAGCCGGCAGTGGGCCCGCGAGCGCCTCGACCGCGACGAGGCGGTCGGCAGCGTCGACCCGGACCGGCTCAACGTGCACGGCGGCTCGGTGGCGTTGGGCCACCCGTTCGGTGCGACCGGGGCCCGGATGGTCACCACGATGGTCAACGAATTGGCCCGCACCGACGCCGAGACCGCGCTGCTGGGGATCTGCGCCGCCGGTGGGATCGGCGCGTCGGCGGTGCTGGAACGGGTCTGAGCGGTCCCGGGCCGGTCGACGTCACGCGCGGCCTGCTGCCCGGCGGCCGATTAATGTGTACGCTGTACACACCGATGGGAGGCGGCTTGAGGCCATGGCGGCAACACGCGGGGACAACCGCTATCACCACGGCAACCTGGCGGCGGCACTGGTGGAGGCCGGCCTGGCCGCCACCCGCACCGCCGGCCCGGCCGGGCTGGGCATCCGGGAGGTCACCCGCCGGGTCGGGGTGACCCCCAACGCCGCCTACCGGCACTTCGCCGACCGGCAGGCGTTGGTGGCGGCGGTCGCCGACGCCATCCGGGACCGGATGGCCGACCGGATGGCCGACGACGGGCCGGCGCCCGGGTCGCCGGCCGCCGCGGCGGTGGCCCGGTTGCGGGCGGTCGGCCTGGGCTATATCGGGTTCGCCCTCGATGAGCCCGGCTGGTTCAGCGTGGCGTTCTTCGGCGAACCCGACGGCGCCGATGCGGGCCCCCCTGTTCGGGTAGCGCCGCCCTACCTGCGGCTGATGGAGGCCCTCGACGCGTTGGTGGCCGCGGGCGCGCTCGCACCGGAGCGCCGCGACGGCGCCGAATGGCCGTGTTTCGCCGCCGTGCACGGCTTCGCCGAACTGGCGTTGCACGGCCCGTTGCGCACCGCGCCCCGCGCCGACCTCGACCGGTTGGCGGCCCGCACCGTCGACGCGGTCGTCGCCGGTATCACCGGTGCCATGGAGCCGGGCGCGGCAGACTGGGCGCCATCGGCGTCGCAGCGAAAGGCAGGGTCACGATCATGAGCAACACCGAGACCGACCCGGACGAACTGCACGGACGGGCCGGGCCCTGCCCGCGCGACGAGGCCGGCCACCCGCTGGTCGAGGTGCTCACCTCGCGTGCGGTGCCGCTGGGCGGGCCGCGGGCGATGACGGTCCGGCGCACCCTGCCGCAACGGCAACGCTCCCTGATCGGCGCCTGGTGCTTCGTCGACCACTACGGTCCGGACGACGTCGCCGCCACCGGCGGCATGGACGTCCCACCGCACCCGCACACCGGCCTGCAGACCGTCAGCTGGCTGTTCGAGGGTGAGATCGAGCACCGCGACAGCGGCGGCGTGCACGCCCACGTCCGGCCCGGCGAACTGAACCTGATGACCGGCGGTCACGGCATCTGCCACTCGGAGGTCTCCACCGCGGCCACCACCACCCTGCACGGCGCGCAGCTGTGGGTGGCGCTGCCCGACGGCTCCCGCGACGCCGACCGGGACTTCCAGCACTACGCCCCGCCGGCCGCCGAACTCGACGGCGGCACCGCCAAGGTGTTCCTCGGCGACCTCGGCGGCCGGCGCTCCCCGGTGGCCACCTTCACCCCGTTGCTGGGCGCCGAACTCACCGTCGCGCCCGGCGCCCGACTCCGGGTACCGGTCGACGCGACCTTCGAGCACGGCGTGCTGGTCGACACCGCAGCCCTACACCTGGGCGACACGCCGCTGGACCGAGGCGACCTGGGCTACGTCGGGGCCGGCGCGACGACGCTGACCCTGGCCAACCCGACCGCGGACCCGTCGCGGGCGCTGCTGCTCGGCGGTGCGCCGTTCGGCGAGCCGATCGTGATGTGGTGGAACTTCGTCGGCCGCAGCCACCAGGAGATCCTCGGCTACCGCCGGGACTGGGCCGCCGAGGCCGACCGGTTCGGCCGGGTGGCCGGCTATCCCGGCGCGCGGCTGCCCGCACCGCCGCTGCCGAACGCCCGGCTCCGGCCGCGCGGCAATCCCTCTGCACCATGACCGGTGTCACAGTAGGGTGGCGGGTGGAGGTGCGCACATGTCTACTACCCGCAACCATTACGGTTCGCTGACCGGCCTGAACTGGGCGAGCATGCCGTTGAAACTGTTCGCCGGCGGCAACGCGAAGTTCTGGGATCCCACCGACATCGACTTCTCCCGGGACCGAGCGGACTGGGAGAGCCTCACCGACGCCGAACGCGACATCGCCACCCGGCTGTGCGCGCAGTTCATCGCCGGGGAGGAAGCCGTCACCACCGACATCCAGCCGTTCATGGCCGCGATGCGGGCCGAAGGCCGGCTGGGCGACGAGATGTATCTGACCCAGTTCGCCTTCGAGGAGGCCAAACACGTCCAGGTGTTCCGGCTCTGGCTGGACGCCGTCGGCATCGACGATGACCTGAACGGCTACCTCGATGACCTGCCCGCCTACCGGCGGATGTTCAACGAGGAGCTGCCCGAGGCGCTCAACGCGCTGAGCACCGACCCGTCACCGGCCGCGCAGATCCGAGCGTCGGTGACCTACAACCACATCGTGGAGGGCACGCTGGCGCTCACCGGCTACCACGCCTGGCAGCGGATCTGCACCGAGCGGGACATCCTGCCGGGCATGCAGGAGCTGGTCCGCCGGATCGGCGACGACGAGCGCCGCCACATGGCCTGGGGCACGTTCACCTGCCGGCGGCACGTTGCCGCCGACGACGCGAACTGGGCGGTGTTCGAGACGCGGATGAACGAGCTGATCCCGCTGGCTCTGCAGGTCACCGAGGGCGTCTTCGACATCTACGGCGACGACATCCCGTTCGGCATGACCGTCGAGGAGTTCACCAACTACGCCAGCGACAAGGGCATGCGCCGGTTCGGCACCATCTCCAGTGCCCGCGGTCGGCCGCTGGAGGAGATCGACCTGGACTACTCGCCGCTGCAACTGGAGGACACCTTCGCCGACGAGGACCGCAAGGTGCTGGCCGCGCTGGGCTGACCGGACGCTCAGCCCACCCACACGGTTTTGGTGTTGCAGAACGCCAGGATGCCGTTGCCGGCCAGTTCCCGGCCGTACCCGGAGCGCTTGATGCCGCCGAACGGCAACTCCGGGTAGGACACCGTCATCCCGTTGATGAACACCTGGCCGGCCTCGATCCCGTCGATGAACTGCTGTTGCTCGTCCTCGTCGGCGGTCCAGGCGTTGGAGCCCAACCCGAACGGGGTGGCGTTGGCGACCTGCAGGGCCTCCTCGATGCCGTCCACCCGGTAGAGCCCGGCCACCGGCCCGAACACCTCCTCGGTGTACAGCGCCATCTCCGGGGTGATGCCGGTGACCACGGTGGGCGGGTAGTACCACCCGGCACCGTCGGGCCGGGTACCGCCGCAGGCGATCGTGGCGCCGGCGGACACCGCATCCTCGACCTGCTGGGCCACCTCGTCGCGGCCGGACTCGGTGGCCAGCGGGCCCACATCGGTGTCCGGGTCGGTGGGATCCCCGACCGTGAGCGCCTCCATGCCGGCGACGAACTTCGCGGCGAACTCGTCATAGACGTCGGTGTGCACGATGAACCGCTTCGCCGCGATGCAGGACTGGCCGTTGTTCTGCACCCGCGCGGTGACCGCGGTGCGGGCGGCGGCGTCCAGGTCGGCCGACGGCATCACGATGAACGGGTCGCTGCCGCCGAGTTCGAGCACGGTCGGCTTGATCTCGTCACCGGCGACGGCCGCGACGGCCCGCCCGGCGGGCTCGCTGCCGGTCAGCGTCGCGGCCGCGACCCGCGGGTCCCGCAGCACGCCTTCCACTTTGCCCGACCCGATCAGCAGGGTCTGGAAGCAGCCGTCGGGGAAGCCGCCGCGGCTGAGCACATCGGCCAGATACAGCGCGGTCTGCGGCACGTTGGAGGCGTGCTTGAGCAGGCCGACGTTGCCCGCCATCAGTGCGGGCGCGGCGAACCGCACCGCCTGCCACAACGGGAAGTTCCACGGCATCACCGCGAGCACCACTCCCAGCGGCAGGTGGCGGGTGAAGGCGCGGGCCGCACCGACCGCCTCGGCGTCGGCGGGCACGTCGGCCAACAGCGCCTCGGCGTTGTCGGCGTAGAACCGGAATCCCTTCGCCGACTTGAGCGCCTCGGCCTTCGCCGAAGCCAGGGTCTTGCCCATCTCCAGGGTCATCATCGCCGCCACCTCGTCGGCCTCGGCCTCGAGCAGATCGGCGGTCGCGTGCATCCACTCCGCGCGCTGGGCGAACCCGGTGTGGCGGTAGTCGCCGAACCGGGCGTAAGCCCGCGTCACCGCCGCCTCGATCTCCTCGTCGGTCGCCGGGGTGAAGGTCTTGACGACCTCGCCGGTGGCGGGGTTGGTGGTGGCGATGGACACGGAACCTCCTTGGTAGGCGCGCGGTCAGGCGCTCGCGGCGGGCGGATGTGCCTCACCCCGGAGCGTAACCGGTCTCACATACGGGCCGATCGGGGTCCGATGCCACCAGGCCCGATCGCGACGCAGTTCGCTCGGGGTGGTGTATCGGTACCGGTAGAGCTGGGCCCGGACGTAGCGGGGCGGCTGCTGCGGGAACGGGTTGCGGGCCAGCAGCCGCAGTGTCGGCGGGTCGTTGTGCAGCAGCCGCAGCAGGAACGGCTCCAGCCAGCCCTCGGCGTAGGACGGGGAGATCGCCGCGAACCACATCAACCAGTCCAGCCGCAGGTGATACGGCGCCCACTGGCGCGGCAGCCGGCGCGGGTCGCCGGGCTTGCCCTTGAACCCGTACTCGCGCCACACCGCGGTCTCGGTGAGCTCGGTCGCGTCGGTGCCCTCGATGACCACCTCGTAGCGGCTTCGGCCGACGCTGCCGAACGCCCCGTAGGTGTTGACCAGGCGGTACGGGTTGAACGACGCGTTCATCCGCTGGCCCGACGAGACGAGGTTGCGCACCGGCCAGTAGCTGAGCACCACGATCAGCGCGGTGACCGCCACCACGACCACCACGAACCAGACCGGCGGTGCCGGCGGCGCCTGCGCCGCGGTCGGCCACACCAGCACGCCGCCGGCCAACACGATCGTCAGCCAGTTCAGCCAGGCGAAGTTGCCCGACGCCACCAGCCACAGCTGGGTGACGATGATGATCGCCGCCGCCGCAGCGGCGATCGGTTGCGGTGCGAACAAGCCGAACGGCACCACCAGTTGCGCGACATGGTTGCCGGCCACCTCCACCCGGTGCAGGGGTTTGGGCAGGTGGTGGAAGAACCAGCTCAGCGGACCCGGCATGGGCTGGGTCTCGTGGTGGTAGTCCAGGCAGCTCAGGTCCCGCCAACAGGAGTCCCCGCGCAGCTTGATCAACCCGGCGCCGAACTCCACCCGGAACAGCAACCAGCGGAACAGCCACAGCACCAGCACCGACGGTGCGGTCTCGGCGTTGCCGAGGAAGACCGCCAGGAAACCGGCCTCCAGCAGCAGCGACTCCCAGCCGAACGCGTACCACTGCTGCCCGACGTTGACGATCGACAGGTAGCCCACCCACATCGCCAGCCAGGCCAGCATCGTCGCCCACAGCGGTACCAGGTCGGTGCCGCCGGCGACGATCGCGGTGGCCAGCAGCGCCCCCGCCCAACAGACCGCGGCGAAGAACCGGTCGGAGTAGTGCCAGTGGAAGATGCTCGGCGCCTGGCGGAAGGACCGCCGGGCCAGAAACCGCGGAATCGGCAGCATGCCGTGGGTGCCGAGCAGCGCCCGGAACTGCAGGGCCGCGGACAGGAAGGCCACCAGATAGATCGCGGCGATGCCGCGTTCCAGCAGCAACCGCCCCAGCCAGTACTGCGGTGCGCTGAACCAGTCCATCGCCGTCAGCTCCTCGGGCGGGTCTCGCCTCCCAGGGTAGGGGCGGGCGCCGACGCCGGCATCAATCCGGGCGCCGGCCGCGCGGCAGCGCCGCCACGGCCACCGCCGCCACCGACAGCAGCGCCAGCAGTTGCACCCCGGCGGCATGCCCGATGTAGCCGTCCACCGACCGCCACGGATAGCGGGCCAGCACCGCCCCGGCGCCGGTCAGCCCGCCGGCGCCGAGCCCGAGCAACAGGGTGCCGAACCGGTCGGCCCGCAGCAGCCGGCGCAGCCCCACCAGCGCCGCGACCACCGCCGCCCCGGCCGGTCCGGCGACCAGTGCGGCCGCGCCGACGGCGGCCAGCGCGGCGGCCACCGGGCCGGGCGCCCACGGCCGGGCCGGCGGCCCCGCGTCGTCGTCGCGGCGGCCGCGGCGCCACCACGCCAGCAGCGCCAGCAGCGGCAGCAGCGCCAGACCACCGGCCAGCCCGGCGCGGTACCAGCCGTTCGACGGGAAGCTCAGCGTGACGGTGCCCGCGGTACCCGCAGGCACCACCCAGCCCTGCTGCCAGCCGTTGACGGTCACCGCGGTCAACGGCTGCCCGGATTCGGTGTGCGCCACCCAGCCGGGGTTGACGCTCTCCGGCACCACCAGCACCCGGTCCTGCTGCGCCGGGTCCAGCCGCACCTCGCGGCGGTCGGCGCCCCAGTGGCCGGTCTCGGCGGTCTCGGTGGCGACCGCGGCGGGCGGGGGGTCCTGCGACCCGGTCAGCCGGGCGCCGTCGACCACGAACGCCGGGCCGGGGCTGACCAGCAGTTCCTGATGGCCCAGCGGCAACGCGATCGGGGAGGGGTCGCAGGGGCGGGCGGCGATCGGCTGCCCGTCGAGCAGCGCACCGACGGTGGTGGTGACCGTGGTGGGCACGAACCGGCCCGCCACCGCCACCACCGGGCCCTGCCCGCAGCCGATCGTCACCGTCCGGTCCCGGTTGACCGTCGGGTCGGCGGCGGCCACCGGCTCGTGGTCGGGGCCCAGCGCGGTCACCTCGGCCAGCCCCGGCGGTTTGAGTTGGTCGAAGCCGAGCGCGGTGCGGTCGATGACGTCGTCCCAGTCCAGCAGGCTGACGCTGACGGTGTCGGTGACGTGCGGCGCCAGCCGCAGGGTCTGCGGCCGGTCGCCGCCGGCCAGCGGCCGCACCTGCGGCCCGTCGCCGAGGTTGACCGCCACCATCGTGGGGCGGGTCGGCACCTCGGAGCGCGCCGGGGTCAACCGCACCCCGCTCACCGCAACCGGCTCGGGCAGCCGCAGCGTCACCGTCGGCGGGCTCTTGTGCTGCACCACCCGCTGCGCGGCGGTCCAGGCGGTGTCCGGGTCACCGTCGGCGGCGGCGTAGGCCGACCCGAGCACGTCGATGAGGTCGGAGTCGCCGACGGCGCGGGCGGCGCCGGGCTGGGCGATCAGATCGGCCAGCGGCGGGCCCTGCCGCGGCCGCAGCCACACCGTCGGCGTCACCGACACCGGCCTGCGCACCGTGAGCGTGCGGCTGAACACCTCCTCCTCCTCGGGAGACAGGCTCATCGGCGCCGCGCAGCGCAGCCCGCGGGGGCTGTCCGCGCAGCCCGCCCGGCCCAGCAGCTCCGACCCCAGATCCCAGGCCGCCACCGCCGAGCCGGGCGGCGGGCCGGGCAGTTGCAGGGTGTGGCGCAGCTCGACCGGGTGCGCGAACCCGGACGCGTCGTAGGCGGTCACGGCCAGGTCGGTGACCGCGAACTGCACGCCCGAGGAGCCGTCGTCGGTGCCGACCGCGGTCAGCCGCACCCACGGCGTCTCGCCGTAGGGCAGCGCCGCGCTGAGCGGGTGGCCGGCCTCGTCGAACTGCAGCGACGTGGTGCCGTTGGGGGTCTCCACCCGGATGCGGCGCACCTGGGCGCCCACCGCGGTCGCGCTGGGGGTGACCGTGATGGTGCCGCTGGTCAGCGGATGGTCGAAGTCGATCTGCAGCCACTGCCCGACCGCCGCCTGCAGCGAGTTGGACACCCAGGAGGTCCCGGAGTCGCCGTCGACCGCGGCGGCCGGGGAGGTCGACGGGTTCACGTCGGGCAGGGCGGTGGCGTCGGCGGCCGAACTTGACGCGGTGATCCGCCCGCCGGTCCAGGCGCTGACCACCCGGCGAGTGTCGGGCACCGGATAGTCGGGCACCCGGTTATGGGTGTGGCGGATGTCGTCGAGGGCGCGCGCCGCCGACGAATGGTGGTCGACGCGGCCGTAGTCGGTCTCCCGGGCGACCGGGGTGTCGGTCACCGTCACCAGCGGCGCGCCCAGCCCGGCGCGGCGGGCGTCGGCGGTCAGCAGGGCCGGACCCAACGGCGGGTCACCGCGCAGCCGGCGCCGCTCGTCGAGGCGCAGCAGCACCTCCGGCCCGCCGTCCACGCGGGGCAGCGCGTCGGCGGGCGCCAGATAGGGGGCGCCGGGGTTGGTGGGCGCGTCCACCCGGTAGATCTCCACCGCCGGGTAGCGCGGGCGCAGGCCGCTGTCGACGACGAAGCCGTCCAGCGCGCCGGGGCCGACCGGGTCGCCGAACTCGGCGACCTTGCGCAGCCCCGGCGACCCGTCGACCGCCCGGTGCACCAGGATCGGCCGCGCCGAGCGGGACGTGTCGGGGTCCAGGTCGTTGCGCACCACCAGGTAGCCGACGCCCTGCCGGGCCAGGGTGTCGGCCAGCCCCGCCGAGGGCCGGCCGCCGGCCAGCAACCGCTGCACCGAGTCCAGGGCGCGGATCGCCTGCGGCGGGATCAGCGGGATCGAGTCCCGCACCCCCCACGGGTTCTCCCCGAGCACCTGCAGCGGCTCGTCATGGGTGGAGCCCCACACCTGGGTGGCGAACGGCGCGCCCGGCGCCACCAGGACCCGCGCTGGGACCGGGGTGCCGGTGTTGTGTTCGGTGAGCCAGTCGGCGGCGTCGTGCCAGTACTGCGGGATCGCGTCGAAGGTGCCCGGCGGGGTGAGCCGGCCGGTCCAGGCCATCGACGTGGCGGTCAGCAGCGCGCACAGCGTCACGATCCCGGCCGCCACCCGCCGGTCGCGTTCGGGGTGGGCGAACGCGGCCAGCCATTGCTCCCGGGGCGCGCTGCCGGGCAGCGGGATGCGGGCCAACAGCGCCGCCAGGCCCAGCGTCAGCGGAATCCGGATCAGCGACTCCAGCTTGTGCACGTTGCGCAGCGGCGCCCCGGCGCCGTCGAGGAACGCCTGCACCGGATGGGCCAGCGGGGCGCCCAGGCCGCCGGCGTACCCGGCGCCCAGCAACACCACCCCCACCAGCAGCATCACCACCAGCCGCCCGGCCGGCGCGGCGCCGCGCCGCGCCAGCAGCACCAGCCCGGCCAGCCCGGCCGCGGCCACCAGCACGGTGGCCAGCACGTAGACCGGGCCGGTGACCAGGGAGGTCCCGGCGGTGGCGTCCGGGGCGACGAACGGCGTCCAGGCGGCGGTGCCGCGCAACATCTCGGTCAGCGACGTCCACTGGGTGGTGACCCCGGAGGATTCGATGAAGTCCAGGAACGGCGGGCTGATCCGGCCCAGCAGCAGCAGCGCGGTGACCCACCAGGTGCTGGCCAGCACCAGAGCCAGCGCCCACCAGGCGACGAAACGCCACCAGCGGCGGTTGGGCCGGTGGCAGACCAGCCAGACCAGCGCGGGCAGGCCACCGGCCAGGGTGGCGACCGCGTTGACCGCCCCCATCAGCGCCACCGCCAGCCCGGCCTGCCCGGCCAGCACCGACAGGCGGCGGCGGGAACGACCGTCCAGCGCCAGGATCACCGGGAGCAGTACCCACGGCGCCAGCATCATCGGCAGGGTCTCCGAGGAGATCGAGCCCAGGGTGGTCAGCACCCGCGGGGAGAGCGCGAACGCGGTGGCGGCCAGCACCCGGGATGTCGGTGAGCCGATCCGCAGCGCCTCGGCCACCCGCAGCAGTCCCCAGAAACCGACCGTCAGCAGCAGCGCCCACCACAGCCGCTGGGTGATCCAGCCGGGAAGACCGAGTGCGTCGCCGGCCAGGAAGAAGGCGCCGTGCGGGAACAGGTAGCCGTACGCCTGGTTCTGGGCCTGCCCGAACGGCAGCTCACTGCTCCACAGGTTGGTGGCCCGGGCCAGGAAGCGCAGCGGGTTGGCGGTGAGGTCGAGTTTGGTGTCCGGGGAGATCTGCCCGGGTGCCTGCAGGAGACAGCACACCAGCGAGATCGTGCCGACCAGCCACAGCCACCGGCGCGACAGCGGTGTCGGCGGGGCCGGCACCGGTGCGGCGGGTGCGCTCAGGTCAGCTGCGGTCGCCGTACTCAACCCGGTTGAGCACCGACGACTGCGGGTCACCCCCGGCGAGCTGCGGTTTGGTGTCCTGCTGGACCATCAGCGTGATCCCGAAGATCGCGGCCGCACCCAGCAGCAGACCGACCACGACACTCGCCGCGGCGGGTACGACGAACCGCTGCATACTCATGGCTCCTAGACGTCGACCGATCGGGGTTACCCCGTCCGCCAAACTAGCATGAGCCGGACCCGCCACGCGGGAGGTGACGGGGGCTGCCCGGCCGGGCCGCAGGCCCATGACACGATGGGGCGATGATCGCACCTCCGGTGTCCCGGTCCGCCGCCCGCCCCCGGTATTCGCGCCTGCTGGTCACGCTGGCGGCGTTGCCCGCGCTGGTGATGTCGTGCTCGGCCCCGCCTGCCGAGCCGCCGCCCGCCCCGTCGACGCCGGTTCCGGCGCCGGCGTCGACCGATTCGCCGCTGGTGGAGCCGGGTGCCCCGTGCGGGGATGTGGCCGCGTTGCCGGTGCGCGACAAGCTGGCCCAGCTGCTGATGGTCGGGGTGCGGGACGCCGGCGACGCCCGCGCGGTGGTGGCCGACCATCATGTCGGGGGCATCTTCATCGGCAGCTGGACGGACCTGTCGATGCTCACCGACGGCTCGCTGCCCGACATCAAGGCGCAGGCCGGCCCGGTGGCGCTGGCGGTCAGTGTCGACGAGGAGGGCGGCCGGGTGTCGCGGCTGTCCTCGCTGATCGGGTCGTCGCCGTCGGCGAAGGTGCTGGCCCAGAACAACAGCCCCGACGCGGTCTACCAGATCGCGCTGGAGCGTGGCCGCAAGATGCACGACCTGGGTATCACCATCGACTTCGCGCCGGTCGTCGACGTCACCGACGCCGCCGACGACACCGTGATCGGCGACCGCTCGTTCGGCTCGGACCCGCAGGCGGTGACCGAGTACGCCGACGCCTACGCCCGCGGCCTGCACGACGCCGGGCTGATGCCGGTGTTCAAGCACTTCCCCGGCCACGGCCACGGCACCGGGGACACCCACACCGGGGCGGTGTCCACCCCGCCGCTGTCGCAGTTGCAGGACAGCGACCTGGTGCCCTACCGGACGCTGGTCAACAAGTACGGGTCGGCGGTGATGATCGGGCACCTGCAGGTTCCCGAACTGACCGGCGACGATCCGGCCAGCCTCAGCCCGGCGGCGGTGAACCTGCTGCGGCAGGGCGGCGGCTACGGCGGCCCGCCGTACAACGGGGTGATCTTCACCGACGACCTGTCGTCGATGGCGGCGATCAGCGCCCGGTTCGGGGTGGCCGAGGCGGTGCTGCGGGCCCTGCAGGCCGGGGTGGATGTGGCGCTGTGGGTGACCACCGACGAGGTGCCCGCGGTGCTGGACCGCCTCGAGGCCGCGGTGGCCGACGGCGACTTCCCCGAGGCCGCCCTCGACAACGCCGTGCGGCGGGTGGCCGGCGCGAAAGCCGCCGGACCGGCCTGCGGAGGCTGACCAGGCCTTACCCTGAGGTGCGCCCCGCTGCGGGGCGCGGCGGACGACGGTGCGGAAGGGGAGCCATGGCGGGAACCAAGCGGTTGCCGCGCGCCGTCCGCGAACAGCAGATGCTCGACGCCGCGGTCGAGATGTTCTCGATCAACGGCTACCACGAGACCTCGATGGACGCGATCGCGGCGAAGGCCGAGATCTCCAAGCCGATGCTGTACCTGTACTACGGCTCCAAGGAGGAGTTGTTCGGCGCCTGCCTGGACCGGGAGCTGACCCGGTTCATCGAGGCGGTGCGCGAGGACATCGACTTCGAGCAGGGCGCCAAGGGGCTGCTCGCCGACACCATCCACACCTTCCTGCACTACATCGACGCCAACCGGGCGTCGTGGATCGTGCTGTACACCCAGGCGACCAGTTCGCAGGCGTTCGCCCACACCGTGCGGGAGGGCCGCGAACAGATCATCGACCTGGTGACCCGGTTGCTGCGCGCGGGCACCCGCCACCCCGAACCGGGCGAGGACTTCGACCTGATGGCGGTGGCGCTGGTCGGCGCGGGAGAGGCGATCGCCACCCGGGTCAGCACCGGCGACGCCGACGTCGGTGAGGCGGCGACGCTGATGACCAACCTGTTCTGGCGCGGGTTGAAGGGCACCCCGCCCGACTCGGGTGCGGAGGCCGGCGCCTAGACCTGCCCGGCGGCCGACACGTCAGCGCGTCACTTCAGCGCGTTGGGGCACATGTTGCGTTGCAGGATGTCGAGGTAGACATTCGGGTCGGGGGCGGGCGCCACCCCGGAGCCGACCGGGAACTGTGAGCCGACGACGTCCGGCGGCACCCCGTCGCGCAGGTCGCGGCAGGCCCGGAACGCCTGCTGGAGCACGTAGGGCACGGCGTCGGTGTGGATGAACACCCCGGCGGCCCGCAGGTCGCTGAGGTAGGTGTACTCGTTGGCGTGGGCGACGGCGGCGCCGGACAGCAGCCCGCCGCCGGCCAGCCCGGCCGCGGTGGCCCCGACGACGATCGCGGTGCGCAACGTGTGCATCCTGCTCCCTTCCGCCCGACAGCATTATCACCGGTGCACCGGCCCGGTGGTGGCGAAACGACGGTTCCGGCCACCACCGGGCCGCACCGGCACATCGCGGTGTGCGCCGAACTACAGCGCGGCCACCGTCGCGGTCAGATGCGGATAGCCCTTGGCGACGTTGCGCAGCGTCAGCTCCCAGCCGTCGTCGGTGGCCTCGGTGTACAGGCCCGTCGTGGCGGGCAGCAGCACCGGTTTGCCGAACCGCACCGAGTACCGCACCTGCTCGGGCAGCCGGGCCTCGATGTTGCCCAGCACCGCCGCGGCGGTGAACATCCCGTGGGCGATGACGGTGGGGAACCCGAACAGTTTCGCCCCGATCGCGCTGGTGTGGATCGGGTTGTGGTCCCCGCCGACCGAGGCGTAGCGGCGGATCTGGGCCGGGCTGATGCGCAGCAGCGCCGGTGGCGGCGGCAGCTTGGGTTGTGGCGCCGGCGGCGGCTTGGGCTGGTCGGAGAGGCTGGTGCGCTGCTGGTGGAGGAACGTGGTCACCTGATGCCAGGCCGGTTCGTTGCCGACACTGACCTCGCTGATGATGTCCACCAGAAGGCCCTTGCGGTGTTCGCGCAGGTTCTCCGCGTGCACCGCCACCCCGACGGTGTCGTTGACCCGGATCGGCCGGTAGGAGGTGATGTGGTTCTCGGTGTGCACCGAACCCATTGCGGCGAACGGGAAGTCGAACCCGGTCACCAGCGACATCACGGTCGGGAAGGTCAGTACGAACGGGTAGGTCAGCGGCACCGTGTCGCGGTAGCGCAGCCCGGTCACCTCGGCGTAGGCGGCCACATGAGCCCGGTCGATGGGCATCTCGTCGATGCGCACGGTGCGCTCGGGCAGGGTGTCGCCGCGCGGCACGAACGGCAGCGCCCCGGCCACCGCACGCAGCATGTTGGTCAGCGCGCTCGGTTGCTGTGTCATCAGGCCCCCAGTATCGCCTGGCCGCAGACCCGGATGGTGGTGCCGGTGACGGCGCCGGAGGCCGGGCTGGCGAAGAACGCGATGGCTTCGGCGACGTCGACTGGTTCGCCGCCCTGGAACAGCGAGTTCAGCCGGCGCCCCACCTCGCGGGTCGCCAGCGGGATCGCCGCGGTCATGTCGGTTTCGATGAACCCGGGTGCGACCGCGTTGATCGTGATGTCCTTCTTCGCCAGCACCGGAGCCAGCGCCTGGGTCAGCCCGATCATCCCGGCCTTGGTGGCCGCGTAGTTGGTCTGGCCGCGGTTGCCGGCGATCCCGGCCATCGACGACAGCCCGATCACCCGGCCGCCCGCACCCAGGACGCCGGCGTCGACCAGCCCCTGGGTGAGCCGCTGCGGGGCGAGCAGGTTCACCGCGACCACCGCGTCCCAGCGGGCGTCGTCCATGTTGGCCAGCAGCTTGTCGCGGGTGATCCCGGCGTTGTTGACCAGGATGTCGGCCTTGCCGCCGTGGTGCTCGCGCAGGTGCGCGGTGATGCGGTCCACCGCGTCCTCGGCGGTGACATCGAGGGCCAGGGCGGTCCCGCCGACCTTGGCGGCGGTCTTCTCCAGGGCTTCGGAGGCGGCGGCGACGTCGACCGCCACCACCGTCGCACCGTCGCGGGCGAAGACCTCGGCGATGGTGGCGCCGATACCGCGGGCCGCGCCGGTCACGATCGCGACCTTGCCGTCCAGCGGTTTGTCCCAGTTCGCGGGCGGGGTCGCGTCACCGGCGCCGACGTGGAACACCTGCCCGTCGACGTAGGCGGACTTGGCCGACAGGATGAACCGCAGCGTGGACTCGGCGCCGGCGAGACCTGCCTTGGCGGCGGGGGAGAGGTAGACCAGCGCCACCGTCGCGCCGCGGCGCAGCTCCTTGCCCAGGGAACGGGTGAAGCCCTCCAGGGCGCGCTGGGCGATCCGCTCGTCGACGTCGTCGACCTCGTCGGGGGTGGTGCCGATGACCGCGACGCGGCCGGAGGGGCCGAGGTTGCGCAGCAGCGGGGTGAAGAAGTCGTGCAGCGCCTTCAGCCCGGCCGGTTCGGTGATGCCGGTGGCGTCGAACACCAGCCCGCCGAACGAGTCGGCCCAGCGCCCGCCGAGGTTGTCGCTGACCAGGTCGTAGTCGTCGGCCAGGGCGGCACGCAGCGGCTCGACGGCCCGGCCCGCGCCGCCGATCAGCAGGGAACCGGCCAGCGGCCGCTCACCCGGGCGGTAGCGGCGCAGCGTCTCGGGCTGCGGGACGCCGAGTTGTTTGGCCAGGAACGAGCCGGGTGCGGAGTTGACGACCTGCGAGAACAGGTCGGAGGGAAGCTTGGGCGCCACTGAACTGCCTTCCGTTGCGGGCGTATCGTGTATGACTACGAACTTACTCCAGAGTAAGAACAGTGGGTAGTATGGCCCGACGCCGGCCGTCGGACAACGACGGCCCGCGGCCCGGCAGTGTCCACCCGCGACCCGACCACAACCGAAACCACCGACCATCGGAGAGACCATGGCCCCCACCGAGCCCGCCCCGAAATCCTCGAAGAGCACCGCGAAGCCGGCGAAGACGGCGAAGACGGCGGCGAAGGCCGCCCCGAAAGCCCCCCAGCCCCGCACCGAGCGCCGACGCGTGGCGATCCTGGGCGGCAACCGCATCCCGTTCGCCCGCTCGGACGGTGCCTACGCCGAGGCGTCCAACCAGGACATGTTCACCGCGGCGCTCGACGGGCTGGTCGATCGGTTCGGGCTGGCCGGGGAGCGCCTCGACGCGGTCATCGGCGGTGCGGTGCTCAAGCACAGCCGGGACTTCAACCTGATCCGGGAATCCGTGCTCGGTTCCAAGCTCTCCTCCTACACCCCGGCATTCGACCTACAGCAAGCCTGCGGCACCGGCCTGCAGGCCGCCATCAGCGCCGCCGACGGGGTGGCGGGCGGTCGCTACGAGGTCGCCGCGGCGGGCGGGGTGGACACCACCTCCGACGCGCCGCTGGAGGTCGGTGACCAGCTGCGCCGGACGCTGCTGGCGCTGCGCCGGGCCAAGTCCAACGTGCAGCGGCTGAAGCTGGTCGCCAAACTGCCCGCCACCCTCGGAGTCGAGATCCCGGCCAACCAGGAGGTGCGCACCGGGCTGTCGATGGGCGAGCACCAGGCGATCACCACCAAGGAGATGGGGATCAAGCGGACCGACCAGGATGAACTGGCTGCCGCCAGCCACCGCAACATGGCCGCCGCCTACGACAACGGGTTCTTCGACGACCTGGTCACCCCGTTCCTGGGTCTCTACCGCGACAACAACCTGCGCGCGGACTCCAGCGCGGAAAAGCTCGCCACCCTGCGCCCGGTCTTCGGGGTGCGATCCGGCGACGCCACCATGACCGCAGGCAACTCCACCCCGCTGACCGACGGCGCATCGGTGGCGCTGCTGGCCAGCGAGGACTGGGCCGAGCAGCACAAGCTGACCCCGCTGGCCTACTTCGTCGACGCGGAGACCGCCGCGGTGGACTACGTCAACGGCCCTGACGGGCTGCTGATGGCGCCCACCTACGCGGTGCCACGACTGCTGGCCCGCAACGGCCTGACGCTGCAGGACTTCGACTTCTACGAGATCCACGAGGCGTTCGCCGCCACCGTGCTGTGCCACCTGGCCGCCTGGGAGTCCGAGCAGTACTGCACCCAGCGACTCGGGCTGGACAAGGCGCTGGGCGCCATCGACCGCGCCAAGCTCAACGTCCACGGCTCCTCGCTGGCCGCCGGCCACCCGTTCGCGGCCACCGGCGGGCGCATCCTGGCCCAGACCGCCAAGATGGTCGCCGAGGCCAAGGCGCAGCGCAAGGGTGCGGCCAAGAACGCGCCGGTCCGGGCGCTGATCTCGATCTGCGCCGCCGGCGGGCAGGGCGTCGCCGCCATCGTGGAGGCCTGACGCCGACCGGTTTTGTAACGCCGACGAACGGTTACCCGATACACAGGGCGCTCCGTGTTGGTCATCGAACCCCCGACCCGGTGACTACGCGGAGCGTTCCGCTGGGGGCCGTCGTCGGGATGAGGGGACCCGATGGCGGCCCGCCGGCGGTTCTCGTTCCGCTGAGCGGTCCGCCGCCCCGGGGCCCGTACCGGGGGGCCTGACTAGGGTGGGCCCATGCAGGTGAGCATTCTCGGCGCGGTCGGTGGCGGCGAATCCCCGGTGGACGCCACGGTGGCCCGCTTCGCGGGGCTGCAGCAGGAAGGGTTCCGGCGGATCTGGGTGCCGCAGCTGCCCAACGAGCCGGACCTGCTGACGATGCTGGCGGTGGTGCTGCGCGAGGTCGACGGCATCGAGGTCGGCACCGGGGTGATCCCGATCCAGAACCAGCACCCGATGCTGCTGGCCCAGCGGGCACTGACGTTGTCGCTGATCAGCGGTGGGCGCTTCCTGCTCGGGCTGGGCATGACCCACCAGGCGGTCACCGAGGGCATGTGGGGCATCCCGTGGGACCGGCCGGTGCGCCGACTGCGCGAATACCTCGACGGGCTGCAACCGCTGCTGACCGGCGAGCGGGCCGAGGCGGTCGGCGAAACCGTCACCACCCGCGGCGAACTGCAGATCCCCGGGGCCACCGCGCCGCCGGTCTACCTCGCCGCGCTCGGACCCCAGCTGCTGCGGCTGGCCGGTCGGCGCAGCGCGGGCACGATCACCTGGATGACCGGTCCGACAACCCTGACCGAGCACATCGGGCCCACCCTGCGGGACGCGGCGGCCGAGGCCGGCCGCCCGGCGGGCGCGGTGCGGGTCGTCGCATGCCTGCCGGTCGCGGTCACCGACGACACCGATGCGCTCCGCCGGGTCGCCGCCGAGCAGTTCGCCGTGTACGGCTACCTGCCGTCCTACCGGGCGATGCTCGACCGGGAGGGCTTCGCCGGACCCGGCGAGGTCGCGCTGCTCGGCGACGAGGACAGCGTCGCCGAGCAGATCGGTGCCTTCGCGGCGGCCGGTGTCGACGAATTCGTCGGGGTGGTCTTCGACCCGGACGCGGAGAGCCGGGACCGCACCCGGGCGCTGCTGCGCCGGCTCGACGGCTGACTCGATACTGCTGAGATCGACGTCAGAATCGGCTCATAACGCAAAAAATCAGTCGATCACGCCGTCGTGGCGTCGATTTCAGGGGAACTCTCACCGGACCGGCGCTCGGATGGGTCGCCGGCAGCGCAACCCGCACGGCCCGCCACGGCGGGAGTTCGGCGACACCGAATGCAACAGGCCCCCGGGGATCACCCGGGGGCCCGTCACGTACTACGCGGTCAGAACGCCGCTTCGTCGAGCTCCATGATCTCGTTGTCCAGGGTCTCGATGACCTGACGGGTGCTGGACAGCAGCGGCAGGAAGTTCTTGGCGAAGAACGACGCCACCGCGATCTTGCCCTCGTAGAAGGCCCGGTCCTCGTCACCGACCCCGGCGTCGAGCGCCTCGACGGCCACCGCCGCCTGACGCTGCAGCAGCCAGCCGATCACCAGGTCACCGACGGCCATCAGGAACCGCACCGAGCCCAGCCCCACCTTGTAGATGGAGGAGACCTCTTCCTGCGCGGCCATCAGGTAGCCGGTGAGCGCGGCCGCCATGCCCTGGACGTCGGCCAGGGCGGTGCCGAGCAGTTCACGTTCGGTCTTGAGCCGCCCGTTGCCGGACTCGCTCTTGACGAACGCCTCGATCTGGCCGGCCACGTGGCCCAGCGCCACCCCCTTGTCCCGGACGATCTTGCGGAAGAAGAAGTCCTGGGCCTGGATCGCGGTGGTGCCTTCGTACAGCGAGTCGATCTTGGCGTCGCGGATGTACTGCTCGATCGGGTAGTCCTGCAGGAAGCCCGAGCCGCCCAGGGTCTGCAGGCTCTCGGTCAGCTTGGCGTAGGCCTGCTCGGAGCCGACCCCCTTGACGATCGGCAGCAGCAGGTCGTTGACCTTCACCGCCAGCTCCGGGTCGATGTCGTGGACCGCGGTGGCTACCTCGGCGTCCTGGTAGGTGCCGGTGTACATGTACAGCGCGCGCAGCCCCTCGGCGTAGGCCTTCTGGGTCATCAGCGAGCGGCGCACATCCGGGTGGTGGGTGATGGTGACCCGCGGGGCGGTCTTGTCGGTCATCTGGGTCAGGTCCGCGCCCTGCACCCGCTCCTTGGCGTACTCGAGTGCGTTGAGGTAGCCGGTGGACAGCGTGGCGATCGCCTTGGTGCCGACCATCATCCGGGCCTGCTCGATCACCTCGAACATCTGGGCGATGCCATCGTGCACCTCGCCGACCAGCCAGCCCTTGGCGGGCACGCCGTGCTGACCGAAGGTCAGCTCACAGGTGGTGGAGACCTTCAGGCCCATCTTGTGCTCGATGTTGGTGACGAACACACCGTTGCGCTCGCCCATCTCACCGGTCTCGAAATCGAACAGCACCTTCGGGACGAAGAACAGCGACAGCCCCTTGGTGCCCGGGCCAGCACCCTCGGGGCGGGCCAGCACCAGGTGGAAGATGTTCTCGAACAGGTCGTCGGAGTCCGCCGAGGTGATGAACCGCTTCACCCCGTCGATGTGCCAGGTGCCGTCGTCCTGCTGGATCGCCTTGGTGCGGCCGGCGCCGACATCCGAGCCGGCGTCGGGTTCGGTGAGCACCATCGTCGACCCCCAGCCGCGCTCGGCGGCGGTGATGGCCCACTTCTTCTGCTCGTCGGTGCCGAGGTGGTAGAGGATGTTGGCGAAGCCGGCGCCACCGGCGTACATCCACACCGCCGGGTTGGCGCCGAGGATGTGCTCGTTGAGCGCCCACATCAGCGCCTTGGGCATCGGCATGCCGCCGAGCTCCTCGTCGAGTCCGGCCTTGTCCCAGCCGGCCTCGATGACCGCGCGCACCGACGCCTTGAACGACTCGGGCAGGGTCACGCTGTGGGTTTCGGGGTCGAAGACCGGCGGGTTGCGGTCCCCCTCGACGAACGACTCGGCGATGGGGCCTTCGGCCAGCCGGGCCATCTCGGTGAGCATGTCGCGGGCGGTCTCGACATCCAGCTCGGCGTAGGCGCCCTTGCCGAGCGCTTTGTCCACACCGAGGACTTCGAACAGGTTGAACACCTGGTCACGGATGTTGCTCTTGTAGTGGCTCACGGATTTCCTCCTCGATGAGAGCGCCACTTGACGGTTGGGTACTCGGGCTAAGTTACCCACCAGTAACGACCCTCAAGGTAACCGGTGGGTAACTTCGGCGCAAGCTGACCGGCAAAATTGTTACCTATCCCAAACCAACCGGTTGGCTGTGATCGTGTCCCGCGGCATCGAAATCGCGCTGACCTGCGTGGACGCGCTACCTCGGCGGTCTGTGGGAGCCGCCTCGGCCGCGGCGCCGCGCGGCCGCCGACCGTCCGGACCGGGCGGGTAGGGTACGGACAGGCATCCAACCGAGTCGATGTGCTGTGGAAGAGAATTCGGTGAATACCCCCAGTGATCTGAGTCCGGCCGCGCTGCGCGAGGCGTTCGGACACTTCCCGTCCGGCGTGATCGCCATCGCCGCGGAGGTCGACGGCAGCCGGGTCGGGCTGGCGGCCAGCACCTTCGTCCCGGTCTCGCTGGAGCCGCCGCTGGTGTCGTTCTGCGTGCAGAACTCCTCCACCACCTGGCCGCGGTTGCGCGACCTGCCGGTGCTGGGCATCAGCGTCCTCGGCGAGGCGCACGACACCGCCGCGCGGACGCTGGCGGCCAAGACCGGCGACCGCTTCGCCGGCCTGGAGACCCAATCGAGCGCCACCGGCGCGGTGTTCATCAAGGGCACCAGTGTCTGGCTGGAGAGCGCGATCGAACAGTCGATCCCCGCCGGGGACCACACCCTGGTGCTGCTACGGGTCAACGACATCACCGTGCACCCCGACGTCGCCCCGATCGTGTTCCACCGCAGTGCGTTCCGCCGGCTACGCGGCTGACCGCCCGACGGGTGGCTAGCGCCGGAACAGCTTGTTGCCCAGCCACACGATCGGGTCGTAGCGGTGGCCGGCGACGCGCTCCTTCATCGGGATGATCGCGTTGTCGGTGATCTTGATGCCGGCCGGGCACACCTCGGTGCAGCACTTGGTGATGTTGCACATGCCCAGCCCGGCCTCGTCCTGGGCCAGGTCGCGGCGGTCGCCCTGGTCGAGCGGATGCATCTCCAGTTCGGCGATCCGGATGAAGAAGCGCGGACCGGCGTAGTTCTTCTTGTTGTCCTCGTGGTCGCGGATCACGTGACAGACGTCCTGGCACAGGAAGCACTCGATGCACTCCCGGAACTCCTGGGAGCGTTCGACGTCGCGCTGATCCATCCGGTACTCGCCGGGCTTGAGGTCGGCGGGCGGGGTGAACGACGGGATCTCGCGGGCCTTCTCGTAGTTGTAGGACACGTCGGTGACCAGGTCACGGACCACCGGGAAGGTGCGCATCGGGGTCACGGTGACGACCTCGTCGGGGTCGAACGTCGACATCCGGGTCATGCACAGCAACTTCGGACGGCCGTTGATCTCCGCCGAGCAGGACCCGCACTTACCCGCCTTGCAGTTCCAGCGCACCGCCAGGTCCGGGGTCTGGGTGGCCTGCAGCCGGTGGATGACGTCGAGCACCACCTCGCCCTCGTTGACCTCGACGGTGAACTCCTCGAGAGCGCCGCCGTCCTCGTCGCCGCGCCAGACCTGAAACGTCGCGTCGTAGCTCATGTCAGCTTCTCCGTCCTGGATGATCGGCCAGTTCGTCGTCGGTGAAGTACTTCTCGAGCTCGTCGATCTCGAACAACTCCAGCAGGTCTTCGCGGACCGGCACCTGGGGTTCCCGGGTGACGCTGATGTCGGGAACGACCGCGTTGTCGCCGGTGGTGCGGCACACCAGCAGGGTGCGACGCCACTCGGCGTCCATCGCCGGGTGATCGTCGCGGGTGTGCCCGCCGCGGCTCTCGGTGCGCTCCAGCGCCGCCTGGGCCACACACTCGCTGATCGGCAACATGTTGCGCAGGTCGACCGCCAGGTGCCAGCCCGGGTTGAACTGGCGGTGCCCCTCCACGGCGATGTTGGCGAACCGGGCCTTGAGCTCCTCGAGCTTGGCCAGCGCCTGGCGCATCTCGTCGGCGTTGCGGATGATGCCGACCAGTTCGTTCATCGCCTCCTGCAACTCGGTGTGCAGCGTGTAGGGGTTCTCCGGTCGGGTCTCGCCGGCCGGGCCGTTGAACGGGGCCAGCGCTAGCTTGGCCGCCGCGTCCACCGCGGTCGGCTCCACCTGCGGGCGGTCGGTCAGGCTCTCGACGTAGTCGGCGGCGCCCAGTCCGGCGCGCCGACCGAACACCAGCAGGTCCGACAGCGAGTTGCCGCCGAGCCGGTTCGAGCCGTGCATCCCGCCGGAACACTCCCCGGCGGCGAACAGCCCCGGGGTGGTGGCAGCGCCGGTGTCCGGGTCGACCTCGATGCCACCCATCACGTAGTGGCAGGTCGGACCCACCTCCATCGGCTGCTTGGTGATGTCGACCTCGGCGAGCTCCATGAACTGGTGGTACATCGAGGGCAGCCGCCTGGTGATCTCCTCCGGGGTGAGCCGGGAGGCGATGTCGAGGTAGACCCCGCCGTGCGGGGAGCCGCGGCCCGCCTTGACCTCGGAGTTGATCGCCCGGGCCACCTCGTCGCGGGGCAGCAGGTCAGGGGTGCGCCGCGCGGAGTCGTTGTCCTTGAGCCACTGGTCGGCCTCCTCCTCGGTTTCGGCGTACTGCCCTTTGAAGACCGGGGGGATGTAGTCGAACATGAACCGCGAGCCCTCGGAGTTCTTCAGCACCCCGCCGTCGCCGCGCACGCCCTCGGTGACCAGGATGCCCTTCACGCTGGGCGGCCAGACCATGCCGGTGGGGTGGAACTGGATGAACTCCATGTTGATCAGGCTCGCCCCGGCCCGCAGGGCCAGCGCGTGCCCGTCGCCGGTGTACTCCCAGGAGTTCGAGGTCACCTTGAACGACTTGCCGATGCCGCCGGTGGCCAGCACCACCGCCGGTGCCTCGAACAGGATGAACCGGCCGGACTCACGCCAGTAGCCGAACGCCCCGGCGATCCGGTCACCGTCCTTGACCAACTCGGTGATGGTGCACTCCATGAACACCTTGATCCGGGCCTCGTAGTCGCCGTACTCGGCCTTGTCCTCCTGCTGCAGCGAGACGATCTTCTGCTGCATGGTGCGGATGAGCTCCAGACCGGTGCGGTCCCCGACGTGGGCCAGTCGCGGGTAGGTGTGGCCGCCGAAGTTGCGCTGGCTGATCCGGCCGTCCTTGGTGCGGTCGAACAGCGCCCCGTAGGTCTCCAGCTCCCACACCCGGTCGGGCGCCTCCTTGGCGTGCAACTCGGCCATCCGCCAGTTGTTGAGGAACTTGCCGCCGCGCATGGTGTCGCCGAAGTGGACTTTCCAGTTGTCCTTGTCGTTGACGTTGCCCATCGAGGCGGCGCAGCCGCCCTCGGCCATCACGGTGTGGGCCTTGCCGAACAGCGACTTGCACACCACCGCGACGCTCAGGCCCCGCTCGCGGGCTTCGATCACCGCGCGCAACCCCGCGCCGCCGGCACCGATCACGACGACGTCGTAGGCGTGCCGTTCGACTTCAACCATGAACCCTCACTTGTGCTGTCGTTGGTCGGCCGGTTCCGGCCGGAGGTGTCGCGACGGTGCTCACCCGATGAACCGGAGGTCGGTGATCGTCCCGCTGGAGACCATCCAGACGTAGAAGTCGGTGAAGGCCAGCGTGCCCAGCGTGATCCAGGCGAACGTCATGTGCCTGCCGTTGAACCAGGACACCTTGGTCCACAACCAGTAGCGCACCGGGTGTTTGGAGAAGTGCTTGAGCCGCCCGCCGATCACGTGCCTGCAGGAGTGGCAGCCGCCGGTGTAGGCCCACAGCAACGCCACGTTGGCCACCAGGATGACGTTGCCCAGCCCGAAACCGAACCCGCCCTGCCCGTTGTTGGCGTCCGCCGAGTAGAACGCGGCCGCCGCGTCGTAGGTGTTGAGCAGCAGGATCGCCGACGCCAAATAGAAGAAGTAGCGGTGCCCGTTCTGGACGATGAGCGGGAACCGGGTCTCACCGGTGTAGCTCTTGCGGGGCTCGGGCACCGCGCAGCCGGTCGGGGACTGCCACACCGACCGGTAGTAGGCCTTGCGGTAGTAGTAGCAGGTCACCCGGAAGGCCAGCAGGATCGGCAGCACCAGCATCCCCAGCGGGATCCAGGGCGGGAAGTGGCCGAACCACACCCCCAGATGGCTGGCGTTGGGCACGCATGACGCGCTGATGCACGGTGAGTAGAACGGCGTCAGGTAGTGGTAGTCGTCCACCCAGTAGTCGCGGCCCCAGAACGCCCGCACGGTCGCGTAGAGGATGAACGCGCCGAGGCCCAGGTTGACCAGCAGCGGCTGCAGCCACCACCGGTCGCTGCGCAGGGTGCGTTGGTCGATCTGGGCGCGGTCGGCGGAGAAAACGCCGGTGGTGCGACGGGTCACTGCGGGTGCGCTCATAAAAAGTGATCCTCTTCACGTGGGCTGTTCGGAGGATACTCAAATCACATGGACGCCCGTGGGGGAATGGGCGCCGGGGCGACCCGCCGCGGGGTCAGAAGCGGGCGCCGCCCAGCCCCTCGTCATCGACGTCGCGCCAGAACTCGATGTCGTATTCGGTGTCGGGGATGGTGATCTTCTCTTCGGGGTGGTTGGCGGCCCAGCGGGTGAGGTCCAGGTCGTCGAGATCGGCGTCGAGCAGTTCGGCGTCGGCGACCAGCCGGTCGATGTGGGCGACGATGCGCCGCATCCCGGGGGTGTCGGTGTAGCGCGTCTTGAGCGCCGAGAGGCTGCGGCGCAATCCACCGATCAGGTCGTACAACTCGGTGAATTCGGTGGGGCGAGACAACAGAGCTCCTAGCGGCCGAAGGTGTCATGGATCACACTACGGCACCCAGGGTAAGGCCGCCGGGTTAACCGCGAAAGGAAAATGCGGCGGGGCGGTCAAGCCCCGCCGCATCTCGAAAGCGGCGGCCGATCCGGGCCGGTGCCGGATCGCCGTGGGTTACTTGGTGATCGCGATCCGTTTCGGCTCCGACCCCGCGTAAGCGCCGGTCACCCGGACGGTGAGCACCCCGGCGTCGTACGACGCCGCGACCGCGTCACCGGTCACATGCTCGGGGAGCCGGAAGGTGCGCCGGAACGAGCCGTAGCGGACCTCGCGCAGCGTGCGGCCGTCGGCCTGCCCGCCGTGCTCGTCGCGGCGTTCACCGTGGATGACCAACTGTCCGCCGTCCACCTCGACGGTGACGTCCTTGTCGACGTCCACGCCGGGCAACTCCAGCCGGACCACCGCGTCCTCGTCCTCGCGGACGATCTCGGCGGCCGGATGGAAACCGGCCTCGTCGGTGATCGGCTTCAGCCAGCCGGCGCCGTCACCGAAGAAATCGTGTACCCAGCGGTCGACGTCGAACGCCGGGCGCGACCACAGTGTCAGGTTGCTCATGGTTGTCTCCTTTGTTGGTTCACCGGTTTGTGTCTGCGTGTCGGGGACCGGCCCGATGCCGGTCGCTGCCCCGTACAACTTGAGTCGACCACGCTTAAGTCCCGGTGAGGTGTTCGCCCACCGCGAACACCTCACCGGCGCCCGGCCGGGCTGTGAGCACACCGTCATCGTGACGTCACACGAGGCGACATGACCGCAACACGGCGCTCCTAACCTGCGACCATGACCCGCAACGAGGACAGCGCACGCGAGCTGGTGGTCGTCGGCCACGGCATGGTCGCGCACCGGCTGGTCGAGACGCTGCGGGGCCGCGACGGCGCCGGCGACTGGCGGGTGACCGTTTTCGGTGAGGAGCCGCATCCCGCCTACGACCGGGTCGGCCTCACCGGCTACACCGACCACTGGGACCGGGTGCCGATGGCGCTGCCCGGCAACGCCTACCCCGACGACGACCGGGTTCGGTTGCACGTCGGCAGCCCGGTCGTGGCCATCGACCGCGCCGCCAAAACCGTCGTCACCGCCGCCGGTGACCGGTACGGCTACGACACCCTGGTGCTGGCCACCGGATCGTCGGCGTTCGTACCGCCGGTACCCGGCCACGACCTGCCGAACTGCCACGTCTACCGCACCCTCGACGACCTCGACGCGATCCGCGACAGCGCCGAGGCGGCGCGGGCCGCCGGCCGGGCCGGGGTGGTGATCGGCGGCGGCCTGCTGGGACTGGAGGCGGCCAACGCGCTGCGCGGGATGGGGGTCCCGGCGGTCGTCGTGGAACGCGCCCCCCGGTTGATGGCCCAGCAACTCGATCAGGGCGGCGGTGCACTGCTGGCGCGGCTCATCGCCGAACTCGGTATCGACGTGCGGGTGGAGACCGGCACCGACGAGATCGTGGCCCACCCGGACGGGGCCGGGCTGACGCTGCGGCTCACCGACGGCGGCAGCGTCGACGCCGGGTTGGTGATCTTCGCGGCCGGCATCCGCCCCCGTGACGAACTGGCCCGCGCCGCCGGCCTGCGCACCGCGGAGCGCGGCGGGGTGCTCACCGACCTCACCTGCCGCACCGACGACCCCGACGTCTACGCGATCGGCGAGGTCGCCGCGGTGGAGGGCCGCTGCTACGGGCTGGTCGCGCCCGGCTACGCCACCGCCGAGGTGGTCGCCGACCGGCTGCTCGGCGGCTCGGCCACCTTCCCCGGCGCCGACACCGCCACCAAACTCAAACTGCTCGGCGTGGACGTCGCGAGCTTCGGCGACGCCCTGGCCGAACACCCGGACAGCCTGGAAGTCACCGTCAACGACGCGGTGCACCGGACCTACGCGAAACTGGTGCTCTCCGACGACGCCGAGACCCTGCTCGGCGGCGTGCTGGTCGGCGACACCTCCTCCTACGGGCTGCTGCGTCCGATGGTGGGCTCCCGGCTGCCGGGCGACCCGATGGCGTTCATCGCCGGGCCGGCCGGCGACACCGCCGCCCCCGGCGTGGCGGCGCTGCCCGAGACCGCCCAGATCTGCTCCTGCAACAACGTCAGCAAGGGCGAGATCACCGCCGCCATCGCCGGCGGCTGCACCGACGTCCCGGCGCTGAAGGCATGCACCGGCGCGGGCACCGCCTGCGGCTCCTGTGTGCCGCTGCTCAAGCAGCTGCTCGAAGCCGAAGGCGTCGAACAGTCCAGGGCACTGTGCGAACACTTCCAACAGTCGCGGGCGGAGCTGTTCGAGATCATCAGCGTCACCGGCATCCGTACCTTTTCCGGGCTGGTGTCCCGATTCGGCACCGGAACCGGCTGTGACATCTGCAAACCCGTCGTCGCCTCGATCCTGGCGTCGACCGGATCCGACCACATCCTCGACGGGGAACAGGCGGCTCTGCAGGATTCCAACGACCACTTCCTGGCCAACATCCAGCGCAACGGCAGCTATTCGGTGGTCCCCCGGGTGCCCGGCGGAGAGATCACCCCCGAGCACCTGATCCTGATCGGCCAGATCGCCCAGGAGTTCGGGCTGTACACCAAGATCACCGGCGGCCAGCGCATCGACCTGTTCGGCGCCCGCGTCGACCAGCTGCCGGCGATCTGGGCGCGGCTCGTCGACGCCGGGATGGAATCCGGCCACGCCTACGGAAAATCGCTGCGCACCGTCAAAAGCTGTGTGGGCAGCCGCTGGTGCCGCTACGGCCAACAGGACTCCACCCAGCTGGCCATCGATCTGGAGCTGCGCTACCGCGGCCTGCGCGCCCCGCACAAGATCAAGATGGGTGTCTCCGGCTGCGCCCGGGAATGCGCCGAAGCCCGCGGCAAGGACGTCGGGGTGATCGCCACCGAAACCGGCTGGAACCTCTACGTCGGCGGCAACGGCGGAATGACCCCGGCGCACGCCAAGTTGCTCGCCGGCGACCTCGACACCGACACCCTCATCCGCTACATCGACCGCTTCCTGATGTTCTACATCCGCACCGCCGATCGGCTGCAGCGCACCGCACCGTGGATCGACACACTCGACGGTGGAATCGACCACCTGCGTGACGTCGTCTGCGATGACTCCCTCGGTCTCGCAGCGGATTTCGAGGCCGCTATGGAGCGTCACATCGCCGGGTACCAATGCGAGTGGAAAGGCGTGCTCGACGACCCGGAGAAGCTGTCCCGGTTCGTCTCGTTCGTCAACGCCCCCGGCGCCGTCGACCCGACGGTGTCGTTCACCGAGGACGACGGCCGCAAGGTCCCGGTTCCGATCGGGATGCCGCGGCTGCGTGAGAGTGAGGAGTGATCATGACCCTGCTGGACACCGACCGGTTCGACTCCGCGGCGGACTCCGCCGGGTGGACCACGGCCTGCCGCTACGAGCACCTCATCCCCGGCCGCGGAGTGGCCGTGCTGCTCGACGACGGCGAGCAGGCCGCCCTCTTCCGGCTCGCCGACGGATCGCTCCGGGCGATCGGCAACATCGACCCGTTCTTCGGTGCCGGAGTGCTCTCCCGCGGGCTGGTCGGTGACCGCGGCGGCCGCGCCGTGGTCGCCTCCCCGCTGAAAAAGCACCTCTTCGACCTCGACGACGGCAGCTGCCTGGACGACCCGCGGGCGGCGGTGCCGGTGTACGCCGCCCGGGTCACCGCCGAGGGCTTGGTGGCGGTCGGGCGCGCCGGGGCCGGAGTGGCCGCCTGATCGGTCAACTCGCCGCGGCGCGGACACCTCGGCGGTAGCCTCGGATCACCTGGCCCGACGACGGATCGAGGCGAAGCCGATGAACAAATTCTCGTTGACAGCGCTGGCCCGCGATCAGTTGCACCGCGCCAAGACCGAGGCCAGCGGCCGGCGCGCGGACACGGTGTTCGGCGGCCACGAACACACCCTGCGTCAGACCGTCATCGCGCTGGCCCAGGGGCACCGCCTCGATGAGCACACCACCCTCGATGACGCCACCCTGCAGGTGCTCACCGGCCGGGTACGGCTCAGCGCCGGAGCCGACGAATGGATCGGCTGGGTCGGCGATCTGTTGATCATCCCCGATGGCGCTCACGCGCTGGAGGCCCTGGAGGACTCGGTGGTGCTGCTGACGGTGGCCAAGAAGAGTCGCTGACCGACCGCAGGCCCGCCCCACCCGCGAACGCACCCGGCGGCGATACCGGCCGGGTACAAAGGGGAGAGAAGCCGGAGGAGACGCCCGGCAACGTCGCACGCGGGCCCACGCGCACTTCGGGTGTGCCCGGGTGGGACGCCAATCGGAAGGAATACGGCGATGTCTGCGACCCAACGGGGAATCGTGGTCGGCTACGACGGGTCGGGACCGGCCCGGGCGGCGCTGCGCTGGGCGGTCGACGCGGCGCAACGCCACCAGCAACCGCTCACCGTGGTGCTCGCCATCACCGTGGCGCAGGTCGAGGCGCAGGCCATCGCCTGGGAGGTCGACGCCAGCCCGGTGTCGCTGCGCGAACCCTACGAGCGGGAGGCCCGCCGCGTGCTCGGCGACGCGCTGGAGGTCGTCGAAGCCACCGTCGGGTCCGGCCCGCGACCGGAGGTGCGCACCGAGACGATCTGGGCGCAGCCGGTTCCCACCCTGGTGCACATGTCGAAGGATGCCTCCCTGGTGGTGGTCGGGTCCCGGGGCCTCGGGGCGGTCCGGCGCACCCTGGTCGGCTCGGTCAGTGCCGGGCTGGTCCAGCACGCCCGCGGTCCGGTCGCGGTGATCCACGGCGACGACGAGCGCGGAAAGAATGCCGCGGAGCTGCCGGTCCTGGTCGGCGTCGACGGTTCCCGCGCCTCCGAGCTGGCCACCGAGATCGCCTTCGCCGAGGCGTCGGTACGCGGTGTCGGGCTCACCGCGCTGCACGCCTGGCACGACGCCGACCTGGTCGGGGTCACCGGCGACGAGTGGTCGGATCTGGTCACCCGCGGCGAGCAGGTCCTCGCCGAGCGGCTCGCCGGCTACCAGGAGCGCTACCCGGACGTCGCGGTACGACGGGTGGTGGTCTGGGGGCAACCGACCCATCACCTGCTCGAACACGCCGAGTCCGCACAACTGATCGTGGTGGGCAGCCACGGCCGCGGCGGGTTCACCGGGATGCTGCTCGGTTCGGTCAGTCGCGCGGTGGTGCACGCCGCCGAGATCCCGGTGATCGTCGCCCGGCGGCCATGACGGCAGCGGACCGCGGCGAACCCGTCAACCCCGTCGACCCGGTCGACGAGGCACCGCACCAGGGTCCACAGATCCACGAAACCCATTCGGGCATCGTCGTTCTCGTCGGAGACCGGGCCTACAAGGCGAAGAAGCCGGTCACCACGGATTTCTTGGATTTCGCCACGCCGGAGAAACGGGAGCAGGTCTGCCTCCGGGAGGTGGAACTCAACCGTCGGCTGTCACCACGCAGCTACCTGGGGGTGGCACACCTGAGCGGGCCGGGCGACGGGCCTGCCGAACCGGTCATCGTGATGCGCCGACACCCCGACAGCGCCCGACTGGCCGCGAAAGTGCGTGCCGGCGAGCCCGTGGACGACGTGCTCGATGCGATCGCCGGGATCCTCGCCCGGTTCCACACCGCCGCCAAGCGTGGCCCGGTGATCGACGAGCAGGGCACGGTCGCGGCGGTGCGCCGGCGATGGCACGCCAATATCCGGGAACTGGCCCCGTTTCGTTCCGACCTGGTCGATCCGGCGCTGCTCGGCGAGATCGAACTGCTGGCCGATCGCTACCTCGACGGACGCACCGCCCTGTTCGAGCAGCGCATCGCGGACCGCCGCATCGTCGACGGCCACGGCGACCTGCTGACGGACGACATCTTCTGCCTGCCCGAAGGGATCGAGATCCTCGACTGTCTGGAGTTCGACGACGCCCTTCGGCATGTCGACGCGATCGACGACATCGCTTTTCTCGCCATGGATCTGGAGTTCCTCGGCCGCCGGGACCTGGCCGAGGTTCTGCTGGCGCGGTACCGCCACCATGCCGACGATCCGGCGCCGGAATCGTTGGTCGACTTCTACATCGCCTACCGGGCCCTGGTCCGGGCGAAGACCGACTGTGTCCGGTTCGGCCAGGGGCATGCCGAGTCCCGGGCGGCCGCCCACACCCATCTGGCGATGGCCGTGGACCACCTGCGGAGTTCCGCGGTGCGGCTGGCGCTGGTCGGCGGCGGGCCGGGAACCGGCAAGACCACCGTTGCCGGTCTCCTCGCCGAGCGGGTCGATGCTCGGGTCATCTCGACCGATGAGGTGCGCAAAGAGCTTGTCCGACGGGGCCGCATCGGTGGCGAACCCGGAACCCGCGACGCCGGACTGTACCGAGCGGACCAGGTGAACGCGGTCTACGAGGAAATGCTGCGGCGGGCCCGGGCACTGCTCGAGCGCGGCCGACCGGTGATCCTCGACGGCACCTGGCGAGACCCCGACCGGCGTGAGCAGGCCCGGGCAGTGGCCGGGGAGACCCGGGCGAGCCTGATCGAACTGTGTTGCACCGCTGCAGCCGAGGTCGCCGCGCGACGCGTCGGAAACCGGAGCGCCGACCATCCCTCCGACGCCACCGCCGAACTGGCCCGGCAGTGGGGGACCGACGCCGAGGACTGGCCGCAGGCCCACCGCATCGATACCGGCGGCCCGGTCCAGGACGCGGTGGCCGCGGCGGAGAGCCGGTGGCGCGGGGCCGAACCCGCCTCACGCCGCGGCGGGTAACGCGGCTCCGCGGAACAGGCCGACGATGGCTTCGGCCAGCTGCGGTCGATGCGCCAACGGAGAAGTCACCAGATCGGCCCCCGACGCATGCAACCGGTCCTGAAAAAAGCCGTCCGCCAACAGGTAGGACAACACCGTCACCGCGGCGCCCGGCACGGCGGCCCGGGCGACGCGAACCGCCTGGGCCACGGTCGGAGCGCCGGCGGCGGCGAAGGCCAACCGTACCGGCCGGCCCAAGCGGGCAGCGAGCAGCGCGGACGTTCGGTCCAGGTCCGCGCGGGCCACCGGATCGGAACTGCCGGCCGCCGCCAGCACCACCGGCCCGCCGTCCGGGGCGCCCGCGTCGGCCAACTGATCGACCAGCATCGAGACCAGTGCCGGACCCGGCCCCAACGCCGGGGTCACGGTCACCTCCGGGTGCCCGCTGGCCACGATCTGGGCGGGCAGGTCGGTACGCACGTGATAGCCGCGGGCCAGGAACGCGGGCACCACCACCGCCGGGCCCGGCCCGAGCCTGCTCAGCAGTTCGGCCGGGGACGGTGCGGCGACATCGACGAAGGCGACCTGCACCGGATCCCCGAGCCGCGCACCGACGCGATCCGCGAGGTGTTCGATCATCGCGAGACCCGAGGCGTGTCGGCAGCCGTGGGCCACCAGGACCCGGTTCACGCCGCACCGCACCGGTCGTCGACGGCCAGCCGGTACCCGCGTTTGACGACGGTGCCCACGATGCCGCGATCACCCAGCGCCGTCCGGAGCCGAAGCACCGCGGTCTCCACCGCATGGGTGTCGCTGCTCGTGCCCGGCAGGACCCGCAACAATTCCGCCCGGGTCACCACCGCACCGGGCTGACGCGCCAGGAGGCGCAGCGCCGCCATCGCCGACGGCGGTACCGCCCGAGGCGTTCCGTCGACGGCCACACCGGCGTTGCGGATCTCGATGACGTGCCCGCCCGCGTGCACGACGCGGCGGGCCAGCCGCGGCAACTCCTCGCCGATGTGGCGGGCCAGCGCACCCAACCGCGAACGGTCCGGGCAGGACACCGGGATCTGCCGGCGGGCCAGCGGCGTGGCGCAGTGCGGCCCGACGCAGAACACGGCGACATCGCCGCGCAACGCCTCGTGCACCGTTTCGGTGAGCCCGAGCTCATCGGCACGTGACAACAGCGCCAGGGCGGCCGCCGCCGAGGTGAAGGCCACCGCGTCGACCCGGCGCCGGACGACCTCGCCGATCACCCGGTCGAGCGGGCCGCCGGCGGGCGGCAGTGCCCACCGGTAGGTGCGGATCGGGATCAGCTGTGCTCCCGCGTCGGCCAGCACCGAAAGCAGGTGCGGCGCGGGGTCGAGGTCATCGGCCAACCCGTGCGTCTGCACCGCGACCCGCCGGCCGGCGACGCCGTCAGCCAGCAGGTGGGCAAGGAGGTCGGTCGAGGACTCCGACGACGGTGCCCAGTGCTCGCGTAAGCCGGCGGCCCGCAGCGCGCCGGTGGCCTTGGGTCCGCGGGACAGGATCCGGGCACCGGCGACGGATGCCAGCAGGTCGGTGGCCACGCCCCAGCCGTCGGCCGCCGCGATCCAGGCCCGCAAGCCCAGCGCGGTGGTGGCGACGAACACCTCGGGGGGCGAGGCGATCAGTGCGGCGGTGGCCCGGCGCAACTCAGTGTCGTCGGGCAGTGCGACCATCTCGATCGCCGGTGCGGTGCTCACCGCCGCGCCGGCGCGGCTCAGCAGGGCGCAGAGTTCCGCCACGCGATGCGCGGCGGTCACCGCGACCCGGTAACCGGTAAGCGGTCCTCGGCTCATGTGTCCGGTTTATGCGTCCGGCATTTCCGTTGTGTTACACCGCGATTGCCGCGCCATTGCGTGAGCTCAGCGTCTCTGCGAGATCGCTCACAAGAGGGCGGGCACCGGCTCCGGTTCACGGACCGGCGGCGGTGTGGCCGGTGTCCGGCGCACGTATCGTACCCAGGTCAACACCGCCGCAATGCCGTAGAACGCCAAGAAGATCCAGTACGCGGTGGTCTCCGAACCAGTACTCGCGTAGGACTGGCGCAGGGTCAGGTCGATGCCCACACCACCCAGAGCCCCGATGGTGGAGGCGAACCCGATCAGCGCGCCCGCGTGGGTGCGCGCCCAGTGCTGCCGCTCGGTCTCGCTGAGATCCAGTGCGCGGCTGCGTTCCTCGAACACCGAGGGGATCAACTTGAACACCGACCCGTTGCTCATCCCGGCCAGCACGAACAATGCGATGAACCCGACGATGTATCCGATCATGGTGAGGGTATGGGTGGCGCCATAGACGTGGTTGGGTCCGTGCATGTAGTCGTCGTGGACGCTCAACGCCACCAGCAGGCCGGTGGCTCCGATCATGCCGCCGAAGACCCACAGGCTGACCCGGCCCCCACCGAGCCGGTCGGCGAGCTTGCCGCCTGCGACCCGCGCCAAGCCACCCAACAGTGGGCCGAGGAAGGCGATCTGAGCCACATGCAGCGACACCTGCGCCGGGGACTGCCCGGTGCTTTCGAAGTTGACGTGCAGCACCTGCCCGAAGGCGAACACGAACCCGATCCAGGAACCGAACGCGCAGGTGTACAACAGCGTGATCATCCAGCTGTCCGGCACGGCCAGGATCGACCGGATGTGACCCACTTCGATGGTGTGATCGAGGTTGTCCATGAACAGGGCCGCGGCGACCGCGACCGCGGCCAGCACCACCAGGTAGACCGCGCAGACCCAGTAGGGCGCCCGATTGCCCGCGGTGGCCAGTACGAGCAGGCCCACCAGCTGGATTCCGGCCACACCGAGGTTGCCGATGCCGGCGTTGATTCCCAGCGCCACCCCCTTGAGCCGCTGCGGGTAGAACGCGTTGACGTTGGCCAGTGAGGCCGAGTAGTTGCCGCCGCCGAGCCCGGTCAGCGCGGCACACGCCGCGAACATCCACAGCGGCAGTCCGGGATGGTCGAGCAGGTACAGCGTCCCGGCGGTGGGGACCAGCAGGACCAGCGCCGAGAACACCGTCCAGTTCCGGCCGCCGAATTTCGCCAGGCCCAACGTGTAGGGGATTCGGGCGCATCCGCCGACGAAGGTGGCGACCGCGCCGAGCAGCAGTTTGTCGCCGGGCGAGAAGCCGAAGACACTCTCGGGCATGAACAGCGCCATCACCGCCCACAGGGACCAGATCGAGAACGCGGCGTGATCGCCGGCGACCGTGCAGACCAGGTTGCGGCGCGCGATGCGCTTGTTGCCGGCCTCCCAGGCGACGGTGTCCTCGGGGTCCCAGTGCTCGATGCGGTGTCGGCTGGCCATGCACTCTCCTCACGGTCCGATCCGGGTTCGGGTGTACCGCCAGCCAGGTTAGAAATCCGGTGTGTCAGAACTGTTACTCCGCGCTGTGAAACCGCCGGGAAACCCCTCCCGATACGGTGGGCGTGGGGCCGCCGACGGGGCCGCCGGCGAGGTGACGACGGTCACAACGTGACCCGGAAAGCCGATGCGCGGCTGTCGATGCCCGGTCGGCCGATTCGCGGTCACGGGAAGAGGAGACGCAGGTGTCGAAGACCTTCGTTGTCGTCGGGGGCGGTATCGCCGGGGTCAAGGCCGCAGAGAGTTTGCGCGCCGACGGTTTCACCGGTGACATCATCCTGATCGGGGACGAACCCCGGCTTCCCTACGACCGGATCCCGTTGTCGCTCGAGTTCCTGGCGCCCAAGACGTCACCGATCGCGCAGAACTATGCCGAAGCAGACCAGCGGCTCGGGCTGGCGGACTTCACTTTCCACGATCAGGACTGGTACCGGGACCACGGCATCGATCTCCGCACCGGCGTCCGGGTTGAGGCGCTGGACCCGGTCGCGCACACCGTGCGATCGGCTTCCGGCGAGACCGTCCGCTACGACAAGTTGTTGTTGGCCACCGGGTCCCGGGCACGCCGGTTGAAGACTCCCGGACCGAACGCGGGGCGGATCAAATACCTGCGCGACTATGCCGATGCTGTGGAACTGGACTCACTCCTGACCGAGGGGTCGTCGTTGGCGGTGATCGGGGCGGGCTGGATCGGCTTGGAGGTCGCCGCCAGCGCCCGACAGCGCGGCGTCGACGTCACCGTGGTGGGCCGGTCGGAGATCCCCCTGGTCAACGCCGTCGGCCCCGAGTTGGGCACCGAGTTCGCGCGCCTGCATCGTGAGAACGGGGTGGACCTGCGGTTGGGGGCGCAGGTCGGCGACATCACCGCCGGCGAGCTCCGCTTGACCGACGGGACACGGGTGCCGGCGGACACCGTCTTGGCGGCCGTCGGTGCGGCCCCGGACCTCGAGCTGGCACGAGGTGCCGGGTTGGCCACCGGGATGGGCGGGGTGCTGGTCGACGCCGGTCTGCGCAGCAGCGACCCGGACATCTTCGCCGCCGGGGACATCGCCGCCGCCGAGCACCCGATCCTCGGCGTCCGGGTGCGGGTCGAGCACTGGGCCAACGCGCGTAAACAACCCGTGGTGGCCGCGTCGGGCATGCTGGGGCGCCCGGGCGAATACCGTGACCTGCCGTATTTCTTCACCGACCAATTCGACCTGGGAATGGAATACGTGGGGTACGCGGCCGGCTACCGGCGAGTGGTGTTCCGCGGCGATCGACCGGGGCGCGAGTTCATCGCGTTCTGGGTGGACGCGCAGCATCGGGTGCTGGCCGGGATGAACGTCAACGTTCCCGGCGTGGTCGACGACATCAAGGCCCTGGTGCTCTCGCGGGTCCCGGTCGATCCGGGGCGGCTGGCGGACCCGCGGGTCCCGCTGGACCGGCTGGTCGCGGGCTGACGCTTCCCGGTTTCGGGCGCACGAACAGCCGCCAGGTCAGCAGGAACGCGAACAGATAACACGGCAGGAAGATCGCGAACGCCCGGGTCTCGTTCCCGGTGGCCAGGTAGGAATGCCGCAGCACCAGGTTGACCGCGACCGCGCCCAGTCCACCGAAGGCGCCGGCGAAGCCGATCAGCGCCCCGGACAGCGCCCGGGATTCGGTCTGCTGGAGTGCCCGGGGTGTGCGCTGACCGACCGGTTCGAACAGTGCGGGGACCAGGGTGAACACCGCGCCGCTGCCCAGGCCGGAGAAGACGAACAGGACCAGGAAACCGGTGAGATAACCCACCAGCGTGGCGGTGTCGGCCGGCCCGGGGAGGCGACCGTCGCGGATGCTCACCGCCAGCAGCCCCGCGGCGGTCACCACCATGCCGGCGAAGCCGACCAGGGTGACCCGGCCGCCGCCGTGGCGGTCGGCGACCCGCCCCGCGATGACGCGGGCCACCGCGCCGAGCAGTGGGCCGACGAACGCGACCTGCGCGACCTGCAGCCTCGCGTCGGCGCCGCTGTGGCCGCCGGCGACCAGGTTGATGTAGAGCACCCGGCTGAACGCGAACGCGAATCCGAGGAACGAGCCGAAGGTGCAGCCGTAGAGCACGGCGACGGCCCAGGACCGGCGGTCGGCGAGGATCGTGGGGAAGTGGTGAAGCCGCAGCGGATGGGCCACGTCGTCCATGAACAGCGGCGCGATGACCCCGACCGCGGTCAACACCACCAGGTAGCCGGCGCAGATCCAGTGCGGGTGGGCGCTGCCCGCCGCCAGCAGCAGCAGGGCGCCGACCTGCACCACCGCCACGCCCAGGTTCCCGCCGCCGGCGTTGACCGCCAGCGCGGTGCCCTTGAGGCGCTGCGGATAGAGCGCGTTGACGTTGACCATCGAGGCCGAGTAGTTGCCGCCGCCGAGTCCGGTCGCCGCGGCGCACACCAGATAGACCCAGAACGGCAGGCCCGGGTTGGTCAGCAACACCAAGGTCAGCCCGGTCGGCAACACCAGGATCAGCGCGGCGAACGTGGTCCAGGCGCGACCGCCGAATCGCGCCAGCCCCAAGACATACGGGATGCGGACCAGGGCGCCGACGAACGCGGCCACCGCGCCGAGCAGCAGCTTGTCGGCCAGCGACAGACCGTAGACCGACGTGGGCATCAGCAGCACCAGTGCCGACCAGATCGCCCACACCGAGAACGCGACATGGTCGGCGGTCATCGACGCGATGAGGTTCCGGCGGGCGACGCGCCGGTTGCCCGCCGCCCACCCGGACCGGTCTTCGGGATCCCAGTCGATCACCCGGCGGGCCCGCGGGAAGGCGTCGCTCACCGGGCTACCAGACGTCGCCGTCGCGCCAATCGCAGGCCAACTCCGCGGTCGGGTCCAGGTCGACCGAGACCGGCAACACGAACACCGATCGATCCTCGTCGGGGGTGCGGACCGGGCCGTCGGGGGTCAGCGCCGCCGTCGGGCCGCGCCACGGCAGCCAACCGCGCACCGTGTAGAGCCGCCGGCCCCGTTCGGAGGAGCTCAACGCGCCGAGCGGGTAGGCGCCGCGGATCACCTGCTCGCAGGCGTCGAGCACCGCGATCGCCAGCCCTTGGCCCCGCCAGTCCTCCCGGACCGCGACCGCCTCGACGTACCCGCAGCGCAGTGCCACGCCGCGGTGCAGCATCCGGCGCTGGACCACCGCGCCGTGGGCGATGATCGAACCGTGCCGCCAGACCAGGGCGTGCATACCGCCGAGCGCGTGGTCCCACTCGGTGTCGGTCAGTTCGCCGTCGTAGGCGTCGATGACCATCCGGTGTGCGCTGCGGCGGGTGTCCTGGTCGAGATCGGAGGTGTGGATCAGACGGGCGGTGTGAACCTGGGCATGCACACTGCCCGGTCTACCAGGTGCCGCCCGCCGCGGCGACCGAAGCGTCCGAATGGTGGTCTTCGGCATGGCGCGGCCGGGACCAATGCAGGCGGACGTGCTGGCCGGGCCGGATCTGGGCCAGCTTGTCGAGGTCGTCGTCGACGACGACACCGGCGACCGGGAAGCTGCCGGTCAGCGGATGATCAGGGCCCAGGATCACCGGTTGCCCCGACGGCGGCACCTGGATGGCGCCGCGGGTGGTGCCTTCGCTGGGCAGCTGCCGGTCCGGCCGGCGCAGCCGCAGCGGCCGGCCTTCCAGGCGCATGCCGACGCGGTCACTGCGGTCGGTGACCATCCAGATCGAATGGACCAGCGTGTCGGGGTGCTCCAGCCAGTCGTCGCGCGGCCCGGGCACTACCCGCAGGTCCAGCAGCTGCTCGTCGATCGGTTCGACCGGAGCGTGGTCGAGTTCGGGGAATTCCTCGCTGTGTTCACCGATCGGCAACACGTCGCCGGTGCGCAACGGGCGCGGCCCGATCTGCGACATCACGTCGTAGCTGCGCGAACCCAGCACCGGGGGGACGTCGATGCCGCCGCGGACCGCCAGGTAGGTGCGCAGGCCGGCGTGCGGGGAGCCCAGGGACAGGATCTGACCGTCTTCGACGGTGTGAATGCTGTTGGTGCCGAACGGCACACCGCTGACGGTGGGGTCGGTGTCGGCGCCGGTGACCGCGACCGTGACGTCGCCGCCCCGCGCCCGCACGGCCAGCCCGCCGAAGGTGACCTCGATGGTGGCGGCGTCGTCGGGGTTGGCCACCAGCCGGTTGGCCAGCGTGTGGGCGCCGAGGTCGGCCGCGCCCGAGCGGGTGACGCCGAGATGGATCAGCCCGGCTCGGCCGAGGTCCTCGATCAACGCCAGCGGCCCGGTGCGCAGAATCTCCAGGGTGGGCGCGGTTCGGGTAGGCATCGTGTTCTCCTTCTGGCGGCTAAGCGGCCCGGAACTGCACCCACATGCCCGGTGTCAACAGCGCCGGGGAGGGGCGGGTGATGTCCCACACCACCGTGTCGGTGCGGCCGATCAGTTGCCACCAGCCGGGTGATTCGCGCGGGTAGATCCCGCTGAACTCCCCGGCCAGCGCCACCGACCCGGCGCGGACCAGGTCGCGGGTCTCGGCGCGGCGCGGAATCGCCAGTCGCGGGTCCCCGCCGGTGAGGTAGGCGAAGCCGGGGATGGCGCCGCCGAACCCCACCCGCCACGGCGTCGCGGTGTGCGCGTCGATGATCTGCGCCACGCTCAACCCGGTGTGCTCGGCGACCACCGGCAGGTCCGGGCCGTCGTAGACCACGTCGATCACCACGTCGGCCCCGGCCGGCGGCGGACCGGTCTGGATGTCGTCGGCGATCACCTGCATGCGCCGCAGCCGCTGCCGGGTGGCGCCCTGGTATCGAGGGCTTTCCAGTTTCAGCAGAACGGTGCGGGACGCGGGCACCACGTCGTGCACGCCCGGAAGTTCGGCCTTGCGCACCGCCGCGGTCCAGGCCAACACCTCGGCGGTGCTGGCGAACTGCAGCAGCAGCGCCCGGTCGCCGTAGTCGAGGACCGCGTCGGAGACGGTCAGATCCAATGCCGCGCCCATGGCCCGACGGTAACGCTCGACGGCGGCCCGGGTAAGGGGTTTTCGAAGCTTGCCAGAACGGCCTTAGCAACCGCTCAGAGCGCGTCGATGAGCAGCGGCGGCAGTTGGTCGGCCACCACCGGGTAGCTCAGCGGCGAGGCGAATGCGATCGCCCCGGAGAGCTCCGGCGGGGTGAAGACCTGGGGGGTGTGGACCGCCGCGATCTCCGGGTCGGCGCGCAGCGCATCGGCGTCGGGTTCGGAGTCGGTCGTCCAGATCACCACGTCGGCGGTGTCGAGGACCTGGCGGATCCGGTCGCGGGGGATCACCGCACGCACTCCGTCGCCGAACTCGCCGAGTCGGTCGGCGACGCGCAGCCCCATCGCGGTGAGGAATTCGGTGCGCCACCCCTGGGCGGCGACCACCTCCCCGCGTTCGAGGCGACCGTCGAGCAGCATCACCGTGCGGTCCCGGAACTGCGGGTGCGCCTCGGCAACCGACGCGAACCGGGCGTCGACTCCGTCGATGATGCCGCGCATCCGCTCGCCGGCGAACACCGCCCGGCCGATCGTGGCGGCCTGATCGCGCCACGGTTCGAAGAAGGCGTCGGGCCCGCTCTGCGGCACCGTCGGCGCCACCTCCGACAGGGCGGCGTAGGTGTCGGCGTCCACCCCGGCGTTGGTGGCCACGATCAGGTCCGGCTCCAGTGCGGCGACGGCGTCGACGTCGATCCCCGCATCGAGGGTGAGTACGGCCGGTTCGGCGGCACCGAGTTGGGTGCGGGCCCACGGCCATACCGCGAACGGCTGGTCGCCGAACCAGTACGTCACCCCGACGGGCACCACACCGACCGCGAGCAGGTCGTCCTGGCCGGTGTAGCCGGCGCTGACCACCCGGGCCGGCGGGCCGTCGATGACGGTCTCGCCGAACAGGTGGCGGATGGTGACCGGCTTGCCGGGGTCGTCCTCGTCGTCTTCGGTGCGGGCGCAGGCGGCGGGCAACCCGGCGGCGATCAACCCCGCCGCCGCGACACCGAAGAAGCCGCGCCGGCTCCACTGTTGTGCCACCGGGGCAGACTAACCCGCGTGGCCCCCGTGGGTCAGCGCGGCGACCCGTACCCGCCGCCGCCGGGGGTCTCGATCACCACGGTGTCGCCGGGGTCGAGCCGGACCGAGTCGCAACCGCCCAGCTCGATGACGCGGCCGTCGGCGCGCACCACGGTGTTGCGTCCCAGTCCGCCCGGGCCGCCGCCCGCCATGCCGTAGGGCGCGACCCGGCGGTGCCCGGAGAGCACGCTCACCGTCATCGGCTCGGTGAACTCCAGGCGCCGCACCGCGCCGTCGCCGCCGGGCCACCGGCCGACCCCGCCGCTGCCGTGGCGCACCGCGAACTCGCGCACCAGCACCGGGAAACGCCACTCGAGCACCTCGGGGTCGGTGAGCCGAGAGTTGGTCATGTGGGTCTGCACCACCGGTGTCCCGGCGAACCCGTCGCCGGCGCCCGAACCCGATCCGAGGGTCTCGTAGTACTGGTGGTCCGCGTTGCCGAAGGTGAGGTTGTTCATCGTGCCCGAACCCTCGGCCTGCACGCCCAGCGCACCCAGCAGCGCGCCGGTGATCGCTTGGGAGGTCTCGACATTGCCGGCCACCACCGCCGCCGGGGGCTTTGGAGCGAGCATCGAGGCGGGCGGTACGACGATGCGCAGCGGACGCAGGCAGCCGTCGTTGAGCGGGATGTCGTCGGCGACCAGGGTGCGGAACACGTACAGCACGGCCGCGGTCGCCACCGCGGCGGGAGCATTGAAGTTCGTACCCAACTGGGCTGAGGTGCCGGTGAAGTCGACGGTGGCGCTGCGGCCGGCGCGGTCGACCTCGATGCGCACCGTGATGGTGGCACCGGAGTCCATGGTGTAACGGAATTCGCCGTCGCGCAGCCGGTCGATGACCCGACGGACCGCCTCCTCGGCGTTGTCCTGCACATGGCGCATGTAGGCCTGAACCACATCGAGGCCGAAATCACCGATCATGGCGTGCACCTCGTCGACGCCCTTCTGGTTGGCCGCGATCTGGGCACGCAGGTCGGCGAGGTTCGCCTCCGGGTTGCGGGACGGGTACTCCGCCGACGCCAGCAACTCCAGCGTCTGCTCCTCGCGGAACACGCCGTCCTCGGTGAGCAGCCAATTGTCGAACAGCACGCCCTCTTCGGCGATGGTGGTGCTGTCGGCGGGCATTGACCCGGGGGTGATTCCGCCGATCTCGGCGTGATGGCCGCGGGACGCGACGAAGAACAGCAGTTCGGTTGCATCGGCACCGAAAACCGGTGTGATCACGGTGATGTCGGGCAGGTGGGTGCCGCCGTGATAGGGGTCGTTGACGGCGTAGGACTGGCCGGGCCGCATGGTGCCGGCGCGGCGGGCGATGACCTCCCGGACGGTCGTGCTCATCGAGCCGAGGTGCACCGGGATGTGCGGAGCATTGGCGACGAGGTTGCCGTCCGGGTCGAACAGCGCGCACGAGAAGTCCAGCCGCTCACGGATGTTCACCGACTGTGCGGTGGCCTCCAGCCGGGTTCCCATCTGCTCGGCGATCGACATGAACAGGTTGTTGAAGATCTCCAACAACACCGGGTCCACCGCGGTGGACGCTCCGCGAGCCGTCGCGGCCTCGGTCCGGACGAGGACCAGATGGCCGCCGTCGGTCACCGTCGCGCGCCAGCCCGGATCGATGACGGTGGTGGCGTTGGCCTCGGCCACGATCGCCGGTCCGTTCACCGTCGCACCCGGCGACAACGCCTCACGGCGGTGCAGCGGGGCATCGCGCCAGGCACCGGCGCAGTGCAACGGCACCGCCGCCGGCTCGTCTGCCTCACCCGCAGCGATTGCGAGCGGGGCGAGATCGGGTTGCTCGGTGCGCCCGGTCGCCTCGACCGCGACCGCGCCGGCGATGAGCGGCCGGTCCAGCGTGAACGAGTACATGGCGCGGTGGCGGGCCTCGAACGCCGCGGTCATCGTCGCCGGGTCGGCCATTTCGACCGCGAGGACGGTGTCGGTGCCCGAGTAGCGCAGGTGGGCGCGGCGCACCACCTCCACCCGGTGTGCGGGTACGCCCTGGGCGTCGAGGTCGGCGCGAACCTCGCGCTCCAGGTCGTCGGCGCAGGCGGTCAGCCGGGCGTGGCCGGCCGGTCCGACGGGGAGTTCCACCGCCTGCTCGCGCAGCGCGGTGGTGTCGGCCAGCCCGATCCCGAGCGCGGAGAGCACCCCGGCCATCGGCGGGACCACCACGGTGCGCATGCCCAATGCGTCGGCGACCGCGCAGGCGTGCTGGCCGCCCGCTCCGCCGAACGTGGTCAACGCGTAGCGGGTGACGTCGTGGCCTTTCTGCACCGAGATCTTCTTCACCGAGTTGGCGATGTTGGCCACCGCGATGCGCAGGAAGCCCTCGGCGACCTGTTCGGCGGACCGGTCGTCGCCGGTGGCCGCGGTGATGCGGCCGGCCAGTGCGCGGAACCGGTCGCGCACCGTCGCGGCGTCCAGCGGCTGGTCGCCGGCCGGGCCGAACACGGCGGGGAAGTGTTCCGGCTGGATGCGGCCGAGCATCACGTTGGCGTCGGTGACCGTCAACGGTCCGCCGCCGCGGTAGCAGGCCGGGCCGGGCGCGGCTCCGGCGGAATCCGGGCCCACCCGGTATCGGCTGCCGTCGAAGTGCAGGATCGACCCACCCCCGGCCGCCACGGTCTGGATGTCCAGCATCGGGGCGCGCAACCGCACCCCGGCGACCTCGGTGGCGAACAACCGCTCGTAGGCGCCCGCGTAGTGCGAGACGTCGGTGGAGGTGCCGCCCATGTCGAAGCCGATGACCCGGTCGAACCCGGCGAGCTCGGACATCCGTGCCATGCCGACGATGCCGCCCGCGGGACCGGACAGGATGGCGTCCTTGCCGCGGAAGTGGTCGGCCTCGGCGAGTCCGCCGTTGGACTGCATGAACATCAGCGGCACGCCGCTGAGTTCGCCGGTCACCTGCCGCACGTAGCGGCGCAGCACCGGGGAGAGGTAGGCGTCGACCACCGCGGTGTCACCGCGTGGGATGAGCTTCATCAGCGGGCTGACCGCGCTGGACAGCGACACCTGGGTGAACCCGACCCGCTCGGCCAGCGCCCCGATCAACCGCTCGTGATCGGGGTAGAGGTAGCTGTGCAGGCAGACCACCGCGACCGCGCGCAGCCCGTCGGCGTGGGCGTGGCGCAGTTGCCGCTCGATCCGGGCCGGGTCGGGCGCGGTGAGCACGGTGCCGTCGGCGTGTACCCGCTCGTCGACCTCCAACACCCGCGCGTAGAGCGGCTCGGGCAGCACGATGTGCCGGTCGAAGATCCGCGGCCGGTTCTGGTAGGCGATGCGCAGCGCATCGCCGAAGCCGCGGGTGATCACCAGCAGAGTCGGCTCCCCGGCCCGTTCGAGCAGCGCGTTGGTGGCCACGGTGGTGCCCATCCGCACCGCCCCGACCTCCTCGGCGATGGATTGCTCGGCGTCCGCCCCGAGCAGGGCGCGGATCCCGGCGACGGCCGCGTCGGCGTAGTGGGCGGGGTTGTCCGAGAGCAGTTTGTGGGTGAGCAGCCGACCGTCGGGGCGGCGGGCCACGATGTCGGTGAACGTCCCGCCGCGGTCCACCCAGAACTGCCAGTTGCCGTCGCCCACCTGCCCGATGGTAATTCGACGACCGGCTGCGACCGGCGTCACATAAAGTGAGGTCATGTTCAACGCCATGGACCTTCCCGGGCAGGTCATCAACAAATTTCAGCTGTTCGCCGAGCGCGGTGCCGCCGAGTTGCACTATCTGCGCAAGATCTTGAGCTCCGGGGCCCTGAAGGTGGGGTCACCGCAGATCATCGCCGCAGCGATCAGCGATGCGGTGCGCTGGGGCGAGCTGGGCATGATCCCGGCGCTCAACGCCCGCCGCAACCCCAACGGTCGCGCCGTCATCGACGATGACGGCAGCATCACCTTCAAGGAACTCGACGACGCCGCCAACGCGGTGGCCAACGGGTTGGTCGCGATGGGAGTCCGCGGCGGCGACGGCGTGGCGATCCTGGCCCGCAACCACCGCTGGTTCCTGATCGCCAACTACGGCTGCGCCCGGGTCGGCGCCCGGCTGATCCTGCTGAACAGCGAGTTCTCCGGCCCGCAGATCAAGGACGTTTCCGAGCGCGAAGGCGCCAAACTGATCATCTACGACGACGAGTACACCGCCGCCGTCGCCCAGGCCGAACCGCCGCTGGGCAAACTGCGGGCCCTGGCGAAGAACCCCGACACCGACACCCCGTCGGGCAGCACCGACGAGACGCTGGCCGAGTTGATCGCGCGCAGCAGCACCGCCCCACCGCCCAAGGTGACCAAGCACGCGTCGATCATCATCCTGACGTCGGGCACCACCGGAACGCCCAAGGGCGCCAACCGCAGCACCCCGCCCACCCTGGCGCCGATCGGCGGGATCCTGTCCCACGTGCCGTTCCGGGCCGGGGAGGTGACGTCGCTGCCGTCACCGATGTTCCACGCCCTGGGCTACCTGCACGCCACACTGGCGATGTTCTTCGGGTCCACGCTGGTGCTGCGCCGACGGTTCAAGCCCGCCACCGTGCTGCAGGACCTCGCGGAGCACAAGGCGACCGCGATGATCGTGGTCCCGGTGATGCTCGCGCGGATCCTCGACGAGCTGGAGAAGACCGAGAAGAAGCCCGACCTGTCGGCGCTGCGGATCGTGTTCGTCTCCGGCTCCCAGCTCGGCGGGGAACTCGCAGCCCGGGCGATGGACGACCTCGGCCCGGTCATCTACAACATGTACGGGTCCACTGAGGTGGCGTTCGCGACCATCGCCGGCCCCGAGGACCTGAAACGGGACCCGGCCACCGTCGGGCCGGTCGTCAAGGGCGTCAAGGTCAAGATCCTCGACGACAACGGCAACGAACTGCCCCAGGGCCAGGTGGGCCGGATCTTCGTCGGCAACTTCTTCCCGTTCCAGGGCTACACCGGCGGCGGCGGCAAGCAGATCATCGACGGCCTGCTCTCCTCGGGGGACGTCGGGTACTTCGACGAGACCGGTCTGTTGTTCGTCAGCGGCCGCGATGACGAGATGATCGTCTCCGGTGGGGAGAACGTCTTCCCCGCTGAGGTGGAGGACCTCATCAGCGGGCACCCCGAGGTCGTGGAGGCCACTGCCCTCGGTGTCGAGGACCGCGAGTGGGGAGCGCGGCTGCGGGCCTTCGTGGTCCGCAGGGAGGGCTCCGAGGTCGACGAGGACGCCATCAAGCTGTACGTGAAGGAGCGGCTGGCCCGCTACAAGGTGCCCCGCGACGTGCTCTTCCTCGATGAGCTGCCGCGCAACCCCACCGGCAAGATCCTCAAACGCGAGCTGCGCGAGCTGTAAATGAGCGCCGCCCGCCCGCGAGAATGAAGCCATGCAGGAAAAGGTCGAGAGGCGGTCTGCATAACTTCACTCTCGCGTGAGGGTGCGGCCGTGTGCCGAAGACGGCGTCAGGGGCCGAACCCGGTGGCGCCGTCCAGTTGCTCCCGGAGGATGTCCAGGTGGCCGGCGTGCCGGGCGGTCTCCTCGATCATGTGCAGGTAGATCCAGCGCAGCGACACCGCACCGAGGCGGGTGTGCGGCACGGTGTGCTCCAACGTCAGACCGGTGGCGGCCCGCCGGGACTCCGCACACTGCTGCTGGTATTCGGCCACCAGCACCGGTAGGGATTCCTCGGTGCGGAAGTCGAATTCCCACTCCCGGCCGTGGCTGCGCTGGTTCTCGCCGGTGCGGTCGCGCAGCACCTGGCCGAACCAGCCGTGCTCGGCCCAGCGCAGATGCTTGACCAATCCGCCCACGGTGGTCGCCGAGGGAACCAGGTGTCGGCGCGCCGCCTCGTCGGACAAGCCCGCCGCTTTCGCCACCACGATGTCGCGGTAGCCGTCGAGGAACGCCGCCAGCGTCTCACGCTCGCCGCCAGTGGCCTGCTCACCGGCGAGAAGGCGCGGAGGTGCGGACACGGCGTCAATCTAGCAGCGGCCGGCCGCCACGACGGCGCGGTCATCCCTGAAATCGACAGCCCAGCGGCGCTATCCCCGCAAAAAAGGGCCGTTTTCGCCGTTACGGTGTCGATTTCAGGGGCACCGTACTTTGTCGGCTCGGTTTACGGGTCCCGGGGCAAGCCCAGCAGCCGCTCGGCGATGATGTTGAGCTGGACCTCCGAGGTGCCGCCGTAGATCGTGGTCGCGCGGCTGAACAGCAGATATTCGGTCCACTTACCCGGTTCCTGCTCAGAATCCCCGATAGCGGCGTCGGCGCCGAAGGACGCGACGCCGAACTCGGCGTAGCCCTGCCCGGTGCGCATCGACAGCAGCTTGGACACCGCCGCCGACGGCATGGCGTCGCCACCGGCGAGGGTCAGCAGGGTCGAGCGCAGGTTGAGCAGCTTGGCGGCGTGGCCCTCGGCGATGAGCCGGCCGGCCTGGTTTTGCGCCACGGCGTCGAACTGGCCGTCACGGACGAACTCCACCAGTTGATCGAGGGTGGCCAGGAAGGGCATCTCGGTGCCGCCGATCGAGACCCGCTCGTTGGTCAACGTGTTGCGGCTGACCTCCCAGCCGCGGTCGACCTCGCCGAGCACCAGCTCGTCGGGGATGAAAACGTCGTCGAGGTAGACGGTGTTGAACATGGCGCCGCCGGTCAGCTCGCGCAGCGGCGAGACCGTCACTCCCTCGGTCTTCATGTCCAGCAGGAAGTAAGTGATCCCGTTGTGCTTCGGCGCGGCGGGATCGGTGCGGGCCAGCAGCGCGCCCCACTGCGAGAACTGGGCCGCGGAGGTCCAGATCTTCTGCCCGGTGATCCGCCAGCCGCCGTCGACCTTGACCGCCTTGGTGGTGAGGCTGGCCAGGTCGGAACCGGCGCCCGGTTCGGAGAACAACTGGCACCACACCATCTCGCCGCGGAAGGTCGCCGGCAGGAAGCGCTGCTGCTGTTCGTCGGTGCCGTAGGCCACGATCGACGGGATGATCCAGGCGGCGATCCCCATCTGTGGGCGCTTGACCCGGCCGGTGGAGAACTCCTGGGCGATGATGATCTGCTCCACCGGGGTGGCGTCGCGCCCCCACGGCTTGGGCAGGTGCGGCTGCACCCAGCCGGCTTCGGCGATCGCGACGGTGCGTTCGTCACTCGGCATCGCCTTGAGTGCGGCCACCTCGGCTCGGATCTCCTCGCGCTGGGCCTCGGTGTCCGGGTCCAGGTCGATGTCGACCTTGCGCATGCCGGTGCCGGTAGCGGTGTCCACCACCTGCTGCGGGTAGTCGCCGCGTCGGCCGAAGGCGGCGGCCAGCAGCAGGGCACGCCGGTAGTAGACGTTGGTGTCGTGCTCCCAGGTGAAGCCGATTCCGCCGTGCACCTGGATGCAGTCCTGGGTGCAGCGCTGGGCGGCGGCGGGAGCGAGGGTGGCGGCGACCGCGGCCGCGAACTCCGCGTGCGCGTTGTCCCAACCGTTCTCGGCGACGTCGTCGAGTGCGCGGGCGGCGTCCCACACCGCGGCGGTGGCCCGCTCGGTGTCGGCGATCATCTCGGCGCACTTGTGCTTGACGGCCTGGAACTGGCCGATCGGCCGGCCGAACTGTTCGCGGATCTTAGCGTAGGCCGCGGCGGTGTCGGTGGCCCACCGGGCGACGCCGACGGCCTCGGCGGACAGCAGCGTGGTGATCAACGCGCGGGCGTGGGCGCTGTTGAGGTTGCTCAACACCGCCTCGGCGCCGACCTCGACGGCGTTGGCGCGCACGTGGGCGATCGGGCGCAACGGGTCGACGCTCTCCACCGGCTCGATCTCGAGCTTCTCGGCCTCGAGCACCACCCACTCGTCACCACTGTCGATCGCCACCGGCAGCACCAGCAGCGATGCCTGCGCGGCGGCGGGTACCGAGCGGACCTCGCCGCGGATCACCAGGGTGTCGCCGGAACGGGTGGCGGTCAACTGGGAGTCGAGCGCGTAGGCGGCGATGGTCTCGCCCGAGGCCAGGCCGGCCAGCGGGGCGGCGCCGGCGTCGTGGGCCGCGATGAGGGCGCTGGCGATGGCGGACGGGACGAACGGTCCGGGGACAGCGCCGTAGCCGAACTCGGCGAGCACCACGGACAGTTCGAGGAGCCCGAAGCCCTGCCCGCCGACGTCCTCCGGCAGATGCACCGCCGAGAGGCCTTGGCCGGTGGCCGCGGCCCAGTACGGCGGTGGGTTGTCGACCGGGGTCTCCAAGGCGGCGTGCAGCGTCTCCGAGGGTGCTACCTTCGCGACGAAGGCCTTGACGGAGTCGGCCAGATCCTGATGTTCGGTGTTGATCGCAATCGGCATGTAGGCACCCTATCTATTAACCGGTCGGTTGGGAACGTCCACCGGGTTGACCACGTTGGCGGGCCGCTCGCCGTCCCGAAGACGGCGGCAGTTGTCGATCGCCGCCGCCAGATACCGCTGCATCGTGTCGACGGTGTACCAGGTGACGTGCGGGCTGAACACCGTGTTGGGCAGGGTCAGCAGTGGATTCGCCGGGTCCACCGGTTCGGTGTCGAACACGTCGAGCCCGGCTGCCGCGATCCGGCCGGAGCGCAGCGCGTCGGTCAGGGCGGCCTCGTCGACGATCGGGCCGCGGGCGGTGTTGACCAGCACCGCACCCGGGCGCAGCAACGACAGCGCGTCGACATCGAGCAGGTGGTAGGTGGTGTCGGTCAACGGTAGGTGCAGCGAGACGATGTCGCTGGCGGCCAACAACTCCGGCAGCGGCCGCCAGCCGGGCCGGCCGTCGTCGCCGGTGCTGGTGTGCAGGACCTGCGCGCCCATCGCGGCGACGATCGTCGCCACCCGCTGCGCGACGTTGCCGTAGCCGACCAGCCCGACGGTGGACCCGCCGATGTCGCGCACCGTGTCGCCGAGGCCGGGGTCGGGGGGCCAGCCTTGGCCGGCGCGGGTCAAGCGGTCGAGGTCGGGGACGCGGCGCAGCGCGGCCAGCATCAGGGCCACGGTCCCCTCGGCGACCGACGGGGCGTTGGCGCCGGGCATGTTCGACACCGCGATGCCGCGGGCGGTGGCGCCGTCGACGTCGATGGTGTTCACCCCGGCGCCCAGTTTCTGCACCAGGCGCACCCTGCTGGCGGCGGCCAGATCCGCGTCGGTCAACGGGCGCAGCACGTGCCAGATGACGTCGGCGGCGGGAAGCTCCGCGCGCAGCGTGGCCAGCGATTCGGCGGAGTCGTCGTCGGCGCAGAACCGGACGTCGAGCCAGTCGGCCTCCGCTGCGACGATCTCGCGGGCCCGACGTCCCGGGATGAAGTGCGCGAGGACCCTCAACGCCATCGTGCGCCGATCCATTCGGCGACCAGGTCGGCCTGCTCATCGCGTGCACCCGGGTTGGTGAAGTAGTGGTCGGCGCCCAGGGTGCGCAGCGTGGTGTCGGTGCCGGCCAGACCGTCGTGGATGCGCCGGGCGTCCGACGGGAACACCCCGGTGTCGGCGTCGGCGTTGATCACCAGGGCCGGGCAGTGCATCCGGGCCAGGTGCGGTTCGGCACGGGTCTGGGCGTGCCGCAGGCTCCACATGCCGAGCCAGTTGCGCAGGGTGCACGCGGCGGCGATGCCGCGGGCGGACCGGTTCGCTTTGACCGGCTCGCCGGCGTAGCAGCGGTTGGCGGGCCGGTTGGTCGGCTCCAAGGTGGGGTCCACCATCCGCGGATCCGCCCAGGTGCGCATCACGGTGAACGGCCGATCGGAGAAGCCGGCCGCGCGCACCCGGTCGAGTTCGGCCTCCACCCAGTCGGTGATGGCGTGGTTGCGGGCGACCTGGGCGGCCCGGTAGCGCGCGACGAAGTCTGGGTTGTAGGGCGGGCCGTGCTCACCGGTGAACAGGTCCAGCGCGGGATCGGTGGCCACCGGGTCGGCCTCGTCGACGACGGCGCCGTCCATCCAGGCGGTGAGCACCTCGGGGCGACCCGGGTGGGCGGCGCTGGCGATGTAGCCGTCGGCGGGGGGAAGTTCGTCCAGTCCGGCGGCGGGTCGCATACCGGGCAACGGGGTGACGTTGGGGTCCACCGCCTGCGACTGGTAGGCCGCCATCAGCGAGCCGCCGCCGGAGTTGCCCAGCAGCACCACGGTCTGCACGCCGGCGACCTCGCGCAGCCAGCGCACCCCCACACCGATGTCGACGAGTGCGTGGTCGAGCAGGAAGCTGCTCTCGAACCCGCGAAAGCGGGTGTTCCAGCCCAGGAATCCGACGCCGCGGGCAGCCATGTACTCGGCGAGGTAATGCTCGGAGAAGTCGATCTGGTAGTGCGTGGCGATCAACGCGACCGTCGGCCGGTGGCCCTTCGCGCGGTGATAGATGCCCTGGCAGGGGTGCCCGCCGGCGCCGGCGCGCGGTGCGGTGGGGGAGGGCAGTCCGATGAACTCGCGACTGATCTCGACGGTGCGGGTCACGGCTGCTCCTCGGTGCAGTAGATGGCGCGGTAGAAGACGTGGGCCAGGGTGGCGATACACGCCTCGTCGTCGGGGGCGGGGGCGTCACGCTCGGATCCGATGCCGCTGAGTTGGACGAAGCAGAACTGATTGAACATCGCGACCAGGGCTTCGGCCAGCAGGCGCGGGTCGTCGTCGCGGCAGTAGCCGTCGGTTTGGGCGCGGCGCACGGTTTCGGTGATGAAACCGATGGGGATGGCGCAGATCTCGGCCCAGTGCCGGGCGAAATCGTCGTTGATCATGGCCAGTTGCGACACCCCGATCATCTCCGCCAGTCGATGGCGGTAGGTGTGCCAGTGGGCGGCGGCGATCTCGTGGGCCCGTTCCCGGTTGGACAGCCCGTGCCGGGTGGCGGCGGTGGCGCGGTCACCGGCTTCGTCGCGGAAGCGCAGCGCCCACTGGCGCAGCATGTCTTCTTTGGAGTCGTAGTAATTGTAGAACGACGCCGCCGACCGGCGTGACTCCGCGGCGATGTCGGCGATCGTGGTCGCCAGGATCCCCCGGCGGGCGATGAGGGATCGGGCGGCGGCGTCGATGGCGGCCCGGGTCTGCCTGCCGCGCTCGGTGGGGGCGCTCTGGTCGGATGCGGTCGGCACCGGTGGCCCCCTGAGATCGTCGCTAGTGGCTCTGGTCACAAACTGAATCTGATGTTAGGTTCAGATACGTATTCTGACCGGGAGCGAGCCGATGATCAAGCCGTCCAACCCCAACACCGAGTTCGAGTTCAGCGGCATCAACCACGTCGCAATGGTGTGCTCGGACATGGCGCGCACCGTGGACTTCTACAGCAACACGCTGGGAATGCCGCTGGTGAAGGCGCTGGATCTGCCGCACGGCATGGGGCAGCACTTCTTCTTCGACGCCGGCAACGGGGACTGCGTGGCGTTCTTCTGGTTCGCCGACGCCCCCGACCGGGTGCCCGGCGTCTCCTCGCCGGCCGCCATCCCCGGCATCGGTGAGATCGTCAGCGCGGTCAGCACCATGAACCACCTGGCGTTGCATGTGCCGCCGGAGAAGTTCGACGACTACCGGCAGAAGCTCAAGGACAAGGGCGTGCGGGTCGGGCCGATCCTCAACCATGACGAGTCCGAGTCGCAGGTCAGCGCGACCGTGCATCCCGGCGTCTACGTGCGATCGTTCTACTTCCTGGATCCCGACGGCATCACCATCGAGTTCGCCTGCTGGACCAAGGAATTCACCGCCGAAGATGTGCAGGTGGTCCCCAAGACCGCCGCCGACCGGCGGGTCGGCGCCGCAGGCGGATAGTCCGCACCTGGGTGTTCGCGGTGCAGTGGCGCAGCGGTGGGGCGACGACACGGCCGGACCGTCCCGATTGAGCGCCGCGAGCGGGGCAGGCTTGTATTCTGAAAACAAGCGTTCTCACAATTGAGAGCAGGTGATCCGATGTCGGGAAGCGCCGCGATTGCGCAAGTCGAGCGTCCGGTCGGCGATCCGCCCGACCCGCGGCGACGGCGCGCCAGGCCCGGCTCGACGGCCGACATGACCGACGGGCTGTTCGGACTCTCGCTGATGGCCGGGTCGGCCAACGTGATCATGCAACTGGCGCGTCCCAGCGTCGGCTATGGCGTGGTGGAGAGCAAGGTCGACAGTGGGCGCGCCGACCTGCACCCGTTCAAGCGGGCCCGCACCACGATCGGCTACCTGGCGGTGGTGGCGCTGGGGAGCGACGAAGAGCGGGCGGCCTTTAAAAGGGCGATCGACTCGGCGCACCGTCAGGTGCGTTCGGGGCCGGACAGCCCGGTCAAATACAACGCCTTCGATCCGCAGCTGCAGCTGTGGGTGGCGGCTTGCCTGTACAAGGGCTCGGTCGATCTGTACCGGATGTTCTACGGCGAGATGGACGAGGAGGAGGCCGAACGCGGGTACCAGGAGGCCAAGATCTTCGGCACCGCGCTGCAGGTGCGCCCGGAGATGTGGCCGGCCGATCGGGCCGCGTTCGACAAGTACTGGCAGGAGCAACTGGAGACCAACATCCACATCGATGACACGGTCCGGAAGTATCTGTACCGCATCGCGGCGGTCCGGATGCGCGGTGTCACCCTGCCCGGCCCGCTGCACAAACTGGTGGAGCAGCCGATGCTGTTCATCACCACCGGCTTCCTGCCGCAACGGTTCCGCGATGAGATGCACCTGTCCTGGAGCCCGGCCAAGCAACGACAATTCGACGCGCTGATCGCGATGTTGCGGGTGGTCAACGGCCTCACGCCCGTCCCGCTGCGCCAGTTCCCGTTCAACGCGCTGATGTGGGACATGCGCTGGCGGATGCGGACCGGCCGGCCGTTGGTTTAATCGGCGCGACCGACCAAGAATGCTAATTTGCGGAGAATTCTCAGTTGAATTTCCGCTACTGCGAGACATAGGGTCGGTGGGTGCACCCGATGACGTCCCGGCCGCGGCCGGTCTCTACGTCGTCGCCCCGGGCGGGTGGCCTGGCGCCGACCCGGCGTAGCGTCGGCGGCATGACCGGGATTCGCAGTGAGGGTGACAGTTGGGACATCACGACCAGCGTCGGGTCGACGGCCTTGTTCGTGGCCACGGCGCGCGCGTTGGAGGCGCAGAAGCCTGATCCGCTGGCGGTCGACCCGTATGCGGAGCTGTTCTGCCGGGCCGTCGGCGGCGACTGGGCCGGCGTGCTGGATGGGGCGTTACCCGATCACGATCTCAAGACACCCGAGTTCGGTGAGCACTTCGTCAACTTCCAGGCGGCGCGCACCCGTTATTTCGACGAGTACTTCGGGCGGGTCGCCGACGCCGGCATTCGGCAGGTCGTCATCCTGGCCGCCGGTCTGGACTCCCGCGCCTACCGGCTGGACTGGGCGCCGGAGACGGCGGTCTTCGAACTCGACCAGCCGCAGGTGCTCGAGTTCAAGCGCGCGGTGTTGGCCGAACACGGGGCGCGCCCGCGCGCCGAGCGGCGCGAAATCGCGGTGGACCTGCGCGATGACTGGCAGCGGGCGCTGCGCGAGCACGGGTTCGACCCGCAGCAGCCCTCGGCCTGGATCGCCGAGGGATTGCTCATCTACCTGCCTGCTGAGGCCCAGGAGCAGCTGTTCACCGGAGTGGACGCGCTGGCCGCACCGGGCAGCCGGATCGCCGTCGAGGACGGCGCGCCGATGCCCGACGCGGACTACCGGGCTGCGCTGGAGGAGGAACGCGCCGCCGGCGACGACGCACGCATCTTCCACCAGTTGATCTACAACGAGCAGTGCGCGCCGGCCGAGCAATGGTTCGGTGCGCGCGGCTGGACGGCGCAGCCGACACCGCTGTCGGAGTGTCTGCGCTCCGCCGGACGTCCGGTCCCCTATGCCGCGGCCGAGGCGGGCCCGATGATCGCCCGCATCACCTTGGTCAGCGCCGTCAAAGAGCCCGGGGGCGGTGTGAGCGCGGCCGGTTCGGGCGGGGCCTAGCGATGCCGAGATGAACCGTGTCCGGCCATGCCCCGGGCGGAATTCACCCGGCGGCCGCCGTGCGGTATCGTGCCTATCGAAAATCGTTTTCAATAACGGTGGGGGTTCGGCGGTGCGTCTACCTGTTTGCGGAAGACCTCCGGTGGCCACGGTGATTCAGGCCACGTGCTGGACGTCGGGGCTCGCCTCGACAGTGAACCCGGTGCAGTGCTAACTTCACCAAGTTAGGTTAGGTAAAGCTATGTTGAAAGGGCGGTCCCCGGTGGCCAACGCTGATACCGGCACGCTTTCCGGCCGGTCCGTCGTGCACCGCGTCGACAGCGACATCGCCAGCCGGTTTGCTACCTGCTGTCGCGCACTGGGTGTCACCGTGCACGGTCGGCAGCGTCCGGCCGACCTGGCTGCCGCGCGGAGCGGCTTCGCTGCGCTGACCCGCATCGCCCACGACCAGTGCGACGCCTGGGTCGGTTTGGCCGCCGCGGGCGATGACTCGCCCCGGGTGCTGGAAGCGGTCTCGACGACCGCGGAGACCGCCGGATTGCTGCAACGCGAACTCGACCTGGCGCCGGGGACGGTGACGTTCACCTACGACAGCGGGCTGTACCTGCGGTTCCGTGCCGCCGAACCCGACGACTATCACCTGGCCCACGCGGCGGCGCTCGCCGCCACCGGCGCCTTCGCCGAGGCACACCGCATCGTCACCGAGATCACCGAGCGTCGGCCGTCCTGGCGCGAAGCCCGCTGGGTGGCCGCAACCGTTCACTACCGCGCGGAGCGGTGGGCCGACGTGGTCAAGCTGCTGACCGCCATGGTCAACGACCCGGCCCTCGACGACCTGTTCGCCCACGCGGTGAAGGTCACTCTCGGCATCAGCCTGGCCCGGCTGGGAATGCACGCCGCGGCGCTGTCCTACCTCGAAGAGCCGGACGGCCCCATCCCGGTCGCCGCCGTCGACGGCGCCCTGGCCCGCGGACTGGTGCTGCGCGTGCACGTCGACGAGGAGTCCGCCGAAGAGGTGCTGCAGGACCTGTATGCGGCCAACCCGGAGAACGAACAGGTCCAGCACGCCCTCAACGACCGGTCCTTCGGGATCGCGACCACCACCGCCGACCGCATCGACGCTCGGACCGACCCCTGGGACCCGGCCACCGAACCCGACGAGGGCGACTTCATCGACCCGGAGGCCCAGGAGCGCAAGGCGCAACTGCTCGCCGAGGCCGAACGTGAACTCGGCGAGTTCATCGGCCTCGACGAGGTCAAGAACCAGGTGCAGCGGCTCAAGAGTTCGGTGGCGATGGGGCTGATGCGCCAGGAACGTGGGCTGGCCGTCGCGCAACGCACCCACCACCTGATCTTCGCCGGCCCGCCCGGAACCGGTAAGACCACGATCGCGCGTGTCGTGGCCAAGATCTACTGCGGACTCGGGCTGCTCAAGAAGGAGAACGTCAAAGAGGTCCACCGCGCCGACCTGATCGGCCAGCACATCGGGGAGACCGAAGCCAAGACCAACGCCATCATCGACAGTGCGCTCGACGGCGTGCTATTCCTCGATGAGGCCTACGCCCTGGTAGCCACCGGCGCCAAGAACGACTTCGGGCTGGTGGCGATCGACACCCTGCTGGCCCGGATGGAGAACGACCGCGACCGCCTCGTGGTGATCATCGCCGGGTACCGCGCCGACCTCGACCGGTTCCTCGACACCAACGAGGGTCTGCGCTCCCGCTTCACCCGCAGCATCGACTTCCCGTCCTACACCCCGGCCGAACTCGTCGAGATCGCCCACGTGATGGCCGAACACCGCGACAGCGTCTTCGAACAGGCCGCGCTCAACGACATGGAGAAGCTGTTCGCGGACCTGGCCGCCGGATCGACCCCCGACGCCAACGGCGTGGAGCGGCGCAGCCTCGACATCGCCGGCAACGGCCGGTTCGTGCGTAACCTCGTCGAGCGCTCCGAGGAGGAACGCGAATACCGCCTCGACCACTCCGAACAGGCCGACACCGGCGAATTCACCGATGAGGAACTGATGACGATCACCGCCGCCGATGTCGGCTACTCGGCGGCGCCACTGCTGCGCGGCCTGGGATTGACGGTGCCCGCATGAGCGACTACGACGACGACATCGACGACGACCGCCGGTCGTTCGCTTCGCGCACCCCGGTCAACGACAACCCCGACCGGGTGGTCTACCGGCGTGGTTTCGTCACCAAACACCAGGTCAGTGGATGGCGTTTCGTGATGCGCCGCATCGCATCGGGTGTCGCCCTGCACGACGCTCGGATGCTCGTCGAGCCGCTGCGCACCCAGAGCCGGTCGGTGATGATGGGCGCACTGATCACCATCACCGCCGTGCTGGGTTTCTTCGTGTTCTCCTTCCTCCGGCCCGGCGGCGCCCCCGGCAATGAGCCGGTGCTCGCCGACCGGTCGACCGCCGCGCTGTACGTCCGGCTCGGCGACCAACTCCACCCGGTGCTCAACCTCACCTCGGCGCGGCTGATCGTCGGCAAGCCGGTCAGCCCTAAGACCGTGAAAACCAGTGAGCTGGACGCCATCCCACGCGGGAACCTGCTCGGGATCCCCGGTGCACCGGAACGGATGGTGCAGGCCGACGCCACCGACGCGGACTGGACCGTCTGTGACGCGGCCACCGGGTCGAGCGCCGGGGTCACCGTGATCGCGGGTACGCCGCGCACCGACGGCACCCGGGCGGACACCCTCGACGAGAAACACGCGGTGCTGGTCGACAACGGCAACGGAACCTGGCTGTTGTGGGACGGCAAGCGCAGCCCGATCGACCTCGGTGACCGCGCCGTCACCGGTGCGCTGGGTTGGGGTGTGGACCTGCCCACCCCGCGCCCGATCGCCCACGGGCTGTTCAACGCGATCCCCGAGGCGCCGCCGCTGGCCGCCCCGCCCATCCCGGACGCCGGTCAGCCCCCGCACTATGAACTGCCCGCACCCGCGCCGATCGGCGGCGTTGTGGTCGCATACGCGGCCGACAACTCCGCGCTGTATTACGCGGTGCTGCCCGACGGGCTGCAGCCCATCTCGCCGGTGCTGGCCGCGCTGCTGCGTAACACCGACTCCTACGGGCTGGCCCAGCCGCCGCGGCTGTCGGCCGACGCGATCGCGGCGCTGCCGGTGTCGCGGATGCTCGACACCGCCCGCTACCCGGAGCAGCGGCTCGCTCCGGTCGATGCGGCCGCCGCACCGGTGACCTGCGCGCACTGGGCCAAGCCCGAGGGCGCGGCCACCAGCGACCTGTCGCTGTTGTCCGGCTCGACGCTGCCCGTGCCCGACGGCGTGCACACCGTCGACCTGGTCGGCGCCGCCGAGGGCACCGCCAGCCGCGTCGCGTTGCCTTCGGGGACCGGCTATTTCGCGCAGATCGTCGGGGCGGAACCGACCTCGCCGATCGAGGGTTCGCTCTACTGGATCTCCGACACCGGGGTGCGCTACGGAATCGACGAAGCCGCCGGCCCCGCTGGTGACTCGAAAACCGTTGAGGCACTCGGGCTGAACCCGCCCGCGTTGCCGATCCCCTGGTCGCTGCTGACCCTGTTCGCTCCCGGCCCCGCGCTGTCCCGCGCCGATGCGCTCATCGCGCGCGACAGCGTGGCGCCCGAATCACGACCCGGCCGCACCGTGCGGGCCGCACAGGAGACCCGATGAGCCGTCTGATCTTCGAGGCCCGCCGGCGGGTGCCGCCCCCGGCGACCCGCAAGGGCACCATCGCCATCGAACCGCCCCCGGAACTGCCCCGGGTCATTCCGGCGACGATGCTGCAGCGCGCTCTGCCGGTGCTCATCATCCTGCTGGTGGTGGGCGCGATCGTGGCGATCGTGGCCACCGGTATCCGGATGATCTCTCCGCTGGTGCTGTTCTTCCCGCTGGTGCTGCTCTTCGCGGCGACCGGCTTCTTCCGCGGCGGCAACCAGAAGAACCGGGTCGCGGCCGTCGACGCCGAGCGTGCGGACTATCTGCGCTACCTCTCGGTGGTCCGCGACAACATCCGCGGACAGGCCGCCCAGCAGCGCACCCGCCTGGAGTGGTCCCACCCGGAGCCGGACACCCTGGCTGCCGTCGCAGGCACCCGCCGCCAGTGGGAGCGTGACCCACGAGACGACGACTTCCTGGTGCTGCGAACGGGTCTGCACGATGTGGCGCTGGACACTCAGTTGCGGGTGCAGGACACCGTCGACGAGATCGACCTCGAACCCGTGTCGCACAGCGCGCTGCGCAGCCTGCTGGAGACCCAGAGCATCGTGCGCGACGCTCCGGTCGGGCTGACCCTCGGCCGGATGTCGCAGATCACCGTCGTCACCGACGCCGCGGGCGACCCGGACGCCCAGGCCGAGGAGGTGCGCGCCGTGTTGCGCGCCTGGATGGCGCAGGCGATCACCTGGCACGACCCGACCGTGCTCGGCGTGGCTCTGGCAACCCCGGACCTGGAGAACTCCGCCTGGGCCTGGTTGAAATGGCTGCCGCACGTCGACATTCCCGGCCAGATCGACGGTGTCGGTTCGGCACGCGCCCTGTGGTCCGACGCTGGGGACCTGGTGCTCGGGCTGCAGCCGGTGCTCGCCGAGCGCCCGGCCTTCACCGGAGAACCGGCCGACGCACTGCGCCACCTGCTGGTCGTGGTCGATGATCCGGACTTCGACGTCAAGGCCTCTCCGCTGGGGGTCGGCCGTGCCGGCGTCACCGTCATCCACCGCACCGCGACCGCGCCGCACCGCGAGCAGTACCCGGATCCCGAGCGGCCGATTCTGCGGGTCGTCGACGGCCGGCTGGAGCTCTGGGGGACCGGCGGTTGGCAGGCGTTCGTCGACGCGGCCGACCGGTTGGCGGTAGATGACGCGGCTCACCTGGCCCGCCGGTTGTCGCGCTGGGACTCCAACCCGACACACGTCGGCCTACAGTCGGCCGCGACCCGGGGTGCGACGTTCACCACGCTGCTGGACATCCCGGATGCCACCCAACTCGACGTGCCCGCCCTGTGGGCGCCGCGCCGGCGCGAAGACGAGCTGCGGGTGCCGATCGGTGTCACCGCCACCGGTGAACCGTTGTTCTTCGACTTGAAGGACGAGGCCGAAGGCGGCATGGGGCCGCACGGCCTGATGATCGGGATGACCGGGTCGGGTAAATCCCAGACCCTGATGTCCATTCTGTTGTCGCTGTTGACGACCCACTCGGCTGAGCGGCTGATCGTCATCTACGCCGACTTCAAGGGTGAGGCCGGCGCGGACATCTTCCGGGACTTCCCGCAGGTCGTCGCCGTCATCTCGAACATGGCCGAGAAGAAGTCGCTGGCGGACCGCTTCGCCGACACCCTGCGCGGTGAGGTGGCCCGGCGTGAGTTGCTGCTGCGCGAAGCGGGCCGGACGGTGCAGGGCAGCACGTTCAACTCGGTCGCCGAGTACGAGACGGCGATCGCCGAACGGGGTCTGAGCGGGCCCGAATTCCCGTCCATCCCCACGCTGTTCGTCGTCGCCGACGAGTTCAGCCTGATGCTGGCCGACCACCCTGAGTACGCCGAGCTGTTCGACTACGTGGCGCGCAAGGGCCGCTCGTTCCGCATTCACATCCTGTTCGCCTCGCAGACACTCGACGTCGGCAAGATCAAGGACATCGACAAGAACACCTCCTACCGCATCGGTCTCAAGGTCGCGAGCCCGTCGGTGTCGCGTCAGATCATCGGTGTGGAGGACGCCTACCACATCGAATCGGGCAAGGAGCACAAAGGCGTCGGGTTCCTGGTGCCCGCGCCCGGTGCCGCGCCGATCAAGTTCCGCAGCACGTATGTCGACGGCATCTACGACCCGCCCCGGTCGGCCAGGACCGTTGTGGTGCACTCCGATCCGCGCCCGAAGCTGTTCACCGCAGGGCGGGTGGAGCCGGACCACGACACGGTGGTCGTCGGCGACCAGCACGACGAGCCGATCGGCCCGCCGCGCAAGCTGATCACCACGATCGGCGACCAGTTGGCGACCTACGGGCCGCGGGCGCCGCAATTGTGGCTGCCGCCGCTGGACACGGAGATCCCGCTGGAGGGTCTGCTGGCGCGCAGCGGCGTCGGGCAGAGCACGCTGCGCTGGCCGCTCGCCGAGATCGACAAGCCGTTCGAGATGCGGCGCGACCCGCTGGTCTTCGACGCTGCGTCGGCCGCCGGCAACATCGTCATCCACGGCGGGCCCAAGTCCGGTAAATCGACAGCGCTGCAGACGTTCATGCTGTCGGCAGCCAGCCTGCACTCGCCGCGCGAAGTCACGTTCTACTGCCTGGACTACGGCGGCGGGAAACTGCGTGAGTTGGAGGATCTGGCCCACGTCGGCAGCGTCGCGTCGGGGCTGGAACCCGAACGCATCCGGCGTACGTTCGGCGAGATCGAACAGCTGCTGCTGTCCCGACAGCACCGTCAGGCATTCCGGCGCACCAACGGCAACTCGGGTGGCTTCGAGGACGGTTTCGGCGAGGTCTTCCTGGTCGTCGACAACCTGTACGCGTTCAGTCGGGACAACACCGACCAGTTCAACACCCGTAACCCGTTGCTGGCCAAGGTGACCGAACTGGCCAACACCGGGCTGGCCTACGGCATCCATGTGGTGATCACCACGCCGAACTGGCTTGAGGTGCCGTTGGCGATGCGGGACGGCCTCGGCCTGCGGTTGGAACTGAAGCTCCACGACCCGCGCGACAGCAACGTCCGGGTGCCCGGTGCGCTGCGCCGGCCTGCCGAGTCGGTGCCGGCCGACCAACCGGGTCGCGGCCTGACGATGGCGGCCGAGCACTTCCTCGTCGCAGCACCGGATCTCGGTCAGATCTCCTCGATCAACGCGCGGTACCCCGGCGTCAGCGCACCGCCGGTGCGACTGCTGCCGACCGACCTGGCGCCGGAGTCGCTGCGACCCCTGTGGACCGGCGGCGAACGCATCACCATCGGCCAGCGCGAAGAAGACCTCGCTCCGGTCGAGCTCGACTTCGCCGACAACCCGTTGGTGATGGTGCTCGGCGACAGCAAGTCCGGCAAGACGACACTGTTGCGTCACCTGATCCGGACCATTCGGGACCACTCGACCTCGGACCGCGTGGCGTTCACCGTGCTGGACCGACGTCTGCACCTGGTCGACGAACCGCTGTTCCCGGAGAACGAGTACACCGCCAACATCGACCGGATCATCCCGGCGATGCTGGGGCTGTCCGCCCTCATCGAACAGCGTCGCCCCCCGGCGGGGTTGCCGCCGGAACAGTTGGCGCGCTGGAGCTTCCAGGGCCATACCCACTACCTGATCATCGACGACGTCGACCAGATCCCGGACGGGCCGGCCATGACCGGCCCCTACGCCGGACAGCGGCCGTGGACCAACCTCATCGGGCTGCTCTCGGAAGCCGGTGACCTGGGGCTGCGGGTCATCGTCACCGCTCGGGCCAGCGGCTCCGGGCACGCGCTGATGACCAACCCGCTGCTGCGCCGACTCAACGACTTGCAGGCGGTCACGCTGATGCTCTCCGGTAACCCCACCGACGGTGGCAAGGTACGCGGGCAGCGCTTCAGCCGCATGCCCGCGGGCCGGGCCATGTTGCTCGCCGACAGCGACACCCCGACCTTCCTGCAACTGGTCAACCCGATGGTCACCGAACGGGTGACCGGGTGACATCCGACCCAACCGATCGAAAGGAGCAGAACCGATGACACTTCGCGTCGTCCCCGAGGGCTTGGAGGCGGCCAGCGCCGCCGTTGAGGCGCTCACCGCCCGACTGGCGGCCGCCCACGCCGCCGCTGCCCCGGCGATCACCGCGGTGATCCCGCCGGCCGCCGACCCGGTGTCGCTGCAGACCGCGGCCGGGTTCAGCGCCCAGGGCAGCGAGCACGCCGCGATCGCCGCGCAGGGCGTCGAAGAGCTCGGCCGGGCCGGCATCGGCGTCGGCGAATCGGGCATCAGCTACGCCACCGGCGACGCCGCGGCGGCCGCCACCTACGGGATCGCCGGGGCCTGATCGATGCCTGTCGGTCCCGTCTGGATGGCGTCCCCGCCGGAGGTGTGGTCGGCGCTGCTGTCGGCCGGCCCCGGCCCGGGGCCGCTGCTGGCGTCGGCCGCCGCCTGGTCGTCGCTGAGCGCCGAATACGCGGATGCCGCTGCGGAGATCACCGCAACGGTCGCCGCGGTGCAATCCGGCGCCTGGCAGGGACCGAGCGCGATGGCTTACGGAGCGGCGCACCTGCCGTTCGTGGCCTGGCTGACCCAGGCCGGCGCCAATGCTGCGGTGACCGCTGCCGAACAGCAGGTGGCGGCGGGTTCCTACACCGCGGCGCTGGCGATGATGCCGACGCTGCCGGAGTTGGCCGCCAACCACGCCATCCACGGCGTGCTGGTCGCCACCAACTTCTTCGGGATCAACACCATCCCGATCGCGCTCAACGAGGCCGACTACATCCGGATGTGGATCCAGGCCGCGGTCGCCATGAGCACCTACCAGGTCACCTCGACCACGGCGATGGCTTCCACACCGCGATCGGTGCCCGCGCCGTTCGTGCTGACTCCCGGCGCGGAGGCCGCCGAGGCGGGCGCGAGCCTGATGTCCACCCAGGCGGCATCCCAAGCCGCGCAGTCGCGCTCCGCGCTGACCAACTCCAACGGCATCGCCGACACACTGTTCGCCAAGAACCCGCTGGACTGGTACATGGACATGATCAAGGGCATGTACCAGCCGATCATCGATCTGTTCACAGATCCCAACGCGCTGTGGACGTTCCTGCTCAACCCGTTTGCGAACCCGGCGCTGCTGTTCCTGCTCGCCTACCAGGTGTTCTTCAACCTGGTCGGCTGGCCGACGTGGGCGATGATCCTGAGCGCGCCGCTGGTACTCCCGCTGGTGCTGGGCCTGGCGCTGGGTATCGGCACGCAGCTGCAGCCGGTGGGAGTCGAGGCGCCGGCCGACGAGACTCCGGCCGACCAGCCGGAGCTCCGGGATGAGATGACGCCCCGACAGGAGAACCCGCCGCTGCCGGTCACCCCGGCGCCCGCGGCCGCGGCAGCCGCTGCGGCCGCACCGGCCGCGCCGGCTGCCCCCGCCGCCCCCGCGACGGCCGTCCCGGTCACCGGCGCCGAGGCGGTCGGCTACGTCGTCCGCGGCGAGGACTGGGGCCCTGCGGTCGGTCCGACCATCACCGACCGGTCCGGCGCCAAGGCGCCTGCGGCCCGGATCCCGGCCGCCGCCGCCGGCGTGCGGGCGATGAACCGGGAGCAGGCCCGTGCCCGCCGCCGTCAGCGCAGGCAGATGAAGGACTTCGCCGACGAATACATGGACATGAACGCCGACACCGGTGGACCGGAACCGACGTCAACGGCGTCGCAGCGCGGGTCCGGCCGGCTGGGCTTCACCGGCACAGCCGTGAAGACCGATGTCGCACCGGCTACCGGGTTGACCACGCTGCAAGCCGACGAGTTCGGCAACGGCCCGGCGACTCCGATGATGCCCGGAACCTGGGGGCCCGACGGCCCCCACGACCACGTCGATCCATCAGAAGGGGGCGAACAGCACTGACCGACCCGATATCGCCCAACACGACAATCGCACCACCACAACAGAGTTCGAGAAAGGAAACACCATGAGTCTTCTGGACGCACACATTCCGCAGCTGGTCGCCTCCGAGTCGGCGTTCGGCGCCAAGACCGCGCTGATGCGCAGCACGATCGCGCAGGCCGAGCAGTCGGCGCTGTCATCGCAGGCTTTCCACCAGGGCGAGGGGTCGGCCGCCTTCCAGGCCGCGCACCTGCGTTTCGTGGAGGCGGCGACCAAGGTCAACTCCCTGCTGGACATCGCCCAGGCCAACCTCGGTGAGGCCGGCACCACCTACGTGGCCGCCGACGCCGCAGCCGCTGCCGCCTACACCGGCGGCGGCGCCTAACCCACCCGACCTCCCGTCACCGAAAGGAACGACTGATGTCTCAGATCATGTACAACTACCCGGCGATGCTCGGGCACGCCGGCGAGATGACCGGCTACGCGGGCACGCTGCAGGCCGTCGGCACCGACATCGCCACCGAGCAGGCGGCGCTGCGCGGTGCCTGGCAGGGTGACACCGGGCTGACCTACCAGGCGTGGCAGGCCCAGTGGAACACCGCGATGGAAGAGCTGATCCGCGCCTACCACGCGATGGCCGGCACCCACGAGGCCAACACGTTGGCCATGCTGGGCCGCGACCAGGCGCAAGCGGCCAAGTGGGGCTAACGAGCAGTGCGACCCAACGCGGTTGAGCTGACGGTCGACCAGGCATGGTACATCGCCGAAACCATTGGCGCGGGGACGTTCCCGTGGGTTTTGGCGATCACCACGCCGTACCAGGACGCCGGCGAACGGTCGGCGTTCCTGGCCGACCAAGCTCATGAACTCGACCAGCTGGGGCTGCTGGCACCCGACGGTGCCGTCAACCCGGCGGTAGCCGAGTGGATCCGGGCGGTGTGCTTCCCGGACCGCTGGCTGGACCTTCGCTACGTCGGTCCCTCCTCCAATCCGGAGGAGCTCCTGCGTGGGATCGTGGCGCGACGCGGCCGCCAGACGGTGGTCGCGTTGCGCAACGCCCAGCTGGTCACGTTCACCGCGATGGACATCAACGACCCGAGGGACCTGGCGCCGGTCCTCGGTGCCGGCCTGACCGGACGGCCACCGGCCCGGTTCCCCGAGTTCGCCATGCCGGCCCGGGTGGGGGCGCGCGCCGACGAACGGCTGCGCGCCGGCACTCCGCTACCGGAAGTCCTGGAGTACCTGGGCATCCCGCGCGCGGCCCGCCCGGTCGTGGAATCGGTGTTCTCCGGACCCCGCAGCTACGTCGAGATCGTCGCCGGGCAGCGCCACGACGGTCGCCACGACACCACCGAGGTCGGGATGAGCATCGTCGACACCACCGCCGGACGGGTGCTGGTCAGCCCGTCCCGGGCTTTCGACGGGGAATGGGTCTCCACGTTCAGCCCCGGCACCCCGCTGGCGATCGCCACCGCGGTCGACGCCCTCACCGACCTGCTCCCGGACGGTCGATGGTTCCCCGAGGTTCGCCTCGCCCGAGATTTCTCCGTACAGCACACCTGACCGCTGCCCGTCCCGACGTTTGTCACCGGCCGACACCGGCCCCGCAGAGAAGAGATAACCCATGACCGACACCTCGGTGTTGCCCGACGTTGTCATGCCGATCGTTCGGGTCGCCGTGCTCTCCGAGAGCCGGCTGACCGAGATGGCGCTGCCCGCTGAACTGCCACTGCGCGAGATCCTGCCCGCGGTCCAGCAACTCGTGGCACCCACCGGCGACGACGCGGACGACCACACCGCCGCCCGGCTCAGCCTCGCGCCGGTCGGCGGAGCTCCGTTCAGCCTCGACGCCACACTGGACACGGTCGGCGTGGTCGACGGTGACCTGCTCGCCCTGCAACCGGTCCCGGCCGGTCCGCCTGCACCCGGCATCGTCGAGGACATCGCCGACGCGGCGGTGATCTTCTCCGCGTCCCGGACCAGCCCGTGGAAGACCACGCACATCCAGCGCGGTGCGCTGGGCGCGGTGATCGCGGTGGTGCTCGCCGCGACCGGATTGGCCGTCGCCTACCAGGCCGTCACCGGGGATCTCGGTGGGCTGTTCGGCGCCGGAGCGCTCGCCCTGCTGACCGCGGGTGCGGCACTGGTCGGCCGGGCTCGCTCCGGCCGGGTCGCCCTGGCGCTTTCGGTCACTGCGCTGGCACCTATTGCGGCGGCCTGCATCCTGGCGGTCCCCGGCGTGTTCGGCCCGGCGCATCTGGTGTTCGGGGCCGCGGGAGCACTGGCCTGGTCACTGATCAGCCTGATCGTCCCGCGCCGCGACCAGCCCCGCGCCGTCGCCTTCTTCACGGCCAGCTCCGTAGTGGCGTCGGGTGTGCTGCTGGCGGCCGGCGCCGCCATGCTGTGGGACCTGCCGATCGCCAGCCTGGGCTGCGGGTTGATCGCCCTGTCGCTGATCGTGACCATTTCCGCGCCGCAGTTCTCCGCGCTGTGCGCACGGCTGCCGTTGCCGGTCATCCCCGCGCCCGGTGACCCCACACCGGCCCCGCCGTCGCAGCGCCTGCTGAAAGACCTGCCGCGCCGGGTGCGGACCAGCGACTCGCACCAGAGCGGTTTCGTCGCCGGCGCGGTGCTGCTCAGTGTGCTCGGTTCGGTCGCCGTGGCGGCCACGCCCGACACCGTTCCCGGGTGGGGTTGGTACCTGGTGGGAGCCACCGCCGCCGCCAGCGTGCTGCGCGCCCGGGTATGGGACTCCGCCGCCTGCAAGGCGTGGCTGCTGGCCCAGCCCTACCTGCTGGGCACCGCGCTGCTGGTGATCTACGCCGCCACCGGCTTTTTCACCGCCGCGTCGTTCGTGCTGTTGGCCGTCGCGGTCCTGGCCCTGGCCTGGGCGGTGGTCGCGCTCAACCCGGTGATCGCCGAGCCGGAAAGCTACTCGCTGCCGATGCGCCGAATCCTCGGGTTCATCGCCTCCGGTCTGGATGCCTCACTCATCCCGGTGATGGCCTACCTGGTCGGGTTGTTCTCTTGGATCCTCGATCGATGACCCGTGCCGGAACCAGTTGGCTCGCTGCGGCGCTGACGGCCGGGGTGGTGGTGGTGTGCCCGTCCGCGGCCGCCGTCCCACCGCCGGAGATCGACGCGGCGGTCGCCCCGCCGGACGGCACCCCCGGCCCGGTTGCGGAGATGTCGCAGTTCGGGGCCTGCGGTGCCAGCCAGGTGCTGCCGGGTACCGACGTCGGCGCCCCCACCGCCAGCCAGCAGATGCTGAATCTGCCTGCGGCCTGGCAGTTCTCCCGTGGTGAGGGCCAGAAGGTCGCGATCATCGACACCGGCGTGCGGCCCGGTCCGCGGCTTCCGGAGGTGGAGGCCGGCGGCGACTACGTCGACACCACCGACGGGCTGACCGACTGCGACGGCACCGGCACGTTGGTCGCCGGGACCGTTGCCGGACAGCCCGGCGACGACGGATTCTCCGGGGTCGCCCCCGGGGCGACGCTGCTGGCGATCCGGGTGGCCTCCAGCCGCTATTCACCGCGCGCTCAGGACCAGGATCCGGCGGCCGCGCACGCGGCGGCCGCGGTGACCGCACTGGCCAAGTCGATCGTCCACGCCGCCGACCTGGGCGCGCGGGTGATCACGGTCTCGGCGACCACCTGCCTCCCCGCCGACCGCCCGGTCGACCAGACCGCGCTCGGTGCGGCGGTGCGCTACGCGACGGTCGAGAAGGACGCCGTGGTGGTCGCGGCGGCCGGAGACAACGGCTCCACCGGAACCTTCGGCGGCGGTGCGTGCGAGTCGAACCCGCTCACCGACCTGCGTCGGCCCGACCCGCGCAACTGGGAGGGCGTCGGGTCGATGTCGTTGCCGTCCTACTGGGAGCCCTATGTGCTCTCGGTCGGATCGCTGACGCCGACGGGCCAGCCGTCCGCGTTCACCATGGCCGGACCCTGGGTCGGGATCGCGGCGCCGGGTGAGGAGATCGCTTCGGTGAGCAACCGCGACGACGGCGGTCTGGCCAACGCGATGATCGGCCAGAAGCAGCAACTGGTGCCGTTGAGCGGTACCGCCTATGCCGCCGGTTACGTGGCCGGGGTTGCGGCGTTGGTGCGCAGCAGGTTTCCGGAACTGAACGCCACTCAGGTGATCAACCGGATCACTGCGACGGCACAGAATGCGGCGCGTGCACCCTCCAACATCGTCGGTGCGGGCACTGTGGACCCGGTTGCCGCATTGACGTGGGAACTTCCGCGTCCCGGCGACCCGACGGCCAGCAAACCGGTTGCGGCACCGCCTGAACCCGAACCCACCAGCGCGGCACCACGGATCGTGGCCGTGGTCGGGACCACCGCACTGCTACTCGTTGTTGCAGCTGTCGCAGCCGTGGTGGCGCGCCGGCGAAAGGAGACCGGATAACCGTGAACCGACCGACGATGGTGTGGCCGGGGCCGGCTCGCCTGACCCTGGTGTTGCTGGCGATCATCCCGGCAGCGATGGCGTATCCCTGGCAGACGGTCCGCGACCGCTGGATCCTGGGAATCGCGGTGGCAATCACCCTGCTGCTGCTGGTGTGGTGGCGCGGCCTGCACCTGACCACCATGGCCGGGCGCAGCCTGGGGATGCTCCGCGGCAACCGGGTCAAGCGATCGGTGAGCCGCAGCGCCGATCGGGTGACGGTGGTGATCGGCGTCCAATCCACCGATCCGGCCGCCGACACGCTGCCGTTGCCGTTGATCGCCGGCTACCTGGACCGTTACGGGATTCGGGCCCACAGCATCCAGATCACCAGCCACGACACCGCCGCGAGCACCGCCCGCGACACCTGGATCGGTCTGACCGTGGCGGCATCGGACAACCTGCGCGCGCTGGAAGCCCGGTCGGCGTCGATTCCGTTGGTGGAGACGACCCGGGTGACCGCCCGTAGGCTCGTCGACCACCTTCGCGAAGTCGGTTGGGACGCAGCGATCGTCGAGGTGGACGAGGTGCCTGCACTCGTCGGACCGGAAGATCGCGAACGGTGGCGCGCCGTTGACAGCGGCGATGGCTACCTGGCCGCCTACCGGGTCACGGTGGACTCCGATCTGGCCGACACATTGCGGGCGGTCTGGTCTCACTCGGCTCAGGAGACGTGGACGACGGTCCAGATCACCGGGAGTGCCAACGACCCCAGCATCGCTGCCGCGTGTGCTTTCCGCACCGCCGAACGTCCCCAGGGAGCGGCGCCGCTGCCCGGCCTGACCCCGCAACGCGGTATTCACCGCGCGGTCCTCACCGCGATCAGTCCGCTGACCGCGGATCGGCTGGACGGGAATTCGGCGGTGAGCCCCGAAGCGCTGGAGCGGTTGCGTTGGCCGAGCGCTCGCCGTCCGGGGAGCCCGAAGAAGTCGCGGCACGCCGCGGCCTGATGTCGGTCAGTCGAACATGAAGGGCCGCAGGAATCGGTTGGTGCGGCGCAGATAGGTCGGCTGGCTCACGTGCAGAATGTGGTTGCCGGGGAACCAGTGCAGCGCACAGCGGTCCCAGTGCTCCCACAGCATCGCGGACTGTTCTGGAGGTGCCAGGCGGTCACCGAGTCCGGTGATGATCAGGCGGCGGTCCTTGGGGACGAGCGGGGCGTAGTTCAACGGCGAGTGGAACGCGGTCGCCGCGGCGAATTCGTCGTGGTCGATCTGACCGAGTCGCCGGCCGAGGTCGAAGAGTTTGTTGGCGGGAAACCAGTCGTCGACCTCGTCTTGCACGGAGACCACCGGCACATTGGGAACGACGGCCTCCAAACGGTCGTCGACCGAGGCGATCAGCGCTGAGGTGTAGCCGCCGAGTGACATCCCGGTCAACGCGATGCGCTCGACTCCGGTGTGACGCAGGTAGTCGATGACCGACCGAAAGTCGTGGACCGCCTGCGCCATCGCTTCGGCGAAGCCGGACATGCCGTTGGCGAAGTAGCCGAAACCGCTGAACGGCGAGAACTTCTCGGCCCGCCGGCCATGGAAGGGCAGGGTGAACAGCAGCACGTCATAGCCGCAGCGGTAGAACCACGGCAGCGAGAAGAACAACCCGTTGAACAGGTAAGGCGACCCCATGAAGCCGTGGATGACGCACAGCGTGGGGCGCGGCCCGTCATCATGGTGCCAGTGTTGCGCGCGCACGATGTTGTTGCGTCGAAGTCCGCGCCACAGGTCCCGCATCGCGGGGTTGACCGGGCGGAACGTGCTGGCGAAAGAGATGTTGTCGACATTGCCGCGCGCGATGCGTTCAGCGAACGGGTTGGCCAGTCGTGAGGTGACCCTCGGGATGTCGGTCGGCGCCGGAAACGATTTGGCCGGATCCTTCTCGGCGGCCAGATCGGCGTAGAAACGTAGGTTCTCCCGTTCCACGTCAGCGCGGTTGCCGCGTAGTGCCGTGGTCAGGATCGGCGGGGTCATCGCCGCACCGACCAGCGAGGCGACCATGGTGCGCAATCCGAGGTCTGCCACCGCGGAGACGTCGACCACCGCGCGTTGCCCGAAGGTCAGAGCCGAGCGGTCCGGGAGCCCGCGGGAGTCGGCTTCGCCGCCGGGGACGTCGGGGACCGGTAGTGCCGGATCGACCGGGCTGGTGCTGGTGCTGGTGGTCACGTGTCGGCCTTTCTGGACAGGCTCGAAGGGCAACGGTGCCTGTTCAACCAACCGGATGGTAACTCGACTTATCGGGCCGCGGGCGATCTCGGCCACATGCACCGCGCGTGATGCGGTCCGGGCGACGCCGTGCGGTGGTCCGCGACGGCGTAAAAACCGAACCGATATGCTCTAAATCGGCGTCGATGGCCACGTGCCCACGCTCCACGACAGGGCCTTTGGTCCCGGAAAGGGTTGACTTCGGTGAGCACCGGCGGTTTCCTCGCGACCGTACGCTGGCGATCATGATCCAGGTGGCACCCTCCAGTTCGAAGCCGCCGCCCATCAAGCCCGGTCGACCGGGTGGACCGCGCCGGCCGGTCTTCGTCGCGGGCAATGCGGTGGTGCTGGGCTGGTTGGCCACCGCGGTGGCCTTGCTGATCAGCTACGACGAACTCGGCCAATCGGTCTGGCTGCCGGTGCACGCGTTGCTGCTCGGCGCGGCCACCAACGCGATCGTGATCTGGTCGGAGCACTTCGCCGCCACCTTGTGCCGCGCACCTGACCCACCGTCGTGGCAGCTGAGCGCCAAACTCATCGCGCTCAACATCGCCGCCGTCGTGGCGCTGATCGGCGTCTACACCGGCGTCATGGTGCTGACCGCGGTTGCCGGCGCGGTGGTGGCGGTGATCGCGGTCGTGCACGCCGTCCACCTGGTCCGGATGCGGAAAGCCGCGCTGCAGGCCCGCTTCGAGTATCTGATCAGCTTCTACGTCGCCTCCGGTGTGGCGCTGCTGGTCGGTGCGGGAGTCGGTGGCACCCTGGCGCTGGGGGCCGACGGCTGGTACGCCCGCCTGTGGGCCACCCATGTGCACGTGATGCTCTACGGCTGGATCGGCCTGACGGTCATCGGAACGCTGTTCACGCTGTGGCCGGTCGCCTCGGGGGTACGGATCACCGAGCAGACGATCCGCGCCGCGAAACGAACACTGCCCACCCTCATCGTGAGCCTGACGGTGGTGATCGCCGGCCTGTTGATCCCGAACGTGTGGATCGCCGCGGCCGGGCTGCTCGGTTATGCCGCCGGGGTGGTCATCACCGCTGTCGCGCTGTGGCCCACCAAGAAACCCCGCGAGGTCGGCTCGTGGAATCTCGCGGCCGCCACCGGCTGGTTGGCGGTCGCGCTGGTGGTCGAGATGGTCGCCGCGGTGGTGAGCGGTTCCCTGGATGTCCTGCCCGGGCTGATCGAGGGATCGATCATGCCCATGCTGGTGGTCGGCTTCGTCGCGCAGATCCTCATCGGCGCGCTGACCCAGATGCTCCCGGTGGTGGTGGCCCAAGGTCCCGCTGAACGCAAAGCCGTCGTCGCTCACCTGGCGCAGGGCTGGCAGGCGCGGCTCGCGGTGCTCAACCTGGCGGTGCCACTGGTCGCCGTCCACTTCCCGGGACCGATCCGCACCATCGGCTGGGCGTTGGCCGCGATCGGAGTCACCGGATTCCTGTGGCTGGCACTACGGTTGACCGTCCCGGCGCTGCTGCGTCGCAGCATGAACGTCGAGGCACTCGAGCGTGGGCTACCCGGCACCATGACCGGCATGGTGGCGGGATTGACCGCGGTGGTGGTCGCGGTGGCTGCCGCCACCGGGACCGGGACCGATACGCACCAGGACGCCGTCCCCGGTGAGGCCACGGTCATCGACGTCGCGCTGCAGGACATGCGGGTCGCGCCGCCGGTCCTCGACGTACCGGCCGGAACACACGTGGTGTTACGGGTGACCAACGAGGTCGCTCTACCGCACGATCTGCGAGCCGAAAGCGGTGAGCGCACACCGCGGCTACGGCGCGGGCAGACCGCGATGCTCGACATCGGCGTCGTGGAGCACGACATCGACCTGTGGTGCGACGTTCCCGGGCACAAGGCGGCGGGAATGACCATGAAGATCAACGCCGTCGGCGGCCGGCCCAAAGCGGCCGATACCGAACACGACCACACCGCCAGCGTCGCACCGGGCGGTCAGTTGAACCTGGGTGCGGACCCGTCGCCGGGCTGGAAGCCATACGATCCGGTGCTGACGCCGGCCGAACCGGGGCTGCACCGGGTGGAGTTGCGCGCGGTCGACGAGACCCTGGAGGTGGCGCCCGGACGGCGGGAGACGCGCTGGACGTTCGGCGGAACCGAACCGGCGCCCATCCTGCACGGGAAAGTCGGGGACACCTTCGAGATCACCTTGATCAACGACGCGAGCATGGGACACGGCATCGACTTCCACGCCGGGGCCCTCGCGCCGGATCAGCCCATGCGCACGCTGGAGCCCGGCGAGCGGCTGGTGTACCGATTCACCGCGACCCGCGCGGGGGCGTGGCTCTACCACTGCAGTACCGATCCGATCTCGCTGCACATCGCCAACGGCATGTACGGCGCGGTGATCATCGACCCGCCCGGATTGCCTGCGGTCGACCATGACTTCGTCTTCGTCGGTGCGCAGTTGTTCCTCGGGGATCCGGAAGGCGAGGAGAAGCCGCTGGCGATCCGGGAGGGAAGGCCCGACGGCTGGATGTTCAACGGTACCGCCGATCAGTACAAGAACGCCCCGCTGCGCGTTCGTGCCGGTGAGCGGGTGCGCTTCTGGCTGGTCAACGCCGGGCCCAGTGACCTGATCGCCTTCCACATCGTCGGCACCCAGTTCGACACCGTCTACAAAGAGGGTGCTTGGCAACTGCGCCCCGGTGACCCGGCAGGCCCGTCGGGCGGATCGCAGGTGCTCGATCTCGCGCCCGCCCAGGGCGGCTTCGTAGAGCTCACCTTCCCGGAGCCGGGCAACTACATGATCATGGACCACGATCTGCGCCACTCCGAAGGCGGCGCCCGCGGCACGGTTTCGGTGACGGAGTAGCCGTGATCGACCTGTGGACGCTGGTTCGGTTCCTGCACGTGATCGGCGCCATCATCTGGGTCGGCGGGCTCCTGACGATCACCGTGGTGGTGTTGCCCCCGGTCTATGCCGTGCTGGCGGTACCGGAGCGGGCCCAACTGGTGCGCAATGTGGGGCTGCGATTCGCGTCGGTGACCTGGACGGTGTTCATTCCGCTGCAGATCACCACCGGGGTCCTGCTCGCTTACGCGCACGGCGTGACGTGGGGGTCGTTGTTGCAGCCCGGGTACGGGCGGGTGTTGGCGGTCAAGGTCAGCTTGTTCGTCGCGGTCATGGGTGCCTCGACCGTGCACGGTTTCCTGCAGCGCAGCAGACGACCCCGGTTCGCGCGGATCGCGTCGATTGCGGCGCTGACCGGCTCGCTGGGGATCGTGTTCCTGGCGACTGTGCTGACCGCCGGTCAGCTGGACTGATCCGGCAGGTCGAGGTCGAACAGCCTGGCTGCGTTCGCGTAGAGAACCCGCTGCAGCCACGCCTCGTCCGCCCCGGGGAGGTCGGTCAGGGCGCGGATCGCGGCGGGGTAGCCGTACGGGATGTTCGGGAAGTCGCTGCCGAACAGGATCCGGTCGCCGAGATCGATGAGCCGGCCGTGGTGAGCCGGGGGAAACGGCATGGTCTCCTCGGCGAATCCGGTGAACGCCATCGTGGTGTCGAGGTGGACCCGGGGGAAACGTTCGCAGATGTCGAGGAACTCGGCGTATTCGGGCATACCCATGTGCGCGACGATCAGCACCAGGCGGGGAAACCGCCCCAACAGGCGCCGGACGGGGGCCGGGCCGGTGAACTCGCCGGCGACCGGGCCGGATCCGCAGTGAATGACGACCGGGGTTTGTCGTTCCTCCAGCATCGCCCAAACATCTTCGAGCAGTGGATCGTTCGGATCGAAACGGCCCACCTGAAGATGGACCTTGAAGACCTGAGCGCCGACGTCCAAGGCGTCGGCGACATAGTGGTCGGCGCCCGGTTCGGGAAAGAAGGTGGCGGTCGACAGGCAGTCGGGGGTCTCACGGGCGAACTGGCCCGCCCACTGATTCAGCCAGGCCGCCATGTCCGGCTTGTGGGGGTAGACCAGCGAGGTGAACGCCAGGACCCCGAAGCGGCGCAGCGTCTCCACGCGCTCTTGTTCATCGCTGCGGTAGGTGATCGGCCAATGCCGACCCAGCAGCGGCCCCGCCGAATCGAAGTAATCCCACACCTTGTCCATCACCCGTTTGGGCATGAAATGGGTGTGCACGTCGATCATCCCGGGTAGGCCGATTTGATACCAAATAGCGCGTACCTGATCGGTTTCGTCTTTGCCGCCCGGAACGGGGCTACTCGACTGATTCATCGCACGGCCCCCGGGTCCGGTGCGTCCCACGTGTTCTCACTGATGAACTCCGATAACGGCCGGGCGGTCGCCCAGTTGTCCAATTCGAGGGCAGGCCGGTCGGGAAAGTGCGGGACCGGACCCAGGCACAGGATCGCGACCGGTTCGGCACCGTCGGGCATGTGCAGTAGTTCCGCCAGCGGTTGCGGTTCGAACAGCGAGACCCAGCCCATGCCCAGTCCTTCGGCACGCGCAGCCAGCCACATGTTCTGGATCGCACAGGACACCGACGCCAAATCCATCTGCGGCAGGGTGCGCCGGCCGAAGATATGGCGCTCGCGACCGTCGCGCAGGGCCACCACCAGAAGTTCGGCGCAGTCGCGGATCCCCTCCACTTTCAGGGCCAGGAACTCCTTCTCGCGACGGCCGAGGGCCTCCGCAGTCTGGTGCCGTTCCTCGTCGACGAGGGCGTGGATGCGCTCCCGCACTGCGATATCGGTGATGCGGATGAACCGCCACGGCTGCATCAGCCCGACACTGGGTGCGGCGTGCGCAGCCTGCAGCAGGCGCGCCAACACCTCGTCGGGAACCGTGGTGTTCGGGACGAAGCGCCGCATGTCGCGACGTTCGCCGATCACGCGGTAGACCGCCCGGCGCTCCGATTGACTGTATGCGTGGCCGTCGACGCCGACCGGATCGCGCTGATCGGGGTCACCACCGGTCTGCTTGCCGCGGTGATCGGGAGCTTGGCGGTGCTGCGCCGACCGCCGTGGACGCATCTCGCCTCCTACCGCAGAGATCACGGGTCGTAAGCCACGCCGACCGCTCGGAACACGTACTCCGCGGGCGGGTCGAAGGTCATGGTGCGGCCGGGCAGTTGGGCGAGCACCGTCTCGGGGATGTCGGTCTTGTAGTGCAGCGAGAGTTCACCGTGAAACTGTGGTCCGGTGTCGTCGAGATTTACCTCGACGAGCAGACCGGTCTCGGAGATGGTGACGGTCGCGGCGCCGGTCTCCGGGTGGTCCCAGCGCACGTCGACCGTGCGTCCGGCCACTTTCGGAAGAGCGGACAGCGTGGCCAGCACGCGCTGGGAGGTGAACACCACCGAGCCGACGTAGCTCGCGACGCTGTGGGGAGACCGCATCCCGGGAATCGCGCCGCTGAAGCGACGGGTGACCGGGACGTAATCGACACCATGGAGGATGCCCTCGGCCTCGACCTGTTCACGCAGGTCGGGCGGCAGCTTGCCGATCCCGAGCAGCTTGCGCAGATACACGGCCATGGGCCCAGTATCCCCGTTCTGACCGATCTGCCCACCCGTGATAAGCGTGTAGGCGTGTCGACAAGCAACCTTGCCCGAGTGTTTCTGCCGGTCAGCGCACTGATCGCAGTGATCGGTTATGGGCTGATGTGGCTGGGCTACCGGCAGGGTTGGTTCGACGCGATCGATTCCGCCAGCTTGAGCGCGTTGTATGACGTCGGGATCAAACACCCGCTGTGGGTGCGCTCCTGGGAGGTGGTGTGCTCGGTGTTCGGGCCGACCGGACTCCGCGTTGCCGCCGCCGGCGTGATCGTGGTGGCGTTGGTTCAACGCAACGTGCGCACAGCGCTGTTCTTGATCGTGACCGTGCAGTTGTCCGGCGTGGTCATCCAGGGGGCCAAGAATTTGGCTGATCGGCCCCGTCCGGTGACAGCGCTGGCGCATGCGTCGTCGACGTCGTTTCCGTCCGGGCACGCACTGGCGTCGATGGTCGCGGTGGTTGCGCTGTTGGCGGTTCTGCTGCCGATGCTGGGTGCGACCGCCAGCCGAGTAGCGATCGCGACGGGTGTTCTGATTGTGATCGCGGTCGGATTCGGTCGCGTGGTCCTCAACGTGCACCACCCGTCCGATGTCGTGGCCGGGTGGGCTCTCGGCTACGCCTATGTGGCGCTGTGGATGCAAGTGTTGCGGGTGCCGTGGTGGGCGCCCACACGTGAGGTTCAGCGCTCTGAGTCCTCGGCGTCGCTATGAGCTTTGGCCACCACGTGGCGGGTGGCGACCGGCTTTCCGGCGACCAGTTTGGTGACCGGTGGCGGTGGGACGGTGATGCGGCCCTGAACCGGCGCACCGTTCTTCACGGAGGGGGCCACAACCCGCTTGGTGTCCGGCTTGGGCTCGGCATCGGTGTGACCGCCGTACATCGCGCCCGGCGGCACGAACGGTAGCGCGCTGAGGCCGTTGCGCGGGCCCGGCGGCGCAGTCGGCGGGGCGGGAGGAGCGGGCGTCACAGCTTGTGCGGAAGCCGGCGCGGTGCCCGGTGACGGGGTCGGTGGCGGACCGAGATAGCCGGTGGGCGCGGTACTTTCCTCCACGACTCCGGCGCCGCTGTCACCGCTGATAGGTAGACCGTCGTCATCCCAGAACAGGTCGTCGGGGCCGGCGTCGGTGTACTCCTCCGCACCGTCTTCGACCGGGTCACCGATGAGCTCCGCACCGGACTGTTGGAACGCACCCAAGCCGGCTTGCAACGCTTGCTGGGCGCCTTGTGCGAACTGTTGTGGAATCTGGGTGAAGCCTTGCAGCAGGCCGCTGAAGACTCCACCCACAGCACCGGCGATACCGGCGGCCGATTGCGGCAGGGCCTGCATCAACTGGGCAGACTGCGTTTCGTTGGCGGAGAATTTCGCCTGGGCATCGAGTAAGCCGGCGTCGCGCTCTTCCTGGCCGAGTTGAGCGTCGGCGTCGTCGGCCGGGTCGCCCAGGTTGGCGGCCATGCCCAGCGTGGCCAGCAGACCATCGATCGTCGACCCGACACCGGAGACCAGATCCGACATCACCTGCGGTGGCGGAGCGTTCATACCGTGCGCGCGCAGGTACTCCTCGATGACGGCCACCAATTCCGGATCCATCAGGACTTCGCCTCGGGGCAGCATGCACGGAACCACGCGTAGTGGTACATCGCCACGCGCCGGTCCCCGGTGATCAGTGCCTCTATCGCGGCGAGCAATTGCCAGTTGCCGACGGCTGCGATGGGCGTCTTCTCCGGGTAGTCGGCCAACACCGTCTCCCGCGTTTCAGCCAGATGGGTACGGAGCAGGGCGACTTCGGTGTCCAACACGCCGGCGCCGGCGTAGACGGCGTGAACCAGGGTATGAGCGAGTCTCGGCAGACCGTCTCGCCAACGGGTGGATCGACGAAGCTGCCAGCCCAATTCTTCGACGTTCGGCCCGTGGCGCGGTCGGGACGAGGTCGGTATGTGGTCGTCACGATCAGCGGGGGCCACGTATTGGCCGGGCTCGAAGTGTGCGGCCGCGGATACCGATCCGAGCAACGCCATCGCAGTCCCGCGGCGAGGGGCTGGATCGAGTAACCGGACGGTCGCCGGAACGTCGACGTGCGGAGGTATCCAACCGGCGGTGAGATCGGTGACCAACATCGTGGTGGCGTTGTCGCGCTCACCGACCGACCAATGCAACCGCGGTTCTTGGCGAGCGACAAACTCGACCAACGTCTGGAGCCGGTTCTCGGCGCTGGCTTGCGCGGAGAGTGCACCGGTCAGTGCACCACCGGCGGTAGCCGGCACGGCTTGTTCGGTTACCGCGAGTGGCGGTGGGGCAGGGGTTCGTCGCACCACGGTCGACTGCCCGAGGCCGGTCTGGGCGTGCGCCGGGGTGGGAGTCGGCGACGGTGCGGATGACGGTGGCGCGGCCGGGACGGTCGCAGCGGGCGCCAGCGTCGACCGCAGGTCGGTGCCGTAGCCGGGTAGCAGCGGGGGCGACGCGACCGGTGGCGCAGCGGTGACGCTCGCCGGTAGCGCGGCGACCGGCGGCACAGGCAGATACGGAGGGACCGCCTCGGCCGGTGGCGTCGACACTGCCGGCGGTGTGTCGATGGCAGTGACATGGGTTGCCGACGGCGACATATCGGTGACCGCCGGTGTCATGTGCTGCTCCAGCGGCGTGAGAAGGGGTGCGGGTGTCGCCGTCGGGTGGACCGGGGTGGGGCCACTGGTCATACCTTGCTCGAACGCCTGAAGGACCGTCGGGGAACTCGCGGTCGGGGTGGTTTGGACATTGGTAGTCGGTAGCGGGGAGGCGTTCGCCGGTATAACCGCGGGCGCGGGGGTGGGCTGGGACGCGACCGGTGGAAGCGGGGCGGTAGGCGTGGCGGGCGCGGGAGG
>NZ_LQPZ01000045.1 GCF_002102395.1 Mycolicibacillus trivialis
CGACCCAGCCCCCGACACCGAGGCCACCCGCCCGGGCGCCGGGACCCTGCTCACCGCCCGGCCGCTGACCGGGGCCGCCGCACTGCCCGGCGCAGCGAGCACCAGGGCGATCAGCTACGTCTCCGAGGCCCCCGACGGCAGCTCCTCGGTGGTCACCGGGACGGTGTCGGTGCCGCGCGGTGAACCGCCCACCGAGGGGTGGCCCGTTGTCAGCTGGGCGCACGGCACCACCGGCTACGCCACGGTCTGCGCCCCGTCGCTGGACTTCGACGGCGGCCCCGCCCACGGCTACCTCAAGGTGGTGCAGCCGAGCCTGGACCACTGGGTGACGGCCGGCTACGCGGTGGTGCAGACCGACTATCAGGGCTTGGGCGGCCCGGGCCCGGCGCCGTACATCAACGGCGCCAGCGAGGCCGCCAACGTCGTCGACATCGTGCGAGCGGCCCGCCACCTCGACGAGTCGCTCGGAACCACCTGGGCGGCGATCGGTCACAGCCAGGGCGGCCAGGCGGCCCTGTTCACCGCGGCCCGCGCCGCCGAGCGGGCACCCGAGCTGGACCTGAAGGCCGCGGTCGCGATCGCCCCCGGTTCGGGGTTCGCCGGCTTCGCCGAGGCGGCCGACTCCGCCGACCCCGCGATGGCTGAGTTGCAGCCGTTCCTGCCGCTGGTGGTGCTCGGTGCCGCGGCGGCCGATCCCGGCATCGTCCCCGAAGACCTGGTCGGCGAGCAGTTCCGACCGTTCCTCGACGCCGCGCGCACCCGCTGCCTCGACCAGCTCCGCGAGCTCGACCCGATCCCGGCCGGCCAGGTCCTGGCCCCCGACGCGCAGACCGACCGGCTCAGCGATTACCTCTCCCGCCAGGAGCCGGCCACCGTCCGTCCGCGCGTACCGGTGCTCGTGGTGCAGGGCCTGGCCGACACCACGGTCCCCCCGGCACTCACCGACGCCCTGGTGGACTCGTACTGCTCCGACGGCATCACCGTGGATTACCGCAGTTATTCCGGCGCGGACCACCGGCGCAGCATCGCGGCGTCACTGCCCGACACCGAGTCGTTCGTCGCCGCCATGATGCACGACGAAACCCCGCCGGACAGCTGCGCCGAAGGACCGCGATGACCCACCGCAGGGCTCCGATTACCGAGGAGACCACCGAGGAGTTCGCCGCCCGGGTCACCGCGGCGATCGACGGGGCCGGGCTGACCCTGCTGATCAGCCTGGGCCACCACACCGGTTTGCTGGACACGATGGCCACCATGGGGCCGGCAACCAGCGCCCAGATCGCCGACGCCGCCAGGCTGCACGAGCGTTACGTGCGGGAATGGCTGGGCGGTATGACGGTGGCACGGGTGGTGGACTACGACCCCGCCCAGCGCACGTACCTGCTGCCCGAGGAGCGCGCCGCGGTACTGACCCGCGCCGCCGGCCCGGGAAATCTGGCGCGGTCGGCGCAATACATCCCCATGCTCGCCGAGGTGGAGCAGAAGATCCTGCCCCACTTCCGCAAGGGCGGCGGCCTGCCCTACAGCGCCTATCCCCGCTTCCACGCGGTCATGGCCGAACGCAGCGGCGAGGTGTTCGACGACGCCCTGGTCGACCGGGTGCTGCCCCTGGTCGACGGCTTGCCCGAACGGCTGAGGTCCGGTATCGAGTTGGCCGACTTCGGTTGCGGCAGTGGACATGCGGTCAACGTGATGGCGGAGGCGTTCCCAGCGAGCCGCTTCACCGGTATCGACTTCGCCGATGAGGCTCTCGCGACCGGTGCCCGCGATGCCGAGCGGCGCGGACTGACCAACTCCCGGTTCGAAAGCCATGATCTGACCACGCTGGGCATAACCGCGGCGTTCGACGTCGTCACCGCGTTCGACGCCATTCATGACCAGGCCCAGCCGGCCGCGGTACTGGCCAACATCTATCGTGCGCTGCGCCCCGGCGGCATCCTGCTGATGGCCGACGCCAAGGCCTCCAGCCGACTGGAGGACAACACCGGCGTCCCGATGGCCACCTACCGCTACACGGTCTCGCTCCTGCACTGCATGCCGGTGTCGTTGGCCCTGGACGGAGCCGGGCTGGGCACGATGTGGGGCCGCCAGCAAGCCGTGGCCATGCTGACCGAGGCCGGCTTCGACCACGTCGAGGTCACCGAAATCGATGCGGACCCGAGCAACTACTACTACCTCGCCCGGAAACGCTGAGCCAGGGCCGTCGAGTCTCGCCGGCGGATTCGAGATAGACGGCGATGCACCGCGGACTCGCCGGAGTAGGTTGAAGGTATCGACCAACTACCTTTGAGTAGGAGTGATCCGCCATGCCCGCTCCCTCGCCCGCCGACTTCGACCGGCTGCGCCGCCTCGTCGCCATCGATGACGTCGATGCCCGCCAGTCCCGCACCATCAACGAGGTCTTCACCGGCAAGGAACTGACCACGATCCCGGTCGGTACCGCCGACGACGTGACCGCCGCCTTCGCCAAAGCCCGTGCCGCCCAGGTTCAGTGGGCGAAGCGGCCGGTCGCCCAACGCGCGGCGATCATGGAGCGCTACCGCGACCTGCTGATCGCCAACCGTGACTTCCTGATGGACGTGGCCCAGGCCGAAACCGGCAAGTCCCGGTCCGCGGCCCAGGAAGAGATCGTCGACATGATGCTCAACGCGCGCTACTACGCGCGGCACGCGCCCAAACTGCTCAAACCCACCCGGGTTCAGGGGCTGCTGCCCGGGGTGGTCAAGACCGTGGTCCACCACCAGCCGAAAGGCGTGGTCGGGATCATCTCCCCGTGGAACTACCCGATGACCCTGTCGATCTCCGACGCCATCCCGGCGCTGCTGGCCGGCAACGCCGTCGTCGTGAAACCCGACAGCCAAACCCCCTACTGCACGCTGGCCAACGCCGAACTGCTCTACCAGGCCGGCCTGCCGCGGGAGGTGTTCGCGGTGGTTCCGGGTCCCGGCTCGGTGGTGGGCACCGCCATCGTGGAGAACTGCGACTACCTGATGTTCACCGGGTCCAGCGCCACCGGGCGCACCCTGGCCGAACAGTGCGGCCGGCGGCTGATCGGCTTCTCCGCCGAACTCGGCGGGAAGAACCCGATGATCGTCACCCAGGGCGCGAACCTCAGCGAGGTGGCCAAGGCCGCGACCCGGGCCTGCTTCTCCAACGCCGGGCAGCTGTGCATCTCGGTCGAACGGATCTACGTCGAGAAGCCGATCGCCGAGGAGTTCACCGCCAAGTTCGTCGAGCAGGTGCGGGCGATAAAGCTGGGGCCCGGCTACGACTTCTCCACCGACATGGGCAGCCTGATCTCCGAGGACCAGCTCAAGACGGTCTCCGGCCACGTCGACGACGCCAAGGTCAAGGGCGCCACCGTCCTCGCCGGCGGCAACCCGCGCCCGGACCTCGGCCCGCTGTTCTTCGAGCCGACCGTGCTGAGCGGCGTCAACGATGAGATGGAGTGCGGACGCAACGAGACGTTCGGCCCGGTGGTCGCGATCTACCCGGTCGACGACGTCGAGGAGGCGATCGAGCGGGCCAACGACACCGAGTACGGGCTCAACGCCAGCGTCTGGGCGGCGAGCAAGGCAGAGGGCGAGGCGATCGCCGCCCGGGTCAACGCCGGCACGGTCAACGTCGACGAGGGTTACGCGCTGACGTTCGGTTCCACCGCCGCGCCGATGGGTGGCATGAAGGCCTCCGGGGTGGGGCGGCGGCACGGCCCGGATGGGCTGCTCAAATACACCGAGCCGCAGACCATCTCCACCGCGCGGGTGCTCAACCTCGACCCGCCGCTGGGGATTCCGTCCACCTTCTGGCAGAAGGCGTTCACCCCGATGATCCGCGCGGTGCAGAAGCTGCCGGGCCGTTAGAGGCCGAAGACTCGGGCGGCGTTGCCGCGCAGGTAGTCCACCCGCGTGTCGGCGGTCAGGCCCAACTCGTCGAGACCGGCGAGGGCCCGCTGGTGGCTGATCATCGGGTAGTTGGTGCCGAACAGCACCTTGCGCCGCCCGGTGCCGGTCTTCATGAACCGGATCAGCTCCTCGGGCAGCCGGCGGGTGGTGTAGGCGGAGGTGTCGATGTAGACGTTGGGGTGCTTGCGCGCGACCGCGATCATCTCCTCGGTCCACGGGTAGCCGACGTGCCCGCACACGATCACCAGTTCGGGGAAGTCCAACGCCACCTGGTCGACGTAGGGGATGGGGCGGCCGGTCTCCGAGGGCCGCAGCGGACCGGTGTGGCCCACCTGGGTGCAGAACGGGACCCCCAGCTCCACGCACTCCGCGAACAGTGGGTAGTAACGCCGGTCGGTGGGCGGGGCGTTCCACAGCCACGGCACCACCCGCAGGCCGACGAACCCGTCGTCGCGCACCCGCCGGCGCAGTTCGCGCACGGCGGCCATCGGCCGGTCCAGGTCCACCCCGGCGATCCCGGCGAACCGGCCGGGGTACCGGGCCACCCAGCCGGCGACCTCGTCGTTGGAGACCAGCTCGCCCTGCGGCCCCCACCAGGCGCTGAGCAGTCCGAACCCGACGTTGCCCGCGTCCATCGACGCGATCGTCGCCTCGAGTGGGATCTCGGCGTCCGGGATCTCGTCGCCGGTCCAGCGGCGCAACGACGCCAGCATGTCGTCGGCGAGGAATCGCCGGGTCGGGTGCTGCATCCACACGTCGATGGTCATCGCGCACCCAGCCTAGACCCGCTCAGCCCTCCCGGATGTCGTCCAGGCGCCGGGAGGCCGCCTCGAAACCGGCGACCAAATCGGCGATGATCTCGGCGGCCGGCCGGATCTCGTTCATCCGCCCGACGATCTGCCCGACCGGCATCGCCACCGCGGTGGGGTCGCTGGAGGCGCTCATCCGCTGGTGGGCCTCCCCGACCAGGATGTTCTGCAGCGGCATCGGCAGCGGATCCGGGGCGTCGGGGGCGTCCCAGGCGTCGGTCCAGCGGCTCTTGAGCAGCCGGGCCGGTTTGCCGGAGTAGATGCGGCGACGCACCGTGTCGCTGGAGGTGGCGGCCAGCAACGCCTGCTGGATCACCGAGGCTCCCGACGACCCGCGGGCGCCCAGGTCGTATTCGGCGGCGGTCAGGAACGCCGAACCCATCCAGACCCCGGACGCGCCCAGGGCCAGCGCGGCCGCGATCTGCCGGCCGGTGCCGATACCGCCCGCGGCCAGCACCGGGGCCCGCTCGCCGACCGCGTCGACGATCTCCGGCCACAGCACCACCGACCCGATCTCGCCGGTGTGGCCGCCCGCCTCGTGTCCCTGGGCGACCACGATGTCCACCCCGTTGTCGACGTGCCGGCGGGCGTGGTCGGCGTGCCCGGCCAACGCCGCGACCGGCACCCCGGCCGCATGGGCCTGCTCGATGACGTCGTTCGGCGGGGAGCCCAGCGCGTTGGCGATCAGTGCGATCCGGTGCCGCAGCGCGACCTCGACGTGCGAACGGGCCACCGAGTGCAGCCAGCCCAACACCCCCGCGGAGGACCCGGCGTCACCGGACAGCGGCGGCACCCCCAGCTCGGTCAGGGTCTTGTCGACGAACTCGCGGTGGGCGGCGGGGATGAGCTTGTCGATGTCGACCGCGCTGCCCTCGGTGGGCACGTTGGCCGGCATCACCACGTCCACCCCGTAGGGCTTGCCGTCGGTGTTCTCGTCCATCCAGGTCAGCACCGACTCCAGCTCGTCGGGCTCGTTGAAGCGCACACAGCCGAGCACCCCCAGGCCGCCGGCCCGGCTGACCGCGGCGGCCACCTTCTCCGACGGCGTGAAGACGAATATCGGGTAGTCGACGCCGAACTTCGCGCACAGTTCGGTGCGCATCAGCCACCCGCTCCGGCGTGTTTGGCGTGGACCTCGTCGGCCGGGCGGGCCTCGGTCTGCTCCTTGGCCCACCGGTAGTCGGGCTTGCCCGCCGGGGACCGCTTCACCTCGTCGACGTACCAGAGGCTGCGCGGCACCTTGTAGCCGGCGATCTCGGAGCGGACGAAGGTGTCCAGGTCGGCCAGGCTCGGCCGCACCCCGGGCCGGGTCTGGACCACCGCGGCGACGTGCTGGCCGTACCGCGGGTCGGGCACCCCGACCACCAGGGCGTCGAACACGTCGGGGTGGCCCTTGAGCGCGGCCTCGACCTCCTCGGGGTAGATCTTCTCGCCGCCGGAGTTGATCGACACCGAACCGCGGCCCAGCATCGTCACGGTGCCGTCGGCCTCGACCTGCGCGTAGTCGCCGGGGATGGCGTAGCGCACCCCCTTGATGGTGCGGAACGTCTCGGCGGTCTTCTTCTCGTCCTTGTAGTAGCCGACCGGGATGTGGCCGCGCTTGGCGATGATGCCGCGCACCCCCGACCCGGGCTGCACCTCGTTGCCGTCCTCGTCGAGCACCACGGTGTTCTTGTCGATGGTGACCCGCGGCCCGCCGGTGTGCTCCTGGCCCTTCGCGACGATGCTGGTCCCGCCGAATCCGGTCTCACTGGACCCGATCGAGTCGGTGATGATCCGGTTGGGCAGCAACTCCAGCAGCTTCTCCTTGATCGACGGGGAGAACAGCGCGGCGGTCGAGGCCAGCAGGAACAGCGACGCCAGGTTGTAGTCCTCGCCGCGGTCCCGGGCGGCCAGCAGCGCGTCGAGCAGCGGGCGGCCCATCGCGTCGCCGGTGAAGAACAGCAGGTTGACCTTGTGGTCGTGGATGGTCCGCCACACCGCGTCGGCGTCGAACTCCGGCGCCAGCACCACGGTCTGGCCACTGAACAGCGACATCCAGGTCGCCGACTGGGTGGCGCCGTGGATCATCGGCGGGATCGGGTAGCGGATCATCGGCGGGTTGGCCGCGGCGGCCTTGGCCAGGTCGTACTCGTCGGCGACCGGCTCGCCGGTGGCGAAGTCGGTGCCGCCGAACAGCACCCGGTAGATGTCCTCGTGGCGCCACATCACGCCCTTGGGGAATCCGGTGGTGCCGCCGGTGTAGAGCAGGTAGATGTCGTCTTCGCTGCGCGGGCCGAAGTCGCGCTCGGGTGAGCCCTGGGCCAGCGCGGTCTCGAACTCGACCCCACCGTAGCCGCTGTAGTCCAGGTCGCTGCCGTCCTCGATCACCAGGATCGTCTTGACGTTCGGGGTCTCCGGCAGCACGTTGGCGACTTTGTCGGAGTACTGGCGTTCGTGCACCAGCGCCACCATGTCGGAGTTGTCGAACAGGTAGCGCAGTTCGCCTTCGACGTAGCGGAAGTTGACGTTGACCAGGATCGCGCCGGCTTTGACGATGCCGAGCATCGCCACGACGATCTCGTTGCGGTTGCGGCAGTACAGCCCGACCTTGTCGTCCTTCTTGACGCCCTGGTCGATCAGGTAGTGCGCCAGCCGGTTGGCCTTCTCCTCCAACTGCGCGTAGGTCAGTTGCTCGTCACCGCAGATCAGAGCGACCCGGTCGGGGACGGCGTCGATGGTGTGTTCGGCCAGATCGGCGATGTTGAGAGCCACGACACACAAACTAGAACGTGTTACATTTCCTTTCAAGTTCGACCCCGTCGGGAAAGGGAGGCGACACGGTGGCCGAGGCGACACAACAGCCCCACGCGCTGGTCGAGCAGCGCGGACACACCCTGATCGTCACGCTGAACCGACCCGAGGCGCGTAACGCGTTGTCCAGCGAGATGCTCTCGATCATGGTCGAGGCCTGGGACCGGGTCGACGCCGACGACGACATCCGCAGCTGCATCCTCACCGGCGCCGGCGGCTACTTCTGCGCCGGCATGGACCTCAAGGCCGCCAACAAGAAGGCGCCCGGCGACTCGTTCAAGGACGGCAGCTACGACCCGTCGCGCATCGACGCCCTGCTCAAGGGCCGCCGGCTGACCAAGCCGCTGATCGCCGCCGTCGAGGGCCCGGCGATCGCCGGGGGCACCGAGATCCTGCAGGGCACCGACATCCGGGTGGCCGGCGAGAGCGCCAAGTTCGGCATCTCCGAGGCGAAATGGAGCCTGTACCCGATGGGCGGCTCCGCGGTGCGCCTGGTCCGCCAGATCCCCTACACGATGGCGTGCGACCTGCTGTTCACCGGCAGGCACATCACCGCCGCCGAGGCCCGCGAGATGGGGCTGATCGGCTACGTGGTGCCCGACGGTTCCGCGCTGACCAAGGCGCTGGAGATCGCCGAGACGATCAACAACAACGGTCCGCTGGCGGTGCAGGCGATGCTGCGCACCATCCACGAGACCGAGGGCATGCACGAGAACGACGCGTTCAAGCTCGACACCAAGATCGGCATCGAGGTGTTCCTCTCCGAGGACGCCAAGGAAGGCCCGCGCGCGTTCGCCGAGAAACGCGCCCCGCAGTTCAAGAACCGCTGATGCTGATCGCGGTCACCGGTGGGACCGGGTACATCGGAGCGCACACCGTGCGCGCGCTGCTGCAGGCCGGCCACGCGGTGCGACTGCTGGTGGCGCCGGGCTGCGCCGACGAGCCGGTCATTCCCCGGCTGCGCGAACTGGGTGAGCTGACCACCCTCGACGGCGACATCCGCACCGAGGACACCGTCGCCGAACTGCTCGACGGCGCGGACGCGGTGCTGCACGGTGCCGCCGTCGTCGGCACCGACGACCGGCGCGAGAAGCTGATGTGGGAGGTCAACGCCCACGCCGGGGAGATGGTGCTGACCCGCGCGGCCGAGGCCGGGCTGGACCCGATCGTCTCGGTGAGCAGCTACAGCACGATGTTCCCGCCGCCCGACGGCGTGATCGGACCGGACACCCCGGTCGTCCCCGGCCGCAGCGCCTACGCCCGCACCAAGGCCTACGCCGAGCGGGTGGCCCGGGAACTGCAGCGCGATGGCGCGCCGGTCGTCATCACCTACCCGTCGAGCGTCGTCGGCCCGGCGTTCCACACCGCGCCCGGCGTCACCGAGCAGGGCTGGGAGCCGATCGTGAAGTTCGGCGTGGCGCCGCGGATGCGCGGCGGCATGCAGATGGTCGACGTGCGTGACGTCGCCGAGGTGCACACCCGGGTGATGGCCCCGGGGGGCGGTCCGCACCGGTACGTCTGCGGCGGGGTGATGGTGAGTTTCGACGAGATGATCACCGCGGTGGAAGCGGGGCTGGGCACGCCGATCCGACGGTTCCCGCTCCCGCCAGCGGGCTTCCGGGCGATCGGCCGGATCGCCGACGTGGCGAGCCGGATCGTGCCGGTGGGGGCGGGCCTCACCTACGAGGCCGCGTGGCTGCTGACCGAGGCCACCCCGACCGACGACTCGGCGACCCTCGCCGACCTGGCGATGACCTGGCGCTCCCCGACCGCGGCGATCACCGAGTCGTTTCGCGGCTGAGCCCCCTCCCCTTCTCCTTCCCCTCAACGCG
>NZ_LQPZ01000046.1 GCF_002102395.1 Mycolicibacillus trivialis
ACCTAATGGGAACCGATCAGCGTGTCCTAACGGGGATCTTGGTTCTTGAGCGGGAGGCTGATCACCGAGCCGCCGGCCGGTGAGCACTGCCTTGACCTGGAATGATGGTCGATTCCTAGGGCTAGATCGTGCCCTGGCCGGTTGGTGAGGCCGCCTGTAACGCTGATGGGATGTCGTGCCGGTCGAGCACTGATCCATTAGGTCGCCGCCGGGTGTCCTTCGGCTCGAACAGGATTCATCCACACTGAGCCAAGGGAGGCCAATCGATGCTGTTCGTCGGAGACGACTGGGCAGAAGACCATCACGACGTATACCTGATGAACGACGCCGGCGACAGGCTGGCGTCCCGGCGGCTGCCCGAAGGGCTGGCCGGGATCGGGCGATTGCACGAGATGATCGCCGAACACGCACAGGACCCCGCTGAGGTGGTGATCGGCATCGAAACCGACCGCGGCCTGTGGGTGGACGCCCTGACCGCGGCCGGATACCAGGTGTTCGCGATCAACCCGCTCGCGGCCGCCCGCTACCGCGACCGCCACCACGTTTCGGGAGCAAAATCCGATCCTTCCGACGCCAAGTTGCTGGCCGACCTGGTGCGCACCGACCGGCACAACCATCGTCCGGTCGCCGGCGACAGTGGCCAGGCCGAGGCGATCAAGGTGCTGGCCCGGGCGCATCAAAGCCTGATCTGGGCGCGCACCCGCCACACCAACGGGCTGCGCTCGGCGCTGCGCGAGTACTACCCCGCCGCACTGGAGACCTTCGAGGACCTGGCCGAGCGTGACGCGCTGGCCATCCTGGGCCGCGCCCCGACCCCCGCCGACGCTAAACGGCTGAGCCTGTCCAAGATCCGTGCTGCGCTCAAAGCCGCGGGACGCCAACGCAACCTCGACACCCGCGCCCAACACATCCAGGCTGCCCTGCGCACCCCGCAGCTGGCCGCGCCCGCCGCGGTCACCGCCGCCTTCGGGGCCAGTACCCGGGCCGCGGTCGGCATCATCGCCGAGCTCAACCACCAGATCACCGATCTCGAAGCCGAGCTGACAACGCATTTTGAGGCACACCCGGACGCCGACATCTACCGCTCCCTGCCAGGACTTGGTGTCATCCTCGGCGCCCGGGTGCTCGGTGAATTCGGGGACGACCCGAATCGCTACACCACCGCCAAGTGTCGCAAAAACTACGCCGGAACATCACCGTTGACCATCGCCTCGGGCCGCAAACGCGCCGTGCTGGCCCGCCACGTCCGCAACCGTCGCCTCTACGACGCCATCGACCAATGGGCCTTCTGCGCCCTGACCACCAGCCCCGGCGCCCGCACCTTCTACGACCACCACCGCGCCGCCGGCGACCTCCACCACCAAGCCCTACGCGCCCTGGGAAACCGCCTCGTCGGCATCCTGCACGGCTGCCTACACCACCACAGCACCTACGACGAACACAAAGCCTGGGCACACCGCCAAACCACCCCCGACACCCGGGCCGCTTGACAACTTACGACCCTGGGATGTCTAGCCG
>NZ_LQPZ01000047.1 GCF_002102395.1 Mycolicibacillus trivialis
CCAATACGAGACGATCATCAACACAGCCGCCTCAGCGGCATGACACCGACACTGTCACCCGATCGTGCACCAGTCCCATCTGTAACCAATGACGCGACTCAGCTGTCACCGATGACGCGACTCATCACAATGGTGTCCGAGGGGGGACTTGAACCCCCACGCCCGTTAATAGGGCACTAGCACCTCAAGCTAGCGCGTCTGCCATTCCGCCACTCGGACCGACCCGACCACAACGCCGGGGCAGCTAAGGCTATCGGATGGGCTCGGGTCGGCCCAAACCCGGCAGCCGGCGCAGTGGTAGACAAGGGTCTGTGACCGATGCCCCCAGCGCCGCCGACGAAGTGGTGGATCTCGTCAGCCGGCTGATCCGGTTCGACACCACCAACACCGGCGAGCCCGACACCACCGTCGGGGAGGCCGAATGCGCCCACTGGGTCGCCGAGCAGCTCGCCGAGGTCGGCTACCAACCCGAGTACGTCGAGTCCGGGGCGCCCGGACGCGGCAACGTCATCATCCGGGTGCCCGGCGCCGACCCGACCCGCGGTGCGCTGCTGATCCACGGCCACCTCGACGTGGTGCCCGCCGAGCCGGCCGACTGGAGCGTGCACCCGTTCTCCGGAGCGGTCGAGGACGGCTACGTCTGGGGCCGCGGCGCGGTCGACATGAAGAACATGATCGGCATGATGATCGCGGTGGCACGCCACTTCCGGCGCACCGGCGTGGTCCCCCCGCGCGACCTGGTGTTCGCCTTCGTCGCCGACGAGGAGGCCGGCGGCCGCTTCGGCGCGCAATGGCTCGTCGAACACCGCCCCGACCTGTTCGACGGGGTCACCGAGGCGATCGGCGAAGTGGGCGGCTTCTCGCTGAGCGTGCAGCGCCGCGACGGCGAACTGCGCCGGCTGTACCTGATCGAGACCGCCGAGAAGGGCATGCGGTGGATGCGGCTGACCGCGCGCGGCCGCGCCGGGCACGGGTCGATGATCAACCAGGACAACGCCGTCACCGCCGTCGCCGAGGCCGTCGCCCGACTGGGCCGCCACCGGTTCCCGCTGATGCTCAGCGAACCCGTCGAGCAGTTCCTCACCGCGGTGGGCGAGGAGACCGGCCACGCCTTCGACCCGGACTCCCCGGACATCGAGGGCACCATCGCCAAGCTCGGCCCGATCGCCAAACTGATCGGCGCCACCCTGCGCGACACCGTCAACCCCACCATGCTCACCGCCGGATACAAGGCCAACGTCATCCCGGCCGTCGCCGAAGCGGTGCTGGACTGCCGGGTGTTGCCGGGCCGGCAGGCGGCCTTCGAAGCCGAGGTCGACGCGCTGATCGGCCCGGACGTCACCCGGGAGTGGATCACCGAACTGGCGCCCTACCAGACCAGTTTCGACGGCGATCTGGTCGACGCCATGAACGCCGCCCTGTTGGCGGTGGACCCCGACGCGCGCGCGGTGCCCTACATGCTGTCCGGGGGCACCGACGCGAAGGCCTTCGACCGGCTGGGGGGCCGCTGCTTCGGGTTCATCCCGCTGCGGCTGCCTCCCGAACTCGATTTCGCCGCACTGTTCCACGGCGTCGATGAGCGGGTACCCGTCGACGCACTCACCTTCGGCACCGAGGTACTCGAGCACTTCCTGCGCCACTGTTAGACACACCGCTACAGAAAGGACCGACGATGACCACATCGCCCGACCCCTACGCCGCGCTGCCGCAGCTGCCCGGCTTCACCCTGACCTCCACCTCGATCACCGACGGCCAGCCACTGGCCAAAGCCCAGGTCAGCGGCATCATGGGCGCCGGGGGAGAGGACCTGAGCCCACAACTGAGCTGGTCCGGCTTCCCCGAGGAGACCCGCAGCTTCGCGGTGACGGTCTATGACCCCGACGCCCCCACCGGGTCGGGGTTCTGGCACTGGGCGGTGGCCAACCTGCCGGCCACCACCACCGACTTGCCCGAGGGCGCCGGCGACGGCAGCCTGCTGCCCGGCGACGCGCTGACCCTGGCCAACGACGCCGGCATGCGCCGCTACATCGGGGCCGCCCCGCCTGCCGGGCACGGGCCGCACCGCTACTACGTGGCGGTGCACGCGGTGAAGGTGGAGAAGCTGGAACTGCCCGCCGAGGCCACCCCCGCCTACCTGGGCTTCAACCTGTTCAGCAACGCCATCGCCCGCGCGGTCATCCACGCCACCTACGAGCAGAACTAACCGGCGGCGGTCCCGACCGCCTCGGCCAGCGACCGGTGGCCGCCCGCCTGCAACCGGGCGGCCACCCCGTCGTGGATCCGCTTGGCCCACAGGCCGCCGCCGTAGACGAAACCGGTGTAGCCCTGCAGCAGTGCGGCCCCGGCGGTGATCCGCCGCCAGGCGTCGTCGGCGTTCTCGATACCGCCGACGCTGACCAGCGTCAACCGGCCACCGGCCCGGGCGTACAACCGGCGCAGCACCGCCAGTGACCGTTCGGCGACCGGCGGACCGGAGACCCCGCCCGCGCCGAGCTCGGCCACCCCGGGAGTGTGCAGCCCGGCGCGACCCACGGTGGTGTTGGTGGCGACGATTCCGGCCAGGCCCAGCTCCACCGCGAGGTCGGCGACGGCGTCGACGTCGGCGTCGGAGAGGTCGGGGGCGATCTTCACCAGCACCGGTGTGGCGGTCGGTGCGGCCTCGCCGAGCACGGCGGCCAGGATCGGCCGCAGTGACTCCACGGCCTGCAGGTCGCGCAGTCCCGGGGTGTTCGGTGAGCTGACGTTGACCACCAGGTAGGCGGCCAGCGGCGCGAGCAGTCGCGCGCTGCACCGGTAGTCCTCGACCGCCTCCTGCGGCGGGGTCACCTTGGACTTGCCGATGTTCACCCCGATCGGGATGTCGGGGCGCTGGTGGGCCAGGCGCACGGCCAGCGCGCCCGCGCCGTGGTTGTTGAAGCCCATCCGGTTGAGCAGTGCCCGGTCGGCGGGCAGCCGGAACAGCCGCGGCGCTGGATTGCCCGGTTGTGGTTGCGCGGTGACCGTTCCGACCTCGGCGTGCCCGAAACCCAATGCCCCCCAGGTGTTCACGCCGAGGCCGTCCTTGTCGAACCCGGCGGCCAAACCCAGCGGCCCCGGGAAACGCACCCCGAACACCGTGCTGGCCAGGACCGGATCGGTCGGACCGAGCCGGCGGTGCAGCGCCCGGCGCAGCGGGGGCGGCGCGGTCGCCCCGCGCAGCGCGGCGAACACCGCGGTGTGGATGCGCTCGGGGGGCACCGCGAACATCAGCCCCCGCAACGCGCGGTAGGCCATCAGTGCTCCGGCCGGTCGAGCAGTTGGGCGGTCTTGCGGCGCCGCAACAACACCCGCCTGCTGCCGTCGGTGTACAGGCGCACCCGGGTCAGTTCCCAGCCGCGGTACTCCGCCTCGATCGACAGCCGGATGGAAGCGGACAACCGGGTCACATCCGGCGGCAACCGCAGCGGAACCCAGTCGTAGTCGTCGGAGAGGTCGACGTCCCAGCCGGCGGGCAGCCGCGGCGACCGCGCCGCGCTCACCGGCCGCCCCCGGCACGGTCGATCACCTGGATGCCGCCGCCTGCTCCGGACACCACATAGAGGGTGTCGGTGGCATCGTCGAAAGCCAGCGAGTCGGGTTGGCGCACGGTCGGATAACGCACCTTCTCCACGGGGATACCAGTGTCCAGATCGTAGCCAACGACGGTGTTGGTCGCGGTCTGCGACACCCAGGCCAGTCGCCGCGAACCCGCCAGCCCGTAGGGGGAGTCGGGCACCGGATAGGCCTGGCGCATGATCAGCGGATCGGTGCCGAAGACCAGCAGCTGCCCGCCCCGGGTGTCGGCGGCCAGCACCCGCCCGTGCGGGTCCACGGCCAGCGTGGTGGTGCCCTGCCCCGCCCGCAGCGCCTGCCGCATCGCCCCGTTGGGGCCGATCGAGGTCACCGACGTCTGGCCGCGGTCGAGCACCACCGCGGTGTCGGCGCGGGTGACGATCGCGTCGACGCGGGCGAACGCATCCTCCCGGTGGGCGACCGCGGTCGGCGAGGACAGCGTGAACACCACCCCGTCGGCGCTGCCCAGCACCAGCGTCCCGTCACCGCGCCGCGCGATCGCGGTGAAATCGGTGTCCGCGGCGTCATCGACCTCGACCCGACTGGTGTGCCCGGCGGCCAGATCCACCAGGAAATAGCCGCCGCGGGTGGACAGGTAGGCGGTGCCGTGCCCGTCACCGGCCATCGCGCCCACCGGGCCCGGCAGCGCGATGCTGCGCGCCGCCGCAGCACCCGGCGCCAGCACCGCCAGGGTGGCCGGGTCCGGCGGGTCGGTGCCGGGCACCAGCGCCACCAGCCCGGCGCCCGGGTCGAACAGGGCCGCGGCGGCGTTCCCCGCCAGCGGGTGCACCATACCGGCGGGCGCTGCGGCGGTCGGCGGCGACTGGGCCGGGGTGGCCGGCGGGATGGTGCGGGGGGCCGGATCGAAACGCTCGGAGGAGCAGCCGGTCGGGGCCGCCACCAGGACCGTCGCGCACAACAACCCGATCCAGGTGCGGCGAAGTGCGCGACCACCGGATTTCAGCAACGGGTCACTCGCGGGGGTGTCGGGGCGGGAGGCATCGTCGATCGATTGTAGGGAACCGGTGACGGCGGCGACGAAACGCGCGGTACGCCGACCCGCCCGGTCTGGGCCATCCGGCCCGGTTCTGGGGGTAGGGTCACGACCATGACCCTTGCCGCACCCGAGCCTCACATCGGCCAGGAGTTCACGATCGAAGACATCTCCACCGGCATCTTCGGCAGCGGATTCGGCGCGGTCGGCGACGGACGCAGCTTCGCCTTCCACGTCGACCACCAGTTCCTGCTGGTCGAGATCTACCGGCCGCGGCTGGCCGGCCCGGTCCCGCAGGCCGAAGACGTCGTGGCCACCGCGTCGCGCAGCCTCGTCGGCATCGACGTGACCGACGAACGCAGCCTGGCCGCCGCGGTGCGCGACGCGGTCGCCACCGCCGAACCCGTCGCCCGCTAAACCCCGCCCGCCGCGCCGGCCGACCCACCGGTACGGTCATCGTCGTGTCTGTGCCCGTGGAGATGTCCTGGCTGCAGACGATCGTTCTCGCCGTGGTGCAGGGACTGACCGAATTCCTGCCGATCTCCTCGTCCGGCCACCTGGCGATCACCTCGCGGTTGTTCTTCGACGGCGATGCCGGGGCCTCGTTCACCGCCGTGACCCAGCTGGGCACCGAAGCCGCGGTGATCGTGTACTTCGCCCGTGACATCGTGCGCATCGTGCGGGCCTGGTTCAACGGGCTGTTCGTCGCCGCGCACCGCGACGCCGACTACCGACTGGGCTGGTACGTGATCGTCGGGACCATCCCGATCTGTGTGGCCGGTCTGTTGTTCACCGACATCATCCGGTCCGGGGTGCGCAACCTGTGGGTGGTGGCCACCGCCCTGGTGGTGTTCTCCGCGGTGATCGCGGTCGCCGAATACACCGGCCGCCAGACCCGCCACATCGACCGGCTGCGACTCTCCGACGCCCTGATCGTGGGCACCGCCCAGATGCTCGCGCTGGTGCCCGGGGTGTCGCGGTCGGGCGCCACCATCAGCGCCGGGCTGTTCCTGGGCCTCGACCGCGAACTGGCCGCCCGATTCGGTTTCCTGCTGGCCATCCCGGCGGTGTTCGCCTCCGGTCTGTACTCGCTGCCCGACGCCTTCCACCCGGTCAGCGAGGGCATGAGCGCGACCGGACCGCAACTGCTGGTCGCCACCGTGATCGCGTTCGCGGTCGGCTACGCGGCGGTGGCCTGGTTCCTGCGATTCCTGGTCAGCCACACCATGTACTGGTTCGTCGGCTACCGGGTGCTCGCCGGGACCGCCGTGCTGGTGCTGCTGGCCACCGGGGTGCTCACCACATGACGGTCCTGCTGCTGCGGCACGGCCGCTCCACCGCCAACACCGCCGGTGTGCTGGCCGGCCGCTCCGCCGGCGTCGACCTCGACGACACCGGCCGGGACCAGGCCGCCGGGCTCGCCGAGCGGATCGGTGCACTGCCGCTCACCGCGATCGTGCACTCGCCGTTGCTGCGCTGCGAGAGCACCGTCGCCCCGCTGGCCGCGGCGCTGAACCTGACCCCGATCGTCGACGACCGGCTCACCGAAGTCGACTACGGGGCCTGGACCGGACGCACCCTCAGCGACCTGGTCAACGAACCGCTGTGGTCGGTGGTGCAGGCCCAGCCCAGCGCGGCGGTCTTCCCCGACGGGGAAGGGCTGGCGCAGGTGCAGGCCCGCGCCGTCGCCGCGGTCCGCGACCACGACCGGCGGTTGGCCGACGAGCACGGCGCCGACGTGCTCTGGCTGGCCTGCACCCACGGCGACGTGATCAAGTCCGTCGTCGCCGACGCCGTCGGCACCCACCTGGACAGCTTCCAGCGCATCAACGTCGACCCGGCGTCGCTGAGCGTGATCCGCTACACCCGGCTGCGGCCGCTGGTGCTGCACGTCAACCACACCGGCCCGGGACTGGCCGCCGCGTTGCACGCCCCGCCCGCCGCGACCGGCGACGCCCCGGTGGGCGGGTCGACGGGTTGACCACCGGTATTTTGGAGTTGCCATGCCCCGCGCCATCCACGTCTTTCGAAGCCCCGACCGGTTCATCGCCGGCACCGTCGGGCAACCCGGCAACCGCACCTTCTACCTGCAGGCGGTGCACGACGCCCGCGTCGTGTCGGTGATGGTGGAAAAGCAGCAGGTCGCGGTGCTCGCCGAGCGGATCGATGCCCTGCTGGTGGAGGTCAACCGCCGGTTCGGCACCCCGATCCCACCCGAACCGGAGACCGTCGAGGACCTCGAGCCGCTGGTCACCCCGGTCGACGCCGAGTTCCGGGTCGGCACCATGGGGCTGGGCTGGGACTCCGAGGCCCTGACCGTGGTGGTCGAACTGCTCGCGGTGACCGACGCCGAGTTCGACGCCTCGGTGGTGCTCGACGACACCGAGGAGGGGCCCGACGCGGTGCGGGTGTTCCTCACCCCCGACGCGGCCCGCCAGTTCGCCAGCCGCTCCAACCGGGTGATCGCCGCGGGCCGCCCGCCCTGCCCGATCTGCACCGAGCCGCTGGACGCCGAGGGACACATCTGCGTCCGCAGCAACGGCTACCGGCGCGGCGCGTGGGCCGATGATGATCCCGGCGCCTGACCGGGCCGAGTTGCTGCGCCGCGGCGAACTGGCGGTGCTGGGCCGGATCCGCTCGGCGAGCAACGCCACCTTCCTGTGCGAGGCGAGCCTGGGCGGGCACACCATGCACTGCGTGTACAAACCGGTCGCCGGCGAGCAGCCGCTGTGGGACTTCCCGGACGGGACACTGGCCGGCCGCGAGCTCGGCACCTACCTGATCTCGCGTCACCTGGGCTGGAACCTGGTGCCCGACACCGTGATCCGGGACGGCCCCGCCGGCGAGGGCATGGTGCAACGGTGGATCGACCCGCCGGCGGAGAACGACGCACCCGACCTCGTCGACCTGGTGCCGGCCGGCGCCGTACCCGACGGCTACCTGCCGGTGCTGCAGGCCCGCGACCACACCGGCGCCCGGGTCCTGCTGGTCCACGCCGACCATCCGCACCTGTTCCGGATGGCGGTCTTCGATGTGCTGGTCAACAACGCCGACCGCAAGGGCGGGCACGTCCTACGCGGCGCCGACGGCGCCGTCTACGGCGTCGACCACGGCGTGACCCTGCACGTCGAGGACAAGCTGCGCACCGTGCTGTGGGGCTGGGCGGGCAAACCCGTCGACGACGCCGCGCTGGCCGGGGTCACCACCCTGCTCGAGGCGCTGGACGGCCCGCTGGGCGCGGAGTTGGCCGATCACCTCACCGGCGCGGAGATCACCGCCCTTCGCCATCGCGCCGAGCACCTGCTCGCCGCCCCGGTGATGCCCGAGCCCGACGACCGCTTCCACCCCATTCCCTGGCCGGCGTTCTGAGCGGCGGTCAGCACCCCACCGGCCGCGGCGGACCCGGGACCGCCGATACTGGGCCGGTGACATCAGCGTCGGCAGACCAGACCGATGCGGCCCTGGCCGCCGACGTGGCCGAGGAGGCCGGTCGGCTGCTGCTCGAAGTCCGCGACCAGGTCGGCTTCGACCACCCGTGGGGGCTCGGCGACGCCGGCGACGCCCGCGCCAACACGCTGATCCTCGACCGGCTGCGCGCCGCCCGCCCCGACGACGCGGTGCTCAGCGAGGAATCCCCGGACAGCCTGCGGCGGCTGCACACCGAGCGGGTCTGGATCGTCGACCCGCTGGACGGCACCCGTGAGTTCTCCACCCCCGGCCGCCCGGACTGGGCGGTGCACATCGCGCTGTGGCGCCGCGACGGCGGACCGCAGGGAGCCATCACCGATGCCGCCGTCGCGCTGCCCGCCATGGGCGAGGTCCACCGCAGCGACACCGCGGTCGCCGCCGGGCCGGCCAGGGGCACCGACCCGGTGCGGGTGGCGGTCAGCGCCAGCCGGCCACCGGCGATCCTGCGGTTCATCCACCAGTCGGTGCCGCTGGAGTTGGTGCCGATCGGGTCGGCCGGAGCCAAGGCGATGGCGGTGGTGCGCGGCGAGGTCGACGCCTACCTGCACGCCGGCGGCCAATGGGAATGGGACTCCGCCGCCCCCGCCGGGGTGGCCCTGGCGGCGGGCCTGCACGCTTCCCGCCTCGACGGCTCCCCGCTGCTGTACAACCGGCCCGACCCCTACCTGCCGGACCTGTTGATCTGCCGCCCGGAGGTGGCCGAGCCGCTGCTGACGGCGATCCGGCGGGCGGTTCGCTGAGCCGATGAGCACGGGTCTTAGAGTCGACGGTATGCAGTCGTGGTCGGCGGTCCCGGTTCCGGTGGTGCCCGGGCACGGCCCGCAACTGCGGCTCTACGACACCGCCGACCGCCGGGTGCGCCCGGTCAGCCCCGGCGCCACGGCCACCATGTACGTCTGCGGGATCACCCCCTACGACGCCACCCACCTCGGCCACGCCGCCACCTATCTGGCGTTCGACCTGATCCACCGGATCTGGCTGGACGCCGGGCTGGCGGTGCGCTACGTGCAGAACATCACCGACATCGACGATCCGCTGTTCGAGCGGGCCCGCCGCGACGGCATCGACTGGCGCGCGTTGGGCGACCGCGAGGTGGCCCTGTTCACCGCCGACATGGCCGCGCTGCGGGTGCTGCCGCCGCACGACTACGTCGGCGCCACCGAGGCCATCGCCGAGGTCATCGAGATCATCGAGAAACTGCTCGCCGCCGGGGCCGCCTACGTCATCGACGACCCCGACCACCCGGACGTCTATTTCCGCGCCGACGCCACCGCGCAGTTCGGCTACGAATCCAACTACGACCTCGACACCATGCTGGAGTTCTTCGCCGAGCGCGGCGGCGACCCCGACCGGCCCGGCAAGGTCGACCGGCTCGACGCGCTGCTGTGGTCCGCCGAACGGCCCGGCGAACCCAGTTGGCCGTCGCCGTTCGGGCGGGGCCGGCCCGGCTGGCACGTGGAGTGCTCGGCGATCGCCCTGGACCGGATCGGTCCCGGCCTGGACATCCAGGGCGGCGGCAGCGACCTGATCTTCCCGCACCACGAATACTCCGCCGCCCACGCCGAATCGGTGACCGGGGAGCGCCGGTTCGCCCGGCACTACGTGCACGCCGGGATGATCGGTTGGGACGGGCACAAGATGTCGAAGAGCCGCGGGAACCTGGTGCTGGTCTCCAAGCTGGTGGCCGCCGGCGTCGACCCGTCCGCGATCCGGTTGGGCCTGCTGGCCGGCCACTACCGCGCCGACCGGTTCTGGGACGACGGTGTCCTCGCCGAGGCCGTCGCCCGGCTGGAGCGGTGGCGCACCGCGGCGGCCCTGCCCGCCGGGCCCGACGCCGCCGACGTCATCGCCCGGTTACGCCGCTACCTGGCCGACGACCTGGACACCCCGATGGCGCTGGCCGCCCTCGACGGCTGGGTCACCGATGCCCTGGAGTACGGCGGCCACGACCCCGCCGCGCCGCGGGCGGTGGCCGACGCGGTGGACGCCCTGCTCGGTGTGGTGCTCGACCCCGAGGACAACGCCGGCTCCGGCCGGTAGCTTTGCCGGTATGGGGCGTCGACGCAGCAGATCGGTACACGGCAAGACCGTCCTGATCACCGGGGCCGCCGATGGCATCGGCGCCGAGCTCGCCCGCCGGCTGCACGCGCAGGGGGCCGGCCTGATGCTCGTCGACCTCGACGACGCGAAGCTGGCCGCGCTGGCGGAGACGCTGACCGGTGACCGGGTCCGTACCGCCGTCGCCGACGTGCGGGACCTGGCCGCCCTGCAGGCCGCGGCCACCGCGGCGGTGGAGCACTTCGGCGGCCTCGACGTGGTGGTGGCCAACGCCGGGATCATCGGCTACGGCTCGGTGAGCCACATCGATCCGGGGGCCTTCCAACGGATCGTCGACGTCAACGTGGTCGGGGTGTTCAACACGGTGCGGGCGACGCTGCCCGCCGTGCTCGAGAGCCGCGGCTACCTGCTGCTGGTCTCCTCGATGGCGGCCTACACGGCGGGGCCGGGGCTGACCGCCTACACCGCGTCGAAAGCGGCGGTGGAACAGCTGGCCAACACGCTGCGCCTGGAGCTCGCCCACCGCGGCGTCGCGGTCGGCTCGGCGCACATGTCCTGGATCGACACCGCGATGGTCCGCGACAGCACCTCCGACCTGTCGACCTTCGCCGAGATGGTGCGCCGCCTGCCCGTCCCGCTGAACCGCACCACCTCGGTGGCGGACTGCGCCAGCGCGTTCGTCGACGGCATCGAGCGGCGCCGCCGCCGGGTCAACTGCCCCGGCTGGGTGGGCGCGCTGCGCTGGCTGCGCCCGGTGCTGTCCACCCCGCTCGGCGAACTGCCGATACACCGCTTGGCCGCCGACCTGCTGCCGCGGATGGACGCCGAGGTCGCGGCCCTGGGCCGCTCCACCAGCGCCCACACCGAACGCCTGGAACAGCGCTAGCAGGAAGCTCGCGGGCGCCGGGCGGGTTGCACCGGGCGGACCCGGCGACGCACGCCGGGGACAGTTCGGCGATGACATGTTCGGCGATGACAAGGAGGACCGGGGGATGAGTGCACCGCAGGAGACGCTGGTCTGCTCGGCGAAGGGCTGCGAGGCCACCGCCGTCTACCAGGTGGTGTGGAACAACCCCAAGATCCACACCCCCGACCGGCGCAAGATCTGGCTCGCCTGCCCCGAGCACCGCCAGTACCTCTCGGAGTACCTGGGCAGGCGCGACTTCCTGCGCGAGGTGGTGCCGGTGGGCGAGGAGCCGGACCCGCAGTAGTCCGACGACGGCCGGGCGTGCGCGGCGGCCTCAGCGCCGGCGCCGGCGCAGGTAACGCTCGAACTCCGCGGCCAGCGCATCCCCGTCGATCTGGCCGAGCGCCTCGTTCAGGTCGACCTCGGCGTCGCCGCGTTCCTCCAGGGACGCCACGTAGTCGGCGATCTCGTCGTCCTCGGCGGTCATCTCGCTGACCAGCTGTTCCCACTCCTCGGCCTGGGCGGGCAGGTCGGCCAGCGGCACCTCGATGTCGAGGACCTCCTCGACCCGGCGCAGCAACGCCACCGTCGCCTTCGGGTTGGGTGGCTGCGACACGTAGTGCGGCACCGCCGCCCAGAACGACACCGCCGGGATGCCGCGTCCCACGCATATCTCCTGCAACACCCCGGCGATCCCGGTCGGCCCCTCGTAGCGGGTCTCGGTCAGGCCGAACCGGGCGGCGGACTCCGCCGAGTACGCCGCCCCGGAGACCGGCACCGGGCGGGTGTGCGGGGTGTCGGCCAGCAGCGCCCCCAGGATCAGCACCGTGTCGACGCCCAGGCGTTCGGCGGTGTCGAGAAGTTCGGTGCAGAATGTGCGCCACCGCAGGTTCGGCTCCACCCCGTGCATCAATACGATGTCGCGGTCGACGCCGGGCGGGCGGCAGTAGGCGATCCGCATCGACGGCCACACCAGCGCGCGGGTCACCCCGTCGACGAGCCGGATCACCGGCCGGCTGACCTGGTAGTCGTAGTAGTCCTCGTCGTCGATCTCCACGATCGGTACGCCCGCCCAGACCGTGTCGAGGTGCTCCAGCGCGCCGGTGGCGGCGTCGCCGGCGTCGTTCCAGCCCTCGAACGCGACCACCACGATGGGGTCGTGCAGGTCGGGCAGCGCGAGGCCATCGAACGGTCGGGTCACGGACTTCAGCCTACGGCGTACGGCCGGGAGCTTTGGCGCCTTCGCCCCGGCGCCGCGCGACGAAGTAGACTCTTCAGCGCCGAGAGGCGTTGCAACGGTGCGCCGGGCTTTTCCCGGTGGCCGCCACGCTCGGCAGACTAAGGACGCCTTCCGCTACGGAAGGAGGCCGCGTGAGCACCTTTGAACCCGACATCCGGCCGGACTGCACCGAGGAACTGACCGCTGCGCTGCGTCGGCGGATCGTGGTGATCGACGGCGCGATGGGCACGGCGATTCAGCGGGACCGCCCCGACGAGGCCGGGTACCGCGGCGAGCGGTTCAGTGAGTGGCCGTCGCCGCTGCAGGGCAACAACGACCTGCTCAACCTGACGCAGCCGCAGATCATCGAGGGCATCCACCGCGAGTACCTCGAGGTGGGCGCCGACATCATCGAGACCAACACGTTCAACTCGACCGCGATCTCGCTGGCCGACTACGACATGGCGGAGCTGGCCTACGAACTGAACTACGCCGGGGCCGCCCTGGCCCGCAAGGCCGCCGATGAGTTCAGCACCCCGGAGCAACCCCGCTACGTGGCCGGCACCCTCGGGCCGACGACGCGGACGGCGTCGATCTCGCCCGATGTCAACGACCCCGGCGCCCGCAACATCACCTACGACCAGCTGGTCGCCGCCTACCTCGAGGCCGCCGGCGGCCTGGTCGACGGTGGCGCCGACCTCATCCTCGTCGAGACGATCTTCGACTCGCTGAACGCCAAGGCGGCGGTGTTCGCCGTCGAGACCCTGTTCGAGGAGCGCGGCCGCCGCTGGCCGGTCATCATCTCCGGCACCATCACCGATGCCTCCGGGCGCACGCTGTCCGGCCAGGTCACCGAGGCGTTCTGGAACTCGATCCGGCACGCCAAGCCCATCGCGGTCGGCCTCAACTGCGCCCTGGGCGCACCGGAGATGCGGCCCTACATCGCCGAGATGGCGCGGATCGCGGACACCTTCGTCTCCTGCTACCCGAACGCCGGGCTGCCCAACGCGTTCGGCGAATACGACGAGAACCCGGAGCGTCAGGCTTCCTATATGGCCGACTTCGTCGACGCCGGCCTGGTCAACCTGGTCGGCGGGTGCTGCGGAACGGCGCCGGAGCACATCGCCGAGATCGTCAAGGTCGTCGAAGGCAAGCCGCCACGTGAGGTGCCCGAGATCGAGGTGGCCACCCGGCTTGCCGGTCTGGAACCACTCAACATCACCGACGACTCGTTGTTCGTCAACATCGGTGAGCGCACCAACATCACCGGCTCCGCCCGGTTCCGCAACCTGATCAAGGCCGAGGACTACGACACCGCGCTGTCGGTCGCGTTACAGCAGGTCGAGGTCGGTTCGCAGGTCATCGACATCAACATGGACGAGGGCATGATCGACGGCGTCGCCGCGATGGACCGGTTCACCAGGCTGGTCGCGAGCGAGCCCGACATCAGCCGCATCCCGGTGATGATCGACTCCTCCAAGTGGGAGGTCATCGAGGCGGGCCTGAAGAACGTGCAGGGCAAGCCGATCGTCAACTCGATCTCGATGAAGGAGGGTGAGGAGAAGTTCATCGCCGAGGCCCGGCTGTGCCGCAAGTACGGCGCCGCCGTCGTCGTGATGGCCTTCGACGAACAGGGCCAAGCCGACAACCTGGAGCGCCGCAAGGAGATCTGCGGGCGCGCCTACCGCATCCTGACCGAACAGGTCGGCTTCCCGGCCGAGGACATCATCTTCGACCCGAACTGCTTCGCGCTGGCGACCGGCATCGAGGAGCACGCGACCTACGGGATCGACTTCATCGAGGCCTGCGCCTGGATCAAGGAGAACCTGCCCGGGGTGAACATCTCCGGCGGTATCTCGAACGTGTCGTTCTCCTTCCGGGGCAACAACCCGGTCCGGGAAGCCATCCACGCGGTCTTCCTGTTCCACGCCATCGAGGCCGGACTGGACATGGGCATCGTCAACCCCGGAGCACTGGTGCCCTACGACTCGATCGACCCCGAACTGCGGGAACGCATCGAGGACGTCGTGCTCAACCGTCGCGCCGATGCCGCCGAACGGCTGCTGGAGATCGCCGAACGGTTCAACAAGTCCGGAGAAGCCGCCGACGATCCCGCCGCGGCCGAGTGGCGCAACCTCGAGGTCCGCGAGCGGATCACGCACGCCCTGGTCAAGGGCATCGACGCGCACGTCGACGAGGACACCGAGGAGTTGCGGGCCGAGATCGCCGCCGCGGGCGGCCGGCCGATCGAGGTGATCGAGGGCCCGCTGATGGACGGCATGAACGTCGTCGGCGACCTCTTCGGGGCGGGCAAGATGTTCCTGCCCCAGGTGGTCAAGTCGGCCCGGGTGATGAAGAAGGCCGTCGCCTACCTACTGCCCTACATCGAGGCGGAGAAGCAGCCCGGCGAAGCCGAGCACACCAACGGCACGATCGTGATGGCGACGGTGAAGGGCGACGTCCACGACATCGGCAAGAACATCGTCGGGGTCGTGTTGCAGTGCAACAACTACTCCGTCGTCGACCTCGGTGTGATGGTGCCCGCCGACAAGATCCTCGCCGCGGCCAACGAGTACGACGCCGACATCGTCGGACTGTCCGGTCTGATCACCCCGTCGCTGGAGGAGATGGCCGGTTTCGCCGCCGAAATGGAACGCGAAGGCTTGGAGATCCCGCTGCTGATCGGCGGGGCGACCACCTCGAGTGCCCACACCGCGGTGAAGATCGCGCCGCGCCGCAACGCTCCGGTGATCTGGGTCAAGGACGCCTCCCGCTCGGTGCCGGTCGTCGCCGCACTGCTCGACGACAAACAGCGCCCGGCGCTGCTGGAGCAGACCGAGGCCGACTACGCCTCCCTGCGGGCGCGGCACGCCCAGAAGAGTGAGCGGCCGATGGTGCCGCTGGAGAAGGCCCGCGCGAACCGGACGCCGATCGACTGGGACGGCTACACGCCGCCGGTGCCCGCCCAGGGTCTCGGAGTCCGGGAGTTCCTGGACTACGACCTCGCCGAGCTGCGCGAGTTCATCGACTGGCAGCCGTTCTTCAACGCCTGGGAGATGAAGGGCCGCTTCCCCGACATCCTCAACAACCCGGCGTCGGGGGAGGCCGCCCGCAAGCTCTACGACGACGCCCAGCAGATGCTGGACACCGCGATCGAAGAGAAGTGGCTGACGGCCAACGCCGTGATCGGGTTCTTCCCGGCCAACGCGGTCGGTGACGACGTCGAGGTCTACACCGACGAGTCCCGCACCGAAGTGCTGGCCATGTTCCACAACCTGCGCCAGCAGGGCCAGCACCGCGAAGGCATCGCGAACAAGTCGCTGGGTGACTTCATCGCGCCCAAAGAAACGGGTCTGGCCGACTACATCGGCGCGTTCGCCGTCACCGCGGGGCTGGGCAGCGGCGAGAAGATCGCGGAGTTCAAGGCGGATCTCGACGACTACAGCGCGATCCTGCTGGAGTCGGTGGCCGACCGGCTGGCGGAAGCCTTCGCCGAACGGATGCACCAGCGGGTTCGCAAGGAGTTCTGGGGATTCCAGCCCGACGAGACCCTGGACAACGAGGCACTCATCGCCGAGAAGTACCAGGGGATCCGCCCGGCCCCGGGCTACCCGGCCTGCCCGGAGCACACCGAGAAGGCGACGATCTGGAAGTTGATGGACGTGACCGAGCGGACCCGCATCGAGCTGACCGACTCGATGGCGATGTGGCCGGGTGCCGCCGTCAGCGGCCTGTACTTCTCGCACCCGCAGTCGCAGTATTTCGTGATCGGCCGGCTGGCCCAGGACCAGGTCGCCGACTACGCCAAGCGCAAGGGCTGGACCTTGGCCGAGGCCGAGCGCTGGCTGGGCGCCAACCTCGGCTACAACCCGGAGGACTGAGCCCTGCGTGCGGTCCTGTGGGACATGGACGGCACCCTCGTCGACTCCGAGAAGCTGTGGGACACCGCGATGCAGGCGTTCTACGCCCGCCACGGCGGTCGTCTCTCCGCGGCGGTGCGGGAGGCCACCGTCGGCAGTTCCGCACAGCGCGCCATGCGCATCGTGCACACCGACCTGGGCCTGGGGCTGGACGCCGCGGCGCTGGACGCCTCCGCACACTGGCTGCACGACCGGGTCGGCGCGCTGTTCGCCGACGGGTTGCCGTGGCGCCCGGGGGCCAGGGAACTGCTCGACGCGCTGGCCGCAGCCGAGGTTCCGATGGCGCTGGTGACCAACACCGCCCGCGCACTGACCGAACGCGCCCTCGACAGCATCGGGCGTGACTACTTCGCGGTGACGGTCTGCGGCGACGAGGTGCCGCGCGCCAAACCGGCACCGGACCCCTACCTGGCCGCCGCAACCGCGCTGGGGGCGGCACCGGCGGACTGCCTTGCCGTCGAGGACTCGGTGACCGGAACCGACTCCGCCCGAGCGGCCGGCTGCCCGGTGCTGGTGATCCCCAACGCGGTGGCCGTGCCGGACGGGCCGGGCCGACGCCACGCGACCTCGCTCACCGGTTTCGACGTCGCGGCGCTGACCGCGGTGCACCGGGTGCTGCGCACCGGCGAAACCGATGTGACCTCCCCGGATGCGCCATGAAACAATCCCAGCCTGTGAAGACCTTCGAGGATCTCTTTGCCGAACTGGAGGAGCGGGCCCGCACCCGACCGACGGGCAGCGCCACCGTGGCCGCGTTGGACGCCGGTGTGCACACCGTCGGCAAGAAGATCCTCGAGGAGGCGGGCGAGGTGTGGCTGGCCGCCGAACACGAATCCGACGAGGAGCTGGCCACCGAGATCAGCCAGCTCCTGTACTGGACCCAGGTGCTGATGCTGGCGCGCGGGCTGACCCTCGACGACGTCTACCGGAAGCTGTGAACGTGCTACGAGTCGCGGTGCCCAACAAGGGTGCATTGAGTGAGTCCGCCGTGGAGATGCTCGGCGAGGCCGGCTACCGCCGCCGCGGTGACGCCAAAGACCTCACCGTGCTCGACCCGACCAACCAGGTCGAGTTCTTCTTCCTGCGGCCCAAGGACATTCCGATCTACGTCGGCTCCGGCGAACTGGATCTGGGCATCACCGGCCGCGATTTGGCACTGGAATCGGAGGCACCGGTCACCGAGCGGCTGGCACTGGGCTTCGGCCGCTCCACCTTCCGCTACGCCGCGCCGGCCGGACAGGACTGGTCGGTGGCCGATCTGGCCGGCAAACGCATCGCCACCTCCTACCCGAACCTGGTCCGCAAGGACCTCGCCGACCGGGGAATCGGCGCCGAGGTGATCCGGCTCGACGGCGCGGTGGAGATCTCGATCCAGCTCGGCGTCGCCGACGCCATCGCCGACGTCGTCGGGTCGGGGCGGACCCTGCGGTTGCACAATCTGGCCGCCTTCGGCGCCTCGCTGTGCGACTCCGAGGCGGTGCTGATCGAACGCAACCCGCCGGAGGAGGCCAAGACCGCCGCACGCGGGCACCTGGCCGCCCGGGTGCAGGGTGTGGTGTTCGGCCAGCAGTACCTGATGCTCGACTACGACTGCCCGCGCTCGGTGCTCGAGGCGGCCGCCGCGATCACCCCGGGCCTGGAATCACCGACGATCGCGCCGCTGGCCGACCCCGAATGGGTGGCGGTGCGCGCCCTGGTCCCGCGCCGCGACGTCAACACCACGATGGACCGGCTCTCCGAGGTGGGCGCGCGGGCCATCCTGGCCTCCGATATCCGATTCTGCCGGTTCTGACCCGTGTTAGCGTCCCGGTGACCGCCGGGACCCGGCGGCGAGCGCGCTGGAGGCGATAGTGACGCAACTGATGGTGTTGGGGCTGGCGCTGCTGATCGGCGTCATCGCCGGGCTGCGGGCGCTGGCAGCGCCCGCCCTGGTCGCCTGGGCCGCCATGCTCGGCGGGATCGGGCTCGCCGACACCTGGGCCTCCTGGGTGGGTGAGCCGGTGACCGTCGTGCTGCTGAGCCTGCTGGCGGTGACCGAGCTGGTCGGCGACAAGCTGCCCGGCACCCCCGACCGCACCATCGTGTTGCAGTTCGCGGCCCGGCTGCTGGCCGGCGCGTTCGCCGGTGCCGTCCTCGGCACCGTGTGGGGCTACCGCTGGTCGAGCCTGGGGGCGGGCCTGATCGGGGCGGTGCTGGGCACCCTCGGCGGCTACGCGGGCCGGCAGTTGCTGGTCAACGCCACCGGTGGGCGCCGCATGGCCGCGGGGCTGGTCGAGGACGCCGTCGCCGTGCTCGGCGGGGTGGGCGTGATGGCGCTGGCCGCCGCCGGCTGATCGGCCCGGCCGGCACCGCCGCGGCCCGCTTTGGCAGGCTAGACGTCCGTGTCCACCACCGGCCCGTTCACCGCGGGCGACCGCGCCCAGCTCACCGACGCCAAAGGGCGCCGCTACACCGTGCTGCTCAGCCCCGGCGGTGAGTTCCACACCCACCGTGGCGCCGTGCGGCACGACGACGTGCTCGGGCTGCCCGAGGGCAGCGTCGTCACCTCCACCAACGGCAACCCGTTCTTGGTGCTGCGGCCCCTGCTGGTCGACTACGTCCTGTCCATGCCGCGCGGGGCACAGGTCATCTACCCCAAGGACGCGGCCCAGATCGTCCACGAGGGCGACATCTTCCCGGGCTCGCGGGTGCTGGAGGCCGGGGCGGGCTCCGGGGCGATGACCTGTTCGCTGCTGCGCGCCACCGGCCCGACCGGGCGGGTGATCTCCTACGAGGTGCGCGAGGACCACGCCGAGCACGCCCGCCGCAACGTCGAGACGTTCTTCGGCGAGGCTCCGGAGAACTGGCAGCTGATCCTCGGCGACCTGGCCGGCACCGACCTGCCGCCCGCCTCGATCGACCGCGTGGTGCTCGACATGCTCTCCCCGTGGGAGGTGCTCGACGCGGTGGGGCGGGTGCTGGTGCCCGGTGGGGTGCTGATCGTCTACGTCGCGACGGTCACCCAGCTGTCGAAGGTGGTCGAGGCGCTGCGCGAACAGCAATGCTGGACCGAGCCGCGGTCCTGGGAGAGCCTGCAACGCGACTGGGATGTGGTGGGGTTGGCGGTGCGCCCGCAGCACAACATGCGCGGGCACACCGCGTTCCTGGTCTCCACCCGCCGGATGGCCCCCGGTGTCACCCCACCGACCCCCAAGCGCCGTAAACAGCCACGGTAGGACGCGCGGGGCGACGATCACACATCCGACGGCCAGCCCGTCCCGAGCGTGTACTCAGCGCGAAAAATCGCCGGAAACCTCGCAGGGAGTGCGCATTCGGTGACTCGGCCGGTGCCTCAGTCGTCGCTGCGGCGCAGACCGCGACCGGCCGAAAGCAGCTCGATCTCCGGGCGGTCGGCCACCAGTCGCTCGGCCGCGTCGAGCACCGAGACGACGTGGGCACGGTCACCGGCGACCACCGCGACCCCGATCCCGGCCCGGCGGTGCAGGTCGACCGTGCCGGTCTCGGCCGCGGACACCGCGAACCGGCGCTGCAGTTCGGCGATGATCGGGCGGACCACCGAGCGCTTCTGCTTCAGCGAGCGCACGTCACCGAGCAGGACGTCGAACTCCAGCCAGCCGATCCACATCGGTCATCCGGGCGGTCCCGGGGCTTCGGGCCCGGGACTCTCCGGCTCGGGCGGTCCGGGGGAGTCCGACGCGCCCGGCCCGCTGCCGAGAAGCATGTCGAAGGTGTCGTGGGACAGTTGCCACTGCCCGTCGGTGCGGTCGAATTCCATCGGCAGTGAGAAACCGTGCTCCTCACCGTTTTTAGCGATCGTCACGTCGGCCACCACCCCGTCCGGGGGGCCGGCCGCCGACCACACCAGGTCGTCGGCGGTGAAGGTGGCGGGCCGGTAGCCGTTGTCCCGCAATGCCGCGGCGAACCGGTCCAGGGTTTCGGCGTCGGCCTCGGTGGCGCCCTGCACCAACACCACCTTCTCAGCGCCCGGCACCGCCGGGTCCGCCAGCCGGTACAGCACGTCGGTCAACGCGCCCGGGTCCGGTAGCCCCGGGTCGTGGGGCGGGGTGGTCGTCGTCGACGGTGGCGCGGGCAACGTCGTGTCCACCGGGGTGCTCGCCTGCGGCGCGCATCCGGGCAGGCACAACGCCGCCGCCACCGCCGGGGCGGCGAGCGCGACGCTCAGCGTCCGACGCATCGGCAGCGCTTAGCGCACCGACTGCAGCAGCGTCATCGCCGAGTTGCGCGACAGCTTCCAGCCGCCCTGGTCGACGAAGGTCAGCGACTGGGTGATCGCCGGGGTCGACGGGCCGCTGGCGGTGACGTCGGCGGTGGCCGCACCCGGCCCGGCCGGTGCGATATTGGCCACACTGAACGACAGCGGCAGGCTGCCCTTCTCGGCGGCGCGCTGCAGCGCCTTGTCGGCGGTACGTGACTCCAGCAGGCCCAGACCGCCCTCGACCAGGTAACTCTTGTTGGAGAACGGCACGTTCGGGTCGGCCAGGCCGTTGAGAACCCCGGTCAGTTGGTCGGGGCTCGGCAGCGCCGCGTCGGGCGGCTCCAGCGGCAGCGGCGCGTCGAACACCACCGGCTGGACCGGTGCGGTGACGGTGGCCGGTGAGGTCAGGCCGGCCGCGGCGGCCCCGAGGGCGGCGACGGCGGCAACGCTTGTGGCGAGGAATTTCACGGTAAAAGTCGTCCTTTCAATCGGTCCGGCTCCGGACCAGCTGACGATCCAGGTTAACAGTGCCGCCGGAGTGTCGGATTTCTCCTGCACGCATGAAACGGTGATCGCCGGTAGCGTTGAACCATCCACTCCGCCGGGTCCGGCGTTGGAAAGGAGGGCCCCATGGGCGAGTCAGAGCGTGACGCGTTCGGCGATCCCCGCATCAACCCCCTGTCCAGTGACGACGCCGCCGAACTTGAGGAGCTGCGTCGCGAGGCGGCGACGCTGCGGGATCGGCTCGAAGCGGCCGGCGGACCGCGCGGCGCGCGGGAGGTGCACCAGCTGGAAGCCCGGCTGGACTCGCTGACGTCCCGCAACGCCAAGCTGATGGAAACGCTGAAAGAGGCCCGCCAGCAGCTGCTGGCGCTGCGCGAGGAGGTCGACCGGCTCGGGCAGCCGCCCAGCGGGTACGGAGTGCTGCTGGGCACCCACGACGACGACACCGTCGACGTGTTCACCTCCGGCCGCAAGATGCGGTTGACCTGCTCGCCGAACATCGAGGTCGCCGGGCTGAAGAAGGGCCAGACGGTCCGGCTCAACGAGGCGCTGACCGTGGTGGAGGCAGGCACGTTCGAGTCGGTGGGGGAGATCTCCACGCTGCGGGAAGTCCTCGGCGACGGCCACCGCGCGCTGGTCGTCGGCCACGCCGACGAGGAACGCATCGTCTGGCTGGCCGAGCCGCTGATCGCCGAGGACCTGCCCGAACACGCCAGCACGCTCAGCGACGACTCGCGGCCGCGCAAACTGCGTCCGGGGGACTCGCTGCTGGTCGACGCCAAGGCCGGCTACGCCTTCGAGCGCATCCCGAAGGCCGAGGTCGAGGACCTGGTGCTCGAAGAGGTGCCCGACGTCAGCTACGCCGACATCGGCGGGCTGGGCCGACAGATCGAACAGATCCGCGACGCGGTGGAGCTGCCGTTCCTGCACGGCGAGCTGTACCGCGAATACCTGCTGCGACCGCCCAAAGGCGTGCTGCTCTACGGCCCGCCCGGCTGCGGTAAGACCCTGATCGCCAAGGCGGTGGCCAACTCGCTGGCCAAGAAAATGGCCGAGGTGCGCGGCGACAACGCCAAGGAAGCCAAGTCCTACTTCCTCAACATCAAGGGCCCGGAGCTGCTGAACAAGTTCGTCGGCGAGACCGAGCGGCACATCCGGCTGATCTTCCAGCGGGCCCGGGAGAAGGCCTCCGAGGGCACCCCGGTGATCGTGTTCTTCGACGAGATGGACTCGATCTTCCGCACCCGCGGCACCGGCGTCTCCTCCGACGTGGAGACCACCGTGGTTCCGCAGCTGCTGAGCGAGATCGACGGGGTGGAGGGTCTGGAGAACGTCATCGTCATCGGTGCGTCCAACCGTGAGGACATGATCGACCCGGCGATCCTGCGGCCCGGCCGCCTCGACGTGAAGATCAAGATCGAGCGCCCCGATGCCGAGGCCGCCCAGGACATCTTCAGCAAGTACCTCACCGAGGACCTGCCCGTGCACGCCGACGACCTCGCCGAATTCGGCGGGGACCGCGTGACGTGCATCAAGGCGATGATCGAGAAGGTCGTCGACCGGATGTACGCCGAGATCGAGGACAACCGGTTCCTGGAGGTCACCTACGCCAACGGGGACAAGGAGGTCATGTACTTCAAGGACTTCAACTCCGGCGCGATGATCCAGAACGTCGTCGACCGGGCCAAGAAGTACGCGATCAAATCGGTGTTGGAGACCGGCCAGCCCGGCCTGCGCATCCAGCACCTGCTGGATTCGATCGTCGACGAATTCGCCGAGAACGAGGACCTGCCCAACACCACCAACCCGGATGACTGGGCGCGGATCTCGGGTAAGAAGGGCGAGCGGATCGTCTACATCCGCACCCTGGTCACCGGCAAGAGCGCCAGCGCCAGCCGCGCCATCGACACCGAATCCAACCTCGGTCAGTACCTGTAGCGCCGGAATTTCGCGTTCAGCGGGCGGGCCGGGCCGCGTTACCGTTTTCGCATGGCTCATCAATTCCGGCGGGTCGCCCCGCTGCTGGCGCTGCCGTTGGTCAGCGCGTGTTCGATGTGGTTCTCCACCGGTGGTCTGGACTACGACAAGGTGCAGTCGCAGATCAAGGACAACCTCACCAGCCAGTACGGCTCGATGGGGCACACCCCGTCCGACGTCCTCTGCCCACGTCCGAAGCCGCCACCGAAAGAGGGGGAGAACTTCGTGTGCACCGCGACCGTCGACGGCCACGATGACCAGAAGGTCCGCATCCAGGTCACCGTCGGGCAGGACGGAAACGTCAACTTCCGCACCCTCGACACGCTCTACGACCTGCCGATCGCGAGCGAGAAACTCAGTGAACAACTCACCGCCAACCAGGGTTTCGACGTCAGCGTCGACTGCGGTGAGGGGATCACGATGGTCGCCGACGGGGACTCCTTCGACTGCACGGCCACCGACCCGGCCGGCCACGACCGCACCCTGCGGGTGACCGCGGGCGGGGTGGACAACGACGACCGCTGGGAGTTGCTGCCCGAAGCCACCCCCTAGGGTGGAGGTATGCAGCGGATCATCGGTACCGAGGTCGAATACGGCATCTCCTCGCCGTCGGATCCGGCCGCCAACCCGATCCTGACCTCCACGCAGGCCGTGCTGGCCTACGCCGCTGCGACCGGCCTCCAGCGCGGCAAACGCACCCGATGGGACTACGAGGTGGAGTCGCCGCTGCGCGACGCCCGCGGATTCGACCTGAGCCGCAGCGCCGGACCGCCACCGGTGGTCGACGCCGACGAGGTCGGCGCGGCCAACATGATCCTCACCAACGGCGCCCGGCTCTACGTCGACCACGCCCACCCGGAGTACTCCGCGCCGGAGTGCACCGACCCGATGGACGCCATGATCTGGGACAAGGCCGGCGAACGGGTGATGGAGGCCGCGGCGCGCCATGTCGCCAGCGTGCCGGGCGCCGCCAAACTGCAGCTGTACAAGAACAACGTCGACGGCAAGGGCGCCTCCTACGGCTCCCACGAGAACTACCTGATGAGCCGCCAGACCCCGTTCTCCACGATCATCGCCGGCCTCACCCCGTTCTTCGTCTCCCGGCAGGTGGTGGTCGGCTCCGGGCGGGTGGGGATCGGTCCGGCCGGTGAGGAGCCCGGCTTCCAGCTCACCCAGCGCGCCGACTACATCGAGGTGGAGGTCGGCCTGGAGACCACCTTGAAACGCGGGATCATCAACACCCGCGACGAGCCGCACGCCGACGCCGACAAATACCGTCGCCTGCACGTCATCATCGGCGACGCCAACCTCGCCGAAACGGCGACCTACCTCAAGCTCGGCACCACCTCACTGGTGCTGGATCTGATCGAGGAGGGCCCCGAGCACGGCCTGGAACTCACCGACCTGGCGCTGGCGCGGCCGGTGCACGCCGTGCACGCCATCAGCCGCGACCCGTCGTTGCGCACCGCGGTGGCCCTGGCCGACGGCCGGGAACTGACCGGGCTGGCGTTGCAGCGCATCTATCTGGAGCGGGTCGCCAAACTGGTCGACCGTCGCGACCCGGACCCCCGTGCCACCGATGTCCTGGAGACCTGGGCGCGGGTACTCGACCTGCTCGAACGCGACCCGATGGAGTGCGCCGACCTGCTGGACTGGCCGGCCAAGTTGCGGCTACTCGAAGGGTTCCGTCAGCGCGAGAACCTGGCCTGGTCGGCGCCGCGGCTGCACCTGGTCGACCTGCAGTACTCCGACGTTCGGCTGGACAAGGGCCTGTACAACCGGCTGGTGGCGCGCGGCTCGATGCGCCGGCTGGTCAGCGAGCAGCAGGTGCTGCACGCCGTCGACAACCCGCCCACCGACACCCGGGCCTATTTCCGGGGCGAGTGCATGCGCCGGTTCGGGTCCGACATCGCCGCCGCCAGCTGGGATTCGGTGATCTTCGACCTGGGCGGCGACTCGCTGGTGCGCATCCCGACCCTGGAGCCGCTGCGCGGCAGCCGGGCCCATGTCGGCGAGCTGCTGGACTCGGTGGACAGCGCCGTGGAACTGGTGGATCAACTCACGACTTGAGCGCCACGTACCGCGGGCGGCCGGGCCCCGGGCGGTAGGCTGAAGAAGCTGGCGGACGCGGGTTGCGTCCGCCAACGACCAAGCAGGAGGCAGCTGATGGCGCAGGAGCAGACCAGGCGCGGCGGAGGCGGGGGTGACGACGACCCGACCGGTGACACCGGGGCGGGGCAGGAACGTCGCGACAAGCTGGCCTCGGAGACCGACGACCTGCTGGACGAGATCGACGACGTGCTGGAGGAGAACGCCGAAGACTTCGTGCGGGCCTACGTGCAGAAGGGCGGCGAGTGACCTGGATGTTCGGTGACCATCAGGGCCTTCACCTCGCCACGACCGGCTCCGGTTTCACCGAGCTCTCCTCGTTTTCGGACCTGCTGCGCCGCCAGGCGCCCGACCTGCTCCCGATGACCGCGACCACCGACAGTGTCGGTGACCAGCTGCCGCACGGCACCACCATCGTCGCGCTCAAATACCCCGGCGGGGTGGTGGTCGCCGGGGACCGTCGGGCCACCCAGGGCAACATGATCGCCGGGCGCGACGTGCAGAAGGTGTACATCACCGACGAATACACCGCGACCGGGATCGCCGGCACCGCCGCCATCGCGGTGGAGTTCGCGCGGCTCTACGCGGTGGAACTCGAACACTACGAGAAGCTCGAAGGCGTGCCGCTGACGTTCGCCGGCAAGGTCAACCGGCTGGCGATCATGGTGCGGTCCAACCTGGGCGCGGCCATGCAGGGGCTGATCGCGCTGCCGCTGCTGGCCGGCTACGACATCGACGCCGCCGACCCGCGCTCGGCCGGGCGGATCGTCTCCTTCGACGCCGCCGGTGGCTGGAACCTCGAGGAGGAGGGCTACCAGTCGGTGGGGTCGGGCTCGCTGTTCGCCAAGTCTTCGATGAAGAAGCTCTACACGCAGGTGCGCGACGCGGATTCGGCGCTGCGGGTCGCCATCGAGGCCCTCTACGACGCGGCCGACGACGACTCGGCGACCGGTGGCCCGGACCTGGTTCGCGGCATCTACCCGACCGCGGTCACCATCGACGCCGACGGCGCCGACGAGGTGACCGAGCAGCGTATCGCCGAACTGTCCCGCGAGATCATCGAAAGCCGCACCCGCGCCGACACATTCGGCCCCGATGGCACCGGCGAGCGGGGTGGGCAGTGAGCTTTCCGTACTTCATCTCGCCGGAACAGGCGATGCGCGAGCGCAGCGAGCTCGCCCGCAAGGGGATCGCGCGCGGCCGCAGCGTGGTGGTGTCGTCCTACGCCGACGGTGTGCTGTTCGTCGCCGAGAACCCGTCGCGGTCGCTGCAGAAGGTCAGTGAACTCTACGACCGGGTCGGTTTCGCCGCGGTCGGCCGGTTCAACGAGTTCGACAACCTGCGCCGGGGCGGGATCCAGTTCGCCGACACCCGCGGTTACGCCTACGCGCGCCGCGACGTGACCGGCAGGCAGCTGGCCAACGTCTACGCCCAAACCCTGGGCACCATCTTCACCGAGCAGGCCAAGCCCTACGAGGTGGAGCTCTGCGTCGCCGAGGTGGCGCACTACGGCGAGACCAAGCGCCCCGAGCTGTACCGGATCACCTACGACGGCTCGATCAACGACGAGCCGCATTTCGTGGTGATGGGCGGCACCACCGAGCCGATCATCACCGCGATGAAGGACTCCTACACCGAGAACGCCGGCCTCGCCGACGCCGTGCAGGTCGCGGTGCACGCGCTGCACGCCGACGACGGGGAGGCCGCCGAGCCGCGGGTGCTCGGGCCGGGAACGCTGGAGGTGGCGATCCTCGACGCCGGCCGGCCCAAGCGGGCGTTCCGGCGGATCACCGGGGCCGCGCTGGAGGCGCTGCTGCCCGAGCGGCCGGCGGGAACCGCCGAGTAGGTGTTGTCGGCGCCGGTCGTGGCCGACGGCCACACCCTGAAATCGACGATGCAGGACGTGATCGTGCTGATTTTTCCGCCTATAATCCGGCCTGGGTGTCGATTTCAGGGTGCTTCGTAACCTAGTACTGAGCTCGGCGGGTTTGCTCCTCGGTGAGGTTGTCCAACTGTGTTTCACTGGCGGCTGGCGACGCCGCCGGGATGCCCAGCACGGCAGCGGCTTCCCCGGTGGGGCATGGCATATCACCAGCAATCACGATGCGGCCCTTACTGATCCAACCCGCACATCGACCACGCCCGATCAGCAATCTCGCGTATCGGTAGATCTGCGCGACTCGGTGGCTCGACTAGGCCGCCGGGGCGTACCCGCGCGGCCTGGGCCATGTCGGCGTCGTACACGGTGACCATATCGTTGAGTGCGGAGCGGATGTGCGGACTGGCGTCAGGGTTTTCCAGCAGCGCAGCTCGCAGCATGGCGGCCGCTGGCAGGATGTCCATGCCTGTTCTATCCGGCTTCGGGATGACCGCGTTGCTGATGGCGTAGGTGGTGCACAGGTTGACGTCTTGGGTATGACGGGTTTCTGCGCTGACGACCGCTGGTGGCGGTGCGCCTTCGGGTGTAGGCGCTGCGATAGTGGTCGGGGTTGCGGCGGTCATGATGGCCCCGGCGATCGCGCCCCCGGCTGCGGCGGCGATCAGCGCGGCGGCTATTGCTGCCCGGTTGTGTTGCCGCCGTGGCGGTGTGGAGGCGGGCCAGGGTGGAAGCCCGCCGGTGGTCGCCGGGGGTGGGGCGTGCAGGATGGCCATGGTCTATGTCCTCCCGCACACTTCGGCCGCCCGGTGGAACGCCTTATCGGAGGCGTCGCGGTCCCATACTGGCGGTTGGGCGAGTCCGCGCTGTCGCACCTGGGCCAGCGCTGCCATCACTCCCTCGTAACTGGTCAACACATCCGTCATGGCTGCCCGAATCTCGGGACTAGCGTCAGGGTTTTCTAGCAACGCCACCCGCAGCTCGGCGGCGGCTGGCAGCACGTCCATTCCGGTTTCGGCGTACTTCGGTGCTGTCGCGTGCAGGGTGATGTAGGTGGTGCACAGTCGCACGTCTTGGGTGTGGATCTCCGCAGCGCTGGGCCCACTGGCCGCCGGCGGCGGCGGTGCGGCCGCGTCGGTGTCGGGGCGCGCCTGGCTCATCAGCAGCGACCCTGCGATACCGCCGCCGAGGGCCACCGCAGCCACCAGCACCCCCAGCCCGGCACGTGTCCACCACCGCCGCGCGCTGCGATCAGAGGACTCGGGCATGCGCCGCGGCGGCGGGGCCGGCCACCCCGGACCACCCACCGCCGGGGGCGGCGGGGTCATCACCGGCTGGACCCCGGTGGCAGCAGGCGACCACGGCGACACCGGGGCGCCGGGCGCCGCGTTCGGCCCGCCGGTGTTCATCGGGTGTGTCACTGCCGCCTCCCAGGTCAAACGCTTAGCTCTGGTGCGGTCAGCCTACGGCTCCGCTACTGCCGTGTGGGGGGCTTGACGACAAAGTGAAGGCTTCAGTCCCTCCGTTGTGGATAACTCGCGCAACAGAGGCACCCAGGGGAGCGGGGTGGCCGCCGTTCCTTTCGGCACCGTCGAAAGGAACGGCCGATCAGTATCGAAGCTGATTCTGAATCAGATATACGCATCGTCGCAGCGCATGCAGCGCATACTGCGTCACCGCCCGTCGGCGCGGCCGGGCCGCGCCGTGGCGACCCAACCAGTAGGCTCAAGCCGTGCAGCGACGAATCATGGGCATCGAGACCGAGTTCGGCGTGACCTGCACATTTCACGGCCAACGCCGACTGTCGCCCGACGAGGTGGCGCGTTACCTGTTTCGCCGGGTGGTGTCCTGGGGGCGCAGCTCCAACGTGTTCCTGCGCAACGGGGCGCGGCTCTACCTCGACGTGGGCAGCCACCCCGAGTACGCCACCGCCGAATGCGACAACCTGCTGCAGCTGGTCACCCACGACCGCGCCGGGGAGCGGGTGCTCGAAGACCTGTTGGTCGACGCCGAGCAGCGGCTGGTCGACGAGGGCATCGGCGGCGACATCTACCTGTTCAAGAACAACACCGATTCGGCAGGCAACTCCTACGGCTGCCACGAGAACTACCTGATCGTGCGCGCCGGGGAGTTCTCCCGCATCTCCGACGTGCTGCTGCCGTTCCTGGTCACCCGCCAGCTGATCTGTGGTGCGGGCAAGGTGCTGCAGACCCCCAAGGCCGCCACCTTCTGCCTGTCCCAGCGCGCCGAGCACATCTGGGAGGGCGTCTCCAGCGCCACCACCCGGTCCCGCCCGATCATCAACACCCGCGACGAACCGCACGCCGACGCCGAGAAATACCGCCGCCTGCACGTGATCGTCGGTGACTCCAACATGAGCGAGACCACCACCCTGCTCAAGGTGGGCACCGCCGCGCTGGTGCTGGAGATGATCGAGGCCGGCGTCGCGTTCCGGGACTTCTCCCTGGACAACCCGATCCGCGCGATCCGGGAGGTCAGCCACGACGTCACCGGTCGGCGGCCGGTACGGCTGGCCGGCGGACGGCAGGCCAGCGCGCTGGACATCCAGCGCGAGTACTACGGCCGGGCGGTGGACTACCTGGCCAACCGGGCGCCGACACCCGAACTGCAGCAGGTCATCGACCTGTGGGGCCGCCAACTCGACGCGGTGGAGAGCCAGGACTTCGCCAAGGTCGACACCGAGATCGACTGGGTGATCAAACGCAAATTGTTCCAGCGCTACCAGGACCGCTACGACATGGAACTGTCCGACCCCAAGATCGCCCAGCTGGACCTGGCCTACCACGACATCAAGCGCGGGCGCGGTGTGTTCGACCTGCTGCAGCGCAAGGGCCTGGCAGCCCGGGTGACCACCGACGAGGAGATCGACGCGGCCGTCGACACCCCGCCGCAGACCACCCGCGCCAAGCTGCGCGGGGAGTTCATCAGCGCCGCCCAGGCCGCCGGGCGTGACTTCACCGTCGACTGGGTGCACCTCAAGCTCAACGACCAGGCGCAGCGCACCGTGCTGTGCAAGGACCCGTTCCGGTACGAGGACGAGCGGGTCGCGCGGCTGATCGCCAGTATGTGACCGGCGCGCCGGGACCGGCCCGCGCGGCGGTGCTCCGGTTAGGCTGTGGCCGTGGCGGAATCCAAAGTCGAACGGCTGCTCAACCTGGTGATCGCGCTGCTGTCCACCCGCGGATATCTCACCGCCGAGAAGATCCGCGCCACCGTGGTCGGCTACGACAACGACAGCGACGACGCCTTTGCCCGGATGTTCGAACGCGACAAGAGCGAACTGCGCGACCTGGGCATCCCGCTGGAGACCGGCCGGGTCTCCTCTTCGAGCCCGGTGGAGGGCTACCGGATCAGCGTCGGCGACTATGCGCTGCCGGAGATCACCTTCACCTCCGGTGAGGCGGCCGCGGTGGCGGTGGCCGGCCAGCTGTGGGAGACCCCCGAACTGATCACCGCGACCCAGCGGGCGCTGCTGAAGCTGCGCGCCGCCGGCGTCGAGGTCGACCCGGACGCCTCCACCGCTATCGCCCCGGTCACCGAGCGGCCCGGCCTGCGCGGCGCGGGCGCGGTGCTCAGCGGGCTGCTGTCCGCGATCGACAACGGGCAGGCTGTGCAGTTCGACCACCGCCCCTCCCGTAGCCAGCCCTATACGCAGCGCACCGTCGAACCGTGGGGCGTGCTCACCGCCAAGGGTCGCTGGTACCTGGTCGGCCACGACCGCGACCGGGACGACACCCGGGTGTTCCGGCTCTCCCGCATGGGCGACACCGTCACCGCGGTCGGGGAGCCCGGCGCGGTAACCCGGCCCGCCGACGCGGACCTGCGGCAGATCGTCACCGACGCGGTCGCCGGCTCGGCGACGACGGTGACCGCCCGGGTGTGGGTGGCCGCGGACCGCGGCGTGGCACTGCGGCGTTCGGGTATCGCGGTCGAGGAACGCCGCCTCGGTGAGCGGGACGGCACGGTGATCGAACTGCAGGGCGATGCGCTGGGCCGGCTGGCCCGCACCGTCGCCGGCTACGGTGCCGACGCCGTGGTGCTGGAGCCGCCCGAGTTGCGCGAGGAGGTCCTCGCCCGGCTGCGGGCCGTCGCGAGCGACGAGATGGAGGTGGCCGGCTGATGCGCCCGATCTCCGAGCGGCTGGTGCGGCTGCTCAACATGGTGCCGTACTTCCAGGCCAACCCGCGGGTGCACCGCGCCAAGGCGGCCACCGACCTGGGTGTGACCGAAGAGCAGTTGGTCGACGATTTGAACCTGCTGTTCGTCAGCGGCCTGCCCGGCCATTACCCCGACGACCTGATCGATTTCGTCGACATCGACGCCGACCACATCGAGGTGACCTTCTCCGCCGGGCTCGACCATCCGCTGCGGCTGACCTCACCGGAGGCCACCGGGCTGCTGATGGCATTGCGCGCCCTCACCGACATCCCCGGGGTGGTGGAGCCGGAGGCGGCGCGCAGCGCGATCGCCAAGATCGAGGCGGCGGCGGGGGCGGCCACCGCCGACCAGACCGAAGCGGCCGCCGCGGTCGACGAACCCGCCCCGGCGGAGGGCGACGCCGCGGCCGCGGTCCGCCAGGCCGTCACCGACGGCCGGGCGCTGAGCATCGACTACTACGCCGCCTCCCACGACACCCTCACCACCCGGATGGTGGACCCGATCCGGGTCGTGCTGATCGGCAACCACAGCTACCTGGAGGGCTGGTGCCGCGAGGCCGACGGCGTCCGGCTGTTCCGGTTCGACCGGATCGTGGACACCACCGTGCTCGACGAGCCTTCGGCGCCGCCGGAGCCGGCCGTGGCGGCCCCGACCGACATGTCGCTGTTCACCGCCGACCCGGGCCTGCCCGCCGCTACCTTGCTGGTGGCGCCGTCGGCGGCCTGGATGTTCGAGTACTACCCGATGCGGGTGCTCAACGAGCTGCCCGACGGCACCTGCGAGGCGGCGATGACCTACGCCTCCGACGACTGGATGACTCGGCTGCTGCTGGGCCTGGGCGGGCAGGTGCGGGTTCTGGAACCGGAGAGCCTGGCCCAGCGGGTGCGCCGGGGCGCGGCCGCGGCGGTGGCCGCCTACGACGCGGCGGGACGCTCGGCCTAACCGGGCCGGCGGGCTGCGGTAGCATCGTGGCGACGTCTGGAGGTAACCAAAGTGGGCAGTCTTAGTCCGTGGCACTGGGCGATCCTGCTGGTCGTGGTGATCGTCCTGTTCGGTGCCAAACGGCTTCCCGACGCAGCACGATCGCTGGGCAAGTCGTTGCGGATCTTCAAATCCGAGGTCCGCGAGCTGCAGAACGAGGGCAGGGCGGAGACTCCGGCGAGTCCCGCCGCGCCGCCCACCGCGGTGCAGTCCGAGCGCGTCGACCCACCCGCGGCCGACGGACGGGCCTCCTAACCCGGCCTCGACCCCGGCGTGCGGCGCGGCCGCACGCCTCGACTTCTGATGGTGCGCACCCAGGGATTGTTCAAGCGGCTCGACCCGCGTCAACGCCGCAGCCGCACCAACCCGCACGGCACGATGGCGCTCGCCGACCACCTGCGCGAGCTGCGGACCCGGCTGCTGATCTCCCTGGCCGCGATCTTCCTGACCACGATCGCCGGATTCCTGTGGTATTCGCATCCGGTGTTCGGGCTGGAAAGCCTCGGCGAATGGTTGCGTCACCCCTACTGCGCACTGCCGCCGTCGGCGCGTGCCGACATCAGCGCCGACGGGCAGTGCCGGCTGCTGGCGACCGCCCCGTTCGACCAGTTCATGCTGCGTCTGAAGGTGGGGTTGGCCGCCGGAGTGGTGCTGGCCTGCCCGGTCTGGTTCTACCAACTGTGGGCGTTCATCACCCCGGGGCTCTACCAGAAGGAGCGCCGGTTCGCGGTCACCTTCGTGGTCTCCGCGGTGGTGTTGTTCGTCGCCGGGGCGCTGCTGGCCTACCTCGTGCTGGCCAAGGCCCTGCACTTCCTGCTCACCATCGGCAGCGACGTGCAGGTCACCGCCCTCTCCGGCGACCAGTACTTCGGCTTCCTGATCAACCTGCTGCTGGTGTTCGGCATCAGCTTCGAGTTCCCGCTGCTGATCGTGATGCTCAACGCCGTCGGCGTCCTCAGCTACCAGCGCCTCAAAAACTGGCGGCGCGGCCTGATCTTCGTGGTGTTCCTGTTCGCGGCGATCTTCACCCCCGGCTCCGACCCGTTCTCGATGATCGCGCTGGGCCTCGCGCTGACGCTGCTGCTGGAGTTCGCGATCCAGATCGCCCGCCTGCACGACAAGCGCAAGGCGAGACGCGCCGCGGCCGCGGAGGCGTTGGCCGACGACGAGGCGTCGGTGCTCGAGGACCCGTCACCGGTCGCCGCACCCGGCCCGATCACCCGCACCGATGACGACGCCACCTGAGTCGGAACTGGCCCGCTTCACCGCGGACCTGCCGTTCGCCCTCGACGAGTTCCAGCGCCGGGCCTGCACCGCCTTGGAATCCGGCCACGGCGTCCTGGTCTGCGCCCCCACCGGCGCGGGCAAGACCGTGGTGGGAGAGTTCGCGGTGCACCTCGCGCTGGCCGGCGGCGGCAAGTGCTTCTACACCACCCCGTTGAAGGCGCTGAGCAATCAGAAGCACACCGATCTGAGCGCCCGCTACGGCGCCGAACACATCGGTCTGCTCACCGGCGACCAGTCGATCAACGGGGACGCCCCGGTGGTGGTCATGACCACCGAGGTGCTGCGCAACATGCTCTACGCGGATTCACCGACCCTGCAGGGACTTTCCCACGTAGTGATGGACGAGGTGCACTTCCTGGCCGATCGGATGCGCGGCGCGGTCTGGGAGGAGGTGATCCTGCACCTACCCGAACCGGTGCGGCTGGTCAGCCTCTCCGCCACGGTCAGCAACGCCGAGGAGTTCGGCGGCTGGATCCAGACCGTGCGCGGCGACACCACCGTCGTCGTCGACGAGCATCGCCCGGTGCCGCTGTGGCAGCACATGCTGGTCGGTAAGCGGCTGTTCGACCTGTTCGACGCCGACGGCAAGACCGGCGCGGTCGCTCCGGAACTGCTGCGGCACATCAGCCACCGCCGGGAAGCCGACCGGCTCTCCGACTGGCGGCCGCAGCGCCACCGCGGCGGACCGGTCCGGGTCTTCCGGCCGCCGGCCCGCCCGGAGGTGATCGCCGCGCTCGACGGCGCCGGGCTGCTGCCGGCCATCACGTTCGTGTTCTCCCGGGCCGGTTGCGACGCGGCGGTGCGCCAGTGCCTGCGCTCGCCGCTGCGGCTGACCACCGAAGCCGAGCGCGCGCGCATCACCGAGGTCATCGAGCGGCGCTGCGCGCACCTGGCCGACGCCGACCTGGGGGTGCTGGGCTACTACGAATGGCGCGAGGGGCTGCTGCGGGGGATGGCCGCCCACCACGCCGGGATGCTTCCCGGGTTCCGCCACACCGTCGAGGAACTGTTCACCGCCGGACTGGTCAAAGCCGTGTTCGCCACCGAGACCCTGGCGTTGGGCATCAACATGCCGGCCCGCACCGTGGTGCTGGAGCGGCTGGTGAAATTCAACGGCGAAGAGCACGCCCCGCTGACGCCGGGGGAGTACACCCAGCTGACCGGGCGGGCCGGGCGCCGCGGCATCGACGTCGAGGGCCACGCGGTGGTGGTGTGGCAACCCGACGTCGAACCGGCCGACGTGGCCGGGCTGGCCTCCACCCGCACCTTCCCGCTGCGCAGTTCGTTCGCGCCGTCGTACAACATGACGATCAACCTGGTGTCGCGGATGGACACCGAGCAGGCGCACCGGCTGCTGGAGCAGTCCTTCGCCCAGTACCAGGCCGACCGGTCGGTGGTGGGGCTGGTCCGCGGTGCCGAGCGGGGCCGGGCGATGCTCGCCGAGATCGCCGCCGAACTCGGCGGCGCCGACGCCCCCATCCTCGACTACGCCCGGCTGCGCGAGCAGATCTCCCAGCGGGAGAAGGCCCAGGCCCGCGCCTCCCGGCTGCAGCGGCGCCGCGCCGCCAACGACGCGCTGGCCGGGCTGCGCCGTGGCGACATCATCACGATCAGCCACCGCCGCCGCGGCGGGCTGGCGGTGGTGATCGAGGCCGCCCGCGACGACCTGGACCCGCGGCCGCTGGTGCTGACCGAGCACCGCTGGGCGGGCCGGATCTCCTCGGCCGACTATCCGGGCGCGACACCGCCGCTGGGCACGATGCGGCTGCCCAAGCGGGTCGAACACCGCCAGCCGCGGGTCCGCCGGGACCTGGCGTCGGCGCTGCGTTCGGCCGCCGCCGGGCTGGCGGTGCCGCGGCGCGACCGCGGCCGCGGCGACGAACCGGCCGACCCGGAGTTGCTCAAACTGCGCGCTCGGCTGCGATCCCACCCGGCGCACCACACCGCCGACCGCGACGAGGGGTTGGCCGCCGCGCAACGCTACCTGCGCATCGAACGCGACAACGCCCAGCTCGACAAGAAGGTGGCGGCGGCGACGAACTCGCTGGCCCGCACCTTCGACCGGATCGTCGGGCTGCTCACCGAACGCGGTTACATCCGCAGCTCGCCGGACGGGGATCTGACGGTCACCGACGACGGTCGGTTGCTGGCCCGCATCTACAGCGAAAGCGACCTGTTGGTGGCCGAATGCCTGCGTACCGGCGCGTGGCAGGGGCTCAAGCCCGCCGAGCTGGCCGCGGTGGTCTCCGCGGTGCTGTTCGAGACCCGCGGGGACGGCCACGGCGGTATCCACGGCGCCGACGCTCCGTCGGCGGGGGTGCGGCGCGGCCTGCAGAACACCCTGCGGCTGTCGGCGCACCTGCGCACCGACGAGCAGCGGCACCGGCTGGCCACCGGCCGCGAGCCCGACGACGGGTTCGCGGGCGCGGCCTATCACTGGGCCCGCACCGGTGACCTGGCGACCGCGCTGGCGGCCTCCGACGTGACCGAGACCGGCAGCCCGCTGTCCGCCGGGGATTTCGTGCGCTGGTGCCGTCAGGTACTCGATCTGCTCGATCAGGTCCGCAACGCCGGCCTGCAGCCCGAACTGCGTCGGACGGCGCAGCAGGCGATCGGTGCGATTCGGCGCGGCGTCGTCGCGGTCGACGGAGGGTAGGCCGGTAGGGTGGGCGCGAGCAGCGAGGCCGAAACGCAGTGACACAGGAGATGGCATGAGCGGACCGCAGGGACCGGACCCGACGGAAGCCTGGCAGCCCCCGGCCGGATCGGGGGAGAACCCGCAGCCGGCCGATTCGGGTCAGCCGGGTGCCACGGTGCCGCCCGCCGAGCCGTCGCCGTGGCAGCCGACCGGCTACGAGCAGGAATACCCGCCGACCTACCCGGCGGTGCCCGGGTACCCGCAGCCCGAGCAGTACGGCCAGCCCACCCCGTACGGGTCGCCGGGCCAGCCCTACGGCCAGACCGCCGAGTACCCCCCGCCGGGCCAGTACGGGCATCCCACCCAGTACGCGCAGCCCGGCCCGTACGGTCAGCCCACCGACTACAGCGCAGCCGGACCCTACGGCCAGCCCGGCCAGCCCGGCCAGCCGCAGCCCGGCGCCCCCGGCGGCCACGACCACCACCTGGTCGCCGATGCCCGCAAGAAATTCCTCGGGATGCCGATCAGCGGTCGCGCCGCGGTCACCCTGGCCGCGCTGACCGGAGCGATCGTCGTGGCGGTGCTGGTGCTCGGGCTGGTGTGGCCCGGTTTCCTGGTCACCACCAAGCTCAACATCGACAAGGCGCAGGCCGGGGTGCAGCAGGTCCTCAGCGACGACACCAACGGCTACGGCGCCAAGAACGTCAAGGACGTCATCTGCAACGAGGGCCGCGGCAATCCGACGGTCAAAAAGGACGACACCTTCGACTGCGAGGTCAGCATCGACGGCAGCAAACGCAAGGTGACCGTGACCTTCCAGGACGACTCGGGCACCTACGCCGTCGGCCGGCCACGCTGACCGGTCACCCGGCACCGGCCGCCCGCAGCGCGGTCTCCAACCGGCGCACCGACGAGCCCACTCCATAGCGTTCGCCAAGCGCCGCAACGCGATCGGGATCGGCGGCGCCTGCAGGCAGCGCGTCGCCGGGTAGGGACAACTCCACCGCCGCGTCGGTGACCACCCGCACCACCGGCCCGGCGATCTCGATGTACTCGTCGGCGGCGGTCAGCTTCGCCCGCACCCCGGCGGCCATCGCCGACCCCGGATCGGCCGCCGCCGACCGGATCGCCGCCAGCGAACCGTGCTCGGACAGCAGCCGCGCCGCGGTCTTCTCGCCGATCCCGGGCACCCCGGGCAGCCCGTCGGAGGGGTCACCGCGCAACAGCGCCAACTCGGCGTAGGCGGCCCCGGCCCGCTCCGCGGGCACCCCGTAGCGTTCGGCCACCTCGGCCGGGCCGAACAGGGTCGCTTTGGCCAGCCCGCGGCCGAGGTAGAGCACCCGCACCGGGACCGGGTCGTCGGCGACCACCTGCAGCAGGTCGCGGTCACCGGAGACGACCACGACGGGGTCGGTCGTCTCGGCGGCCGCCAGGGTGCCCAGCACGTCGTCGGCCTCCAGGCCCTCGGCGCCGCCGGTGGCGATCCCGAATGCGTCGAGCACCTCGAGGATCACCTCGACCTGCGGCCCCAATTCGTCGGGCATCTCCTCGACGTCGGGTTCCTCCGCCTCGATCTCCTCCACCCGGTGCGCCTTGTAGGACGGCAGCAGTTCCACCCGGAACCGGGGGCGCCAGTCCAGGTCCAGGCACACCACCAGCCGGCCCGGCCGCTGCTGGGTGACCAGGGTGGCGACCGAGTCCAGGAACCCGCGGACCGCGTTGACCGGCATGCCGTCGGGCGCGGTGATCGACGACGGCACCCCGTAGAAGGAACGGAACCACATCGAGGCGCCGTCGAGCAGCAGCAGCGGAGCGGGCATGCCCGCCATGGTATTTCCCACCCGGATCGCCGATGTCGCGACCCGTTAGCCTGGGAGGGTGACTTCCCGGTTCGACAGCTCCGTCTATTCCCGCCGGCTGGCCGCCGCGGCCGCCGCCACCGCCGAGGCAGGTCTGGCCGGGCTGGTCATCACCCCCGGCCACGACCTGCGCTACCTGCTGGGTTCGCGGGCGGAGACCTTCGAGCGGCTCACCGCGCTGGTGCTGCCCGCCGACGGTGAGCCGACGATGGTGGTGCCCCGGCTGGAGGTGCCGGCTCTCGCCGAATCCGCCGTCGGTGACCTCGGTATCGCCGTCCAAGACTGGGTGGACGGCGACGACCCCTACCGCCTGGTCGCCGACGCGCTGCCCGGCGCCGCAGCCGCGGTCACCGACGCGATGCCCGCACTGCATCTGGTGCCGCTGGCCGGTCTGCTGGGGACGCCGCCGGTGCTGGCCACCGCGGTGCTGCGCCGACTGCGGATGCACAAGGACCCGGCCGAGATCGATGCGCTGCGCCGCGCCGGTGCCGCCATCGACCGGGTGCACGCGGCGGTGCCCGGTCTGCTGGCCGCCGGACGCACCGAGGCCGACGTCGCCGCCGACATCGCCGAAGCCATTGTCGCCGAAGGCCATACGGAGGTGGCGTTCATCATCGTCGGCTCCGGCCCCAACGGCGCCGACCCGCACCACGCCTGCTCGCAGCGGCAGCTGCGGAACGGGGACACCGTCGTGGTCGACATCGGTGGACCGGTCGAGCCGGGCTACTACTCCGACTGCACCCGCACCTACAGCATCGGCGAGCCGGATCCGCAGGTGGCGCAGCACTACGCGGTGCTGCACCGCGCCCAGCGCGCCGCGGTGGACGCGGTACGCCCCGGCGTCACCGCCGAGCAGGTCGACGCGGCCGCCCGCGACGTGCTGGCCGAGGCCGGCCTGGCCGAGAACTTCGTCCACCGCACCGGCCACGGCATCGGCCTGTCGGTGCACGAGGAGCCCTACATCGTCGCGGGCAACGACCTGCCACTGGCCACCGGGATGGCGTTCTCCGTCGAACCGGGAATCTATTTCACCGGCCGGTGGGGCGCCCGCATCGAAGACATCGTGATCGTCACGGACGACGGTGCGGAACCGGTCAACAGCCGCCCGCACGAACTGGTGGTGGCGGGCTAACCGGTACCACGGTCGAGCAGCGTCGATGAACCCAGCACCCGCTCGATCTGCACCTCGATGACCACCCGCTGCGGGTTCTCCCGCGGGGTGCGGTAGCGCTGCGCGTAGCGCAGTTCGGCGTCGCGCACCGCGTCGGCGTCGGAGCTGACCGACGCCCGACCCTCCAGCGAGAGCCAGCGTGCGCCATCGACCTGGGACAGCACCGCGACACCGCCGCGCTCGGCGTTGAGCGCCTTCTGCGAACCGCCGTTGGTGATCACCCGCGCGATATGGGTTTTCGGGTCGAAGGTGAACCCCACCGCGACGACGTGCGGCGACCCGTCGGCGCGCAACGTGGTCAGCATCGCCAGATGCCGCTCGGTCAGGAACGAGTGCGCGTCATCGGTGAGCCGGGTCGTGGTGTTCGCCATCACGGCCCACGCTAGCGCAGGACATAATCGCTGACGTGGAGGACACGACGAACCCGCCGGTGGTCATCTTCGGCGGCCGCAGCGAGATCGGTGTCGAACTGGCCCGGCTGCTGGCGCCCGGGGTGCCGGTGGTGCTGGCCGCCCGCAACGCCGACCGGCTCGGTGATCAGGTGGCCGCGGTGCGCGCCGCCGGCGCCACCGCGGTGCACACCGCGGAGTTCGACGCCGACGACCTGGCCGCCCACGGCCGGCTGGTCGACGGACTGGTCGCCGAGCACGGCCCGCTGGGCACCGCGGTGCTGGCTTTCGGCATCCTCGGCGATCAGACCCGCGCCGAAGCCGACGCGGAGCACGCGGTGGCCATCGTCCACACCGACTACGTCGCCCAGATCAGCCTGCTCACCCACCTGGCCGCCGCCATGCGCGCCGCCGGGCGGGGCCGGTTGGTGGTGTTCTCCTCAGTGGCCGGGGTGCGGGTGCGGCGGGCCAACTACGTCTACGGCTCGGCCAAGGCCGGCCTCGACGGCTTCGCCTGCGGGCTGGCCGACGCGCTGCACGGCAGCGGCGTGCACCTGCTGGTCGCCCGGCCGGGCTTCGTCGTCGGCCGGATGACCGAGGGGATGAGCCCGGCGCCGCTGTCGAGCACTCCGCAGCAGGTCGCCGCCGCCACCGCCCGGGCGCTGTCCCGCCGCAGGCACACGGTGTGGATCCCGTGGGCGCTGCGCCCGCTGTTCGTCGGGATGCGGCTGCTTCCCCGCCCGGTGTGGCGGAGGCTGCCCCGATGAGCCGGATCGTGGTCGTCGGGATCGGTGCGGACGGCATGGCCGGCCTGGCCGAACGATCCCGAAACGAATTGTGTTCGGCCACTGAGGTATACGGATCCGAACGGCAACTCGGGCTGCTCGACGACACGGTCGCGGCGCACCGGCGGAGTTGGCCGTCACCGTTGCTGGAGGCGCTGCCGGATCTGCTCGATCAGCCCCACGACGTGCACGTGCTCGCCAGCGGCGATCCGCTGCTGCACGGCATCGGCGTCACCCTGATCCGGCTGTTCGGCGCGCACCGCGTTACCGTGCTGCCGCACGTGTCGGCCCCGGCGCTGGCGTGCGCCCGGATGGGCTGGAACGTCGCCGACACCGAGGTGATCAGCCTGGTCAGCGCCGCGCCGCACACCGCGGTGCGCCGCGGTGGGCGGGCGATCGTGCTCTCCCGCGACCGGTCCAGCCCCCGGCGACTCGCGGCGCTGCTGTGCGACCACGGCCGCGGCGACTCCGAACTCAGCGTCTTCGAACAACTCGCCGGGCCGGCCGAACGACGCCGTGACGGCACCGCGCGGGACTTCGCCGCCGGCACCGACACCGACACCGACGATCTCAACGTCGTCGCGGTGCGCTACCTGCCCGACGACTCGGCCGTCCACCTGCCCGACGCCGCGTTCGGAAACACCGGCCAGATGACCAAATACACCATCCGTGCGGTCACCCTGGCCGCGCTGGCGCCGCGGACCGGTCAACGGCTGTGGGACGTCGGATCGGGGTCGGGCAGCATCGCGGTGTCGTGGGCGCGCAGCGCGCCGGGCTGCAGCGCGGTCGCCTTCGAACGCGACGAGGCCCGTGGCCGCGCCATCGTCCACAACGCGGCCGGCAGCGGCGCCCGGGTCGAGGTGCGCGGCGCCGCGCCGGCGGCCTTCACCGGAGCCGCCGCACCGGATGCGGTGTTCATCGGCGGCGGACTGACCACCCCGGGCCTGCTCGACGGGTGTCTGCAGGCGTTGCCGCGCGGCGGCCGGCTGGTCGCCAACGCCGTCACCGTAGAATCCGAAGCCCTACTCCTGCAATCCTATTCGCAATACGGCGGAACGTTGCGACGGTTACAGCATGACCGGGCCGAGCCGCTGGGGGCGTTCAGCGGGTGGCTGCCGCAACGCCCGGTGACCCAATGGGAGTGGACCCGATGACCGTCTACTTCATCGGCGCCGGACCCGGCGCAGCCGACCTGATCACAGTCCGCGGCCGGCGCCTGCTCGCCACTTGCCCGGTCTGCCTGCATCCCGGGTCGATCATGTCCGACGATCTGCTGGCGTTCTGCCCGCCGCAAGCCCGCGTGGTGGACACCGGCCCGCTGACCCTCGACGAGATCATCGCCGAGATCACCGCCGCCGACGCGGCCGGCCACGACGTGGCGCGACTGCACTCCGGGGACCCGTCGCTGTACAGCGCGGTCGCCGAACAGTGCCGTCGCCTCGATGCGGCAGGCATCGACTACCGGATCGTGCCGGGTGTGCCGGCGTTCGCCGCCGCCGCGGCGGTCCTCGGCCGCGAACTGACCGTGCCCGGGGTGGCGCAGACGGTGACGCTGACCCGGGTCGCCACCGTGTCCACCGCCATGCCCGAAGGCGAAGACCTCACCGCGCTGGCCGCACCGGGCGCCACCCTGGTGCTGCACCTCGCCGCCGCCCAGATCGACGCGATCGTCCCGCAACTGCTCGCCGGCGGCTACCGGCCCGACACACCGGTGGCGGTGGTGGCCTTCGCCAGCCGGCCGGAGCAGACGGTGCTGCGCGGGGAGTTGACCGACATCGCCGAACAGATGAACGCGGCCGGGATCACCAAGACCGCGGTGATCATCGTCGGCGACGCCCTGGCCGCCGACGGGTTCACCGACAGCTACCTGTACTCGCCCGGACGGCGGCGGGGCGGCCGGCGGTGAGGATCCTGCTGCTCGGCGGCACCGGTGAGGCCCGCGAACTGGCCGCCGACCTGCAACCCGGCATCGAGGTGATCAGTTCGCTGGCCGGCCGCGTCCCCGACCCGGCGCTGCCGGCCGGCGCGGTGCGCATCGGCGGGTTCGGCGGCGTCGACGGGCTGCGGCGCTGGCTGACCGACTCCGGGGTGGACGCCGTCGTCGACGCCACCCACCCGTTCGCGGCGACCATCACCGCCAACGCCGCGGCGGCCTGCACCGAGTTGGGGCTTCCGCATCTGGTGCTGGCCCGGCCGGCCTGGCCCAGCGACGGCGCGACGACCGTGCCGTCGAACCGGGGGGCCGCCGAGGTCATCGCCGAGCGCGGCCACCGGCGGGGGTTCCTGACCACCGGGCGCTCCAGCGTCGCCGCGTTCACCGGTGTCGACGCCTGGTTCCTCATCCGGGTGGTCACCGCCCCGGATCCCGGCACGCTGCCGGAGCGGCACCGGTTGCTGCTGTCCCGCGGCCCCTACGAGTACCGGGAGGAGGCCGCGCTGTTGACCGAACACCACATCGACGTCCTGGTCACCAAGAACAGCGGCGGAGCGATGACCCGGGCGAAGCTGACCGCCGCCGCCGACCACGGGATCCCGGTGGTGATGGTGCAACGGCCGCCGTTGCCCGCCGGGGTGGTCACCGCCGAGGACGCCGCCCAGGCCGCGGCGTGGGTGCGCGCGCTGGCCGCTAGCCGGTGAGTTCGCCGGAGTCCGGGTCGGCCAGCAACGCCTCGCGAGCCCGGGCGACCCGGGATCGAATGGTGCCCACCGGGCAGTCGCAGACCGCCGCGGCGTCGGCGTAGGACAGCCCGAGCACCTGGGTGAGCAGCAGCGCCTCGCGCTGGTCAGGGGAGAGGTCGGCGATCATCGCGGTGACCTCGACGACGTCCTCGAAGCCGCGGCTGGTGTGCGCCCGGTCGGGCAGCTGCGTCGGATCGGCGCCGTGCGCCGCGCGCGGACGCGACCGGGTGTGCCGGATGTGGTCGGCGACCACCCGACGGGCGATCGCCAACAGCCAGGTGCGGGCGCTGGCGCGTCCGGAGAACCGTTCGATGGCGCTGATGGCGCGCAGGAACGTCTCCTGGGTGAGGTCATCGGCACTGCCGACATCGGCGAGATAGGCCACGAAGCGCCACACGTCCTGCTGGGTGGCTCGGATGAACGCCTCCAGCGCGCGGCTGTTACGCCCGGCGGCGGCCAGGGCCAACGCCGTGACGGCTTCGTCGTCGCTGCGCGCGGTCATCGCCGCCAGTCTACGACGGCTGGTCGTAGGTTGGTCGGGGGACATCGTCACGCCGCGGTCCGGTTCACCGGCCGCAGGTGATCGCGCCGCCCGGGTTCGGGCCAGGGGATCGCCGTGTCGGCCGTCGAGGAGCCGCGGCCCCGGCGCGGCGACCCGAACCGGTCGCGCACCACCAGCAACACGAAGAACAACCCGAGCAGGATCGGGATGTGGCTCAGTGCCCGGGACACGGTGACCTGCCCGGTCACCGCATCGACCGCCACATAGCCGACCAGCGCGACCGTGTAGGCGCCGGTGATGGCCGCCACGCCCACCGCGGCGACGGTCCAGAATCCGGCGGCGATCATCGCCACCCCCAGCGCGACGAGCCAGGCGGTGGACTCGTGCAGCAGGTGCGCGCCGGTCGCCGCGCCGTGCCCTTCGGTGTGCACCATCCCGAAATCCAACCCGGCGATCTGCGCGACCGCCAACACCAGCTGACCCACTCCGATCACGATCAACCCGCCGCGCCACCACAGCGACGCGGTGCCCGCCGCCCGGGCCCGCGCACCGGCGAGGATCTGCTCGGTCAGGTCCGGGCCGCGCTGGGGCCCCGCCACCGCGATATGGCGGGTCTGGGCCGCCGCGGCGATCAGCCACTCCCGGCAGTCCCGGCAGCCGCGTAGGTGGGCGTCGAGCTGGTGCGCCAGCACCGGCTGCGCCTCCCCGTCCAGACGCGCCGAGAGCGCTTCCCGCGCGACCTCGCAATTCACCACCTCATCCTGGCAAATCACCGTCGAGGGACAAAACTGCGCACCGCGGGGAACTAATCGGCATCGCGATCCGACTACTCATCTGACGGCGTCTGAGGGCGCCGACGAGCAGGCCGCCGCGAATCAACGGAGAGGGGGTGCCGGTCGCGATGATCGCGCCGATCTGGCTGGCAGCACCCCCGGAGGTGCATTCGGCGCTGCTGAGCTCCGGCCCGGGTGCCGGACCGCTGGTGGCCGCCGGCTCGGCCTGGTCACAGCTGGCCGCCGAGTACACCGCCGCCGCCGAGGAACTCACCGCCGACCTGGCCGCCGTGCAGGCGGGCGCCTGGCAGGGGCCCACCGCCGCGCGTTACCTGGCCGCCCACGGGCCGTACCTGGCCTGGCTGGCCGAGAGCGCCGCCAAGAGCAGTGTCGCCGCGGCAGCGCACCACACCGCCGCCGGTGCCCACACCGTGGCGCTGGCCACCATGCCCACCCTGGCCGAACTCGCCGCCAACCACGCCGTGCACGCCACCCTGGTCGCCACCAACTTCTTCGGGATCAACACCATCCCGATCGCGGTCAACGAAGCCGATTACGTCCGGATGTGGATCCAGGCCGCCGAGACCATGGCCGGCTACCAGGTGACCGCCCAGACCGCGCTGGCCACCGTGTCGCCCACATCGCCGGCGGCGCCGATCATGGCGCCCGGCGCGGAGGCGGCCACCGCCGCCGCCGGGACCGACTCGGCCGCGGCGGGCCGAGCCGGTGAGGCCGGTGCGCATCTGCGGGCCGCCGACACCGTCGCGGACAGCCAGGCCGCCACCGGCTGGGAGCAGCAGATCAAAGACCTGCTGACCAACATCAACATGGGCGTGCTCGACCCCGTCGCCAAACAGCTGTGGAAGATCCTCGGCGTGGACGGGTATCCGCTGCCACCGGTGGAGACCGCGGGTCAGTTCGGCCAGCTGTTCGGCATGATCCCGGGGATGTCCCCGGTGCTCGCCGGCGCCCTGGGCTGGTCCGCCTACCACACCTTGATGCTGATCTGGCCGATGGGACAGATCGCCGTGCAACTGGCGATCCCGGTGCTGGTCGGGGCGGCACCGCTGGTGGCCGCGGCCGCCGCCGGATCGGCCGGCGCGGCCGGACTGGCCGGCCTGTCGGGGCTGGCCGGCCTCAGCGGGCTGGAAGTCCAGCCCACCGACGTGCCTGCGGGGGCGACCGCACCGGCACCCCTCGGCGCGCCGGCCGGGGCGGGCGCCGCGGCCGGTGGTGCCGGCGGCGGCGCGGGCAACATCCCTGCGACGTCCGGCTCCACGGCACCGGCGTCGAGCGCTCCTGCTGCGAGTGGACCCGCCGGCGGGGGGCCGGGCACCGGGTTCGGGCCTACCCAGACCACCGGGGCGGGTCTGACCGACACCGTGTACGTGGCCACCTCGGTGGGGGCCGCGGCCCGCCGCTCGGCAGGCGCGCGGCGGGGTGCGCGGCGCCCCGAGGACGCCGGCGATGAGCAGGACGCCGCCGAGACGACCCGGACGGGCACCGCGTTCACCGCGCGGATGAAACACCGCCGCCGCCACGGTACGGCCACCGAGCGCGGCTACCGCTACGAATTCCTCGACGCCGACTCGGAACCCGACGTCGACGACGAGCCCGGCCCCGCCGAGACCACCGACTCGTCGGGGACCGGTGCGGGCACCCTGGGTTTCGCAGGTGCGGCGGCCATCCCTGGGGTGCGGCCCGCCGGGCTGGTCAGCGTGGGAGCGGACGCCGACGGCTCGAAAACCGTGCCGATGATGCCGGCCGGTTGGAAGTCGTGATCGCCCGCCTATCGGTTTGAGTCGATCCGTCAGACGATGTAGTACAGCTGCGCCATCGAGACCCGGTCGACCGGTTCGGCGGTGGCGAGTGTGCCGTCGAGGTAGACGTCGTATGTCTTCGGGTCGATGCGGATCTCGGGCATCGCGTCGTTGCGCACCATCTGCTGTTTCCCGACGGTGCGACAACCTCGGACCGGCTCGACCCAGCGGTCCAGCCCGATCCGGTCGGGCACCCCGGCGACGACGGCGGCCTCGGACATGAACGTCATCGCGATGTGCGGCGCCACCGGAGGTTCACTGCCGTACATCGGGCGCATCAGCACCGGTTCGGTGGTGGGGATGGACCCGCAGGGGTCGCCGAGCGTCGCCCGCACCACCATCCCGCCCTTGAGGACCAACTTCGGCCGGACCCCGAACGTGCTGGTCGGCCAGAGCACGATATCGGCGATCTTGCCCGGCTCCAACGAGCCCACCAGGTGGCCGATGCCGTGTGTCAACGCCGGGTTGATGGTGTATTTCGCCAGATAACGCAGGATGCGACCGTTGTCGTGCTCGTCGGGATCACCGGCGAGTTGCCCGGTCTGCTGCTTCATCTTGTCCGCCGTGCGCCATGCGGTGGTGATGGTGTCGCTGATCCGACCCATTGCCTGAGAATCCGAGGTGTACATCGAGACGACGCCGAGATCTTGCAGCACGTCCTCCGCGGCTTCGGTACCGGTCCGGATGCGGGACTGAACGAAGGCGTTGTCGACCGGGTCGCGCGGGTTCAGGTTGTGGGTCACCGCGGTCATGTAGAACAAATTGTTGGCGGTGTCCGTGGTGAACGGCCGGGTCGGGTTGGTCGATGAGGGCAGCACGTTGGGCAGTGCGGCCATCGCCATCACGTCGGGCGCATGGCCGCCGCCGGCTCCCTCGATGTGGTAGGCGTGCACGACGCGGCCGTTGATCGCGCTGAGCGTGTCGGCGAGATAGCCGGACTCGTTGAGCGTGTCGGTGTGGATCGCGACCTGCACGTCGTGGTCATCGGCCACGCTGAGGCAGCAGTCCATCACCGCGGGGGTCGCACCCCAGTCCTCGTGCACCTTGAAACCGCAGGCGCCGGCCTGCATCTGCTCGATCAGCGCCTCGGGTTGGCTGCTGTTGCCCTTGCCGAGGAAGCCGACGTTGACCGGATAGCAGGCGGTTGCCTGCAGCATGCGGGTGATGTTGCCCGCGCCGGGTGTGGTGTTGGTGCCCCGGGCTCCGTCCTCGGGGCCGGTTCCGCCACCGAGGAAAGTGGTGACACCGCTGGACAGGCCGTCCTTGACCTGTTCGGGGGAGATGAAGTGCACATGCGTGTCGACCGCACCCGCGGTGGCCACCAACCCCTCACCGGCGATCACCTGGGTGCCGGTCCCGACGATCAGGCCGGGGTCCACGCCGTCCTGCACGTAGGGGTTTCCCGCCTGCCCGACGCCGACGATCCGCCCGTCGCGAATACCGATGTCGGCCTTGACGATGCCGATGATCGGATCCATCACGATCACCGACGTGATGACCAGGTCCAAGGCGCCCTCGGCGTTGGTCACCCCCGGTGTTTGGCCCATGCCGTCGCGAATCGACTTGCCGCCACCGAAGACCAGCTCTTCACCCGGAGTGAGCAGGCTGCGCTCCACCTGCGCTATCAACTCGGTGTCGGCCAACCGGAACCGGTCGCCGGTGGTGGGTCCGTACAGCGAGGCGTAGGTGCGCCGAGAAACCGAGCTCACCGCGACGACCCCTCTCCGGCACCGCCGGGTATCCCGCGGAACCCGAGCTCACCCGCTCGACGCAGCGCCCGCCGAGCCACCCTGTCGTTTCGGACGGCGCCCTCGACCATGCCGCTGAAGCCTCTGATCAGACCCATGCCACCGAACTCGACGAGGACGACGGTTTTCTCCTCGCCGGGTTCGAACCGGATCGCTTGCCCGGAGGGGATGTCGAGCCGTCTGCCGAGCGCCCGTGTTCGATCGAACTCCAAAACCCCGTTCGCTTCGAAGAAGTGGTAGTGCGAGCCCACCTGGATCGGCCGGTCCCCGGTGTTGCGGACCTGAAGTTGCACGGTGGGGCGGCCCGCGTTGATTTCAACGGGTTCGTCGGCGATGAACCATTCACCGGGGATCATGACACCCTCCATCGTCCGTTCGACCGATCAACCGATCGGGTTGGCCACCGAGACCAGCTGGGTGCCGGTCGGGAACATCGCCTCGACCTGCACGAAGGTGACCATGTCGGGCACGCCGGCCAGCACATCGTCGCGGGTGAGGACCCGTTTGCCCAGCTCGATGGTGTCCGCGAGCGACGCGCCGTCGCGCGCGGACTCCAGCAGTGCCTCGCAGATCAGCGCGATGGATTCGGGAACGTTCAGTTTGGTACCGCGTTCCCGCCGTCGGCGTGCCAGGTCGGCGACCTGGTAGATGACCAGCTTCTCGACTTCGCGGGGCGAGAGCATCAGCGACGACATCCACGTCTGGGCTCCGAGGGTCGCTGCCGGCTTCAGGGCGTCGGCGGCGATCTCCTCCGACCGGTCGTTCTCCTGGACCACCTCTCGACGATACAACTCACAACGAGTCGGAGAGCGACACGCGCTCTGAGAACTTCCTGTGTTGGTCGGCGCGGCGAAGACGGCACGCCGCCACTGCCGGCTAACCCGGGTAGCGGCGGGGGGTGAACACCCGGTCGGCGGAATCGTCGCTGTACCACTGGGTTTGGGAAGATCCGACGATGAGCAGGCATCGCATGTCGACGGCTGCGGCGTCGAGTTCGGCCAACCGCACCACGCTCACCTGCTCGGCCGGCCCGGACACGTCCCGCCCGATCACCACCGGTGTATCGGGGGAGCGGTGCTCCAGCAGCAGGTCCCGCATCGCGCCGACCTGCCAGGTGCGGCTGCGGGAAGCCGGGTTGTAGATCGCCAGCGCCAGATCCGCGGCGGCGGCCGCCGAGAGCCGGGCGGCGATCACCTCCCACGGTTTGAGCCGATCGGACAGCGAGAGCACCGCGTAGTCGTGCCCCAGCGGCGCCCCGACCCGGCTGGCCACCGCCTGCGCGGCGGTCATCGCGGGCACCACCCGCACCGTCACGCCCGGCCAGCGTCGAGCCTCCTCCAGCACCGCGGCGCCCATCGCGAACACGCCCGGATCCCCGGAGGAGACCACCGCCACCGTGTGGCCCCGCTCGGCCAACTCGCAGGCCAGCCTGGCCCGTTTGGGCTCATCGGTGTTGTCGCTGGGGTGGCGGCGTTGCCCGGCATGCTCGGGCACCCGATCCAGATACGGTCCGTAGCCGATCAGGTCGGTTGCCGCTGCCAGCACCCGGCGGCTCTCCGGCGTCATCCAGTCCTGGCTGCCGGGCCCCAACCCCACCACGGTGACCGCACCGGCGGCCGCGCGACGGCGCCGGCCGCCGGGCAACAATGCCAGCGAGAAGTACGGCACCTCGGCCGGGTCGACGTCGGCGGCGGGCAGCACCCGCTGGGCCGGGGTGGAGGCCCGCTCCACGTAGTAGGTGTCGTCGAGTTGTCCGGTGCGCGACAACGCTTCCCGAACGGCCGGGTAGGACCGGCCCAGTTTGAGGATGACCGCGGCGTCGACGTCGGCGAGCCGCCGGCTCAGCTCGGTGACCCCCATCGTGCCGGGCAACACCGACAAGACCTCGTCGCCGGCCACCAGGGGTGTCGCCAGCGCCGCCGAGGCCGCACTGATCGAGGTCACCCCGGGGACGATCACCGCGTGGAAACGTTCGGTGAGCCGGGTGTGCAGATGCATGTAGGAGCTGTAGAACAGCGGATCGCCCTCGGCCAGCAGCGCCACGTCCCGACCGGCGGCCAGGTGAGCGGCGATCCGTTCGGCCGCCGAGCGGTAGAAGTCCTCCATCGCCCCGGCGTAGCCGCCCGGGTGGTCGACGGTTTCGGTGGTCACCGGATAGACCAGGTGCTCCTCGAGCTGACCGGGGCGCAGGTACGGCTCGGCGATGCCGCGGGCGATGCTGCGGCCATGGCGCGCACTGTGATACGCGACGACGTCGGCCGCCGCGATGACCCGGGTGGCCTTCACCGTCACCAGCTCCGGGTCGCCCGGGCCAAGCCCGACCCCGAACAGTGTTCCGTGGCCGCTCATTCGGCGCTGCTCGCGATCGCGTTGACCGCGGCGGCCGCCATCGCGCTGCCGCCACGCCGACCGCGCACCACCAGGTAGGCCACTCCGCGGGGCCGGTCGACGAGCTCCTGTTTGGACTGTGCCGAGCCGACGAAGCCGACCGGGCCGCCCAGCACCGCCGCCGGTGCGGGCGCACCCTCGTCGATCAGTTCCAGCAGCCGGAACAGCGCGGTCGGCGCATTGCCGATGGCCAGCACCGCACCGCCGAGGCGGTCGGCCCACAGCTCCACCCCGGCCGCCGAGCGGGTGGTTGCCGACCGCCGGGCGTGTTCGCCCGCCCGGGGGTCGGCGACCAGCGACACCACCGCGTTGTCCGCCGGCAGCCGGGAGCGGGTGATGCCGGCCGCCACCATCGAGGAGTCGCACAGCACCGGCGCGCCGCCGGCCAGCGCCGCGTGCGCGCGGGCCACCACGTCCTCGGTGTAGGCGATGTGATCGACGAGGTCGACCTGCCCGCAGGTGTGGATCAGTCGCACCACGACCCGGGCCACGTCGGCGGGGAACCGGGCCAGGTCCGCCTCGGCGCGGATCGTGGCGAACGACTGCCGGTAGATCTCGGCGGCGTCGCGCAGGTAGTCCAGCACGCGCTCACCCTACGGCGTGAGCTCCCGGTATCCGTCCGCGGTGGCCACCAGCACCTGCGCGCCCGGCGGGCTGCCGCAGGCACGCTCGCAGCCGACGAAGTGGCGATGCCCGGTGGCGGGCTCATCGAGGCGGGCGGCGGCGTCGGCGCGCACGTCGGCGGCCGACCGCGCGCACCCCGGACTGCCCACGCAGGCGCTGATCGACAGCCACGGCGAGTGTGCGTCGAAGATCAGCCCCAGCGGTGCCAGCACCCGCACCACGGTGTCGGCGGCCGCTTCGTCGAGGTCGCAGATGAGCACCGAGCGCCACGGGGTCACCACCAGTGGGGCGTCGATCGCCGCGAGATACTCCGCGACCCGAGCCGACAACACCCCCAGCGGAACGGCCGCGCCCAGTGTCACCCGCCCGCCGGCCTGCTCGAGCCAGCCCACCGGCGGCCCGGCCGGTGGCGTCCAGGTCGCACCGGCCTCGGCGACCGGCTCGAGTCCGGCCAGCAGTGTTTCGGGGTCGGTGAGCTCGGCGACCCGCCACGCGTCGCCGCGGATGGTCGCGAAACGGGCCGCGAGCGCGATGAGCGTGGCCACCGCGTCGGCGGCGGGGACCCGGACTCCGGTGTCCCGTCCGGCCAGCAGCAGCGCTGCCGTGTCGGCATCGGCCCACAGCGCGGTGAGATCGGGGCGCAGCCCGGCCACGTCGCCGCGCCCGTCGTCGAGTCCGAACCAGAATCGCCCGGGCAGGTCGGCCAGTCGCGGCTCGGCCCGGATCGCGCGGTCCAACCGGGTGACGTGGTCGCGCACGTCGGCGGTGCCGCCGACCCGCCCGCTCAGCGGTGAGGCGACGATGTTGCGGACCCGTTCGTGGCTGGCGGAAGGCAGCAGACCGGCCGCGGCCACCGCCGCGGCGACACCCGCCGGATCGGTGATGGCGCGCACCTGGACGTTCCCACGCGAGGTGAGTTCGAGTGCCGGTGAGCCGAATTCGGCGGCTGTGCGCGCCAGCGCCGCCAACTGCGCGGCGCTGATCATCCCGCCGGGTAACCGGATCCGGGCCAGGGCGCCGTCGGCGGCCGGATGGGTCTGCCGCGCGCCGGGGCAGGCGTCGGTGTCCCGCGTACGGCTCATGGCGCCCGCATCCCCTTCCCGCGTTGCCGCCCGGTAGCGCCGATCCGGGCGAACGCCCCGGCGCATCGCATCGAACTTCGTGCAGGTCACGGTAGTATTGCGGCACCCAGTCGCGCGAATCACCCCGGGGGGGCCGGTGGAGCAGGACGCGGTACCAGCGCCGGGTTGGCCGATGGTGGCCCGCGAGCCGGAGTTCGCCCGCGCGATGGCGGCCTTCGACGGCGTGGTCACCGGTCGCGGCGTGGCGCTGGTCGGCGAAAGCGGAGTGGGCAAGTCGACGTTGGCGCGTGGGCTGGCGGACACGCTGCAACGGCGTGGGCAGCAGGTCCGGTTCGTCCTGGGCACCCGCGGCGGCAGCGCCGTCCCGCTCGGTGCGTTCTCCCGGGCGCTGACGGTCGACACCGCCGAGGACCCCGCCGAGATGTTGGCCGAAGCCGAGCGGGCGCTGTCCCGCCAGCCGAACCTCGTGCTGGTTCTCGACGACGCCCACCTACTCGATCCGCTCTCGGCGGCGTTGGCCTACCAGCTCGCGGTGAGCGACGCGGTGCGGCTGATCGTGACGCTCGGCGCCGGAACCGATCCGCCCGACGCGGTCACCGCATTACTCAAAGAGGGACTGCTCACCGGGGTGCACCTCGCGGCGTTCACCACCGAACAGACCGCGGTGCTCGCCCGTGCGGTCCTCGGCGGACCCGTCGAGAACCGGCTGGTCGCCGAACTGCAGCGGCGTACCGCCGGCAATCCGCTGCTGTTGCGCGGGTTGCTCAGCGCGGGACGCGAATCGGGGGTGCTGCGCCGGGTCGATGACCGCTGGGAGCTGGGCGGGCCGTTGAACGCCGACCACGAACTCCACGACCTGCTGGAATTCCGGTTGCGGACACTGACCCACGAGGAACGTACCGCCGTCGAGGTCCTGGCGGTCGCGGAGCTGCTGGATTGGGGTGTCCTGCGGGAACTCTGTGACGGCGAGGCGGTCGGTCGGCTGGAACGACGCGGGATGATCCATCTGGTCGCCGACGGCACGGACACGGTGGCCCGACTCAACCACCCGGTCATCGGCGAGGTGGCGATGCGGCTGGCCGGTACGGTGCGCACCCGGGAGATCAACGGCCGGCTCGCCCACGCTTTGCGGGAGCAGCTGCGAGCGGGGTCCGGGCGGCCCCGGCTGCCCGATGCGCGCGGCGGTATCCGGCTGGCCCAGTACCTGATCCGCAGCGATCTTCCCCCCGATCTCGATGTGATCGCCACAGCGGCCGGACAGGCGTTGACGCTGTCGGACCTCCGCCACGCCGAGGAACTGGCCCGTTTCGCCGTCGCTCACGGTGGTGGTCTGGGACCCGCGCTGACCCTCGCCGAGGCGTTGAGCTGGCAGGCGCGCGGCGCGGAGGCCGACGAGGTGCTGCAGGCCGCGGAACCCGGTACGGGCGACGGACCTGCGGCGCTCAACTGGGCGGTGTTGCGATCGGCGAACCTGTTCTGGGGCTGTGGCGAGGTGGATCGAGCCCGCCGCGCCCTGGCTGCGGTGCCCGGCTACTGCGGCGACCCGGCGACGGCCGATGGAGCGGTCGCCGCCCTTCAACTCGCATTCGCGTTCTTCACCGGCGATGTCGCCACCGCGGCCATGACCGGGCCGGCGCGCTGCGACACCGCGGCCGCGGCACCGGCGCTGGGATGGGCCGCGGCGGCAACCGTGTACGCGTTGGGCCTCACCGGCCGATTCAGCGAGGTCGCACCTGTCGTCGCGGCGGGACTGCAGGCGACCGGTGCCGGCGGCGGCGGCCCGCACCGTTTCCTGCTCGGGCTTGCCGAGGTGGCAGCCGCGACCGCGGCGGGCGACCTCGACGCCGCGGAGCAGGCGGTACGACGCTACGCCCTGATGGCGGCCGGGGTCTCGGAGGCCGACGCCCTGGTGGAGGCGATGCACGGGCTGGTCGACCAGGCCCGCGGTGCACTGCCTGCAGCGGTCGAACACCTGCGGGCGTGTCGGGCGGTCCTGCCGGGCGGCTCGGTGTGGCAACTGCCGGTGGCCGCTTGGCTGGCACAGTTCGAAGGCGCCCGTGGTGACGTTGCGGCAGCCGCCGAAGCGGTATGCCGAGCCGAGGCGGCCAACGGAGAGCACCTCGCGGTTTTCCGGCCGGAACTCGAACTGGGCCGAGCATGGGAGCAGGCGGCCCGCGGCCAGACGACCGCGGCGCGGATGCATGCCACCCGGGCCGCGCGGGCCGCCCGACGTTCCGGGATGGACACGCTCGAGCTTCGGGCGCTGCACACCTCGGTCCGCTTCGGCGACCGGGGCTGTACGCCCCGGCTGGGGCAGCTCGCGCACGCCCTGGCCACCCCGTTGGCGGCCGCGACGGCGCTCCACGCGACCGCCCTGGCGCGCCACGACGGCGACGCGCTGGACCGGGCGGCGAGCGGGTTCATCGCGACGGGCGCGCTGGCTCTGGCGGCCGACGCGGCGGCCCACGCCGCCACCGAGCACGAGCGGAACGGCGACCGGGCGAAGGCGCTGGCCTCGATGGGTCGGGCGCGGCTGGGAGCCGAGGTATGCGGGCTCGCCAGCCCGGCCGTCAGCGCGGCGATCCGGCCGCTGCCGCTCACCGGCCGCGAACGCGAGATCGCATCGCTTGCCGCAGAGGGATTGTCGAACCGCGAGATGGCCGAACGGCTCTCACTGTCGGTGCGAACCGTCGACGGTCATCTCTACCGGATCTACACCAAACTCGGGATCGAGCACCGTGACCAGCTGGCCGCATTGCTGGGCAGAGGACCGGTACGCCGGTGAGCCCCGCGTTCAATTCTGCTGGCTTTGCGGCACGCCTCGGCGCCGCAGGGTAAGAATTGTGGTGTCGAATTCCTCTGTCTGGATGAGGAATTCGATCGGTAGCGGTGCTTTTCTTGTGGAAGAACTTCGCAAGGAAAGGAATTCAACATGTTTCAGGTTTTTCCGGCACGCCGGGTGCGTGCAACCGCCCATCGGATCAGTCGACGGCGGGGCTCGACACTGTACGTCCCGCAACGTGAACCGAATTTTCTTGAGGCGGCCCGGATGGCACGCGAGATGGGTCACTTGTGACGTCACGATTTCTCGCGGCGTCACGGTCCGGCTCGTGCTGAAGCAGGAGCCGGACCAGGTCCGCTTGACGATGGGTGTCGGTTTTGTCGAAAACGTGCTGCAGATGGGTTTTCACGGTTGCCAGCGAGACCGACAGGGTTTCGGCTATCGATTTGGGGTCGCCGCCTTGGGCGACAAGGACGGCAACCTGGGCTTCACTTACGGTCAAACCGTAGAGTTCGCGCAGTAACGTCGCGCTCGGTACTCGTTCGACGTCGGGGTCGACGATGACGACCATCCGCCGCCACGAAGAGCGCTGGTCCTCCACGGTGGAGGTCATCGGCACCACGTGCAGGACGTATGCCCGCTTCCCGGACGGCCGGGCGCACAGGAACGTACCGGTGGGCTCCCTTGAGTCGCGCTGCGAGGATTCCAGTTTCGCCAAACTGATTCGTAGGCCGTCATCGCGACGCAGCAAGCGCTCCGCTTCGGAGTTGGCGTAGACGACACCACGTCCGGCCGCGAGGATGAGGATCCCGCGCTGCAGGGACTCGCACACCTGGCTCAAGTCGCTGTTGCGGTAGCCGAGGTCATCGAGGTGCTGTCGGGTTCGGAACGCCTGCGCCAGATGCGGCGCCAGAGAACACAGCAACGCGGTGGGGTCGGTCGGCCCGGCTACGCCCGAGCGTTTCGGCAATCGCAGCGCCAGGGTCGCCGCTGTCGGGGCGCCGGTGAGATGCAGGAAGTAGATCTCGTCGAACGCGTTCGGTCGACACCAGTCGGCGTCGATTTCGGTCCGGCCGACTTTTCCGACCATCTCAGATCGGGTACGCAGCGTGCCGACCGGACCGGATTCGACCGTCGCCATGATCGGGTCCCGCAACGCGTAGTGGGCGTTGTAAGCCTGCGCTGCGGAAAACGGCAGGTTCGCATGTTCGATGCGGCGCGGTCCACCGTCGCGGTGGACCACCAGGGCCGTATCGGATTGATCGACCGCACGTCCGATGTCGGCGAGCACCCCATCCCACAGCGACGGTGTCAAAACCGTTGCGTGTATCCCGGATACCAGCCGGGAGAAGTCCTCGAACATGGCGAGTGGCTGAGCCGACGCTCCGTCAGGTTTGCAGCCTGGCGATCTTCGCGGTGTCGCCGAAGAGGTCACTGCGGACGACCTTGCCCGAGCCGTCGAATTCGAGCACTTGGGCGAACGGCGTCTCCGCGGTGCCCTGGGCGTTGGTGAACCGCTGCGTCCCCAAGGCGACGACACGCTCGCCAGCCTCGAGGTAGGTGTTCGGCTCGAGTATGACGCTGGTCCAGTATTCCGGGATCCGGGTCATCATGTCGATGATGGCGTCGGAGCCGTGCAGCGCGCCGCCGAGGGGCACCTCGTCGGAGGAGTGCCAGACGGCGTCATCGGCGAACAGATCCTTCATGCCCGCCACGTCGCCGGCGTGGAACATCTCGTAGGCCTTCTTGACGGTGTCGGTGTGTGACATCGGGTGTCCCTCCTCGGCTGGATCCGGACCGACGTTCTTTCGGTGTTGCTGACGTTTTGACTATCGTGCGGGCCGCGTCCGCGGCGTAGAGCAGTCGGCTACCCGATTTCTCGGCATCGCCGGCCCGGTCTCACCCGTTCGGATGAGATCGCGGAGCGATCAGGGTGGCGCGGCACCGGCGGCGGTGGGGTAGGAATTAGGCGTGTCCGCTGCCCCCGAAGCCCCCGCCCGCATTCTGCTGCTGTCGACCTCCGACACCGACCTGATCACCGCCCGCGCCAGCGGCGCCGACTACCGCTGGGCCAACCCGGCGCGGCTGCTCGACGACGAACTGCCGGAGCTGCTCACCGGCGTCGACGTGGTGGTGGTGCGCATCCTGGGCGGCTACCGCGCCTGGGAGGAGGGGATCGACGCCGTGCTGGCCAGTGGGGTGCCCGCGGTGCTGGTCAGCGGTGAGCAGTCGCCCGACGCCGACCTGACCGACCGCTCCACGGTGCCGGCAGGCACCGCCCTGCAGACCCACCTCTACCTCGCCCAGGGCGGGGTGGAGAACCTCCAGCAGCTGCACGCCTTCCTCAGCGACACCGTGCTGATGACCGGCGTCGGGTTCGCCCCGCCGGTGAGCACCCCGACCTGGGGGGTCACCCGTGAGCCCGCCGATGGCGGCCGGCCCACGGTCGCGGTGCTCTACTACCGTGCCCAGCACCTGGCCGGCAACACCGACTACGTCGACGCGCTCTGCGCGGCGATCGAGGCGGCAGGCGGCACGTCGATGCCGGTGTTCTGCGCCTCACTACGCACCGCCGAGCCGGAGCTGCTGGAGACCCTCGGGCGGGCGGACGTCATGATCGTCACCGTGCTCGCCGCCGGCGGCACCAAACCCGCAGGCGCGACGGCGGGCGGGGACGACGAGTCCTGGAACGTCGAACACCTTGCCGCGCTGGATATCCCGATCCTGCAAGGGTTGTGCCTGACCACGTCCCGCGCTCAGTGGGAAGCCAACGACGACGGCCTGTCACCCCTCGACGTCGCCAGCCAGGTCGCGGTCCCCGAATTCGACGGCCGCATCATCACCGTGCCGTTCTCGTTCAAAGAGATCGACGACGAAGGCCTGATCTCCTACGTCGCCGACCCGGAACGCTGCGCGCGGGTCGCCGGGCTGGCGGTGCGCCATGCCCGGCTGCGCGCCGTCCCCGCCGCCGACAAGCGGGTGGCGCTGATGTTCTCCGCCTACCCCACCAAACACGCCCGCATCGGCAACGCGGTCGGACTGGACACCCCGGCCAGTGCCATCGCGGTGCTCAGCGCGCTGCGCGAGCACGGCTACCGGGTGGGGGAGCTGCCCGGCGTGGCGGCCGGCGACGGCGACGCCCTGATGCACACCCTGATCGAACACGGCGGCCAGGACCCCGACTGGCTCACCGAGGGGCAGCTGTCGGCCAACCCGATCCGGGTGCCCGCCGCGGACTACCGCGCCTGGTTCGCCACCCTGCCCGCCGAGTTCGCCGCCGCCGTCGAGGCACACTGGGGCCCGCCGCCGGGGCAGCTGTTCGTCGACCACAGCCGCGACCCGGACGGCGAGATCGTCATCGCCGCACTACGCGCCGACAACGTGGTGGTGATGGTCCAGCCGCCCCGCGGGTTCGGGGAGAACCCGGTGGCGATCTACCACGACCCCGACCTGCCGCCCAGCCACCATTACCTGGCCGCCTACCGCTGGCTGGGCACCGACTTCCCGGACGGGTTCCGCGCCGACGCGATCGTCCACCTCGGCAAGCACGGCAACCTGGAGTGGCTGCCGGGCAAGACGCTGGGCATGTCGGGTTCCTGCGGCCCGGATGCCGCACTCGGTGACCTGCCGCTCATCTACCCGTTCCTGGTCAACGACCCCGGCGAGGGCACCCAGGCCAAACGCCGCGCCCACGCGGTGCTGATCGACCACCTCATCCCGCCGATGGCCCGCGCCGAGAGCTACGGCGACATCGCGCGGCTGGAGCAGTTGCTCGACGAGCACGCCAACATCGCCGCCCTGGACCCCGGCAAACTGCCCGCGATCCGCCAGCAGATCTGGACACTGATCCGCGCCGCCAAGATGGACCACGACCTGGGCCTGGAGGAACGCCCCGACGATGAACAGTTCGACGACATGCTGCTGCACGTCGACGGCTGGCTCTGCGAGATCAAGGACGTTCAGATCCGCGACGGCCTGCACATCCTCGGCCAGACGCCGACGGGGGAGCAGCAACTGGACCTGGTGCTGGCGATCCTGCGCTCGCGGCAACTGTTCGGCGGCGAACAGACCGTGCCCGGGCTGCGCCAGGCGCTCGGCCTGGCCGAGGACGGCAGCGCCGAACGGGTCAGCGTCGACGAGGTCGAACAGCGGGCCCGCGCCCTGGTCGCCGGGCTGGCCGACCGCGACTGGGACCCCGACGCGGTTGCCGACCTCACCGACGATCCGGACGTCGCCGCGGTGCTGCGCTTCGCCGCCACCGAGGTCGTTCCCCGACTGGCCGGCACCGCCGCCGAGATCGAGCAGGTGCTGCGGGCCCTCGACGGGCGGTTCATCGCGGCCGGCCCGTCCGGCTCGCCGCTGCGCGGGCTGATCAACGTGCTGCCCACCGGGCGCAACTTCTACTCGGTGGACCCCAAGGCGATTCCGTCGCGGCTGGCCTGGGAAACCGGGGTGGCCATGGCGGATTCGCTGCTGGCGCGCTACCGGCAGGACCACGGCCGGTGGCCGGAGTCGGTGGGGCTGTCGGTGTGGGGGACCTCGGCGATGCGCACCGCAGGTGACGACATCGCCGAGGTGTTCGCCCTGCTCGGCGTCCGGCCGGTCTGGGACGACGCCTCCCGCCGGGTGGTGGATCTGGAGCCGATCGCGCCGGCTGAGCTCGGCCGGCCCCGCATCGACGTCACCGTGCGGATCTCCGGGTTCTTCCGCGATGCGTTCCCGCACGTGGTGGCGATGCTCGACGACGCCGTGCAGCTGGTCGCCGGGCTCGATGAACCCGCCGAGGACAACTACGTGCGCGCCCACACCCAAGCCGATCTGGCCGCCCACGGTGACCGGCGCCGCGCCACCACTCGGATCTTCGGTTCCAAGCCGGGCACCTACGGCGCCGGGCTGCTGCAGCTGATCGATTCCCGCAACTGGCGCGACGACGCCGACCTGGCCGAGGTCTACACCGCATGGGGCGGCTTCGCCTACGGCCGCGGTCTTGACGGGGTGCCCGCCGCCGACGACATGAACCGCAACTACCGGCGGATCGTGGTGGCGGCCAAGAACACCGACACCCGCGAACACGACATCGCCGACTCCGACGACTACTTCCAGTACCACGGCGGGATGGTGGCGACGGTGCGCGCGCTGACCGGACGCGACCCGGCCGCCTACATCGGCGACAACACGCGACCTGACGCGATCCGCACCCGCACGCTGTCGGAGGAGACCACCCGGGTCTTCCGGGCGCGGGTGGTCAACCCCCGCTGGATGACGGCGATGCGCAGGCACGGCTACAAGGGGGCGTTCGAAATGGCCGCCACCGTCGACTACCTGTTCGGTTACGACGCGACCGCCCACGTGATGGCCGACTGGATGTACGAGCAGCTCACCGAGAGCTACGTCTTCGACGACGAGAACCGCAAATTCCTGGCCGAATCCAACCCGTGGGCACTGCACGGCATGACCGAACGGCTGCTGGAGGCCGCCGGCCGCGGCATGTGGGCGGCACCGCCGGAGGACACCCTCGACCGGCTGCGTCAGGTGATGCTGGAGACCGAGGGCGACCTCGAGGGCTGACCGGCGAACCCGGCCGAACCGGATCGCATCGATCCGCACGTGAGCCCCGGACAACGGTGGCATCATCGGCGGCAGCACCTGGCTTCACCCGACGGGAGGGTCAGATGGGCGACACCAGGCCTCGACCGGTGCGCGTCGCGATCATCGGGGCGGGCATGTCCGGGCTGTGTATGGCGATCAAGCTGCGCGACGCCGGCATCGACACGTTCACCGTGTTCGAACAGGCCGACGACGTCGGCGGAACCTGGCGGGACAACACCTATCCCGGCTTGACCTGCGACGTCCCGTCCCGCTATTACAGCTACTCGTTTCGGCCGAACCCGGACTGGTCGCGGCTGCTGCCGCCCGGGGACGAGATCCAGGCCTATTTCCAGCAGGTCGCCGACGAGCGCGGTATCCGGGCGCACATCCGGTTCAACACCGCGGTGACCTCGGCGCGCTACCGCGAGCAACGCTGGTGGCTGACCACCGGCGACGGCGCGGAGGAAGCCTTCGACGTGCTGGTCACCGCGACCGGGGTGCTGCGGGTTCCCCGCCACCCCGACATCGCCGGCCGGGAGTCGTTCGCCGGGCCGGCGTTTCACTCCGCGCGCTGGGATCACAGCGTGCCCTTGACCGACAAGCGGATCGGGGTGATCGGCACCGGCTCCACCGGTGTGCAGATCGTCGCCGAACTCGGTGGCAACGTGCGACAGCTGACCATGTTCCAGCGCACCCCGCAGTGGATCTACCCGATGCCCAACCCGCGCTACTCGGCGCTGAGCCGGGCGGTGCTGCGCCGGTGGCCGGCGTTGAGCACGGTGGGCTACCGGGGGTGGGGCGCCTTCTTCCGGTCCCTGTTCGGGCGGGCGGTGGTCCAGCCCGGGGCACAGCGGCGCATCGTCCAGGCGGTATGCCGATGGAACCTGCGCCTGTCGGTACGCGACCCGCAGTTGCGGGCCAAGTTGACCCCGACCGATCAGCCGTTGTGCAAGCGGCTGATCGCCGCCGGGCACTTCTACCGGGCGGTGCAGAAGCCCGATGTGCACCTGGTCACCGACTCGATCGAGCGCATCGAGCCGCGCGGTGTGGTCACCGCCGACGGCGCGCTGCACGAACTGGATGTGTTGGTTTACGCCACCGGATTCGACGCCCGGGCCTATGTGCGCCCGATGCAGGTGACCGGCGAGCAGGACCGCAGCCTCGATGAGGTGTGGGCCGAGGGCCCGCACGCCTACCGCTCGGTGGCGGTGCCCGGGTTCCCCAACCTGTTCATGTTGATGGGGCCGCATTCACCGATCGGCAACCAGTCGCTGGTGCCGATCGCCGAGGATCAGGCGGACTACGCGCTGTGGTGGATCAACCGGATCCGCAGCGGCGCGATCACCGCCGCGGCGCCCACCGAACGCGCAACCGTGCGCTACAACGACGAGATGAAATCCGCCATGCCGCAGACGGTCTGGGTTACCGGTTGTAACAGCTGGTATCTGGGCAAGGACGGCCTTCCAGAGCTGTTCCCGTGGACCCCGCAACGCCACCGCGAGTTGTTGCGCCGGCCGGAGCTCGCCGATTTCGAGGTGCGCTGACCGGGTAGGTTGGGGTCGTGGCCCCGACTTTCGCTGAGGTTTCTCGCGCCGATTACATCCTGCTGACCACCTTCACCAAGGACGGCCGACCCAAGCCGACGCCGATCTGGGCCGCTCCCGACGGCGACCGGCTGCTGGTGATCACCCGGGCCGACGCCTGGAAGGTCAAGCGGATCCGTAACACCGCGCGGGTGACCCTGGCTCCCTGTGATGTGCGCGGTCGCCCCAGGGGGGCTGCCGTGGAGGCCGTCGCCGCGATCCTCGATCCGGCCGAGACCGGCGCCGTCTACGACGCGCTCGGCAAGCGCTACGGATTGATGGGACGGGCCTTCAACTTCGTCAGCAAACTACGCGGCGGCATGCGCAACAACATCGGGCTCGAACTGCGGGCCGCCTGAGCGGTCCTAAGCGGGCAGGTGCTCGCCGAAGAAGGCGAACACCCGCCGCCAGGCGTCCTCGGTGGCGGCCTCGTTGTAGCCGAACCCGGCGATCCGCAGCAGTGGTTGGGCGGGCAGCCGGTTGGCGAAGCTGTGCCCGGCCCCCGGGTACGCCTTGATGTCGGCGGTCACGTTGTTGGCCTCGACGGCGCGCTGCAGTCGGGCCGGCGCGCCGATCCCGTACGGGTCGCGCCGGCCGAAGCTGGCCACCACCGGGCAGGCGCCGCTGAGCGCTTCGTCGAGTCGGCGCGGCAGCGGGGTGCCGTAGAACGGTGCGGTCGCGGCGAACCCCTGCGGCGCGAGCACCAGCGCGAACTGCCCGCCCATGCAGAATCCGGCCACCGCGACCCGCCCGGAACACTCCGGCAGCGCCCGCAGATGATCGCGGGTGGCGAGGATGTCATCGAGTGCACGGCCGCGCTGGGTCAGCAATTCGCGGAAGACCCGCGGGATGCAGCGCGCCCGCCCGCCCCGGGCGTACAGGTTCGGGGTGATGGCCAGATAGCCCGCCGCCGCGATGCGCGCCGAGATCGCTTCTTTGTCCGGCCCGTAGCCGAAGGCGTCGTGGATCACCACCACGCCGGGAAAGGGCCCGTCGCCGGCGGGCCGGTCCAGCAGGGCATCGATGGGACCGTCCGGGCAATCCACGGTGATAGTCGTCACAGCAGTCAACGTAGGCGTTCACCGCGCGCCGCGGAACCCCGGCGGACGGCCCGACGTTGTCCTCACATGCTGTCCCGGGTGTTGCTGGCCTACCTGCTGGTCGAAACCGTCGTGCTGATCGTCCTGGTCGCCACGATCGGCGCCGGCTGGACCGTCCTGGTCCTGCTGGGGACCTTTCTGCTGGGCCTGCTCATCGCCGGGGCGCAGTTGCGCAGGCAGGCGCTGGTACTGGTGCGCGGGCTGCGCGACCCGGCCCGCACGCTCACCGACAGTGCTCTGGTGGCGATCGGGGCGGTTCTGGTCGTGGTGCCCGGCCTGGCCAGCAGCGTCGCCGGGATCGCGCTGCTGTTGCCGCCCACCCGCGCGGCCGCCCGCCCGGTGCTCAGCGCAGTGGCCCTCGGCCGCATCACCCGCTCCGCCGCTGGCCGAAGCGCGTCCCCGGTGGTCGACGGCGAGGTCATCGACGGCGAGGTGGTCCCGGAACCGGCCGGGACAGCGACCAGGGTCGCACCGCCTGCCCTGCCCGCCGGCGGCACCCCGTAACTTTGCGGCGTGACCACACTGCTGCTCGGTGGGCGCATCCACAGCCCCACGCACCCCGACGCGACCGCGATGGCGGTCCGCAACGGCGTCGTGGCCTGGCTGGGCTCCGACCCGGTCGCCCGTGAGCAGTTCCCCCACGCGGAGATCGTCGACCTCGACGGCGGCTTCGTCGCCCCCGGCTTCGTCGACAGCCACATCCACGTCACCGCCACCGGGCTCACCCTGACCGGCCTGGACCTGGGCGGGGCCACCTCCCGTGAGCACTGCCTCGACCTGCTCGCCGAATACGCCGCCGCCCACCCCGACGCACCGATCTGGGGCCATGGTTGGGACGAGAGCGACTGGCCCGAGCCCGTCGCACCCACCACCGCCGACCTCGATGCGGTGCTCGGCCGTCGGCCGGCCTACCTCAGCCGCGTCGACGTCCATTCCGCGCTGGTCTCCGGTGCGCTGCGGGACCGCGTGCCCGGGCTCGACGCTGCGGCCGGTCACAGTGCGCAGCGGCCGCTGACCGGCGACGCCCACCACCGGGTGCGGGCCGTCGCCCGCAGCCTGCTCACCGCCGCCCAACGCGCCGCCGCCCGGACCGCGGCGCTGGACGCGGCCGCGGCCGCCGGCATCGTCGCCGTACACGAATGTGCGGGTCCCGACATCGGTGGGCTGGACGACTGGCGGGAGCTGCGCGACACCCACCACGGCGTGGAGGTGACCGGTTACTGGGGAGAACCGGTGCGCACCGCGGCGCAGGCCACCGAGTTGCTGGCCGAGACCGGTGCGGCCGGCTTGGCAGGCGACCTGTTCGTCGACGGTTCGCTGGGGTCGCGCACCGCGTGGCTGCACGAGCCCTACGCTGACGCCCCGGACTGCACCGGGTCGTGTCACCTGGATGCCGACGGCATCGCCGATCACTTGCTGGCCTGCACCGAAGCGGGCGTGACCGCCGGATTCCATGCGATCGGGGATGCCGCGGTCAGCGCGGTCGTGGCCGGGTTGGCCCGCGCCGTCGACCGGTTCGGCGTCCCGGCGCTCGCACGCTGCGGACACCGGGTGGAGCATCTGGAGATGGTGAGCGCCGAGCAGGCCGCTCGGCTGGGCTCCTGGGGCGTGATCGCGAGCATGCAACCCGGTTTCGACGCGCGCTGGGGCGGCCCGGACGGGATGTATGCGCAGCGTCTCGGGCCGGTACGCGCCGGTAACCTCAACCCGTTCGCGCTGTTAGCATCCCAAGGCGTGCCCCTCGCCTTCGGTTCCGACGCCCCGGTCACCGCGCTGAGCCCCTGGGCGATCGTGCGAGCGGCCGCCACCCATTGCACCGAGGGCAGTGCCCTGTCGGCCCGCGCCGCCTTCGCGGCCGCCACCCGGGGCGGATGGCGGGCGGCCGGTGTCCACGACGGCCTGACCGGGACCCTGGCACCGGGGGCCCCGGCCTCCTACGCGATCTGGGACACCGGGGAACTCGCCGTCAGCGCGCCGCGCGACGCGGTGCAACGCTGGTCGACCGATCCGCGGTCGCGGGTGCCGGCATTGCCGGAACTGGGAGCCGATGCGCCACTGCCGCACTGCCGGAGCACGGTCCACCGGGGTGTGGTCATCCATGGCTGAACGATCGAGGTGGCGCCGCCACGAGGCCACCGAAATCATCCCGGTGGTGCGCGACGGCGATGAGCAGGATTCCGCGCATTTCGAACTGGACACCGACTACGACCCGGTCGGCGACCCCGAACCGCTGCCCGAACCGAGCGACGACGACACCGCCACCGACACTGACGCCGCCGACACCACCGACGCCGACACTGACTCGGACGACACCGACACCGGCGACGAGACCGGCCGGGACGAGTCGGACCACGGCGACGGCGCCGGCGAGACCGGTGGGCCGGCGATCCCTGGGGTGGCCGCGCGGGCCGGGTCCGTCGTCGCGGGCTGGCTCAGTGCGCTGCTGCAGCTGCTGAACCGGGCGGCTCATGCGGGCCTGGCCCGGCTCGCCCGCCTCGGTGTCGCGACCGTGCCCCGGCTGCCCCGGCTGATCGCCACCGTCGCCGGGGGGGCGCTGCTGTGCACCGCGTTCCCCCCGTGGAGCTGGTGGTGGGCTGCGGTGGTCGCCGTGGCGCTGCTCAGTTGGGTGCTGACCCGTCCGGACACCACCGCGGCCGGTGGATTCGGCTACGGACTGCTGTTCGGCCTGGTCTTCTACATTCCGCTGCTGCCGTGGATCAGCGGGCTGGTCGGCGCGGTGCCCTGGCTGGTGCTGGCGCTGGTCTGTGCGCTCTTCCCGGCGCTGTTCGGGTTGGGGGCGGTCCTGGTGCGTTCGCTGCCCGGCTGGCCGATCTGGTTCGCCGGCGTCTGGGCGTTGCAGGAATGGTTCAAATCCGTCTTCCCGTTCGGCGGGTTCCCCTGGGGCGTCATCGGGTTCAGCCAGACCGACGGCCCCTTCCTACCGTTGGCCTCGCTCGGCGGTATCCCGCTGTTGTCGGCCGCGATCGTGCTGCTCGGCTGCGCGATGACCGCGCTGGCCGTCGAGATCATCCACTGGTGGCGCCAGGACCCGCAGACCCAGAAGACCGGGGCGCCGCCCGCGGTGGTGCTGCCCGGCGTGTGCATCTGCCTGGTGCTGTTCAGCGCGGTCGCGGTCTGGCCCACCGTGCGCCGCGCCGGGTCCGGAGCGGAGAACACCCCCGGGGTCACCGTGGCCGCCGTGCAGGGCAACGTGCCGCGGCTGGGACTCGACTTCAACGAACAGCGCCGCGAAGTGCTCGACAATCATGTCCAGCAGACCCTGCGGCTGGCCGAGGAGGTCCACGCCGGGCACGCCCCGCAGCCGCAATTCGTGGTCTGGCCGGAGAACGCCTCGGACATCGACCCGCTGACCAACACCGACGCCGCCGAGCAGATCACCATGGCCGCCCGGGTCATCGGCGCGCCGATCCTGGTCGGCACGGTGCTGCGCGCACCCGGCTGGACCGCCGACAACCCGGTGTCGACGAACTCGGTGTTGGTCTGGGATCCGGCCGTCGGGCCCACCGACCGCCACGACAAACAGATCGTGCAGCCGTTCGGTGAGTATCTGCCCTGGCGCGGCTTCTTCCGGCACCTGTCCGCCTACGCCGACCGTGCCGGCTATTTCGTCCCGGTCGAGGGCACCGGGGTGGTGCAGGCCGCGGGCGTGCCGGTCGGCGTCGCCACCTGCTGGGAAATCATTTTCGACCGCGCGCCGCGCGAATCGGTGCGCAACGGGGCACAACTACTGGTGGTGCCGACCAACAACGCCACCTTCGACGCCGCGATGAGCACCCAGCAGTTGGCTTTTGCCAAGGCGCGCGCGGTCGAACACGACCGCTACGTCGTCGTCGCCGGCACCACCGGGATCAGCGCCGTCATCGCCCCGGACGGCCGGGAACTCGGCCGCACCGAGTTCTTCCAGCCGGCCTTCCTCGACCAGCAGGTCCACCTGAAGACCACGCTGACACCGGCCACCCGATGGGGCCCGGCTGTTCAGTGGCTGCTGGCCGGTCTGGGGTTGGCCGCCCTGCTCGCGGCGATGTTGCAGAATAAACCCTCGCTGCGGACCTGGCCGCCGCGCCTGCCACGCCGTACCCCACCCGACACCGGCTCCAACGGAGCCACCGACCCCGACGACGACGCTGTCGGGACCGACAGCACCGAGACGCCCCCGGAGCCCTCCGGGCCGGACAGAGGAGCCCCATGACCGCCGGCAGCCCGCCCGACGATTCGCGCCCCCGCCCGACCGGGCGCAGCCTGGTGATCATCCCGACCTTCAACGAGCGGGAGAACCTGCCGCTCATCCTCGGGCGGGTGCGCCGTGCGGCACCGGAGGTCGACGTCCTCATCGTCGACGACGGCAGCCCGGACGGCACCGGCGAACTGGCCGACGAGCTGGCACTGGCCGACCCCGACGCGGTCTACGTCATGCACCGCACCAGCAAGGACGGCCTCGGCGCGGCCTACCTGGCCGGGTTCGCCTGGGGCCTCGAACGCGGCTACTCGGTGTTGGTCGAGATGGACGCCGACGGCAGCCACGCGCCCGAGCAACTGCACCGGCTGCTCGAGGCCATCGACGCCGGCGCCGACGTGGCGATCGGCTCGCGCTACGTCGAGGGCGGCGAAGTGCGGAACTGGCCGGTGCGCCGGCTCCTGCTGTCCAAGACCGCCAACACCTATTCGCGGCTGCTGCTCGGCGTCAAGATCCGCGACATCACCGCCGGCTACCGCGCCTACCGGCGCGAGGTCCTCGAGGAGATCAACCTCGATGCGGTGGACTCCAAGGGCTACTGCTTCCAGATCGACCTGAGTTGGCGGGCCATCAACCACGGTTTCACCATCGTCGAGGTGCCGATCACGTTCACCGAACGGGAACTGGGCGTCTCGAAGATGAGCGGGTCCAACATCCGCGAAGCGATGGCTCAGGTCGCCCGGTGGGGGATCGGCGGGCGGTGGGACCGGGCGCGCGGCGCCGTCCGATCCTGATTCAGTCGGCCGGGCACTTCCGCCGTTGTCTTCGGAGTAGCCGGGGTGCCCCGGGCCGGGGTTCGACCAGTTGTCCGGGCCCGGCCGCGATCATCGGGCTGCCTTTCCGGGCGCCCATGCCGAGGCACGGTGATTTCGTTACCTCGACCATCGGGCGGAGGGCGGACCGCCAGCATCGACCAAACCGCGTAGAACCCACGCCCCGCTGCGTAGCCCGCTCGTACGCGCTGAGAGTCGGTCAGCCGCGACGCCGCGCCTTGATCAGCGCCAACCGCTCCTTGAGCAACTCCTCGAGCTCCTCGACCGAACGCCGCTCCAGCAGCATGTCCCAGTGCGTCCGCGGTGGCTTGACCTTCTTCGGCTCGGGGGCCTCACCCTCGATCAGGGTGCCTTCCATGCCGTTGCGGCAGATCCAGACGCCGGGGATCTCGGCGTCGTCGGCGAACGGGACGTCGAACTCTTCACCGTTCTCGGTGCGGTAGCGGGCCACTTGGCGCGGCGCCAGGTCGTGGTCCCGGTCGGTTTCGTAACTAACCGCCCCGAGCCGGCTTCCTCGAAGAACACGGTCGGCCATCGGACCTCACCTCTCAACACAATGCTTTGCGCTCAGCGCATCGGCGAACACAATTCTCGGCACAAACTCGTCAGGTCAACGCGTCGGCCGGCGGGAAAAGTTCCCGGCACCCGCCGACGCCGCCGCAGGCGCGACCACTGATGATACCGCGACCCGGCCCGGCGGCCGACTACACTCGGCAGCCGTGACGCGCCGCCGCCCGCCCCAGCCCTGCCGCTGGTGCGGCCGGGAGGTCTCCGACACCCCCACCGGTCGTCGCCGCCAGTACTGCCGCCAGTCCTGCCGCCAGCGCGCTTACGAACAGCGCACCCAGCTCGCCGCTGCGGGCGGTGCGGCACTGCCCGCCGACGCGGTGGTGCTCACCGCCGAGGAGGCGGCCACCCTCGCCGACCGGATCTACCAGGTCCGCTGCGCGGCCGAGGACGTCGCCACCGCACTCGAGGAGGGCGTCGAACCCGGTGAGCTGCGCGCGCTGTGCGCGCGGGTGCTCCACGCCGCCGCGGCGGCCGACGGCTGGCGCTGAGCAGGAGTCTGCGCCGGTCAGCAGGCGAACTTCAGCCCGACACCCTCCGGCGCCGGCACCGAGTCCAGACAACCGAACGGGACCACCCCGGCGGCCGACATCCGCACCGCCGACTGGTGCGCATAGTTGACGCAGTACAGGTCGCTGTCGTGCGCCCGGCACCGGAAATCACCGAAGCGCAACGTCTGCCCCTCGGGCAGGTCGGCGCCGTCGCCCTTGCTGAACGGCCCCGGGTCGCCGTGCACGGAGCCGACCTGCAGGTCCGCGCCGGTGTAGTCGACCCAGCCACCGATCCATTCGCCGTAGGCGCTGTCCGGCTTGGGCGGCGGATCGGCGAGATCGACCAGGCACATCAGCGTGTCCGCGGCGTACTTCTGATCGGTCATGCAGCGGGTCGTCCCGGAGAGGAACGCGATGTCCTCGCCGAGGTCACGGCTGGTGCCGTCGCGGGTGGCGGTGTGGAACGGCCCGGTGTCGATCTGTTCACCGACCTCCACCCAGGCGATCACATCGGTCGCGGCAGCCCCGTCGGGCGGCGGTGCGCCCGGGGCGGTGGTCTGCGGCGGCAGCGCACTGCTCGACGTGCCGGCCGGCGGCGTGGACGTCTCCGACTCCGGGTGGCCGGTGATGGTGTGCGAGCAACCGGCGATCAGCACCGCCGTTGCCAGCAGGACAGCACAACGCATGCGGCAAGGCTAACCGTCGCGGCACCGTTTTGCGGGCAGGGACGGGCCGGGACACGACCGTTTCGATACCGTCTCCTCATGCACCATCGCACGGTCCGCATCACCACCACCGCCGGCGTCGTCGAAGGGTTCACCCGCGACGGCGTACACCGGTGGCGGTCCATTCCCTACGCGCAGGCCCCGGTGGGACTCCTGCGGTTTCGGGCGCCGCGACCGGTGCAGCCCTGGCCGGGGGTGCGGCACTGTCACGGCTTCACCCGGTGTGCTCCCCAACAGCGCCGCTACACGATGCTCTCGGTCGGCAAATACCAGCCGATGGGGGAGGACTGCCTGACCCTCAACGTGGTCACCCCGCAAGACCCGCAGCCGGGTCCGCTGCCGGTGATGGTGTTCATCCACGGCGGCGGCTACATCCTGGGCAGTTCCGCCACCCCCATCTACGACGGGGCGGCGCTGGCCCGGCGCGGCTGTGTCTACGTGTCGGTCAACTATCGACTGGGTGCGCTGGGCTGCCTGGACCTGTCGGCGTTGTCGACCAAGGACTACCCGCTGGAAAGCAACCTGTTCCTGCGCGACATCGTGGCGGCGCTGAACTGGGTGCGCGACAACATCGCCGCATTCGGCGGCGACCCGGACAATGTCACGATCTTCGGTGAAAGCGCAGGCGCACACGCCGTCGCCACCTTGATGGCGGTACCGTCCGCGGCGGGCCTGTTCCATCGGGCGATCGCCGAGAGCCCGGCGTCCGGGATGGAGCGCTCCTCGGAGCTGGCGGCCGAGTTCGCCGGCCGCTACGCCGAGCTGCTCGGCGCCCGCCGCTCCGACGCCGCCCACACGCTGATGGCCGCGACCGCTTCTCAACTGGTACGCGCGCAGGACGAGTTGATCGACCAGGGCGTGGAAGACACCCTGGGCGCCTTCCCGATCGGGCCGGTCTACGGCGACGACGTCGTCCCGGTGGAACCGGTCGACGCGATGCGCCGGGGTATCGCCCACCGGGTGCCGTTCATCGTGGGCTCCAACGCCGACGAGGGGCGGTTGTTCACCCGGTTCCTACGACTGCTGCCGACCACCGAGGCGATGATCGAAGACGTACTCGGCAACGTCGACGCGGCCACTCGGGAGCGGATCCTCGCCGCCTACCCCGACTACCCGAAACCGGCGGCCTGTGTTCGGCTGGGCGGCGATTTCGCGTTCAACGCCGCCGTCTGGCAGATCGCCGAGGCGCACAGCGCGCACGCGCCGACCTATGTGTACCGCTACGACTTCGCACCCCGGATGCTGCGCTGGTCGGGGCTGGGCGCCACCCACGCAACCGAGTTGTTCGCCGTGTTCGACGTCTACCGCAGCGGATTCGGCAATCTGCTCACCGCCGCCGGCGACCGCCGTGACGCGCTGAAGGTCAGCAACGAGGTGCAGAACCGGTGGCGGGAGTTCGCCCGCACCGGCCGACCCGGCGACGGCTGGCCGACCTACACCACCGACGAGCGCGCCGTGCTGGTGATCGACCGGCGCGTCCGAGTCGAAAAGGACCCGCACTCCGTCCGCCGACGGGCGTGGCAGGGATTCACCCTCGTCCGTTAGCGCAGCGGGCCGGTCAGTCCCGGACCACCGCGGTGCCACCGGCGAGGTCGTCGTGCTTGCCCTGCTTGGTCGGGCTGTCGAACGCGGTGACGGCGATCACGACCACCGCGATGAACATCAGCAGGCCGCCGGCGAACGGCAACACCGGCAGCAGCGTGAACGCATTGCGGATCGCCGCCTGTTTGCCGTCCGGGTGATCGGCGCCGCCCGGGCCGTGCACCCGCAGCCCCAGCAACGACTTGCCCGGCGTGGCGCCGCGGGTCATCTCGAAGAACACGAAGTAGCCGAACATCAGCACACCGGAGAACAGACCGGTCACCAAGAACCAGTAGTCACTGTCCCGCAACAGCAGCGACAACAGCACCGCAGCGATGTTCACCAACACGCCGTCGATGAACCGGGCAAAAAACCGGCGAAGCAGACCGCCGGGCGCGCCCTGGGCAGGCGCGGGGTTGCCGAACGCGTTTTCCGTCATGGACGCCAATGTACCGGCCCGGTTTCGCGAGTAGAGTTCCCCACGGCAACGGGTGCGTGAGGTGTCGAGACGGTGTACCAGATCGTGGTGGCGGCAACCATCTTCGCCCATTTCGTGTTCCTGGGCTATCTGGTCGTGGGCGGCTTCCTCGCCTTGCGTTGGCGATGGAGCTTCTGGCTTCACCTCCCGACCGTGTTGTGGGCGGCGGCCATCACCGTCTTCAGTCTCGACTGCCCACTGACCTGGCTGGAACGCTGGGCCCGGCAGCGCGGCGGCATGGCTCCGCTGCCGTCGGAAGGGTTTGTCGCGCACTACATCACCGGTGTGTTGTACCCGGCCGGGTGGCTGGATGGAGTGCGGATCGTGCTCTTCGCGGGTGTCGCGGTGTCCTGGCTGTGCTGCGCGGTGCAGACGGTGCGGAGAAACCGATGAGCGCGGATCCGATCCGTCTCGCCGACCGGGTGTATCAATTCCGGTTGGAGTTTCTCGACGTCACCATCGGTGTGGTTGTCGGGCGTCGCGGTTCAGTGCTGATCGATTGCGGCACAACGCTATGTGAGGCTCAAATGGTCGATCACAGTGTTCGTGCGCTGACCGGCGCCGCCGTAACCGATCTGGTGCTCACCCACCACCACTTCGATCACATCCTGGGCTCGTCGGTGTTCGCCGGCGCGGTCATCCACGCCGCGCCGGGGGTCGCCGAGACGATGCGCGACCACACCGATTCGCTGCGCGCCGATGCGCTACGTCACGGTGCCGACCAGGCGGCGGTCGACGAGGCGTTGGCGGCGCTGCCCAGCCCCGGTCGGCTGATCGGCCCCGGCGGCGGGGGAACGGTCGACCTCGGTGACCGCCGGGTGCGGATTCGTCACCTCGGGCGCGGGCACACCGGCCACGACCTGATCGTCGTGGTCCCGCCGGTCACCGTCGACGAGCCGACCGTGGTGTTCTGTGGCGACCTGGTCGAGGAATCCGGTCCGCCGATGATCGGCGCCGATGCCCACCCGCGCGATTGGCCGGCAACCCTGGAGCGGTTGCTGGCCGTGGGTGGCCCGGACGCCCGCTACGTGCCCGGACACGGCGCCGCCGTCGACGCCGGATTCGTGCGTGAGCAACGCGACTGGCTGGCCGCCCGGGCCGGGCGCTGAACTCTTGGGGCTGGCACGGCCGGTGGCGGGCGATACGGTGGATGGATGAGGGCGCTGATCATCGTCGACGTGCAGAAGGACTTCTGCGAGGGCGGCGCCCTCCCGATCGCCGGTGGCGCCGAACTGGCCGGCGCGATCAGCGCGTACCTGAACACCGGTGATCGCTACCGTCACGTGGTGGCCACCGCGGACCGCCACGTCGACCCCGGCGACCACTTCTCCGACAATCCCGACTACGAGACCTCGTGGCCGCCGCACTGTGTGGCAGGCACCCCGGGCGCGGAGTTGCATCCGTCGTTGGCGCCGACGCTGATCGAGGCCGTCTTCGCCAAGGGTGCGCGCGACGCCGGCTACAACGGGTTCGAAGGTGTGGACGACGGCGGGGTGCTGCTGCCCGACTGGCTGCGGGCCCGCGGCGTGGAGGCGGTCGACGTGGTCGGTATCGCCACCGACCACTGCGTTCAGGCCACCGCCGAGGCCGCGACCCGAGCCGGGTTCGTCACCCGGGTGCTGTCCGACCTCACCGTGGGGGTGAGCCCGCAATCGGCCACTGCCGCCCTCGACCTGCTGCGCACGGTCGGGGTCGAGGTACTCGACACCGCCACCGCCGACCGGGAACACGAACTGCTGGCCGCGGTGGAACAGTCGCCGCGCGCTGCAGGCGCCCACGACCGGGCGGCCTGGGTCGATCTGTTCACCGCCGACGGGCTGGTGGAGGATCCGGTGGGCTCGCGACCGCACGTCGGCACCGAACGGATCGGGCGGTTCTACGACACGTTCATCGGGCCACGGGACATCACGTTCCATCGTGACCTCGACATCGTCTGCACGACCACCGTCATCCGCGACCTGGAACTCGAGGTGGCGATGGGTCGCGGTGTGGTGATGAACATTCCGGCATTTCTGCGCTACGACCTGCGGCAGGCGGACGGCCGGTGGCGGATCGCCGCGCTGCGTGCCTACTGGGAACTGCCGGCCATGATGGGGCAGTTCCTGCGCAACGGCATCCGGGCGCTGCGCCCGTCGTTGGCGTTGGCCGCTGGGCTGGGCCGCAACCAGGGGGTGTCCGGCGCCGCGGGTTTCCTGACCGGCTTCCGGCGGGTGGGGGCGCGGCACAAGGGCGCGGTCGGAACCTTCTTGAGCGCGGTGGCGCGCGAGGACATCACCGTGGCGGCCCGGCTGTTGGCGCCGGATGCCCGAATCAGCCTCGGCGACGACCGGCCGATTGCGTTGACCGAGTTCGTCGAGCGGCTCAGCGGAGCCGGCTGGACGAAAATCATCGGTGCGGGGGACACGGTCGCGGTGTCGGTCTTCTGCGACACCGACCGCGGTGTGCTGTTCGTGGCGCTACGGGGGCACCAGATCCACCGGGTCCGCTATTTCAGCGGGCGCTGATCAGCGGCCGGGCACTTCGACCACCACGTTGGTGGCCTTGACCGAGGCCACGGCCAGACTGCCCGGCTCCAACCCCAATTCGTCGGCGGCTTCGCGGCTCATCAGCGAGACCATCCGAAACGGCCCGGCCTGGATGTCGACCTGCGCCATCACGGTGTCCCGCGTCACCTTGGTCACCAGCCCGACCAGCCGGTTGCGGGCCGACGCGCCCAGCACCGGGCTGCGCGCCATCCGTTCCCCGGCCGGACGCTGCTGCACGAACTCGGCCAGCGCCGCGCCGTCGACCGCACGCGGGCCCTCCCCGGGGGTGACCGGCAGCCGGCCGGCGTCGATCCAGCGTCGGACGGTGTCATCGCTGACCCCGAGCAACTCGGCAACCTCGGAGATACGGAAACTCGGCACGAACCCACCATAGGGCGTGCCGCGCGTTGCGGCCTCGGCAATCGGCGCGGCGGGGGAGAATCGGACACGCTATGGACCCGCATGTCTTCTCTCGCCGGACCTGGCTGCGGGGTGCGGCGACGCTCGGTGCCGCCACGGCGCTCGGCGGGACGGCCGGCTGCTCCCGCGACGACGACGCGTTGACGTTCTTCTTCGCGGCCAACCCGGAGGAGGCCGACGCCCGCAAGGTGGTCATCGACGCCTTCCGGCGCGCCCACCCCGACATCGCGGTGCGAACCGTGTTGTCGGGCCCCAACCCGATGCAACAGGTCTCGATCTTCTGCGCGGGCGGCGTGTGCCCGGACGTGCTGATGGCGTGGGAGTTCAGCTACGCCGGCCTCGCCGACCGCGGGGTTCTCGCCGACCTCAACGGTTTCCTGCAAACGGACCCGGATTTCGCTGCCGGCCTGAGCGACGACAGCATTGACACCCTCTACGAGACGTTCACCTTCGAGGGCGGTCAGTACGCGCTGCCGGAGCAGTGGTCCGGGAATTTCTTGTTCTACAACCCGGCGCTGTTCGAGGAGGCGGGTGTGCGACCGCCGCCGGCGCGTTGGGAGACTCCGTGGAGTTTCGATGAATTCCTCGATGCGGCAAAGGCGTTGACTAAGCGGGACCGGTCCGGGCGGGTCACCCGGTGGGGCTTCGTCGACACCTGGGTGGCGGCCTACTCCGCGGCTCTGTTCGGAATGAACAACGGCACCCCGTGGTCGGTGCCGCGGATGAACCCATCGCACCTCAATTTCGACGACGACGCCTTCCTGGCCGGGGTGCAGTTCTACGCGGACCTGTCGAACCGCCACGGTGTCGCACCCGCGGCCTCCGATGTGCAATCGATGTCGACGATGGACCTGTTCTCCGGCGGGCGTGCCGCGATGGCCATGGGCGGGCACTGGCGCTACCAGACCTTCGCCCGAGCCGAGGACCTGCACTTCGATGTCACGGTGTTGCCCACCGGTCCGGCGGCCCGCCGCGCGGGCTCCAACATCGGCACCACCGGATTGGCGATCGCCGCGGACAGTCCCCGCAAACAGCAGGCCTGGGAGTTCGTGAAGTTCGTCGCCGGCCCGGCCGGGCAGGCCCACATCGCCGAGTCCGGGCTCTTCGTGCCGGTGCTGCGCTCGGCGATCGACTCCGCCGGATTCGCCGGCGCCCACGCCGACATCGCCAACCTCGCCGTGCTCACCGGCGGGCCCGCCCACTCCGCCGGGATGCCGATCGCCCCGGCGTGGGAGAAGGTCAACGCACTGATGAACCGCGCCTTCGGGCCGGTGCTGCGCGGTGCTCGGCCGGCATCGAGCCTCAAAGCCCTCACCGGACCGGTCGATGAGGTGTTGGTCCGGCGATGAGTGGGCGGTTACGGCAACGTGCGCGGGCGGGGCGCCTGTTCATCGTCCCCAACCTGGCCGCCGTCGTGGTGTTCCTGGTGTTCCCGCTGGGGTTCTCGCTCTACATGAGCGTGCAGCGCTGGGACCTGTTCACCGCCCCGGAGTTCGTCGGGCCGGACAACTTCCGGGCGTTGTTGAGTGCCGATCCGCTGTTCGTCATCGCCGTCGTGAACACCGTGGTGTTCACCCTCGGGACGGTGGTGCCGACCGTGCTGATCGGGCTGGCGGTGGCCGCGGCGTTGAACCGCCGGATCGCGGGTATCGGCTTCTTCCGCAGCGTGGTGTTCATGCCGTTGGCCGTCTCGGCGGTGGTGATGGCCGTGGTGTGGCAGTTCGTGTTCAACACCGACAACGGGTTGCTCAACATCCTGCTGGGTCTGATCGGCGTCGACCCGGTCCCGTGGTTGCAGGAACCGCACTGGGCGATGGTCGCGCTGTGCGTGATCAGCGTGTGGAAGAGCGTGCCGTTGGCGACGGTCATCCTGCTCGCCGCCATGCAGGGGGTCCCGGAAAGTCTGTACGAGGCAGCCCGACTGGACGGGGCGGGCGAGATCCGCCGCCTGGTCTCGATCACCGTGCCGATGATCCGGGGCGCGGTCTGGTTCGTCGTCGTCATCTCGGTGATCGGGGCGTTTCAGGCGTTCGATCAGGTGTACGTCCTCACCGGTGGCAGCGGCGGCCCGGAGACCGGGACCTACGTGTTGGGGATCATGCTGTTCCAGTACGCGTTCGCCTTTCTCGACTTCGGTTACGCCTCGGCGCTGGCGTGGGTGATGTTCGCGGTGTTGTTGGGATTGACGGTGCTGCAACTGAGGTTGGCGCGGCGCAACGCGGGGGAGCGGTGATGGTGGTGTCCCGGCGCGGGGCGACGGTGCGCGTCGCGCGCGGGATCGCGATGTACACGGTGCTCGCCGGGATCGCTGCCTGCGCGCTGCTTCCGGTGTTGTGGGGATTGTCGGGATCGCTGAAGACCGAAGCGGAGGTCACCGAGCCGACCCTGTTGCCGGCGACCCCGCAATGGTCGAATTATCGTGACGTCTTCGCGCTGATGCCGTTCTGGCGGATGCTGTTCAATACGGTGCTCTACGCCGGAGCCGTGACCGTCGGACAGGTGTTCTTCTGTTCGCTGGCCGGATATGCGTTCGCCCGCCTGCATTTCCGGGGACGCGACACGCTTTTCGTGCTGTACCTGGGCACGTTGATGGTGCCGCTGACGGTCACCGTCATCCCGCAGTTCATCCTGATGCGGGCGTTCGGTTGGACCGACACCATGTGGGCGATGATTGTCCCGGGCCTGTTCGGCAGTGCATTCGGCACTTACCTGATGCGTCAGTTCTTCATCACGCTGCCCACTGATCTGGAGGAGGCCGCGGTGCTCGACGGCTGCTCACCGTGGCAGATCTACTGGCGGGTGCTGTTGCCGCACGCACGGCCGGCGGTGATGGTTCTGGCGGTGCTCACCTGGGTCAACGTGTGGAACGACTTCCTGTGGCCGCTGCTGATGATCCAACGTGACTCGATCGCCACCCTTACCCTGGGTCTGGTGTGGATGCAGGGTCAATACGTGGCACGGTGGCCGGTGCTGATGGCCGCCTCGATGCTGATCCTGGCGCCGCTGGTGGCCCTCTACGCCGTCGCGCAGCGCACCTTCGTGCGCGGCATCGCCACCACCGGTCTGGGCGGCCAGTGACGACTGCGTCGAGAGGATCGGCGGCGGTGCGCTTCGACCGCGTCACCCGCCGCTACGGCGACGGGGACCGGCCCGCCCTCGACGGCCTGGACCTCACCGTCGACGACGGTGAATTCATGGTGTTGGTCGGTCCGTCCGGATGCGGCAAGACCACGTCGCTGCGAATGGTGGCGGGCCTGGAACCGGTGGACTCCGGCCGGATTCTCATCGGCGGGCGCGACGTCACCGACGTCGACCCGAAAGACCGCGATGTGGCGATGGTCTTCCAGAATTACGCGCTGTACCCGCACATGAGCGTCGCGCAGAACATGGGGTTCGCACTCAAGATCGCCCGGACGCCCAAGGCGGAGATGAACGAGCGGGTGGCGGAGGCCGCCCGGTTGCTGGACCTGGAGGCCTTGCTGGACCGCAAACCGAAGGAACTCTCCGGTGGCCAGCGCCAGCGCGTCGCGATGGGGCGGGCGATCGTGCGCCACCCCAAGGTCTTCCTGATGGACGAGCCGCTGTCCAACCTCGACGCGAAGCTGCGCGTTCAGACCCGCAACCAGATCGCAGCGCTGCAACGGCGGCTGGGCACCACCACCGTCTACGTCACCCACGATCAGGTGGAGGCGATGACGATGGGGGACCGGGTCGCGGTTCTCGCTGACGGGGTGCTGCAGCAATGCGCCGCCCCGCGCGATCTCTATCGCACGCCCGCGAACGCGTTCGTTGCCGGCTTCGTCGGATCACCGCCGATGAATCTGTTCCACACCGATGTGTCGGACGGAGCGGTTCGATTGGGGGGCTGGGCGATTCCGGTGCCGCGCACGGTCGCGGATGCCGCGGACCGGGTCGTACTCGGGATCCGCCCGGAACACTGCGAGATCGCCGACAGCGGAATCGAAATCATCGTCGACGTCGTCGAGGAACTCGGTGCCGACGCCTACCTGTACGGTCGGATCGCCGGGCCGGCGATGGGGGAGCCGGTGGTGGTCCGCATCGCCGGGAGCCGCCCGCCTGCTCGAGGCGAACGGCTCCGGCTGCGGGTGTCGGCCGACCGGCTGCACTTCTTCGGCGCCGACGGCCGACGGCTCATCTGACCCTTGCGATCAGGCGGGGCGGGCAACCGCGCACCGCCTGGACATCGGCGCGTGGCCAACCCAGCAGTTGCGACGGCACTGGTGCGACGGCACTGGACACCGAACTGCGATGGTTCGTCTCCTTTCCTACGCGCCGTGGCTGTGCGGGTGCTGAACGTCGTTCTGCGCGACGCACGGTCCGTTGAACACTGTGAAACCGGCCGTCCCGGTGGCTTCGGGTCATATTGTTGAGCCATGAGCGCGGTTCAGTCGCTGCGGGCCGATTTGGTCTGTCAAGGCGGCGGGGTGCGCGGTGTCGGCCTGGTCGGCGCGGTGCACGCGTTGGCCGAAGCCGGCTACCGCTTCCCCCGGGTGGCCGGCTCCAGTGCGGGCGCGGTGGTCGCCGCTCTGGTTGCGGCGCTACAGAAGTCCGGCGAGCCGGTGACCCGGCTGACCGAGATCATGCGCGGCATCGATTTCAGCAGGTTTGCCGATCCGAGCGTGATCGGTCGGTTGCCGCTCATCGGCGGCGTTGTGTCGTTGCTGACCTCGGAGGGGCTGTACCAGGGGGCTTATCTGGAACGGTTGCTCACCGGGTTGCTCGCCGACCTCGGGGTACACACGTTCGCGGACCTGCGGACCGGGGAGAGCCCTGAGCAGTTCGCCTGGTCACTGGTGGTGACCGCCAGCGACCTGTCCCGGCGAAGGCTGGTGCGGATTCCGTGGGATCTGCAGACCTACGGTCTCGATCCCGACGCTTTCCCGGTGGCGCGTGCGGTCCGGGCGTCGTCGGCCATTCCCTACGTCTTCCGGCCGGTCCGGGTGCAGGGCGCCACCTGGGTCGACGGCGGCCTGCTGTCGAACTTCCCGGTGCAATTGTTCGACCGCGCCGAGCCGCGGTGGCCGACCTTCGGGATCCGGCTCTCGGCCCGGCCGTGCCAGCCGCCGACCACCCACCCGGTACGCGGTCCGGTCTCGTTGGGGCTGGCGGCGATCGAGACGCTGGTGGGCAACCAGGACGCCGCGTACATCGATGATCCGTGCACAGTGCGCCGAACGGTCTTCGTGCCGACTCAGGAGATCAGCCCGATCGCCTTCGACCTCACTTCGGCGCAACGCGAGGAGCTCTACACCAGCGGGGTGGCCGCCGGCCAGCGGTTCGTGGCGGCCTGGGACTACGCCGAATACCTCGCGGTCTGTCGACCACCGAGACCTGGCCGTGATCACAGCAATACCAGTTCTTAACGAAGCTTTATCGGTTACACCCGGGCACCTTAACTTGGGCCCCTAGCTTGGGTGTCAGGTCGAGGTGACCGCCTCGAACCGGTCAAGTGAGTAACCAGTGAGGTGGGGAGGCCAGCATGACTTCCGCGAGTGCACACCAGGCTCGGAGATTCGCCCACAGGTACGGCAACCCGGTCACCGAGTACGACGGTGCCGAACTGCGCGTGCAGTGCCGTCAACTCGCCACGGTGGTGACGATCAGCGGTCGCATCGACGAAAAGAACATCGAGCGGGTTCGCCAATACGCGAAGCGTTATGTCTTGGCGGAAAAGCCATTTGTTCTCGACCTGAACGAGGTCACCTTTTTCACATCACAGGGTATGTCGCTCCTGCATTGCGTCGACGAAACATGCTCCACTGTGGGAGTGGAATGGTGTCTGATCCCGAGCCAGTCGGTGCGGGGGATGCTGCGGGCGTTCGACGGTGAATCGGCGTTTCCCACAGCGGATTCGACCCCGGACGCATTGAACCGGTTCCTTGAGACCATTCACGAACGTCGTCGTCTGCTGCCCCTGCTGACCAAGATCGCATAACAAAGGAAGAATGAACAATGTTGATCGACATTCGGTGGCTGAGGTTCCTGCTGAATCACTGGCGGAACCCCGCCCACACCGAATCCGCCGTCACCCCGGTGGCGCACACCCCGGTGCGTGCGGCCGCCTGAGCGGCGCACCCCACTAGCTTCTCTCGCGCCTCCGCGCGGTGCTCGCACCGCCGGTTGGCCGCGGAAACACCCGTCCGGTTCGTCCGGGCGGGTGTTTTTTGTGGCCCGGGCGAGGCGCCTGCCATGGCGCCGGCGCCGGAAGCGGCAGCTGCAGCAATCCTTGGTTGCCGGTTGAACAGTGCGATATAGTTCGCATCCGAGTCTGAACCATGCGATAAACGCCGTGGATGCGATCTGCGGCGGCCTGCTTCGGGCCCGCGGACCGCCTACCAGCAGCCCCAGTCCGCGTCGATGATGCCGCGCTGTGTATGCGGTGGCGCGTGTTCGGTGGGCTTCGGTGAGAGGAGCCCTGTACCCGATGTGGACACGATTCTGCTCGGACCTTCGGCGGCAGCGGTGACCGCGCCGGTCTGGATGGCCAGCCCGCCGGAGGTGTGGTCGACGCTGCTGTCCAGCGGTCCGGGGCCGGCAGCACTGCAGGTGGCAGCGGCTCAGTGGCAGGCGCTCAGCGTCCAGTACACCGAGGTCGCCCAGGAACTCACGGCGCTGGTGAGCGGGGTTGAGGCGGGGAGTTGGCAGGGGGACAGCGCAGCGCGGTATGCCGCTGCGCACCTGCCGTTCCTGGCCTGGCTGGCGCAGGCCGGTGCTCACAGCGCCGCCGCGGCCGCCCAACACGAGGCGGCGGCCGTGGCCTACACCGGCGCATTGGCGGCCATGCCCACGATGCCGGAACTGGTCGCAAACCACACCCTGCACGCGACGTTGATCGCCACCAACTTCTTCGGCATCAACACCATCCCGATCGCCGTCAACGAGGCCGATTATCTGCGGATGTGGGTTCAGGCGGCGCTGACCATGACCGGCTACCAGACCGCGAGCACCGCAGCGGTCGCCGCGACGCCGAAGACCGCGCCGGCTCCGATGATCATGAAGTCCGACATGCCGGATATGGCGGGCGAGAATGGCGGCGCAATGTCCGGCGGCGACAGCAACGGTGGAAAACCACCGATGTGGTGGATGATGGGTGACCACATCCCACAAACTCCCGAAGATTGGTACCACGCGCTTTTCCCGCCGCAATTCAACCCATTCGATCCGAACTCGTTCGGGATGATGTACCCCAGCCTGGAAAAATTTCTCCCGCGGATCGGGGAGATGTTCACCGCGTATTCGGGGGACCCGGCGCAACTCGTGCAGGCGATGTTCTTCCTCGGCGCACAATTCATCGTGCACCGCACCCTGTTCTTGACGTGGATCGTGCTGAACAACCCCGCCATGTTGGGGACGTTCATCTCCGCCAACCCGATCTATTCGGTGGGCTTGGCGGCCGGCGCCGTGGCACCGGTGGCCGCCGCACCCGCGGCGGCGGGTGGATTCGCCGGCCTGGCCGGACTGGCGGGTATCCCGCAGCCGCCGGCCCCGGCGGTGGCGCCGGTGGCCCCGATGCCCCCGCCGCCGGCCACGCCGCCGGTCCCGGCCGGCCTGCACGCACCGGTGACACCGCCCGCACCCGCTACGGCGCCCGCCCCGCCGCCCGGCGCGCCGGCCGCACCGCCGCCCGCCGCGGGGTCGCCGCCGGCCCCGGTACTCGGGCCCGAGGGGGCGATGAGCGCCCAGAACGCGATCTACCCGCACCTGGCGACCGCGGTCACTGCGCGGTCGGAGACAGCGGCCCGGCGCAAGAAACAGGTGCCGCACGACGATACGGCTGATACACCTGCGCCCGCCGTCGAACCGGCGCGCGAGGCCGAGAAAGTGCGTCGACAGCGCCGGAAGAAGATGAGCATGCTCGGTCGCGGCTACGAATACATGGACCTCGAGCCGGAAGCCGACTCCGCCACCGCTGCCTCGCAGCACGGAGCCGGGCCGATCGGGTTCGCCGGAACCGCGGCGACCGACGTGGCGCCTCAGGCCAGCGGATTGGCGACGCTGGCCGTCGATTCGTTCCGGGACAGTCCCGAGACGCCGATGATGCCGGGCACCTGGCACCCCGGCGCACCGGACGGCGGGGGCGCAGGATAACCGCTCAGGGCGCCTCGCCGGCCGGCTTGGCGTGCTGCTGCCGCAACTTGCCCTTGACCAGCTTCCCGGTCGGCGTGCGCGGCAGGCTGTCAACGAAATCCACTGTCCGAGGGGCCTTGTAGTGTGCGAGCCGATCACGGACGTAAGCGATGATCTCCTCGGCGAGGCCGGCGTCGCCGTCGATGCCGTCGCGCAACTGCACCACGGCCTTGACCTGCTCACCCATCTCCGGATCCGGCACGCCGATCACCGCCACATCGTGGATCGCCGGATGTAACGCGAGAACGTTCTCGATCTCCTGCGGATAGATGTTGACTCCGCCGGAGATGATCATGAACGACTTGCGATCGGTGAGGAACAGGTAGCCGTCGTCGTCCAGATAGCCCAAATCGCCGACAGTGGTCCAGTTTTCGTGATCCGGGTGTTGTGCTCCTCGCGTCTTGTCCGGTGCGTTGTGGTAAGAGAACGGCACGGTTTCCCGTTCGAAGTAGACGGTGCCGACCTCACCGGTGGGCAGTTCGCGGCCGTCGTCGTCGCAGACGTGAGCGACGCCGAGGACCGGCTTGCCGACCGACCCGCGTTTGGTCGTCCACTCCGCGGAGGTCATCATCGTCATGCCGTGGGCTTCGGTGGCGCTGTAGTACTCGACCAGGATCGGCCCCCACCAGTCGATCATCGCGTCCTTGACCTCGGGCGGGCACGGCGCCGCCGCGTGCAGCGCCAGTTTCAGCGAGGACAGGTCATAGCGCGCCCGCACCTCGTCGGGCAACTGCAGCAACCGGACGAACATCGTCGGGACCACCTGGGTCATCGTCACCCGGTAGGTCTCGATCGCAGCCAGCATCGCCTCGGCATCGAAACGCTCCATCAAGATCACGGTGCCGCCCAGAGCCTGGACGCCGCTGCAGTATTTCAGCGGAGCGGCGTGATAGATCGGTGCCGGCGACAGGTAGACGGTGTCGGGGCCCACCGAGAACAGTGCGCCGAGCAACGCGATGAGCGGCTCGCCCGGCTCGTCGACCTGGATCGGTAGCAGGGGCGGCTTGATGCCCTTGGGGCGTCCGGTGGTTCCCGAGGAGTACAGCATGTCGGCGCCGCGGGGTTGATCGGTCAAGGCGGGCGCCTGCGTGTCGAGCAACTCCCGGTAAGACGAATAGCCCGCCAACGGGGCTTCGAACGAATAGCGGCGCACCGAATCGGGGATCTCGGCGATGATCTCACCGGCGAGGTCGCCCAGCCGCCCGGAGGCGAACAACACCTGCGCTCCGCTGTCGGTGACGATGTAGCCGGCTTCGGCGGCGGTGAGGTGGTGGTTGATCGCGGTCAGATACAGCCCGGAACGGATCGCCGCCCAATAGATGACGAATGCCTCGGCGGTGTTGTCCGAGAGCATCGCGACGACATCTCCACGGCGCAGTCCCAGCTCGTGGATGGCCGCGGCCAGGCGGGCGGACCTGTCATCGAGGTCGCCGTAGGTCAGCACAGCGCCGTCGGCTGCCATGATCACCGCAGGTCGATCCGGGTTTTCCGCTGCGTGATTGCCGGGAAACATGGCCCTCCTGTGGTGATGGCCGACCGCTGCCGCTCGTCGGCATCGGCTACCGGTAGGTAGGCTAACCTAATGCTGCGCGTGCGTGGGGTGACCCGGATTTTCCGCTCCCGCAGCGACTCCGTGCCGGCCCTGCGGGGCGTCGATCTCGAGGTGGAAGACGGGAGTCTGACCGCCGTCCTGGGCCCGTCGGGATGTGGGAAGACGACGCTGTTGCGGGTCATGGCCGGCTTCGACCGTCCCGACGCCGGCGAGGTCTGGCTGGACGGCCGGATGGTCGCGGGTCCGGGGGTGTTCGTGACGCCGGAACGGCGCAGCATCGGCATCGTCGCCCAGGAAGGCGCCCTGTTTCCCCACCTCACCGTCGGGGGGAACATCGCCTACGGGCTGCCGTCGCCGCCACGCGAGCGGTTCTCGTCGGGTTCCCGGACGCGACGCCGGGAACGCGTGGAACAGATGCTGGAGCTGGTCGGCCTACCCGGGATGGGGGAGCGGCGTCCCGATGAACTCTCCGGCGGCCAGCAGCAGCGGGTCGCGCTGGCGCGAGCGCTGGCGCCGGCGCCCTCGGTGTTGTTGCTCGACGAGCCGTTTTCCGCGCTGGACGCCGCCCTGCGAGTGGACCTGCGCGAAGAGGTGCGAGACCTGTTGCGCTCCATCGGCGCCACCGCGGTGTTGGTCACCCACGACCAAGCCGAGGCGCTGTCGCTGGCCGACCGGGTCGCGATGATGCGCGACGGAGAAGTCGTCCAGTTCGGCAGCCCGTCGGCGGTCTACGCCCGGCCGGTCGACCCGGAAGCGGCCGCCTTTCTCGGAGAAGCGGTGCAGATCCCGTGCCGGGTGGGCGCCCCCGTGCCCGGAACCGAGCTGGTGGAGGTGCAGTGCGCGCTGGGGGCCGTACGGGTTGCAGCGACCGCGGTCTACCCGGGCGCCGACGATACGGAGGGGTCGGCCCGCCTGGTACTACGTCCCGAACAGTTGGTGCTGTCCGAGGACGGGGTCCCGGCCGTGGTGGCCGCGACGAGCTACTTCGGTCACGAGGGGCTGGTTCACCTGGACCTCGCCGACGGGACCCGCCTGCTGGTCCGCACCGACGGACGCCGGGTGCCGTCGGTCGCTGCCGAGGTACGGGTGCGGGTCTCCGCTGAGCCGGAACCGGTGTCGGGTGTCCCCGCGTGATCCCGGCGCTGCGCCCGACCGCGCATTGCGGTGGATTGGTTAGCCTGGCGATGCCCGGCGTGCCATGGACTACGAGCAGAAACGGACGAGGAGATCATGAACAGGCCTGTGCTGACAAGGATTCTCGCTGCCGTCGCGGCAACGGTTCTCACCGTCGGGCTGACGTCATGCTCGTCTGGTGACGGCACCTCCGACGACACGGCCCGGCTGACCGTCTACTCCGGTCAGCACGAGGAGTTGGCCAACGCGCTGGCCGAACGCTTCGAAGCCGAGACGGGGATCGGCGTCGACATCCGCGCGGGCAAGGACGCCGAGATGGTCGGACAGATCATCGAGGAGGGGCAACGCTCCAACGCCGATGTCGTGTTGACCGAGGAGCCCGGCCCGATCGGTGACCTGGACGCCCGGGGCCTGCTCGCTGCCGTGCCCACCGAGGTGCTGGCCGTACCGGACCAGCGGTTCGTCCCGTCCACCGGAAACTGGTTGCCGTGGGCGGCCCGCTCCCGGGTGTTCTTCTACAACCCGGACCTGATCGCCGAAGACGAATTGCCCAAGAGCATCCTGGATCTCGCCGACCCGCAGTGGAAGGGACGATTCGCCTACGCGCCGTCGGGTGCGTTCAAATCCACCACCGCCTACCTGATCAACACCATCGGCGCCGACGCCACCCTGGACTGGCTGAAAGCGGTGAAGGACAACGGGATCAACGAGCAGAAGAACGGCAAGGTGCGTGACAGTGTCGAGGCCGGTCAGCATGCGTTCGGGCTGAGCAACCACTACTACTGGTACATCCTGGCGCGGGACCGCGGCGGAGAGCAGAACCTGACCTCCCGGGTGTTCTTCCTCAACAGCGACGACGCCGGCGCGTTGATGCTCGCCTCCGGCGCCGGCGTCGTGGCCTCGAGCCGACACCAGGAGCAGGCCCAGCAGTTCCTGCGGTGGTTGGCCTCACCGGATGGCGGACAGCAGGTCGTCGCCCAGCGCAGCCCGCAGTTCCCCCTCACCCCGGGAGTAAGCAGTGACTACGGGCTGCCGTCGATCGATGACCTGACGTTCCCGCAGTTCGATCAGGCCTCCCTGGAGAACGTCGATGAGGCCAACGCCTTGTTGATGCAGAGCGGAATCATCTGATCGCCGCAACCCCGAACCGGGCCGGCGCCGTGCAGATGAATGATCCGGTGCCGAGCGCCGCCGGGTTCGACGTCGCGGTGCCGCGGCGGGGCCGGCCGGGACACGCTCCGGTCACGTTGGCCGTGCTGGGGTTGCTGATCGCGGCCGCGGCGGTCTCACCGGCCGCCTACCTGCTGTTGCGTGCCGGATTCAGCATTCCGCTGCTGCGTAGCCAACTGGCGGCGCCCACCACTGTGCCGCTGATCGTGAACACGCTGTGGTTGTTGGTGCTCGTGTGTGGATTCACCGCGGTTCTGGGTGTCGGGTTGGCGGTGCTCATCGCGCGCACGACGCTGCCGTTGCCGCGGATGTGGACCGTGGTGTTCACGCTGCCGTTGGGGGTGCCGACCTTCGTGGGATCGTATGCCTGGGTGGCGTTCTTCTACGAATACTTTCCGCGATCGGAGCTCATCTTCGGGCTGCGCGGGGCCGCGGCGGTGTTGACGCTGACCCTGTTCCCGTACGTCTTCTTGCCGGTGCTCACCGCGTTGCGCCGGCTGGACCCGGCGCAGGAAGAGGCTGCGCGGGCGCTCGGGCGCGGCCCGGTGGCCGCATTCGTTCGCGTCACGCTGCCGCAGTTGCGCCCGGCGATAGCGACCGGACTGCTGATCATCGGCTTGCACGTCCTGGCCGAGTTCGGAGCGGTGGAGATGCTCAACTACTCGACCCTCACCACCGCGATCGTGCAGCGGGCCACCGTGTTGGGCATGCCCGAGTCCGCACGTGCGCTGGCCGTGGTGCTGGCCGGCGGCGCGATCGTTCTGCTTCTGCTCGACCGGCTGCTACGCGGCCGTCGGTATCCGCTGCGCAGCGGACGGGGCGCGGCCCGCCCGCCGCTGCGTTGGCGGCTGGGCCCGAGCACACCGCTGGTCGTCGCCGGCTGCTCGACGGTAGCCGTTGCCGCCCTGGCGATTCCGCTGTGGGTCACGGCAGGCGGGTTGGTCCGGCGGGCCGGCGGCGCTGGGGGAGCGCCGGACTGGGCGGGGCTGGCCGCGGCGACCGCGAACACCGCGCGGTGGGCGGGCGCGGCAGCGCTGGTGGCGACGGCGGTAGCGCTGCCGGTCACCGTGCTCGCGGTGCGCTATCCGGGACGGCTGTCGTCGGCCATCGAACGAGCGACCTGGATCGCTCATGCGCTGCCCGGTGTGATCATGGCGCTGGCGCTGGTCTACCTCGCGGTGCGCTGGGCCTATCCGCTCTACCAAACCAGCGTATTGCTGGTCGCCGGTTATGTGGTGATGTTCCTGCCGCTGGCGATCGGCTCGCAGCAGGTGGGGATCGCCCAGGCGTCGCCGCAACTCGAAGAGATGTCGCGATCACTGGGGAAGGGGCCGGTGCGGACCTTCACCCGGATCACCGCGCCGCTGGCCCTGCCCGCGATCGGTGTCGGCGCGCTCCTGGTCGGCCTGGATGGCGGAAAGGAACTGACGACGACGTTGCTGCTGCGCCCGACCGGTGAGCACTCGCTGGCCACCGCGTTGTGGTCGACTACCGAGGGCGAGGTGCTGGACTTCACCGCGGCGGCCCCGTACGGGTTGGTGTTGTTGGTCATCGGTGCCGTCCCCGCCGCGTTGCTGGCCCGGGCGACGCTGCGCCGATAGGTCGGCGCGGCCGAGATCTGCCCCGGTCGGGTGAGCCCGGCTAAAATCGTGGGCAGAGGGGAGCTCGCGAGGCGCCCGCATCGCCGAGGGGCGCCGGCGACGGCGGTTTCACCCCGCCGCCCCTGTCACGACGGCGCGTATGGAGCGTCTCGGTCACTCTCGGCGGCGACAGGAGGTCGAGATGAGCGACAACAACACCCCGGCCCGGAGGCATCCGCACGTTCCGCTGAAGGCCCGGCGGGTCAAATTCACCTTTCCCAGCGGCACCAAACGACAGCACTTCGTCGACGACGACCTGGTGATGAGTCATTTCGTCGCGGTCTTGTCGGCGGTCTTCCCAGAAGGGGAGGACTTCTTCATCCGTTCGGTGCGCAACTACAACGACCAGATCACCGACCCACGTCTGCAGCAGGAGGTCAAGGGCTTCATCGGTCAGGAGTCGTCGCACAAGGCGCAGCACCGCATGCTCAACGATCGGCTGCAGGCGATGGGCTACCCGACCGACAAGATCGACCGACACGTCAAACGACTGCTCGACCGCGTGGACCGGGTCTTCTCGCCGGAGATGCGGTTGGCGGCCACCTCGGCGTTGGAGCACTACACCGCGTCGTTCGCCGAGATCTTGCTCAACGACGACGAGTTGCTGTCGCTGCTGGACGGCTCCGATGTGCGGTCGATCCTGCTGTGGCATGCCTTTGAAGAGGCCGAGCACAAAGCGGTGGCGTTCGACGTCTACCGGGCGGTCGGCGGAAGCGAGCGCAACCGGGTCCGGGCCATGCGGATCGCCACCACGATTTTCGTGTTGGAGATGTTCCTCCAGACGGTCCGGTCGTTGGTGCGTGATCCGGCTTCCTACAACCCGATTCGTCTGCTGCGCAGCCTCAACGAGTTCCGCAAGTCACCGCTGTTCAGCCGGGAGGCGTTGCGCCGCTACGCGTCGTACACGACGAAGGGTTTCCACCCCGACGACTGGGACAGTGGTCCGACTCTGGAGCACTGGTCCAACCAGCTCCAGGACGCCAGCGGCAACCCGATGTACGCCACGAACTAGCGGGCTGCCGCCGGGTCGGGGTCAGGCGGACGCGTCGAGGATCTTGATCGCGAAGATCAGGGTATCACCGGGCGCGATGTCGGCACGCGGTTCACCGTTCGGGTAACCGTCGTCGGGCACCATCGCCACGGCGACCGACGAACCGACCGTCTGCCCGGCGATGGCCTTCTGGAAGCCCGGGACGACGCGGTCGAGTGGGAACTCCACCGGCTCGCCCCGTTCGTAGCTGCTGTCGAACACGTTGCCGTCACGGCCGTTGACCCCCATGTAGCAGACCGACACGGTCGCGGTGTCGGCCACGACGGGGCCGTCGCCGGGCTCCAGGGTCTCCACCTGGGTCTCGGTCACGCTGAACGGCGCCTCGACCGTGACCACCGGTGCCGCGGTGTCGGTGGAGCCGGTGACCGCGACGGAACCGGTCGCCCCGGAGAGGGTCCACTGCGGGGTGGCGTCGCCGACCGGTGCGGCGGTCGGGCACGATGCCGCCGCGGCCGGGGCCTGGGTGGTCGACGACGACACCGCGTCGCTGATCGACGGTGACGGCGATGCCGACGTGTCGCTGTCGGATCCGCACCCGGTGAGTGCAACGGCCAGCGAGGTGGTTCCGATGGCGAGCGTGATCAGGGAAGGCATCCGAGAAGTTTTCACGCCCGCCACGCTACAGCCATCATCTGGTGCTGGTGTTCCGCCCTGCCGGCGCCGGTCGGGGTCGCGCGGAGTGTCCGAACCGTCGGAGGTACCGGGCGGCAGAGCCACGGCGACCTTTATCCTTCACGGCGTGGCCGAAGCGTCCATCACCGCGTTGCGCGGGCGACTCGACGGGTTGACCACCCGCGACGCTGTCCGTTTAGCCTCGATCCACGGACGAATTGGCTGGTCGTCGGGTGTCGTGACGAGGAAAGTGCCCTCTGAGCTGCGATGATGAG
>NZ_LQPZ01000048.1 GCF_002102395.1 Mycolicibacillus trivialis
GTCGTCGATTCTTCCTGCCCGAACACTCGGGCAACAGAGTCCCACAACGACTGGACCACTACAGGGGGCTCACCTCACAGTCAGGCCGAGCACGTGAACAACCCGTTCATCCGGGCGTTCAAGCTGAACTTCTTCAGCGACGGAATGCAGCGGGTGGCGTCTATCCCGTTCGTCCGGAACATCCTCGAGTACACGAAGGGCACCGACGACCCGGACTACATGAAGCTCACGTCGCTACTGCACTGGAAGCAGGACTCGCTCAGCATCACGAACGGAGACCTCGACCGCATCTTCCAGGAGACGTTCCCCGGCTACGAATCTCAGGCGTGGGACGCAGCGAACGATCCTGTGATCGACCTCATTCACGCGCAGGCCGACCTCGCGCTGCAAGCCGACGAAGGCGTGAACTTCGAGAACAAGATCGTGCTTTCGATCGCGACGCGGCTGCAGGCGGAGAAGTTCATGGTCGGGGAGCTGAACGACCCGACCTTCACGGATGCAATCGCCGGGAATCAGACTGCAGTCCTCTTCAACACGTTCAAGAACCGCAGTTGCGGGACGTCGCAATCGACAGCGACACTCGACAGCGTGGTCCTGATGACCCCCGAGAACATTCATGTGAATTCATTCATGTACGAGCCGATCATAGATATGTCGGACGTCGCCCTCCGAAGTCTGTATGCCCAGATCAAGACCCTCTAACGTCTACACGCGTGCACTCCGCCAGGAGGTCCTCCCGATTTCAAGCCGCCACAGCGTCAACGCCTCCCGGGTCACGACACGTAGTTCCTGGCGGGACGCTACCTGTTGCCCTTGGCGCGGTTATGCATCACGCACAGCATCGTCAGGTTAGACAGGTCCGTCACGCCGCCCTTAGACCAGGCGGTCACGTGGTCGGCGTCCATCTCGTTCTGCTTGTAGATCCGGGCTTTGTTGTTGTCCCCGCCGAGCGCGCACAGTGGGCAGTTCGACACGCCATCGGCTTTACCCTTCGCCGTCTGTTTCTCGTAGGCGACTCGCTTGTCCTTCGCGTCGAAGAGGCGGATGTCGAGCAGCTGCGGCTTCTCCTCACCGCCGAGCAGGTACTCGTAGATCCCCTTCGCGCTGTGCACCGCAGGGTCGGCACGCAGCTCGTTGACGCGGGCTTCAATCTTCGTCGCGCTGTAGGAGGTCCCGTGGTGCTCTTCGTAGAGCCGGCCCCATTCGAGACCGCGCATCTCCCGGTCCGGAGGTCGGATGAAGACGCTCCCGACCCAGTCGATGACCGAGTTGAAATAGGTCTTCAGCTGGGCGATGTCTGGGTCCAGGCGGTGCTGAGCGAGGTAGGCGTCGATGCTCAGTCCTTGCGAGGACGCAACCCAGTCCAGCGCCTCCTCGAGGATCTGCTGGCGCTTTGGGTCCCCGTTGACGTAGGACTGCCACTTCTGCATGTTCGCGTTGTTGGAGTTGCTGTACTCGGCCTTGGCCTTCGTGATGAACGGCCCGGAGTAGATCGCGTTAAGCAGCTCCTGCTTATTGAGCGGGACGCCAGCGATGTTGATGGTCTGAAACCAGGCCTTGATCTCGTCCTCTGTCCCGTCGCACTCGTAGATGTCGAGCTTCGTGTCGAGGATCATGCGCTGGCGGTTGATCGGCAGCGACGAGAACGTCTGCTCCTTGCCGTCCACCTTGATGGCGAACTTGCCGGTGACGAAGCGGCCGACGCTGGTAATGCGCTGCTGGCCGTCGAGGACTTCGAGCGTGAAGCCTTCCACGTTGAAGTAGATGAGCCCCAGCGGATACCCCTTGAGCAACGAGTCGATGACGGCGACGTCGCGCTTGCCGTCGTTGTAGATGTAGTTGCGTTGGTACTCCGGCTGGATGACGAGCTTCCCGTCGAGCCCGAACAGGCCCTTGCCCTCCAGTTCGTTGTAAACGAAGCCCTCCAGGACCTCCTCGACCGTGTAGTGCTTCAGCTCGGTCTTCACCTCTACATCCTCCTGTGGCGGATAAGAATGCGGTCATACGTCACGACGGGTCGGCCGTGAAAGTCGTAGTAGCAGAGGTCGGGGTGGCCTTCGCTGATCTGCCCCTTCTGACCTGATGCATAGTAGTCGTCGACGAACTTCTGTGACATTCCGTGCGGCGTCGTGTACCTGTTCGTGCCGATGATTTCGAACTGGTCGGGGTTGTACTTGTCGAGCCAGGTGATCGGTACGCCCATCACTCCGTCGTAGTCGGACGGGATAGCATCCGAAAATGGCACTTCTATTGCGTCGTAGTTGTCGTAGCGCACGTAGTCGGTTCCGCCGTCCAGCTTGTTTATCAGTTTCTTGTTGAATTTGAGGTTGTCGGCCATCGTCATGAGTTGCATTGGCTCGTGACGACGACCGTGCTCGATGTTCGTGAACCAGCATGAGTTGCCGAGCCTGGTATAGGCGTACTGTTCGTCGGAGGGATACCCCATCCGCTCTGCTTTGGCCTGGTCAGCCGGCTTCACCTTCGTTCCCTTAGGGACGCCAAACACCATGTCCGTGGTGTTTGCGGTCGCGCCCTTCCATACTCGGTTCCCCTTGATTAGAGGGAAGACCTGGGTGTAGGTGATGGCGTTTTGATTGCCGATGATTGAGAATTTCTTGTCGGCCTTGATCAGCCATGCCATGAACTCGCGGAATAGCGAGAACGGGGGATTCGTGATCACGATATCCGCTTCGTCGCGTAGTGCGGTCACCTCAGCACTACGGAAGTCTCCGTCGCCTTCCAGGTACTCCCACTGCAAGTCGTCGATATTGATGACGCCGTCGTCGTTCAAGTCATGCGGCTCGAGGATGAACTTCTTGCCGTTAGTGCGGGTCTTCGCCGCGTCGAACTTCGGGTCGTCCAGCTCGAAGAGCGTGGGCTCATATGAGAAGTTCGCCGGGTTACTGTCGGGGGCATAAGAGGTGGAGATGAGTTTCTTGAGACCGAAATCCATGAAGTGGAGGGCAAAGAACTTCGCAAAATTGCTCCACTCCGGGTCATCGCAGGGCAGCAAGATCACCTTCCCCCGGAACACGTCGGGGTCGAACTCAAGGTATGCATTCACCTCACGCTCGATGTCCGCCCACTGCGTATAGAACTCGTCGTTCTTTGCCGCCTTAGCCGCCTTGAAGCTTGAGGTGCGATGCGCGGCCGTCGTCATACTCTCTCCTGGGCAGGCTGGACTCCTCCGCTGGTAGCGGGGCGTATCTGTGGGATGAATCCTATCGACGGGGTCCGACCGCGTCCGATGCGCCGCGCTGCGGGTCGCCAATACCTCGCGAGGATCCTCCGCACTCAGACGTCCTGGTCTACCCGCCGCAGGATGTTCGCCAGCATAATCACCACATCCGCCGTGATACCCGCCTCCCGCCGAGTGGGTGTCGTGGAGTGCTTCACTCTGTGGGCGAGCTCGATCACCTTGTTGGCAACACCGCGGATCGCCTCGTTGTCCTTGCCTGCCAAGGATTCCTCGATGTATCGGCCGAGCCGCTGCTTTGTCTTGTCGGCCGGCGGCTCGACCTCGCCGTCGCGGAGGTGCACTGCGGGGTCGTAGATGATGCGGCTCAGGGCCTCCAGCACGCCGACTGCGCGATTACCCACGTCCCGGTAGTCCTGCGTAGTGCTGGCGGTGCGGAAGCGCCGACGCAGCTCGGTCAGCTCCTCGTCAACCATCGGCCAGCCCGTCTGGCTGTGTGGCGACACCGCCTCTGCGTTGGCGGCCCGGAACTGGGCCTCCTCCTGGCGATCTAGCTCCGCTTGCACCGGGGCGAACAGATCGTTCAAGAGATCGCGGCGGGCTTGCCATGAGCCCGAGCAGCCGTTGCGCAGCCAGTGTGACTTAAACGTGTTGAAGTCCCGCCACGGGATGCTCAACGTGACGCCGATACGCGACAGGGTTGCGATAAGTGCCCGCTGTGCGAGGGCAATCTCCTTGTCGTCGAGGGCGTTGCCTCCGCCCGTCCCAAACGCGATCAATTCGTCCCACACGAGGTGGGTTAACGCCATCGCGGCGTCAAGGTCATCCGTGCCGAGCACCGGGCCAGCACGCAGCCCGTTGAGGAAGTCCTTCCGCAGGTTCGTGGTGATGGTGGGTTCGCTGGACCAAGGACTATGAGTTTCGGTCTCTTCGAAGAAATCCTCCGGCCCCATGGCGACCGACGCTACCTCCGGGATGTAGTCAGCTTCCGCTGCGGGCGCGGGCGGCAACCGGTCCCAGTGCCGCAGGAGCAGCATCCTGTGAGTCAGTTGCGCTACCACTCTGCTGATGATTGCGAACCGCTTGGAGCACGCGCGCACCCTCTTCGGTTAGTCGCATCGGGCGTTCATGCCAGGCGCGGACTAGCAATGTCACACCGAGTTCGCGTTCTATCTGGTTGATCTGGTTGTTCAGTGTGCAGGTGGCGACGCCGAGGTCGGCCGCGGCGATGCTGAGGTTCGCATAGTCACTCGCTGCCGCGAACCGTTGCAGCCGTTCCCATCCTCGGATTCCCGTTAGCGCCGGCCTGATCAGCGCCGGCGCAGTGGCCGCGAACCTCTGGGCGGCGATCGCGGCACTCTGGCTTCGGGCTCCCCGCCCACGCATTGGAATCGCATGAATCTTGGCCCACCGCGCAACGTTGGCAGCACTCATGCCAATGTCGCGGCCGATATCCGAGAGCGCACGGCCGCGGACGACGTACTGGTCGTACAGCCAGTCGCGGCCGATGGGCGGCAGGCATCGCGCCCGAAGCACGATTTGGTAATCATGAGCAAGTCGGGACGCTATCTGGCGACTGACTCCAAATGCCCGCGCGATAGCCCCTAACGACATCCCCTCGTGTTCATAGAGCTCGATGAAACGGTCCCGCGGGACCGCTGCCTTGAGCCTCGCGTACGCCCGATTGTGGTTTGCAGCCAGGCGAACGCCGTCGGGCGGGGCCTGGCGGGGCGCGGGGGAAGTGGCGAGGAGATGGCGCACCACGTCGAGGCTTGTTCCCAATTCGGTCGCGGCGGTACCCAATTTCCTCTTGCCCGCGGCGGCGACTGCGCCGTGCAGGGCGTCAATGCTCAATACGCTCGGATCCGCACCTGGAAGATCCAGCCCATCAAGGAAGCTTGTCGGCGGATGCCAGGTCAGTGGTTCGATTTCTATTCCGCAGCCGACCAGATACTCGCGGGCATTCGTGTCGAGCGCGGTTGCCAATTCTGGAGTCAGATACTGAGGGAAATCTGCGACTTGAGTCCGGAAACCTTCCTCGTCCACGGCCCATGGCGCAATGCTTGCGGGAAGTCCACTGTGAATCCCCCCGGCGTGTCCGGAGACTTTCTAGGTTGAGACTCCGGCGGCTGCCGGGGTCTGGTGGTGAGCGTAG
>NZ_LQPZ01000049.1 GCF_002102395.1 Mycolicibacillus trivialis
TACCTCCTCGATGAACTCCCTGACATGACTCCATCCTTCCCAAGGAACGGAGTCTCCGGACACGCCGGGGGGATTCAGGCTACGCACCGACACCGTCGACCAATTCGGCAAACTCACCTTGCGCCACGCCAGCCGCCTCCACCACCTCGGCATCGGCCGCGCCCACGCCGGCACCGGCGTACTGATCCTCATCAGCGCCACCACCGTCACCGTCATCAGCAAAACCGGCCACCACATCCTGGCCAGCCACCACATCGACCCCGACCACAACTACTGGCCCAACAAACAGAAAAACCCCGACACAAGCCGGGGTGATCTGTAACCAATGACGCGACTCAGCTGTCACCGATGACGCGACTCATCACACCGGTGCGGGCGGAGGGACTCGAACCCTCACGCTCAAGGAGCACCGGCACCTAAAGCCGGCATGTCTGCCAATTCCATCACGCCCGCGGCGGTCCCGAATCCTACCGCCTCGCCGTCCGGAGCCGGTCCGCCGCGCAATCCGGTGCCGGTCGGCACGGTACGGTCAGGGTATGTCCACTACACGGCGTAGAAGACCGGCGTTGGTGCTGCTGGTCATCGTCGCCGCCAGCGGTTGCCTGGCGCTGGGCTGGTGGCAGTGGACCCGTTTCGAGTCGGCGTCGGGGAGTTTCCAGAACCTCGGCTACGCGCTGCAGTGGCCGCTGTTCGCCGGGTTCTGCGTCTACGCCTACCGCAAATTCGTCCGCTACGAGGAGGAACCGCCGGAGCTGCCCGCCGACCGCGGGCTCACCGAGGTGCCCGACGGGGTGCTGCCCCCGCGTCCGCCTGCCGCCGCCACCGCCGCCGACGACCCGACCCTCGCGGAGTACAACGCCTACCTGGCCGAGCTCAACCGCACCGACCGCGACAACCAGAACAGGACCAGCGCATGACCACCCCCGACCTGGCGCCGCCTGCCGGCGCCGCGCCCGTGGAGAAGATCCGCACCGCCCTGCTCGGCTACCGGGTGCTGGCCTGGACCACCGGTCTGTGGCTGATCGCGCTCTGCTACGAGATGGTGCTGAAGTACATCGTGCAGGTCGAGGACCCGCCGACCTGGATCGGCGTCGTGCACGGCTGGGTCTACTTCATCTACCTGCTGTCCACGCTGAACCTGGCGACCAAGGTGCGCTGGCCGGTCGTCAAGACCCTCGGTGTTCTGGTCTCGGGCACGATCCCGCTGCTGGGCATCATCGTCGAACACTTCCAGACCAAGGCCACCAAGGCCCGCTTCGGGCTGTAACCGCCACATCGCGCCGGCCCCGGCGGCAGACGGCAAGCTGCCGCCGGCTCAGCCCAGCGCCCGCAGCGCGGGCAGCAGCCGGGCCAGCGCCCGGCCCCGATGGGAGGCCGCGTCCTTCTCGGCCGGGCTCAGCTGCGCGGCGGTCAGCCCCGAACCCGCCGGGACGAACACCGGGTCGTAGCCGAAGCCGCCGTCGCCGCGCGGTTCACGCGCGATCGAGCCCGCCCACTCCCCGCGCACCACGGTCTCCCCGTGCGGGCCCACCAACGCGCACGCCGAGACGAACGCCGCGCCCCGGCGCGCGTCCGGCACGTCGGACAGCTGCGCCAGCAGCAGCGCGGTGTTGGCCGCGTCGTCGCCGTGTCGGCCCGACCAGCGCGCCGACAACACCCCGGGCATCCCGCCCAGCGCCGCCACCGTCAGCCCGGAATCGTCGGCGACACAGGCCAACCCGGTCGCGGCATACCCGTCGCGCGCCTTGACCAGCGCGTTCTCCTCGAACGTCGCGGCGGTCTCCGGGGTTTCGGGGAACGGCGCCACCTCGTCGAGGCCGACGACCTCGACGCCGCTCACACCGGCACCGTCGAGCACCCGGCGCAGTTCGGCCAGCTTCTTGGGGTTGCGGCTGGCCACCAGCAGCCGGCTCAGCTGCCGAACGCTTTCTTCGGCTCCGGCCCCTCGGGCAGCTCCCCCGGATAGGGCCGGTCCAGCGCCTCGCGCTGCACCCGGAACAGGGTCTCGCAGCCGGCCAGCGCGGAGTCGAGCATCTTGTCCAGCGTGGAGCGCGGGAACGTCGCGCCCTCCCCGGTGCCCTGGATCTCCACCAGGGTGCCGGTGTCGGTGGCGACGACGTTCATGTCGACCTCGGCGCGGGCGTCCTCCTCGTAGGGCAGGTCCAGCCGCACCCGCCCGTCGACCACCCCGACGCTGACCGCGGCGATCGCACACGACAGCGGGCGCGGGTCGGAGAGCTTGCCGGCCGCCGACAAGTAGGTCACCGCATCCGCTAGAGCGACATAGGCGCCGGTGATCGCCGCGGTACGGGTGCCGCCGTCGGCCTGCAGCACGTCGCAGTCCACCGCGATGGTGTTCTCCCCCAGTGCGGCCAGGTCGATGCAGGCGCGCAGCGAACGGCCCACCAGCCGGCTGATCTCCTGGGTGCGGCCGCCGACCCGGCCCTTCACCGATTCCCGGTCGCTGCGGGTGTGGGTGGCCGCGGGCAGCATCGCGTACTCGGCGGTCAGCCAGCCCAGCCCGGAGCCCTTGCGCCAGCGCGGCACCCCCTCGGTGACGCTGGCGGTGCACATCACCCGGGTCTGCCCGAACTCGATCAGCACCGACCCGGCCGGGTGGCCGGTGAATCCGCGGGTGATCCGCACCGGGCGCAGTTCGTCGTCGAGGCGGCCGTCTTCGCGTGTGGACACCCGCCAACCCTAACCGGTGGGCGGCGGGCCGATCTGGATGGTCTCGTCGCAGGACACCGCGTGCACCGGACCGTCGAATTCGGCCTTCGCCTCGTTGATGACGTCCTCGCGCGCGGTCCACGGCGGGATGTGGGTCAACAGCAACTCACCGACGCCTGCGGCCGCGGCGATCTGGCCGGCCTCGGTGCCCGACAGGTGCAGGTTGCGGGGCCGGTCGGGGCTGTGGGTCCAGGACGCCTCACACAGGAACACGTCGGCGTCGCGGGCCAACTCGACCACCGAGTCGCAGATCCCGGTGTCGCCGCTGTAGACCAGCGAGGTGCCGGCCGGGTCGGTGAAGCGCAGCCCGAACGACTCGGTGGGGTGGCACACCGCCATCGGCAGCACGGTCAGCGAACCCAGGGTCACCGGCTCGCCGTCCCCCCAGACCCGCACGTCGAAGATGTCGGAGAAGTCGTCGACCTCACCGCCGTAGGGCGACGAGGCCGCCCCCAGCCGCAACGCGGTGTCGCTGGGCCCGTACATCAGCGCCCGGCCCACCGGCGCCGCCGGATGGAATCGCCGCCACACGAACAGCCCCGGCAGGTCCAGGCAGTGGTCTGCGTGCAGATGCGACAGCAGCACGTCCACCGAACCCGGGTCGACGTAGCGCTGCAGCGCACCCAGCACCCCGCCGCCGAAATCGATGACCAGGGGCGGTGTGTCGGGGGCGCGGAGCAGATAACCCGATGCCGGCGACTCCGGACCGACGACACTGCCGGAACAGCCGAGCACGGTGAGTTGCACGGACACCACTGTGCCACGTCCGAGCCGCTGATGGCCAAGCGATCGCCGAGACGCGCCGGTTCGCCCGTTTCTATCCTCGGTCGTGGCCGGGTGCGGTCTCCACCGCGGCGATCACCGGGCCCAGGAAACGCGCGGCGAGCGCGGTGAACGCGGCCGGATCGCCGGTGGCCTCGAACCGCCGCAGCGGTGGCCGCCCGGCCGGATCGGCCGGGTGCGGGCGCAGCAGGTCCGCCTCGGTGAGCACCCGCAGCAACTCCTTGGCGGTCTCCTCGGCACTGGAGACCAGCGTCACCTGCTCCCCCATCACCAGCTGGATCAGCCCGGACAGCAGCGGGTAGTGGGTGCAACCCAGCACCAGGGTGTCGACCCCGGCGCGCTGCAGCGGCTCCAGGTAGCCCTCGGCCAGGCCCAGCACCTGCCTGCCGCTGGTCACGCCGCGTTCGACGAAGTCGACGAAACGCGGGCAGGCGGCCGCGGTGATCTGCACGTCGCGGGCGGCGGCGAACGCGTCCTGGTAGGCGTGGCTGGTGATTGTCGCCTGGGTGCCGATCACCCCGATCCGGCCGTTGCGGGTGGCCGCCACCGCCCGGCGCACCGCGGGCAGGATCACCTCGACCACCGGCACGTCGTAGCGTTCCCGGGCGTCGCGCAGGCACGCCGACGACGCCGAGTTGCAGGCGATCACCAGCGCCTTCACCCCGCGGGCCACCAGGTCGTCGCCGATGGCCAGGGCGTGGCCGCGGATGGTCGGGATGCTCAGCGGGCCGTACGGGCCGTTGCCGGTGTCGCCGACGTAGATGATGTCCTCGTCGGGCAACTGGTCGATGATCGCGCGGGCGACGGTCAGGCCGCCGACCCCGGAGTCGAACACCCCGATCGGGGCCAGCGCGGCGGGCTTCACACCGACCGCCGGGACAGCACCACCGCGGCCAGCATCCCGGCCAGCGCCCCGCACAGGTGGCTCTGCCAGGACACCCCGCTGCAGCCGGTCAGTTCGGGAAGCGCGCCGAGCAGCACTCCGCCGTAGGCGAACAGCACCACCAGCCCGGTGACGATGTCCGCGGCACGGCGCACCAGAAAGCCGTAGACGATGAGGAACGCCAGCCAGCCGAAGATCAGGCCCGACGCGCCGATGTGGATGCCGGCATAGCGGCAGCCGCCCAGATCCCCGATCAGCCAGGTGCCGAACCCGCCGACCAGCCAGATGATCGCGGTGGCCGCCAGCAGTCGGGAGCGGCCGGCCAGCGCCAGCAGGAAGCCCAGCACCAGCAGCGGGCCGGTGTTGGCGATCAGGTGGGTCCAGCTGGCGTGCAGCAGCGGCGCGACCAGGATGCCGACCAGCCCGTCGGTCTGCAGCGGCCGGATGCCGTAGCGGTCCAGCCGGTGCCCGGAGAGCTGGTCGAGCAGTTCGATGAGGTAGAGCGCGGCCACGAAGCACACCACGGTGGCGCCGCCGACCTGCCAGGCCGGGCGCGGCCCGTTCGGTCGCGGGGTCGCGGCCGGTCGCCCGGTCACGCCCACAGCTGGCCCTCCAGGGCCTCCTCGGCGTCGTCGATGCTGCCGCTGTAGGCGCCGGTCGACAGGTATTTCCAGCCCGCGTCGGCGACGACGAACGCGATGTCGGCCCGCTGGCCGGACTTGAGCGCCTTGGCGCCCAGGCCCAGCGCGGCGTGCAGCACCGCCCCGGTGGAGATCCCGGCGAAGATCCCCTCGGACTCGACGAGTTCGCGGGTGCGGCGCACCGCGTCGACGCTGCCGACCGAGAACCGGGTGGTGAGCACCTCCGGGTCATACAGTTCGGGGACGAAACCCTCATCGATGTTGCGCAGCGCGTAGACCCCCTCGCCGTAGCGGGGCTCGGCGGCCACGATCGCCACGCCGGGCACCTGCTCGCGCAGGAACCGGCCGGTGCCCATCAGCGTGCCGGTGGTGCCCAGCCCGGCGACGAAGTGGGTGATCTCGGGCAGGTCGGCGAGCAGTTCGGGGCCGGTGCCCTCGTAGTGCGAGGCGGTGTTGGCCGGGTTGCCGTACTGGTAGAGCATCACCCAGTCGGGGTGCTCGTCGGCGAGTCGGCGCGCGGTGGCCACCGCGGTGTTCGATCCGCCCTCGGCCGGGGAGGAGATGATCTCGGCGCCGTAGAGCTCGAGGAGCTGGCGCCGCTCGATCGAGGTGTTCTCCGGCATCACGCAGATCAGCCGGTAGCCCTTGATCCGGGCCGCCATCGCCAGCGAGATGCCGGTGTTGCCGCTGGTCGGCTCCAGGATCGTCGCGCCGGGCGCCAGCAGCCCGTCGGCCTCGGCCTGCTCGATCATCCGCAGCGCGGGCCGGTCCTTGATCGAGCCGGTCGGGTTGCGGTCCTCCAGCTTCGCCCACAGCCGCACGTGCGGGCCGTCGGGGCCGTCGTCCCAGCGCGGCGAGAGCCGCGGCAGCCCGACCAGCGGGGTGTTGCCCAGTGCCTGCAGCAGCGATTCGTGCCGGGTCATGCGCTCCCGCCCGCCACCGCGGGCAGGATCGTCACCGCGTCACCGTCGGCGATCTCGGTGTCCAGGCCGCCGGAGAATCGCACGTCCTCGTCATTGACGTAGATGTTGACGAACCGGTGCAGCGTGCCGGGCCGGGCCGGGTCGACGAGCCGGTCGGCGATGCCCGCGTAGTTGGCCTCCAGGTCGTCGATGACCGCCTGCAAGGTGGCGCCGCTGGCCGAGACGCGCTTCTCACCGCCGGTGTGCGGGCGCAGGATGGTGGGGATCGACACGGTGACGCTCATCGGGGCCTCTCTGGTCGGGGCGGGGTCGGGTTCGGCGGCCGGGCGGCCTGCCTGCCAGGCTAATCCTGCCTGCCAGGCTAATACCGGTCGACGATTTCGACCGTCTCCTCGGTCACCACCCCGTCGCGGATGCGGTAGCTGCGCAGCTCGTGGCGCTCGGGGTCGCGGGTGGAGATCAGCACGTAGTGCGCGTCGGGTTCGGCGGCCAGCGCCACGTCGGTGCGGCTGGGGTAGGCCTCGGTGGCGGTGTGCGAGTGGTAGATGACCACCGGCTCCTCCCCCGCGTCCTCCATCGCCCGCCACACCTGCAGCTGCTCCTGGGAGTCGAACCGGTAGAACGTCGGCGACCGCTCGGCGTTGATCATCGCGATGTGACGGTGCGGGCGATCGGAGCCCTCCGGCCCTGCCAGCACCCCGCACGCCTCGTCGGGGTGGTCGGCGCGGGCGTGGCCGACCATCGCGTCGACCAGGTCGGCACGGATCACCAGCACGACAACCCTCCTCGACTCAGCGCAACGACCCGGGCAACACGTCCCGGTAGGCCGGTATTCCGGCCACCGGCTCCGCGGCGAGCACCCCGGCCAGCACGGCTCGGGCCAGCGTATCGGCGGCCGCCGCGCCCACCACCGCGGCCAGCCCGGTCTCCGGTGACAGCCCGGCCGGGGTCTCCGGCGCGGGCGGCACGGTCACCGCACCGGTCGCCAGCGCGAACACCGTATCGCCGTCCAGCGGGGTGTGCGCCGGGCGGATGGTGTGCGCCAGCCCGTCCTGCGCGGCGATCGCGACCCGCCGGCAGCCGGCCGGGCTGAGGGTCGCGTCGGTCGCGACGACGGCGATCGTGGTGTTCAACGAGCCGAACTTCGGTTCCAGCGCGCCGAATGCGCGGATCTGCTCGGCCGGCGGCGGTCTCATCCCGAACTCGGCGGTCAGATCAGCGGCCCACGGCAGGCCGGTGGCCGGGTTGACCACGCTGCCCGCGCAGTTGACCACCACCACCGCGCCGACGGTGACGTCGACGCCGCCGACCGCCACCGTGGTGGCCGCGGTGCCCACCCCGCCCTTGAGCACCCCGGCGCGCGCCCCCACCCCGGCGCCGACACTGCCGGTGGCGCACGACGCGTCGGCCGCCTCGGCGGCGGCGTGACCGAACTGCGCGGTCGGGCGGTGCGCCCAGTCCCCCACCGGCAGGTCGAAGATGACCGCTGCGGGCACGATCGGCACCAGCCCGCCGTCGAGGCGCAGCCCCCGGCCGTGGTCTTCCAGCCAGGTCATCACCCCGTCGGCGGCCGCCAGGCCGTAGGCGCTGCCGCCGCTGAGCACCACCGCGTCGACGAACCGCACGCTGTTGGCCGGGTCCAGCAGATCGGTTTCCCGGGTGCCCGGCGCCCCGCCGCGGCAGTCGACCGCACCGACGGTTCCCGGCGGGGCCAGCACGACGGTGCTGCCGCACGCCCAGCCGTGGCCGGGGGCGGCGTCGGCGTCGAGGCGGTGGTGATGGCCGACCAGCAGGCCGGCGACGTCGGTGATCGCGCCGCTCACCGCTGCCCCATCAGCGCCAGCACCAGGTACTCCTGCATCCAGGTCAGCCACTGGTAGACGTCCAGGTGCCCGGCCATCGGGTGGTCGGCCGCCAACCGCTCGGGACCCTCCGGGCCGACGCCGAGCATGGTGCCCAGCGCCAGGCGCAGGTCGTTGATCGCCGCGATCCAGGCATTGGCGTCGTCCTCGGTGAGCTCGAACCGGCCGCCCGCCGGCGGCAGGGTCGCCAGCACACACCGGGCCGCATCCCGTTTGGCGTCGAGGATCTGCGGCTCGTGCAGGCTGCGCAGCGCCGCGTTCAGGCCCGGCACGTCCAGCCCGTCGGGGTCGTCGATCTCGCGGTGGAAATCCGGCAGCAGCCGGCCCAGGGTCGCGTCGCCGGGGGCGGCGGTGTTGCCGGTGCGCATCCCGGTGATCTCTTCGAGTTCGTCGCGGGGTGCGGTGCCCTCCCGCTCGTCGAGCATCTCGACCAGTGACCCGACCAGGTTGGCCAGCACCGCGGCCTCCCGGTCGTCCACCGCGGAACGGAACCGCGGGCCCGCGGGGGTCTCCACCCGCTTCCAGGTGCGCACGCCGGTCAGTGGTCCTGCTGCAGGGTGGCCCACAGGCCCGCGGCGTGCAGCTTGGTGACGTCGATCTCCATCTCCTCACGGCTGCCCGCCGACACCACCGCCTTGCCCTCGTGGTGCACCTGCAGCATCAGCTTGGTGGCGCGCGGTTCGCTGTAGCCGAAGACCTTCTGGAAGACGTAGGTCACGTAGTTCATCAGGTTGACCGGGTCGTCCCACACGATCGTCACCCAGGGACTGCTCGGCGCGTCGACCGGATCGTCGCGGCGCTGCTCGGTGGAGTCCGGCGTGGCCGGCGCTGACGCAGCCATGACTCCCAGGATAGCCAGGCCCGTCACCGCCGCAGCCGATACCGTGGGCGGTGTGACCGACTCGGCCGCAGCGGGCCTGCTCACCGACAAATACGAGCTGACCATGCTCGCCGCGGCGCTGGCCGACGGCACCGCCGGGCGGCGCACCACCTTCGAACTGTTCGCCCGCCGGCTGCCCTACGGGCGTCGCTACGGCGTGGTCGCGGGCACCGGGCGGCTGCTGGAGTTGCTGGCCGACTTCCGGTTCGGCGCCGCCGAACTGGCCGCCCTCACCGACTTTCTGGACCCGGCCACCCTGGACTATCTGGCCGGCTTCCGGTTCCGCGGCGACATCGACGGCTACTCCGAAGGGGAGCTGTACTTCCCCGGTTCCCCGGTGCTGTCGGTGCACGGCAGCTTCGCCGAGTGCGTGGTGCTGGAAACCCTGGCGCTGTCGGTGTTCAACCACGACAGCGCCGTCGCGGCGGCCGCCGCGCGCATGGTGGTGGCCGCGGCAGGCCGGCCGCTGATCGAGATGGGGTCGCGGCGCACCCACGAGCGGGCCGCCGTCGCCGCGGCCCGCGCCGCCTACCTGGCCGGGTTCGCGGCCAGCTCCAACCTGGCCGCCCACCACCGCTACGGCATCCCGGCGGCGGGCACCAGCGCGCACTCGTTCACGTTGCTGCACACCGGTTCCCGCGACGGCGCCCCGGTTCCCGACGAGCGGGCCGCGTTCCGCGCTCAGATCGCCGCGCTCGGCATCGACACCACTCTGCTGGTCGACACCTACGACGTGACCGCCGGGATCGCGCACGCGGTCGGGGTCGCCGGGCCTGAGCTCGGGGCCATCCGTATCGACTCCGGTGACCTGGGGGTGCTGGCCCGGCAGGCCCGCGACCAGCTCGACCGGCTGGGGGCGACCGGCACCCGCATCGTGGTCTCCGGCGACCTCGACGAGTACGCGATCGCCGAACTGCGCGCCGACCCGGTCGACAGCTACGGCGTGGGCACCGCCCTGGTCACCGGCTCCGGCGCGCCGGCGGCGGGCATGGTCTACAAGCTCGTCGAGGTCGACGGCGTGCCGGTGCAGAAACGCAGCAGCCACAAACGCTCCGAGGGCGGCCACAAGCAGGGCACCCGGGTGGCCCGGGCCAGTGGCACCGTCACCGAGGAGATCGTGCACCCGGCCGGGCGCCCGCCCACCGGGGCCGAGCACGCGCGCCCGTTGACCGTCCCGCTGGTGCGCGGCGGCGAGGTGGTGAGCCCGCAGAACCTCGGCAGCGCCCGCGAGCGGGTGGCCGCGGGGCTGCGGTCGCTGCCCTGGGAGGGGCTCAAACTCTCCGCCGGCGACCCGGCGATCCCCACGGTGCGGACCGGCGGGTGAACGTCGCGGAGCTGTTGGCGACGGCGGTGGCGGCGGTCGGCGGGCACCACCGGCCCGGCCAGCTCGCGATGGCCGAGGCGGTCGCGAGCGCCTTCGACGGCGGCGGGCACCTCGCGGTGCAGGCCGGCACCGGCACCGGCAAGTCGCTGGCCTACCTGGTGCCTGCCATCGCCAGCGCCGTCACACAGGACTCGCCGGTGGTGGTCTCCACCGCCACGATCGCGTTGCAGCGGCAGCTCGTCGACCGGGATCTGCCCCGGCTGGCTGAGGCGCTCGGTTCGGCGCTGCCCCGCCAACCCCGGTTCGCGTTGCTCAAGGGACGGCGGAACTACCTGTGTCTCAACAAGATCCACAACGGTGTCAGTGACGACGACATCCCGCAGGAACAGCTGTTCAACCCGGCCGCCGCCAGTGCGCTGGGCCGCGACGTGCAGCGGCTCACGGCGTGGGCGGAGACCACCGACACCGGCGACCGCGACGATCTGCGCCCCGGCGTTCCCGACCGGTCGTGGAACCAGGTCAGCGTCGCGGCCCGGGAGTGCCTCGGCGCCGCCCGCTGCCCGCTGTCGGCCGACTGCTTCGCCGAACACGCCCGGGCCCGCGCCGGCGCCGCCGACATCGTGGTCACCAACCACGCGCTGCTGGCCATCGACGCCCTCGGCGACAGTGCGGTGCTACCCGAGCACCACCTGCTGGTGGTCGACGAGGCCCACGCGCTGGTCGACCGGGTCACCGCCGCGGCGACCGGCGAGCTGACCGCCGCGACGCTGACCGCGGCCACCCGCCGGGTGGCCCGGCTCATCGAACCGGAACCGCTGCAACGGCTGGAGGCGGCCGCCACCACGTTCGCCTCGGTGCTCCACGACATCGGTGGCGAGCGGCCCGGCCGGATGGATTTCCTCGACGACGAACTGGCCACCCACCTCGCCGCGCTGCGCGACGCCGCGACCGGGGCCCGTGCGGGCATCGCCACCGGACCCACCGACCCGCGGGCCGCCGCCGCCCGGCTCGCGGCGGCCACCGCGCTCGGCGAGGTCGGCGAGGCCGCCGCCCGGGTGCTGGCCTCGTTCGGGCCGGCGATCACCGAGCGCGCCGACGTGGTCTGGATCGACCAGGAGGAGACCCGCGGCGCGGTGCTGCGGGTCGCCCCGCTGTCGGTGGCCGGGCCGCTGCGGACCCGGCTGTTCGGCCGGGCCACCACCGTGCTGACCTCGGCGACGCTGACCGTCGGCGGCTCGTTCGACGCGATGGCCCGCGGCTGGGGGCTGACCGGCGACCCCGGCGAGGGCCCGGACGGCCGCGAGAGCGCCGCCCCGCGCTGGACCGGGTTGGACGTCGGCTCGCCGTTCGAGCACGCCAAGGCAGGCATCCTCTACCTGGCCGCCCACCTGCCCCCGCCCGGGCGGGAGGCCGGCGGCTCGGCCGAACAGCTCACCGAGATGGCCGAGCTGATCACCGCGGCGGGCGGGCGCACGCTGGGGCTGTTCTCCTCGATGCGGGCGGCGCGGGCGGCCGCCGACGCGCTGGCCGACCGGCTGGACACCCCGGTGCTCTGCCAGGGCGAGGACACCACGTCGGCGCTGGTGGAGAGGTTCGCCGCGGACGAGGCCACCTCGCTGTTCGGCACCCTGTCGCTGTGGCAGGGCGTCGACGTGCCGGGCCGGTCGCTGTCGCTGGTGCTCATCGACCGGATCCCGTTCCCGCGTCCCGACGACCCGCTGCTCAGCGCCCGCCAGCGCGCGGTCACCGCCCACGGCGGCAACGGCTTCCTGACCGTGGCCGCCGGCCACGCCGCGCTGCTGCTGGCCCAGGGCGCGGGCCGGCTGCTGCGCGGCATCGACGATCGCGGCGTGGTGGCGGTGCTCGACTCCCGGATGGCCACCGCCCGCTACGGCGGCTACCTGCGGGCCTCGCTGCCGCCGTTCTGGGTCAGCACCGACGCTGCCACCGTCAAGGCCGCGCTGACCCGGCTGTGCGGCGCGCCCTAGCGGTCCGCGGTGGACTCGAGCCTCCTCTTCGAGCCCTCGCCCTCCTCTACTCGCCGAGCGTGCGCACAGGTGCACGCTCGGCGCCGAACGTGAGCATGAGCGCACGTTCGGCGGGCAGCGGGGCCGCGGGAGCCGGGTCGGGAGGCGGGCTGATCGCGGACCTGGCCGCCCGCTGCGGGTCGGGCGAACTGGAGCGGGCGCCGGCGCTGGCAGTCATGCTCACGTTGTTCAGCGCCGCAGGCGAATCGACCGCGTCGCTGCTGGGCAGCGCGGCGTGGAATATGGCCGAGAAGCCGGAGCTCCAGCGGCGACTGCGCGACGACCCGATGTCGCTGGAACCCTTCATCGAAGAGACCCTGCGCATGGAATCGCCGTTTCGTGGTCACTATCGGCACGTGCGGCGCGACACAACGCTGGGCGGCGTGGCCCTGCCGGCCCACTCGCATCTGCTGTTGCTGTGGGGCGCAGCCAACCGCGACCCGGCGCGCTTCGAGGAGCCCAACGAGTTCCGGCTGAACCGGCCCAGCGCCAAGAACCACCTCGCCTTCGGCAGAGGTGCGCACTTCTGCGTGGGCAACGTGCTGGCCCGCGTCGAGGCACGGATCATCCTGCGGACCCTGCTGGAACGCTCATCCTGGATCGAGACGGCCGACGTCGGACAGTGGCTGCCCAGCATCCTGGTCCGACGGCTCAACCATCTGGAACTCGCGGTCGAATAGCGCACGAAGGGATGCTCGACGGCCACCGCCGTCGGGTACGGCCTACCCGGGCAGGGCCACCAGACCGTACTCGGCGGGGGTCGCCAACATCGGGTGGGCCGGCAGCACCCGCACCGTGTAGCCCACCGGTCCGGCCAGCGGCAACGCGATCGTGGCACGGTAGGTGTCCTGCCCGTCGCCGCCGCCGGTGTGCTCCATCGCCGCGGTCATGGGCTCGACCAGCACGTCGCCGGGGTCGACACGGCCGAACACGGCCTGCACCTGCACCTGGTCGGGGGCCAGCCCGCCCAGGTGCACCGTGGCGGTCAGGGTGAGCTCCGCGCCCAGCACCGGGGTGTCCGGCAGCCCGGAGGCGTCGACGTCGGTGATCGAGACCTGCGGCCATGCCGCCTCCACCCGGCGGCGGTAGTCGGTGAGGTCACGGGCCGGGCCGAATCCCCCGTCGGCGCCGACCGCGGCCCGCAGCGCGTGCGCCGCCGGGGTGTAGTAGGTCTGGACGTACTCGCGCACCATCCGCGAGGCCAGCACCTTCGGGCCCAGGGTCTGCAGGGTGTGGCGCACCATCTCGATCCAGCGCGCGGGCACACCGTTGCGGTCGCGGTCGTAGAACCTCGGTGTCACCGACTGCTCCAGCAGGTCGTAGAGGGCGCCGGCCTCCAGGTCGTCGCGGCGCTCCTCCTCGGCCACCCCCGAGGCGGTCGGGATCTCCCAGCCGTTCTCGCCGTCGAACCACTCGTCCCACCAGCCGTCCCGGATCGACAGGTTCAGCCCGCCGTTGAGCGCGCTTTTCATCCCGGAGGTACCGCACGCTTCCAGCGGGCGCAGCGGGTTGTTCAGCCACACGTCGCAGCCCCAGTACAGTCGCCGCGCCATCGACATGTCGTAGTCGGGCAGGAACGCGATCCGGTGCCGCACCTCGGGCCGGTCGGCGAACTGCACCACCTGCTGGATGAGGGCCTTGCCGCCGTCGTCGGCCGGGTGGGACTTGCCGGCGACGATCAGCTGCACCGGGCGCTGCTCGTCGAGCAGCAGCCGCTCGAGCCGCTCGGCGTCGCGCAGCATCAGCGTCAGCCGCTTGTAGGTCGGCACCCGGCGGGCGAACCCGATCGTGAGCACGTCGGGGTCGAACGCGGTCGCGATCCAGCCGAGCTCGGCTTCGGAGGCGCCGCGCTCCAGCCACGACCGGCGCAACCGGGCCCGGATGTCCTCCACCAGTTGGGCACGCAGCTGCGACCGGATCCACCACAGCTGCCCGGCGTCGACCTGCTGCAGCCGCTGCCAGACCGCCGGCTCGCTCAGCGAGTCCGAGCCGGCCAGCTGGCGGCCCAGCGTCAGCCACTGCGGCGCCGCCCAGGTCGGGGCGTGCACCCCGTTGGTGATCGAACCGATCGGCACCTCGTCCCGGTCGAAGCCGGGCCACAGGTCGTTGAACATCGCCCGGCTGACCCGCCCGTGCAACAGCGACACCCCGTTGGCCCGTTGCGCCAGCCGCAGGCCCAGGTGCGCCATGTTGAACATCGCCGGGTCGTCCTCGGCGCCCAGCGCCAGCACCCGCTCGGTGGGCACCCCGGGCAGCATCGCGTTGTCACCGGCGTCGGTGAAATACCGCTGGACCAGCTCCACCGGGAAGCGGTCGATGCCTGCGGGCACCGGGGTGTGGGTGGTGAACAGCGTCGAGGAGCGCACCACGGTCAGGGCGCTGTCGAAGTCCAGGCCCGAGTCGGTGACCAGCTCGCGGACCCGTTCCAGGCCCAGGAACCCGGCGTGGCCCTCGTTCATGTGGAAGACCTCCGGGGCGGGCAGCCCGGCCAGCGCGGTGTAGGCGCGCACCGCGCGGGTGCCGCCGACCCCGGCCAGGATCTCCTGGCGGATGCGATGCTCCTGGTCGCCGCCGTAGAGCCGGTCGGTGACCCCGCGCAGCACGTGCGGGTTCTCCGGGATGTCGGAGTCCAACAGCAGCAGCGGCACCCGGCCGACCTGGGCCACCCACACCCGCGCACGCAGCCGCGCGGTGTCCGGCAGCGCCACCTCCACCAGCACCGGTGCGCCGTCGGCGGCGGTGAGCAGGCGCAGCGGCAGGCCCTGGGGGTCCAGCGGCGGATAGGTCTCGCGCTGCCAGCCGTCGGCGGTCAGCGACTGCCGGAAGTATCCCGAACGGTAGTACAGCCCCACCCCGATCAGCGGCACGCCCAGGTCCGAGGCGGATTTGAGGTGGTCGCCGGCCAGGATGCCCAACCCGCCGGAGTAGTTGGGCAACACCTCGGCCACCCCGAACTCCATCGAGAAGTAGGCGATGCCGGCCGGCAGCGCGACGCCGGCCCGCTGTTGCTGCTGGTACCACAGCGGGCGGGTGAGGTAGTCGCGCAGATCGGCGGCGATCGCATCGAGCCGGCCGGTGAACGCCGAGTCGGCCGCCAACTCGTCGAGACGGTCCGGCTTCACCGCGCCCAGCAGCGCCACCGGGTCGTGCCCGCAGCTCTCCCACCGGTCGGGGTCGATCGCGGCGAACAGATCCTTGGTCGGCTTCTCCCACGACCAGCGCAGGTTTACCGAGAGCTCATCGAGGGCAGCCAGCCGTTCAGGCAGGTGGGCACGGACGCTGAATCGGCGCAGGGCTTTCACGCATCGTGAGCTTACTGACGGTGGCCCGCCGGGGCGGGACACTACGGTGTGAGGAGAGGCACGCGTCGCGGCGTGGACGGGTGAAAACGGACGGAGGAGGCCGGTGGCCGGTCGGGTCGAGATCGACGACGTGCAGCCGGCTGTCTGCTGTGGCCGCTACCCGGCCAAGGCGGTGACCGGCGAGGTGGTGCCGGTGCGGGCCAGCGTCTGGGCCGACGGGCACGCCACCGTCGCGGCCACCCTGGTGGTGCGCTACCTCGGGGCGGCCTACCCGCGCCCGGGTGTCGATGCCGCCCGGCTCACAGCCGAGAGCGAGCAGCGGCTGACGATGACGCCGGGCGACGAGCCGTTCGTCCAGCACGGTGAGTTTCGTCCGGACCGGCCCGGTCTGTGGTCGTATCGGGTGGAGGGCTGGCGGGACCCGATCGCGACCTGGCGGCACGACGTGACCGCCAAACTCGACGCCGGGCAGGGCGAAACGGACCTGGCCAACGACCTGTGGGCCGGCGCGGAGTTGTTCCAACGGGCCGCGGCCGCGGTGCCCCGCCGGCTGCGCGCGGCGTTGAGCGCGGCCGCCGAGGCGTTGCGCTCCCCCGGCGAGCCGGCGGCGCGCGCCGCCCCGGCGCTGGGTGAGGCGGTCGCCGACCTGCTGCGCAGCCATCCGCTGCGGGAACTGGTCACCGCCGGACCGGAACTGACCGTGTGGGTGGACCGGCCGCTGGCCGGCTTCGGCGCCTGGTACGAGATGTTCCCGCGCTCCACCGGCGGCTGGGACGCCGACGGCGTCCCGGTGCACGGCACTTTCGGCACCGCCGCGGCCGCCCTGCCGCGGATCGCCGAGATGGGGTTCGACATCGTCTACCTGCCGCCGATCCACCCGATCGGAAAGGTGAACCGCAAGGGCCCCAACAACTCCCGGACCGCCCAGCCCGGCGACGTCGGATCGCCGTGGGCGATCGGCAGCGACGAAGGCGGCCACGACGCGGTCCATCCCGACCTGGGCACCCTGGCCGACTTCGACGCGTTCGTCGCCGCGGCCCGCGACCTGGGGTTGGAGGTGGCGCTGGATCTGGCGCTGCAGTGCGCGCCGGACCATCCGTGGGTCGGTGCGCACCGGGAGTGGTTCACCGAACAGCCCGACGGCACCATCGCCTACGCGGAGAACCCGCCGAAGAAGTACCAGGACATCTACCCGCTGAACTTCGACCGGGACCCGGCCGGGCTGTTCGCCGAGGTGCTGCGGGTGGTGCGGCACTGGATCGGCCACGGCGTGCGGATCTTCCGGGTGGACAACCCGCACACCAAACCACCGGATTTCTGGGCGGCGCTGATCGCGGAGGTCAAGGCCGTCGACCCCGACGTGCTGTTCCTGTCCGAGGCGTTCACCCCGCCGGCCCGCCAGTACGGGCTGGCCAAGCTCGGCTTCACCCAGTCCTACTCCTATTTCACCTGGCGCACCGGGAAGGCCGAACTCATCGAGTTCGCCGCGGAGATCGCCCGATTCGCCGATTTCCGGCGTCCGAACCTGTTCGTCAACACCCCCGACATCCTGCACGCCAGCTTGCAGCACGGCGGACCGGGCATGTTCGCGATCCGCGCGGTGCTGGCCGCCACCCTCGGCCCGGCGTGGGGGGTCTACTCCGGCTTCGAGTTGTTCGAGGACCGCGCCGTCGCCGAGGGCAGCGAGGAGTATCTGGACTCGGAGAAATATCAGCTGCGCCCCCGCGATTTCGCCGCCGCGCTCGCACAGGGGCGCTCGTTGGAGCCGTTCCTGGCCCGGCTCAACGAGATCCGGCGCAACCACCCGGCGCTGCAGCAACAGCGCACGATCGCCTTCCACCACATCGACAACGACGCGCTGCTGGCCTACAGCAAGTTCGACCCGGCCACCGGGGACGCCGTGCTGGTGGTGGTGACGCTGAACCCGTTCGGTCCCGAGCAGGGCACGCTGTGGCTGGACATGGGCGCGCTGGGCCGCGGACCCGACGAGCGGTTCTGGGTGCACGAGGAGATCACCGGCGAGGACTACCACTGGGGCGCAGGCAATTACGTGCGGCTGGATCCCGGCCATGCGGTCGCCCACATCGTGCGGATGCCGTCGGTGCCCGAGCCCGCCCGATCCCGACTGGCCCGACGGAGTTGACCCGCCGATGACCGCGACCACCGACCTGACCCCCGACCCGCGCGAGCTGGCCCGCCTGCTCGACGGGGTGCACCACGACCCGCATTCGCTGCTGGGCGCCCACGAGGCCGGCGGTCGCACCGTCCTGCGGGTGCTGCGCCCGCACGCCGAGAGCGTGGTGGCGCTCGTCGGCGCTGAACGTTTCGAGTTGACCCACCTGGAGTCGGGGCTGTTCGCGGTGGCGCTGCCGTTCACCGGGCTGCTGGATTACCGACTGCTCGTGCGCTACCCCGGCGACACCGCCGAGCCGGCGCCGGTCGCCGACGCCTACCGGTTCCTGCCGACGCTCGGCGAGATCGACCTGCACCTGTTCAACGAGGGCCGCCACGAACGGCTCTGGGAGGTGCTCGGCGCCCACCCACGCTCGTTCGACACCGCCGACGGCACCGTGCACGGCGTGGCCTTCGCGGTGTGGGCGCCCAACGCCCGCGGGGTGAGCCTGATCGGCGACTTCGACGACTGGACCGGCAGGCAGGCGCCGCTGCGGGCGCTGGGCTCCTCGGGGGTGTGGGAGCTGTTCTGGCCGGACTTCCCCACCGACGGGCTCTACAAGTTCCGGGTGCACGGGGCCGACGGCGGCGTCGTCGACCGGGCCGACCCGTTCGCGTTCGCCACCGAGGTCCCCCCGCAGACGGCCTCGCGGGTCACCGAGAGCCGCTACCGCTGGGACGACGACGAGTGGATGGCCCGCCGGTCGCGCACCGACCCGGTCGCCGGTGCGATGAGCGTCTACGAGGTGCACCTGGGATCCTGGCGGCCCGGGCTGGACTACCGGCGGCTGGCGGACGAACTCACCGACTACGTGCTCGCGCGCGGTTTCACCCACGTGGAGTTGTTGCCGGTCGCCGAGCACCCGTTCGGCGGTTCCTGGGGTTACCAGGTGACCTCCTACTACGCGCCGACCGCGCGGTTCGGCAGCCCCGACGAGTTCCGTGGGCTGGTCGACGCGCTGCACCGCGCCGGCATCGGGGTGCTGGTGGACTGGGTGCCCGCCCACTTCCCCAAGGACGCCTGGGCGTTGGGCCGGTTCGACGGCACCGCGCTCTACGAGCACGCCGACCCGCGCCGCGGCGAGCAACTCGATTGGGGCACTTATGTCTTCGACTTCGGTCGGCCCGAGGTGCGCAACTTCCTGGTGGCCAACGCGCTGTACTGGCTGCAGGAGTTCCACGTCGACGGCCTGCGGGTGGATGCGGTGGCCTCGATGCTGTATCTGGACTACTCCCGCCCCGCGGGCGGCTGGACCCCCAACATCCACGGCGGCCGGGAGAACCTGGAGGCGGTGCAGTTCCTGCAGGAGATGAACGCCACCGTGCACAAGCTGGTGCCCGGGGTGGTCACCATCGCCGAGGAGTCCACCTCCTGGCCGGGGGTGACCCGCGCGACCGAGCTGGGCGGGCTGGGGTTCTCGATGAAATGGAACATGGGCTGGATGCACGACACCCTGGACTACCTCGGCCACGACCCGGTGTACCGCAGTTATCACCACCACGAGATGACGTTCTCGATGCTCTACGCCTACAGCGAGAACTTCGTGCTGCCGATCAGCCACGACGAGGTGGTCCACGGCAAGGGCACGCTGTGGAGCCGGATGCCCGGCGACGACCACGCCAAGGCGGCCGGGGTGCGCACCCTGCTGGCCTACCAGTGGTCGCACCCGGGCAAACAGCTGCTGTTCATGGGCCAGGAGTTCGGCCAGCGCGCCGAATGGTCCGAACAACGCGGGGTGGACTGGTTCCAGCTGGACCCGCAGCGCGAACCCGACGGCCACTCCGCGGGGATCCTGCGCCTGATCGACGACCTCAACGCCGGATACCGGGCCCGCCCGGCGCTGTGGAGCCAGGACACCGACCCGGCCGGCTATTCCTGGATCGACGCCAACGACTCGGCCAACAACGTGTTGAGCTTCCTGCGCTACGGCGCCGACGGGTCGGTGCTGGCCTGCGTGTTCAACTTCGCCGGCAGCGAGCACAGCTCCTACCGGCTGGGGCTGCCGCAGCCCGGCCGCTGGCGCGAGGTGCTCAACACTGACGCGGTGGACTACCGCGGCGGTGGCATCGGCAACCTGGGCGCGGTGCAGGCCGAGGAGACCCCGTGGCACGGCCGGCCCGCCTCGGCGGTGATGGTGCTGCCGCCGCTGTCGGCGCTGTGGCTGGAGCCCGACCCGACGCGCTGAGCCGCGCTTGTCAGTACAGGGCGTTGGCGAGGTTGCGACGCCCGGTGATCACCACCGGATCGGCCGGGTCGAACAGCTCGAACAGCTCGATCAGCCGGGTGCGCACCGTGGCCCGGTCATCCCCGGCGGTGCGGCGCACCAGCGCGATCAGCCGGTCGAACGCGGCGGCGGCGTCCTGGTGGAGCAGTTCGACGTCGGCGGCGGCCAACGCCGCCTCGATGTCGTCGGGGGCGGCGTCGGCCACCGCGACCGCGTCGGCGGGGCGGGTGCCGGCCCGCTGCACGAAGCCGATCTGGCGCACCGCGCCCCGGGCCTCCTCGTGGCCGGGGTCATCGGCCAGGACGTCCTGGTAGGCCTGCAACGCGGCGTCGAAGTCGCCGGCGTCGAGGTGCGCGCGAGCGCGCGCCACCGCCGGGTCGACCGGCGCTTCCTCGGCGCCGGACTCGGCGGGTACCCCGTCGAGCTTGCCCGCGACGGCGTCGAGCAGCGAGTCCAGCCACTGCTGCAACTCCGCGGCGGGCTGAGCGCCTTGGAAGCCGGTCAGCGGCTGGCCGGCACCGATCGCCAGCACGGTCGGCACCGCCTCCACCCCGAAACTCTGGGCCAGCCGCGGCTCGGCGTCGACGTTGACCGACGCCAGCGCCCACCGGCCCGCGGCGGACTCGGCCAGCGTGGCCAGCGTCTCGCCAAGCTCGGCGCAGGCGGCGCTGCGCGGGGACCACAGCAACACCACCACCGGGATCTGGTTGGACCGGGCCAGCACCTCCTGCTGGAAGTTGGCCTCGGTGATCTCGGTGCCGACCCCGGCGGGAGCCGCACCGGACTGCGGACGCTGCTTGAGGGCGGACAGGTCGACCGCCCCGGCCATCGCGGGGGAAATGGGAGGTTGCGGACGGGTCACGGCTTCAAGTCTGACACATCGCTGCGGCGGCGCCGGGCGGCCGCCGAGGCCCCGATTTCCGGCCCCACGGGCCGCGTTATGAGCAACATCACAACGGGGGTTTGCCGTGACGCCCAGCAAACCCGCCGTGGTTTAGCCGGCGCGCAGAACCAGCGCGTCGCCCTGCCCGCCGGCGCCGCAGAGCGCGGCCACCGCGTAGCCGCCGCCGCGGCGGCTGAGCTCCAGGGCGGCGTGCAGCGTGATGCGGGCCCCGGACATCCCGATCGGGTGGCCGACGGCGATCGCGCCGCCGCTGCGGTTGACGATCGCGGGGTCCACGCCGAGCTCTCGGGTGGAGGCCAACGCGACCGCGGCGAACGCCTCGTTGATCTCGACCACGTCCAGCCGGTCGACGCCGATGCCCTCCCGGGCGATCGCCTTCTTGATCGCGTTCGCCGGCTGGGACTGCAGGGTGGAATCCGGGCCGGCCACCACGCCGTGCGCGCCGATCTCGGCCAGCCACTCCAGCCCCAGTTCCTCGGCCTTCGCCTTGCTCATCACCACCACGGCCGCCGCGCCGTCGGAGATCTGCGAGGAGGAGCCGGCGGTGATGGTGCCGTCTTTGCGGAACGCCGGTTTCAGCCCGGCCAACGACTCGGCGGTGGTGTTCGCCCGGATCCCCTCGTCCTCGGTGAACTCGACGGGATCGCCCTTGCGCTGCGGGATCCGAACCGGCACGACCTCGTCGGCGAACACGCCGTCCTTCCAGGCCGCGGCCGCCTTCTGATGCGAGCCGGCGGCGAACTCGTCCTGCTCGGCGCGGGTGAACTCATCGACGTCGTTGCGCTGTTCGGTCAGCGCACCCATCGGCTGGTCGGTGAACACGTCGTGCAGCCCGTCGTAGGCCAGGTGGTCGCGCACCGTCACGTCGCCGTACTTGTAGCCGGCGCGGCTACCGATCAGCAGGTGCGGGGCCTGCGACATCGACTCCTGGCCGCCGGCCACCACCACGTCGAACTCGCCGGCCCGGATCAGCTGGTCGGCCAGTGCGATCGAGTCGATCCCCGACAGGCACATCTTGTTGATGCTCAGCGCGGGTACGTCCCAGCCGATACCGGCGGCCACCGCGGCCTGGCGGGCCGGCATCTGTCCGGCGCCTGCGGTGAGGACCTGGCCCATGATCACGTACTCGACCAGCGCGGCGGGGACCTTCGCCTTCTCCAGCGCCCCGGTGATCGCGATCGCGCCCAGGTCGGAGCCGGAGAAACCGGCCAGCGAGCCCATCAACCGACCGATCGGCGTTCGTGCTCCAGCAACGATCACCGACGTCGTCATAGCTACCTCCAGGGGTTGGGTTGCGGGTGAATCCATGGGGTTCCCGCGGCACGGTCGTTGCCGCCAGGTTACCGTGATGTTATGACCACCGAACAGGTTGATGCCCGCCCTGTCCTCGCCAGCGCGCTGGTGACGGCCATCGACCACGTCGGCATCGCGGTGCCCGACCTGGAAGCCGCCAAGAAGTGGTACCACGACCAGCTCGGCATGATCGTGCTGCACGAAGAGGTCAACGACGAACAGGGCATCGTCGAGGCCATGCTCGCGGTGCGCGGCGCCCCGGTCGGCAGCGTGCAGCTCCAGCTGATGGCCCCGATCGATGACTCCTCCACGATCGCGAAGTTCCTGGACAAGCGCGGACCCGGCCTGCAGCAGCTGGCCTACCGGGTCAGCGACATCGACGCCCTCAGCGAGCGGCTCGGTGAACAGGGTGTGCGGCTGCTCTACGAGGCGCCGCGCCGCGGCACCGCGAACTCGCGGATCAACTTCATCCACCCCAAGGACGCCGGCGGGGTGCTGGTCGAGCTGGTGGAGCCCGCCGGGCACTGACGCCGGCTACGACCACCGCCGGGTGGGCCCGCGGTTGGCGCGGTTGGCCCAGCACGGGGTGTGCCAGTGCCTGCGGTCCTCCAGACCGCCGTCCCCCGCCTCACTCGGCCAGGCCACCACGTGCGCGGTGCCGGTCCGGATCTCGTGGTCGCATCCCGGGCAGCGGTAGTTCTTGACCGCCCGTGCGGCGGGCACCGGCCGGACCCGGTAGGGGCGGCCGTCGGGACCGGTCTCCTGCGGCGTCGGCAGCGGCGGCGGCGGTGGCGGCCTGCGGGGACGGCGACGGGGCATCCCGCCAGTCTAGGGTCGTGCCAGGGTGGTCGCCGAACGGCTTTGACGGCCCTCAGAACAGCCGGTATTCGTTGTTGTCCATCCCCCGCATGCTGTCGTAATCCAATGTCAGGCAACGAATGCCGCGGTCCTCGGCCAGCGTGCGGGCCTGCGGCTTGATCTGCTGGGCGGCGAAGACGCCGCGCACCGGCGCCAGCAGGCTGTCCCGGTTGAGCAGCTCCAGGTACCGGGTGAGCTGTTCGACCCCGTCGATCTCCCCGCGCCGTTTGACCTCCACGGCCACCGAACCGCCCTGCGGGTCCCGGCAGAGCAGGTCGACCGGCCCGATCGCGGTCATGTACTCCCGGCGCACCAGCGTGTAGCCCTCGCCGAGCAACCCGACGTGCTCGGCGAGCAGTTCCTGCAGGTGCGCCTCGACACCGTCTTTGACCAGGCCGGGGTCCACCCCGAGGTGGTGCTCGGAATCGTGTTCGATCTCCTCGATGGTGATCCGCAGCTGCTCACCGGCCTTGTTCTCCACCACCCACACCGTCGTGCCGTCGACGCTCTCCTCGGTGAGCCGGCACGGCGGGCTCATCCAGTTCAGCGGCTTGTAGGCACGGTCGTCGGCGTGGATGCTCACCGAGCCGTCGGCTTTGACCAGCAGCAGCCGCCGCGCGGACGGCAGGTGCGAGGTGAGCCGGCCCAGATAGTCGACGGTGCACGAGGCGATCACGAGACGCACCCGGTCCACCCTAGGTGGCCGAGGCGGCGCCCCATAGGCTGGTGTGACGATGAGCGGCAATTCACGCATGGCGCAGCGGCTGGGCCGGCTGTTGGAGAAGCTCACCCGGCAGAGCAGCCGGGTCTCCAACACCCCGGAGTTCGGTTCCTGGTTGCTCGGCAACGTCACCGAGAGCCAGGTGCGCAGGCGGGTGCGCATCCAGGTGATCCTGACCGTGTTCATCGTCGCCGCGAACCTGCTGGGCATCGCGGTGGCGTTGCTGCTGGTCGGCTTCGTCTTCCCGGTGCCCAGCGTGTTCGCCGACGCCCCGAAATGGCTGACGTTCGGGGTGGCGCCGGCCTACGTCGGTTTCGCGCTGGTCTCCGGCACCTTCTGGATCACCTGGCGCACCGTCCAGCGGTTGCGCTGGGCGATCGAGGAGCGGGTGCCCGACCGCGCCGATCAGCACGACATCGCCGCCGCGCCGTGGCGGGTGGCCCGCAGCGCCCTGGCGCTGTGGATGGTGGGCACCGCACTGTTGACCACGCTCTACGGCTGGGTCAACACCCTGTTCATCCCGCAGGTGCTGTTCTCGATCCTGTTCAGTGGCGTGGTGGTGGCCACCGCGTGCTACCTGCTCACCGAGTTCGCGTTGCGGCCGGTGGCCGCCGAGGCCCTGGCCGCCGGACCGCCCCGCGGCCGGTTCGCGACCCGCATCATGGACCGCACCATGATGGTGTGGCTGCTGGGCTCGGGGGTGCCGGTGGTCGGGACGGCGCTGACGGCGTGGTTCGTGCTGCTGCTGCACAACCTCAACAAGACCCAGTTCGCCTGGGCGGTCATCCTGCTCTCCGGTATCGCGCTGATCTTCGGGTCGCTGCTGATGTGGATCCTGGCGTGGCTGACCGCGACCCCGGTGCGCGCGGTGAGCACGGCGATGCGCCGGGTGGAGCAGGGCGACCTGGACGCCACCGTGGTGGTCTTCGACGGCACCGAGCTGGGCGAGTTGCAACGCGGGTTCAACGCCATGGTCAGCGGCCTGCGCGAACGCGAACGGTTGCGCGACCTGTTCGGCAGGCATGTGGGCCGCGAGGTCGCCGCCGCCGCGGCCCGCGCCGAGCTGCCCGAACTCGGTGGCGAGGAGCGCCACATCGCGGTGGTCTTCGTCGACATCATCGGGTCCACGGAGCTGATCACCAGCCGGCCGGCCACCGAGGTGGTGACGCTGCTCAACCGCTTCTTCAGCGTGGTCGTCGACGAGGTGGACCGCCACCACGGGCTGGTGAACAAATTCGAGGGCGACGCCACCCTGGCGGTCTTCGGGGCGCCGGTGGCCCTCGACCGCCCCGAGGAGAACGCACTGGCCGCCGCCCGCGCCATCCTGCACCGGTTGCGCGCCGAGGTGCCGGGCTGCCAGGCCGGCATCGGGGTGGCCGCCGGCCAGGCGGTGGCGGGAAACATCGGGGCGCGGGAACGGTTCGAATACACCGTGATCGGCGAGCCGGTCAACGAAGCGGCCCGGCTGTGCGAGCTGGCGAAGACGGTGCCGTGCCGGCTGCTGGCCAGCGCGGCGACGGTCGCGGCGGCCGGGCAGCGCGAGGCGGCGCACTGGTCGCCCGGGGACACCGTGACCCTGCGCGGCTACGACAACCCGATCCGGCTGGCCACGCCCTGCTGAGTGGTCGTCGACCGCCCTAGTCGTCGACCGCCGCGGCCGGCCGGGTGGAAAGCCAGGTGTGCGCGGCGGCGACGGCATCGGCCACGGTCTCGTAGGCCGCGGCGCGGTGCGGCGAATCCAACGGCACCACGATGCCGTCCGGATCGACGAGGAACCCGTGTTTGCCGACCGTCTGCAACGTCGCGGCCAGGCCGGCCAGCAGGGTGCGGGCCGCGTCGTTGATGTCGTCGACCCGGGAGACGTCGAAGACCGCGGCGGTGTACTCCTCGTGCTGGCGCTGCGCGGTGCGTGTCACCTGTTCGGCGCCGGCGAACAGCAGGTCGCCGTGCACTTCATAGACCCGGACGCCGTCGCCGACGTCGGAAACCGACCGCAGCGTCGACCGCGATTCCCGGGTGACGTTGAGGAAGTGCAGGCCGAGTTGGGCCGACAGGCTGCGACAGACCCGCACCCCGCGCACGCTGTTGCCCTTGGGGCCCAGCCGCGGCGAGTACACGCCGATCCCGAGCTGGCCGGGCAGCACGGCCACGATGCCGCCGCCCACGCCGCTCTTGGCGGGCATCCCGACCGCGCTGACCCAGTCCCCCGCCGCGTCGTACATCCCGCAGGTCAACATGACGCTCAAGGTGCGCCGCACCACCGCCGGGTCGATCACCCGCCGCCCGGTCATCGGGTTGAGCCCGGTGCGGGCCAGGGTGGCGCCCATCCGCGCCAGATCGGTGCTGGTGACCTTCAGGGCGCACTGCCGGTAGTAGACGTCGAGCACCTCGTCCGGGTCGCCGTCGAGCACCCCGAAACTGTCGAGCATGTAGGCGATGGCGCGGTTGCGGCTGCCCGCGGTGCGCTCCGACTCGTAGACCGCCTCGTCGACCTCCAGCGGGCGGCCGGCGCAGGCGGAGAAGAAGTCCCGGATCAGCGCGAAGCGGGCGTCGGGGGTGGCGGCCGGGATCAGCGAGATGGCGGTGATCGCCCCCGCGTTGATCATCGGGTTCTTGGGCGCTTTGGTCTCGTCGTCGACGCTGATCTCGTTGAACGCCTCGCCGGTGGGCTCCACCCCGATCCGCGCGTCGACTGCGGGCGCACCGATCTTCTGCAGAGCCAGCGCATAGGTGAACGGTTTGGAGACCGATTGGATGGTGAACTCGGTGTCGGCGTCGCCGCAGCGGTAGACGTAGCCGTCCGAGGACGACAGGGCCAGCCCGAACCCGGTCGGGTCCACCGCCGCCAGCTCCGGGATGTAGTCGGCCAGCACGCCCTCGGTGATGGGTTCGTGCTCGGCCAGAATCCGGTCGAGATAGTTCTGCACCAGATCGGTCACGGTCGGGAAGCATATCGGCCCGCGCGCTTCCTCCGCCGCGCACTGTGATGTCGCATTCCCGCCAGTGCGGGCGGTGGGGTCGTGCCAGAGTGGAGGGCGTGCACGACGATTTCGACCGCTGCTACCGCGCGGTGCAATCCCGCGACACCCGGTTCGACGGTTGGTTCGTCACCGCGGTGCGCACCACCGGGGTGTACTGCCGGCCCAGCTGCCCGGCGCCGACGCCCCGGCCCGGCAACGTCGGGTTCTACCCCGGCGCAGCCGCCGCGCAACGCGCCGGTTTCCGGCCGTGCAAACGGTGCCGGCCCGACGCGGCTCCGGGTTCGCCGCAGTGGAACGCCCGCGGTGACGTGGTGGCCCGGGCGATGCGGCTCATCGCCGACGGCACCGTCGAGCGCGTCGGGGTCGACGGTCTGGCCGCCCGGCTCGGCTACACCCCCCGGCATCTGCAACGGCTGCTGCGCGCCGAGGTGGGCGCCGGTCCGCTGGGGCTGGCCCGAGCGCAGCGGACCCAGACCGCCCGGGTGCTGATCGAGACCACCGAGTTGCCGTTGGCCGACGTCGCCTTCGCCGCCGGGTTCGCCAGCGTCCGCCAGTTCAACGACACGGTGCGCGAGGTCTGTCGTGCCACGCCGTCGAGGCTGCGGGCCGCGGCGCGGCGACCCGGCCGCGGCCCGATCGCCGTCGGCGCCGAGACGCTGACGATCCGGCTGGCGGTGCGCACGCCGTTCGCCTACGCCGGGGTGTTCGGGCATTTGGCGGCCGCCGCGGTGCCGGGCTGTGAGGAGGTCCGCGCCGGCTGGTTCCGCCGCAGCCTGCGGCTGCCGCACGGCGCCGGCATCGTCGCGCTGCGCCCGGCCGACGATCACGTCGCCTGCCGGTTGCGGGTCGACGACTTCCGCGATGTGGCCACCGCGATCGCGCGCTGCCGGCGACTGCTGGACCTCGACGCCGACCCCCAGGCGGTGGTCGGCGATCTCGGGCGTGACCCGGCGTTGGCCGCGCTGGTCGCGGCGGCACCGGGCCAGCGCATTCCGCGCACCGTGGACGAGGCCGAACTGGCGATCCGGGTGGTGCTGGGCCAGCAGGTGTCGATGAAGGCCGCCCGCACCCACACCGCCCGGCTGGTGGCCGACTACGGGCCGCGCATCGACGACCCCGACGGCGGCCTCACCCACACCTTCCCGACCGTCGGCGAACTCGCCGGGATCGACCCGGACCGGTTGGCGCTGCCCGGTGCCCGCCGGCGGACGGTGGGCGCGCTGATCGCCGCGCTCGCCGACGGTGCGGTGGTGCTCGACGCGGGCTGCGACTGGCAGCGCGCCCGGCACAGCCTGCTGGCGCTGCCCGGTATCGGCCCGTGGTCCGCGGAGATCATCGCGATGCGCGGCCTCGGCGACCCGGACGCCTTCCCGGCCGCCGATCTGGGGGTCCGGGTCGCGGCGCGTACGCTCGGATTGCCCGAAGCGCCGCGCGCGTTGACCCAGCGCAGTACGGCCTGGCGGCCCTGGCGCGCCTACGCCACCCAGCACCTGTGGACGGCACTGGACCACTCCGTCAACGATTGGCCCCCCGAGGAGGTCGCGTGATCCGCTATCGCACCATCGACAGCCCGATCGGCCCGCTCACCCTGGCCGGCACCGGCGACACGCTGCGGCACCTGCGCATGGTCGACCAGACCTACGAACCCGACCGCGCCGACTGGGTGCGCGCCGACGACGCGTTCGGTGCCGCGGTCGAACAACTCGCCGCGTACTTCGCCGGTGAACTGACCACCTTCGATGTGGAGATATCGCTGGCGGGCACCGAATTTCAGCGCCGGGTCTGGGCGGCACTGCAGACCATCCCCTACGGAGCGACCGTCTCCTACGGTCAGATCGCCGCGCAGATCGGTGCCCCGGCGGCGTCGCGAGCGGTCGGGCTCGCCAACGGGCACAATCCGATCTCGATCATCGTGCCGTGTCATCGGGTGGTCGGCGCCAACGGCTCGCTGACCGGCTACGGCGGCGGCATCGACCGCAAACGGTTCCTGCTGGCGCTGGAACGCGAACGGGACCAGGCGGCGCTGTTCGGCTGAGCCGGGGTGCCCGCGGGTGGCACGATGGGAACCGTGACCACCGTCATCGTCGTGATCCTGGTGCTGGTCGCGCTCGGCATCATCAGCGACCAGCTGTTCCGGTTGCGCGACTGGCTGAAGCGGACCCAGCCGCCGCCTGGCGAGGGCCCGGACGGCGACGGCGGCCCGGAACACCGGTCGCCGGAGGATTAGCCCTCCAGCGAAGCGACCGTGTCGGCGATCGTCGTGGCGGCGTCCCGGTAGGCGATGTGCAGCTCGCGTTCGCTCGGGGTGTCGTCGGACGCGGGCATCTGCGTGTAGTACTGCATACCCGCCGCGGTGAACGGGGTGCGCACCGGCAGGAACTCCTCGGCCCGGTCCATGACGGTGCCCAGGGTGCGCAGCGCGACGTCGGGGATCGGCAGCGTGAACATCGCGATGTCGGCGGCCTCGCCGAGCATCGTCGCCAATTCGGCGGCCGGAACCCGATGGCCGCCGGCCATGTAGCGGCGCGGTCCGCGCCCCGACTCGAGCAGGGCGGCGTGCAGTGCGGCCAGGTCGCGGGCGTCCACGATCAGCCAGGCCGCGCCGCGGCCGGGAATCACCCGCATCTGTAGCGCCGCCCGAACCCCCTCGCCGGCCTCCCCGTACTGGTCGCCGACCGGTGGGCCCAGCACCATGCCCGGATAGGTGATGTTGACCGGGGCGCCGGCATCCTGCAGTCCCCGGGCATAGATCTCCACCTGCGCCTTCGACTGGCCGTAGCCGTCGCTGCCGCCGACGACCGGCAGGTCCGCGGAGAGCTCCTTGAGACCGGGGTGGAACAGGGCGGTGAAGCTGGAGACGTGGACGATCGGGTCCAGGCCGAGCTCGACGGCCTGACCGAGCACGTTCTGGGCGCCACCCATGTTGGTCTGCAGCATGTGCGCGGTCTCCCGCGGATCGGTGGCCACCAGCGCGGCGCTGTGCACCAGGGCGTCGCAACCGTCCATCGCCGCGCGCACCGCCGCCCGATCGGTGATGTCGGCGACGGCGTAGTCGGAGACATCGACGCCGAGCCGGCCGACCGTGGTCTGCAACTTGGCCGGGGTCCGGACCAGAAAACGCACATCGTGGCCGGCGTCGGCGACGGCCTTGGCTGTCCAGCCACCCACGAAACCGGTCCCACCGGTCAGCAATACCCGCATGGGCCCGATTCTGCCCTACCTGGTGGCAGAGACCGGTATGAGCATCGAAAGTCGTTGGCGCACCGACCTAGTGTGCTGATCCGGTCAGCGGCCCAGACAGTGCTCGGTGACCGCTCCGACCAGTGATCACACTGCCGGGAACTCGGCGGCGTCCGTTCCGGAACTCCCGGGGCCGTCGGGCAGGCGCAACTCCCCCGGCGCACCCGCAGGCACCGTCGGGTGTGCCGGGACGACCGGGGCGATGCGGCGGTAGGGCCGCCCGAGTTCCGGTCGCGGGTCGGGGTCGCCGTTGTTGGGCCAGAACGCCATCGCGCGCTCGGCCTGCGCGGTGATCGTGAACGACGGGTTGACCCCGAGGTTGGCGGTGATCGCCGAGCCGTCGGTGACGTGCAGGCCGGGGTGGCCGTAGACCCGCTGGTAGGGGTCGATGACCCCGGTGTCCGGCGAGTCGCCGATCGGGCAGCCGCCGATGAAGTGTGCGGTCAGGGGGATGTTGAGCGCATCGAGGTAGGTGCCGCCCGCATATCCGCCGACCTTCTCCGCCATCCGTCTGGCGATGTCGTGAGCGACCGGGATCCAGTCCGGGTTGGGTTCTCCGACACCCTGTTTCGTTGTCATCCGGGTACCGAACAGGCCCCGCTTGCGATAGGTGGTCAGCGAATTGTCCAGTGACTGCATCACCAGGATGATGATCGAGTGCTCCGAGGCGCGCCGCGGGAACAGGCTGCGGAAGAACAGCCACGGATGCGCGGCGATCGCCCACAGCAGCCGCGCGAACCGCCACGGCCCGCCGTCGACGAGGTGGGTGCCCATCATCGACAGCAGGTTGGAGCCCTTGCCGTATCGGCACACCTCGACGTGGGTGTTGGCCTCCGGGTGGATCGAGGAGGTGATCGCCACACCCTGGGCGAAGTCGTCGCGATCCGGGGCCAGCACCACCGGGACCTCTTCGGAGTTGGTGCGGGTCAACTCCCCCAGCCGGGGCGACAGATTCGGCAGTGATCCGGTGTCGCGCAGTTTGTGCAGCAGGCGCTGGGTGCCCAGGGAGGCCGCCGCGAAGACGACCTGGCGGGCGGTGAAGTCCCGCTTGTGTTTGGCGAACCACCGGCCGGTGCGCACCGTGGAGACGATGTAGCCGCCGCCGGGCCGGGGCCGCACGTCGGTCACCGTCGTCAGCGGATGGATCCGGGCGCCGGCGTGCTCGGCCAGGTACAGGTAGTTGGTCTCGGTGGTGTTCTTGGCGTTGTGCGGGCACCCGGTGAAACATTGCGCACAGCCGATGCACCCGGCGCGGGCCGGGCCGGCGCCGCCGAAGAACGGATCGTCGACGGTCTTGCCGGGCTCGTCGCCGAAGAACACGCCCACGTCGGTCGGGTGATAGGTGTCCTCGACCCCCAGGTCGCGGGCCACCTCCAGCAGGATCTCGTCGGCCGGTGTGGTGTGCGGTGTGGCGGTCACACCCAGCATCCGGTGCGCCTGGGACTGGTGCACGATCGGGTGACAGTGTCGGTGTCATGCCGCTGAGGCGGCTGTGTTGATGATCGTCTCGTATTGG
>NZ_LQPZ01000050.1 GCF_002102395.1 Mycolicibacillus trivialis
TAGGCATGGGACTCATCCTTCCAGTGGCACCCTCTCGGCACCACAGATCAGATGTCACCTATCCGTGCAGCAGTCCCCACCACTACCTCGCCATCTTCGACGGCGCCAAACCCCTAGCCCTCTACCACGCCAAACGCCTAGCCAACCCCGCACAACGCCTGCTGCTCTACGCCACCGAACGCGGCTGCACCCACCCCGGCTGCACCGTGGCGGCCAACTGCACCGAAGTCCACCACATCACCCCCTACGCCCAACAACCCCGCACCCACGCCGACGAACTCACCCTGCGCTGCGGCCCCCACCACCGACTCCTCAACACCCAAAACTGGACCACCCGCAAAAACCACAACAACGAAACCGAAACCATCCCCCCACCCCACCTCGACCGCGGCCAACCCCGCACCAACCACTACCACCACCCCGAAAAACTCCTCCACGAAACCGGCGGAGGAAACACCGACACCAATGAAGACAGCGACAACGACAGCGACGGCGACGGCGACGGACCCTGACGCCGAAACCTCTTCATGACCCCGCGGCACCCGAGCAACGGCCGGGCGCACTGGTCGACGTGTCAGCGGGGGCGAGGAGCGCCGCGCCGGCGGCCCGGACGTCGGGCCCGACCGAATCTCGATAAAGCACGGCCCGCTCTTGAGTGCTAGCACTCTCATGTATAGAGTGCTAGGTGGCAGTCGAACGGTTTCCGTGCCGGCACCCGCGACGACGGTGTGGGAACCCGGACGAATGCCGTAACACCTAATTCCGACGGGTGCGGGGATCAGCCCCGCACCCACACGCTGATCAAGTGGAGGGCTCCAATCGTGGCGAGCGTGAACATCAAGCCACTCGAGGACAAGATCCTCGTTCAGGCCAACGAGGCCGAGACCACGACCGCGTCCGGTCTGGTCATCCCGGACACCGCCAAGGAGAAGCCGCAGGAAGGCACCGTCGTCGCCGTCGGCCCCGGCCGGTGGGACGAGAACGGCGCCAAGCGAATCCCGCTGGACGTGTCCGAGGGCGATGTCGTCATCTACAGCAAGTACGGCGGCACCGAGATCAAGTACAACAACGAGGAGTACCTGATCCTGTCGGCCCGCGACGTGCTGGCTGTCGTCTCCAAGTAAAACCGTGTTCCGCCCCGGCGATCCTCGCGCATGCCGCGCGGGTGATTTCCGGGGCGGACCGCGTTAAAGGAAAAGACCATGAGCAAGCTAATTGAGTACGACGAAACCGCGCGCCGTGCCCTGGAGGCCGGCGTCGACCAACTCGCCGACGCGGTCCGGGTCACCCTCGGTCCGCGCGGTCGGTTCGTGGTGTTGGACAAGGCGTTCGGCGGCCCGACGGTCACCAACGACGGTGTGACCATCGCCCGCGAGATCGACTTGGAGGACCCCTTCGAGAACTTGGGCGCCCAGCTGCTCAAGTCGGTGGCCACCAAGACCAACGACGTCACCGGTGACGGCACCACCACTGCCACGGTGCTGGCGCAGGCGCTGGTCAAGGCCGGGCTGCGCAACGTCGCAGCCGGCGCCAACCCGATCGCGCTCGGTACCGGCATCGCCAAAGCCGCCGAAGCGGTCTCCCAGGCGCTGCTGGCCGCGGCCACCCCGGTGTCGGAGAAGGCCGGGATCGCCGAGGTCGCCACGGTCTCCTCGCGGGACGCGCAGGTCGGCCGGTTGGTCGGCGAGGCGATGAGCAAGGTCGGCGGCGACGGTGTGGTCAGCGTGGAGGAGTCCTCCACGCTGCAGACCGAGTTGGAGATCACCGACGGGGTCGGGTTCGACAAGGGCTACCTGTCGGCCTACTTCGTCACCGACTTCGACCTGCAGGAAGCCGTGCTGGAGGACGCGCTGATCCTGCTGCACCGCGACAAGATCAGCTCGCTGCCCGACCTGCTGCCGCTGCTGGAGAAGGTCGCCGAAGCCGGTAAGCCGCTGCTGATCATCGCTGAGGACGTCGAAGGGGAGGCGCTCTCGACGCTGGTCGTCAACTCCATCCGCAAGACCCTCAAGGCGGTTGCGGTCAAGGCCCCGTACTTCGGGGACCGGCGCAAGGCGTTCCTGGAGGACCTCGCGGTGGTCACCGGCGCGCAGGTGGTCAACCCGGACGTCGGGCTGCTGCTGCGTGAAGTCGGCCTGGAGGTGCTCGGCAGTGCCCGCCGCGTCGTGGTCGGCAAGGACGACACCGTCATCGTCGACGGCGGCGGCAGCGATGAGGCGGTCGCCGACCGGGCCAAGCAGCTGCGCGCGGAGATCGAGGCCAGCGACTCCGACTGGGACCGCGAGAAGCTCGAGGAGCGGCTGGCCAAGCTGGCCGGCGGCGTCGCGGTCATCAAGGTCGGTGCTGCGACCGAGACCGAGCTGAAGGCGAAGAAGGCGGCGGTCGACGACGCGGTCGCCGCTGCCAAGGCCGCGGTCGAGGAGGGCATCATCGCCGGTGGCGGTGCGGCCCTGCTGCAGACCCGGTCGGCGCTGGAGAAGCTGCGGTCCGAGCTCTCCGGCGACGAGGCCCTCGGTGTCGACATCGTCTCCGCCGCGTTGGCCGCCCCACTGCACTGGATCGCCACCAACGCCGGTCTTGACGGCCAGGTGGTGACCGCCAAGGTGGTGGAACTGCCGGTCGGACAGGGCTTCAACGCCGCGACGCTGGAGTACGGCGACCTTGCCGGCGCCGGCATCATCGACCCGGTCAAGGTGACCCGGTCGGCGCTGGAGAACGCCGCCTCGGTGGCTCGGATGGTGTTGACCACCGAGACCGCGGTGGTGGACAAGCCCGCCGAGGAGGACGAGCACGCCGGGCACGGTCACATGCACTAGCGGTTTCGTCGAAGACACCCCTCGGCCCTCCGGCCGGGGGGTGTCTTCTTGTCCGCTCCCGCCGTCGAGTGTGCGGCGTGTTGTTGCGCTGACGTCCAAACGACGCCGACACGCCGCACGCTCGGCGGGCGGCGGTGCCCGTTGGCGGCTGCCGGGTGTCTGCGGCGGCCGGTACCGGACGCGCCCGAACACGGGGTTGACAGTGCCGCTGACACAGCGCAGATTGACACCAGACCACCTGGTCACAGCGGGGCAGAGAGGCGGCCACCATGACCACGAGGGATAGGTACACCGAGGTACCCGCGCCGTACTCGTGGCAGGTTCCCTGCACCGGCGAGGCTCGCTTCACGTGGGAGTACGACGAGGGACGCGCCCGACTCCTCGGCCTGTATCAAAAGGGCAAGGACAAGCAGTGGGATGCGCAGTCGCGGATCGACTGGGCCCAAGACGTCGACCCGATGAACCCGGTCGGGTTGCCCGACGAGTTCCATCCGCTGTTCGGCAGCCCGATGTGGGAGGCCGCCGACGATGCCCGCCGCGCCGAGATGCGACAGCACTCCCAGGCCTGGCAGTTCTCCCAGTTCCTGCACGGCGAACAGGGGGCGATGGTCTGCGCCGCCAAGATCGTCGAGGTGGTGCCGGATCTCGATGCGAAGTTCTACGCGGCCACCCAGACGATGGACGAGGCGCGGCACGTCGAAACGTTCTCGCGGTTCCTGCAGGAGAAGGTCGGGCTGGTCTACCCGATCAACACCAACCTGACCGCACTGCTCGATGACACCCTGCGCGACTCACGCTGGGACATGCCGTATCTGGGCATGCAGGTCCTCATCGAAGGCCTCGCGTTGGCCGCCTTCGGAGTGTTGCGTGACCTGGTGCCGCCGGGTTCGCTGGCCAAGCAGGTGCTGGCCTACGTCATGCAGGATGAGGCCCGCCACGTCGCGTTCGGTCGGATCTCGCTGAAGGATTACTACGCCGCGCTGACCGACACCGAGCGCGACGAGCGGGAAGAGTTCGTCGTGGACGCCTGCTATCTGATGCGCGACCGGTTCCGCGGCGAGGAGGTATTCGAAACCCTCGGCCTCGACGTGAAAACGTGCTCGGAGTGGGTCGACAACTCACCGGTGATGGCTCAGTTCCGGTCCCACCTGTTCAGCCGCATCGTGCCGATCGTCAAGGACATCGGGTTGTGGGGCGACAAGGTCCGGCGGGCCTTCACCGACATGGGCGTGCTCGACCTGGCCGGTGCCGACATCGAGGCGCTGATGAAAGACGATGAGGATCAGGCCGAGGCGCTGGACAACGACCAGTCGGAGATGGCCGCTCGCGCGGCAGAGGTCGATCAGGTGATCGCGGCGGGCGCGAACTGAGCCGCGGGTCGAGCCTCGCTCATGGACCGCGTCTACGGGTGGACGTGGGATCACCACGGGGAGGCGCCCGCAGCATCCCGCCGACTCAGACGTGCACGTCGCGCAGACCGACCGCGAACCGCAGGCCCGAGCAGTTGTAGCAGCCCACACAGCCCAGGCATCCGGTGCAGCCGAAACAGCCCAGGCAGGCCACACAGCGTCGGCAGAGCGCACAGCCGACGCACCCGATGCCTCCGGCGATCACCGCCGAGGCCGCGGTGAGGATGCTGCCGGCGACACCTGCGCTGCCGGCGGTGGCGATCGAGCCGGCGACTCCTGCGCTGCCCGCGGTGACGATCGAGCCGGCCACCCCCGCGCTGGCCGATGTGGCCACCGACCCGGCGACGCCGGCGCTGGCCACCGTCGCATGAGATGCGACCACCGTGGTTGCCACGGCGCTCATCTTGCCCCGGTGCAGGGCGGTTGTCTCGGCTACCGGCGTGGTTCGCCGGTTCCGATCGCTCAGGCGCTGCGGCGCCGACGGTCCCCGCGCCGCAGTAGCCGGGCACGTTCGGATTCGGAGAGCCCGCCCCAGATGCCGTAGGGCTCGGCGACGCGCAACGCGTGCGCGCGGCATTCGGCCAGCACCGGGCAGGTCCGGCACAGCGCCTTGGCACGCTGCTCGCGCAGCAGACGCTCGGTACCCCGCTCGCCGTCGGGATGGAAGAACACCGACGAGTCGGCGCCACGGCACGCGCCGTGGAGTTGCCAGTCCCACAGATCGGTGTAGGGGTTGAGATGCGATTCCGGCACAGCCATGAAAACCCCTTTCGCTCGTTGAATTCAACGATCGTCGAATTCAACGTAGACAGCGCGTCGGAATCGAGTCAATTTCCGTCGACCGCGCGGCGAAAATTGCGAGAGCGAAAGTATTTACCGTCTGTTCATTTCGAACAACCTCGGCGCGGACGCGACCGCGATCCAGATCGGTGTTCTCCCAGGATGTTTCTCGCCATGTGTCGGCGCGGGAAACGCGGGAAGAAATGCCTCCACGGGTGCGTAACGTGCCCGTAACGTAGCAACCACAAATAATTTACTAAAATAGGTCGGCAATGACTTTGGACACATTGAGTGCCGTCGCATTCGGGCCGGACCCGGGATGCTGGCCGCTGCCAGCCGCCACGACGCACCGGCAGCGGTGGCTGCGCGCGGTCGCCGCCGGCGGGCAGGGCCGGTACGCCAGTGCGCACGCCGAACTGGCGATGCTGCGCCGCACCGTCCCGGCCGGGCCGCTGGCGTCGCTCGCTCTCAGCACCACGGCCTCCTTGTGGCGCCAACTCGGTTGGCACACCCGCGCCCGCGGCTACGACGGCCGCGCCCTGCTGCTCGCCGGTGAAGACACCGAAGCGGCCGCCGACGCGTTGGTCGGGCTGGCCGCCGACGCCCTCGGCGTCGGGCGCTTCGCCGCCTCGGCGGCGCTGCTGGCCCGCGCCGACCGACTGCCCACCCCGTCGGCGGCGCGCCAGCCGGTACGCCGAGCCTGGGTGGGCGCCGAACTCGCGATGGCCACCGGCGACGGCGCCGAGGCGATCCGCCTGGCCCGCCGCGCCCAGGAACTCGTCGCGAACACCGATCTGGCCCGCCACCGGGTCAAAAGCGATCTGGTGGCCGCGGCCGCGCTGTGCACCGCCGGGCGAGTCGACGCGGCCCGCCGGGCCGCCGACACCGCGCTGGCCGCCGCCGAGGAGCTCGGGCTGATGCCGCTGCGGTGGGCGGCGGGCTGCCTGCTGGACGGGATCGGCAGCGGGTCACGCGCCGCCCGGCAGGTCGTTGACCTGCGCGACGACGCCGCCGAGCGGATACGGCAACGCGGCGGGGTGTGGCGCAACCCCTGACCGCTGGCACTCGCTCGTTATCGTGGACAGTTGCCACACGCCCGGGATCCGCCCGGTCCGTAACGTTGGAGATGCCGCGGTCGATGACTCTTCATGGAGACCATCTCGACGCTGCCGTGGCTGCGGCCGTGGCCGGCGATCGCGATGCGCTCCGTGAGGTATTGGAGACCATCCGCCCCCTGGTGGTGCGGTACTGCCGGGCCCGGGTCGGGGCCGGGGAGCGGAGCGGTCAGTCGGCTGACGACGTGGCACAGGAGGTCTGCTTGGCCACCATAACCGCGCTGCCCCGATACCGGGACCAGGGACGGCCCTTCCTGGCCTTCGTCTACGGGATCGCGGCGCACAAGGTCGCCGACGCGCATCGCGCCGGAGCGCGCAACCGCGCGTACGCCACCGAATCGGTGCCGGAGAGGGCGGCGCCGGACACCGGCCCCGAACAGCGGGCCATCGACGCCGACGCGTCCGCCCGGATGAACCGGCTGCTGCAGGTGCTGCCGGACAAGCAACGCGAGATCCTGATCCTGCGGGTCGTCGTCGGGTTGAGCGCCGAGGAGACCGCCGCCGCGGTCGGCAGCACGCCGGGCGCGGTCCGGGTGGCTCAGCATCGGGCGCTGACCCGGCTGCGCTCGGAGATCGTGGCCACCGGAGGTGCCCATGGCTGACAACGGCCGCACCCCCGACCTGGATGCGGTGGCCCGCAGCGACCGGCTGCTCGACGCCCTCGCCGCCGGCCAGCCGCCGCCGCCCGGCGACCCCGCCGACCGGGCCCTCGTCGACCTGCTGGCGGGTTGGCGCGACGAGACCCGCTGGCCACCGGCGACCGGGCTGGTCGCCGAGAACCAGGCCGTGGCCGCGCTGGAACGCGGCCGCAGGCGCACCCCGCACGTCCCGCACTCCCGGCGCGGACTCGCGCTGGTCGGAACGGTGGCCGCGACCGTGCTCGGGTTGGGTGGCTTCGGCGCCGTGCTGGCGACCGCCCAGCCGGGTGACGCGCTCTACGGGTTGCGCAGCACGCTGTTCGGTGAGCCGCCGGAGGTGCGCGACGACCGGGTGGCGCTGGTCGCGCAGACCGAGTTCGCCAAGGTCCAGCAGATGATCCACGACGGCCAGTGGGACCAGGCCAAGGACAAACTCGCCGAGGTCAGTGACACCGTCCAGAACGTCAACAACGCCGACCGCAAGCAGGAACTGCTTGAGCAGTGGAACGAACTCAACGTCAAGGTCGAGCACCGCGACCCCGAGGCGACCGTGCCGCCGGCCCCGGAATCGGATCCGGCCGTGCCGCCGGTGGAGGGCAGCACGTCGGTGACGCTGTCGACCGATCCCGACGCGGAGTCCACCTCGCCGGCGGAGACGACGGGTCCCTCGGACACGTCGGCGACGTCGGAGCCGTCCGAGCCGGGCAAGACCTCGGAGGGCGCAGCGCCGTCGGAAACCGAGCAGTCGACTGACGAGGAGACGGAGACCGAGACGACGACCGCGCCGCCGGAGCCCGGGAAGACGACCGCGCCGACGGAGACCGGGAAGACCACGGCGCCGCCGGCCACCACGACGCCCGCGCAGCCGCCCGCCAAGCACACCGGCGAGACCACGCCGGCCGAGGCGCCCCGCGCGGAAAGCCCGGCGACGACCGTGCCGGCGGCAGAGAACGAGGAGCGGAAGGCGCCGGCGGAGCCGGGCGAGCACGCCACGAACCCTGCCGAGCACGCCCCGAACCCGGCCGAGCCGGCCGATTCCGGCGCGGAAAACTAGTTAGCGGTAGCCCTCGGTCTCCGAGGCGGCCTCGTTGAGCGAGGCGTCGGCGTAACCGCGGCAGTAGTCCCAGGTGACATAGGAGTCCGGCTCCGGGTCGTACGCCGGCTCGTGCGGGCGCACCGTGCCGTCGACCAGCAGCTGCAGCAGGTTGGCGCGCAGCATGTCCCAGTCGTGGTAGTGGTCCTCGTGGCAGTCGTCGCAGCAGACCACCAGACCACGGATCCCCCGGGGGGCCAGCAACGCCTCGTACACCGCCAGATCGGCGAGGTCGGCCTCCACCGCGGTCCGCTCATGCGGGTCCAGCGGCTGGCCCGGCTCGATGTCGTCCAATGCGGCCGACGGGTCGTACGGGTCGTCAGCAAACGGGTCCGGCGGCAGACCCGGAGGCAGATGGTCACGCACGCCTACACCCTACGCAGGGCGCACACCGGAAGCCAGCGGCCACCGAATCGCGGCCCGGCGACGGGCCTGCGGAAAACGCCGCCGGGGCGCATTAGGATGGCGGTCTCACCCCGCACGGTTATGGAGGCCCGTCGATGACCAGTGGCTCGTCCCCACGCACCGATGCCGGCACACCGGTGCCCACCGGCGGCGACGATCCGAACAAGGTCGCGACCCTCGGGCTCACCTTCGACGACGTGCTGCTGCTACCCGCGGCATCCGACGTCATCCCGGCGACCGCCGACACCTCCAGCCAGGTCACCCGCAAGATCCGGCTGAAGGTCCCGCTGGTCAGCTCGGCGATGGACACCGTCACCGAGTCCCGCATGGCGATCGCGATGGCGCGCGCCGGCGGCATGGGCGTGCTGCACCGCAACCTGCCGGTCGACGCCCAGGCGGGCCAGGTCGAGACCGTGAAACGGTCGGAGGCCGGCATGGTCACCGACCCGGTGACCTGCCGCCCGCACAACACGCTGGCCGAGGTCGACGCGATGTGCGCCCGCTTCCACATCTCCGGGCTGCCGGTGGTCGACGATCAGGGCGCGCTGGTCGGCATCATCACCAACCGCGACATGCGCTTCGAGGTCGACCAGAACAAGCCGGTCGCCGAGGTGATGACCAAGGCGCCGCTGATCACCGCGCAGGAAGGCGTCACCGCCGACGCGGCGCTGGGGCTGCTGCGCCGCCACAAGATCGAGAAGCTGCCGATCGTCGACGGCCACGGCAAGCTCACCGGGCTGATCACGGTGAAGGACTTCGTCAAGACCGAGCAGCACCCGGATGCCACCAAGGACAGTGACGGTCGGCTGCTGGTCGGTGCGGCCATCGGCGTCGGCGACGACGCCTGGGTGCGGGCGATGACCCTGGTCGACGCGGGCGTCGACGTGCTGGTGGTCGACACCGCCCACGCGCACAACCGCCGGGTGCTGGACATGGTCGGCAAGCTCAAGGCCGAGGTCGGCGACCGTGTCGAGGTGGTCGGCGGCAACATCGCCACCCGCGCCGCGGCGGCCGCCCTGGTCGAGGCCGGCGCCGACGCGGTGAAGGTCGGGGTGGGCCCGGGCTCGATCTGCACCACCCGGGTGGTCGCCGGGGTGGGCGCCCCGCAGATCACCGCGATCCTGGAAGCCGTCGCCGCGTGCGGCCCGGCCGGGGTGCCGGTAATCGCCGACGGCGGGCTGCAGTACTCCGGCGACGTCGCCAAGGCGCTGGCCGCGGGCGCCTCCACCGCGATGCTCGGCTCGCTGCTGGCCGGGACCTCCGAATCGCCCGGCGAGCTGATCCTGGTCAACGGCAAGCAGTTCAAGAGCTACCGCGGCATGGGCTCGCTCGGTGCCATGCAGGGCCGCGGCTCCGGCGGCGCGGCAGCCAAGTCCTACTCCAAGGACCGCTACTTCCAGGACGACGTGCTCTCCGAGGACAAGCTGGTCCCGGAGGGCATCGAGGGCCGGGTGCCCTACCGTGGGCCGCTGTCCACCGTCGTCCACCAGCTCACCGGCGGTCTGCGGGCCGCGATGGGCTACACCGGGGCGTCGACGATCGAGCAACTGCAGCGCGCGCAGTTCGTCCAGATCACCGCGGCCGGGCTCAAGGAGAGCCACCCGCACGACATCACCATGACCGTCGAAGCGCCGAACTACTACGCCCGCTGATGGGTGCGGCACCGTCCGATCCGTCCAGCCGATCCGTATAAAGGGGACCTCGCATGCGTGACCTTGTTGAAATCGGCCTGGGCCGCACCGCGCGGCGCACCTACGAACTCGCCGACGTCAACATCGTGCCCTCGCGGCGCACCCGCTCCTCCCAGGACGTGTCGACCGCCTGGCAGCTCGACGCCTACCGCTTCGAGATCCCGGTGCTCACCCACCCCACCGACGCGCTGGTCTCCCCGGAGTTCGCCATCGAACTGGGCCGGCGGGGCGGGCTGGGGGTCCTCAACGGGGAGGGGCTGATCGGCAGGCACGCCGACGTCGAGGCCAGGGTCGCACAACTGCTGGAGGTCGCTGCCAAAGAACCCGAGCCGACCGCCGCGGTCGGGCTGCTGCAGCAGTTGCACGCCGCCCCGCTGAACCCCGACCTGCTCGGCGCCGCTGTCGCCCGGATCCGGGAGGCCGGGGTGACCACCGCGGTGCGGGTCAGCCCGCAGAGCGCGGCCGCGCTCACCCCGGCGCTGGTGGCGGCCGGGGTGGAACTGCTGGTCATCCAGGGCACGCTCATCTCCGCGGAGCGGGTGGCCAACAACGGCGAGCCGCTCAACCTCAAGACCTTCATCTCCGAGTTGGACATCCCGGTGGTGGCCGGCGGCGTGCTCGACCACCGCACCGCGCTGCACCTGATGCGCACCGGCGCGGCCGGGGTCATCGTCGGCTACGGCTCTACCGCCGGGGCGACAACCTCCGATGAGGTGCTGGGGATCAGCGTGCCGATGGCCACCGCGATCGCCGACGCCGCTGCCGCGCGCCGCGAATACCTCGACGAGACCGGCGGCCGGTACGTGCACGTGATCGCCGACGGCGACATCCACACCTCCGGTGACCTGGCCAAGGCGATCGCCTGCGGCGCCGACGCGGTGATGCTCGGCACCCCGCTGGCGGCCTCCCAGGAGGCCCTCGGCGGCGGCTGGTACTGGCCGTCCGCGGCCGCCCACCCGTCACTGCCGCGTGGGGCGCTGCTGCAGATCGCGCTCGGTGAGCGCCCCACCCTCGACCAGGTGCTCTCCGGGCCGTCCGACGACCCGTTCGGCTCGCTGAACCTGGTCGGCGGGCTGCGCCGGGCGATGGCCAAGGCCGGCTACTGCGATCTGAAGGAATTCCAGAAGGTCGGTTTGACCGTCGGGGCCTGATTTCGGCGCCGCCCGCGGCACGCTTCCCTGAAATCGACGTCCTGGCGGCTCTATAGGGCGAAAAATCGGGCTGTTCGGCCGTTTGGACGTCGATTTCAGGGACCACCCCCGGTGGCCGGCCGTCCCGCCCGGCCAACCGGCAGAGATTCGCGCTACCGGTCAGTAAGCTGAGGCGATGCAGCCTGATTACGACGTGCTCATCATCGGCTCGGGTTTCGGTGGCAGTGTCAGCGCACTGCGGCTCACCGAGAAGGGTTACCGGGTCGGGGTTCTGGAGGCCGGCCGCCGCTTCGCCGACCACGAGTTCGCCAAGAACTCCTGGCACCTGCGCGAATTCCTCTGGGCACCCAAACTCGGCTGTTACGGCATCCAGCGCATCCATCTGCTCGACAACGTCATGGTGCTCGCCGGAGCCGGGGTCGGTGGCGGGTCGCTGAACTACGCCAACACGCTCTACGTCCCGCCGGAGCCGTTCTTCGCCGACCCGCAGTGGCGCGACATCACCGACTGGCGCGCGGAGTTGACCCCGCACTACGAGCAGGCGCAGCGGATGCTCGGGGTGGTCAAGAACCCGACCTTCACCGACGCCGACCGCATCGTGAAGGAGGTCGCCGACGACATGGGTGTCGGCGACACCTTCGTGCCCACCCCGGTCGGGGTCTTCTTCGGCCCGGACGGCGAGAAGACACCGGGCAAGACGGTGCCCGACCCCTACTTCGGCGGCGCAGGCCCGGCCCGCACCGGCTGCATCGAATGCGGCGAATGCATGACCGGATGCCGCCACGGCGCCAAGAACACCCTGGTGAAGAACTACCTGGGGCTGGCCGAATCGGCCGGTGCGCAGGTCCACCCGATGACCACGGTGACCGGGTTCGAGCAGCGCCCCGACGGGCTGTGGGAGGTCACCACGGTGCGCACCGGGTCGTGGCTGCGGCGGCGCCGGCGCACCTTCACCGCCACCCACCTGATCCTGGCGGCCGGCACCTACAACACCCAGCGGCTGCTGTTCAAGATGCGCGACACCGGGAAGTTGGCCAAGCTGTCCGACAAACTCGGCGTGCTGACCCGCACCAACTCCGAATCCATCGTTGGGGCGGCGACGTTGAACGTCAACCCGGAGCTGGACCTGACCCACGGGGTGGCGATCACCTCGTCGATCCACCCCACCGGCGACACCCACGTCGAGCCGGTCCGCTACGGCAAGGGGTCCAACGCGATGGGCCTGTTGCAGACGTTGATGACCGACGGCGCCGGCCCGCAGGGCACCGACGTGCCGCGCTGGCGTCAGCTGATCGACCAGGCCCGCGAGGACCCGCGCCACATCCTGCGACTGCTCAACCCGAAACAGTGGAGCGAGCGGACCGTGATCGCGTTGGTCATGCAGCACCTGGACAACTCGATCACCACCTTCACCAGGCGCGGTCGGCTCGGCGGGCGCCGCTACTCCAGCAAGCAGGGCCACGGCGAACCGAACCCCAGCTGGATCCCGGTGGGCAACGAGGTCACCCGTCGGATCGCCGCCAAGATCGACGGGGTGGCCGGCGGCACCTGGGGCGAGCTGTTCAACATCCCGCTGACCGCGCACTTCCTGGGCGGGGCGGTGATCGGGAAGGACGCCGACCACGGTGTGATCGACCCCTATCACCGGGTGTACAACTACCCGACGATGCATGTCGTGGACGGCACGTCGATCTCGGCGAACCTCGGGGTGAACCCGTCGCTGTCGATCACCGCCCAGGCCGAGCGGGCCGCGTCGCTATGGCCGAACAAGGGCGAGGCCGATCTGCGGCCCGCGCAGGGCGAGGGCTACCGGCGGCTGAACCCGGTCGCGCCGAACCACCCGGTGGTGCCGACGTCGGCGCCCGGCGCGCTGCGCTGGCTGCCGATCACTCCGACGGGCTGACCTGCCTGCCCGACCGGATGTGGCGGTGCAGCGGTTGACGGCCGGGCGGTTGCGTCGGTGGGGGCAGGAGCGGCTCGCAGGCCTCGATCGGCAACGTCGTCGGCTCGGCGGTCGACAGTTCGATGTCGGTGCCGGCATGCCGGATCGTCAGCGGACCGTCGGAGCCGTCGCGCAGCGTGTAGGTCACCTCGTCGTGGGTGATCGCCACCGCGAGCCGAAAATTGCGCCAGCGCAGACCGAACCGTAGGCCGGCGATACCGTCGGGCAGGTGCGGGTTGAGCGCCAGCACACCCTCGTCGTCGCGTAGGCCGCCGAAGCCGGCCACCAGCGCCGTCCACGCCCCGGCCAGCGACGCCATGTGCAACCCGTCGCGGGTGTTGGCGTGCAGGTCCCGCAAGTCGATCAGCGCGGCTTCGAAGGCGTAGTCGTGCGCCAACTCCAGATGCCCGACGTGGGCGCACATCACCGCCTGGGTCGCCGCCGACAACGACGAGTCGCGCACCGTGCGCCGCTCGTAGTAGTCGACGTTGCGGGCGATCTGCTCGTCGGTGAACGCGTGGCTCTGCCACTGCATCGCCAGCACCAGATCGGCCTGCTTGACCACCTGCGCCGGATACAGCCGGACGTAGGGCGCATGCAACAGCAGCGGATAACGGTGGTAGGTCTCGAAATCCCACTCCGCCAGGGTGGTGAAGCCCTCGGATTGCTGGTGGACACCGAGTTCCTCGTCGTAGGGCAGGTGGACGGCGTCGGCGGCGTTGCGCCAGGCGGCCAGTTCCTCGGTGCCGACCCCCATTTCGCGGGCGGCCTGCGGGTGGCGGTTGCACGCCTCGGCGGCGGTCCGCAGCCCGTGGGCCGCCATCAGGTTGGTGAAGATGTTGTCGCGCACCACCGCGGTGTATTCGTCGGGTCCGGTCACCCCGTTGAGATGCCACACCCCGTGCCGGTCGTGGTGGCCCAGCGACAGCCACAGCCGGGCGGTCTCCACCAGCACCGTCAGGCCGCATTCGGCCTCCAGGGACTCGTCGCCGGTGACCACCCGGTAGCGCTCGAAGGCGGCGGCGATGTCGGCGTTGATGTGCCAGGCGGCGGTGCCGGCCGGCCAGTAGGCCGAACATTCCTGGCCGCGGATGGTGCGCCACGGGAACGCCGCACCCCGCAACCCCAACTCGCGGGCACGTTGGCGCGCCGGCTCCAGCGTGGCGGCCCGCCAGCGCAAGGCGTCGGCGGCCGCGTGCGGGGCGGTGTAGGTCAACACCGGAAGCACGAAACCCTCGGTGTCCCAGAAGGTGTGACCGTCATAGCCGGTTCCGGTCAGCCCCTTGCTGGGGATCGCGCGACGCTCGGCGCGGGCGCTGGCCTGCAGCACATGGAACAGCCCGAACCGCACCGCCTGCTGGATGGCCGAGTCGCCGTCGACCTCGACGTCCGCGCAATCCCAGTAGTCGTCGAGGAAGTCGCGCTGGGAGGACAGCAGTCCACCCCACCCGCAGTAGCGGGCACCGGTCAGTGCGGCGGCGACCTGGTCGCGCAGGGCGGGCCGGGACCGCAGACTCGACCAGCCGTAGGCGATGTATTTGACGATGCGCAACCGCTGGCCGGGGCGCAGACCGCAGACGATGCTGGTGCGGGCCAGGTCCTCGCGGGCGACGGTCTCGACCTCGACCCGGCCGGGCACCTCCACGTCGTGGTCCATTTCGGCGGCCATCATCAATCCGCTGGCACGGGTGCGGTGCATCAGCAGCGCCCGGTGGTCTTCGGCCTCCCATTCGACCGCCTCCAGCGGCTTGTCCAGGATCGCCGAGACCCGCGGATCGTCGGAGGTCTGCGGCTGGTCCTCGTTGGCGACGAGTTCGGATTGCACGGTGACCCGGGCGAATTCATCGACGGCCTCGACCACGTACTCGATCGCGGCGATGCTGCGCTGCACCAGCGACACCAGCCGGGTGGAGGTGAGCTTGATCTGCCTGCCCGCCGGGGACCGCCAGTGCGCGTGACGGGTCAGCGTCCCGGCGTGCAGGTCCAGCACCCGCTCGTGTTCGAGCAGGGTGCCGTAGCGGACGTCGAACGGTTCGTCGTCGACGGTCAGCCGCATCAGTTTTCCGTTGGTGACGTCCACGACGGTCTGGCCGGCCTCGGGGTAGCCGTAGCCGGCCTCGGCGTAGGGCAGTGGACGCACCTCGTAGAAGGAGTTCAGATAGGTGCCGGGCAGGCCGTGCGGCTCACCCTCATCGAGGTTGCCGCGCAACCCGATATGGCCGTTGGACAGTGCGAACAACGACTCGGATTGGGCCAGCAGGTTCAGGTCCAGGGAGGTCTCGCGCACCTGCCACGGCTCGATCGGGAACGTCTTCTCGGTGATCATCGGCGGTCCTCGCAGAGTTGCGCGAGGTCGCTGACGACGGTGTCGGCGCCGTTGTGCAGCAGGTCCTCGGCGTGGGCGGCACCGCCCCGGTTGACCCCGACCACATAGCCGAAGCGCCCGGCGCGGCCGGCCGCCACCCCGGAGAGCGCATCCTCGAACACCGCGGCGGCGGCCGGGGCGACGTCGAGCAGTTCGGCCGCCCGCAGGAACGAGTCCGGGGCGGGCTTGCCGGCCAGGTGCTCCTCGCGCAGGGTCACCCCGTCGACGCGGGCCGCGACGAACCGGTCCAGGCCGGTGAGCGCGAGCACCTCGCGGGTGTTGGCGCTGGAGGAGACCACCGCCACGGCGAGCCCGGCGTCGGCGACGGCCTGCAGGTACCGTCGCGAGCCCTCGAACACCGTCACGCCCTCGGCGTGCAGGGTCTGCTGGAACGCCTCGTTCTTGCGGTTGCCCAGCCCGTAGACGGTCTCGGCACCCGGCGGGTCGTCGGGGTCGCCGTCGGGCAGGGTGATGCCGCGGCTGGCCAGAAAGGACGCCACCCCGTCGTGGCGGCGCTTGCCGTCGACGTAGCGCAGGTAGTCCTCGACCGGGTCGAACGGCACGAACTTCTCACCGCGCTCGGCGGCGCGTTGCCGCAGGTAGGCGTCGAACATCGCGGCCCAGGCCTTGGTGTGCACGCTGGCGGTGTCGGTCAGCACGCCGTCGAGATCGAACAATGCGGCACGCACCGCATCGGGTAGACCGAGCACAGGAGACCTCCTCGGGTTTCGGCTCGTCTTCACCGGGTAGCCATCCGGACGGCGCTCGAACCACATCGACGCGCGCCGTTAGACTTCGTGTCCGTGACAGCATCCTCGCCGCGCCCGGTTCTGGTTGTCGACTTCGGTGCCCAATACGCCCAGTTGATCGCCCGGCGGATCCGCGAGGCACGGGTGTTCTCCGAGGTGGTCGCCCACACCACCACGGTCGAGGAGATCAAGGCCCGCGACCCGCTGGCGATCGTGCTCTCCGGCGGGCCCGCCAGCGTCTACTCCGACGGCGCGCCGCAACTGGACCCGGCCCTGTTCGACCTCGGGGTGCCGGTGTTCGGCATCTGCTACGGGTTCCAGGCGATGGCGCGCGCCCTGGGCGGCACCGTCGAACGCACCGGCAGCAGTGAGTACGGGCGCACCGAGATGACGGTGCTCGGCGGCGAACTGCACTCCGGGCTCAGCGACATCCAGCAGGTGTGGATGAGCCACGGCGACGCGGTCACCGCCGCCCCGGCCGGATTCGAGGTGGTGGCCCGCACCGCGGGTGCCCCGGTGGCGGCCTTCGAGGATCGCACCCGCCGACTGGCCGGGGTGCAGTACCACCCGGAGGTGCTGCACACCCCGCACGGCCAGCAGGTGCTCAGCCGGTTCCTGCACGATTTCGCCGGGCTCGGCGCGGAGTGGACGACCGCCAACATCGTCGACGGGCTGGTCGAGCAGGTGCGCGCTCAGATCGGGGACGGCCACGCGATCTGCGGGCTCTCCGGCGGGGTGGACTCCGCGGTGGCGGCCGCGCTGGTGCAGCGGGCCATCGGCGACCGGCTGACCTGCGTGTTCATCGACCACGGGCTGTTGCGGTCCGGGGAGCGCGACCAGGTGCAGCGCGACTTCGTCGCCGCCACCGGCGCGCGGCTGGTCACCCTCGACGCGGCGGAGACGTTCCTGACCGCGCTGACCGGGGTGACCGATCCGGAGGGCAAGCGCAAGATCATCGGCCGCCAGTTCATCCGGGCGTTCGAGCGGGCGGTGCGCGAGGCGCTCGCCGGTGACGCCGAGATCGAGTTCCTGGTGCAGGGCACGCTGTACCCCGACGTGGTGGAGTCCGGTGGCGGCGCGGGCGCCGCCAACATCAAGAGCCACCACAACGTCGGTGGGCTGCCCGACGACCTGAAGTTCACCCTCGTCGAGCCGCTGCGGCTGCTGTTCAAAGACGAGGTGCGCGCGGTCGGGCGGGAGTTGGGCCTGCCCGAGGAGATCGTCGCCCGCCAGCCGTTCCCGGGGCCGGGCCTGGGCATCCGGATCGTCGGGGAGGTCACCGCGGAGCGGCTGGACACCCTGCGGCGGGCCGATGCGATCGCCCGGGAGGAGCTGACCGCGGCCGGGTTGGACCACCAGATCTGGCAGTGCCCGGTGGTGCTGCTGGCCGACGTGCGCTCGGTGGGGGTGCAGGGCGACAGCCGCACCTACGGGCACCCGATCGTGTTGCGGCCGGTCTCCAGCGAGGACGCGATGACCGCCGACTGGGCGCGGGTGCCCTTCGAGGTGCTCGAGCGGATCTCCACCCGGATCACCAACGAGGTGCCCGAGGTCAACCGGGTGGTGCTGGACGTCACCAGCAAGCCGCCCGGCACCATCGAATGGGAATGAGCGCCGGCTCGCCGGCGGGGGCTGCGCCGGGAGCCTGACCACCGCGATGTGGCGCGCGTGGGGAGTGCGGGCCGGCCGCACTCGGGTGGCGACGAACCCGTATTTTTCCGTCTTTTTCCGAGGCGGATGAGGCCGTTGAGTCGGGTGATGCGGTAGCGCAGACATCGGGTTGACCGTGTCGGAGCCCGGGTGTTTACTCGCCTGTATCGAACAGGTATTCGAATGCTTGGTGGGTTCCCGAACGGGGTTTCCCCGGGTGTTCCCGAGTGGCTTCCGGAGGTGGCGGTGACGGTGATGACGGCGATGACGGCGGCTGCCGCCGACCCCCCGCCGACCAGGGCCGACCAGCTCGCACAGCTGCGGCAACGGATGGCCGCGATCACCGGGAAGGGGGCGGGCGGCCGGGTCGGCGCCGCACCGCAGGCAGCGGTGCTGCCGACCGAGCCGGCCTCGGGGGGCGTGCTGGCGGTGCCGGATCTGCTGACGGAGACGTTGCCCGCCGGGCTGCCGCGCGGGGTGGTGGCGGTGCTGTCCGGGGCGCGGTCACTGCCGGTGGCCATGGTGGCCGCGGCGACGGCCGCCGGGGCGCACGCGGCCATCGTCGGCCAGCCGGACATCGGGCTGCTGGCGGCCGCGGAGATGGGCGCCGACCTGAGCCGGCTGGCGGTGATCCCCGACCCGGGCCCCGATCGGGTGGAGATCGCCGCGGTGCTCATCGACGGCATGGACCTGGTGGTGCTGGGGCTGGCCGGTGTCACCGTGCCGCCCGCCCGGGCGCGGGTGGTGGCCGCCCGGGCCCGGAGTCGGGGCTGCACCCTGCTGGTCACCGGTGGGGACTGGCCGGAGGCGACGCTGCGGCTGGCCGCCCGGGTCTGCGGCTACGACACCGCGGGGGCGGGGGAGCGGGCCGGGCCCGGTTGCGGCCGGATCGGCGCGGTGCGGCTGGCCGTGCGCGGTGCCGGTCGGGGCCGGGCCGGCGCCGGGATCGGTGCGGCCACCGCCGCAGCGGTCTGAGGCCCGGGGGCGACGTGGACTCGCGGGTACTGGCGTTGTGGTGCATGGATTGGCCTGCGGTGGCGGCGGCCACCGCGGCGGGGCTGGCGGCGACCGCTCCGGTGGCGGTCACCCTGGCCAACCGGGTGATCGTCTGTTCGGCGGCGGCGCGCGCTGCCGGAGTCCGCCGCGGCCTGCGTCGCCGGGAGGCCTCGGCCCGATGCCCGGCACTGCACGTGGTGGCCGCCGATACCGACCGCGACGCCCGCCACTTCGAGGCGGTGATCGCGGCGGTCGACGAGCTGGTGCCCCGCGCCGAGCTGCTTCGGCCGGGTCTGCTGGTGCTGCCGGTGCGCGGTGCGGCCCGGTTCTTCGGCTCCGAGCAGCGCGCCGCGGAGCGGCTGGTCGACGCGGTGGCCGCCGCCGGGGTGGAGTGTCAGGCCGGCATCGCCGACCGGTTGGCGACCGCCGTCTTCGCCGCCCGGGCCGGCGCCGTGGTGGAACCGGGCGGCGACGCCGAGTTCCTGGCCGACCTGTCGATCCGGCAGCTGAGCGCCGAGCCCAGCCTGGCCGGGCCGGGGCGCGACCAGCTGGTGGATCTGCTGTGGCGGATGGGGATTCGCACCATCGGCCGGTTCGCCGCGGTGTCGCGCACCGACGTGGCCTCCCGGTTCGGCACCGATGCGATCACCGCGCACCGGTTCGCCCGCGGTGAGCCCCAGCGCGGCCCGGCGGGCCGGGAGCCGCCACCGGAACTCGACGCCGTACTGGACTGTGACCCACCGGTGGACCGGGTGGACGCCGCCGCCTTCGCCGGGCGGTCGCTGGCCGTCACGCTGCACCGGACGCTGGCCGGGGCCGGGGTGGGCTGCACCAGGCTGGCGATCCACGCCCGCACCGCCGACGGCGACGAACTGAGCCGGGTCTGGCGGTGCGCCGACCCGCTGACCGAGGACGCCACCGCCGACCGGGTGCGCTGGCAGCTCGACGGCTGGCTGACCAGGCGCCGGGTGGCCCCGGTGACCCAACTGCGCCTGCAGCCGGTCGAGGTGATCTCCGCCGAGGCGCTGCAATTGCCGCTGTGGGGCGGGGCCGGGGAGGAGGACCGGCTGCGCGCCTGCCGGGCGCTGGTGCGGGTCCAGGGCCTGCTCGGCCCCGAGGCGGTACAGGTGCCGGTGCTCTCCGGCGGCCGTGGACCGGGCGAACGCATCACGCTCACCCCGCTGGGCGACGAGCCGGTGCCGCAGGCCGATCCGCGCCAGCCCTGGCCCGGCCGGCTGCCCGAGCCGTCACCGACCGTGCTGCTCGACGACCCGGTGGACCTCGTCGACGGTGACGGTAACCCGGTGCGGGTGACCGGCCGGGGGATGTTCTCGGCCGATCCGGCCCGGCTGATCGCCCGCGGCCGCGACGACCCGCTGCGCTGGTGGGCCGGGCCGTGGCCGGTGGACGAGCGGTGGTGGGACCCGGACCGAAGCGCCGGGCGCACCGCCCGCGCCCAGGTGCTGCTGGAGCGCCGCTCGGAGCCGGGCCCGGCGATGCTGCTCTGCTACCGGCAGCGCCGCTGGTACCTGGAGGGGATCTATGAGTAGGCCAGCCGGGCGGCGAACCCGCCGACCCGTTGCACGAACCGGTCGAGGAACGCCGCCGGGTCGACCTGCACCCCGATCTGCGCGTTGGCATCCCGCCGCCCGGTCCAATCGGTGCGCGTCAGCCCGCGGTACTCGAGGTCGGACCGTTCCACGGTCACCGTCGCCGACCGGGTGGCGACCAGTGCCGGATCCAGTGCCACCGCCGCCGCCAGCGGGTCGTGCAGGTGGGCCAGGTAGCCGTAGCCGCGGTCATGGTGGGCTTGGAAGTAGTACCGCATCGCGTCCTCGAGCACCGCCAACAACGGATTCGACTCCGAGCCGGCCACCCGCGCCAGTTCGTCGAAATGTCCTGGCGTCATGACGATCTGGGTGGTCAACTCCAGTCCGCACAGAATCGGCGGGGCGGCGGGCGGCCACGCGGCGAGCACCTCGGCGGCGGCCTCGGGGTCCACGCTGATGTTCCATTCCGCGGCGGTGGCAGGCTCGCCGGGCCGGCCGTAGGCCCCGCCCATGACGACCAGGCGGTCAAGCAGCGTCGGCAGTTCGGGGTCGGTGCGCACCGCCAGCGCGAGATTGGTCAGCGGACCGGTGACCACCCCGACCAGCCGGCCCGGATGGGCGTGCGCGGCACGAATCCAGGCGGTGGCGGCGTCATAGCCGGTGGGCGCCGTCGTGGCCGTCGGCAACCGCGCATAGCCCAGGCCGCCGGCGCCGTGGGCGGACCCGGTCGGCGACGGGCCGGCCAGCGGCCCGTCGGCGCCCCGCGACACCGGAACGCCCGCGCCGCAGAACGCCAGCAGGTCGAGGTTGTTGCGGCACACCTGATCCACCGCGACGTTGCCCGCGGTGCAGGCCACACCGACCAGGTCGGCGTCCGCGCCGGCCAGCAGGTACACCAGCGCCATCGCGTCGTCCACACCGGTGTCGGCGTCGAGGAGGACCGGCCGGCTACCCGCGGGCACCGCCGCGTTCCGGCCAGTAATAGGAGTCCGGGTAGGGCCGCGGCCCGAAGATCGCGGTGCCGATGCGCACCTGGGTCGCGCCCTCGGCGATCGCGAGCGGGAAGTCCCCGCTCATGCCCATCGACAACTCGGGCAGGTCGTGACCGTCGGCGGCGGAGCGGTCACGCAGTTCGCGCAGCCGCCGGAAGCAGCCCCGCACGGTGTCGGGGTCGGTGGTGTGCACGGCCAGCGTCATCAGCCCGCGCACCCGCATGCTGGAGTACTCGCTGAGCTGCTCGAGGAACCCGGGCAACTGTTCGGGCGGCAGCCCGTACTTGCTGGGCTCGTCGGAGGTCTTCACCTGCACCAGGACGTCGATGACCCGCCCCTCCCGCAGCAGCCGACGGTCCAGCGCCGCAGCCAGTTTCGGCCGGTCCAGGGATTGCACCTCGGCGGCGAGCCGGGCCACCAGGTTGGCCTTGTTGGTCTGCAGATGCCCGATCATCACCCAGTCGATCCCGCAGTCGGCCAGCGGCTCGGCCTTCTCGCGGATCTCCTGAACCTTGTTCTCGCCGAAGCGGTGCAGCCCCAGGGCCACCGCCTCGCGGACCACCGGCGGCCCGAAGGTCTTGGTCACCGGCAGGATCCGCACCTCGGCCGGGTCCCGGCCCGCAGCGTGGCAGACCTGTGCGACCCGCTCGCGTACCCGGTTCCAGCGGTGTTCCAGTGTCTCGTCGGTGCCGTCAGCCGCCGACCGCGCCATTCGATCGCCTCCCGGCTCACCAATGTACGCCGGGCACCATCCGCACTGCGCGCTTGACCGGTCGGGGTGCGCGCATCCGGGAGACCGCCCGCACCGGCCGTTTCGGGCGGCGGCGCACCGGCGGGTGGGGCGCCTCGGCGGGGGGCGTCTCCTCGCCGAGGGCCGCCGGCGAATCGGGGTACCCCAGGTAGAGCTGATGGAGGACCCGCCGGGTGAGGCGTGGGGTGAAGTAGTGGCCGATCTCGGCGAGCGTGCCCGACGGGGTGTCGATCCGGGCCGGCTTCTCGACCAGGGCGCGCACCACCATCGCCGCCGCATGCTCGGCGCTGATCGGGGGCACCGGGTTGAGCCGCCGCGACGGCGCGATCATCGGGGTGGCCACCAGCGGCATGTGGACGTTGGTGAACGTGATGTGGTCGGAGAGGGTCTCGGTGGACACCACCTCGGCGAAGGCGTCCAGCGCCGCCTTGCTCGGCAGGTAGGCACTGTATTTGGGGCTGCGCGCCTGCACCCCGGCGCTGGAGATGTTGACCACGTGGCCGAATCGGCGCTCCCGCCAGTGCGGCAGCAGCGCCAACGTCATGCGCACCGCGCCGAAGTAGTTGACCGCCATCACCCGCTCGTAGTCGTGCATGCGGTCGGTGGCGTTGACCACCGACCGGCGGATCGACCGCCCGGCGTTGTTGACCAGGTAGTCCACGTGGTCGAAGCGGCCCAGGATGTCCTTGATCGTGGTCTCCACCGACGCCGAATCGGTGACGTCGCAGCTGAACGCGTACGCCCGGCCGCCGGCCGCGCGGATCTCGGCGACGAGCTCGTCGAGGGCGGCACCGTCGCGGGCCAGCGCGAAGACGGTGGCGCCCCGGTCGGCGACCGCGATCGCCGAGGCCCTGCCGATGCCGCTGGAGGCGCCGGTGATGATCACGTGGCGGCCGACCAGCGGCCCGCGGGGGTCGTCGCGGCGGGCCCGGTCGGGGTTGAGGTGGGCGGCCCAGTACCGCCACAGCGCGGGGGCGTAGTCGCCGAACGCCGGGACGGTCAGATCGGCGTGCCCGGCCTCGCGCAGCGCCGCCCGGGTGGCGTCGGCGACGAACGTGGGCCGCAGACTGACCACGTCGAGCACCTCGGCCGGGATCCCCAGCTGGGTGGCGATCATGTTGCGCCACACCTTGGCCCGACCGCGCACCTGCAGCACCGGCGCGGCCGCCACCGCTGGCAGCCGGCCGCGCAGCGGCGGCAGCCCCGCCGCCCGCGCCACCCCGCGGTAGATGTCGCGCAGGCCGACCGTCTCCGGCGAGGTCAGGTGGAAGGTCCGGCCGTCCCAGGAGTCCGGGCCGTCGAGCAGCAGCGCCACCAGCGCGTCGACGACATAGTCGACCGGCACGATGTTGGTGCGCCCGACATCGGGCAGCATCACCGGGGTGAACGTGGGCAGTGCCGCCAGCCGGGCCAGCATCGGGAAGAAGTAGTAGGGCCCGTCGACTTTGTCGATCGCGCCGGTGCGCGAGTCGCCCACCACGACCGCCGGCCGATAGATCCGATAACGCAGTCCGGTGGCCGAGCGCACCGCCAACTCGGCCTGGAACTTGGTCTGGTGATACGGCGTCGGCAACTCCTGGCCGACGTCGAGGTCGTCCTCGGTGAACTCGCCGCGGAACGTGCCCGCCACCGCGATCGAGGAGACGTGATGCAAGGTGGCGTCCAGGCGGCGGGCCAGGGCGATCACCGCTTCGGTGCCCGCGACGTTGGCGCGCTGCTGATCGGCGGCGGCTGCGGTGATGTCGTAGATCGCCGCGCAGTGCACGACGTGGTCGACGGCGCCCAGTTCGCCGACGGCGGCGTCGGTCAGGTCGAGGGCATCGCCGGTGAGGTCGCCGACCAGCGCGCCGACCCGGTCGTCCCAGTCCTCCCGGGCGAGTCGTTCGAAGCGGCTCAGCGACGCGCGGCGCACCAACACCGAGACCCGCGCCTGCGGGTCGGCCTCGAGCAACCGGGACACGATCCGCCGGCCAATAAACCCGGTACCGCCGGTAACGACATAGTGCATGGGGACATAGTGGTCCCCGTCGCGGCGAAGGTCAACACCCAGCCGCGATCAGCTCAGCTGAAGTCGCGGATACCGTCCCAGTCCACCAGCTTCCAACCGGTGATCGGGTTACCGGTGATCACCACCCGGCCCATGTTGGGCAGCGGATGGCGGGCCACCAGGTCGCCGGCCGGATTGCTGACGTTCATCGCCGTCCAGACCGCGATCGCGATTCCGTGCGAGAACGCGACCGGTTTGGCGTCGCCGCGCACGTAGATCTTGCGCACCGCGGCGCGGAACGCGTCGTCGAATTCGTTGCCGTTCACCGAGCCCGGGATCGTGGCGTCACGGTCGCTGTCGAGCCAGGCCAGCGGCGCCAGCAGATACGTCGCCTGCGAGACCGTGTCCGACCGGCCTTCGAACCATCCGGCGTTGATCTCGTTGAGCCCGGGCAGGATCTCGACCTGGCGGCCCAGTGCCGCCGAGAGCGGATCGGCGGTCTGCTGGGAGCGCAGCATCGCCGAGGCGTAGATGCCGTCGTACTGGTTGCCGGCCAGCCGGCGAGCCCCCTCCAGCGCCTCCGTCATGCCCTTCTCCGACAGCGGCGGTCCCGGCACGGTGGTGTCGATGATCTGGGCGGCGTTGGCCTCCGACTCGGCGTGCCGGATGAAGGTCAAGGTGATGTTGCGGGGGTGGTTGCCCGACGAGCAGCCACTGAGCAACCCCACCGCGACGAGCAGCGCGGCGATCCCGCGGAGGCTCCGACGGCTGGGTTGACGCATCTGATTCGACCTCCCGGGTAGCGTTCGGTTGACACGCTACCCAGCGCGACACCGCTATGAACAGCTTTTGACCGGGAGGTTTCCCCATGCCGATCAATCCCGACGCCATCGGTGCCACCGCCGAACCGATGCAGACGACCTGGTCCGAACGCGACACGATGCTGTACGCGCTCGGGGTCGGCGCGGGCACCGAGGATCTGGCGTTCACCACCGAGAACAGCCACGGCATCCCCCAGCAGGTGCTGCCGACCTACGCGGTCATCTGCTGCATCGGGTTCGGCGCGGTCGGCAAGATCGGGGAGTTCGATTTCAGCAAGTTGCTGCACGGCTCACAGCAGATCCGGCTGTTCGCGCCGTTGCCGCCGTCCGGCCGGCTCAGCGTGGTCTCCGAGGTCGCCGACATCCAGGACAAGGGGGAGGGCAAGAACGCGATCGTGGTGATGCGGGCCCGCGGCAGCGATCCCGACACCGGCGAGGTGCTGGTGGAGACGCTGTCCACCGCGGTCATCCGCGGCGCCGGCGGGTTCGGCGGCCAGCCCGGCCAGCGCCCGGCCGCGCCGGAGTTCCCCGACCGCGAGCCCGACGCCCGGATCGCCTACCCCACCCGGGAGGACCAGGCGCTGCTCTACCGGCTCTCCGGGGACCGCAACCCGTTGCACAGCGACCCGTGGTTCGCCCAGACGCTGGCGGGATTCCCCAAACCGATCCTGCACGGGCTGTGCACCTACGGTTTCGCCGGTCGCGCCCTGATCGCCGAACTCGGCGGCGGCGACGCGACGAAGGTCACCGCGATCGACGCGCGGTTCAGCTCACCGGTGTTCCCGGGTGAGACGCTGACCACGTCGATCTGGCGCACCGAGGCCGGCCGGGCGGTGTTCCGCACCGAAGCCTCCGGCGCCGACGGCGGCGAAGCACGCGTGGTCCTCGACGACGGGGCCACGGAGTACACGGGGTAGCGCCGCCTCCTCAGACCAGATCGCGCGGGATCTCGCGTGTCCAACTCTGTGCGTACACCCGACGCCGGCCGTGCCGGGCGTCGCTCTGGTAGGCGTCGAGCTGTGCGGTGACCACGAAATCGGTTTCGGTACATGTCAATGCCGTCGCGGTGGCGACCTCCACATCCCAGCCGTCGCGCCGCAGGCCGCGCAGCGTCCGGGTCTCGCCGCGTACCGAGGTCGGGTCGTTTCCGCAGAAGCTGAACCACTCGGTGGTGTTGGATCGCACCGCCGTGTCGGTCTCGTCGATGACGAATTCGCCGTGGTCGTCGGCGATCTCCAGGGTCGTCATGCTGCTTGCCAGATCCCGGGTGATCCGCCAGTGATGCTTGCCGGTCTCCAGTGGTGTCGTCGCCAGCGGCGGTGCCGTCTCGGGCGGGCCGAATGCGGGCAACGCCGCGTCGGCGTCGTCGCGCCGTGGCCGCACCGGCACGTTGATGCTGCAGCGGCCGGTGAACAACGTCAGGGTCGGGGCCTGCGGGGCGGGCCACACCAGCGGAAAGTACGAGCTCGACACCGACAGCCGCAACCGGTGACCGGCCGGAAACACCTGCGCCATCCCGTTCAGCGGGACCTGCACCCGGTATCGCTGCCCGGGGCTCAACGGCTGCGGGTGGGCGCTGCCGTCCCGGTGGGTCAGGTTGAGCAGGCCGTAGGTGAGCCGGGTGGCCTCCCCGTCGGGCGCGACGTCGGAGAGCCGCGCGGCGACCATGGCGACCGGCTTGTCGGCGGTGACCTCCAGGTCAAGTTTCGGCAGACCCAGCACCTCCAACGGCTCGGTGAGCGGTTCGGTGTCGAAGACCAGCGCGCCGCCGTCACTGTCGCGTTGATCGGTCGGCAGGTCCGGGGTGGCTGCGTATGACGCCCACTTGCCGCCGGAAAGGCCCACGCTCAGCGGCGAATTGATGGTCAGCGGGCGCTCCGGGCACTCTTCGGCGCCCGGCTGGTCCTCAAGTCCGCGGGGGGTCAACGTGTAACGGGTATCGACGGTGCGCGGGCTCGGCCAACCGGGGACCCCGACCCATCGGCCCGGGCGCTCGTCGTAAGCGGGGTTAGGCGGGACACTGTCCTGCATCCAGGCCCGCAGCATCGGCTCGTCCATGACCCCGTTGTCGACACCCTTGAGCCAGTGATCCCACCAGCGCACCGCCTCCTGTAGGAAGCCGATCGCCGGCCCCGGCACACCCAGGTGCGGATACTTGTGGCCCCACGGGCCGATCAGCCCCTTTCTCGGCACGTCGAGATGCTGCAACAGTCGGAAGATCGCGTTGGTGTAGCCGTCGGCCCAGCCGCCGACCGCCAGCACCGGGCACTGCAACGACGAGTAGTCCTCATCGACCGATGCGCGTTTCCAGTACTCGTCGCGATGTTGGTGCTCCAGCCACTTCTCGACCCATAACCCGCTGCCGTCCAACCGCTCCAGCCACATGTCGCGCCAGCGGTCACCGACGATCTCGGGGTCCGGCGGCAGACTGTTGTTGGCGAACATCACCGTCGCCTCCGACAGGTTGTCCGAGAGCAGGCAGCCGCCCATGTAGTGCATGTTGTCGACGTAGAGGTCGTCGGTGGCCGAGGCGCTGATGATCGCCTTGAGCGCGGGTGGCCGGCGGGCCGCAACATGCAGGCTGTTGAATCCGCCCCAGGAGATGCCCATCATTCCGACGTTGCCGTCACACCAGGGCTGTTCGGCGATCCAGGCGATGACGTCGCAGCCATCGTCTTGTTCGGCGGGAAGATATTCGTCGGTCAGCAGTCCGTCGGAGTCGCCGCTGCCGCGCATGTCCACCCGAACGCAGGCGTAGCCGTGCCCGGCCAGGTAGGGGTGGTTGAGGGTGTCGCGCTCGCGGGTACCGTCACGTTTGCGGTACGGCAGATACTCCAGCACGGCTGGCACCGGGCGCTTTTCGGCGTCGGCCGGCAGCCAGATGCGCGCCGCCAGCCGACAGCCGTCGGAGACGGTGATGAAGACGTTCTCGATCGTGTGTACCTCGTGCGGAAACGATGACACCACGTTCGGCATCGGGCCTCCTTCTCGGTACGCGGGTGGGCCGCTCAGATGTCCTCCGGTTCGGTGATGGCGAACGGCAACATCTCCTGTGCGGTCGCGAAATTCTCGGCCAATGCGTCGGAGTTCTCCGCGCCCAGATACAGGGTGGCCAGCGCGTATCGGTAGGGATCCTGGTTGGGCAGTTCGGAGAGCCGGTCACCGGGCGCCACCGACAGTTCAACGATGGTGTCGGGATAGTGCTCGGCCACCTTGGCGATGTCGGCCTGGGAGGGCACGGCGTCGACCACGCCGTCGCCTCGGTGCCCCATCGTGCATTTGGCGGCGGCGCCGAACCGGCCTGCGCGCGCGCCGGGGCGGGGCCGGTTGCCCAGCGCGATGTCGATCGCGTACTCGTGGTTGGACATCCCGTCGACCTTGGCGAACAGGTTGCTGTGGGATTGGGAGATGCGGGTATTGATCTCGATCAGCCACAGCTTGTCGGTTTCGGCATCCCACATGAACTCGACGTTGAAGCAACCGTTGTCGAACCCGGTGTGGCGCATGAGCCGTTCGGTGGCGTCGATCATCCGCTGCTGCACCGGCTCACTCACCGAAGCGGCCGGATAGTCGAGGCGGTCGAAGCTGTGCCCGTCGTCGGTTTTGTGCATGTCGACCAGGCCGTGGACGATGAATTCGCCGTGGTACATCGAACCTTCCGGCGCGGCCTGGATGCCGTCGATGATCTCCTCGGCCAGACACCACGTTCCGGTCACCTCGCCGACTTCCTCGGGCAGGTCGATCATCGCCAGCGCCTCGTCGAAGGCCTCACCGTACCGGCCGATGTCCTCCCTGATCTCACCGAGCGCCCGGGCGAACTCGTCGGCGTTGTGGATCTCGAAACCGAGCTGAGAGGAATGCGATTTGATCGGTTTGATCCAGAACGGGAAGGCCAGATCGCCGGAGTCCAAGACGGCGTCCAACGCGTCGTCGTCGAACGGATCGAAGGCGGCGAAGCCGGGAACGCATTCCGGTGCCGCCTCCCGCTGCATCAGCCGGGACCAGTACTTGTGTTCGCAGGCCAACACGCTGCGCAGGCTCGGTGAGGGGATGTCGTGTTCCGCGGCGAGCAGGGGACCGAGCACGCTGGTGGGGAAATCCCAGTGCGCGATGATCGCGTCGACACTGCCGTCGAAATCGGCGAGTTCGGCGCGGGCGTCATCCAGCAGCGGGGCCAGTTCGTAGAACTCGGTGTCGACGAGCCGGTCATGGTCGAGCAGGCCGTGGAAGCACAGGTCGCGGGCACCGGCCACGGTGTCGAGTTCGCCTCGCTGCCGGTCACTGAGACCGAGGACGAAAATGTTTCGGGGCATGCCGGCAGGGGTGCCCGGTTTGGATCCCGACAAACGGGCCGATGTTGAAGCGCCTGGGAAACCGGGTACCCGCCGTTTCATGGTGTCTTTTGCCGCCCGTCGGGAGATGGCGTCGCTACGCGCCAGCCACAGCAAACGGTTCTACGCCGATCCGTCCACGATGCGGGCCAAGCTGGCGAAGCACCAGCACCCCAGCAAGACCCGTCCGCCGCGGTGGGCGCGGCGCGGGGTGCGGTTTGCCGCCGAACTGGTCGGCGGGGTGCGCTGCTACATCTTCGCGCCGCGCCCGCAAGCCGGCCTGGAAACCCACCGCATCCTGCACTTCCACGGCGGCGGCTTCGTCGAGGAGCCCGAAGCCCACCACTGGCGGTTCATGCGGTGGCTGGTGCGCCACACCGGCGCCACGGTCATCTTCCCGATCTACCCGCTGTGCCCCACCGCCGGGCACCAGCGCATCCGGGCGTGTGTGCACGCCGTCTACGACCGGTTCCTCGCCGACTTCGACGGCCCGCACTTCGTGTTCGGGGATTCCGCCGGCGGGGCGCTGACCCTCGACCTGGTCGACACGCTGCGCACCGATCGCCAGCGGCTGCCGACCGGGCTGGGGCTGTTCTCGCCGTGGCTGGACCTGGGCGTCAGCGACCCGCGCTCCGAGGAGATCGACGCGGCCGATCCCGAACTGGGCGTCGCCGGGCTGCGGCAGGCCGGACACTGGTACGCCGGGCCAGAACCGCTCGACGACCCGGGCATCAGCCCGATCTACCAGGATCTCGCCGGGTTCCCGCCGATCGCGGTATTCACCGGTACCAGCGACATCCTCAACCCCGACGCCCATCGCGTCGCCGAAGCCGGCACCCGCCGCGGTGTCCGGGTCGACCTGCACGAGTACGACGGGATGTTCCACAACTGGGTGATGCAGAAGATCCCCGAAGGCGCTCGGGCCCGCACCGAGGTGGCCCGCTTCCTGGACCGAGCCCGCGACGGTTAGCCGGAAGCTCAGTCGTCGCGGGCCATGCGCAGAGCGGTCGCCATGCCGTCGATCCAGACCTCGAGCATGTATTCGGTCGCCGGCGGGTGATCGGCCGGCATGAACGTCTTCATCAGCTTGTGGACCCGTGCGCGAGCCAGTTTCTGGAAGTCGGGGTCCTCCAACTCGGGGAATTCGTCGTACTCGCTGCCGACCGCCGCGTTCTCGACACTCATCGCCGACCCTTCCTTCCTCGCGCCCGTGCCGCGTGCAACCCCGGCAGCGACGAAGTTGTTTCCGCGGCCGCTCCGGGCTGGTCAGCTCCGCCCGGACGAGCCGGCCGCGGTGATCGCCTCGGCGAGCCGCTCGGTGAACGCGCGAGCCTGCTGCGGACTGTCGAGCGCGAACCGCGCCGCGGTGGCGCGGTCCCCGTCGTCGCTGTGCCGCACGATGATTCCCACACCGTCGGCGTCGACCGCGTCGAACGCGTCCTCGTCGGTGATGTCGTCACCGAGAAAAATGGGCAGCAGCCGCTCGGCGGCGCCGCCGGCGGTCATCCGGTCGGTCACCCAGCGCAGGGTGCGGCCCTTGTCCCAGTCGATGTCGGGACGCAGCTCGATCACCTCGCGTCCGGTGGTCACCCGCAGTCCGCTGTCCCGTCCGGCGGCGCGCACCGCCGAGGTCACCTCCGCGACCCGGTCCCGGGCGGCGTTGCGGTAGTGCACCGCCACCGCGAACGTCTTGTGTTCGACTGCGGCGCCTGCGACGTCGGCGAGCCGCTCGCGCAACGCGTCGGCGACGCGCTGCAGCACCGGGATCGCCTGTGCGGCGGTGTCGTTGCGGTGCCGGGACCCGTCGGGTGCGGTCAGCTCGAAACCGTGGCTGCCGGCGTACCACAGCCCGGGAACACCCACCCGGTCGGTGACGTCGGCGAGGTCGCGGCCGCTGAGGATCGCCACCGGGCAGACCCGGGCGAGCGCGCGCAACGCTGCATCGGCGCCCGGTGTGAGCGCGGCGGCGTCGGGGTCGTCGACGATGTCGGAGAGGGTGCCGTCGAAATCGAAGAACACCGCCGCCGACCGGTCGGCGAGCAGCTGCCCGAGGTCCAGGGCGGTCATCGCGTCGGGCAGGGCGGACATCCGCCGGTCGCCGCCGCGGACGGTGATCTCGGCGAGGTCGGCGACCACCGCGTCGGCGCCGCCGCGGCGCAACCCGTCTTTGTCGTCGCCGAACCCGATCACCAGCGCGAACCCGGCGCGGCGGGCGGCGGTGACGCCGTCTTCGGTGCCGGCGATCACCACCGCGCGATCCGGGCGCACCCGTAGTCGCCGGGCGGCGTCTTCGGCACCGCCGGCGGCGTGGACGTCGAACCCGCCGCCGGCAAGCGACGCGAGGGCGGCGGTGCCCACCCCGCTGGCCTCGAGCAGCGTGGCGAGGGCGGACGGGTCCGTCGCCGTGGCCGTGGAGTCGAACACCACCGCGTCGTGGCGACGCGGGTCGATGATCACCGGCACCTGTCCACCTCCTCGGCGCGTGCGACGCGCGCCTCCGACGATGCCACAACCCGTCGGTAGCCGCGTCCGGCCCGCCACGGCGTGGTATGTCTTGGGGTGACAGCAGGCCGGGCCACGGTGGCCCGGCGAGAGGAGACCGTCATGGCCGCACCGGACGAACACCGAGGGATCGTCGTCGCGGTCGACGGGTCGCCGTCGGCGCGGGTGGCGGTCGACTGGGCCGCCCGCACCGCCGGGCTGCGCGGGGTGGACCTCACGCTGGTGCACGTGCTCGCCTCGCCGGTGGCGATGACGTTCCCGGAGACCCCGATGCCGCCCGGCTACGCCCAGTGGCAGGAGGAGCAGGGCCGCGAGTTCGTGCAGTCCGGGGTGGACCTGGTCGACGAAATCGAGGCCGACGCCCGGCCCACCCGGGTGCGCGGTGAGATCGTGACCGGCTCGGTCATCCCCACGCTGGTCGAGATGAGTAAGAAGGCCACCATGCTGGTGGCCGGGTCGCGCGGGCACGGGTGGTTGCGCAGGCGGCTGCTCGGGTCGGTCAGCTCCGGGTTGCTGCACCACGCGCAGTGCCCGGTGGCGGTCATCCACGACGAGGACATGCCGGCGCCCAATCCGGCGACCGCCCCGGTGGTGGTCGGGGTCGACGGCTCCCCGGTCTCGGATGCGGCCGTCGCGCTGGCGTTCGAGGAAGCATCGTTCCGGCGGGTACCGCTGGTGGCGGTCAATGCGTGGACCGAGATGACCCCGGATCTGGTTCCGGGCCTGGACTTTCCGGCGATGGCCGCGGAGGCCGAGCGGGTGTTGGCCGAGCAGCTCGCCGGTTGGCAGGAGAGTTACCCCGACGTCGAGGTGCGCCGCGTGGTGGTGCCCGGCCGGCCTGCCGACCGGCTGCTCGAGCAGGCTGAGTCGGCGCAGCTGCTGGTGTTGGGCAGCCACGGCCGCGGCGGGTTCACCGGGATGCTGCTGGGTTCGGTGAGCGCGGCGGTGGTCCAGTCGGCACAGACACCGGTTGTCGTGGTGCGTCGCTGACGATTTCGGCGCTTCATGGTCCCAGCACCCGGCGGGTGTGCTCGTTGGCGAAGACCCGGTCGGGGTCGAGTCGGTCGCGCACCGCGGCGAAGCGCTCCCACTGCGGGTAGCGCTCACGAAGGGTTTCGGCGGTCAGGTAGTGGCGTTTGCCCCAGTGCGGGCGGCCGGCATAGCCGGCCATGATCTCCTCCACGCCGCGGAAGAACCGCTCGAATTCCATTCCGCGATACTGATGCACCGCGATGTAGCAGGTGTCGCGGCCGTGCGCGGTGGATAGTAAGGCCTCGTCGCCCGCGGCGAACCGCACCTCGATCGGGAACATGATCGGCAGCCGCTGCCGGTGCACCAAATCGATGACGTCACGGATCGCCGCGGTGGCGTGTTCGCGGCCGATGGCGTACTCCATCTCGGTGAACTTCACCCGCCGCTCGGTGGCGTAGACCTTGTACGCGTGATCGCAGGTGTTCGCCGACGACATCATCGCGGTGATCAGCCGGTTCAACTGCGGTGCGGCGACGGGGAACCGGCGACCGGCCCGACAGATCGCCGCCAACCCGCCGTTCTCGACCATCTCGTTGAGCCTGCGTCGCCAATGCGGCGTGGGGGTGGGCGGTTCGGTGCTGCGCCGGGTGGTGCGGGTCAGCGCGGTCTTGCTGTAGGGGAAGACGAAGAACTCGAAATGGTCGTTGCCGTCGACGTATTCGTCGAGTCGTTCGAGGGTGTCGGCCAGGGCGCGCGGTTCGTCACGACGGTGCAGGGTGTACAGCGGCACCGTCTGCACGGTGACCTGGGAGATCACCCCGAGCGCCCCGAGGGACACCCGCGCCGCCAGATAATCGTCGCCGTCGGCGACATCGACGACCTGTCCGGTGGCGGTGATCAGCCGCAGCGAGACGATCTGCGCGGACAGGTTGGGGAACCCGATCCCGGTGCCGTGGGTGGCGGTCGCGGTCGCCCCGGTGATCGACTGGGCATCGATGTCGCCCTGGTTGGCCAGGCCGAGACCGCAGGCGGCCAGTTGTGCCCCCAGCGCGTGCAGCGTCGCACCGCCCTGGATGGTCACCAGCCCGCTGGCCGGATCGGCGTCGAGCACCCGTTGCAGTCCGGTCATGTCGATCATCACGCCGTCGGTGCAGGCGCAGTCGGTGAACGAATGCCCGCTGCCCACCGCACGGACGGTGCGGCCGGCCTGCGCGGCGCGGGCGATGACGTCGACCAACTCGTCCTCGGCGGACGGGCGCACCAGCGCGGCCGGTGTGCAGCGCTGCTCACCGGTCCAGTTCCGCCAGCTCGTGGGTGTCACAGGAACGTCTGTCCCTCACCGCGGTAGGTCGGCACGCAGTCGACGATCTCCGAGCCGCTGACCAGGTAGAGCCGGTCGAACCGTTCGCACAGCTCGCCGGCCTTGGCGTGCCGGAGATAGACGGTGTCGCCGACCCGTAGTCGCCGCGCCGGCTCCCCGTGCAACGGGGTCTGCACCTCCCCGGCGCCCTCCATCGCGTCGAGCCGCAACCCGGGCGGCAGGTAGGGGACCGGCATCCGGTCCTTGCCACCGACCCCGCTGGCCAGGTACCCGCCGCCGAGTGCGGTCACGCAGGTGGGGCCGAACCGGCGCGCCACCGGCAGGGCGAACATCGCCGCCGGCTCCAGCGTGAACGCCGAGTAGGAGTCGAACAGTGCCGGAGCGTAGAACCCGGATCCCGCGGTGGCCTCGGTGACGGCCGGCTCGTCGGCGACCAGTTGCAGATCGCCGGTGCCGCCGGCGTTGACGATGCGCAGATCGGCGACCTCGCGCACCAGTTCCACCGCGCGGGCGCGGCGCTCGCGGAGTTCGGCGAACGAGGCTCGCTGCAACCAGCGGATCACCCGGTTCTGCAAGGGTTTTCCGGCGACGTCGTCGCCGACCCCGGCGATGTGACCCTCGTAGCACATCAGCGCGGCCAGGGTCAGGTTCGGGCGCCGGGCGATCTCCTCGGCGAGGGCGCGGGCCTGCTCGGGGGTGCGCAGCGGGGAGCGTTTGGGGCCGATCTTCAGCCCGGCGCGCCGGTAGCCGGCGTCGAGGTCCAGACCCAACCGCACCGGCCGGTCGGTGGCGGCCTGGATCAGGTCCAGGTGTTCGACGCTGTCGACCATGACGATCGGCGCACCGTCGGGATCGTCGGCGGTGCGCTCGCCCAACTCGCGCAACCCGGCCTGGTCGGTGGTCGGGTAGGCCAGCATGAGGTTGGTGAAGCCGCGGCCGGCCAGCCAGAGGGTCTCGGCCAGGGTGAAGGTCAACAGCCCGTCGAAACGGTCGTCGGCGTCGAGGATCCGGCGTTGCAGGTCCCGGCATCGCAGCGACTTGGAGGCCACCCGGATCGGTTTCGTCCCGGCCAGGGCGAGCAGCTGCGCGGCGTTGCTCCACAGGGCGTCGAGATCGACGAACGCGAACGGCGTGTCCCGGTCGGCGAAGGCGGCCCGGTAGCGCTGCAGGCGGCGGTCCGGATCCAGACCCGGTGGGGGACCGGTGACGTCGGGCACGTCGCCACCCTACTGAATCGGACCGGCCGCGACGAGCGTAATCGAATGTTTGTTCGATATGATGGGGCGATGGGGTGGGGCACCGGGCCGCCGAGCTGGGCGGAGATGGAGCGGGTCCTGGACGGCAGGCCGCGTCCTGCCGCCGCGGCCCGACCGGGGCCACAGCCGCCGCGGGCGAACCGGGCCGGCGCCCACCCGCCCGGGCGCCCCGGCTCGGTCCCCTACGCGGAACTGCACGCCCATTCGGCGTTCAGTTTCCTCGACGGGGCCGACACCCCCGAGGAGTTGGTCGACGAGGCCGACCGGCTGGGGTTGCGCGCCCTCGCGCTCACCGACCACAACGGCCTCTACGGCGTGGTGCGCTTCGCCGAGGCGGCCGCCGACACCGGCCTGGCCACCGTCTTCGGCGCCGAGCTGACCCTGGGCCCGGTGCCGCGCACCGACGACCCCGACCCGCCCGGGCCGCACCTGCTGGTGCTGGCCCGCAGCCCCGAGGGCTACCGGCGCCTGTCGCGGCAACTGGCGGCCGGGCACCTGGCCGGCGGGCAGAAGGGCGAGCCGCGCTTCGACCTGGATGCGCTCACCGAGGCCGCCGGCGGGCACTGGCACATCCTGACCGGCTGCCGCAAGGGGCAGGTGCGCCGGGCGCTGGCCGACGGCGGACCCGAGGCGGCGGGGCCGGCGCTGGCCGACCTGGTGGACCGGTTCGGCGCCGACCGGGTCAGCGTCGAGCTGACCCACCACGGGCAGCCGTGCGACGACGAGCGCAACCGGGCGCTGGCCGCGCTGGCGCCGCACTTCGGGGTGCCGGTGGTGGCCACCACCGGGGCGCACTTCGCCGCCCCGGAGCGGGGCCGGCTGGCGATGGCGATGGGCGCGATCCGGGCCCGCCGGTCGCTGGACGCCGCCGCCGGCTGGCTGGCCCCGTTGGGCGGGGCCCACCTGCGCTCCGGGGCGGAGATGGCGCGGCTGTTCTCCTGGTGCCCGCAGGCGGTGACCGGTGCGGCCGACCTCGGCGAGCAGTGCGCCTTCCCGCTGCGGCTGATCGCCCCGCAGCTCCCGCCGTTCGACGTCCCGCCCGGGCACACCGAGGACAGCTGGCTGCGTGAGCTGACCCTGGCCGGCGCCGCCGACCGGTACGGGCCGGCGTCCCCGGCGACGGCGGCCCGGGCCCACGAACAGATCGACCACGAGCTGGACATCATCGCCGGACTCGGCTTCCCGGGCTACTTCCTGGTGGTGCACGACATCGTCCGGTTCTGCCGTCGACACGACATCTTGTGCCAGGGCCGGGGCTCGGCGGCGAACTCGGCGGTCTGCTACGCGCTGGGCATCACCGCGGTCGACCCGATCGCCAACGAGCTGCTGTTCGAGCGGTTCCTCTCCCCGGCCCGCGACGGCCCGCCCGACATCGACATCGACATCGAATCCGACCGGCGCGAAGAGGTCATCCAGTACGTCTACGACCGCTACGGACGCGACCACGCCGCACAGGTCGCCAACGTCATCACCTACCGGCGGCGCAGTGCGGTGCGTGACATGGCCCGGGCGCTGGGGTTCTCACCGGGCCAGCAGGACGCCTGGAGCAAGCAGATCGTCCGCTGGTCGGACTCCGACTTCGCCGACATCGACGGCCTTCCCCGGCAGGTCGCCGAGCTCGCCGGCCAGATCGTCGGGCTGCCACGCCATCTGGGCATCCACTCCGGCGGCATGGTGATCTGCGACCGCCCGATCGCCGACGTCTGCCCGGTGGAGTGGGCGCGGATGGCGAACCGCAGCGTGTTGCAGTGGGACAAAGACGACTGCGCGGCAATCGGATTGGTCAAATTCGACCTGCTCGGGCTGGGCATGCTCTCCGCGCTGCACTACGCCCGCGACCTGGTCGCCGAACACGAGGGCATCGACGTCGACCTCGCCCGTATCGACCTCTCCGATCCCGCGGTCTATGAGATGTTGGCCCGCGCCGACAGTGTTGGGGTGTTCCAGGTGGAGTCCCGCGCCCAGATGGCGACCTTGCCCCGGCTGAAGCCGCGGGTCTTCTACGACCTGGTGGTGCAGGTCGCGCTGATCCGGCCCGGCCCCATCCAGGGCGGCTCGGTGCACCCCTATATCCGACGCCGCAACGGCCTGGACCCGGTGGTCTACGACCACCCGTCGATGATCCCGGCACTGCGAAAGACACTGGGGGTGCCGCTGTTCCAGGAACAGCTGATGCAACTCGCCGTCGACTGCGCCGGGTTCTCCGCCGCCGAAGCCGATCAGCTGCGCCGGGCGATGGGCTCCAAACGCTCCACCGAGAAGATGCGCCGGTTGCGCACCCGCTTCTACGACGGCATGCGGGAACTGCACGGCATCACCGGCGAGGTGGCCGAACGGGTCTACGAGAAGATGGAGGCCTTCGCCAACTACGGCTTCCCGGAGAGCCACGCGCTGTCCTTCGCCTCGCTGGTGTTCTACTCGGCGTGGTTCAAACTGCACCACCCGGCGGCGTTCTGCGCCGCCCTGCTGCGGGCCCAGCCGATGGGCTTCTACTCCCCGCAGTCGCTGGTGGCCGACGCCCGCAGGCACGGCGTGGCGGTGCACCGCGCCTGCGTCAACGTCAGCGAAGTGCACGCCACCTGCCAGGACGCCGGCACCGCGGTGCGGCTGGGCCTGGGCGCCATCCGCCACCTCGGCGCCGATCAGGCCGAGACCCTGGTCGCCGAGCGCACCGCCGGCGGACCGTTCACCTCGCTGACCGACCTGACCTTCCGGGTGCAGCTGTCCACCCCGCAGGTCGAGGCCCTGGCCACCGCCGGTGCCCTCGACTGCTTCGGGATCTCCCGCCGGGAGGCGCTGTGGTCGGCCGGGGCGGCGGCCGCGCAGCGACCCGACCGGCTGCCCGGGGTGGGCGCCCCGACCCACACCCCGGTGCTGCCCGGGATGAGCGAATCCGAGCTGGCCGCCGCCGACGTCTGGGCCACCGGCGTCTCCCCGGACAGTTTCCCCACCCAGTTCCTGCGCGCCGACCTCGACGAGCTGGGGGTGGTGCCCGCCGAGCGGCTGCTGAGCGTGCCCGACGGCACCCGGATCCTGGTCGCCGGCGCGGTCACCCACCGGCAGCGTCCGGCCACCGCGCAGGGGGTGACGTTTCTCAACCTGGAGGACGAGACCGGGATGGTCAACGTGCTGTGCACCCCCGGCGTGTGGGCGCGACACCGCAAACTGGCGGCCACCGCCACCGCGCTGCTGATCCGCGGGCGGGTGCAGAACGCCAGCGGGGCGGTCACGGTCCTCGCCGACCGGATGGGCCACGTCCCGCTGGCGATCACCAGCAAATCCCGGGACTTCCGCTGACGGCGGAGTCGGGTAACATCGCCGGCTAACCGCGCACCGAGGAGAGGAAGACTTGATGGGAAGCATGCGACGGCTGATGACAGCGGTCATCGGTCTGGGCATCGCGCCGCTGCTGATCACCGCCTGTGGTTCGGACGCCGAGCACCCGGGCTCCCCATCGCATAAGCAGGGCAAGCACCACTCCCAGCAGACCGCACCCGGCTACGAGAACTGGCACACCCCGGCCAACCCCGGTGACGGCTACTGGGACGAGCAGGGCAACCCCGTCGACGGTGGCCCGCGCGGCGCGAATGGCTCTTTCGGCAACGACCTGACCAAGGAGTACTGCGCCCAGAACGAGGACCCCGGCTGCCCGGTCGGCAGCTACGTCGGCCCGGACGCGATCCTGGACCCGGCGGGCGGCAACGACTACGTCCCGTGTGAGGGCACAATCTGCACCAACCCCAACCACGGTGCGGGTGAGGACCCGGAGTGTGAGGGGACGATCTGCACCAACCCCAACCACGGTGCGGGCGAGGATCCGGAGTGTGAGGGGACGATCTGCACCAACCCCAATCACGGTGCGGGGGAGGATCCGGAGTGTGAGGGGACGATCTGCACCAACCCCAACCACGGTGCCGGCGATGAGGACGACTCGGGCACCTGGGATTCCACTGACGACGATTCCGACGCCGCCTGAGCCCCGAAAGGCTCAAGACCGGCGCCGAACGTGCCTTCCCTGCGAAAAAATCGCCGAATTCTCGCCGGGATTACACGTCGGCGGGCGTGACGAGAACCTGAGACAGGTCTGACACCGATCGCGCGGGTTCGCGGCGGCGGTAGGGTGCCGATCATGACCCTCAACCTGTCCGTCGACGACGTCCTGACCACCACCCGCGCGGTCCGCAAGCGGCTGGATTTCGACAAGCCGGTGCCGCGTGAGGTGCTCACCGAATGCCTCGAGCTGGCGTTGCAGGCGCCGACCGGGTCCAACGCCCAGGGCTGGCAGTGGGTGTTCGTCACCGACCCGGACAAGAAGAAGGCGATCGCCGACATCTACCGCGACAACGCGATCCCCTACCTCGATCAGCCCAAGCCGCAGTACGAGAGCGGCGACGTGCGCGGCGAACGCCAGGCCCTGGTCACCGACTCGGCGCGCTACCTGGTCGACCGGATGCACGAGGCGCCGGTGCTGCTGATCCCGTGCCTGAAGGGCCGGGTCGAGGATGCGCCGCTGGGGTTGAGCGCCTCGTTCTGGGCGTCGCTGTTCCCCGCGGTGTGGAGCTTCTGCCTGGCGTTGCGTTCGCGTGGGCTGGGGTCGTGCTGGACCACCCTGCACCTGCTCGGGGACGGTGAGAAGCGCGCCGCCGACGTGCTGGGCATCCCGCACGCCGAATACAGCCAGGGCGGATTGTTCCCGATCGCCTACACCAAAGGCACCGACTTCAAGCCGGCCAAACGCCTTCCGGCCGACCAGGTCACCCACTGGGACCGCTGGTGACGGCTCACACCGCGCCGGCGAACCGGTGCTGGCGCCACGCCTCGTAGGCGGCCACCGCCGCCGCGTTCGACAGGTTCATCGAGCGGCGTCCGGGCAGCATCGGGATCCGCAGCCGCTCGGTGATGTGCGGGTCGGCCAGGGTCGCGGCGTCCAGCCCGGTCGGCTCCGGCCCGAACAGCAGGACGTCGCCGGGGCGGTAGGCCACGTCGGTGAAGACCGTTCGCGCGCCGGCGGTGAACGCGAACACCCGCGGCGGCACCCCGCCGACCGTCAGCGCCCGCCATGCGGCGGGCAGCGACTCGTGCACGACGACCGAGGCCAGATCGTGGTAGTCCAGCCCGGCGCGGCGCAGCTTCGGCTCGGAGAGGTCGAAACCCAGCGGCTGCACCAGGTGCAGTTCGGCGCCGGTGCCCGCCACCATCCGGATCGCGTTGCCGGTGTTGGGGGCGATGCGCGGGGAGTGGAACATCACGGTGAACACGGCACGCTCTCCTGCGGTGGTGGGGCGTCTGGAAGAGTACGCCGCACCACCCGGGCGGACGGCCACCCGGGCCGCCGAACCCGGCCTGCGATAATCGCCTCATGGTCGAACCGAGCATCTGGATGCAGAAGGTCGAGGAAGACCCGGGCCACTCCGAGTGGTACATCGAACGGTTCCGTGCCATGGCACGCGCCGGCGACGACCTCGACGGCGAGGCCCGCATGATCGACGCGATGGCGCCGCGCGGCGCCCGTATCCTTGACGCCGGGTGCGGACCCGGCCGGGTGGGAGGCCGACTCGCTGAACTCGGCCACCGGGTCGTCGGCGTCGACGTCGACCCCGCGCTCATCGAGGCCGCCGAAGCCGACCACCCCGGACCGCAGTGGCTGGTCGGCGATCTCGCCGAACTCGACCTGCCCGCCCGCGGCGTCTCCGAGCCGTTCGACCTGATCGTCTCGGCCGGCAACGTCGTGACGTTCCTGGCCCCCAGCACCCGCGCTCGGGTGCTGGACCGGCTGCGGGCCCATCTCGCCGCCGACGGCCGGGCGGTGATCGGGTTCGGCGCCGGCCGCGACTACCCGTTCGCGGAGTTCTTCGAACACGCCGCAGCGGCCGGTTTCGCCACCGATCTGCTGCTGTCGACGTGGGATCTGCGACCGTTCGGCGAGGACGACGACTTTCTGGTCGCGGTGCTGAAGCCGGCCTGAAACCCCGCCTAATCCTCGGCTTCGGCTCGGGCAGGGCGGCTGATCACGAAGCTCGCGACGGTGAAGAACGCCGTGAAGCCGAGGAGGCCGATCGGCGCCTGCAAGGCGACCGACGTCCCGCCGAACCAGCCCACCGCGGCCAGGTTCAAGCCGGCCGCGGTGGCACCCCAGGCGGCCGAACCCAGCAACACCGCCAGGGCCACCCAGGGCGGTCCGGAGCCGGCGACCATCTCCACCACGTCGGCGAGGTTGCGGTGCCGACTCAGGTAGCCGCGACCCAGACCGGGCCGGTGCCCGGACCGCTGCGCGCAGAGGTACGCCCGCGACCAGCGGTCGCCGACGGTGACCGCCCCGGCGAACAATGCCAACGCGACAGCCGACAGGCCGGCCACCGCGACCGCCGGGACGGCGGCACGCGGCACGCCGAAACCCGCGACGCTCACCCCGAAGACGGCGGCGAACGCGGCGGACCCGCCGGCGACCAGCGGCGCCAACACGATGAGTACCCGGCCGAAGCCGCTCAGCGATGCAGGCGGATCTTCCACCGCACCACGCCGCTGTAGAGCACCGACAGCGCCACCAACATCGCCATGTCGAACAGCCACGTTCCGGTGGAGTGCTTCCACAGCGAGTCCTGCGGGATCTGCTTGACGTCCAGTGCCGGGGTGCACCCCTCCGGCACCGCCGGTTCGGGCACCTCCGCGGTCGGCAGTGGCATGCAGTTCGGCGGGGACGCGTCGTGGTGCAGCAGATGGTTGAAGTCGATCGTCGAGGCGCTGGCGGCATAGCCCCAGCGCGCCGGGGTCAGCCAGGACACCTGGTCGAGCCCGAGCCGGCCGGTCACCGGGATCATCCCGCCGGAGAGCACCAGCTGACCCATGATCGCCACCACCAGCATCGGCATGATCTGCTCGCTGGACTGGGCGAACGACGACAGCGCCAGCCCCAGAATCGCCGAGGCGACACAGGTGCCCGCCACCGCGAGGAACAACTCGACGTTGGCGGCGGCGTTGGAGTGCCCGAACAGCAGCGCGCCCTGGGTGGGCCCGCCCTTGCCGAGGATGACGATCGTGGTCGCGATCGCGGCTTGCACGGTGGCGAACACGCAGAACACCGCGACCTTGGCCATCAGGTAGGCGGTGGTCGAAAGACCCACGGCCTGTTCGCGTTTGAAGATGGGACGCTCACCGATGAGGTCGCGGATCGTCAGCGCGGTGCCCATGAACACCGCACCGATGTTGAGCAGGACCATCACGTACTGCGGCTCGGTCGGGGCGTCCATTCCCGGCATCCCGAGCCCGCCCTTACCCTTCACGGTCAGCGACAATGCGCCGATCAAAAACGGCAGCAACGCCAGGAACACCGTGTATCCGCGGTCGGAGATCACCAGGCGGATCTGTCTTCGCGCGATCGTCGACAGCTGGCGCAACACGTCGGTGCGCGGCGGGTCGCCCAGGTCCGCCGGGCTCTGGGCGTCCGGCGTGGGGTTGGGCCGGTGGCTGCTCTCCATGAAGCGCTGGTTGGCCGCATCCGGGTCCGCACCGACCTTGGCGAAGATGTCGGCGTAGTTGGTCGAGCCCATCGCCGCACCGATCTGCGACGGCGGACCGCAGTAGGCGGTCTTCCCGCCCGGGGCCAGCAGCATGATCTGGTCGCAGACGTCCAGGAACGACACCGAGTGGGTGACCACCAGCACCACACGGCCGGCGTCGGCCAGCTGGCGCAGCATCAACATGACCTGCCGGTCCAGCGCCGGGTCCAGACCCGAAGTGGGTTCGTCGAGGATCAGCAGGGACGGTCCGGTGAGCAGTTCGAGGGCCACCGAGGCGCGTTTGCGCTGCCCGCCGGAGAGCTTGTCCACCCGGGTGTCGGCGTGTTTGGTCAGCTCCAGCTCCTCGAGCACCTGCGCGACCGCCTGGTCCCGGTCGGCTTTGGTGCTGTCCGGCGGCAGCCGCAGCTCGGCGGCGTAACCCAGCGCCTGGTTGACGGTGAGCTGGCGGTGCACCACGTCGTCCTGGGGCACCATCCCGATCCGGGAGCGCAGCACCGCGTAGTCGGTGTGGATGTTGTGGCCCTCGAACGTCACCGAGCCGCTGCTGGGGGTGGTGTAGCCGGCGATCAGCCGCGACAGCGTCGTCTTGCCCGCCCCGGAGCCGCCGATGATCGCGGTCAGCGTGCCCGGCCGGCAGGTCATCGACACATTGGAGATCAGCTGCTTGCCGCCCTCGACGGTGAAGTTGACGCTGTTGACCTCCAGCCCGCCGGTCTTGGTGGCCGCCTCCGAGCTGCGCACCAGGGTGCCGTTGGTGAACACCAGGTCGACGTTGCCGATGGTGACCACGTCGCCCTCGGTGAGCACCGCCGACCCGATGCGGACCCGGTTGACGAAGGTGCCGTTGATGCTGCGGTTGTCCCGGATCTCGGTGCCGATCGGCGTCGGGACCAGCATCGCGTGGTGGCGGGAGGCCAGCACGTCGGGGATGACGACGTCGTTGTCGGTGGCCCGCCCGATCGTCAGCGCGTTCGACGGCGTCTCCGGCGTGTGCCGCAACCCCAGGATGTCGACCATCCGGGTGGCGACGTTCGACTCCTCCGGGGGAGTCGCCGCGACCGGGGCGCGGTGGGTCTGCGGTGCAAGATCCGGTGCCGGGGCGGCCGGTCGCGGCGCTGCCACCGGCGGGGGCGGCGGGTGCGGGGCTCCGTGCTGAGGGTAGATCTGCGGGCGCGGCGCACTCGGCGGAGGGCCGGGGTACGGCGGGCCTGGGTGCGGGGCGCCCTGGTGCGGCGGCCACGACTGCGGCGGCGCCGCGGGCGGGCCGGGTTGCGCGGCGGCGCGCATCATCGCGGTCGCCGGCGGGCGGCCGGCCGCGCCCTGGTGGCGGCCCACCTCGAAGGAGAGCCGCGGACCGTCCGGGTTGCCCAGGTTGATGCTCTGGCCGTCACCGAGGGTGGCGACCGGAACGCGGTGTCCGTTGACGAAGATCCCGTTGAGCGAGTCGTTGTCGACGGCCAGCCAGCGGCCACCGTCGAACCGCAACAGCAGGTGGGTGCGGGAGACCAGCGGGTGGGCGATGCGTACATCGGCGCGCAGGTCGCGGCCGACGACCACGTCGTGGCCGGGCGAGAACGTGCGCTGGGTTCCCTCGTGCCGGACGGTCAGGGCCGGCGCGCCTGGTTGGTTCATCGGACCAACTGTATCGGGTCGGCGGGCCCGTCCGACGCATCAGTCGGGCGCGCCGGTCACCACGCAGTAGGTCCGGGTATAGATGCTGGGCATGCACAGATTGCAGTGCGTACACGCGGAGTGCACGGCGGTTCCCTCGGCGGCGATCCGGTTGACCAGATCCGGTTCCGCCAGCAGGGCCCGGCCCATCGCCACGAAGTCGAACCCCTCCGCCATCGCCCGGTCCATGGTCGCCTTGCCGGTGATCCCGCCGAGCAGGATCAGTGGCAGCGACAACTCGGCCCGGAACAGCCGCGCCTCGCGCAGCAGGTAGGCGTCCCGGTAGGGATAGGAGCGCAGGAATCTGCCGCCCATCATCCGCATGCCCCAGCGCATCGGCGGTTTGAACACCTTCGCGAACTCCTTGACCGGGGCGTCCCCGCGGAACAGGTACATCGGGTTGACCAGCGAGCTGCCCGCGGTGAGTTCGATGGCGTCCAGTCCGCCGTCGTCCTGCAGCCACCGGGCCGTGGTCAGTGCCTCGTCGGTGTTGATGCCGCCGCGGACCCCGTCGGACATGTTGAGTTTCGCGGTCACCGCGATGGCGTCGCCGACCGCGCGGCGCACCGCCAGCACCACCCCGCGGGCGACCTTGGCGCGGTTCTCCAGTGAACCGCCGAACTCGTCGGTACGCCGGTTGATCAGCGGGCTCAGAAACGCGCTGGCCAGGTAATTGTGGCCCAGGTGGATCTCCACGGCGTCGAATCCGGCGTCGACGGCCAGCCGGGCGGCGTCGGCGTGGGCGGCCAGGACGGCGTCGATGTCGTCGCGGGTGGCGCGGCGGGCGAATTTCATCGCGATCGGGTTGAAGAACCGGATCGGGGCGAGCGCGGGCGCCTTGTTGGACCGGGAGTCGGCGACCGGGCCTGCATGCCCGATCTGGGCGCTGACCGCGGCGCCCTCGGCGTGGACGGCGTCGGTCAGCCGGCGCAGGCCGGGCAGGGCCTCCGGGCGCATCCACAACTGGCGGCCCTCGGTGCGTCCGCCGGGGGAGACCGCGCAATAGGCCACCGTGGTCATGCCGACCCCGCCGGCGGCGTGCACGCGATGGAACTCGATCAGGTCGTCGGTGACCAGCGCGTCGGGGGTGCGGCCTTCGAAGGTGGCCGCCTTGATGGTGCGGTTGCGCAGCGTCACCGGACCCAGCCGAGCGGGACTGAAAACCTCCGGGGCCGCAGTCATGGGGCTAGCCTGCCACAGCCCCCGAGGTGCGATGCCAGAATGTGTCCATGGGTGCGATCACGCTGGACGGTAAGGCGACACGCGCGGAGATCTTCACCGACCTGGAGAAGCGGGTCGCGGCGCTGACCGCGGCGGGCCGCACCCCGGGCCTGGGCACGGTGCTGGTCGGCGACGATCCCGGCTCGCACGCCTACGTCCGCGGCAAGCACAACGACTGCGCCAAGGTCGGAATCACCTCGATCCGCCGCGACCTGCCCGCCGACGTCAGCGCCGCCGAACTCAACGACACCATCGACGAACTCAACGCCAACCCGGAGTGCACCGGCTACATCGTCCAGCTGCCGCTGCCCAAGCACCTCGACGAGAACGCCGCCCTGGAGCGCGTCGACCCGGCCAAGGACGCCGACGGGCTGCACCCGACCAACCTGGGCCGGCTGGTGTTGGGCACCCCGGCGCCGCTGCCGTGCACGCCGCGCGGCATCGTGCACCTGCTGCGCCGCTACGACATCGAGATCGCCGGCGCCCACGTGGTGGTCATCGGCCGCGGTGTGACGGTGGGCCGGCCGCTGGGCCTGCTGCTGACCCGTCGCTCGGAGAACGCCACGGTTACGTTGTGCCACACCGGAACCCGTGACCTGGCCGCGCTGACCCGCCAGGCCGACATCGTGGTGGCCGGGGTCGGGGTGCCGCACATGCTCACCGCGGACATGGTGCGTCCGGGCGCGGCGGTCGTCGACGTCGGGGTCAGTCGCACCGACGACGGCCTGGTCGGCGACGTCCACCCCGACGTGTGGGAGGTGGCCGGGCACGTCTCACCCAACCCCGGCGGGGTGGGCCCGCTGACCCGGGCGTTCCTGCTCACCAACGTGGTGGAACTGGCCGAGGCCGCGCCGTGACGATGCGCCGGGTGCTCGCGGCGCAGTGGCCGATCCTGTCGGTCGGGCTGGTGTTCGTCGCCGGTCTGGTGCTGGCCGGGGCGAACTACTGGCGCCGCGGCGCGCTGCTCATCGGTATCGGGGTGGCGGTCGCGGCGGCGCTGCGCCTGCTGCTCTCCGACGAACGGGCGGGGCTGCTGGTGGTGCGCGACAAGGGCCGCGATTTCGCCACGACCGCGCTGGTCGCCACCGCGATGGTCTACATCGCCTTCACGATCGACCCGCTGGGCACCAGCTAGCGGGGTGGCGGCATCCCCGGGATCAGCGGCAGGAACGGCAGATCGGGCATCGAGCCGTCGGCCAGCGACGCCATCGTCGACGGGCAGTACATCGAGATCGCGATGCCGGTGAACATCCCGGCCAGCGCCGCCTGGATGCCGCCGCGCCCGGCGATGGTGGCCGCGGTGGACGCGGCGGTGGCGCCGGGTTTCTGCATCATCGGGCAGACGGACTGGCCCAGCCGCACGGCCTCGGCCGGGTCGTCGTAGCCGAGCCCGGCGTTGTCCAGGGCGTTGAGGAAGGTGTCGTCGAGCGGGTCGGCCTGCGCGGGGGCGGCCAACACGGTCGACGACAGCGCCGCCGCGGCGATCAGGGCGGCAGCCGACACCGGCGCGCGAAGAGTCATGGGTGCCACAGTGACTTACCGCGGTGACGGTCGCACAACGGTCCGGTCACGATCCTGACTCGGGTCGGAGTGTCGCTCGCACTGCGACGGTGATGTAGGGCAAGGCCAGCCCGGCCGCGTTGGCCAGTGCGGGATGGCTCGCCAGGAGTTCGCGCACCCGGTCGAGGGTGCGGGTGCGCACCTCGCTGGGCGAGGTGATGCAGTAACTGCGGGAGGCCACCAGGTCGATCAGCGCCTGTGGGGTGAGGTAGTTGGTCCACTCCACCTCGTGGCGCTCGATCGCACCGAACGGCGCGGGCAGCGCCACCCCGGCGTCGACGACGTCGCGGGCGTCCTCCCGGCCGATGATGGCGCCGAGTTCCTTGACCCAGCCCAGTCGTTCGTCGCGGGTATTCCACACCAGGCCGAGCCGGCCACCCGGCCGCAGCACCCGAACGACCTCCGCGGTCGCCCGCTGCGCATCGAACCAATGCCAGGCCTGCGCCACCAGCACCGCGTCGACGCTGTTGTCCGGCAACGGGATCTGCTCGGCGGTACCGAGCAGCGCCGGGGTGTCGGGCAGGGCGCCGCTGAGCACCTCCAGCATCTCGGCGATCGGGTCAACGGCCACCACGTCCAGTCCGCGTTCGACGAGCCGGGTGGTGAGTTTTCCGGTTCCGGCGCCCAGGTCGAGCACGGTGCGGGCCCCGGCGGGCAGTAGCCAGTCGATCGCCTCCGGCGGGTACGACGGCCGGCCCCGCTCGTAGGCGGCGGCCTGCGCGCCGAACGACAGCGAACGATCGTGGCGGGTCCCGGTCACCGCTGCCGCACACCCCGCCGCTCGGCCAACGCCAGGGTCCGGCGGATCAGGCCGCCGACCGCCTCGGTCTCCAGCAGGAAGCTGTCATGACCGCGGTCGGAGTCCAGCACGTCCAGCCCGTCACAGCCGGGCAGCAGATCGGCCAACTCCTGCTGCAGCCGCAGCGGGTAGAGCCGGTCGGAGGTGATGCCGCCGACCACCGCGGGCACCGGACAGCCGCGCAGCGCCGCGGCCACCCCGCCCCGGCCGCGGCCGATGTCGTGGCTGGACAGCGCGTCGGTCAACGCGACATAGCTGCCGGCGTCGAAGCGGGCCACCAGCTTGCCGCCCTGGTGTTCCAGGTAGCTTTGCACCGCGTAGCGGCCGCCGTGGGCGGGATCCTCGTTGCCCTGCCGGTCGTTGCCGAACCGCTCGTCGAGTTCGGCTTCGCCGCGGTAGGTCAGGTGCGCGATGCGCCGGGCGATGTCCAGCCCGGCGTCGGGGGTGCGGCCGGTGCCGTGATAGTCGCCGCCCTGCCAGTTCGGGTCGGCCTTGATCGCCGCGACCTGGGTGCTCTGGGTGCCGATCTGGTCGGCGGTGGCGCGGGCGCCGACCGCCAGCAGCAGCCCGGCCGACACCGTGTCCGGATGCCCGACCATCCACTCCAGTGCGCGCGCACCACCCATCGACCCGCCGATGACCGCGGCGACCTCGGTGATGCCCAGTGCGGCCAGCGCCGCGAGGTCGGCGGCCACCTGGTCGCGGATGGTGGTGGCCGGGAACCGGGCGCCCCACGGTTCGCCGTCGCGGGCCAGTGAGGCCGGGCCGGTGGAGCCGCGGCAGCCGCCCAACGCGTTGGTCGCCACCACACACCAGCGGTCGGTGTCGATCGGTGCGCCGCTGCCGACCACGTCGTCCCACCAGCCGGCGGTGGGGTGGCCCGGGCCGGCCGGGCCGGTGACGTGGGAGTCCCCGGTGAGGGCGTGCAGCACCATCACCACGTTGTCGCGGGCGGGGGAGAGCTCGCCCCACCGCTGCACGGCGATGCTGACGTCGTCGAGCACGGCACCGCTCTCCAGCCGCAGCGAGCCGATGTCGACCACGCCCAGCTCGCCCTGCGGCGGCAGGGTCTGGGTGGGTACTTCGGAGATCGTCACCCGCGGTCTCCTCAACGGGCGGCCACCGCGGCGGCCGCGGCGAATCCGCGCTCCAGGTCGGCCAGGATGTCGTCGATGCCCTCGATGCCCACGGCCAACCGCACCAGGCCGGGGCTGACCCCGCTGGCCAGCCGCTCCTCGGGGGTGAGCTGGGCGTGGGTGGTCGACGCGGGGTGGATCACCAGCGAGCGCACGTCACCGATGTTGGCGACGTGGCTGTGCAGGGTGAGCGCGTTGACGAAGGCGCTGCCGGCCTCGACCCCGCCGGCCAGCTCGAAGGAGAGCACCGCGCCGGTGCCCTTGGGCGCCAGTTTGCGGCCCAGGTCGTACCATGGGGAGTCGGGAAGCCCGGCGTAGTTGACCGCCAGCACGTCCTCGCGGGCGGACAGGAACTCCGCGACCTGCTGGGCGTTGCTGACGTGACGTTCCATCCGCAGGCTCAGCGTCTCGACGCCCTGCGCGATGAGGAAGGCGTTGAACGGCGACGGCGCCGAGCCGTAGTCGCGCAGCAGTTGCACGCGGGCCTTCAACGCGAACGCCGGGGCACCCAGGTCGGCGTAGACCACGCCGTTGTAGCTGGGGTCGGGGGTGGTGAACCCGGGGTGGCGGCCCTGCGTCCAGTCGAAGTTGCCGCCGTCGACGAGGATCCCGGCGATGGTGGTGCCGTGCCCGCCGAGGTACTTGGTGGCCGAGTGCACCACGATGTCGGCGCCGTGCTCGATCGGGCGCAGCAGGTACGGGGTGGCGATGGTGTTGTCGACGATCAGCGGCACGCCGTTGTCGTGGGCCACCGCTGAGACACCCGGGATGTCGAGCACGTCGATCTTCGGGTTGGAGATCGTCTCGGCGAACAGTGCCTTGGTGTTGGGCCGGATCGCGGCGCGCCAGGACTCCAGGTCGTCGGGGTCCTCGACGAAGGTGAACTCGATGCCCACCTTCTGCAGCGTGTGGTGGAACAGGTTGTGGGTGCCGCCGTAGAGGCGCGGGCTGGACACGATGTGGTCGCCGGCGCCGGCGAGGTTGAGGATCGCGAAGTTACTGGCCGCCTGCCCGGCGGACAGCATCAGCCCGGCCACCCCGCCCTCGAGGGCGGCGACGCGCTTCTCGACCACGTCGGTGGTCGGGTTCATGATCCGGGTGTAGATGTTGCCGGGCACCTCCAGGCCGAACAGCGCCGCGGCGTGGGTGGTGTCGTCGAAGGTGTAGGAGGTGGTCTGATAGATCGGCAGGGCGCGGGCGTTGGTGACCGGGTCGGGGCTCTGTCCGGCGTGGACCTGCTTGGTCTCGAACGACCAGTGCGCGGTGGGGTCCGGATCGTTGGGGGTCTCGGAACTCATCTCGCTGGCTGCTTTCTGTTCGGGTGGCGATGGGTGCGGTAGGCCGATGGTTGCGACCGACTGACGGTGCGGAGACCGGCGGTCACGGTTCAGTGGCTACAACACATCGCGGACCAGCCCCGATTGGCATGCATCAGGCTCCCCTGTCTGCTCTGGGGGCCCGTCGTTTGCGGACCCGCGCTTGCCGCGTAGCCGGTTTCGGCCACTCAACCTGGTCATCACCCGGGGCACCCCACCGCGGTTGGAGGGTTGCCGGCCAGCAAGCCGGGGCTTGACGCTGGCGCTCATGACCAGACGCCAGCCTATCGCACCCCCGAATGCTCCGCCACCTGCCGCGTGCGGAGGCGAACCCGCCGGAAGGGCACGGTGCGGTTGCGGGATACTGACGGGCAGTGCCAACCACACAGTGACATGCGGGCCCCCGCAGAATTGACCGATCGCGACGCTGGGAGACGACGATGAGCGCCGAGCAGCCAACCATCATCTACACGCTGACCGACGAGGCGCCGCTGCTGGCGACCCACGCGTTCCTGCCGATCGTGCGTGCGTTCGCCGACCCGGCCGGCATCAAGGTCGAGACCGCCGACATCTCGCTGGCGGCGCGCATCCTGGCCCAGTTCCCCGACTACCTGACCAAAGACCAGCAGGTCCCCGACACCCTCAGCGAACTCGGCCGGCTCACCCACGAGCCGGACACCAACATCATCAAGCTGCCCAACATCAGCGCCTCGATGCCGCAGCTGCACGCCGCGATCCGCGAACTGCAGGGCAAGGGCTACCGGATCCCGGATTTCCCGGACAACCCGCAGACCGACGAGGACCGCAAGATCCGCGACCGCTACGCCAACGTTCTGGGCAGCGCGGTCAACCCGGTGCTGCGGCAGGGCAACTCTGACCGGCGGGCGCCCAAGGCGGTCAAGGAATACGCCCGTAAGCACCCGCACAGCATGGGTGAGTGGTCGATGGCGTCGCGCACCCACGTCGCACACATGCGTCACGGTGATTTCTACGACAGCGAGAAGTCGATGACGCTGGATCGCGACCGCGACGTGAAGATGGAGCTGCAGACCGCGAGCGGTGAGACGATCGTGCTCAAGCCGAAGGTGTCCCTGCTCGAAGGTGACGTCATCGACTCGATGTTCATGAGCATCCACGCGCTGCGTGACTTCTACGAAGAGCAGATGGAGGACGCTCGCAAGACCGGCGTGATGTTCTCGCTGCACGTCAAGGCGACCATGATGAAGGTGTCGCATCCGATCGTGTTCGGTCACGCGGTGCGGGTGTTCTACAAGGACGCGTTCGCCAAGCACGGCAAGCTTTTCGACGAACTCGGCATCAACGTCAACAACGGCATGGTCGACCTCTACGACAAGATCGAGTCGCTGCCCGGATCCCAGCGCGACGAGATCATCGAGGACCTGCACGCCTGCCATGAGCACCGGCCCGAGCTGGCGATGGTTGACTCCGCGCAGGGCATCACCAACTTCCACTCCCCGAGCGACGTCATCGTCGACGCGTCGATGCCGGCGATGATCCGCGCCGGCGGCAAGATGTACGGCGCCGACGGGCGGCAGAAGGACACCAAGGCGGTCAACCCGGAGTCAACGTTCGCCCGGATCTACCAGGAGATCATCAACTTCTGTAAGACCAACGGGCAGTTCGACCCGGCCACGATGGGCACCGTCCCCAACGTGGGGCTGATGGCTCAGCAAGCCGAGGAATACGGCTCGCACGACAAGACTTTCGAGATCCCGCAGGGCGGTGTCGCCAACATCGTCGACCTCGACACCGGAGAGGTGCTACTGACCCAGAACGTCGAGGCCGGGGACATCTGGCGGATGTGCATCGTCCACGACGCCCCGATCCGCGACTGGGTCAAGTTGGCGGTCACCCGTGCCCGGCTGTCGGGGATGCCGGTGCTGTTCTGGCTCGACCCCTACCGACCGCACGAGAACGAGCTGATCAAGAAGGTCACCACCTACCTGAAGGACCACGACACCGAGGGCCTGGACATCCAGATCATGTCTCAGGTGCGCTCCATGCGTTACACGCTGGAGCGGCTGATCCGTGGGCTCGACACCATCGCGGCGACCGGAAACATCCTGCGCGACTACCTCACCGACCTGTTCCCGATCCTGGAGTTGGGCACCAGCGCCAAGATGCTCTCGATCGTTCCACTGATGGCCGGGGGCGGGTTGTACGAAACCGGTGCAGGCGGTTCGGCGCCCAAGCACGTCAAGCAGCTGGTGGAAGAGAACCACCTGCGCTGGGATTCCCTCGGGGAGTTCCTCGCACTCGGTGCCAGCCTCGACGACATGGGTATCAAAACCGGCAACCAGCGGGCCAAGATCCTGGCCACCACCCTCGACGACGCGATCGGCGAGTTGCTGGACAACGACAAGAGCCCGTCGCGCAAGACCGGTGAACTCGACAACCGGGGCAGCCAGTTCTACCTGGCCCTGTATTGGGCACGCAAGCTCGCCGAGCAGGACGAAGACGAGGACCTGCGCAAGCACTTCGCCGAGATCGCCGAGAAGTTGGGTGCGCAGGAGGAGACCATCGTCGCCGAACTCAATGGCGTGCAGGGCAACCCGGTCGACATCGACGGCTATTACTACTCCGACCGGGAGAAGACCACCGCGGTGATGCGGCCCAGCAAGACCCTCAACGAGATCGTGGGCTCCGCGCGCCTCTTATAGGGTTGGCTCACGGGTGATCGCCCGTGACGCCTTGCGCCGCGCCGCGGCGGCAGGGCACCAGGAGCCGGCCCCGGAGGAGGCGCGTCGCATGTCCCGCCAAGCCAAGACCAAAGTCCAGGGCACGGTCGTCGAACTCGACGGGGACGAGATGACCCGGGTCATCTGGAAGTTCATCAAGGACATGCTGATCTTCCCGTACCTGGACATCGACCTCGACTACTACGACCTGGGCATCGAGCACCGCGACGCGACCGACGACCAGGTGACCGTCGACGCGGCCCGGGCGATCAAGGAGCACGGCGTCGGCGTCAAATGCGCCACCATCACCCCGGATCGGGCGCGGGTGGAGGAGTTCGGGCTGAAGAAGATGTGGAAGTCCCCGAACGGGACGATCCGCAACATCCTGGGCGGCACCATCTTCCGCGCTCCGATCGTCATCAACAACATTCCGCGGTTGGTGCCCGGCTGGAGCAAGCCGATCGTCATCGCCCGGCACGCGTTCGGCGACCAGTACCGGGCCACCGACGCCCAGATCGACCGGCCCGGCACCGTCACGTTGACCTTCACCCCCGACGACGGCAGCGAGCCGATCGTGCACGAAGTGGTCCGGATGCCCGAGCACGGCGGGGTGATCATGGGCATGTACAACTTCACCGACTCGATCCGGGACTTCGCCCGCGCGGTGTTCACCTATGCGCTCGACGTCAAATATCCGGTCTACCTGTCGACGAAGAACACCATCCTGCAGGCCTACGACGGCATGTTCAAAGACGAGTTCCAGAACATCTTCGACGACGAATTCAAAGCCGACTTCGACGCCGCCGGCCTGCACTACGAGCACCGACTCATCGACGACATGGTCGCGCAGTCCCTCAAGTGGGAGGGCGGCTACGTCTGGGCGGCCAAGAACTACGACGGGGACGTGCAGTCCGACATCGTCGCCCAGGGCTACGGCTCACTCGGGCTGATGACCTCGGTGCTGATGACCGCCGACGGCAAGACCGTGGAGTCCGAAGCCGCGCACGGCACCGTGACCCGCCACTTCCGGCTGCACCAGGCCGGCAAGCCGACCTCCACCAACCCGATCGCCTCGATCTTCGCCTGGACCCGCGGGCTCGAGCACCGCGGCAAGCTGGACGACACCCCCGAGGTGATCGGGTTCGCGAAGAAACTCGAACAGGCGGTCATCGGCACGGTCGAGGGCGGCCGGATGACCAAGGACCTGGCGTTGCTGATCGGCCCGGACCAGAAATGGCAGACCAGCGAGGAATTCCTCGACGCCATCGCCGAGAACCTGGAAAAGACGCTCGCCGAGAGCTGATCCCGGCCGTGCCGGCACCGAGCGCGCACAGGCTGCGATGGTTCGACGATTTGTTCGCTGTGATTACACGTTGGGCGCGCGCCGGGCAGGCGGTGCGGGGCGCGGTCAGCCGGTCGGGGAGTCCACCGCCCGCAGCGGCGGGATGTGCTCGTAGAGGAAGCCGGTGATCACCTCGGTGACCCGCTCGGGGGCCTCGAGCATCGGCACGTGCCCGACGCCGTCGAGGGTGGTCACCCGCAGGCCGGGGACCTGGCCGGTGAACAGTTTGGTGAATCGCGGCGAGGGCACCACCCGGTCCTTGGCGCAGTTGACCAGGTGCGCCGGGACGGCGGTCTCGGCCAGTTTCGCCAGTCCCGGCTGCAGCAGGGTTTTGACCAGCAGCTGGACGTAGGCCGGGCAGTGCGCCAGGTCGTCGACACAGTTGTGCAGCTGCTCGTCGGTGACGGCGTCGGCGTTCGCGCTCAACGGCAGGCTGGCCAGCTGCCGGCTGAACGGCAGCCGCAGCACTCGCTGGCCGAGGGCCATCGTCAGCAGCCACAGCGGAAACCCGCCGAGGAACTTCGCGATCACCTCGAATTTGGCGGGCGTCCACCGCGTCCAGCCGCCGGCCGGGGCGATGCCGGTGACGGTCCGGGCCCGGCCACGGGCCGCCAGTTCGTAGGCCACCCAGCCGCCCAGCGAGTTGCCTACGATGTGGGCGGTGTCCCAACCCAGGGCGTCGAGCTGCTCCTCGACGTGGTCGGCCAGCACCGACGAGCTCAGCAGCCAGCTGTGCGGCTTGGGGCCGCCGTTGTGGCCGGCCATGGTCGGGGCGAACACCTCGAAGCGGCCGGTGTCGGCCAGCCGGGGGGCGACGTCGGCCCACACCGACTGCGACAGTAGAAACGGGTGCAGCAGCAGCACCGGTTCGCCGGTGCCCAGGTGAATCGGATCGCGTTTCGTCGTCACCGTGTCGAGAGTAGGGCATACCGCCGGTACCGCATAGCCTGGGCGCGGTCACGGCTGGTTCCGGTGTCGGTGGCGTGCCATAATCGCGCGGTAAGGCGATGATGATGCAGGAAGCCGGTGTGAATCCGGCGCGGTCCCGCCACTGTCATCGGGGAGTAACCCTCATCGGCCACGGCTCGCTGGTTCAGGAGCTGGAAGGCGAGGGAAGCGTTGATCCGAGAGCCAGGATACTCACGTCATCGCATCCTGCGACCCGGGGCGGTGTACCCCGAGAGAGCTGGCGAACATCCATGTCGCGCCCATCATGGACGTCCGCACCGGCCGGCGGCCGAGGTGATCGACGATGATCTCCGCGACCGCCGCCCCGATGTGGTTTGCGTTCCCGCCCGAAGTGCATTCGGCCCAACTGTCCGCCGGTCCCGGCCCAGGGCCGCTGCTGAGCGCTTCGGCCGCCTGGACGTCCCTTAGCGTGGAGTACGCCGAGACCGCCGCCGAATTGTCGGCGGTGCTCGCCGCGGTCGAGTCCGGTGCCTGGCAGGGGCCGAGCGCGCTGTCCTACGTCGCAGCGCACGGGCCGTATCTGGCCTGGCTCAACCAGCAGAGTCTCAACAGCGCCGCGCTGGCCGCCGAGCAGCAGGGCGTCGCCCTGGCGTACAGCACCGCTTTGGCCGGGATGCCGACGCTGGGTGAACTGGCCGCCAACCACGCCACCCATGCGGTGCTGGTGGGCACCAACTTCTTCGGGATCAACACCATCCCGATCGCGCTCAACGAAGCCGACTACGCGCGGATGTGGGTGCAGGCGGCGACGATGATGGCCGTTTATGACACGACCGCCGCGGCGGCGGTGAGCGCGAGCCCGCCCGCGGAGCCGGCACCGACGATCATGACGGCCTCGGCGGCCCCCGCCGAGGCGGCGGCCGAACCGGCTCCGCAGCAGCCGCCGTCCTGGTTCACCGACCTGCAGAACTTTTTGTACGGCTTTCTGGGCCAACCCGGTTCGCCGGAGCAGAACGTCCCGCTCTACAACTCGATCATGGAGTTCTTCAACTCCATCGGCTTGGGCAACGTCACCGACCCGTTCGGCGACTTCTTCGCCGGCCTCAACGGGCTGTTGCCGTGGCTGCCGCTGCACGGGGAGTGGCTGTGGATGACCGGCAACCCGTTCAGCTACCTCAACCCGGGCTTCTTCGCCTACATCCTGTCGGTGCCGCTGGACCCGGGATCGTTCATCGCGTTCACCACCAAGGTGATCATCGACGACCTGCTGCTGATCCTCTACACCGCCGTGACCAACCCCGCCGCCCTCATCTACGTGGCGCCGCTGGCCATGGTGGAGATGGTCGGCTCCACGTTCGGCAACGTCGTTCAGGTGCTGAACTACCTGGTCACCCAGACCGCGCTGCTGCCCGCGCTGGTGCCGCTGCTTGCCAGCCCGATGCTGCTGGCGCCGCCGGCGGTGCTCGGCGGGCTCGGGATCGGCGCGGCCGTGGCGAAACTCGCCCCGGCCGTCGTCG
>NZ_LQPZ01000051.1 GCF_002102395.1 Mycolicibacillus trivialis
GTCGTCGATTCTTCCTGCCCGAACACTCGGGCAACAGAGTCCCACAACGACTGGACCACTACAGGGGGCTCACCTCACCAGGACCTGTTTGACGCCCTCGACATCGACCCCGATCACCACGTGGGCGGCCTTGTTGGCCACCACACCGCCATCGCGGATCTTGATGCGGATAGCGTCGATGTACAGGATCGGATAGACCGGGTCGACCGGCCGGGACTGCCAGGTGGTGATCTCATCGACCACGACGTCGGTGACCCGCGAGATCGTGGCCGCCGATACGCTGGCGCCGTACACCTCGGCCAAGTGCTCGGTGATGTCGCGGGTGGACATGCCGCGGGCATACAGCGACAAGATCATGTCCTCGACCCCACCGAGGCGTCGTTGGCGTTTGGGCACGATGACCGGATCGAAGGTGCCGTTGCGGTCCCGGGGGACCTCCAATCCGACCGAGCCGGCGGTGGTCAGCACGGTTTTGCGGCCATGACCGTTGCGGGAGTTTCCCGACCCGGCTCCGGCGGGATCGCCGGCCTCGTACCCCAGGTGATCTGCGATTTCGACATCGAGGGCCCGTTCCAGCACGGATTTGGTGATCGCGGCCAGCAGCCCGTCAGGGCCATCAATCGGGGTGCCAGTGGCCTCAGCGTCGGCCAGCAGCGCATCCACCGCTGCCGGGGACAACAACTCAGACAGTTTCTCGGCAGCGGCGTTCGAATTCTCTCCAGCGGAGTTCGAATCAGACTTCGACAACGGTGTCTCTCCTGTCCGGTAGTAGCAGCCTGCCACCACCATTCAGACCCCACCCCTTACACAGTCAATGAGACACGCCCTCGCTGCGCAAGGTTGGGTATTCGAAGGAACGCCGAGTCGACCCTCAAATTGTGGTCGGCCTGCTGGTGGACCGGACCGGATTCCCCTTGGAAATAGGCTGTTTCGAAGGCAACACCGCCGAAACCACCACCATCGTGCCGATCATCACCAGCTTCCTGGACCGCCACAACCTTGAGGGCACGCCGATGGTGGTGGCCGCCGACGCGGGCATGCTGTCTCAGACCAACCTCGCAGCGCTCGATGAGCACCAGCTGTCATTCATCGTCGGCTCGCGGGTCACCAAGGCACCCGGCGATCTGGAATCACACTTCCATTGGAACGGTGATCTTTTCACCGACGGTCAGATCATCGACACAGTGACACCGCGGCACGGCAACGCCAAAGTCAACGACACCAAGTTGCGTGCCGAACCGGTCTGGAACCCCGACAGCGACACTGGTGCGTGGCGGGCGATCTGGTCGTATTCAGCCAAACGCGCGCGCCGCGACGAGAAAACCCTCGCCGCCCAAGAAGCCCGAGCCCGGGCGATCGTCTCCGGCGAGAAGAAGGCCAAGACAGCACGATTCGTCAAAACCCGCGGCGACAACCGCGCGCTCGACGAGACCAGCCTGGCCCGCGCCCAATCCCTGGTCGGACTCAAGGGCTACGTGACCAACGTGCCGATAACGCTGATGCCGGCCGCCGAGGTCATCGCGAAGTACCACGACCTCTGGCACGTCGAGAAGTCATTTCGGATGTCCAAGACCGATCTCGACGCGCGACCCATGTTCAACCGCATGCGCGATGCCATCGAGGCCCACCTGACCATCGTGTTCGCCGCACTGGCCGTCTCCCACGCCATCCAATCCCGGACCGGACTGTCCATCGCCAAAATCGTCAAGCACCTGCGGCCGCTGCGCTCCGCGACCATCCACATCAACGGCGCCACACAGACCTTCCCCCCAGCGATTCCCGACACCGAGCGCAAGATCCTCACTGACCTCGGCTTCAATCCTGGGTACTAAGCGAAATGTCCAAACTCAGGCGTTACCAGCCACTGTGGCAACAAGATACGGGGTCGAGTACCGAGGGCCTAAGGAGAAACTCACAAGACCCCGGTCACTCCTGGGTCGGCAACAAGCGCATCGCGTATCAGGAAGAGCCCATTAACTCATGAGGAGTTGATATTGAGCTGCTGTTTGCTGTTTGACATCAACTTCGTCATTTGAATATGCAGTAAATGCATATTTATCGATCTGTCCAACGCATTTGTATCTCCAGTTTATCCTCTTCAAGCTTGGCGGATCTGAGTCTCGGGAGGCATCCGTTGTTCGTTCGAAGCAGTTTGCCGATGGGAGCCCCTCCGGCGGGCTGATATCTACAACGGATCTACGTTTCTTTATTAAATCAGAGAGCCCGTCAAACATCGTTACAGCATTGGCTTCATTTTCGGCCTGATATACGGTGGTTAGGATCTGCGAAACCCATTCTATATGCGCTCCCGAGAACAGTGCCTTGAACGCGATCGGATCATATTCAAAATGGAGATATCCCCATGGCTTAAATATACCCACGGAAGCCCCGGCGAGATCACTCTCAGAAAGGGCGCGCAATGAGCGTTCGATCAGTTCGAAAGGCAAATGCGCCGCCAACTCTGTCCATTTTCCTGGGTCTGTCGGGTTGAAGTCATCAATCAACCCTTCCTGCCTCAGCAGAACCGTCATAATTGCCATTTGAACGTTTTGGTACTCGTTCGGGCTTGACAGCTCATTCTCTATCAAAATTTCTTTGACTACCGCGAACTGATGTAGAACAAACCGTCCGTACGGCGTGAACGCCGAAACAAAGCTCTTGTCGCCATTAGATCTGACTAGTACGATTGTTTCGGGATGCCCTGGGATCGACAGCGACGTAATCGGCGCATCGTTCTCGTCGAGGTTGAAAAACACGTTACCATCGGCTCCAACGAGTTCTTTGGCGTCGGCTTCGACAACAGCGGCCGTGTCCGTTACAGCCGCCGATGCATCGGCGTCGGTGGCAAATTCCAACACCGTGTTCCTTAATTGAAAAATCCTACTTCTCGGAGTAGGATTTGGCGCAATTCTGGAACTCCTAAACCCAACGATAAAGTTATGCTTGTCGAGAATATTTTCTAGCCCTGGATACGCGAAGCCGCTGGCTGATTTAACGGCCGCGACGGCATTCCTCGAATCACTCAAACCCGTTGGAATTTCTCTGAGGTAAATATCGCTTAAGGCTCCGTCAATATCCCACGGCCCGACAACATACTTAGGTAGTCGAAACGATTCGAGTTCGGGACCGGCCTTGGTTTTAGAGAAGCCTGGGGGCATTGGTGTAGTTATATAGTTTCCGGTGTTCATCATGTCGATGTTCGGCGCGTCGGCAGCAGCGGTGTTGGCTGAAGAGTCGTCGATTCTCTGCTGAGCCTGAATCCACCGATGGAATGGTGATGACCGATTCTCGGCGTTTCGCTGAAGTGTCAATCGGCTGGGCCGGATCCGGGCTGAATCCCCCCGGCGTGTCCGGAGACTCCGTTCCTTGGGAAGGATGGAGTCATGTCAGGGAGTTCATCGAGGAGGTA
>NZ_LQPZ01000052.1 GCF_002102395.1 Mycolicibacillus trivialis
CCAATACGAGACGATCATCAACACAGCCGCCTCAGCGGCATGACACCGACACTGTCACCCGATCGTGCACCAGTCCCTAGTGGTCAGGTGCGGTTCGGGGTGTATGACGCCGGTTATGCGGAGTTGGTGGGGTCGGTGCGGTCGGGGTTGGGGGAGCAGGCGTTCGGGGTGGCGTGGGGTGAGGGGTTGGCGTTGTCGTCGGGGGAGGCGGTGGCGTATGCGTTGCGGGGGCGTGGTGAGCGGGGGCGGCCGGCGCAGGGTTGGGATGCGTTGACGCCGGCGGAGTGTGAGGTGGTGCGGTTGGTGGGGGAGGGGTTGTCGAACAAGGAGGTTGCGGCGCGGTTGTTCGTGTCGCCGCGGACGGTGCAGACGCATCTGACCCATGTGTATGCCAAGCTCGGGGCGACCTCGCGGGTCCAACTGGCACAGGAAGCCGCCCGAAACGGGTGAGAGGCCCAGCGGAGATCAGGTCAGATCGTCGTAATCGCCGCGTACCCAGGCGATGTGACGTTCAGCAGATCGCTGCACCACCGCCTGCGCGTCGGTCTCGATCGCGTTGGTGAACAGCCCGTACGCCCGGTCGAAACGCAGCGCCGCCAACGTGGCCGCCATCCGCGCGACCACCGCCCCCGACAGCGGAATCAGATTCGGATAGCTGCGCATGAATCCCACCGACGCGCGGTCCGGGTTGGGGAAGATCGTGTCCCCGGTGAGCAGCACCCCGCGTCCGTTGGCACCGTCCCGCCAATGGGCGACCGCGTTTCCGGGGAAATGGCCGCCGACCTGAACCAGGGTCAGCGCATCGGTCAGCGACAGGGTTCCCGACCACTGCTGGATCACCGGATCAGGGCGTCGTACCCACTCGGCGTCAGCGGCATTGACGTAGACCGGCACGTCGCCGAGCCGGCGACTCCACTCCACCTGCGCCCCGAACATGTGCGGGTGGCTGGCCGCGATCCCGATCACCGGTCCCTGCGCAGCGACCGCGGCCACGGCGGCGTCGTCGAGGAACCCACACGGATCCCACAGCAGATTCCCCGCCTCGGTGACTACCAGCTTGGCCTGCTGGCCGATCCCGAACCGCGGTGTAGCGCCGACCACAAGCAACCCGGGCTCGAGGAATTCCGTATGCGAGTGCGTTCCCTCGGCGGCCAACTGTTCCAACGTCGTCCACTGCTGCCCTGTGCGGGGGACCCACTGGCGCTCGTCGGCGCAGATCGAACAAACCTCAGGAGTGGCATCGTGTTCCACTCCGCATGTCGCGCATGACCAGAACACGATCCCCAGCCTAGTGAAGGACACTCGCCGACGGTCGGTTTCGGTCATCAGCAGGCTCCGGAGCCGGTGTCACGACGTACTCTGGTGCGCGTCGGACCGATTCGAGCGGGACGGGAGCAGATGCGGCACTACTACACCGTTGAACAGATCCGTGCCGCCGAAGCGCCACTGCTGGCCGGTCTGCCCGACGGTGTCCTGATGCGGAGGGCCGCATTCGGGCTCACCGGCGTCCTTCTCGACGAACTGCGGCGCCGCACCGGCGGTGTCGTCGGCCGGCGGGTGTGCGCGGTGGTGGGCTCCGGTGACAACGGCGGCGACGCGCTGTGGGCCGCGACCCTGCTGCGCCGTCGCGGCGTCGCGGCCGACGCGATCCTGCTCAACCCCGACCGCGCGCATGCCGCCGGGCTCGCCGCGTTCGACAAAGCCGGCGGCCGGCGGGTCGAGCAGGTCCGCCCCGGCACCGACCTGGTCATCGACGGGGTGGTGGGTCTGGCCGCCCGGGGCTCGCTGCGCCCGGCCGCCGCCGAGGTCTTCGCCGCGATCGAGGACGCCGGCATCCCGGTCGTCGCCGTCGACCTGCCCAGCGGTCTCGACCCGCACACCGGTGCCGCCGACGGACCGGCCGTGCGTGCCGCGGTCACCGTCACGTTCGGGGGTCGCAAACCCGTACACGCGCTGGCCGACTGCGGGCGGGTGGAGCTGATCGACATCGGTCTGGACCTGCCCGACACCGACCTGCTGGGCATCGACGCGGCTGAGGCGGCGGCGCGCTGGCCGGTGCCGCACCGCTCCGACGACAAGTACACCCAGGGGGTCACCGGGGTGCTGGCCGGCTCGGCGGCGTACCCGGGTGCGGCGATCCTGTGTGCCGGCGCCGCGGTTGCCGCCACCTCCGGGATGGTCCGGTACGCGGGTAGCGCCGCCGCCGAGGTGGTCGACCACTGGCCCGAAGTCGTCATCGCCCCCAGCGCGGCGGCCGCAGGCCGGGTCCAGGCCTGGGCGGTCGGGCCCGGATTGGGCACCGACGAGACCGCCGCCGCTGCGCTGTGGTTCGCGCTGGACACCGACCTGCCGGTCATCGTCGACGCCGACGCGCTGACCATGCTGGCCGCCCACCCCGACCTGGTCGCCGGTCGGACCGCACCGACGGTGCTCACCCCGCACGCCGGAGAGTTCGCCCGGCTCGCCGGGGAGCCGCCCGGAGCAGACCGGGTCGGCGCCGCCCGCGCCCTGGCCGACAGGTTCGGGGCCACCGTGTTGCTCAAGGGGCACGTCACGGTCATCGCCGAACCCGGCGGCGGATCGGTCTACCTCAATCCGGCCGGCCAGTCCTGGGCGGCGACGGCCGGCTCCGGCGACGTGCTCTCCGGGATGATCGGCGCACTGCTGGCCGCCGGGCTCCCGGCCGGCGAAGCCGCCGCGGTCGCCGTATTCGTGCACACCCGCGCCGCCGCGCTCGCGGCCGCCGACCCCGGCGCCGGCACCGCGCCCGCCTCCGCGTCGCGGATTCTGCACCACATCCGCGCCGCGATCGCCGAACTCCGAAACCGAGAAAACACCCACTAGAGAGGACCCGTCCGTGTCATCCCACCCCTCTGTTCCTGCGCACTCAATCGCACCCGCCTACACCGGCCGGTTCTCCTCGACGCCGGTGCCCGCGCTGCGGCTGCCCGAAGAGTCGATGGAGCCGGAGGCGGCCTACCGGTTCATCCACGACGAGCTGATGCTCGACGGGTCCTCCCGGCTCAACCTGGCCACCTTCGTCACCACCTGGATGGACCCCGAGGCCGAGAAACTGATGGCCGAGACGTTCGACAAGAACATGATCGACAAGGACGAATACCCGGCCACCGCCGCGATCGAACAGCGCTGTGTGTCGATGGTCGCCGACCTCTTCCACGCCACCGGTCTCGACGACACCGACCCGAACAGCGCCACCGGGGTGTCGACCATCGGCTCCTCCGAAGCGGTGATGCTCGGCGGGCTGGCGATGAAGTGGCGCTGGCGCAAGCGTTTGGAGGCGGCGAACAAGGACTGGAAGTCGCGCACGCCCAACCTGGTGATGGGCGCCAACGTGCAGGTCGTGTGGGAGAAGTTCTGCCGCTACTTCGACGTCGAACCGCGCTATTTGCCGATGGCAGAGGACCGTTACGTGATCACCGCCGAGCAGGTCGTCGACGCCGTCGACGAGGACACCATCGGGGTGGTGGCGATCCTGGGCACCACCTACACCGGCGAACTGGAACCGGTCGCCGAGATCTGCGCTGCGCTCGACGAGCTGGCCGCCAAGGCTGACGGCCCCGACGTGCCGGTCCACGTGGACGCGGCCAGCGGCGGCTTCGTCGTGCCGTTCCTGCACCCCGAACTGGTGTGGGACTTCCGCCTGCCGCGGGTGGTGTCGATCAACGTCAGCGGCCACAAGTACGGGCTCACCTATCCGGGCATCGGCTTCGTCGTTTGGCGTGATCGCGACCAACTGCCCGACGAGTTGGTGTTCCGGGTCAACTACCTCGGCGGCGACATGCCGACGTTCACGCTGAACTTCTCCCGGCCCGGCAACCAGGTCGTCGGTCAGTACTACAACTTCCTGCGCCTGGGGCGTGACGGCTTCACCGAGATCATGCGCTCGCTGTCGGAGACCGCGCGTTGGCTCGCCAAGGAACTGGCCGCCAGCGGACACTTCGAGATGATCACCGACGGCTCGGCCATCCCGGTGGTCAGTTTCCGGCTCGCCGGGGACCGCGGCTACACCGAGTTCGACGTCTCCCACGAACTGCGCACCTACGGCTGGCAGGTCCCGGCCTACACGATGCCGCCGGACGCCGAGGACGTCGCGGTGCTGCGGATCGTGGTCCGCGAAGGCCTGTCGGCCGACCTGGCGCGGGCCCTGAAGGACGACATTTTCAAGACGGTCGCAGCCCTGGACAAGACCAAACCCGGCGGGCACTTCGACGAACAGCACTTCGCGCACTGAGCCGGGGCGGCACGGCGGCCCCGGTTCGGTCGGCGGCTTTGGGACAATGGTGGCGATGACAGCGACATCCCAGGCCAGTGGGCTGATCGCCGAGGCCGCGATCGACCTCGGCGCGATCGCGCACAACATCGGCGTGCTGCGGGAGAAAGCCGGTTCGGCGCAGGTCATGGCGGTGGTCAAAGCCGACGGCTACGGCCACGGCGCGGCGCAGGTCGCGCGCGCCGCGGTCGGCGCCGGGGCTGCCGAACTCGGTGTCGCCACCATCGACGAGGCGCTGGCGCTGCGGGCCGACGGGGTCACCGCGCCGGTGCTGGCCTGGCTACACCGTCCGGGGACCGACTTCGCGCCGGCGCTGGCCGCCGACGTCGGTATCGGTATCTCCTCGGTGAACCAACTCGACGCGCTGCTCGACGCGGTGACCCGCACCGGCCGCACCGCCACCGTCACCGTCAAGGTGGACACCGGCATGAACCGCAACGGGGCTCGCGCCGCTGAGTTTCCCGCCCTACTCGACGCGCTGCGCCGCGCCGCCGCCGACGACGCGATCCGGCTGCGCGGGCTGATGTCGCATCTGGCCTGCGCCGACGAACCGGACCACCCCTCCAACAACCTTCAGGCGCAACGATTCTCCGAGCTGCTCACGATGGCCGCCGACCACGGCGTGCGGTTCGAGGTGGCGCACCTGGCCAATTCGCCGGCCACCATGACCCGCCCCGACCTGGCCTACGACATGGTGCGACCCGGTGTCGCCGTCTACGGACTCAGCCCGCTGCCGCACCTGGGCGACCTAGGGCTCATCCCGGCGATGACGCTGAAAACCACGGTGGTGCTGGTGCGTCCGCTGCGTACCGGGGAGGGCGTCTCCTACGGCCAGACCTGGATCGCCGACCGGGACACCACCGTCGCCCTGTTGCCGATCGGCTACGCCGACGGCGTCTTCCGGCCGCTGAGCGGGCGTTTCGAGGTGCTGATCAACGGCAGGCGCCGGCGCAATGTGGGCCGGGTGTGCATGGACCAGTTCGTCGTCGACCTGGGGCCGGGGCCGGTCGATGTCGACGAGGGCGACGAGGCGGTCCTGTTCGGGCCGGGACAGGCCGGCGAGCCGCTGGCCCAGGACTGGGCCGACATGCTGGGCACCATCCACTACGAGGTGGTCACCAGCCCGCGCGGACGTGTCACGAGGACCTACCGTGAGCCCTAGCAGCGGTGAGCGCACCCGTTGGCTGGCCGGTGCGGCCGGCCTGGGCGCCGTCGGCGCGCTCGCCGGCACCACGGTCACCCAGGCCGTCACCCGGCGCACCACCGCCGTCGACCACTACGCCGGTGAAGACTTCGCGATGCTCAAGCACGACCCCGGCTGCCTGGTGACCACCCCGGACGGGACGGTGCTGGCCGTGCGCGAGGTCGGCCCGCCGGACGCGGCGGTGACCGTGGTCTTCGCCCACGGCTTCTGTCTGCGCAAGGCGGCGTTCCACTTCCAGCGGGTGCGGCTGATCCAGGAGTGGGGGACGCAGGTCCGGATGGTCTTCTTCGACCAGCGCGGACACGGCCAATCCGACGCACCGGGACCGGAGACCTACACCGTCGCCCAGCTGGGACAGGACCTGGAGGCGGTGCTGAAGGTGATGGCGCCGCGCGGCCCGGTCATCCTGGTCGGGCACTCCATGGGCGGGATGGCGGTGCTCGCCCATGCCCGCCAGTACCCCGCGCAGTACGGGCCGCGGGTGGTGGGGGCGGCCCTGCTGTCCTCGGCCGCAGAGGGGGTGACCCGTTCGCCGGTCGGGGAGATCCTGCAGAACCCGGCGCTGGAAGCGGTGCGGTTCGCCGCACGCTACGCGCCGGGACTGCTGCACCGCGGCCGCGGTGCCGTGCGATCGGTGATCGGGCCGATCCTGCGGGCCGGCTCCTACGGCGACGAGAAGATCAGCCCGTCGGTGGTGGCGTTCACCGAGCAGATGATGCACGACACCCCGATCGCCACCGTGATCGGATTCCTGCACGCGCTGGAAGTTCACGACGAGTCCGCCGCGCTGCGGGTGCTGGCCAGGATCCCGACCCTGGTGGCCGCCGGTGACCGCGACCTGCTCACCCCGGAGGAGAACTCGGTGGCGATGGCCGACGCCATGCCGAAATCGGAGCTGCTCATCGTCCCCGGGGCAGGTCATCTGCTGCAGCTGGAGTCACCCGACATCATCAACGACGCGTTGGTGCGGCTGGTGCAGCGCGCCACCCCGGACCGGCTGGTGACCCTGACCCGACGGTTGCGTGGCCGTGTCTGACCGGGCCGGTCGGGCCAGGCTGCCGACCGCCGCCGACACCGTCGCGCTGGGCGCCCGCTTCGGGCGCCAGCTGCGCGCCGGCGACGTCGTGGTGCTCTCCGGGCCGCTCGGTGCGGGAAAGACGATGCTCACCAAGGGAATAGCCGAAGGACTCGACGTCGACGGTCCGATCACCTCGCCGACCTATGTCCTCGCCCGGGTACACCGGGCCCGCCGCGACGGTGACCCGGACCTGGTCCACGTCGACGTCTACCGACTGCTCGAACACCCCGGTGCCGACCTGCTGGCGGAGTTGGACTCACTGGATCTGGACACCGACCTCGACGACGCCGTGGTGGTGGTCGAGTGGGGTGAGGGACTGGTCGAGCGGCTCGCCGAGCGTCATCTCGACGTCCGGCTGGACCGCGAACCCGGCGGCGACGACGGACGGACCGTGACCTGGCGTTGGAGCATCCCGTGAGCGGCCCCCGCACCGTGCTCGCGCTGGACACCGCCACCTCGGCGGTGGTCGCCGGTGTGCTGCGCTGCGAGCCGGGTGCGGCCGGACCGCCGATCCTCGAAGTGCTCGCCGAGCGGATCACCGTCGACCCCCGCGCCCACGCCGAACGACTCACGCCCAACGTGCTCGACGCGCTGCGCGACGCGGGCGTGGACATCACCGACGTGCAGGCGGTGGTCGTCGGCTGCGGCCCGGGCCCGTTCACCGGGCTGCGGGTGGGCATGGCCACCGCCGCCGGCTACGGCCAAGCCCTCGGCATCCCGGTCCACGGGGTGTGCAGCCTGGATGCGATCGGAGTGCGCACCAGCGGGGAGGCGCTGGTGGTCACCGACGCGCGCCGCCGGGAGATCTACTGGGCGCGTTACCGCGACGGGCGGCGCATCGACGGGCCGGCGGTGGCCGCGCCGGCCGACGTCGACCCGGGCTCGGCCGCCGCTGTCGCCGGCTCCCCGCAGCACGCGGGGCTGTTCGGACTGCCGGTGCTCGACATCGCGCACCCCGACGCGGCCGGGCTGGCGGCTGCGGTGACCGACTGGAACCGCGCCCCCGCGCCGCTGCGGCCGCGCTACCTGCGTCGTCCGGACGCCAAGAGCCGTGCCGAGCGCGCCACCGTGCAGTACGGGCCGCTGCGGTATGACGACGCCGAACGCTGCGCCGAGCTGGAGTCACAGCTGTTCCCCGGCGACGACCCGTGGCCGCGCGCGGCGTTCCTGCGTGAGCTGGAGGCGCCGCACAACCGCTACACGGCCGCCCGGGTCGGGGACGAGGTCGTCGGCTACGCCGGCATCTCCCGGTTGGGACGCACCCCGCCGTTCGAGTACGAGATCCACACCATCGGCGTCGACCCGGCTCACCAGGGACACGGGATCGGCCGTCGGCTGCTGGCCGAGATGCTGGAGTTCGCCGGCGACGGCGCCGTCCATCTGGAGGTGCGCACCGACAACGACGCCGCGATCGGGCTCTACCGCGATGCCGGGTTCGTCACCGTCGGGCTGCGCAAACGCTATTACCGGGCCAGTGGCGCGGACGCCTACACGATGCGTCGCGAGGCGGGGGCCGGGTCATGACCACCGTCCTGGCGATCGAAACCTCCTGCGACGAAACGGGTGTGGGTATCGCGCGGCTGGATGCGGACGGCACGCTGACCCTGCTGGCCGACGAGGTGGCCTCCAGCGTCGACGAGCATGTCCGCTTCGGCGGCGTGGTGCCCGAGATCGCGTCGCGTGCGCACCTGGAGGCACTCGGCCCCACCATGAACCGGGCACTGACCGCCGCAGGCATCGACCGTCCCGACGTGGTGGCCGTGACCATCGGGCCCGGGCTGGCCGGTGCGCTGCTGGTCGGGGTGGCCGCCGCGAAGGCCTATGCCGCCGCCTGGCGGGTGCCGTTCTACGCGGTCAACCACCTGTGTGGACATCTGGCCGCCGACGTCTACCAGCACGGGCCGCTGCCGGAATCCGTGGCGCTGCTGGTCTCCGGAGGACACACCCACCTGTTGCACGTACGGTCGCTGGCCGAGCCGGTCACCGAGTTGGGGGCCACCGTCGACGACGCGGCGGGGGAGGCCTACGACAAGGTGGCCCGGCTGCTGGGGCTGGGCTACCCGGGTGGGCGAGTGCTCGACGAGCTCGCCCGCACCGGCGACCCCGACGCCATCGTGTTCCCGCGCGGGATGACCGGGCCGCGCGACGAGCGGCACGCGTTCAGCTTCTCCGGGCTGAAGACCGCGGTGGCCCGGCACGTCGAAGCCCACCCGGACACGCCGGCCGCCGATGTCGCGGCCGGCTTCCAGGAGGCGGTCGCCGACGTGTTGACCATGAAGGCGGTGCGCGCAGCGACCGAACTGGGAGTGTCCACGCTGCTCATCGCCGGCGGGGTGGCCGCCAACTCCCGGCTGCGGGAGCTGGCCGAGGACCGCTGCGCGCAGGCCGGCCTGACGTTGCGGGTGCCGCGGCCGCGGCTGTGCACCGACAACGGCGCGATGATCGCCGCCTACGCCGCGCAGTTGGTCGCGGCGGGCGCGGCGCCGTCGTCGCTGGACGTGGCGACTGACCCGGGGTTGCCGGTGGTGGTGGGTCAGCTGCGGTGAGTCAGCGGGTGACGATCAACAGGTTGTCACCCGTCGACCACGCTTGGGTGAACGTGGCCGTCGGGATCTGCTCGTCGCGGCCGGTGGGAGTACCGCTGTCGTTGAGGTGGACGACATCCGAGCGGGTATCGACGCCGGTGACGACGACGGCGTGATCGGCCTGACCCCGCTGCCCCTGGGGGGAATTCCAGATGGTTTCCGCGTTCACCCCGGCGATCACCTTGTGCCCGCCGGCGAGGTCTTGTTCCAACCCGGCCATGGTGTTACCGGTGCTGAGATCGGAGGCGATGCCGTATCTGCTCAACAGCAGTACGAGATCGTCCGGTGAGGTGCCGTCGAAGGCGTAGACGCTGCCGCGGTGCACCTCGCTGTGGGTGAAGACCCCGCGCAGTTCGATGCCCACTTGCGAGGGTTCACGGCCGGTGACCTGGCCGACGACGTCGGCGACGGCCATCAATCCACAGTCCTCCTGGTGCTGGTAGCGCCAGTAGGGAGCGGCGGCGCCCGGGTCGCCGTACATCTGACCGTCGGGGTCGGCAGAGACCGGCGCGGCGCCGCCGAGGGCGGTTGCGGCCGCCGCAACGGCCGCCGCGACAGCGCGCATTCCGATGACCATGCGCCGAGTTTTCCCCTTCTCGCTGCGACGCGGCTGGGTATCGCCTCGCAAACCGATGAGGAGCGGTGCGGGTTGGCTGTAACGGCTCTGGCTGCTGGGGCTGGGGTGACGGGAGTGTCGGCTCAGTAATCACTTGTGCCTCAAGTGTTTCGGGCTGGTTTTCGGGGGTGCGCGGTGTCCGACCCGCGAGCTATAATTCGAACATGCGTTCGAGCAGTCGGGAAGAGGTCGTCGAAGCCTTCGACGCCCTGGACGCCGACCTGACCCGCGCCCTGGACCTGTCCTTTGACGCCCTGACCACCCCCGAACGGCTCAACCTGCTCGAGCGCATCGAAACCCTGCGCCGGCGCCTACCGGGCCTAGAACGCCCCCTGATCGACGAGCTGACCCACGCCGACCCCGATGAACTCGGCGGCAAACTGCACTGGGCCCTCGCCGATCGGCTTCACCTGACCCGCGCCGAAGCCAAACGCCGCATCGACGAAACCGCCGACCTGGGCCCCCGGCGGCGCTTCGACGGCCAACCCCTGCCCCCACTGCTGCCGACCACCGCCGCCGCCGCCCGCGCCGGACACATCAACAGCGCCCACATCCACATCATCCGCGACTTCTGGCACCACCTGCCCACCGACGTCCTGCCCGAACTGGCCGCCAACGCCGAAAAACACCTCGCCAACCTCGCCTGCGATCACCGCCCCGACGAGCTGGCCAAACTCGCCTCCTGCCTGGCCGACTGCCTCAACCCCGACGGCCTGTTCTCCGACATCGACCGCACCCGCCGCCGCCACCTATCGCTGGGCCGTCAAGACGCCGACGGGATGAGCACCCTGACCGCCACCCTCACCCCCACAGCACGCGCCGCCCTCGACGCCGTCCTGGCCCGCTGGGCCGCACCCGGGATGTGCAACCCCGCCGACACCACCCCCTGCCGCGACGGCACCCCCCACCAGGCCGCCATCGACAACGACGACCGCAGCACCGGCCAACGCAACCACGACGCCCTGGCCGCCCTGGCCACCGCCATGCTCGCCTCCGGCCAACTCGGCACCCACAACGGCCTACCCGCCACCATCGTGGTCACCACCACCCTCACCGAACTGCAAACCCCACCGCGCACCGCCCACGCCGGCGGCCCCAAAGCCCACACCGGCGGCGGCACCTGGCTACCGATGAGCGACGTACTCAAACTCGCCACCCAAGCCCACGGGACTGGTGCACGATCGGGTGACAGTGTCGGTGTCATGCCGCTGAGGCGGCTGTGTTGATGATCGTCTCGTATT
>NZ_LQPZ01000053.1 GCF_002102395.1 Mycolicibacillus trivialis
CACTACGCTCACCACCAGACCCCGGCAGCCGCCGGAGTCTCAACCTAGAAAGTCTCCGGACACGCCGGGGGGATTCATCGAGGGAGTCCGCCATTCCCGGCGGATCCAACACTGGGTGGGAAATTTCGATGAGCGTCAGTCGGAATTTCAGTGCGCGGTCAGTTACGACGCTTGTCGAAGTTGGACGAATAGGTCAGTTGCCAACGCTGGAGAAGGAGCGATGGGATTGATGTTTTCGCCCGTCTGCTGATGGTAGATTTGTTTGAATCTCTTTAAGGCTTTTTTACCCAGGCAGTAGCGACGAGGATCAGCATCGAAATCTGATTCGGCCTGCCTGACATGAGCGTAAGCGGAAGTGGAAACATATTCTCCTTGCCGTTTCTGTTGCGCTGCGCGTTGTGTGCGCTCGTTCGATAATTTCGAAACAGATTCTTCACGAACATCGAGTACGGCCTGGTCGAGTAGCGTGTTTGAGTCCTCGACAGAAAGCGAAGATATCGCTGATATGTGGTCTGCATTCAGGAACGTGCTCTCGGTATCGACTCCTGGGGTAATGAAAGGGTATGCGCCTACAGCTCTGACCTCTGCTGACCATGTTTTGGCGTCCTCTTCGCTAAGACTGTCGCGGTCTCGATGGATCACGAGCGAAGTGTTCGGTGCGCAACCGGAGACAAACTCAGCGAGTAATTTTGCTGAGTCAAGCTTGCTGCAACCATGATATGAATAGATCAAGTATTCGTCGCGGTTCCAGTTTGAAGCATGGATCATCGCCTGAATTGCAGCAGTATTGGAATCTTCGCTGAGTACGAGCATCTTCACTGCGCCGTTTCTGAGTCGGTCGACTTGATCGAGCGCGCCTAAGTCGATAAGGGTTCGCGTCATGTCAAAATCTGTTGCAACGGTCGCGGATTCTGATACGAAGAATAAATCTGCGTCCAGCATTTGAAACTCGTCGAGTATGTGGCGTGAATGCGTAGCAAGAAGGATCTGAAGGTTGGTTGCTTTCGAGATGTTACTTAGTTCGCGCGCCAGCAGTCGCTGGTTGTTGGGGTGCAGATGCGAATCAGGTTCATCGAGAATCAGAACGCGGGGGTTAAATGCTCCGATGTACGCAAATATCTGAACTGCTTGCAAAGTCCCGGTGCCGATGGAATCTAGGGGAAGTTGACTGCTAATGAAAGTCGCGTCGGCTGCGATAAACTCGTCATTGTTAGCATTGAAGTCCACCGCGATTTCGAGGTGTGGAAAGACCGATCTCATTCGGTCAACAAATGTTTGCCAAGCGGAGTCGTTGCGCCTGAGGAAAAGCAAGACATTGCGCAAAATATTATTGGCATCACCACGAGCTGCGGCGCGCCGAATAACCCCGGGATTCTTATACTCTTCATGCGCCGGTATTCCTGCTAGCCCGGGCGCGATGATGCTGAAAAGGTCCTTGGTTGAGCTTAAGGCCTGCCATAACTCTGGTGCAGTTGAAACGCTCACCGCTATGTTCTTGTTCCTCCCTCTTCGTACTGTGACGTCGGCGGCGGCGCCATCGACCTCCAAGCAGATGGAAATAGCGGTATCTGCGTTCTGGGTTAGCTCGCCATGACGACCTAACTTTAAAACATCCTTTAAAGGTGTGTAGAGAAGTTGATCGTAGCCCAGAGTGCCGCTGTAGGCACCATCTTTTCGAGGGGTGCCTCGACTGCTGTTAGATTCGAGACTTTGGCAGACTGACACGGCAAATTGTAGTGCTTGCAGAGCGCTGCTCTTGCCGGAGTTGTTTGGTCCCACGAGTACTGTGACTTCGCCGGGTTCGATAACCAAGTCCTCGATGGATTTGAAGCGTTGGATCTGCAAGCGACTTAGCACACGATATCCTCGGGTCGAAGCTAGGGCTGGAAGTGTAAATTCTAGCCTCGGGCGGGCTAAAATGCTTCCGCAGCGAGGATTTCATGCTGGATTCCAGCGAGGGTAGTGGGTGCGCTGAACAAGGGTGGCTGGGTGTCGGTGGCGATCTCGGCTTTCGAAGTGCCGACCACGGTCAGATCGATGGTGGGGTCGTCTCGTCGACGTCGGAGCTTTTGCGCCCAGTCGGCGTAGGTGGTGTTGGGATCGATTTCGCCGGGGACGACCCACCCCTTCCACACCGGATCCGAAGAAGATTCGCCGTCGAGGCAGATGTCCACTGGGCGCACTGTGTCATCGACCTGGGTGGGGAAGAGTGCGGCCGGCTCGCCTGGGAGCAGCTGGTCGAGGATGAACTGCACCGTGTCGGTGGGTTCGACGACGATGACCTGGTATTCGCCGATGGACAGCGGTTGAGGGGGGACAGACTCTTTGCCCGCGCGCCATAGGGGTGCGTTGGTGATCAATGCGTCGACGGTCCGGGGGCGACGGCTTTCGTGCCATTCGGTTCGCTCGTGAGTGGGATCGAGGCAGAAATAAATCGCCCCAAAAACAGCGGCACGTGGCAACTCCGGATGGCGGAGGCCTTGGCCGGCGGTGTTGTTGCGACACGACGGGGTCGGTTTCGAGGACTATCAGCGCAGACGCGCCGATGATCTCGCTGCGCAGGGTTACCCAGTGTCTCGCGCTGGACGACCATGGCGGTCGCGCTTCTTCGGGGACCCCGACGCGATGCTCGCCCGCATCCTGCCGTTGATGGCCGATTCTGCCCGGATGCAGGCCGTGGGCCATGCCCCGCCGTCTTGCTGGCCGGCGGCAGCATTGTGCTGGAACTGGTGAGCACCGGAACGCCATTTCAGGCCCTGGCAGCGATCCACCCGGGGTTGCCGACGGCCGAATCGAAGGACTGGTCCAACGTCACCGGGCCGGTTTTGCTGTGCACCGCATACGAAGAACCCGCGTGCCCGCCCGAACAGGTTTTGGCCTTCAGCCGCTCACTTCAGGAGGCAGGAATCGACTGGCGTGTCCATGTTTACGGCGGTGCGGAGCACGCGTTCTGGTCCGCACCGACGGGCCCGAGCGGCTCTCCTGCCGGCACCACGACCCACGCTCGCGCCACCGTAGCCGGCGACGGTTATCACGCGACGCAATGGGCGTGGGCCTGGCGGGCGGTGCTCGATCTATTCGACGAAACCCTCAGGGCTGCGGTATGACACAGCAGCCCGAGACTTGGTAGCGACGCCGGTCACGGGGGGGTGGAAACGATGCGGCGTGCCGCTTCCACAGCGGCACTGCGTTGCCGTGCAATCAGAGGGGCATCGGTGCTCGCCGCTTCCGGCCCGGGTGCGTGAGCCCACGCGAAGCCGAGAGCGAAGAGCAGAACGAGCAGATCGTCGGGTTCCCACGCGGGGTCGAGCTGCCCGGCGGCTTGCGCACCCTCGATGGTTGCGACAGCCGTCCTGAAGATCGGTTCACCGTCAGCCCGAGGCTCATCGAGGACGAATCCCTCCAGCTTCGCCCAGCTGATCATCCGGAGATGCTCGGGCCTGGTGCGAGCCAAATCGTAGACGGCCCCGGCGAATTCGGGTATTGCATCAGCCCGGAGAGTGACCGAACAATAAAAATCAGCGACGTCGATGGCCACCACTTCTCGAAACAGCGATTCTTTGTCGCCGAAGTGTGCGTAGAGGCGTTCCTTGCTGGCGCGCGCGGCACGAGCGATCCGATCGATCCGCGCTCCGGCGAAGCCATGGCGGGCGAACTCTGCGCGGGCCTCGTCCAGAATCTGGGTTCGCAGCGCAGTAGTGCTTCTCCTCACAGCAGAATCATACCCATACAAACTAGTTCGTTCGCTATTGTGGATAGCGATAAGAGTCATACGACGATGACGCGAGAGGCATGTACGCACGGCACGGCACGACGGCTTCCTCAGCGTGGTACGCCGCCACGGTCCAGCGTCTGCCCATCGCAGGGGGGGAGTCCCGCGGTGACGAACGCCGATGGCATTGATGTGCTCATGAACCAACCGCCTCGGGTAAGGATCATGCGCCGGGCATTAGAGGCGGTCGCCGACGCCGTAACCCCGGCGGTTGAGGCGTACCGTCCCTACGTCGAAGGATTGCAGGCCCTACCGCGCGACGGCCGTTTCCTGGTGGTGGGAAACCATACTCAGTTCGGTTCTGAAGCCTTGCTGATTCCCTTCCACGTCCGGCGGGCAATCGGCAAACGGGTCCGACCCCTGACCGACCGCCAGTTCGGGCGTATGCCGGGTCCAGCCGCTGATCTGCTGGCCGCGGCCGGCGCCCTCGTCGGCTCGCCCGAGCCGGTCCGGGAACTGATGCGACACGACGAACCCATCCTGGTGTTTCCCGGTGGGGGCCGCGAGATCCCGAAGTTCAAGGGCGAGGAGTACACCTTGCGCTGGCAGGGACGTGCTGGCTTCGCCCGTCTGGCAGTGGAATTCGCCTACCCGATCGTACCCGCCGCCCTTGTCGGCGGTGACGACGTCTACCAGAGTCTGACCAGCCGTGGCGGGACCTGGGAACGGATCAGCGGAGCGGTGTCCCAGCGACTGTCGGGCCGCTCCGACATGGCCGCACCTCTGGTGCGGGGCATCGGTCCAACCCTGATTCCACGCCCGGAACGAATGTACCTCCGTTTCGGTGCGCCTATCGAAACCGCGAAACCAGCGAAGACGTCGGAGGCGACGTGGGTGGAATCGGTGCGGCAGAAGGCCCAGGAAGCGCTCGAAGCAGACCTTGCCGACCTGCTCACGATCCGGGCGGATGACCCCTACCGCAATCTCAACCCGTTGGCCTGGCACAACGCCGTCTCGCCCTCCGTCTAGCGACAAAATCGCCGCATCGGAACATCTGTAGTTGGCGGCCTCGAGTGGAGTAGCGCCACAACCGCGTGGGGATGAGCTTCACTCTCACGCATGAACACGGAGACTCGCTAACTCGTCGTGAGCGGACGGTTCTGACTTCGAGATACCGCGGGTCGTTCCTGTCGCCTCGGGGGTGCCCCACTCGTCGCTCAACGCGCGGGAGCAGCGGCCGGGTTCTCCGCTATACGGCCGACGCCGGATTTTCCGGTTGCGCGCTGCCGATTGTGCTGACCGCCGACAGTGCTTGCAGCAGCCGTCGTAGCGGCGCGAGTCGCCTGGTCCTCAACGGACCTACCCTCACAGCGTCCAGCCTTTTCGCCGCAATCGTCGCCGCACCCGCCCAGGACTGAGATAATCGGAATCCCGGCACCACCGGGGCACCGCGGTCTCGCTGACCGCAGTTGCCGCAGGTTAACTGGGCCGGAAATGGTTACAAACGCACCCGGTTGCGTCGATGCGCAGGAGGAACATCACCGTGGCGGCGAGACGTTGCAATGAGTTGCCAGCCGACTCAAGGACACCTCAAGGTGCAGACGCCACGGTTCGTGGCGCGACGGCGTAGCTGCGGCCCGCGGGTGAGCGACTGCCGGGACTGAAGGGGGCGTTGTTGACAGCATTGGCTACCGGAAACGGCCTACCGAACGTCGTCGTCACAGGTGTCGCACTGACCACGGCGGTCGCGACCAATGTCGAAGACACCTGGCAGGCGTTGCTCGCCGGACAAAGCGGAATCCGCGCGCTGAAGGACCCGTTTGTCGACCAATACAAACTTCCCGTGTGGATCGGCGGGCACCTGCTGGAGAGCTTCGATGACGAGTTGAGCGCCGCCGAGGTGGAACGGTTGACCTACCTGCAGCGGATGTCCACGGTGCTGAGCCGGCGGGCTTGGGCCGACGCGGGGTCGCCCGACGTCGACACCCGGCGCCTCGCGGTGTCGATCGGTACCGGACTGGGATCGGCGGAGGAACTGGTCTGGAGTTATGACGTCCTGCGCGAACGCGGCGCCCAGGCGGTTCCGGCCATGAGCGTGGCCAAGTACGTTCCCAGCGCGGCCGCCGCGGCCGTCGGGCTGGACCGGCACGCCAAAGCGGGAGTCTGCGCGCCGGCCTCGGCGTGCGCGTCCGGTTCGGAGGCCATCGCGCACGCCTGGCAGCAGATCGTCCTCGGTGAAGCCGACGTCGCGATCTGCGGAGGGGTGGAAACCCAGATCGAAGCAGTACCGATCGCGCTCTTCGCCCAGATGCGCATCGTGTTGTCCACCAACAACGATGACCCGCCGGGGGCGTGTCGCCCGTTCGACAAGGACCGCACGGGCTTCGTCTTCGGTGAGGGCGGCGCGATCCTGGTCCTGGAGCGCGAAGATCACGCGAAGGCACGCGGAGCCATCCCGATCGCCCGGCTGATGGGTGCGTCGATCACCTCCGACGGCTACCACATGGTGGCTCCTGACCCCACTGGCGAGCGGGCCGGCTATGCGATGACCCGCGCGATCCAACTCGCGGGCCTGCAACCGACCGATATCGATCATGTCAATGCGCACGCCACCGGAACTCAGATCGGCGACGTCGCCGAGGGCAAGGCCATCAACAACGCGATGGGCAGCCATCGACCTGCGGTCTATGCCCCGAAATCGGCGCTCGGGCATTCGGTGGGGGCGGTCGGCGCGGTCGAGGCGATTCTGACCGTCATGGCGTTGCGTGACGGGGTGGTCCCGCCGACGCTGAACCTGGTCAACCTCGATCCGGAGATCGACCTCGACGTGGTCGCCGGTCAACCTCGCCGCGGCGATTACCGCTACGCGGTGAACAACTCGTTCGGATTCGGCGGCCACAACGTCGCCACGGTGTTCGGGAGGTACTGACCGAACATCAAACCGGCGACCTCCCGGTGGCCGTCGGCTCAACGGAAGGAGCGGGAGGAGCGCCTGATGGGGAAGTTAGAGCCGAAGTACGACGAACTGCAGTCGATCTATGACATCTCCGACGAGTTCTACGAGCTGTTCCTCGGCCCGACCATGGGGTACACCTGCGGGTACTTCGAGCGCGAGGACATGACCACCAGTGAGGCGCAGAACGCCAAGTTCGACCTGGCACTGGACAAACTGGGCCTGGAGCCGGGCATGACCCTGCTCGACATCGGCTGCGGCTGGGGCGGGGGTCTGCAGCGCGCGCTGGAGACCTACGACATCAACGTGATCGGCCTGACGATCAGCAAAAACCAGCAGAAGGCGGCGCAGGCCCGGCTGGCCAAGATCCCGACCGAGCGCAACGTCGAGGTGCGGTTGCAGGGCTGGGAGGAGTTCGACGGCAAGGTCGACCGGATCGTGTCGATCGGTGCGTTCGAGCACTTCGGCTTCGAGCGCTACGAGCCGTTCTTCGAGATGGCTTACAACGCCCTGCCCGCCGACGGCCGGATGCTGCTGCACACCATCTGCATCCACGACTTCGGCGACCGCAACCTCGAACATCCCCCGTTGCTGTTCTCCCGGGTGAAATTCGCAAAGTTCATCGTCGACGAGATCTTCCCGGGTGGGCGGCTGCCGACCATCAAGATGGTTGAGGACCACGCGGATCGGGCCGGGTTCGCCCTGACCCGACGGCAGTCACTACAACAGCACTACGTGCGCACCCTGGAGTTGTGGGCTGAGGCGCTGCACGCCAACAAGGAGCGTGCCCTGGCCGTGCAGGGGCAGGTCGCCTACGACCGGTTCGACAAGTACCTGGTCGGTTGCGCGGACATGTTCCGCAACGGCTACACCGACATCAACCAGTTCACCCTGCAGAAATAGGTGTCGGTCGGCTGAGCCACCGTCGGTCGACTGAGCCACCGTCAGACGGCTGACGGGCGGCCGTTCAGCGGGCCGGTGCGCCCTCGACGAGCGGGTTTCGGCCCTGTTTTTATCCACAGTTGGGGGTTGGTCCACAAGGTGGTGGGGTGGTCGGGTTGTGGGGGCTGGTGGTGTCGGGGGGTGTTTCTAGCGTCGGTGGTATGGCGACAGCGATGGCTCCCCAGGCGGCACAGGACCAAATCCGCGCTGCCCTGGATCC
>NZ_LQPZ01000054.1 GCF_002102395.1 Mycolicibacillus trivialis
GCCCCCCGCCGGGCTACGGTCCGCCGCCCGGGTACGGTCCGCCCCCCGGTTACGGGCCACCGACGGGTCCACCCCCCGGTTACGGCCCACCGCCCGGGTCGCCACCGCCGGGGTACGGTCCGCCGCCCGGTTATGCGACCGCACCCGGCTACGCGGCGCCCCCACCGGGTCCACCGCCCGGTTATGGTCCCCCGCCGGGGTACGGCCCACCCCCGGGGTACGGGCCGCCGCCGGGATATCCCGGCGCGCAACCGGGTGCCGCACTCAAGCCCGGCATCATCCCGTTGCGTCCGCTGACCCTGGGTGACATCTACAACGGTGCCGTCGGCTACATCCGCGAGCACCCCAAGGCCACCCTGGGGCTGACGGCCGCCGTCGTCATCATCACCCAGTTGCTCAGCCTCATCCTCCAGTTGGGTCCGCTGTCGGCGATGCTCGAAAGCGAGTCCGGCACACCCGACGAGATGATGCGGCTCACCGCCGGCGCCGGGCTGGCCGGGTTCGCCGCCCAGGCGATCAGCGGACTCGGCGGTCTCGTCCTGGTCGGCATGCTGACCGTGATCATCGGGCGGGCGGTGTTCGGCGCCGACATCACGCTCGGCGAGGCCTGGGAGCGGCTGCGCGGGCGGCTGCTGCCCCTGATCGGGCTGGTCCTGCTGGAGGCCGTCGCCGTCATCGTGGCCGTGTTCGTCCTCATCCTGGTGTTCGGGGCGATCGGCGCGGCGCTCGGGTCGTCGGCCGCGGCGGGACTGCTCGGGGCGGTGATCGGGCTCGGAGCCCTGGTCGGGTTCGTCTACCTCTACGTGGCGTTGGTGTTCGCGCCGGTCGCGATCGTGCTGGAACAACAACCCGTCATCGAGTCCATCAAGCGGTCGTTCGCCCTGGTGCGCAACAGCTTCTGGCGCATCGCCGGGATCCTCGTGCTCACCGGGATCGTGACCGCCGTGGTCGCCTTCGCGATCGGCATCCCGTTCGGCCTGCTGGGTCTGGCGTTCGGCGGCTCGATCGGCTCCACCACGGGCTCGATCGGTTCGGTCATCGTCGCGGCCATCGGCGGTATCGTCGCGCAGGTCGTGGTGCAGCCATTCAGTTGCGGTGTGACGGTGCTGCTCTACACCGACCGGCGCATCCGTGCCGAGGCGTTCGACCTGGTGTTGCAGAGCGGTGCCGCCAGCGGCCAGGTCGCACCGGGGGCCACCGACAACCTGTGGTTGGCCCGCTGACCGTGCCCGGCGTCGACATCGACCGCGACCCCGCGCACACCGAAGCGCAGCACGAGCTGGCCAAACCGATCTACGCGTCGGAGCGGGGCCACTCCGTCACCGACTGGCTCAACCAGGCCGTCGACCGGCTGCTGGCCAGGACCGCGGAAATACCGGGTGCCGGCTTCACCGTCGCCGTGGTCGCGGTGCTGCTGGTCGTGGCGGTGCTGATCGCGATCCGGGTGGCGCGCCGGACGATGCGGTCGGGTCGCACCGACCACGCCTTGTTCGAGGCCGGCGGGTACAGCGCCGCCGAATGCCGGGCCGCGGCGGAGAAGGCCGCCGCCGAGGGTGACTGGTCACTGGCGATCCGGCAGCGGTTGCGCGCGCTGGCGCGCGGGCTGGAGGAGACCGGAACGCTCAATCCGCTGCCCGGGCGCACCGCCAACGAACTGGCCCGGGATGCCGGGGCGGCGCTGCCGGGCGCCGCCGACGAGCTGGGCCGTGCCGCCACCGTCTTCAACGACGTGACCTACGGGGAGCGGCCGGGCACCGAAGCCGGCTACCGGCAGATCACCGAACTCGACAACCGGCTGCGGGTGCAGCCGCCGTCCCGCCCGGTGCCGGCCGGCGCCGGACCAGCGTCCCGGTGAGCGCCCCCACCCGGCGGCGCTCCGCCGGGACCTGGCTGTGGGCCGCATCGGCGCTGCTGGTCATCACGCTCATCGCGATACTCAGCTACACCCTGTTGCAGCCCCGGCAGGGCGGCCGAATGGATCCGCAGTCCACCTACCCCAGCGGCGCGCACGCGCTGATCGCGTTGTTGCGCGACCACGGGGTCCAGGTCTCGGTGGCCACCACGGTCGACGACGTCGTCCACGCGGCCCGGCCCGACTCGCTGGTGGTGATCGCCGAGACCCGACGGATCCTCGACCCCGACCTGTTGACCCGGCTGGCCGAGCTGCCCGGTGACCGGCTTCTGGTCGAACCCACTCCCCGCGCGCTGAGCGCACTGGCACCTGCGCTGAGCCGCCGATGGGACGGCGCCCGGGACCGCCCGGGTTGCGCACTGACCGAGGCCAACCGGGCCGGCACCGTCGACCTGGGTGACACCGCCATGACCTACCGGGCCAACGAGGCCGCCGAGGACACCCCCGACGAGCTGGTCAGCTGCTACGGCGGCGCGGTGGTGCGGTACCGCGACGGTGCGCACACCGTCACCGTGGCAGGCAGCGCCGAGTTCATGCTCAACGGTCACCTGCTCGACGAGGGCAACGCGGCGCTGGCGATGAACCTGGCCGGGGCCCGATCCCACGTGGTCTGGTTCGCCCCGCAGCACGCGCAGACGCAGGCCGACGGCGGCACCGCCGAGCGGACGCTCGGTGACCTGATCCCGCCCAACGTCACCTGGGTGGTGCTGCAACTCTGCGTCGTGGTGGCAGTACTCGCGGTGTGGCAGGGCCGCCGGCTCGGCCCGCTGGTCGCGGAGGCGATGCCGGTGGTGGTGCGGGCGTCGGAAACCGTCGAGGGCCGCGCCCGGCTCTACCGCGCCCGCCGCGCCCGCGACCGCGCCGCCGAGGCGTTGCGCACCGGGGCCCGGCAGCGGCTGCTGCCCCGGCTGGGGCTCTCGGCCACCGCCGCGCCGCAGGTCGTCGTGGCCGCCGTGGCGCAACGCACTTCCGTTCCGGCGGACACGCTGGGCCGGTTACTGTTCGGGTCAGTGCCGGGCACCGACGCCGAACTACTCGACCTCGCCCGTGCCCTCGACGACATCGAAAGACAGGTCACCCACCTATGACACACGCCCACCCCGACCAGACCGATGCGGCCCGCAGCGCCCTGCTGGCCCTGCGTGGCGAGATCGGCAAAGCCGTCGTCGGCCAGGACGCGGTGGTCAGCGGGCTGCTCGTGGCGCTGCTCTGCCGCGGGCACATCCTGCTCGAAGGCGTCCCCGGCACCGCCAAGACGTTGCTGGTGCGCAGCCTGGCCGCCGCGTTGCACCTGGAGTTCAAACGGGTGCAGTTCACCCCGGACCTGATGCCCGGCGACGTCACCGGTTCGCTGGTCTACGACACCCGCACCGCCGCCTTCACCTTCCGGCCCGGGCCGGTGTTCACCAACCTGCTGCTCGCCGACGAGATCAACCGCACCCCGCCCAAGACGCAGGCCGCACTGCTCGAGGCGATGGAGGAGCGTCAGGTCAGCGTCGACGGGGAGCCGCGGGCCCTGCCGGACCCGTTCATCGTCGCCGCCACCCAGAACCCCATCGAGTACGAGGGCACCTACCAGCTGCCCGAGGCGCAGTTGGACCGGTTCCTGCTCAAGCTCACCGTCGAGTTGCCGCAGCGCGACACCGAGATCGCGATCCTCGACCGGCACGCCCGCGGTTTCGACCCCCGCGACCTCTCGGCGATCAAGCCGGTCGCCGGCGCCCACGATCTGGCCGCCGGCCGCGACGCCGTGCGCCGCGTCCTGGCCGGCCAGGAGGTGCTGGCCTACATCGTCGACATCGTCGCCGCCACCCGCCGCTCCCCCGCCCTGCAGCTGGGCGTCTCACCGCGCGGCGCCACCGCCCTGTTGGGCAGCGCCCGGGCGTGGGCCTGGCTGTCCGGCCGCAGCTACGTCACCCCCGACGACGTCAAGGCGATGGCCCGCACCACGCTGCGGCACCGCATCGGGCTGCGCCCGGAGGCCGAACTCGAAGGCGCCTCCGCCGACGGCGTGCTCGACGGCATCCTCGCCGCGGTCCCGGTGCCGCGGTAGTGGTTTTCACCGGACGCGCCGGACTGGTCGCGTTGCTGTGTGTGCTGCCGATCGCGGTCGCACCGTGGCCGGCCACCGCGTTCCTGGTGCTCGGTGCCGCCCTGGTGGCCGCTCTCGCCGTCGACCTGGTGCTGGCCGCCAGCCCGCGGGCATTGCGCGCGGTGCGCAGCGGGCCGTCCTCCGCCCGGCTCGGCCAGCCGGTGGAGACCACCCTGACCGTCGAGCACACCGGCCGGCGCCGCTTCCGCGGCCTGGTCCGGGACGCCTGGCCGCCCAGCGCGCGCGCCGAACCGCGCAGCCACCCCCTCACCCTGGCCGCCGGGCATGCGCACCGGCTGACCACCCGGTTGCGGCCGGTGCGCCGCGGCGACCAGGAGGCGGCCACGGTCACCGTCCGTTCGATGGGCCCGCTCGGGCTGGCCGGGCGGCAACGCTCCACCCCGGTGCCCGGCACCGTGCGGATCCTGCCGCCCTTCCTCTCCCGCAAGCACCTGCCCTCCCGCCTGGCCCGGCTGCGCGAGCTCGACGGGCTCATCCCGATCCTGGTGCGCGGGCAGGGCACCGAATTCGACTCGCTGCGCGAATACGTGGTCGGCGACGACGTCCGGTCCATCGACTGGCGGGCCACCGCACGGCGCTCCGATGTCGTGGTGCGCACCTGGCGCCCGGAACGCGACCGCCGGATCCTCATCGTGCTCGACACCGGGCGTACCGCCGCGGGCCGCGTCGGCGTGGACCCCACCGCGGCCGATCCCGGCGGCTGGCCCCGGCTGGACTGGTCGATGGATGCGGCGCTGCTGCTGGCCGCGCTCGCGGCCCGCGCCGGGGACCGGGTCGACTTCCTGGCCCACGACCGGACGGTGCGGGCCGGGGTGTTCGGCGCCTCCCGCAACGAACTGCTGGCCCAGCTCGTCGAGGCGATGGCCCCGCTGCAGCCCGAGCTCGTCGAATCCGATGCGGCGGCGATGGTGTCGGCGGTGATCCGGCGGTCGCGGCACCGCTCGCTGGTGGTGCTGCTGACCGACCTCAACCCCTCCGCACTCGATGAGGGGCTGGTGCCGGTGCTGTCCCAGCTCACCGCGCGCCACCAGGTGATCCTGGCGGCGGTCGCCGATCCGCGGGTGGCCCGGCTGGCGGCCGGTCGGACGGACGCGGCCGCGGTCTACGACGCCGCGGCCGCCGAACGCTCCCGGATCGGGCGGCGCGAGATCGCGGCGCGGTTACAGCGGGCCGGAGTGGAGGTCGTCGACGCCGTCCCCGACGAGATCGCGCCCGCACTGGCCGACCGGTATCTGGCGATGAAGGCCACCGGTCGGCTGTAGGCGCCCGCCGGTCAACCGGTCGGCACCACATCGGGGGCATCGACGATGTCGCCGCTCTCCCCGGCCCGGGCGGCGCGGCGCCCGAAGTAGACGATGTAGGCCAGGAACGCGACCTCGGCCAGCACCCCGATCCCGATCCGCGCCCAGGTGGGCAGCCCGGAGGGCGTCACGAACGCTTCAAGGATCCCGGACACCGCCAGCACCGCCACCAGGCCGCCGGCGACGGCCACCACCGCGCGGCCCTGCTCGGCCAGCACCTGCCCACGCGGCCGGTCACCGGGCGCGATCACCATCCAGCCCAGCCGCATCCCGACCGCCGCCGCCAGGAACACCGCGGTCAGTTCCAGCAGCCCGTGCGGGGTGAGCAGGCCGAGCAACAGGCCGCCTTTGCCCGCGGAGAACATGAACCCGGCGATGACACCGACATTGGCCGCGTTCTGGAACAGCACCCACGGGATCGGGAGGCCCAGCAGCACCGCGAACGCGATGCACTGGGCGGCGACCCAGGAGTTGTTCAGCCACACCTGGGCGGCGAACGCGCTTGCGGCGTGTTCGCTGTAGTAGGCGGCGACGTCGTGGTCGACGAGTTGCTTGATCTGCTCGGGGGTGGCGATGGCCGCCTGCACGTCGGGGTTGCCGGCCACCCAGACCGCGATGAGGGCGGTGACGGTCAAAAACGCGGCCGCCGTCGCCAGCCACCACACTCCCGCCCGGTAGGCGACCACCGGGAAGCGCACGGTCCAGAACCGGGCGAACTCCCGGCCCAGCGGCGCGTGCGCGCCGGTGACGGCCGACCGGGCGCGGGCCACCAGGGCCGACAGCCGCGCGGTGGTGGCGGTGTCCCGCGACGCCGACCGCAAGGTGGACAACTGGGTGGAGACCCGCTGGTAGAGATCCACCAGTTCGTCGACCTCGGCGCCGGTGAGGCTGCGCCGCCGCCGGACCAGGGTGTCGAGGCGGTCCCAGGTCGGCCGGTGGGTCAGCACGAAGGCGTCAACGTCCACCCGCCACACGATAGCGGCGCGTTGCCGTGCCGGGGGGCGACGCGCGACGAGTAGCGTTTGCGTCATGGCGCAGGTGGTGACCGGGGACGCTGTCGTCCTGGATGTGCAGGTGGCGCAGTTGCCGGTCCGGGCGGTCGCGGCCCTGATCGACATCACGGTGATCATCGCGCTGACCATCGCCGGGGCCGTGCTGGTGACCTTGACGCTCCAGCAACTCGACCCCGCCTGGTCGATGTCGTTACGGATCCTGTTCGTGGTGCTGGTGCCGGTCGCCTATCCGCTGATCTTCGAGGTGTCCACCCGTGGCCGGACGCTGGGCAAGATGGCGATGGGGCTGCGGGTCGTCGCCGACGACGGCGGCCCGGAACGCATCAGCCAGGCCACCTTTCGGGCGCTGACCTCGGTGGTGGAGATCTGGCTGCTGATCGGCAGCCCGGCGGTGATCTGCAGCATGTTCTCCCCGCACGGTAAACGCCTCGGCGACATCTTCGCCGGCACCCGGGTGATCAGCGAACGCGCCCCGCGGCTGGCGCCGCCGCCGATGATGCCGCCGGGGCTGGCCTGGTGGGCGTCGTCGCTGCAACTCTCCGGGCTTCGACCCGAGCAGGCCGAGACGGCCCGCCAGTTCCTGGCCCGCGCCCCGTCACTCGACCCGGCGCGCCGCAGCGAGATCGCCTACCTGATCGCCACCGACGTGGTGGCCGTGATCGCCCCGACGCCCCCGCCCGGGGTCCCGCCCGAGCCGGTGCTGGCCGCGGTGCTCGCCGAACGCCACCGCCGGGAACTCGCCCGGATGCAGAACCGCGTCGAGGCGGGGGGCGGGCCGGGCGGTGCGCCGCCGCCGACGGCGCCGTGGAGCGCTCCGGTCGCCGCCGGCGGCCCGGGTGGCACGGCCGGTGATACCGCAAGCACCGGGGGTTCGGCAGGTCTGATCCCGCCAAACTGACATACCACCTTGCACTCCGATAGCTCGCGATATATCGTTACATATCGAATACCGCCGGTGGATCGGAGCAATCTCATGACCATTCCCTTCGGCCCCTTTGGTGGGCCTCAACACGGCTTCTTCGGTGCACCCCACCCGTTCGCCGGTGCGGCGCGCACAGTCCGCGACGAATTCCGCGACCATCTCCGCCGCCAGGCGGGCGGCCCGGGCGGCGCGTCCTTCGGTTTCGGGGCGGGCTTCCCGCCCGGCTTCGGTCCCGGGTTCGGCCCCGGCTTCGGTCACGGCGAAAACCCGTGGCGCGGCAGGCGGGGACACCGCGGCCGGCGCGGCGATGTCCGCGCGGCGATCCTGGTGCTGCTCACCGAACGGCCGATGCACGGCTACGAGATGATCCAGCAGATCGCCGAGCGCAGCCACGGCATCTGGCGGCCCAGCGCCGGATCGGTCTACCCCACGCTGCAGTTGCTCGCCGACGAGGACCTCATCGTGGCCGGCGCCAGTGACGGCAGCAAGAAGCTCTTCGAGTTGACCGACAGCGGGCGGGCGGCTGCCGAGAAGATCGAGACCCCGCCGTGGGAGGAGATCGCCGGCGGGATCGGCGCCGAGCAGGCCGTGTTGCGTGATGCCGCGGGTCAGTTGCTGGGCGCGGTCGCCCAGGCGGCCCGCGCGGGCAACGCCGACCAGCAGCAGCGCATCGCGGAGATCGTCAACGCCGCCCGCCGGGACGTCTACGCCGTTCTCGGCGAAACGGAGTAAGCCATACCCGGCGAGACGTGCGCCGCGGTCAGGACAGGTCCACCCAGTCCAGGGTGCGCTCCACCGCCTTGCGCCACCCCGCGTAACCGGTGGCGCGCTGCTCGGCGGACCACTGCGGCTGCCAGCGCTTGTCCTCACGCCAGTGCTCCCGCAGTTCGGCCGGACCGGACCAGAAGCCGACGGCCAGGCCGGCCGCATAAGCGGCGCCCAGCGCGGTGGTCTCCGACACGACGGGCTTGACCACCTCCACCCCGAGCACGTCGGCCTGGATCTGCATGCACAGGTCGTTGGCGGTGATCCCACCGTCGACCTTGAGCACCGCCAGGTGCACCCCGGAGTCGGCGGCCATCGCGTCGACCACGTCGCGGCTCTGGTAGCAGATCGCCTCCAGGGTGGCGCGGGCCAAATGGGCGTTGGTGTTGAACCGCGACAACCCGACGATCGCACCGCGGGCGTCGGCCCGCCAGTAGGGCGCGAACAACCCGGAGAAGGCGGGCACGAAGTACACCCCGCCGTTGTCGGCGACCTCCCGGGCCAGCGCCTCACTCTGCGCGGCCCCGCTGATGATGCCCAGTTGGTCGCGGAGCCACTGCACCGCCGAGCCGGTCACCGCGATGGAGCCCTCCAGCGCGTACACCGGATCGGCGTCGTCGAACCGGTAGCAGACCGTGGTCAGCAGCCCGTTGTCCGAGCGGACGATCTTCTCGCCGGTGTTGAGCAGTAGGAAGTTGCCGGTGCCGTAGGTGTTCTTCGCTTCGCCCGCCGCCAGGCAGACCTGCCCGACCATTGCGGCCTGCTGGTCGCCCAGGATCCCGGTCACCGGGATCGACCCGCCGACCGGTCCGCTGTCCTGGGTCACGCCGTGCGGCTCCGAGGACGATGACGAGGCGATCCGCGGCAGCATCGCCCGCGGGATGCCGAAGAAGGACAGCAGCTCGTCGTCCCAGTCCAGGGTCTGCAGGTCCATCAGCATCGTGCGGCTGGCGTTGGTGACATCGGTGACGTGCACCCCGCCGCGCGGGCCGCCGGTGAGATTCCACAGCACCCAGGTGTCGACGGTGCCGAACAGCGCTTCGCCGCGTTCGGCGTCGGCGCGGACCCCGCTGACGTTCTCCAGGATCCACTGCAGCTTGCCGCCGGAGAAGTAGGTGGCCGGCGGCAGCCCGGACCGGTGCCGGATCACCTCGCCGCGCCCGTCGCGCTGCAACCCGGCGGCGATCCGGTCGGTTCGGGTGTCCTGCCAGACGATCGCGTTGTGGTACGGCCGCCCGGTGCGCCGGTTCCACACCACGGTGGTCTCCCGCTGGTTGGTGATGCCCAGCGCGGCCAGGTCGGCGGCCTGTAACCCGGTGGCGTTGAGCGCCGAGACCAGGGTCGCCGCGGTGCGTTCCCAGATCTCGAACGGGTTGTGCTCCACCCAGCCGGCCCGCGGCAGGATCTGCTCGTGCTCGAGCTGGTGCCGGCCCACCTCGGTGCCGGTGTGGTCGAAGATCATGCACCGGGTACTCGTGGTGCCCTGATCGATGGCGGCGATGAACTCACCGGGATTGGCCACTGCTGCTCCTCGGGTCGTGTGGTTCATGATGGCGTATCCGGACCGCCGAACCGGTGACATCCCGGGTGTGCCGCGCGGCGGCTAGCTGGCGCCGCTGGGCTTGCGGATCTCCAGGACCGCGTAGACCCCGTCTGCCGCGAGGGTCATCGTCACCTGCTCCGGTGGGATCCCGGCGTCGTGCAGGATTTCCCGCAGTTCTGCGATGGACCGGGGGAAGATCCGGGGCCAGCCGATCCCCCGCTGATTGAACGCGAGCCGCGGGTGGGTGTCGAGCATGTTCGCCGCGACCACCGCACCGCCGGGCTTGAGCAACCGAAACGCGTTGCGCAGGAACACCGATGCCGACTTGAGCTCGCCGAACTCGGCGGGTATGTACTCGAAGATGCCGAGCATGTCGACCAGATCCTGGCTGGCCTCCCCCACCTCGTCGACCAGCCGGTCGCTGACGATCATCTCCCGGATCAGGTGCCGCTGCAGTAACCGGGTGTCGACCTCACCGCCGACTCCGGCGGCGGCGCCCAGTTCGGCGGCATGGGCCAGCGCACCGGCGTCGAGGTCGACCAGGGTCAGTTCCACCTGCCGGCACCGGCGCCCGGCGAGTGCCTGGAAGACCGGGATCGCGGCGCCGCACGCCAGGCTGGTCCACCGGGTCGCGGTGGTGGGACTCAGGTACCGGCCGGCGATAGCGGACATGATCGCGGCCCGGGACCGGATCGCTATCGCGTCGGGGGCGTACAGGAAGATGTCGCGGGTGGCGCGGTCGATCGGCGCGCCGTTGGGCAGCCGCGGTTCCTCCGGGCGATACAGCGGGGTCAGCGCCATCGCGGAGGGCACCAGATCGGTCCGCCAGGCCCGCAGCGCGGGCCGATCGCGGTACAGCGCGGCGGCAACCGGGTTGTTCGGCCGCAGCACCTGGTCGCCGGCGCGCTCGCCGACGTCCGGTGCGGGTAAGTCCGGGCGGGACCGCAGCGCCCGGTCGATGGCGGTGATCTCCCGCTGGGTGGCGCTGCGGTCGGCCCGGTGTCGGGGGGCGTCGCTGAGGTCGGGCACGGACACGTATTCGACGGTGAGCCCGTCGGACACCTCCACCGCCCGGCAGGTGATGGCGGGCGAGGCGGAGACCGCGGGGCGGGCGGGAGTGGGTCGAACCGTGGTGGTTTTCATGACGAGGGTCCTTTGCCGTGGTTGCGGTCCGGGGTGGACCGCGCTCATCGGTAGGAGCGTCAACCGGGCTCGAAGCGGACACTTTTTCTCAACCGCAGACCGGATGGCGTCGACGGGTCGGTGTCGCGGCGGTCGGCGATCAGCGGATCGGCTGGGGGGCGGGCTGCGGGGGCGCCAGGATCGCCGGCGGGTCGGCATCGGAAACGACCGGCGGACCGGCCGGCGGTGCCGCGGGAGGTGCGACCGGGGGCGCGACGGGGGG
>NZ_LQPZ01000055.1 GCF_002102395.1 Mycolicibacillus trivialis
CGGGTGTGTTGTTTGAGAACTCAATAGTGTGTTTGGTGGTTTTTGTTTGTTGTTGTTTTTTGCCATGCCTTTGGCCGTCCCGTGGTTGGGGGTGTGGTGTTTTTTGGTCCAGTTTGATTGGACTGTTTGTCAGGTATTTCTGAATGGCCTTTTTTGAAGGTTTTGTTTGGAGAGTTTGATCCTGGCTCAGGACGAACGCTGGCGGCGTGCTTAACACATGCAAGTCGAACGGAAAGGCCCCTTCGGGGGTGCTCGAGTGGCGAACGGGTGAGTAACACGTGGGTGATCTGCCCTGCACTTCGGGATAAGCCTGGGAAACTGGGTCTAATACCGGATAGGACCACATGTCGCATGGTGTGTGGTGGAAAGCTTTTGCGGTGTGGGATGGGCCCGCGGCCTATCAGCTTGTTGGTGGGGTTATGGCCTACCAAGGCGACGACGGGTAGCCGGCCTGAGAGGGTGTCCGGCCACACTGGGACTGAGATACGGCCCAGACTCCTACGGGAGGCAGCAGTGGGGAATATTGCACAATGGGCGGAAGCCTGATGCAGCGACGCCGCGTGGGGGATGACGGCCTTCGGGTTGTAAACCTCTTTCAGTCACGACGAAGCGCAAGTGACGGTAGTGACAGAAGAAGCACCGGCCAACTACGTGCCAGCAGCCGCGGTAATACGTAGGGTGCGAGCGTTGTCCGGAATTACTGGGCGTAAAGAGCTCGTAGGTGGTTTGTCGCGTCGTCCGTGAAATCCCATGGCTTAACTGTGGGCGTGCGGGCGATACGGGCAGACTGGAGTACTGCAGGGGAGACTGGAATTCCTGGTGTAGCGGTGGAATGCGCAGATATCAGGAGGAACACCGGTGGCGAAGGCGGGTCTCTGGGCAGTAACTGACGCTGAGGAGCGAAAGCGTGGGGAGCGAACAGGATTAGATACCCTGGTAGTCCACGCCGTAAACGGTGGGTACTAGGTGTGGGTTTCCTTCCTTGGGATCCGTGCCGTAGCTAACGCATTAAGTACCCCGCCTGGGGAGTACGGCCGCAAGGCTAAAACTCAAAGGAATTGACGGGGGCCCGCACAAGCGGCGGAGCATGTGGATTAATTCGATGCAACGCGAAGAACCTTACCTGGGTTTGACATGCACAGGACGCCGGTAGAGATATCGGTTCCCTTGTGGCCTGTGTACAGGTGGTGCATGGCTGTCGTCAGCTCGTGTCGTGAGATGTTGGGTTAAGTCCCGCAACGAGCGCAACCCTCGTTCCATGTTGCCAGCGCGTGATGGCGGGGACTCATGGGAGACTGCCGGGGTCAACTCGGAGGAAGGTGGGGATGACGTCAAGTCATCATGCCCCTTATGTCCAGGGCTTCACACATGCTACAATGGCCGGTACAAAGGGCTGCGATGCCGTGAGGTGGAGCGAATCCTTTCAAAGCCGGTCTCAGTTCGGATCGGGGTCTGCAACTCGACCCCGTGAAGTCGGAGTCGCTAGTAATCGCAGATCAGCAACGCTGCGGTGAATACGTTCCCGGGCCTTGTACACACCGCCCGTCACGTCATGAAAGTCGGTAACACCCGAAGCCAGTGGCCTAACCCGTAAGGGGGGGAGCTGTCGAAGGTGGGATCGGCGATTGGGACGAAGTCGTAACAAGGTAGCCGTACCGGAAGGTGCGGCTGGATCACCTCCTTTCTAAGGAGCACCATTTTTCCTCCGTCCCCGCGAAGAGTGCGGGATTCATGGCGGTTGGGATAGTGATTGATGCCGGCGCCTGTAGTGGGCGTTCCGGTGGGTGCACAACAACGAACCGTCGCATCAAGTGGTGTTGAGGGCATGTGAGTGTCGTCGATGTCGTTGAGCTTGCTGTGGTGGCTGCCAGGCACACTGTTGGGTCCTGAGGCAACACGCTTTGGGTGTTGTCGCCTCACCGGTTTTGGTGTGGGGTGTGGTGTTTGAGTTGTGGATAGTGGTTGCGAGCATCTAGCAGATGAGATCTCTATTGTGGGGTTTTGTTTGTTGGTGTGATTTTGTTTTTTGAACACTTTTGGTTTTTGTGTTTGTAAGTGTTTAAGGGCGTATGGTGGATGCCTTGGCATCAGGAGCCGATGAAGGACGTGGGAGGCTGCGATATGCCTCGGGGAGCTGTCAACCGAGCGTAGATCCGAGGATTTCCGAATGGGGAAACCCAGCACGAGTGATGTCGTGTTACCCGCCGGTGAATATATAGCCGGTGGGGGGGAACGCGGGGAAGTGAAACATCTCAGTACCCGCAGGAAGAGAAAACAATTGTGATTCCGTTAGTAGTGGCGAGCGAACGCGGAGGATGGCTAAACCGCAGGCACGTGATACCGGGTAGGGGTTGTGTTTGTGGGGTTGTGGGAGTGTCGTGTCCGGGTCTACCTCACCTGGAGGGCAGTGAGAAAGTGTTGTGGTTAGCGGAAGTGGCCTGGGATGGTCTGCCGTAGACGGTGAGAGCCCGGTACGTGAAAACCCGACACCTGCCTTGCGGCGTTTCCCGAGTAGCAGCGGGCCCGTGGAATCCGCTGTGAATCTGCCGGGACCACCCGGTAAGCCTGAATACTTCCTGATGACCGATAGCGGACGAGTACCGTGAGGGAATGGTGAAAAGTACCCCGGGAGGGGAGTGAAATAGTACCTGAAACCATGCGCCTACAATCCGTCAAAGCCTCCCCTTTGTGGGTGGGGTGATGGCGTGCCTTTTGAAGAATGAGCCTGCGAGTCAGGGACACGTCGCGAGGTTAACCCGTGTGGGGGAGCCGTAGCGAAAGCGAGTCTGAATAGGGCGTATCCACTTGGTGTAGTGGCGTGTTCTGGACCCGAAGCGGAGTGATCTACCCATGGCCAGGGTGAAGCAGCAGTAAGATGCTGTGGAGGCCCGAACCCACTTAGGTTGAAGACTGAGGGGATGAGCTGTGGGTAGGGGTGAAAGGCCAATCAAACTCCGTGATAGCTGGTTCTCCCCGAAATGCATTTAGGTGCAGCGTCACGTGTTGCGTGCTGGAGGTAGAGCTACTGGATGGCCGATGGGCCCTACTAGGTTACTGACGTCAGCCAAACTCCGAATGCCGGCACGTTGTAAGCGTGGCAGTGAGACGGCGGGGGATAAGCTCCGTGCGTCGAGAGGGAAACAGCCCAGATCGCCGGCTAAGGCCCCTAAGCGTGTGCTAAGTGGAAAAGGATGTGCAGTCGCGAAGACAACCAGGAGGTTGGCTTAGAAGCAGCCACCCTTGAAAGAGTGCGTAATAGCTCACTGGTCAAGTGATTGTGCGCCGATAATGTAGCGGGGCTCAAGCACACCGCCGAAGCCGCGGCAATCCCCACTTTGGTTGGGGGTTGGGTAGGGGAGCGTCCCCTCACCAGCGAAGCAGCAGAGTGATCTAGCTGTGGAGGTGTGGGGAGTGAGAATGCAGGCATGAGTAGCGATAAGGCAAGTGAGAACCTTGCCCGCCGAAAGACCAAGGGTTCCTGGGCCAGGCCAGTCCGCCCAGGGTGAGTCGGGACCTAAGGCGAGGCCGACAGGCGTAGTCGATGGACAACGGGTTGATATTCCCGTACCCGTGTGTGCGCGCCCATGACGAAACAGCGGTACTAACCACCCAAAACCGTATCGACTTGATCCCTTCGGGGTGATGGCGATGCGGGGCTGCGTGGGACCTTCGCTGGTAGTAGTCAAGCGATGGGGTGACGCAGGAAGGTAGCCGTACCAGTCAGTGGTAATACTGGGGCAAGCCCGTAGGACGAGATCCAGGCAAATCCGGGTCTCACTTAAGTCCGAGAGGTGATGCATAGCCGTATGAGGCGAATTCGGTGATCCTCAGCTGCCGAGAAAAGCCTCTAGCGAGCTCACACACGGCCCGTACCCCAAACCAACACAGGTGGTCAGGTAGAGAATACCAAGGCGTACGAGTGAACTATGGTTAAGGAACTCGGCAAAATGCCCCCGTAACTTAGGGAGAAGGGGGACCCACACACCGTCAACCGGCTTGCCCGGGGCAGCGGGAGTGGGTCGCAGAAACCAGTGAGAAGCGACTGTTTACTAAAAACACAGGTCCGTGCGAAGTCGCAAGACGATGTATACGGACTGACGCCTGCCCGGTGCTGGAAGGTTAAGAGGACCGGTTAGTGGAAGCAATTCCGCGAAGCTGAGAATTTAAGCCCCAGTAAACGGCGGTGGTAACTATAACCATCCTAAGGTAGCGAAATTCCTTGTCGGGTAAGTTCCGACCTGCACGAATGGCGTAACGACTTCTCAACTGTCTCAACCATAGACTCGGCGAAATTGCACTACGAGTAAAGATGCTCGTTACGCGCGGCAGGACGAAAAGACCCCGGGACCTTCACTACAACTTGGTATTGATGTTCGATGCGGTTTGTGTAGGATAGGTGGGAGACTGTGAAACCCGCACGCCAGTGTGGGTGGAGTCGTTGTTGAAATACCACTCTGGTCGTATTGAACCTCTAACCTCGAACCGTCTATCCGGTTCAGGGACAGTGCCTGGCGGGTAGTTTAACTGGGGCGGTTGCCTCCTAAAAAGTAACGGAGGCGCCCAAAGGTTCCCTCAACCTGGACGGCAATCAGGTGTTGAGTGTAAGTGCACAAGGGAGCTTGACTGTGAGACTGACACGTCAAACAGGGACGAAAGTCGGGACTAGTGATCCGGCACCCCCGAGTGGAAGGGGTGTCGCTCAACGGATAAAAGGTACCCCGGGGATAACAGGCTGATCTTCCCCAAGAGTCCATATCGACGGGATGGTTTGGCACCTCGATGTCGGCTCGTCGCATCCTGGGGCTGGAGCAGGTCCCAAGGGTTGGGCTGTTCGCCCATTAAAGCGGCACGCGAGCTGGGTTTAGAACGTCGTGAGACAGTTCGGTCTCTATCCGCCGCGCGCGTCAGAAACTTGAGGAAAACTGTCCCTAGTACGAGAGGACCGGGACGGACGAACCTCTGGTACACCAGTTGTCCCACCAGGGGCACCGCTGGATAGCCACGTTCGGACAGGATAACCGCTGAAAGCATCTAAGCGGGAAACCCCTTCCAAGACCAGGTTTCTCACCCATCAAGTGGGATAAGGCCCCCCGCAGAACACGGGATCGATAGACCAGACCTACACACGCAGCAATGCGCTCAGGGAACTGGCACTAACCGGCCGAAAACTTACAACACACACCACGCAACCACACCCCACAACCCACCCACACCCCACACCAAATAACCCTTGACAAACCAACACAACAAGCCGGCCCCCAACAAAACACCGGACCGGCACAACAAAATAGAGTTACGGCGGACACAGCGACAGGGAAACGCCCGGACCCATCCCGAACCCGGAAGCTAAGCCTGCCAGCGCCGATGATACTACCCAACCCGGGTGGAAAAGTAGGACACCGCCGAACACACATT
>NZ_LQPZ01000056.1 GCF_002102395.1 Mycolicibacillus trivialis
TGGACCAACGGCGGCCACACCAACGCCGACAAACTCCACTTCGCCTGCGGCCCCCACCACGGCGCCATCACCCGCGGCACCCAACACACCATCGTCACCCAAAACGGCCGCCTCGGCTGGACCAACGGCACCACCCCACCCCAAACCAACCACGCCCACCACCCCGACGAACTACTCCACGGCGACACCGACCCACCCACCGACAAGGAGTAGCGGAGCTGCTCCTGAAGTATTACGAACGCGAGGTCTGCCCGAACGCCGACACCTTCGAGGATTCGCTCGACCAGTACGACTCCGCGATCACGGAGAAGATCATGGCCGACCCGACTCGAGGGACCCGCGTTGGTTGCGGAACTCGCCGAGACCGGCGGACCGCGCTCGGATTGAGCGACCCGGTGAGCGGGTAGCCGACCGCTATGGCTGAATTCGATCCCGCAGACGTAGCACGGACCGCCCGCGAATTACGGTCGACGATGGAGGCGATCGACCGCGGCGACGCCGACATGGCCGCCATCCGCTCCCAGCTGGAAGCCGCCGCGCTCCAACTGGAATCGTTCACCACCGGCAACCCCTGACCGGCCGGGACTTTTAACCCAGCCGGCGTCGGGTACCCGCCCCGCATGGCTGACAAGACGGTACTGGTCACCGGGGCGGGCACCGGGTTCGGTAACGAGGTCGCGCTGCGCCTCGCCGAACGCGGTCTCGACGTCATCGCAGGGGTCGAGATCTTCCCTCAGGTCTGGCAACTCGAACAGCAAGCCGAGCAACGCGGCGTTCAGCTTCGCCCCGAGAAACTCGACGTCACCCACCCCGGGGACCGCCGCAAGGCCGCGCAGTGGGACGTCGACGTGCTGCTCAACAATGCCGGCGTGGCCGAAGGCGGTGCGGTCGTGGATATCCCGGGCGCCAACCTGCGCCACCAGTTCGAGGTCAACGTGATCGGCCCGATCCTGCTCACCCAGGCGATCGCCAAGAAGATGGCCGCCCGACGCAGCGGCAAGATCGTTTTCATGTCCTCGACGTCCGGGTTGATCATCGATCCGTTCGGCGGCGCCTACGCGGCCTCCAAGTTCGCGCTGGAAGCCCTCGCCGAGACCCTGTTCCAGGAGCTGGCCGAGTTCAACGTCGAAGTGGCCACCGTCAACCCGGGTTCCTTCCTCACCGGCTTCAACGACCGCATGCTCGACACCTGGCAGAGCTGGGAGGACGATCCGGCCACCCGGTTCTTCGACTACACGCAGCTGTCGTTCGCTTCCAAACAGCACGACCCGGAACCGGTCTATCGCACTGCTGTCGGAGTGGTCACCGGCGAGATCGACGGTTACCGCAACGTCGTACCCGAATCCGACATCGACGACGTCCGCGCCCAGCGCGCGCAGGTGTGGGACCGCAAAGTGAGCGACGGCCGCGGGGAACGGCTCGACGCGGTCCAGGCGGCCTACGATCTGGAGCCGGAGACCCGCGCCCCCTGACCGCGGTAGCAGTCGCCGGACACGACTACCGTCGAGCCGGTGAGAGTTTCGCGGGCGGCCCGGATCTGCGGCAACGCGGCGGTGGCGGCCGTCATCGCCGGGCTCCCGGCCTGCGCGCCGGTGGCCCATCCCCCGCAGCAACCCTCGCCACCACCCGCACCGCTCACGACGGTCCCGCCGCCACCGCTGCCGAGCGTGGCGCCGAACCCGGCTTTCGCGCCGATCACCGGTCTGGTCCAGGGCGCGATCACCGCGCACCGGCTGCCCGGCGCGGTCGTCCAGATCGGCCACGCCGGCGACATCGTCTACCGGCAGGCCTTCGGGGAACGCAAACTGCCCGGTGAGCCGGGCATCGACGGGACACCGGCACCGGCCGAGCTGATGACCGCCGACACCATCTTCGACCTCGCGTCGCTGAGCAAGAGCATCGCGACCACCGTCGCGGTCCTACAGCTCTACGAACAGCACCGGATCGGCATCGACGACCCCGTCGAAACCCACCTTCCGGAGTTCAACCCGACCGGCGACCCCGAACGCGCCGGCGTCACGCTGCGGATGCTGTTGACCCACAGTTCCGGGCTCGGCGGCGACCTCAGTCACCAGGGCCCGTGGGGGCTGACCGGTGCGGATAAGGCCGCCGGCCTGCACCGGGCCTACACCTCCACGTTCGAGTTCCCCCCGGGCGCCGGATTCCACTACTCCGACATCAACTTCATCCTCCTGGGCGAGATGGTCGAACGGATCACCGGCGAACCGCTGGACCGCTACGTGCACGAGCAGGTGTTCGCCCCACTCGGCATGACCGAGACCCGCTACCTTCCGGCGACCAAAGCCTGTGGGCCGCACCGGATCCAAGGCAACGCCCTGGTCTACGACCCGGCGGCGCCGACGGGCTCCGACTGCCCGGCGGACGGGTGGAGCATCGACCTGCTGCCGCGCATCGCACCCACCGCCCGCGACGGCGACACCCCGGGCATCAACCCCCACTTCGGTCAACTGCTGCGCGGCACGGTGCACGACCCGACCGCGCGGCGCATGGGCGGGGTGGCCGGCAGCGCCGGAGTGTTCTCCACGGTGACCGACCTGGGCCGCTACGCGCAGGCCCTCCTGGATCTGCTCGCCGGCAGACCGAGCGACTTCCCGCTTGCCCCGGCCACCGCGCAACTGATGGCCTCGCCGCAGCAACCGGGCCACGACCCGACGCAACTGGACGCGGCCAACAACGCCACCCAGGTCGCGATCGCGAACACTCCCGACCGTGCCGACCCGCTCCTCGCCCCGAGCTACCCGGCCGTCCCCGGCCAACCGCTGCGCAGCCTCGGGTGGGACATCGACACCCTGCACTCCATGCCGCGCGGCCTCGTCTTTCCGATCGGCAGCATCGGGCACACCGGGTTCACCGGCGTGACCCTGTGGATCGACCCCGGCTCCGACACCTACGTGATAGTGCTCGCCAACGTCATCCACCAGCCCGGCGGCCCCCCGATCGCCAGCCTCAGCGGTGACATCGCCACCGTGGCGGCCCGGGCACTGCACCTCTACGACAGTTGAGCAGCGGCGAAATCAGCCGGTGGCCGCCTCGGCGGCCGCACGCGCCTCGTCGGTGACCGGGTCGACGAGGTCCCGGTAGCCGTCGTGCTTCTCCACGTAGGACGCGACGAACGAGCAGATCGGCACGACCCGTTTGCCGGCCGCGCGGGTCTCGTCGAGCGCGGCGGCGATCAGCTTGCCTGCGAGGCCCTGACCGGTGAACCTGTCGTCGACCGTGGTGTGGTGAAAAATGCGCTGACCGTTGGTGTCGACATAGTCGGCCAGCCCGGCCCGCTCCCCGTCGACGTGGATCTCGTACCGCTCGCCGGTGTTCTTCGTGGTGATGTTCGCATCGGCCATGGCCTGTTCTCCTTTCACATCGATTGCCCTGGATGGGGGTTCGCCCGGACATCAGTCCCGTTTCGGGCCCACCCACACCTGCTGGGCGTTCACGAACTCGTGGATCCCGTGCGGCCCGAGCTCACGGCCGTACCCCGACCGTTTCACCCCACCGCTGGGCAGCCGCGGATCGGTCTTGACGATCCCGTTCACCGCCACTTGCCCGGTCTCCAGCTCACGGGCCAGCGCCTCGCCGCGCTCCGCGGTGGTCCACACGCTGGCCGCCAGACCGTAGGGGGTGTCGTTGGCGACGGCCAGGGCCTCCTCCAGGTCGTCGACGGCGAGCACCGCGGCGACCGGCCCGAACGTCTCCTCGGCGCACGCGGTCATCCCCGGCGTCACCCCGGTCAGCAGCGTCACCGGGTAGAAGAAGCCCGGTCCGTCGGGCAGTTGCCCGCCCAGCAGGCACTCCGCGCCGGCCTCGACGGTCTCGGTCACCTGCCGGTGCAGGTTGTCGCGTAGGTCGGCGCGGGCGATGGGGCCGACCTTCACGCTCTCGTCGCGCGGGTCGCCGACGGTCAGCGCGGCGAACCGCTCCCGCAGCAGCCCGACGAACTCGTCGTACACCGTGCGCTCGACGATGATGCGCTTGGCGGCGATGCAGGACTGGCCGGCGTTGATGATCCGGGACAAGACGATCACGTCGGCGGCCGCCGTCAGATCCGCGTCGGCCAGCACGATCGACGGGTCCGAGCCACCCAACTCCAGCACCGCCGGCTTGATCTCGCTCGCCGCCACCGCCGCCACCGCGGCACCGGCGCGGTCCGAACCGGTGAACGACACCGCCCGGATCCGCGGATCACGGATCACCCCCTCGACGTCGGGGGTGGCCGCCAGCAACGTCTGGAACACGCCCTCCGGGGCGCCTGCCGCGGCGAAGGCCTCCGCGATGGCCAACCCGCAGCCGGGCACGTGCGGGTCCGGTTTGAGCACCGCGGTGTTGCCGGCCATCAGGGCGGGCGCACAGAACCGGAACGCCAACCAGAACGGTGCGTTCCACGGCAGGATGCCCAGCACCGGACCGAGCGGCAGGTACTGGACGTAGCTGCGGGTGGCGTCGGAGTCGATGTGGTCGGTGCGCAGGTACTCCGCGCCGAACTGGGCGTAGTGCTCGGCGGCCCAGGCCGCCTTCTCCACCTCGCCGCGGGCCTCCCCGATCGGCTTGCCCATCTCCTCGGTCATCAACATCGCGAAATCATCGCTGCGCCTGCGAAGTTCGGCGGCGACACCGCGCAGCAGATCGGCGCGCTCGGAGAACCCGGTACGCCGCCAGGACCGGAAGGCGGTCTCGGCGGCGGTCAGCGTCTGGTCGACCTGTGCCGCCGACGCGGCCGGCACCTCTCGGATCACCGCGCCGGTGCTGGGATCGGTGGCGGTCAGCGTTGTGGTCGCGGTCTGCGTCATTGCGCCTCCCTGGAGTTGTCGGCGGTCACCGGCTCGGCCTGCCCGTCGCCGTCGGCGTCCATCGGGACCACCGACACCGCCCCGGCCACGCCGGTGCCGGTGCTGTCGTCGTGGACGGTGAAATCCTCGTCGAGGGTGAAGAAGGATTCGCAGCCGCTCTCGGTGATCCGCAGGGTGTCGGAGATGCCGACGGTCTTGTCGCCGTCGACGCCCCACATCCACGGGATCACGTGGAAGGTCATCCCCGGCTCCAGTGCGGTGAAGTCGCCGGGGTTCAGGCTCAGGATGTAGCCCTCGTCCCAGGACGGCGGGAACGCGATCCCGATCGAGTACCCGGACCGGGTGACCAGTCGCGCGCCCACGGTGTTGTCGGAGATGACGCGCCGCACCACCGAGTCCGCGTCGGACACTGTCATCCCGGGCCCCATCAGCGAGCGCAGTTCGGCGAGCGCCAGCTTCATCCGCTCCTGCGCCGCGTACATCGAGGCGCTGAGCTCGCCGTTGACCGCGGTGCGCATCAGCGCGGTGTGGTAGCGCCGGTAACAGCCACCGACCTCGAGGAACACGTGCTCACCGGGTTCGATGGTGCGGCCCTCCCAGGTGGCGTGGCCGATCATCGACCGCGGCCCGGACGCGACATAGGGCATGACCGCGGGGAACTCGCCGCCGGCGCGGAACATCGCCGCGCTGATCGCCGCGGCCACCTCGTTCTCGGTGTTGCCCGGCACCGCGGCGGCCAGCCCGGCCGCCATGCCGGCCTCCGCGGCCTGGGCGGCGCGGGCCATCACCTCGATCTCGGCCGCGGATTTCCGTGCCCGGCCGGCTTCGACGATGCCGAAGCAGTCCATCAGCACGCCCTGCTGGAACGAGGTGTGGATCCGGTCCTGCTGGTAGGCCGGGAAGAAGTAGCTGTTGCGTTCGTAGCCGACCCTCTTGTCGCCCAGCTTGTTCTGCCGCAGCGCCAACACCAGCTCCTGGATGGCGTCGCCGGTGTCGGGGTAGGGCCGGGTGCGTTCCACCCAGGTCCGCGCGATGACGTTGGACTCCTCCATCGCGCGGGTGATCATCACCGGCTCGTCGTCGAGCGGCACCACCAGCGCCTGGAAGAACGAGTAGCCGGTGGTCTGGTATTCGGTGAGGTACATCAGGTTCTCGGGGTCGGTGATGACCACCGCGTCAAGGTTGCGACGCTCCATGCGCTCGCGCAGCTCGGTGAGCCGCCGCTCGTACTCGGCCGGCTCGAAGGTCATGTCGTCGCGGTACCTCATGAGCCCGCGCCCGTCGCCTGTGCCACCGCGGCGGTCAGGATGTCCAGTCCCTGCTTCAGTTCGTCGTCGGGGATCGTCAGCGGCGGGATCAGTTTGAGGACCCGACCTCCCGAGCCGCACGGCCCGATCAGCAGGCCCTGCTCGAAGCAGGTCTGCTGCACGCGCTTGGCCAGTTCGCCGTCGCCGACGTCGAGACCGAGCAGCATGCCGCGGCCGCGCACCTCCCAATCCCGGTCCGGGTGGTCCTTGGCGATCGCGGTGAGCGCCGACTGCATCGTCTCGCCCTTGGCGGCGACCTCACCCATCAGGGCGTCGTCGGTGAAGTACTCCAGTGCGACCGTCCCGGCCACCATCGACAAGCCCTGCCCCCGGAACGTCCCGGTGTGGGCGCCGGGTGCCCAGTGCGCGTCGTGCTCGGGCTTGTTCAAGCACACCGCGATCGGGGTGCCGTATCCCCCGAGGCCCTTGGCCAAGGTGATCACATCGGGGTCGATGCCCATACCGTCGAAGCTGAAATAGCTGCCGGTGCGGCCCACCCCGGCCTGGATGTCGTCGACGATCAACAGCGCCCCGGTCTCGCGGGCCAATTCCTGCACCTGGCGCAGCCACTCCGCGCTGGCGACGTTGACCCCGCCCTCGGCCTGGATCACCTCGACCAGGAAGGCGGCGGGCGCGGTGAGTCCGCTGGACGGGTCGGCCAGCGCGGCGGCGTAGTCGGCCAGCGCGTTCTTGCCGCCGGGCGCGGTCTCATAGGGCAGGCGCACGATGTCCCGCAGCGGCACCCCCGCCCAGCGGCGGAACGCGTCGTTGCCGGTGGCAGCCAACGACCCCAGCGTCATGCCGTGGAAGCCGTGGCTGAAGGCCACCACTTCGCGGCGGCCGGTCACCAGCCGGGCCAGCTTGAGTGCTGCTTCGACGGCGTTGGAGCCGGTCGGCCCGGTGAACTGCATCCGGTAGTCCATGCCGCGCGGGGCCAGCACCACATCGTGGAAGCGGGTGAGGAATTCGCGTTTGGTGGTGGTGTGCAGGTCGAGGCTGTGCGCGACACCGTCGGTCTGCAGGAAGTCGATGAGGGCCTGCTTCATCCGGGGGTTGTTGTGGCCGAAGTTCAGCACCCCGGCCCCCGCGAAGAAGTCGAGGTAGGAGCGGCCGTCCTCGTCGGTGAGCCGCGCGTTGGACGCCGAGGCGAAGACGGCGGGGAACGCCCGGCAGTAGGACCGGACTTCGGACTCGTAGTTCTCGAACGCGGTGATATCCATCCATCTCCTCCTCGGTGTTCCCCTAGCGGGGCTTCTTGTCAGCGGTGGGCACCCGCGCGCCGCCGGCCAGTCCGACCAGCAGACGCGCGACCGGGTCGATCAGGTCGTCGTTGAAGTCGTAACGCGCATTGTGCAGGGGCGCCGTCTCTTTCGCGTCGGCGGAGCCGCCGCCGATCAGCGCGAAGGCGCCGGGAACCTCCTGCAGGTAGTAGCTGAAATCCTCCGACGCCATCACCGGAGCCGCCGCCTGGTGGCGCGGCCAGTCGTCGCCGAAAACGGCCGTCAGGGCGTCGCGCAACTCCGTGGCGGGCGCGGGGTGGTTCACCGTCGCGCTGTAGCGAGCGAAGGTCTGCACCTCGGCGCTGACCCCGTGCGCGGCGGCGGTGTCGGTCGCGATCTCGGTGATGGCGTCGAACACCCGGTCGCGGACGCCGAGGTCCGGCACCCGGATGCTGCCCCCGAGCGCCGCGGTGTCCGGGGTGACGGTCGGGGCCGACTCGGCCTGCAGGGAGGTCACCGCCAGCACGGCGGCCTCCTGCGGGGCCAGCCGGCGCGCCACCACCTGCTGCAGCGCGACGGTCACCGCCGCGGCGGCCAACACCGGGTCGCGGGTGTTCTCGGGCTGGGACGCGTGCCCGCCGCGGCCCTGCAACTCCACCCGGAAGGTGCCGTTGGCCGCCATCACCGGGCCATCGGGGCAGAGCGCGCGGCCCAGCGGCAACGCCGGCCAGTTATGCCAGCCGAACACCACGTCGACGGGCCGTCCGCCGGCGTTGCCCAGGGGCGGCCCGAGGCACCCGTCCTCGATCATCCGGGCGGCACCGTGCCCGCCCTCCTCGGCGGGCTGGAACAACAGGGTCACCGGCCCGGGCAGGGAGTCCTCCTGTGCCTTGAGCCAGCGCGCCGCCGCGATCAGGGTGGCGGTGTGGCCGTCGTGTCCGCAGGCGTGCATCAGCCCGGCGTGCTCGGAGGCGTACACCAGCCCGGTCTGCTCGGTGATCGGTAACCCATCGAGGTCGGCGCGCAACGCCACATGCCGGCCCGGGGCGTGCGGGGCCAGCACACCGACGGTGCCGGTCTGCGCGCAGTCCCGGCGCGGGATGGCGGCGGTGTCGAGAATGTCGCGCACCGTGGCGGCGGTGGCGTGCTCCGTCCAGGCGATTTCCGGGCGGCGGTGCAGTGCGCGGCGCAGTTCGCGCGCCTGTGCCACGGTCTCGGGCCAGGAAGTGGTTATCGGACCTCCTCGGATCGGAGCCCATCTCGGTCGACGGCCAAACCTCTACGGCCCAAACCTACGCCGGATGCCGGTGCCCCGCCCGGTGAACGCCGCGCGCCGCCGAACCGGTCCCCGCCCGTTACCGGTGCGGCCGGCGCGGCACCGCGGTCAGAGGAAGCCGCGCCCGGACCGCAGGCGGCGGCGCATGTCCCACAGGTAGTAGGTCGAGGGCAGCCGCCGGATCGGGCCGGGCACCAGCCGGTAGACCGGCGGCACCACGGTCATGAACAGCTCGAAGCCGCGCTGGCGGATCGGGCCCCAGGACAACCGGAGTTCCTCGCGGAGGTGTTCCGGCAGCAGCCCGGTGGTGATGAACCGGTTCAGCGGCATCAGCGCCTTGACCGGCAACGGGGAGTCGCCGCCTCGCAGCAGGGCGTGGATGAAGGCGCGCACCTGGTCGTCGACGGTGAGGGTGGGGAGCTTGCGCTGCCAGTACTGCTCGAACTCCGCGCGGGTCGCGGGCCACATGTCCGGCTTGACCTGCAGGGCGGTGCCGTAGACCGCCGACTGGCGGTAGATCCGGTCGGCGGTCTCCTCGTCGGGTTCGCCGAAGAACCGCGCGTACAGGTCGGCGCCGTTCTTGTACAGGGTGGCCGCAACCCACAGCTGCAACTCGGGGTCGAAGGCGTTGTAGGTCTCCGAGCGGACCGGCACGTGGGCCTTGTTCACCAGCCGGACGATGGCCCGCTTCTCCTCCGGGGTGCCCATCGTCACGGCGTAGACGTAGGCCATCGTGGTGCGCAGCCGTTCCAGCGGCCGGTGCAGGGTGTCGCTGTGGTTGGCCACGCCGTGGCCCACCCCCGGTTCGGCCATCTGCAGGAAGACGGTGGCGCCGGCGCCGAGCAGCACGAAGAACTCGCCGACGAAATCGGCCAGCCCGAAGCCGTCCTCATCGAGGTCGGGCAGCTGCGCGGCGGACGAGCGGTCGGCCAATTGGGCAGTCATGCGGACTCCTCACGTGTGCAACCTCGGCGATGCAACGAAACAACATCAATTATTGCAATGTTGTGCATTGATGGGCAAGGGGTCCGGTGGCTAGGTTTGACGGTGATGACATCCGAACCGCTCCTGGCGCAGCTCAGTGGAGTGCACGACGACGACGTTCCGTTGCTGACGGCCGCGTTGGAGCAGTTCGCGTTCACCGGTGTGCGGCGGACCAGCACCGACGACATCGCCCGCCGGGCGGGGGTCAACCGGGCCACGCTCTACCGGCGGCTGGGCACCAAACACGACATCATCAGCGCGGCGTTCCTCTACGAGGCCGGCCGGGTGCTCGCCGCGATCGACGCCGGCGTCGGAGAGATCGACGACGACGTCGACGGGTACATCGTGCGGTTGTTCGTCGTCACCCAGACAACGGTGCGCACCAACCCGCTGTTGCGGCAACTGCTCGCGGTCGACCAGGACGAGACGTTGCGCGCGCTGACGGTCGGGGCCGGGCGCGTGGTGGACCTCTCCGCGCAGTACCTGGCCGGCCGGATCCAGCAGGTGCGGGAGCGGTCCGGGGGCAGCACCGACCCCGCGCAGATCGCGATGCTGTGCGGGTTGCTGGCCCGGCTGACCCAGTCGATGCTGCTCACCCCCGACGGGCCGCCGGCCGCCGGGACCGAACCGGAGATGCGCCGCTTCGCCGAAACGATCCTGGTGCCGCTGATCCGCGGGTGAACCGGCCTCAGGCCGCCGACTGCGGACCGGAGTCCAGCCCGGGCAGGTGGAACACCGTGCTGGTCGTCACGAGCGGTTCGAGTGGACGCTGGGCGAGCAACGCGGCGTTCTCCGGCAGTTGGCGCGGGTTGACCTCGCCGGCGGCGATCCGGCGCAGCACGGCGTGTGCGCGGGCCAGTTCGCCGCGTTTTCGGTATTGGCCGCCGGGCAGTTTGATGCCGGCCCAGACGCCGTACTCCTCGCCGTGTTCGACGGCGTAGCCGGCGCAGCGGCGTTGCTGGGCCAGTGGGCAGCGGCGCAGGCAGAGCAACCGGGCGCGGGCGGCGGAGCGTTCGTAGGCCCGCGCTTTGGCGGCACCGTCGCCGTTGTCGTCATCGGCGTAGCCGAACCACAGGTCCGGGTTCTCCGAGCAGGGGTAGATCACGAGCCGCCTCCTCACCGATAAAACATGGAGGAAATCGTAGAACAGAGGGGCACCGACCGCAAGACAAACAAATAAGAAAACATATAACTCGACGAACGGGTCCGGCCGGCTGTGTACCATCCGTGCCATGGCCGGAGCCACCCGATGAGCCGCGAATCCGCGGGCGCGGCGTTGCGTGCGCTGCGCGAATCCCGCGACTGGTCATTGGCCGACCTGGCCGCGGCCACCGGCGTCAGCGTCATGGGCCTGAGCTATCTCGAACGCGGCACCCGCAAACCGCACCGGAGCACAATCCACAAGGTGGAGAACGGGCTTGGGCTACCACCGGGCACGTACGCCCGGCTGGTGGTGGCCGAGGACCCCGACGCCGAACTCGCCGAGGCGGTCGGCGCCGCGACCGTGCCCGCCGACTCCGCGCCGCGGCCGGCCGACGCCGTGGTGGTCGACCGCAGCGGTGACGTCACGGTGCTCGAGGACTACGCCGAAGCGCAGATCGAGGCCCTCGACTCGGTGATCGCCCGGTTGCCGCCGTCCACATCAGACGAATATGAGACGTATATTCGTTCTGTGATCACGCAGTGCGTGAAAGCCGAGTTGCTGGCCGCCAACTCCTGGCGGGTCGCGGTGAACGCCGGGGCCGACCCGGCCGGTCCGTTGCTGGGACACCTGCGCACCCTGGAATCGACGCGACGAGCGCTGCTCAGCCGCCTGCCCATCAGCCTGGGCGCACGATTCGACCGCGCCTGCACCGCTTCGTGCCTGCCCGACTCGGTGATCGCCACGCTGCTCGGCATCGACGCCGGGCAACTCTGGCAGATCCGCTCCGGCGGGCCGGTGCCGCCCGAAGCCCTCCCCCGCGTCAACGGTTTCGTGGCCGCCACCACCGACGACGCAAGCCGACCATGAACAGCACCGAGGTGGCGTTGCTGCGCCGGGCCCACGACCTGTTCGCCGCGCCGGCCGGTGCCCGACTGCCCGACGTGGCCGTGACCCGGACACCGGCTGCCCCGGCCGGGCTTGAGGCCTACCGGCTGGCCGCCCACCGCGCCGACCGGGCCCTGACCGTCGCCCGCCGCACCGATGCCGCCCTCGACCAGACCCTCCGGCAAGCGGTGCAGGACCACGACGAAGCCCGCACCCGTACCCGGGAGACCGTCGACGAGGCCGTCGCCGACGGGCCGGGGAACCCGGCCTCTCCGCTGGCCCAGCGTGAGGCGCTGCGCCGCCGGGTGGCCCGGTTGCGGGCCCAGCACCGCCACGTACTGCGCGCGCAACGGCGGGCGCGCAGGCACGCCGCGGCGCTGCGCGGCCTGCGTTACCGGGGTAGGCGGCGTCGGCGGCGTGGCCCCGCCCGGCCGGGCAGTCGCGCTGCCGCAGCGGTGCGGGCAGCGTTGTCGCGGCTGGGCCGGCCCTATGTCTGGGGCGCCACCGGCCCGGACAGCTTCGATTGCTCGGGGCTGGTCCAGTGGGCCTATGCCCGGGCCGGGGTCGCCTTGGACCGGACCACCTACGAACAGTTGTCCGACGGCGTGGCGGTGCCGCGCTCCCAGGTGCGCCCCGGCGATCTGGTCTTCCCGCACCCGGGACATGTGCAGTTGGCCATCGGCCACGACCGGGTGGTGGAGGCGTCGCACCCGGGCGCCCCGGTTCGCATCGCGCCGTTGGGTTCTCACGTGCAGATCCGCCGCCCCACCTGAGGCCGATCCGACGCACGGGCGCTGAATTGTTGCCCGCCACCGACCTGGGTACGGTCAGCGCATACGGGGCCGGCGCGGGCGTTGGCCGGAGCTGAAGCCCCGAACAGACGGCTTAGCGGATGGCTTGGCGGCATGGCGACGGTTGAGCAGGTTCTGGCGGCCATGGAGCACGTGCGCTCCTGCACCGGCGACGCGATGGCCGGGCTCACCCCGGCCGATCTGGTGGACCTGAGCCTGGCGATGCCAGGCGGTGGCATCCCGGAACACCTGGACGTGCTGCTCGCCAAGATCCACCGGGCATTCCCCACGCTGTTCGACCCCCGCACCGGCACACCGGTCACGCCTCGCACACCGTCGCCCGCCGATCCGCGCCGCCAGGAAGGCGCGACCGTCGACACCGGCCGCGAGCATGAGGACGGGCTGGCCCGGCAGGCCACCGCGGCCGCACGGCTGGACCTGTTGGTGATCGCCGCGGTCCGCGGTGCGCACCGGAAAGCCGAAGGCAGCGCCGGCGCCCTTGAGGCACTGCAGCGCGAGATCGACGACGCGGTGCGCGGGCGCACCGACCTCGACACCCCGGCCGGGGCCCGCGACTTCCAGCGGTTTCTCATCGGCAAGCTCGGTGAGATCGAGGCGGTGCTGCGCCAGGCCGACCTCGACGAGGCGTCCTACCGCGCGTTGATGACCGCCTGGAAGTCCCTGTATGCGACCGGTCGCGACCCCGGCGAACCGGCGCCCGGCGACGACAGGCCTGCCACGCCGGCAGGGTCCGAGCCGGCGCCCGCGGAATCCGGCGTCGTCGCGCCCGACGGCCTCGAGGACCTCGACTTTCCCGATGTCCTCGATGACCCCGACGGCCCCGATGACTATGCCGCCCCGACTCCGGGTCCGCCCGCGCCGGTCGCGCCACCGCCACCACCGGCGCCCGCGCAGCACGCTCCGGCGCCGCCGCTGGCGGCGGCCCCGTCCGGTTTCGGGACACCGCTTGGCGCCGGTCTTCCGCTGGGCGACCTGCTCTCCGGGGCCGGCGCACAGGACACACCGCGCCGCACCGCCGGCGACGCCGACGTCGACGACGCGTTCCCGCTGGAGGACGACCTGGAGGACGACCTGGACGAGGCCCGCGACGGGCCGGATGATGATCGGCCGGATGAAGAGCGACCGGATGACGCTCAGGACGACGCCGCCGACACCCCGGCGGCGGGCGGCCCCACCACGGTAACCCTGCCCACCGGCGACACCGTCACCGCCGCCAGTCCGCAACTGGCCGCGGTGATCACCGAGGCGGCCGCCGGCACCCCGATCCCCGACGCGTTCGCACACCAGGGCATCACGCTCCCACCGACGGGCACCGCGGTGCCCGATCCCCTCGATCCGGCCCGTCTCGCGCCGGGGGATGTCGGCATGTTCACCGATCGGTATGCACTGTCCCTCGGCAACGCGAAAGCAATCGTCAACGGACAGATCCAACAGAGCACTTCCGTTGCCGGGCCGAGCTTTCTAGGCTGGGAGCATCCGCCGGGCCCGGGGGTGACGCCCACCGTGCCGCCCCCCGCCGATGCGCCGACGCCGACCCGACCGGCGACCACGGGTGGTTAAGGAGGAGACCCGATGGCAGACAACATCCACGTGGTGCCGGCGGAACTGCGCGCCGTCGCCGAGCATCACCGCAGGACCGCCGAAACCCTGGCCGAGGCCCCGGCGGCCCATCCGGCGATCCAGGCCAGCCTCGACTCACTGGGCCCGATCTTCGCCGACCTGGCCGAGGCCGGACGCGAACTGCTCGAGCAGCGCCGCCGGTGCTACCAGCGGCAGGCCGGCGCGCACGCCGACCTGGCGGACAACCTCGACACGGTCGCCGGGCTGTGGCTCCAACACGAGCACGATGCCGCCCGACGCTTCGACGCGCTCACCGACGGCCCCGGCCCGACCGCCGCCCGGTGATACCACGGCGATGACCGCACCGAACCCGGACTTCGACGCCGTCCACCCGAGCGGACAGATCCTGTTCCGCTCCTGCCGCGGCGGCTACCTGCACAGCGTGGCGCTCGGCGAGGAGGTGATGGACGCCGACGCCGCACTGCTGGCCGAGGCGATCCTGCTCGCCGCTGACGTCTCCCACCTCAGGGCGCTGCTCCAGGTGCGCGCGGAGATCGTCGCCGCCGGGCACACGCCGTCGGCGCAGGTGCCTACCGCCGACGATCTGGCCGTCGCCGTCGACAAGCTGCTGGCGCACCGGTTGGTGACCGGCTCGCCGTGATGGTCAGGACCGGCCCGGGTTACGGGTCTGGGTCGAGGCGCCGCTCAGCTGTCGCGCGGTGTTGACCAGACCCACCATCGAGAACGCCTGTGGCGTGTTGCCCAACTGGCGGCGCTGCACCGGGTCGTACTCCTCGCTGAGCAACCCGACGTCGTTGCGCAGGCCCAGCAGTCTGGTGAACAGCGCACGCGCCTCGTCGTGCCTGCCGATGCCGCACAGCGCGTCGGCCAGCCAGAAGGTGCACACCAGGAAGGCGCCCTCGCTGCCCGGCAGCCCGTCCTCGGCGGCGTCGGTGCGGTAGCGCAACAGGAAGCCGTTGTTGTCCAGTTCGGCCTGAACGGCTTCCACGGTGCCGACCACACGCGGGTCGGTCCACGGCAGGAACCCGACCCGCGGGATCAACAGCAGCGCCGCGTCGAGCCCGGGCGCCCCATAGGACTGGGTGAAGGTGTTGCGCTGTGAATCGAAGCCGTTGGTGCAGACGTCGGCATGGATCTCATCGGCCAGCGCCCGCCAGCGCTGCACCGGCCCTTCGCGACCGTGTGCCTCGACCGCGTGCACCGCCCGGTCCACCCCGGCCCACGCCATCACCTTCGAGTGCACGAAATGACGTTGCGGCCCGCGCACCTCCCACAGGCTGGAATCCGGCCGGTCCCAATGACCTTCCAGGAAGTCGAGCAGTGCGCGCTGGATGTCCCAGGCGGTGTCCTCGCTCTCGATCCCGCAATCCAGCGCGAGGTTGAGTCCGTCGAGCACCTCGCCCCAGACGTCGAGCTGGAACTGGCCGACCGCTTCGTTTCCGACCCGCACCGGCGCCGAGCCCGCGTAGCCGGAGAGCCAGTCCAGGCTCTGCTCGGGGAGCCGCCGGGTTCCGTCGAGTCCGTACATGATCTGCAGTTTCGCCGGGTCCCCGGCCACCGACCGCACCAGCCACTCCCGCCAGGCGCGAGCCTCGCTGACGTATCCGGTGCCCAGCAGTGCCTGCAGGGTGAAGGTGGCGTCGCGCAACCAGCAGTAGCGGTAGTCCCAATTACGCACGCCACCAATGGCTTCCGGCAAGGAGGTAGTGGCCGCGGCGACGATCCCGCCGGTCGGCGCATAGGTGAGGGCCTTCAGGGTGATCAGCGCCCGCCGTACCTCGGCTTCCCACTCGCCGCGGTAGGTGCACTGCCCGATCCACTTTCGCCAGAACGCCTCGGTCTTGCCCAACGCGTTCTCCGCTTTCGCCTGGACCGCGTTGGGCACCAGATGCGACGCCACATGGGTCAACACGAACGGCACCCGGTCGCCCGCGGCCACGGTGAACTCGGCGACCGTGCTCAGGTGGTCGCCCCGGATGTCGACCGGAGTGCTCAGGCACAGGGTGTCCGGCCCGGCAACCGCGATGAGGCCACCCGCGTTTCGGCGCACCCAGGGCACGACGTTGCCGTAGTCGAACCGGATGGTCAGATCCATCCGCATCGGAACCCGGCCGCTCAGCCCTTCCACGATGCGCACGACGTCGGCGCTGTGCCCACGCGGCGGCATGAAGTCGATGATCCGGACCGACCCCGCGTCGGTGTCCCACTCGGTCTCGACGATCAGCGTCTCGCCGCGGTAACCGCGTCGGGTTGCCGGACCGCCGGAGGCCGGAGCCAGCCGCCAGCGACCCGCGGACTCGTCGTGTAGCAGCGCGGCGAAACAGGCGCCGGAATCGAAGCGCGGCAGGCACAGCCAGTCGATGCTGCCGTCGCGGCCGAGCAGCGCCGCGGTGTGCAGGTCGCCCAGTAGGGCGTAGTCCTCGATGGGCGCGGACACCATCTACCGATCACTCTCCCGTCGTCGGTACCGACTCGATGCAGCCGCGGCTGCTACAGGCGGGATTTCACCGCCGCGGCCAGCCGCGCGCCGTCGGCTTTGCCGGCCGCGATCGCCGTGGCGGCCTTCATCACCAGGCCCATCTGCTTGACGGTGGGCCGCTCCCCCAGGTCCTCGGCGACCTGCGCCAGCGCGGTGTCGACGACGTCGGCCAGCTCACCCTCGGTCAGCGGTGCGGGCAGGTACTCGTCGAGGATGCGGGCCTCGGCGTGTTCCTGGGCGGCGAGTTCGCCGCGGCCGTTCTGGGTGTAGACCTCCGCGGCCTCGGCCCGTTTGCGGGATTCCCGGGTGAGCACCTTGAGCACGTCGTCGTCGGAGAGTTCGCGGGGCTGCTTACCGGCGACCTCCTCGGCCTGGATCGCCGCCAACGCCATCCGCAGGGTCGCGGTCCGCAGCTTGTCCTGCGATTTCATCGCCTGGGTGAGATCGGCGCGCAGCCGCGACTTCAGTTCGCTCATGGCTGTGACGCTACGCCGCCACCGGCAGCCCGACGCCGCGGATCTGCGACACGACGGCCCCGCCGTTGAGAAATGCGGTCTCGGCCGACAGGATAGGGCCATGGCTTATGACTGGGACCCGCGCCGGTGAGCACCCAACCGCCCGACGACACGGGCGAACCGGACCCCGAGAAGACGACCCTGACCCCTCCGGGCGGCGGTCCCGATCCTGCCGAGCAGACCACGGCCTACGGTTCGCCGGCCGGCTACCCGCCGCCGGAGTCGGGCCCACCGCCCGGATACGGCCCGCCGCCCGGCCCCCCGCCGGGCTCCGGT
>NZ_LQPZ01000057.1 GCF_002102395.1 Mycolicibacillus trivialis
TGGACCAACGGCGGCCACACCAACGCCGACAAACTCCACTTCGCCTGCGGCCCCCACCACGGCGCCATCACCCGCGGTTCACAACACACCATCGTCACCGAAAACGGCCGCCTCGGCTGGACCAACGGCACCACCCCACCCCGAACCAACCACGCCCACCACCCCGACGAACTACTGCGCGGCGACACCGACCCACCGGAGCAGGATTGAGGTCGCGTCTCAGGCCGGGCCACGCAGACGGATGAACCCGACCACCCGGGCGCCGGTCTGCGGGGCGGTGCCGACAGTCATCTCGATCACCGCGGCCGCCTGCTCGCGCACCGGGGTATCGGGGTCGAGCACCGATAGGTATTTCTTATGTGCGGCAAGGGCGTCCACGGCCGCCTCGAGGTAGTCGTCGACCGTTTCGATGTGGGTCGGCTCGGGACCGAACTGGAACAGCCAGCGGGGCGGGTCGGTGAGTTGGTCGAAGGCCTCGGTGACCGCGGCCGCGAATTCCATGTGGTCGCGCTGGTTGGGCATCCCCGGACCCCATTCGCCGCCACCGTAAATGGAGAACACCACATCGGGGCACAGCGCGCTGATCCGCGCGGCGATCCGGTCGCGCAGGGCGGCGGTGTTGCGGATCTTGCTGTCCGGGAAGTCCCAGAACTCGACATGATCGACGCCGACGATCGCCGCCGACCGGCGTTGCTCCTCCGCCCGGATCGGTCCGGCCTGTTCCGGCGCCATGCCTTCGATACCCGCTTCCCCGCGGCAGGCCAGCTCGTAGCGGACCGTACGGCCCGCGGCCGTCCACTTCGCCACCGCGGCGGACAGTCCGTACTCGGGATCGTCGGGGTGCGGCACCAGCACCAGGGCGCTCTGCCAGTCGGTCGGAAAGGGTTGGATCGCGCTCACCGCTCTATGTGATCACACCGTGGACGACGATCGCGGTGGTCTGGTCCACCCAGGCGTCGTCGAGGTCTTCGTCGGGACGGACCAGCACCCGCAGCAGGGTGGCGCCGCCGATGACCTCCACCAGCCGGTCTGCGTCGACGTCGGGGCGCACCGAGCCCCGCTCCACCGCCGCGCGCAGCCAGTCGCGCACCACGTCGAAGGAGCCGGCGAAGCGGGACAACACCCGCGAGTGCAACTCCGGGTCGACCGACATGTCGGCGGTCACCCCCGGCAAGGCGGCGCGCACCACGGGGTTGGCGAACACATCGCGCGCCGCCACGATCATCGCGCGCACGTCGGCGGTGATGTCGCCGGTCGAGGCGTCCAGCACTGTCGCCACCGCCGGAAAGGCGGCCTCGTGCACGAGTTCTGCCTTGCTCGACCACCGCCGGTATAGGGCGCTTTTCGTGGTTCCGGCCCGCTCGGCGACGCCGGCCAGGGTCAGGTTGGCGTAACCGACCTCGCTCAGCAGTTCGGTGGTGGCCTGCAGGATCGCAGCGTCGATGCGGGGGTCGCGCGGGCGCCCCGCGCTCGGGGTCTTGCCATCCGGCCCCGAGTCTGGTTTCATAACGCTACTCCTAGTATCGTAATTGCCTCCCGGAGGTGGCCGCCGTGGTCAACGAACCGACCGTGACAACCAGTGTCGAACGGGTGCAACGATCCAGTCGGGACACCTCGACCGTACCGGCTCAGCTCGCCGATTGGCTTGCCACCGTGCTCCCCGGCGGGGTCGCCCCGGAGGTGACGGTGGAAAGCGGTGTCGACACCAACGGGATGTCGTCGGAGACCCTGATGCTCTCCGCACGTTGGGTTCAGGACGGCGCTGCCGTCGAGCAGCGCTGGGTCGGGCGGGTCGCCCCCAACGCCGCCGACGTCCCGGTCTTCCCCACCTACCGGCTGGACCACCAGTTCGAGGTGATGCGCCAAGTCGGCGAACTCACCGACGTACCGGTCCCGCGGGTGCGTTGGCTGGAGAACACCGGCGCCGTGCTCGGCGAGCCGTTCTTCTTGATGGATCGCGTCGACGGCGAGGTTCCACCGGACGTGATGCCCTATACCTTCGGCGGCAACTGGTTCGCCGATGGCAGCGCCGACCAGCAGCGCCGACTGCAGGACACCACCGTCGCGGCGCTGGCCGACCTGCACGCGTTCCCCCACCCACAGGAGACCTTCGCCTTCGTCGACGAGGGGCGCGTCGGGGAGACCGCTCTGCGCCGCCACTTCAACTGGGTGCGCGATTGGTACGCCTTTGCCGCGGCCGATTCCGGTCGGGTCCCGTTGCTGGATCGCTGCTTCGACTGGCTGGAGCGGCACTGGCCGGCCGAGGAGGACGCCGCCGCGCCGGTGTTGTGCTGGGGCGACGCCCGGATCGGCAATGTGGTCTACCGCGACTTCGTCCCGGTGGCGGTGCTGGACTGGGAGATGATGACGCTGGGTCCCCGCGAGCTCGATGTGGCGTGGCTGATCTTCGCCCACTCGGTCTTTCAGGAACTCGCCGGCCTGGCGAACCTGCCCGGGCTGCCCGACGTCCTCACCGAGAGCGACGTGCGGCGCACCTATGAGCAGCTCAGCGGTGTCACCCTCGGCGATCTGAACTGGTTCTACGTCTACGCCGGGCTGATGTGGGCGGTGGTGTTCCTGCGCACCGGCGCCCGGCGGGTGCACTTCGGCGAGATCGAGGCCCCGGCGGACCCGGAGTCGCTCTTCTACCACGGCGCCCTGCTGAAACGTCTGATGGGAGAACAGAACTGATGATCGGACCGACCGACGAATACCCCGTTCACCAACTGCCCCAACCGATCGCCTGGCCGGGCTCCTCCGACCGCAACTTTTACGACCGGTCCTATCTCAACGCCCACGACCGCACCGGGGACATCTTCGTCATCACCGGAATGGGCTACTACCCCAACCTGGGCGTCAAGGACGCGTTTTTCCTGGTGCGCCGCGGCGACACTCAGACCGCCGTGCACCTGTCAGACGGGATCGACCAGGACCGGCTCAACCCGCATGTCGGCAACTACCGGCTCGAGATCGTCGAGCCGCTGCGCACGCTGCGGGTGGTCCTCGAGGAGACCGAGGGCATCGCGGCCGACCTCACCTGGCGGGGCCTGTTCGACGTCGTCCAGGAACAGCCGCACGTGCTGCGGTCGGGTACCCGAGTGACCTTGGATGCGCAACGGTTCGCCCAATTGGGGTCCTGGAGCGGGCGGATCATGGTCGACGGTGAGGAGATCACAGTCGATCCGCAGACCTGGATCGGATCGCGGGACCGGTCCTGGGGCATCCGTCCGGTGGGCGAGCCGGAGCCGGCCGGGCGCCCGGCCGACCCGCCGTTCGAGGGCATGTGGTGGCTGTATCTGCCCGTGGCTTTCGAGGATTTCGCGATCGTGCTGATCATCCAGGAGGAGCCCAACGGTTTCCGCACCCTCAACGACGCGACCCGGGTGTGGCGCGACGGCCGGGTCGAGCAGCTGGGCTGGCCGAGGGTCACCACCACCTACCGCTCGGGCACCCGGATTCCCACCGGTGCCACGATCGAGGCCACCCGGCCCGACGGCACCCCGGTGCGCATCGAGGTGGAATCCAAACTGCCGGTGCCGATTCACGTCGGCGGCGGATACGGCGGCGACCCGGATTGGCTGCACGGGATGTGGAAGGGCGAGAACTTCACCGAGCGACTCACCTACGACATGACCGACCCGGCCATCGTGGCGCGCTCCGGCTTCGGGGTGATCGACCATGTCGGTCGGGCGGTCTGCCGCGACGGCGACGGGCCCGCCGTGGAAGGCTGGGGCCTCTATGAGCACGGCGCACTGGGCCGCCACGACCCCTCCGGGTTCGCCGACTGGCTGTCGGTGGCGCCCTGACCGGTTGCGCCGGTTAGGAGCTGACCTCCCGGCGATCGACGCCCGAAACCGCAGCGATCAGGGCACGCAGTTCGGTGTTGACCGCCGTCGGCTGCTCCAGCGGTGAGCAGTGCCCGCCGGGCAGTTCGACGAGCTTGAACAGGTTCGGCACATCCTCAGCGATGCGGCGGGACTGGCTGATCGGGGTGAGCCGGTCGCGCTGGCTGCCGATCACCAGGGTCGGCACTGTCAAACCCGAGAGGTTCATGTAGGTGTGGCCCAATTCCCGGATGAGGGAACGCGCGCAACCGCCGCGCCCGGCCGCCGGCGTGTGCTCGAACATCTCGTAGATGTAGTCGGCGACCGCCGGATCGGCGGCGGCGCCGGCCGCCATCATCGCCACCACCGGCCGGATCGGCATTCGTAGCGGCGGGGGCACCGGCAGTCCGCCGATGAGGCGGATCAGGTTGGTGGCGGCCAGCCGCCGGGTGGGCACCAGCCGGCGCGGGAACGGCAGCAGGTCGATCTTGTCCAGCAGGTCGCCGGTGGTGGTGTTGACCAGCGCGATCCCGTCGGCGTACCGCGACACCCGGGCGCGGTAGCGGGCCGACCAGGCGTCAACGGTGATGCCGCCCATCGAGTGCCCGGCGATCACGGCCCGCTCCCCCGGCCCCAGGGTGGCCTCGAGCACCGCGTCGAGGTCGGCGGCCAAATGGTTCAGCGAATAGGCACCACGGCGGGGCACACCGCTGCGACCGTGGCCGCGGTGGTCGAAGGCGATGACCCGGAAGTCCTTGGAAAGATCGGCGATCTGGTTGGCCCAGAACCGGATGGCGCAGACGAAGCCGTGCGACAGCACGATCGGATAGCCGTGCGGCGGGCCGAAAACCTCGGTGTGCAACCGGGTGCCGTCGGCGGCGCGGACGATGACCGGCCGGCCGGGCGGCATCGCGGCAATCGGGGATCGGGTGGGCACGCTTGATGCTCGGGCCATGACAGCTCCCTTCGCCGCGGCGACGTTGCCGCGTGGGCGAGTCTAGCGGAGCCTCGGGCGGTTTGCGGGGAGGCGGCGGGCCTGTCGGACTATCGCGATCCGGCGCTGGCCTGCCCGGGGGTTGAGTCCTCAAATGGACGAGTCGCGCAGCCCCGGGCTCCGCTCCGGCTCACGAGTACTTGTAGAAGCCCTCACCGGAGGCCACACCGAGCTTGCCCTGATCGATGTAGTTCTCTTTGAGCCAGGCGGCGAGTTTCTGGTCCTCGGGGCTGCCGTTGACCATGATGTTGTACGGCGTATTCATGCCAATGATGTCGTAGATCTGAAACGGTCCGAGCGGGGCGCCGGTGGCGATCCGCCAGGTGGTGTCGACATCAGCCGGGTCGGCGTAGCCGCCGGCCGCCAACTCCAGCGCAGCGTTGAGGAACGGAACCAGCAGCGAGTTGAGCACGTAACCCGCTTTCTCCTTGTGCAGTTCGATCGGCACCATCCCGATAGCCCGGGCGAACTCGACGACCTGACGGTAGACCGCGGGGTCGGTGTCCTCGGTGCCCATCACCTCGGCGGTATTGAACCGCCACACCCGGTTGGCGAAATGCAGCGCCAGGAAGCGGTCCGGGCGACCGGTGAAGTCCTTGAGATCGCTGGGCAGCAGTGTTGATGAATTGGTGGCGAAGATCGCCCTCGATGGCGCCAGTTCGTTGAGCCTCTCGTAGGTCTCCCGTTTGAGCGCAACGGTCTCCGGAACGGCCTCGATGACCAGATCGGCATCGGCGACGGCCCGCGCGAGATCGCTGGTGAGGGTCAGGCGGGCAAGAGTCGCTTGCGCCGCACCGTCTTTGGCGTCCGGGACCTCGTTGCGATAGGTCTGCACCAGCCCGTCGAATCGCTCGCGCGCGGCGGCCAGCGCCTGATCATTGATGTCATAGGCGATCACGGTGCAGCCTTTGAACGCCGACTGGAACGCGATCTGGGCGCCCAGCACGCCGGACCCGATCACCGCTACGGTACGAATCTCCACGGAAGGTTCCTCTTTCCCGCATCTTCGGTCCGCTCTCATCGCGACCGCTCGGAGCACACCATACCCAGCGGGTACCGGGCGTTTTCGCTGCTGCGCACCGGGCGTCGGAGTCGCCCAATACCGGCGCCACGTCGAACCCCGCGGACCGGATCCTGCTTCGCAGACCCACCCACCGCGGGCGCCCCCGTCACCGTAAGACGCCCGCGGCCAGTGGTCCTAGGCGGTTCTGGACGCCTGCTGACATGCGTCGGCGAGCTCCGGAACCACCCGAACGAACTATTCGACCGACTTGGCCGCGGCGTCGAGCTCGGCGTAGTCCGCGTCGAGCCGCGCCTGTGCTGCGGCCAGCACGTAGTATTCGGCCTCCTACCGAGAATAGATCGCGAAAGCGATCGCATCCTCGGCGTCGATCTCGGCGTTGTCAGCGGCCCGGTCGGCCCGCTTGGCTTTGTGCTCGGCACGCCGCTTGTCCGCCTTGGTCTTGAGCGACGCCATATTGTTGGACACCGACTGCTGTAGGTCGTGCCAGCCGGCGGTGACGCTGTCCTTGGTCTCCTGGACCGCAGCCCTGGTTGCCGCCTTGGTCGCGTCCAAGTCCGCCCGTACTGCACTCTCCCGCTCAGCAAGCCATTCTTTGTTCTTGGACGAGGCGGCAGCTGCCGAGTCCTCCAGCCTCTTGGCTTGCACACTCAGCTTGGCGAGCTGGTCTGACAGTGCCATATTTGTCAACTCCTTCTTCTTGGTTGGGATCTCACGTGGAGTATTGGGTGTGCGGTGCTGCCATCGCTGCGGCGGACCAGTGCCCGAGGCAGTCCCTGACCTGCTCTGCGGCATCGGCAGTCAGTCGCCGATTATCGACGTGCGGGTTCGATGCCCAGGTCGCGGGCGATCGCGTTGGCGCCGCTGCGAAACCGGAGGGCTTTCACAGTCTGCATGACGCCGATCACGACGAGGAAAGCGCCGACAACCTCTTTGCGCTATGCCCGGGTGGCCCTGGAAGCGCCGGAACAACGCGATAGCAACGTCCGCGTGTTCGACGATTCCATGCTCGGCATCGCCGCGGTCAGCGCACCGGAGGTGACCCGGAAACTGTCCGAGATCACCCTCGGACCATTCAATGCACTGCCCAGCGACGAGCGCCTCATCCTGAGCGAGACCTTCGCGGTCTGGCTCGACCACAACGGCTCAATTTCGGAAGCTGCGGCCGCTCTGTTCTGTCACCCCAACACCGTTCGAAACAGGCTGCGTCGCATCGAGGAGCACACCGGCCGTTCCCTGACTGCCCCACGCGAACTCGCCGAGCTGTGTCTCGCCTTCGAGATCGCGAAGCGTACCGCCAGTTGAGGCCCGCGATTTCCGGCCGAGTCGGGGGCTTCGCCTGAATTCCAGCGGCCACCGCTCGACGCTTCCCAACCATGTTTCCCAACGCCATGGAAAATGCCCCCCAGGCGTGCGCCTGAGGGGCATTCTCACTAGTAGCGGGGGCAGGATTCGAACCTACGACCTCTGGGTTATGAGCCCAGCGAGCTACCGAGCTGCTCCACCCCGCGTTGGGCATCCCTAGGCTACCCAACACCTGCCGGTGCCACCAAATCGGGTGGCGACCAGCGGCTATTTCGCGTCGTCGAACTTGCTCATCGCCTCGTCGAGGTGCTCCAGCGCCTCGCCGTAGCCGGCGAAATCGCCCTTCTTCTGCGCTTCGCGCACCGCGTCGATCGCGGCGTCGATCTCCCGCAGCGCCTCGGCCTTCTCCGAGGACAGCCCGGTCGTGGTGTCCGGGGTCGCCGCGGCCGGCGGGCGCGGGGTCTGCTCGGCGGGAACGCGATCCGGCGGGCTGTCCGGAGTTCCGGTGTCGGTGGGGGCGATTCCGGTCGCGGTCGCGTCCGCACCCTTGCCGAACAGCTCGGTGAGCGCGTCGCGCACCGTCGGGCCGTAGCCGATCTTGTCGTTGTACATCATCGCCACCCGAATCAACCGCGGGTACGACGACGCGGCGTCACTGGATCCCGGCGAGGCGTACACCGGCTCCACATACAGCAATCCGCCGTCGCCCAACGGCAGCGTCAGCAGGTTGCCCCAGCGGATCCGGTTCTGGTTGTCCCGCCCGATCACACCGAGGTCCTGGGAGACCGCCGTGTCGGTGGTGATCGCGTTGTTGGCCAGCTTGGGCCCGTTGACCTGGCCGGGAATGGTCAGCACCGTCAGCTGGCCGTAGGTCTCCGGGTCGGAGCTGGCCGACACGTAGGCGGCCAGATAGTCACGCTTGAACCGGTTCATCGCGCTGGTCAGCTGGAAGGACGCCGACCCGTCACCCTTGGCCAGATCCTTGGCCACGATGTAGTACGGCGGCTGGAAGCTGCTCGCCGTCGGGTTCGGGTCCAGCGGCACATCCCAGAAGTCCGAGGTGGAGAAGAACGTCACCGGGTCGTTGACGTGGTACTTCGCCAGCAGCATCCGCTGCACCTTGAACAGGTCCTCCGGATAGCGCAGGTGCTCGGCGAGTTCCGGGCTGATCTCGCTCTTGGGTTCCACGGTGCCCGGGAAGACCTGCATCCAGGCGTTGAGCACCGGGTCGTTCTCGTCCTGCTGATAGAGGGTGACGGTGCCGTCGTAAGCGTCGACGGTGGCCTTCACCGAGTTCCGGATGTAGGAGACCTGCTTGTCCGGGGTGAGCCGATTGAAGGCCACCTCGTTGGAGTCCGCGGTCGCCGACGACAGCGACGTCGACTGCGAGTAGGGGTAGTTGTCCAAGGTCGTGTAGCCGTCGACGATCCAGACCATCCGCTTGTCGACGATCGCCGGGTAGACGGTGGTGTCGGTGGTCAGCCACGGCGCGACCGCCTTCACCCGCTTGGCCGGGTCGCGGTTGAACAGCAGCTTGCTGTCCGACCCGATCACCGAGGAGAACAGGAAGTTGCGTTCGGCGAACTTGGCCGCGAACACGCTGCGCGCCAACCAGTTACCGATCGGCACCCCACCGCGGCCGGTGTAGGTGTAGTTCTTGGTCTCGGTGTTGGTCTCGTAGTCGTATTCCCGGTCGGCCCCGTTACTGCCGACGATCGCGTAGTCGGCCGGGGTGTTGGCGATGACCGGCCCGTAGTAGATGCGCGGCTGGTCCAGCGGCGCGGGCCCGTCGGAGACGACGCTGCCGTTGGCCCCGACCGCGTTGACCAGGAACTCCGGGTAACCGCCGTTCTGGTTGGGGTCGTTGGCGATACCGCGTACCGTGTTGGCCGGCGAGGCGATGAAGCCGTTGCCGTGGGTGTAGACGCTGTGCCGGTTGATCCAGTCTCGCTGGTTGTCGGTGAGCCGGTCCGGGTTGAGTTCGCGGGCGGCGACAACGTAGTCGCGCAGGTGCCCGTCCTCGTCGCGGTAGCGGTCGATCGCCAACTGGTCGGAGAAGTAGTAGAAGTTCTTCCCCTGCTGGAACTGGGTGAAAGCCGGCGAGACGATGGTGGGGTCGAGCAGGCGGATGTTGGAGGTGGTGGCCGTGTCGGCGGCCACCTGCTTGGCGGTGGCCGGCGCGTTGCCGGGGTAGGGCACATAGTTCACCACGTCGCTGGTCAACCCGTAGGCGTTGCGGGTCGCGGTGATGCTGCGCGAGATGTACTCGCTCTCCTTCTGCGCCGCGTTGGGTTTGACGCTGATCTGCTCCATCAGCATCGGCCAGACCGCCCCGACGATCAGCGAGGACAGCAGCAGCAACGCCAACCCGATCGCCGGGATCCGCAAGTCACGCAACACGATCGCCGAGAACACCGCGACGGCGCAGATCAACGCGATCGCCAGCAGGATCAGCTTGGCCGGCAGGACGGCGTTGATGTCGGTGTAGCCGGCTCCGGTGAACGGCTTGCCGGTCCGGGTGTTGGACAGCAGTTCATAGCGGTCCAACCAGTACGCGGCCACCTTCAGCAGCACCAGCACCCCGACCAGGCTGACCAGTTGGATTCGCGCCGGTCGGGTCAACGCCCCCGCACGACCGCTCAACCGGATACCGCCGAACACATAGTGCGCGGCCAGGTTCGCCAGGAAGGTCAGGAAGACCGCGACCAGCAGATAACTCAAGATAAGCCGGTAGAACGGCAGGTCGAAGGCGTAGAAGCCCATGTCCTTGCCGAACTGCGGGTCGGTGATCCCGAACTGGCCGCCGTGCAGGAACAGTTGGATCGTCGCCCAATAGCTCTGTGCGACCGCGCCGGCCAACAGGCCGACCAGCAGTGGCACCCCGAGACCGATCAGGTGCGGTCGGGCGAGCACGACAGTCCGGTAGCGCTCCACCGGGTCGTCGGGTCCGTTACTGGGAACGAAGACCGGGCGACTGCGGTAGGCCAGCACCAGCCCGCCGTAGATCAGTCCGCCGACCGCCAGCGCCACGATCAGGAACACCACCAGCCGGGTCACCAGCACCGTGGTGAACACCGAGCGGTACCCGATCTCGCCGAACCACAGCCAGTCGACGTAGCCGTCGATGACCCGCGGGCCGATCAGCAGCAGGGCGAGCGCAACCAGCCCCAACGCGATCAGTGCCCGGCTCCGTCGGTTCAGCTTCGGCATCCTCGCCGCCGGCCGCATACCCACGTGACTTCGCTCCCTGCTCGTTTACCCCGACGCTTCACAACTGTACGCATCGCCGCCGGGACTCCACCGGCTGCTAGCAGTGCGGTGGTTCACCGCCCGAACGCAGCGTGTTCAGCGCGTCGACGGCTTGAGCGAGGTTCTCGATCTTGATCAGCGTCAGGCCCTTGGTCTCCGAGCGGGCCTCGTAGCAGTTGTCCACCGGAACCAGGAAGTAGTCCGCACCGGCCTCGCTGGCCGCGGTCATCTTGTGGGTGATGCCGCCGATCGGCCCGACGTCACCGTCGGCGTCGATGGTGCCGGTGCCGGCGATGAACTTCGGTCCGGCCAGCCGACCGTCGGTGAGCTTGTCGACGACCGCCAGGCTGAACATCAGCCCCGCCGACGGCCCGCCGATGTTGGCCAGGTGGAAGTCAACGGTGAACGGCGCCCACGGCGCGTCGAACACCGCAATCCCCAGAAAGCCGTAGTCACGGTCGGGGTTGTCGCCCAAGGTGATCCGCGCGACCCCCGCCGGCTCCCGCTTACGCCGGTAGTCGATGACCAACTCCTGGCCGGGTTTGGTCTTGCGCAGTTCGGCGGTGAACTCCTCCACCGAGGCCACCATTCGGCCGTTGACCGCGTCGATCGCGTCGTCGGCGCGCAGCTGGCCGTGGGCGGGACCGGGGTCGTTGACCGCGGCGACGGTCACCGCGGTCGGGTACTTCAGGTAGCTCAGCGCGGCGAACTCGGCACTGTCCTCGGACTTCTTGAAGTCGGCGGTGTTGTTCTCGTCGATCTCCTCGCGGGTCTTGCCGGGCGGGTAGACGACGTCGCGCGGCACCAGTTGCTGACGCCCGGAGAACCACAGCGCCAGCGCCTGCCCCAGGGTCAGGCCGTCGCGCTGGGCAACCGTGGTCATGTTCAGGTGCCCGGTGGTCGACTGGGTCTCGGTTCCGACGATCTCCACGACCTGCTTGCCGTCGTAATGCCCCAGCGTGTCGTAGGTGGGCCCCGGCCCCATCGACACGTACGGGACGGTGACCGCGGCCAGCAGCACACCGAAGGCGACCACCGGCACCAACGCCACCATCAGCGTCAGAATCCGCCTGTTCATCCCGCTTACCCTAAACGGCACCGGTCAGCGCGGCGTTCACTCAGGGCGTGATCCAGAGCGCGCGGGCACCGCGGGCGGCCGGTACCGTTGGGTTATGGCTGACCTGCCCTTCGGCTTCTCCTCCCCCGGCGAGGACCCCGACCGTGACCGTCGCCGCGGTGAGGAGCCCGGCCCCGGGTCCTCCGACCCGTTCGGGTTCGGCGGTGATTTCAACGTCGCCGACCTGGGTCAGATCTTCACCCGGCTGGGGCAGATGTTCAGTGGTGCGGGCACCACGGCGGGCAGCGACTCCGGTCCGGTCAACTACGACCTGGCCCGCAAGCTGGCCGCCAGCTCGATCGGGTTCGTCGCACCGATCCCGCAGGCTACCGCCACCGCGATCGGTGACGCGGTCCATCTGGCCGAGACCTGGCTGGACGGGGCGACCGCGCTGCCCGCGGGGACCCGCACTGCAGCGGCCTGGTCCCCCACCGACTGGATCGACAACACCCTGGCCACCTGGAAGCGGCTCTGCGACCCGATGGCCGAGCAGATCTCGACGGTGTGGGCTTCGGCGCTGCCGGAGGAGGCCAAACAGATGGCCGGCCCGCTGCTGTCGATGATGTCGCAGATGGGCGGGATGGCGTTCGGTTCCCAACTCGGCCAGGCGCTGGGCCAGCTGTCGCGGGAGGTGTTGACCTCCACCGACATCGGGCTGCCGCTGGGTCCGCAGGGGGTCGCCGCGCTGATGCCCGAGGCGATCGAGACGTTCTCCGCCGGCCTCGAGCAGCCGCGCGGGGAGATCATGACCTTCCTGGCCGCCCAGGAAGCCGCCCACCACCGGTTGTTCAGCCATGTGCCGTGGCTGTCCAGCCAGCTGCTCAACGCGGTCGAGGCCTACGCGCGCGGCATGAAGATCGACATGTCCGGCATCGAGGAGATGGCCCAGGGGCTGGACCCGAGCATGCTGACCGACCCGCAGGCGATGGAGCGGATGCTCAGCGAGGGGATGTTCGAGCCGAAGGCCACCCCGGAGCAGACCCAGGCGTTGGAGCGTCTCGAGACCCTGCTGGCGCTGATCGAGGGCTGGGTGCAGACCGTGGTGAGCGCCGCGCTCGGGGAGCGGATCCCGTCGACCGCGGCGCTGGCCGAGACCCTGCGCCGCCGCCGGGCCACCGGCGGTCCGGCCGAGCAGACGTTCGCCACCCTGGTCGGGCTGGAACTGCGGCCCCGCAAGCTGCGGGAGGCTGCTGCGCTGTGGGAACGGCTGACCGAGGCGGTCGGCGTCGACGACCGGGACGCGGTCTGGGCGCACCCCGACCTGCTGCCCGGCGCACGCGACCTCGACGAGCCGGCCGCGTTCATCGATTCGGTGCTCGGCGGGGACACCAGTGGAATCGACAGCGCCATCGATGCGGCGCTGGCCGAGTTCGAGAAGGACGGCGACGACCCCGCCGACGGTCCGGCTGTGGATAGCTGAGCAACCGCCCGGGGCCGGGTGTGGCAGTCTTCGCGCCATGAGCCGGTGCTACACGCTGGATCCGGCGATGCCGGTGCTGGTGCGTCCCGACGACACCGTCCAGGTGGGGTGGGATCCGCGCCGCGCGGTGCGGGTACGCCCGCCGGCCGGGCTCACCGCGGCCGGGCTGGCCGACCTGCTGCGGGCCATGCAATCCCGGACCGTGCTGCCCGAACTGCGCCGCCGCGCGGCGGCCCGCGGGTGGACCGATACCGACGCCCTGACCGAACTGCTCGCCGCGCTGGTGAGCGCCGGGGTGCTGCGGTGCGGGCCGGTGCATCCGACGCGGACCCGGTCACCGGGGATCCGGGTGCACGGCCGCGGGCCGCTGTCCGACCTGCTGGCCTCGTCGCTGCGCTGTTCGGGGGCCCGGATCAGCCGCAGCTTCCAACCGCACGCCCGGGTGGCCGCCGGCACCGACCTGGTAGTGCTGGCCGACACCCTGGTCGTCGAGCCACGGCTACTGCGTGATCTGCACACCGGGCGGGTGCCGCATCTGGCGGTGCGGGTCCGCGACGGCGGCGGGTTGATCGGCCCGCTGGTGGTCCCCGGCGTCACCAGCTGTTTGACCTGCGCTGACTTGCATCGCAGCGACCGCGACACGGCCTGGCCGGTGCTGGCGGCGCAGCTGCGCGGCACCGTCGGCAACGCCGACCGGGCCACGGTGTTGGCCACCGCCGCGCTCGCGCTGCACCAGGTGGATCGGGTGATCGCGGCGGTGCGCGGCACCGCGTCGGCGGCGGAACCGCCCGCCACCCTCAACGCCACGCTGGAGTTCGACGTGGGCACCGCGTCGGTGAGTGCGCGGTGCTGGCCGCGCCACCCGCGCTGCCATTGTTGATCGGTGCGCGACCATCCGCGCACGCCCGGTCCGCCGATAGGGGATGATGGGGGCGTGACGGAGATCAAACGCGGCCGCGCCGCGCGCAACGCCAAGCTGGCCAGTCTGCCGATGGGGATGGCGGGTCGGGCGGCCCTCGGGCTGGGTAAGCGGATGGCCGGGAAGTCCAAGGACGAGGTCACCGCCGAGCTGATGGAGAAGGCGGCCGACCAGCTGTTCACCGTGCTCGGTGAGCTCAAGGGCGGCGCCATGAAGGTCGGGCAGGCACTGTCGGTGATGGAGGCCGCGATCCCCGAACAGTTCGGCGAGCCCTACCGCGAGGCGCTGACCAAACTGCAGAAGGACGCCCCACCGCTGGCCGCCGACAAGGTGCATCGGGTGCTCGACGCCCAGCTCGGCACCAAATGGCGCGAGCGGTTCAGCTCGTTCGACGACACCCCCATCGCCTCAGCCAGCATCGGGCAGGTGCACAAGGCGGTGTGGAGCGACGGCCGCCCGGTGGCGGTCAAGATCCAGTACCCCGGCGCGGATGAGGCGTTGCGCGCCGACCTGAAGACCATCCGGCGGTTGACCGGCGTGTTCAAGCAGCTGGCCCCCGGCGTCGACGTCCAGGGTGTGGTCGACGAGCTCATCGAACGCACCGAGATGGAGCTGGACTACCGGCTCGAAGCCGACAACCAGCGGATCTTCGCCAAGGCCTATGCCGGCCACCCGCACTTCCTCATCCCGAACGTGGTGGCCTCCGCACCCAAGGTCGTCATCCAGGAGTGGATCGACGGCATCGGCATGGCCGAGATCATCCGCACCGGCACCGTCGAACAGCGTGACCTGATGGGTACCCGGCTGGCCGAGTTCACCTGGGACGCGGCGCGCCGGCTGGAGCTGATCCACGGCGACGCCCACCCGGGCAACTTCATGCTGCTGCCCGACGGCCGGATGGGCGTGATCGACTTCGGCGCGGTGGCCCCGATGCCCGGCGGGTTCCCGCCGGAGCTGGGTGCGGCCGTGCGCTACGCCCGCGACGACGACTACGACAACGTCATCGCCGTGATGCGCCGGGGCGGCTTCATCCAGAAGGGCCAGGAGGTCTCGGTGCGCGAGATCGACGAGATGCTGCGCCAGTACGTCGAACCAGTCGAGGTCGAGGTCTTCCACTACACCCGCAAGTGGCTGATGCGGATGGCCGGCAAGCAGTTGGAGCGCCCCGTCGAGCAGCTCAAGATGGCGCGTCAGCTCGACCTGCCGCCGAGGCTGGCGATGCCGATGCGGGTGCTGGGGTCGACGACGGCGATCATGTGTCAGCTCGACGCGCACGTCCCGACCAAGCGGCTCTCCGAAGAACTGGTCCCCGGCTTCGCCGATCCGGACCTCGAAAAAGGTGTCGAGAAGGTCGGTCCGTCGGCCTAGCCGTTCACGCCGCGACCGGCTCCTTGCGGGGCCGGCCCCGCGGCCGTTTGCGCGCCACGATCCGGCCGCGCAGCAGGATCTCCCCGCCCCAGACGCCCCACGGCTCACCGCGCTCCAGCGCCGCGGCCAGGCAGGCGCGGCGCAGCGGGCAGGCGGTGCAGAGTTCCTTGGCGCGTTCCAGGTCGGCCGGATCCTCGGCGAACCACAGGTCGGGGTCACCGGAGTGGCACGGCAGCGCCAGCCGATTCGTCATCGGAATGCTCCTAGCTCGGAAAACAAAAATGGCCACGGGTCCTCAGCGGGTCCGTGGCCATCGGGTCGGTCGGTTGACGAGTTAACCGAAACCACGATGCACGGACACGCCGGCAGCGGCATGCGCTGCGGCGGGTGCGGCGGCTACCGCGACCGTGCTTCGGGTGGTCATGGTTTGAGAGGGTATCCGGTCGCGAACTGGGCGCACAACTGGTTTTCCGGGCCGGGCGACCGGTTACCGTCGACTGCGGGAGCAGCACTGTTTCTTGGCCGGACGGTTGATCGGAGCACATTATGTTTGATGTCACCGGGCTGGCCGCTGCCGAACGGGCTGAGCTTGCGGTGCTACTGCGGTCGCTGACCCCGCAGCAGTGGCAGACACCGTCGCTGTGTGCCGGCTGGACCGTCCGTGACGTCGTCGCCCACATGCTGAGTTACGAGGAGCTGAGCCCGGCCGGATTCGCGGGCCGGTACATCCGGGGCGGGCTACGGCTCCGCCGTGCCAACACGATCGGGCTGGACGACTACGCCGGGCACGGTCGGCAGCAACTGCTCGACCTGCTCGACCGCAGTATCCGCCCGCGCGGGTTCACCACCGCCTTCGGCGGCCGGATCGCTCTCACCGACGGCATGATCCACCAGCAGGACATCCGCCGCCCGTTGGGCATCCTCCGCGATATCCCGGCCGAGCGGCTGGTTCCCGCGCTGAACTTCGCCCGCATCGCGCCGCCGCTCGGTGCGGGGTGGCGGATCCGTGGATTACGTTTGACCGCAACCGATTTAGACTGGACTGCCGGCCGGGGACCGGAAGTGTGGGGCCCCGGCGAAGCTGTGCTGCTGTGTATCGCCGGGCGTCGAGGCGTCGTCGAGGAGCTCGAGGGTCCGGGTCAGCCGATCCTGCGCGAGCGGATCGGCGGCTGACGCCGGCGCCGCCTTACCCGCGGTCGCGGACCAACTCCAGCACGTCGGGGCCGTACTGCTCGAGCTTGCGGGCCCCGATGCCCGGGATCGCGACCAGCGCGGCGTCGTCGGTGGGCAGCGCCTCGGCGATCGCGATCAGGGTGTTGTCGGTGAACACCACGTAGGCGGGCACCTTCTGTTCCTGGGCGGTGCGCAGCCGCCACTCCTTGAGCTCGGCGAGCAGGCCCTCGTCGATGTCGACGGCGCAGGTCTCGCAGCGCCGCAGCATCACCGCGGTCGGGGTGGTCAGCGCCGCGTTGCAGACCCGGCAGGTGGTGACCTTGCCGCGGGAGCGGCGGCCGCGGGCCGGTGCCGACTCGCCGGTGGCCTGCGGCGCGATGCCGGTGAGGAACCGGGACGGCCGGCGGCCGGCCCGACCGCCCGGGCTGCGGGCCAGCGCCCAGCTCAGCGCCAGGTGCACCCGGGCGCGGGTGACCCCGACGTAGAGCAGCCGCCGCTCCTCCTCGACCGCTTCGCTGTCCGGGCCGTGGGCCAGCGCATGGGAGATCGGCACCACCCCGTCGGCCAGGCCGACCAGGAACACCGCGTCCCACTCCAGACCCTTGGCGGCGTGCAACGAGGCCAAGGTCACCCCCTGCACCACCGGTGGGTGGCGGGAATCGGCGCGCATCCTCAGCTCACTGAGCAGCCCGGCCAGGTCCAACTCCGGGCGGGTCGCCACCTCCTCGTCGACCAGTTCAGCCAGCGCGGCCAGCGCCTCCCACCGTTCCCGGGCCCGGGCCCCGGCCGGCGCGGCGGCGGTCAGCCCGAGCGGTTCCAGCACCGCGCGCACCAGCTGCGGCAGCCCGCCGGCGTCGGCGGCGTCGGCGCCGCGTTCGGCGACCCGCTGCAGCGCCACCAGTGCCTGCCGCACCTCCTGGCGGGTGAAGAACCCTTCCCCGCCGCGCACCTGGTAGGTGATGCCGGCCTCGGTCAGCGCCTCCTCGTAGGCCTCCGATTGGGCGTTGATGCGGTAGAGCACCGCGATCTCGGCGGCCGGGGTGCCGGTGTCGATGAGCCGGCCGATGGCGGCGGCGACGGCGGTGGCCTCGGCGACCTCGTCGGGGTGCTGGTGGAAGCTGGGCTCGGGTCCGGGGTCGCGCTGGCCGACCAGCTGCAGCCGGCTGCCGGCGACGCGGCCGCGGGCGGCGGCGATCACCCGGTTGGCCAGCGACACCACCTGCGGGGTGGACCGGTAATCCCGCTCGAGGCGGACCACGGCGGCGTCGGGGAAGCGGCGGGAGAAGTCCAGCAGGTAACGCGGGGAGGCGCCGGTGAACGAGTAGATGGTCTGGTTGGCGTCGCCGACGACGGTGAGGTCGTCGCGCTCCCCCAGCCACGCCGACAGCACCCGCTGCTGCAGCGGGGTGACGTCCTGGTACTCGTCGACGACGAAGCAGCGGTAGCGGTCCCGGAACTCCTGGGCGACCGCAACGTCGTTCTCGATCGCCGCGGCGGTGTGCAGCAGCAGGTCGTCGAAGTCGAGCAGCACCATCTCACCGCGGGCCTTCAGCGCCTCGTAGCCGGTGTAGACCGCGGCCACCCGGGCGGGCTCCATCGGGGTGTCGCGGCGGGCTTCGCCGACCGCGCCCGGGTACTGCTCGGGGCTGATCAGGGAGGCCTTGGCCCATTCGATCTCCCCGGCCAGGTCGCGCACGTCGTCGGTGCTGGGGTGCAGCCCGGCCCGGTTGGCGGCCTGCGCCACGACGCTGAACTTGCGGTCCAGCAGCTGCCAACCGGTGTCGCCGACCACCCGCGGCCAGAAGTACCGCAACTGGCGGCGGGCGGCGGCGTGAAAGGTCAGTGCCTGCACGGCGCCGACCGGGGCGCCGAGGCCGGCGGCGGCGTCCAGCGCACGCAACCGCCCGCGCATCTCGCCGGCGGCGCGGGAGGTGAACGTCACCGCCAGCACCTGCCCGGCCGCCACGTGCCCGCCCGCGACCAGGTGGGCGATCCGGTGGGTGATGGTGCGGGTCTTGCCGGTGCCCGCCCCGGCCAGTACGCAGACCGGCCCGCGTGGGGCGAGCACCGCCTCGCGCTGCTGCTCGTCGAGACCGACCAGCAGCGGTTCGCCGCCGGGCGGGGGTTGGGTCGGCATGGGCTCCATCTTGGCATCGGCCGGCGACACGGCGCCGGTGGGCATAACCGGGGCACCGGCTAGACATCCCAGGGTCGTAAGTTGTCAAGCGGCCCGGGTGTCGGGGGTGGTTTGGCGGTGTGCCCAGGCTTTG